>NZ_OX366367.1:0-1535196 GCF_947251615.1 Wolbachia endosymbiont (group A) of Apoderus coryli | reverse complement strand
ATCTATTTTATCTATTCTTCTGTATATTAAAGTATAGTAGTAATAATAGTCCTATCAACAACTTGTTACTAACTTAAAATTCGGTAAAAATTGGTGTTGTTCAATTTGTGGATAAATATGTTAACAACTTCTGTATGCTATTGATTTTCTGTTATGATTTATGTGTATAAGTAAGATGTTCAGAGTGTTAGTAATTTTCTTTTATGGAAAATATTTTACCATCATGCATTGTTACATAACTATGTATATGTTGTTGAAAAAGTTGTTGATCAATTGTTGGTATTTTATATCAACAAATAATTCACAAATTAATTTGACATTATTCACATGCTTATTAAACATTTAATAACAGTTTTCTTGATAAATCTAATCTGAAAACGTTTTTGCCATTACAGAGAATAAATTGAGTAAAAAAAGAACCTTAGTAGAAAAAATAGCATATAGAATTTTTCTCTTCCTTTTCAAAAAAGCTTCTGTGTTGAAAAAGTGTGCGACTGAGGCATTAATGAAAGATCTGCCAGACCTTAATATATTTAATGGTCTATTAAAATTCCGCGATTGTGGTATAATGGATATAATGACTCCACGTACAGAGATATGCGCAGTAGACATTGAATCAAGCGAGCGTGAAATAATAAAGAAGATAAAAAACACTTGCCACACTAAAATACCAATTTATAGAAATAACTTTGATAACGTAATAGGCTTTTTTTATGTAAAAGATGTTATTTTTAATAGGGATAAAAATTTTAATCTGAGAAATATTATACAAAGCGTAATATTTGTTCCGCCCTCGATGAAGACAACTAATCTTTTTGTTAGGATGAACTCTTCTAAATCATGCTTAGCTATCGTATTGGATGAATATGGTGGAACTGATGGTTTAATTTCAATGACCGATCTTATAAAGGAGCTAATACCAAACATTGATAGTGAAAACGAAGTAAATTCAGAATATACCATTACTGAATTGTCTCAAAATAAGTTTGAAGTGTCAGCAAGGGCTCTTATAAAAGATATAGAAGAGGATCTAAAAATAGAATTACGTGACCCTGAAGAAGACTATGTTACACTTGGTGGTTTGATTCTTTCGATTGCTGGTAAAGTGCCTTCTGTAGATGAAGTCATTAAATATAAAAATGGTATGAAGTTTATCATCAAAGATGCAAATGAGCGCTACATTAATAAAATAGTACTAGACTTAAGTAATTACGAAAATTAGATTTGGTACCCCTTGTCGGGGAATGTCTTACCTTGAAACGAAGAAAAAGTTGTAATAACCAAATATGCAACTCAAGTTATAGTTAAACCTATCTCCAGCAAATTATTTTCGCAAGTACAATGCATTTCAGTGTTATAGTACTCTAATAATAAAGAGGTCATATAGATATTAATATCTTTTGTATTTAAATTAGTGTCATTTTTTTTGATTAATTTGTCTATTAATGATTTGCTTATTGGTTTGTGTTCATTTAGAATTTTTATAGTTAATAGCATTTTATCTTCTGTTTGACTCAGTAAAACAGACACTAGTTCAACTTCCGCCACTGCACTGGCTATAGTTAGCACCATATTAGAAATTATCTTATTTATCTTTTCAATTAAATCTTCCTTATTTTTTGCAGAGTATGCGTCTATTTTCCACGTAAGCTTTACTTTTTTTTTAATAAATAATTTTCGATATTAGATTTGGTCTGATCAAAGCTATAATTATCCATTGAAGAAGAATATGCCTGCTTCATAACTTTATATTTATATATTAAATCATCGGAGCTTTCTTTAAGCAACGACAACGCTTCCTTCTGCGCATCAGCATCGTTCTTATCTATTACTTCAAGCTCTTCTAAGCCAAACATTATTCCATTCATAGAGTTAGCAAAGTCATGAAGCAGCTGTCCTGATAGCAGTTCCGTTATTAACAGTATGTTTTTGGTATTTTTGTTCATTGGATAATTATAAATGATTTAAGTTACCCTATATTGGTAAGCATATAATAGTCAATTAAGAGAAAGTTTCGTTGCACTTTTTATATCAAGGCATTAATATAGTATTAACAATTTTAAAATTTATAGAAGGATTATGAATACTTATGTCAGATCAGGAATAGATCTTGAACTATATAATAAGTTAATAAAAGAAGTCAAGCCTATTGCTCAAGAAACTACTAGAGAAGAAGTAATCAGCGAAATAGGTTCATTTTCTGCGTTGTTTGATTTTGCTGCACTAAGTAAGAAATATGACCATCCAGTACTCGTTTCCTCAACTGATGGAGTAGGTACGAAACTGTTGATAGCTCAAGAAGTGAATAGGCATGATACTATAGGTATAGATTTAGTTGCAATGTGTGTAAATGACTTACTTGCACAAGGAGCAACGCCTTTATTTTTCCTTGATTACTTTGCAACAGGCGTTTTGAGCAAAGACGTTTTATTATCTGTGGTCCAGGGCATTGCAAAGGGGTGCAAGCAAGCTAAAATAGCATTGGTTGGTGGAGAAACTGCAGAAATGCCTGGAATGTATGGTAATAATCACTATGACCTTGCAGGGTTTGTGGTTGGTGTAGTTGATCGAAAGCAAATTCTTCCAAACTGTAGCATGATGAAAGCAGGTGATTATATAGTTGGCTTAGAGTCAAGTGGAATTCACTCAAATGGGTTTTCTTTGGTGCGCCATATTTTCAAAAGCTTAGGTATAAATTATAACGATACATCTCTATGGAATAATAAATCTTGGAGTGAAATACTACTTGAACCAACAAAAATATATGTTGATTCTTTGTTGCCTATTATGCCAAAGGTAAAAGGCATTGCACATATAACAGGTGGTGGCTTGATAGATAATATTCCGCGGATTCTTCCAAAAAACTTATTTGCAAACATAGACATTAATTCCTGGAAATGGCCAGATATATTTTTATGGCTAACAAAGGAGGGTAAAATAGAGAAGAAAGAAATGCTAAAAACATTTAATTGTGGTATTGGCATGGTATTGATCGTAGGTCCTGAGAATATGCAAAACGTGAAAAATCATTTCCAAAAACGTGGAGAAAAAATTGAAATTATTGGAAAACTTGATGAGGCATGTAACCCTCCACTTGATAGAGTAGTATTTAGTTAATCTAACTTTACTGACAGTCTTTTTGCAACTTCTAGGTACGCTTCCTTTAAATCTTCTAAATTCAAACGAAAGACGTCTTTATCTAGCTTTTTATAAGTATTTTTATCCCATAACCTGCAGTTATCAGGGCTGATTTCATCGGCTAAAATGATTTTAGTACTGTCATTTATTAATCTGCCAAATTCTAACTTGAGATCAACTAAATATATACTTGCATTTGAAAATAGGTGGACTAAGATTTCGTTGATTTTTAAAGTTGTAGTTTTAACTTCATCCATTTCTTTGCTAGATAGCCAATCAAAATACAGTATGTGATTTTCATTCACCATTGGGTCGGCTAGGTCATCATTTTTGTAAAAAAACTCGATTATAGGAGATGTAAGTGCCTCACCTTCTTTGATATTAAAACGTTTGCAAAAGCTGCCAGCTGCAACATTTCTAACTACCACCTCAAGAGGTATTATCTTGAGCTTTTTGACTAGCTGTTCTCTTTCGTTTAGAGTTTTTATAAAGTGCGTGCTAGTTCCTGCTTTCTCAAGTTTTTCCATGATAAAAGCACTAACATGATTATTAATTATTCCTTTGCCCTCAATAATTTCATATTTTTCCTTATTGAATGCTGTAACATCATCTTTAAAGTGCTGTATAACAGTTAATGGGTCTTCAGTTTCAATAATGGCTTTCGCTTTACCTTCGTATATCGTTTTATTCAGTGACATGCTTAATTTAACTATATATTATATCAATTTACTGTTTTTAGAGTATAGCCCCAAATAACTTAAAATAAACCTTAATGGCATTCAATGTTACAATATTAACCATATTTCCAGAAATGTTCCCTGGGTTTTTGAACTATTCTCTTGCCGGAAAAGCGTTAGAAAAAAAAATATGGAACCTTGAAGTAGTAAATATTCGTTCTTTTGCTAAAGATAAACATTCAACGATAGACGATGTTCCATATGGAGGTGGAGCAGGAATGGTTATGCGCCCTGATGTAATTGGTAGTGCAGTAGATAGTATGCTCTCTGTTCATAAAAACACTAAGTTTATTTACATGACTCCATCTGGCGCAAAGTTTAATCAGAATATTGCTAGAGAATTATTAGAGTTTCCTCATATAACAATATTGTGTGGTCGATTTGAAGGTATTGACCAAAGGATAATTGATGCGTATACTCCTTATGAGTTAAGTATCGGAGATTATATACTTTCAGGAGGTGAGCCAGCTGCGATGGTGGTTCTTGATACATGCATTAGGCTTCTTCCAGGTGTAGTAAATAATTCCGATAGTATTACTGAAGAAAGTTTTAATTATGGTGGTGGTATGCTTGAATATCCTCAATATACTAGACCTGAGCAGTGGAAAGGATATAAAGTACCTGAGGTTCTGTTATCTGGCAATCACAAAAAAATAAGTGATTGGAGGCAGAAGCAGTCTCATGTTATAACAAAAAAGCGTCGGCCTGAATTATTAGATGGAGAGATAAATGACAAATTTACTTGAAAAGTTCAATAAGCAACAAATGCAAATGTTAGCTAAAGAAGTACCAGAATTTCGTCCTGGCGATGATCTGAAGATTACTTTCAAGGTAGTTGATGGTGCAAGTGAGCGTATACAGATATTTGAAGGTGTATGTATATCAAAAAGGAACCGCGGGTTACATTCTTCTTTTGCGGTCAGAAAAGTAAGTCATGGAGAAAGTATAGTGTCTCAATTTTTTGTTTATTCTCCTGCACTGGTTTCAGTGCAAGTGACAAGAAAAGGAAAGGTTCGTAGAGCAAAACTGTATTATCTGTGCAAACTATTTGGAAAAGCTGCAAGGATCAAAGAGCGTACTACTTATATTAAAAAGAAATCTAAGTAGATAAACAGAGAGTGATGTCAATTGTGTCATCTCAGAACTCTCTCTTGTCATCCCAGTGCGTGATACACAACTGTACGAACATTGTGTTTGCCTCCCGCTGTGGTGTCATCCCAGTGCTCCGACACTGGGATGACAAAAAAGGGGAAAGTTTTTTCAAATCCTCGTGTAAAGAAAAGTAAATGAGTATAAAGAAAAAATTCCTTAAATTACTTCAGTCAAGGCGTGTGCACGCTCGTATAAAAAGGAAAAATAAAAAGAACAGAGCATTACGCTTTTGCTCTTTCACGGCACTAGTTATCTCACTTGGCTGCCCTATATGTATATTGTTAAGTATATTAGTTAACTCTTACAGTGCCTTAACAGTAACGAAAATTTTATTGCCAATTGAAATAAGTGCTGATCTTACTTTAACAAATAATCCTGGTGATTTGCGGTATAAATCCATTGGCTTACTCAACGATTCTTTACGTAAGGTGTTTAAAGGAACTGATTTTAAAGACAGTGACGAAATTTTAAGTCGTAATTCTTACAAAGAACTAGAGAAATTTTTTCGTAAGAAAGTAAAAGATAGTGGTGAATATGAGATCTGGTTTACCGCGTCAAGTATAATTAATTCAATAAATAAAGATAAACATTTGAATGATCGTTATGCTAAATTACTTGATTGGCTAAAAGAAAAGAGGAGAGTGAAAAAATTTTTTAATAAGTCTTTATTCCTTAAATCTGACTCTCGTGAACCTGAAAATGCAGGGATTTTAGGAGCGTTTATCGGCTCATTGATGACAATTATAGTGTGCCTAGCATTAGCATTAGCATTACCAATAGGAATTATGTCGGGCATCTGTCTTTACGAATTTATGCCTAAAAATAGGCTAATGACTAATATTGTAGAAATTAGCATAAATAATCTTGCTGCAGTGCCTTCAATAATATTTGGTGTAGTAGGCTTAACTCTCTATCTTGGCATATTTGGGCTACCACGCTCTTCACCACTTGTTGGTGGAATGACTCTTTCATTTATGATGTTACCTAATATTATAATTGCAACAAAAAATGCCTTTGCGAATGTTCCTATTACGATAAAAGATGCAGCGTTTGCGCTCGGTGCACCTCACATCAAGGTGATATTAGATCACTCTCTGCCGATTGCATTACCAAGAATAATACATGGTACTGTGCTTGCAATTGCAAGGATTTTAGGTGAATCTTCCCCTTTACTTATGATAGGTATGGTAGCATTTATTGCTGATACACCTACGTCCTTCTTCGATCCGGCAACTGTTCTACCTGTGCAAATATACATATGGTCAAGCAGTCCTGAAATTGCATTTGTTGAACTTGCTGCTATCGCAATTATAGCTTTATTATTGGTGTTATTTGCGTTAAATTTAGTAGCAAATTTTGTAAAAAAGAAATTCGAATTTTTTAATTTTTAGCAATTCATGAAAATCACAGTCCTATCTGGTTATGGCTTAAATTGCGAAAAAGAAACTGCATTTGCATTTATGGAATGCAGCAGAAAACTTGGTATTGGTAATATTGAAGTAAAAATCGTTCACATTAACGATATCATAGATAATCCAGGTGAACTGAAATTAAGCAATATACTTGCAATTCCAGGGGGTTTTTCCTATGGTGATGACACTGGTGCTGGTAATGCGTTTGCTTTACGTATTAAAAACAACTTGTTGGATGAGTTTCAAGAGTTTTTATCTAAGGACAAGCTGATTATAGGAATATGTAATGGTTGTCAGATATTAGTAAAGTTAATTCCAGAATTCTCTAGTCTAGCTTTAATCCATAATGATATAGGCAATTATCAATGCCGTTGGATTAGAGTGAGAGTTAATCCGCAGAGTAATTCTGTTTGGCTACGGGGCCTGAGTGAACTATATCTCCCTATTGCTCATGGGGAAGGCAAATTTTTTATGGATCAAGATATTTTGAACCAATTGATTGAGAGCAATTCCACCGCATTACGTTACATTGATGAAAATGGCAACTATGCTAATCTGCAATTTCCTCACAATCCGAACGGATCTACATATGACCTAGCAGCTTTATCAGATAAAAGTGGGAGAGTATTGGCTTTAATGCCCCATCCAGAAAGGGGAATATTTTTTACCCAGCAAGATAATTGGCCTCTTGAAAAAGAAAAATGTAAACGTTTAGGAAGTGCTATACCAAAATATGGCGATGGAATGCTTATATTTGAAAATGCACTAAAGTATTTTTGTTAAAATTTATTGATAGGGATTTATGGTCGAAATTATCCCCTGATATTGCAAAAAACTTGCTTGACAAGCCTTGCCAGCCCCCTTATCATGAAACTGAAGCTATTGTATTTGCTTTCGCCAATCTGCAGATTAAAAGGTAAGGATTACTTAATGTATCGGCGTCTTATGTTCAATTTTTTGCAGTATATAGATACTGTATGTCTTTACAAAACTTCATCTACATCTAGATTTTTATCTAAATAAGCTGAACGCGCTTATAAAGCGTTACAAGACATCAAAAAATGCCAATACTCGACAGAGATAGTAAAAGACTAGCTAACTCGGGGATTCTTTGTCTTTTTTTCTGCTTAGTAAATTTCTTAAACATTTGCAGCGTAAGTTAGTTGCAATTAAAAGCAGCTGAATTTCGCTTGTCAAGCGTTTAAAACATAAAAAACGCCAATATTTTAAAGCGGATAATAACCCCAGGGCTTCTTTTGCCTTTTTTTTTATTTGGTAAATTTCTTAACGTTTGTAGCTAACATGAAGCTAAGTACGAACTTTGTTAAACACAACAAATGGTGTCATCCCAGTGCTTGACACTGGGATCCAGTTGAGCTATTTCAACAAAAATACTGCATTTTGAGATGAACGTTCCAGACTTATTTACAAGTATAACAATTAAAGTCTGGATTCCAGTGTCAAGCACTGGAATGACACCGAAGGAGCTACTGGGATGACAGGGGAAGCTGACAACCGTCATCCCGCTGCTTGTTAGCGGGATCTAGAGATACCGCGGCGGTATGACGTAGATTGCTGTCATTCCAGTGCTTGGCACTGGGATCCAGCCTTTATTATGCAGCCACTTGGTTGAAATTAAGTCTTCTGGATCCCAGTGTCAAGCACTGGGATGACACCGAAGGAGCTACTGGGATGACAGGGGAAGCTGACAACCGTCATCCCGCTGCTTGTTAGCGGGATCTAGAGATACCGCGGCGGTATGACGTAGATTGCTGTCATTCCAGTGCTTGGCACTGGAATCCAGCCTTTATTATGCAGCCACTTGGTTGAAATTAAGTCTTCTGGATCCCAGTGTCAAGCACTGGAATGACACCGAAGGAGCTACTGGGATGACAGGGGAAGCTGACAACCGTCATCCCGCTGCTTGTTAGCGGGATCTAGAGATACCGCGGCGGTATGACGTAGATTGCTGTCATTCCAGTGCTTGGCACTGGAATCCAGCCTTTATTATGCAGCCACTTGGTTGAAATTAAGTCTTCTGGATCCCAGTGTCAAGCACTGGGATGACAAGAAGAGGGCACTGGAATGACACCGAAGGAGCTACTGGGATGACAGGGGAAGCTGACAACCGTCATCCCGCTGCTTGTTAGCGGGATCTAGAGATACCGCGGCGGTATGACGTAGATTGCTGTCATTCCAGTGCTTGGCACTGGAATCCAGCCTTTATTATGCAGCCACTTGGTTGAAATTAAGTCTTCTGGATCCCAGTGTCAAGCACTGGGATGACACCGAAGGAGCTACTGGGATGACAAGAAGAGGGCACTGGGATGACATCTTTCAACATTATATCATGAACAAAATCAACTTTCTAAAATTCATTGAGTTATGCTTTCAAACGGTGGTGCCGGGGTGTGAGTATAATGATTATCAGTACATAAAAGTCATAGCAGACAGGCTAGAAGCAGTGAGCGTTGGTGAAGTGAGGCGAATAATATTCAATATGCCTCCGCGTTCAATGAAGTCCCTGTGCGCTAGTGTTGCATGGCCCGCATGGATACTGGGAAATCAGCCAACCGCGAGGATAATAGTTGCAAGTTACTCTCGGCTGCTCAGCGAAAAGCACTCGCTTGATACAAGGTGCGTAATGCAATCTGGTTGGTATAAAAAGCTATTTCCAGAGGTAGAACTATCCAAAGATCAGAATACCAAATACAAATTCCAAACAGTGCAAAGAGGATACAGAATCGCAACATCAGTTGGAGGAACATTAACCGGTGAAGGTGGTGATTTCATCATCGTGGACGATCCGCTCAGTTCTGCTCAAGCTTTGAGTGAAATGTTTAGAAAGCGCGCTATAAACTGGTTTGATCAGACTCTAGTAACCAGGCTTAACGACAGAAAAAAAGGAGTAATCGTTCTTGTGATGCACAGGCTACATCAGGAAGATTTGACCGGACACCTTCTCTCCAAGCCAAAAAACATATGGCATCATATTTGTTTGCCAATGATTTCTGAAAATAAGCAGGTTATTTATTCAATCAAAAAGCCAATGCCTCCTGTTCCTGTCATCCGAGTAGCTCAGCACTGTGCGACCAGGCGGTTGTATAATAAACCAGCGTCACCTGTAAGGATATTATATTCAAGAGAAGAAGGTCAGTTGCTATATCCCCTCGATGGAGGAAAAGAAGAAGTTGAGATGATAAAGGCTGAACTTGGGAGTTATGCTTTTGCTGCACAATATCAACAAAATCCTCTGCCACTTTCAAGTGGTATAATTAAACGAAAGTGGCTGAAGCGCTATAGAAATTTTCCTGATAGTCTCTCGCATGTAACTCAAAGCTGGGACACTGCAGTTTCAACAAGCAGCATGAGCAACTTTAGCGTCTGCACCACCTGGACAAAAGTGGGCAATAAATTCTATTTACTCGATGTATATCGCGCAAAGCTTGAGTATCCAAAGCTTAAAGAGCAAGTTCTATCACTAGCTGCAAGATGGACGCCACACGCAATTTTAATCGAAGCAAAAACAAGTGGTCAGCAATTGGTGCAAGAGCTAAAAGCAAACAGTGATTTACCCATTATCGAAATAATGCCACATGATGACAAACTCACTCGATTTTATCAAATTGTTCCGATTATAGAGTCTGGCAAGGTTTTTCTGCCGCACCAAGCAGTATGGCTCAGCGATTTTGAGTATGAGATTTTAATGTTTCCTGAAACTCGACACGATGATCAAGTGGATAGTACCGTGCAATATTTGCAGTGGGTGAGAGATAGTAGCTCTAGGGTCGCAGCTTTACGGGCATTGTGATTTGAGTCTACCAGATCCAAGTAGTCAGCTACTTGCATGATACCCTGACAACCGTCATCCCGCTACGTGTTAGCGGGATCTATGCTAAAAGATACCACGGCGGTATGACGTAGGACTGCTGCTTGTTAGCTGATGAGATACCGCGAATGAATCGCGGTATGACGGTTCGCGGCGGCATGACGATAACCTTGTCATTCCAGCGCGTGACGCTGGAATCCAGCCTTTATTATGCAGCCTGCTTGGTTAAAATTAAGTCTTCTGGATCCAAGTAGTCAGGGCACTGGGATGACAATTACCTTAACAATTTCAAAAGAAGCCTAGTGAGCTATCAGCTATGTGTAGCTAACATTCTGCACGTCCATAAAAAACAAACCTTCTTTTTCGTCTTGAACGCTAATAATAGTGTGAGTGTTAAGAGGTAAAGGGTCATTTGTATGCCCATGGCCTACCCCTTTCATTGTAAATACAGGAAAGTTAACACTTTTTGCAAACCTTTCTTTTACAACTTCAACAAGATTATCATTATAACAGTTAACGAAATCCCCAAAGATTACTGCATGTACTCCATCAAAGATGTGGGCTTGCTTTAAGTGATCTAAACTGCGCTCTATTGCGTATGGGTAGACTCTTATGTCCTCTAAAAATAGAATTTTACCTTTCGCATTTATTTGCCAAGCAGTTCCTATACTGTTTTCAACTAAAGTCATATTACCACCGATGATTTTAGACTCTAATCTGCCATCTTTTAGTCTAATGCCATTATTTATCATTTTTAGGTTATCAAATCTGATAGAATCCCGCTTGTTAAGAATTAACTCTTTCAATTTTTCAACAGAGCTTTCAGAAACGGAGTTATTTACTATCATTTCCATCATGGTGCCATGAAGAGTTTGCCAATCATATTTGACTTGTAGATAGATGTGCAAGGCAGTTATATCGCTATAGCCTATGAGGATTTTTTTGTTTTGAGCAATCCTTTCTTTTTTATCATTGGGTAACTTTTCTAGATAGGGAATTAACCGAGAAGCCCCTTCTCCTCCTCTGATACACCAAATTATTTTACTATCATTAGTTAGTGCATTAATCAAATCATTTGCTCTGAATTCATCAGAGTTGGAATAAAATGGATTATCATTACTATATATTTTCTCCGAAATATGGGGATTAAAATCCAAAGCTTCTACATACCCTTTTATGGTAGTCAGATCTGATTCTTTTCCTTTCGAAGAAGGAGCAATAATATCAACTTGGTCGATTGCATGAATACCTGTGTTAGCACCATAGCTGTACGAACATTCATTTTTGAAGGTAAATTGCACAGCAAATGGTGTCATTCTAGTGCTTGACACTGGAATCCAGAAATTTTGCTTATAACTGAGCTGATGAGCTAAAGGTAGTTGTCTTACGCTAAAACAAACGTTTTTAATTAAGTTGCATAGAAGCTGGATCCCAGTGTCTGGGCACTGGGATGACACCCCACTGGTGGGAATTGCTCCCAAACTACAACGTTCGTACAGTTGTGTGTTAGCACATAAGGTAAGAATGAGATATAAAAGGTAAATGATCATTAAAATATCTTATAAAACTCTTTTTTTAGTATATCATCCAATTCAGAGAGTGGAACTTTCACTCCTAGTTCTTCCATTGACGTGACGCCATAATCTTGCAGTCCACAAGGAATAATACCCTTATAATGAGAGAGGTCTGGAAAGACGTTAAGCGCTATGCCATGATAAGTTACCCATTTTCTTAAACGGATACCAAAAGCTGCAATTTTTTTTTCTACTCCGTTATGGTTTACCCAAATACCTATTCTATCCTCTTTAAATTCTCCAAGTATATTAAATTGCTTTAAAACATTTATTATCCACTTACTTAGGTCTCTAATATATAGCTTTATGTCGCATTTATTTCTTTTTTTAAGGTTTAACATTAAATATATGATGCGCTGTCCTGGACCATGATATGTGTGTTTACCACCCCTTCCTGTTTTATATATAGGAAATAGTTTTTCAACAATATCATCATCTGTTGCACTGATTCCTGCAGTATAAAGTGGAGGGTGCTGGAGTAGCCATACTAATTCGTCTGCTGAATTATTGTAAATTTGTTGAATTTTTTCTTCCATGGATTTTATAGCACAGTTATAATCAATAAGCTGATTAGATATTAGCCATTCTGTCATATTCTATTTCTTTTTTTTTAGTATAGCAGTTCGTTTTTTCCTGTTATTCCAGTGTGTGACACTGAGCGCAGCCTTTCTTATTCCTAATATACTTAATACTAACTTCTGTGCTATTTCTCCTTAACAAACATAGTACATGACAAATGTTTAATTGTTTGTCAACACAGGTCCTCTTTACGTATAGGCAACTTTTTTTATTGAAAAATTCAGAAAAATGTTGTATAATTATTAGTAGATTTTAGGTAAAATATATGGCAAACTCAAAATTTAGCATAACTTTCAACAACGAAATTTCAGAGTGTCTTGCTGGACTGGCTAAAATAAGAAATAAGTCCATTAAAGAACTAACAGAGAAGCTAATACAAGAAGCAATTGAAAATGAGGAAGATAAAATACTAATTGAGCGTGCTGCTAAACGTAATGTTTCAGGTGTAAAGAAAATTAGAAGTGAGGATGTAGACTGGAATACAATATTATCTTCATAGAAAGCGTTCTTGAGAAAAACCTTCCAGCTCTTCCAAAAACAATAAGATTAAGGATCATAAATGCGATAAATAAGCGCCTTACAATTGATCCCATTAACCTTGGTGAGCCATTATATTACAGATTTAAAGGACAAAGAAGATTAAGGGTAGGTGATTATCGCGTTATCTATTCCGTAAATATTATAAAATATGAAGTGGTTATCACAGAGATAGGACACAGAAAAGATATTTATAAGTAAGTACATCATATAAACATTAAATATATTTTTACTCCTTCCTGATTCATTTTCTACCTTAGGTGGCTTCGCTCAGCTCAAAAAAAAAGCTCATTCTTTTTGCTACCCCTTATTGTGCCTGCCATTTAACTACTGTGTAGAGATTGCTCTCAAACATAATGTTCGTACGTTAGTATATCCTTCCTGTGACACCAATTGATATAATTCTACCACAAATTCAATTTTTTAGGAGGCACATATGAATTTCAACATCTTTCAAAGAAAAAAAAGCGCAGTATTTACTAAATATTCTGCTTTGCAACTAATGATGGAGCCAAGTTGGAGTAAGCGTGATTATGTAAGTTTTGCTGAGGAAGGTTACATAAAAAATGTTATTGCCTTTCGAGCAATCAATATGATTGCAAGTGCTGCATCTTCGGTACCTCTTACTCTCTGCCAGCTTACTGACCAGGGAAAATCGCAACTAAAAGCCCATCCATTACTGAAATTACTTTATTCTCCTAACCCAATGACATCAAAATCGGAATTTATTGAGGGGATTGTAACTTATCGGTTAGTTAACGGCAATTCTTATATATTGATGGTTGAGTCGCAGAACAATAGAAAACCACCAACAGAGCTTTATCTTCTGCGCCCCGATAGGGTTGAAATTGTTCCAGGGAGAAATAACGTTCCTTATATCTATCGTTATGCCATAAATAACAATAGTTATGACTTTAAAGTTGATAAACTAACTGGATGTTCAGCAGTGTTGCACCTAAAGACCTTTAACCCTTTGAATGATTGGTATGGGTTATCACCAATTGAAGCAGCCGCGTACAGTATAGATCAACATAATCAGGCGGGTGCTTGGAATCAAGCGATGTTGCAAAATGGGGCAAGACCAAGTGGTGCAATAGTTGTGAAATCAGCGAAAGATGGAAGTGGTGGAAGTTTAAGTCAAGAGCAGTACCAACGCTTAAAAGAGCAAATAAATGATCATTATTCAGGTCCTGTCAATGCTGGAAGACCGATATTGCTTGAAGGAGGCTTGGAGTGGAAAGAAATGAGCTTATCGCCAAGGGATATGGATTTTATTGAGTCCAAACACAGTTCAGCCCGCGATATTGCCCTGGCTTTTGGTGTCCCGCCGCAGTTGCTTGGCATACCAGGTGATAACACTTATAGCAATTTAGTCGAAGCACGCTTATCCCTCTGGGAACAGACGGTTTTACCAACGCTAGAAAATATTATCTGTCACCTGAATTCTTGGCTGACACCAAGATTTGGTGAAGATCTGTGCTTGTCGTATGACAAAGATGCAATAGAAATTCTCATGGAAAAGAGACAAAAGTTGTGGAAATACGTAGAAAATGCAAGCTTCATGACGCTCAACGAAAAAAGAGAAGCATTTGGCTTGCCACCATTGCCAGGTGGTGATGAGTTAGGTTAAGTTTGTATCCGTTCAGATGAGTTCATTGTCCCCTAAACCGTACGCCTAAGTAAATCAACCATTTCTCTTGCTAACTAAAGCGGTGAAGATTTGGTCTACATCAAAACTCATCTTAGGACGCCAAATAGGGCCATCCAAATGCATATCGATATAGATTGGATTACTATAACCTGGTGGTATGAAAAAGAACCTGAATATAGAATTTAAAGTGAAGTTAGATAAGGTTAAATTAGAAGAGATTGACCCTGATGCTTGATCAATCCCGAATTGTAAACCAGTTGAACATATACCACTCTTAATACTTGCTTTTCCGCTAATATTTTCAAAAAATGTCTTGCCATTATATATATCAACATAAGCAAATGTGGAAATTTCAGATTTATTCTTACTGCTTAACAAATTAGTGATAAATGAATTAAAATCCACATTAGTAAATTCTATTCCCTGCGCTTGTAAATTTACATCTCCTGATAAGTTACTAGCCCAATCATGAAAACTTTTTCCTTGAGTTTTGATTTCACCATTTAAGCTTACCTGACCATTTACATTGTCAATTCCTATAACCTTACCAATCTTTTTAGTGTCCAAATTTACAATAGAAAATCTTGTATTCATTGAATCTGATCTTAAATAACCCTGAAAAAACACTTGCCCGTGTTCTAATACGTAACTTGCCTGCCTGATAGTGATAGTGTTGTTTCTCATTACCGCATCCAAATTAAAATCTTTCAAAACATTCTGCTCGGTTTTAAATTCTGTAGTATTGATTTGCACATTTGCATCAAAGCCTTTTTTGTCATCCAAAAAATCAAGCTGCTTTGTTGACCATTGAATTTGATCTATCTCATTTCTTGAATTTCTTTTTACCTCTACTAAATTCGGTAATTTAAAGATATTTCCATTAAATTTACTGCCCGTGAGGTTCACATCTAATAAAGGTTTGGCGTATTTTTGATCTACTAATATTTTTACATTACCGGTAATATCGAAATCTTCTCCAGATAGTTTTATTTTATCTGCAACTAGCTTACCTTTTTCCATTTTTAGCAAAAAATCTAAATTTTTAATTTTCGTATCATTCAATGTAAGGTTATTAACACTGGCCTTTATATTTGCATCATACTGAAAATTTTTCAGCCATTGCATTTTAGATAAACTGCTAAATAATGAATGATCATATTTATCTGCATCAAGATTATGCATGCTAAATTCACCATTGATCACATTGTGTTTTTTTGTGTGGCTTACTCTAATTGACCCTTGCAAGGATTCCTTATTATTTAGCAGTCTAATGTCTGAGATAGATAATATTCTTGGTGCAAGGTGCAGTTTAGAACTTAGTGTAAATTGATTTTTCTGGTTTTCTTTCATCTTTATAGAAGGGAAAAAACATGAAATGAACGACTCAAAATCATTTCCTTCTACTAACAAATCACCGTTGAATTCAGATAGGGCATTATTGTTTGAGATCTCTCCTGATAAATAAGATATATTATTGATTCCAGGAAATTTGAGAAGCGTATTAACTTTTACTTTGCCATCAGTGGATTTTAGTACAGCACGGAAATTGTCCAATATTTTGTTTTGATATTGAATGTTAGAAGCTTCTATATTAAAATTTAAGCTCAAGTTCTTTGGCACAACTGCTCTAAAGCATTCCAGAAGGTCTTTTATATTTGTTGTTTTTTGTGAATTGTCTTGTATGGAATCTAAGTCAACTTTACTGAAGCTAATATTGAGATTAGTGTGATCGCCTTTTCTATCATTTTGTATTGTACCACTGGCTTGCATGCTTTTGGAATCAATTTTTAAGTCAGTTGCCGTAAACTCACTTTCATTAAGACTTATATTGGATGATATCTTGATATTTTCGCTAGGAATAACACAAGAGAGAAAGCTAAGATTAATGATTTTTGCTAAATCACTCACAGAACCGGAACTGTTATTAATTGTTAATGTTAAATTACCCTGGAGTTCTTCTTGATTTCTATTACCTGTAAATAGCAAATTTACAAAATTTGATTCAACACTAATGTGTACATTCTTTTTTGTGATATCAACCTTTCCTGAAAAATCGTAATTATTATCACCTACCTTTACTTTACCGGAGAATTGCCTATTTTTTTTTACAGCAACCTCCTTTATGTTAACAATATCAGCGAAATCACTCTTAAAACTTACTTGGCTGTCTTTTATTACTATATCGACTGTGTTACCACTGGCTTTTGTATTTATAATATTAAGTAAATTTTCTTTGTTGCTTTTCATACCAAACAATGTGATTGACTTTGGTTGCAACGAAAATAAAAACAACGATAGGAGTGACGGTTTTACCTCAATTTTTCTTACACTAATTAAATCTGACAACTTTTGCTCTTTATTTTCGTTGTATTGTATATATACATTATAGATAGTGAGCTTTGGGGTAATCAATGAAACTTTAACTTTCCCTCCAATATGCACTTTAGCATCATACGTCCTCTCCAACTCTTTTATGATATATTTCCTGTAGCCACTCCAATCCTTAAAAGTTGCAGCAACGTGCATGAGAATTAATAGCAACGAGATTGATAATATGGCGTATAAAGAAAGTTTCATAGTAGACCTCTCATTCCAGCATCCTTTCGTCTTGTCATCCCAGTTCACCTTTTTCCTGTCATCCCAGTGCTTGACACTGGGATCCATCTTATTTTCATCATGGACATTATTTCAGCGTATGCTCCTAGAATCTGTTGTCTATTGCATAATTTGCAAATATTTTTATATCTGGATCCCAGTGTCAAGCACTGGGATGACACCATTTGTTGTACCTTCAGATTACATTTATACATGTTTTCAAACTTCCTCTAAAAGTTAAGTAAAGAGTACCAAAATAAACAATAACACTCAAAGCTATTAAAGTCGTTAAATAAACAATACGAGCCAACATTTTATCAAAAAATAATCCTGCCGATAAGGAATTAGCAACATAAAGAACTATTGACATAACTACCGTTGCTACAAAAATTTTCATGACATTTAACAATAACGCTTGGCTAACCTTATACATTTTATTTATTGTTAAATAACTAATTAATAGAATGGAGTTTATCCAAGTGGAAACGGAAGTAGCAATAGCAATCCCCGTATGCTGATACTCGTTCATTAACAAAAGGTTTAGCACTACATTAATTCCAAGGCACATTAGCGAAAATATGGTTGGTATTTTCAGATTGCCTTTAGCAAAAAATGTAGGTAGCAATACTTTATTTATAATAAATGCAGGTAAAGAAAAAGAAAATGCTATTAACGTGGGAGCAGTTTGTTGCACTGCATAATGATCAAACCGGCCGTAAGAAAAAAGCGTAAGTAAAATTATGTCGGGAATAATGATAAAGGCAGCAGTTGTTGGCATAATTAACATTAATCCTATGTTGAGAGCCTTGTTCTGTATTTTGACTATATTTTCAGTATTATTCACCTGTTTTGAAATTAAAGGAAGAAGCACTGTACCAATTGCAGTACCGATTATTCCCTGCGGTAGTTGATTTAGTCTATCGGCATAATACATATAGGACACCGCATTTGGTATAAAACTCGCCATGATTGTATCGATCCATAAGCTTATTTGAGTCACACAATTGTTGATAATTGCAGGTATCACACGCTTAAAAAACAACCTTACTTCATTGCTTAATTCAAGGCTAAAAGAAAAAGCTGCCTTTAACTTGTATGCACTAAACAGTATCAGAAGTAACTGTAAAATCCCTCCGATCAGCACAGCTATAGAAAGGTTGTGCGCTGGAGTTTTTACGTAAGGCACAAACAAACTGATGATTAAACAGAGATTCAAAACAATTGGTGCAATAGCTGTTGAAGCAAAATGCTGCTTTACTTGCAGCATTCCACCAATAAGTGATGCAATTGACACAAAAATTATGTAGGGCATCATAATTCTTGATAAAGTAACAGTAAGGGTAAACTTACTTTGGTCAAATCCAGGAGCAAAAATTTGAATCATATAAGGGGAGAAAGTTTGCATGATAAGGCAAAAAATTACTAAGATAATAAACGTAATGGATATTACACTACTTGCAAAATTAAATGCCTTCTTATTATCATGTGATTCTGCTGAGTATAACGGTATGAATGAGGTAGTGAACGCTCCTTCTGCAAAAAATGCTCGAAATAGATTGGCAAAACGAAACGAAGAAAAAAATATGTCTGCAAGAGAGTTCGCACCAATAACCGTAGCAATCAATACATCTCTTATTAACCCTGAGATCCTTGAAATAGCCGTAAAAAAACTAAATGTGAAAATACTTTTAAACATACCACTACTTCATTAGTGTCAATACGATCAACTATAATGGTAAAAGTATCAATGAAAATATTTATTGGCTAAACTTAAAACCCTCTGCAAAAGGAGAGTTAAATAATCAATTGACTATTTGCGCTCGTATGTTAGATATTTTATATCTTGGCGGGCGTAGCTCAGTTGGTAGAGCGTCAGTTTGTGGTACTGAATGTCGCCAGTTCGATCCTGGTCGCTCGCCCCACTAAAATTTTCTGCTTGACGGAGATATGAACAAATGGTAATATATCAAATTAATTAGGGAGGTTATATGGATGACGGCACTAAAAGTCTTTTAATGCTTTGTGGCGCAGCATCGGTAATAGGTGCATTTACAGGTCTGGGATTGAGTTTTACAGCTTTATCACCTTTGGTTATAGGTGGAATTGTTGGCTCCATAACTCCAGCATTGATTGCAGCTTTCTGTGCAGTAGTTTTGCTATGTAAATTTTGCACAAAGGATCCTATTGAAAAAGACAATAAAGACAATAAAGAAAATATACTCCTTTTTGTTATTGGGACACTTGCAAGCGCTGCAATTGGAGTTGGCCTTGCTGCAGCCGCAACTGCTATTTTTCCTGGCGCAATGCTTGGGATGGAATCTGCAGCTTTAGCAGGTGCAATAATAGGAGTAATAGCGCCAATTGTAGGGATATTAGCAACACAATGTGTAATATTTCCAATAGCTGAAAAAGTAAATGAATATATCATCTCTCCTATAGTTGAGTGTTTTTCTTCAAAAGAGAAGGGGTATGGGCCAGTTTAAACTAACCAAGTAAGCTTTTCTGTTATTCCAGTGTGCAGCACATAGCTGCGCGAACATTTGTTTACAAAGTCAGTATGTTAAGTGTTGTAGCCGGTTTTGCCTCAAACACAAAGGGGTGTCATCCCAGTGCCCAGACACTGGGATCCAGAAATTTTATTAAGTTGGTAAGCATAAAAGTAGCCTTTTTATGTTAAAATACAACGTTTTGATGATTATGAAAAGGCTGGATTCCAGTGTCAAGCACTGGAATGACAAGAAGAGGACACTGGGATGACATTATAGGGGCACTGACTACCTGCCACACAAATTACCTGCAAACTGCAATGTTTGTACAGCTGTACGTTACGTGCTGGCATGACATCATTTGTCGTGCGAATTACCTTAGCAAAAACGAATGTGCGTATAGTTGTATGTGCAGTACGGAGTAACAGGAGAGGTATCACTATAAAATTTGACATTAACCGCTGATAATCGGAATATTAGAGAGTAAGAGTTACTCAAGAAGGCATGCATAAATATGACGTAGTGGTAGTAGGTGGTGGTCATGCAGGGTGCGAAGCGGCTGCTGCGGCAGCTCGCCTTGGTGCAAATACGCTACTTATAACCCACAAAATTTCAACTATAGGAGAGATGTCTTGCAATCCAGCAATCGGAGGAGTTGCAAAGGGTGTTGTAGTTAGGGAAGTTGACGCTCTTGATGGAATAATGGGAAGAGCAATCGATCAAGCAAGCATACACTCAGTCATTTTAAATAGCAGCAGAGGTGCAGCAGTATGGGGACCACGTGCACAGGCAGACCGAAAATTATACAAGCAAGCAATACAGGAAATCATTCTAAATTATAACAATTTGACGGTAAAAGAAGAGTCAGTTGACGATTTTCTTATAGAGAGTAATAACAATGGAGAATTGTACATTAAAGCTGTAATAACAAGTTCTGGTGAAAGTATACTAACAGGTAAAGTTGTTTTAACTACGGGAACTTTCCTGCAAGGTGTAATTCATATAGGAGAGCAAACAACTCCTTCAGGGAGAATGGGAGATAAGTCTGCCGTAGAACTTGCAAATACGTTGAAGAAATATAATTTCAAATTAGGTAGATTGCGTACCGGAACTCCGCCAAGACTTGATCGTGGCACTATAAACTGGTCAATATTGCAAGAACAAGTGGGTGATAATCCACCTGTGCCGTTTTCTTACTTAACAGAAAAAATTAACCAACCCCAGGTACCATGCTTTATTACCCATACTAATGAAAATACGCATAAAATAATTCGAGAGAATCTTCACAGGTCAGCTTCCTCATATTTAGATGACATTGTTGCACCAAGATACTGCCCATCCATTGAAATTAAAGTTAATAAATTTGCAGAAAAAAATAGTCACCAAATATTTCTAGAGCCAGAAGGGCTTGACGATAACACTATATATCCAAATGGAATTTCAAATTCATTGCCTATTGAAGTGCAGCGTGAAATGATAAATAGTATCAAGGGACTTGAAAATGCAGAAATATTAAGATCTGGATATGCGGTTGAATACGATTATATTGATCCACGAGAACTAAGCCATACTCTTGAAACTAAGAAAGTCAAAGGTCTATATTTTGCTGGCCAAATTAATGGCACTACTGGATATGAAGAAGCAGCAGGGCAAGGAATTATCGCTGGAATTAACGCAGCACTTTCTGCATCTGAAAAAAAAGAAAGCTTTGTTCTCCATCGTACAGATTCGTATATCGGCGTAATGATAGACGATTTGGTCACCAAAGGGGTGATCGAGCCTTATAGATTATTTACCTCACGTGCAGAATATAGGCTAGCTATCAGGTCAGACAATGCAGATAGAAGATTAACACAAAAAGGTTATGATATTTCCCTTGTTTCGCATGAGAGATACTCTGTTTTACAGAATAAACTTGAATCCATTAAGCAGCTTGAAGAGAAGTTAGGGAGTCTGATGATTACTCCTGAGCAGCTTAGGTCTTATGGTATCAAAATATCTTATGATGGGATAAGAAAAACGGCACTAGATTTACTTAGCTACCCAAACATCGACTGGAATAAATTACAAGAAATATGGCCGGAGTTAAGCAGCGTCACGCGCTGGAATGGCAAAATGGGACACACCAAAGCGGATAATGCAACTAAGAATGAAATATGCGAAGCGGTTGAAATTGAAGCAAAATACAAACCTTATCTAATAAGGCAAGAAGCGGATATGAAGTTTTTACGAGAGGAAATCAATACTCAAATTCCAATCAACTTCAACTATTCACAAGTTAAAGGCTTGTCAAGTGAAGTAATAGAAAAGTTGCAGATGATAAAACCAGCAACAATTGGCATTGCAAAGCAAATACAAGGCATCACTCCCGCAGCAATAGTTAGCATATTAGTGTACCTTAGGAATAAGAAAACGAAAGTAGCTGCTAGTTTTGCGTGAGGTATTCCATGTCAAAAATCGAAGAATTTCGTTCTTTTATGCACGAAATAAACGTTGACGCATTTATGTTGCATACTAAAGATGAATATTTAAATGAGTATTCAGAGGAGCTAACTAAGTTATGTGGCTTCACAGGAACAAATGGGCTGCTTATTGTCACAAAAAACAACAAGTGCCAATTTTTTACAGATGGACGCTATATCACACAAGCTCACAATCAGCTCGATCGGGGCAATTTTCAAGTATATAATATACAAGAAGAGGATCCACGCGAATGGATAAAAGCAAACTTAACATCGACTGCCTCACTAGGTTATTATTTGCAATATTTTACCATAGAAGATATAAGAAAGTATGAGAATATCTGTAAATTAATACCCTGTTTAGCTGGAAAAAAAAGTGACTATCGAAAACAAGCAGTGGTTTTACATTCTATTAAATATGCTGGTGAAAGTAGCAAGAATAAATGTGAAAAAGTCGCTAAAAGCATAGATAAAGAAGCTGAAGCAGTGCTTTTAACCGATCCAAATTCAATTTCATGGTTATTAAATTTAAGAAATGAAAATGCTAAATATACTCCATGTATATTGGGCCGTGCTATATTGTATAAAAGCGGTAATGTTGATTTGTTTATTCAAGATAAAAAACATTCGACTATAGAAGCAAATTTAGATAACCATGTAAATATTTTTGATATTAGTGAGCTAGAAAGTTCGCTGTGTAAGCTAAATTCAATAGTTATAGATCCAAGCACAACTCCAATGAGTATCATGGCTGTAATAAAAGATAAGCAGGTAATTGAAAGAGAGGATCCTTGTCTAATTTATAAAGCAGTAAAAAACCAAACTGAAATAGCTGGGGCTATAAATGCACACATCAGAGATGGAGTGGCAGTTACAAATTTTCTATATTGGCTTGAAAGTAATGTTGGTACAGAGCTTGAAGCTGAAGAGAAACTCTTAGAATACAGAAAAGAGCAGAATTTGTTTAAGCAACTAAGTTTTCCAACAATTTCAGCATTTAATGAGAATGGAGCAATAATTCACTATCGTGCAAGCAGTAAGACGAATAAGGTAATTCAGAAAGATGGACTGTATTTGATTGATTCTGGTGGTCAGTACCTTGACGGCACAACTGATGTGACAAGAACTGTAGCAATTGGCAATCCAACTGATGAACAAATAACTCACTATACAATAGTATTGAAAGCGCACATTGCTGTAGCAAGTGTCATCTTTCCTCCTGGCACTACTGGTGGAGAATTGGATATATTGGCACGTACGCATTTATGGAAATTTGGAATGGACTATATGCATGGTACAGGGCATGGAGTAGGAAGCTATTTATCAGTGCACGAAGGACCACAAGCAATATCAAAAAGTAATAAAGTAAAATTAGTACCAGGCATGATACTATCCAACGAACCTGGCTATTACATTCCGGGAGAGTATGGAATAAGAATTGAAAATCTGATGTATGTTGATAAACATGAAAAAGGTTTCTTAAACTTTAAACAACTGACCTCTATTCCATATGATAGAAGGCTAATAGATGTGCAAATGCTTACTAAAGATGAAATTGAATGGATAAATGGCTACCATCAATTTGTCTATGAAAACTTAGAAAATAGCGTTAAAGATAAGGAGTGGTTAAAGAAAGTATGTGACCCTTTATAAGCAAAGGAGCATTTTTTATTGTTTAAAAAGTATTAATGCAATTGTGATAGGTATTTTGTATTGTTTTTAATTTAAAAACGATATATAATAAAGAATACGTATTTTAAGGTAGGCATATTATGATAGACAAAGGACAAGAAGATGAATTTATGAAGCAGTATATGGATACTTGCAAAGAGCAAATAGAAAAATTAGCCAAGGATCCTGAATTGCTTAATCAGACTTTAAAACCATTTATGCAAATGTCTCAGCAGCTTATGGCTGGCGGTATGTTAGAAGGGGCTATGCCTGGCATGATACCTGATTTGGGCAGTATGGATGTTAACAAGATGATTGCTCAGATGAAGGAAATGATTGACTACATAAGAGGTAACTATAAGGAACTAATGAAAGAGCGCAGCTCGCAGATTCAAGAGCTCGATGAATCCAGTAAAAAGCTAAGAGGCTTAGTTAAAAAATTGATAGAAAAGATCGAAAGTAAATAAATAATATCTAACGCGAGTCTCTTCTGTCATTCTATGTACAACTTTCTAGTTGGGCGATAAGTCGAGATCAATTATTGATGTCATGAAAGTAGCTGACACTGGTTCCTTTATGACGGCAGTGCCCAGAGGTGTCATCCCAGTGCTTGACACTGGGATCCAGTTCTTATTACCTGGTGTAAAGTTAAGCTTCCTGGATTCCAGTGTCAAGCACTGGAATGACAGCAATCCTACGTCATACCGCGACTCATTCCATAGCTGTACGAACATTGTCTAGCAGGAGGGTGTCATCCCAGCGCCCCATAAGTGTTGAAAGTATCAAAAATAACGTGATATGAGATGATCAACGGCATGTAAATTACCTCCCGACAGTAAAACAATCGAACGTATAAAAGAGTCATTTAGATCCAATGTGAATTGCAGTAATGCTATTTTGAACCCATGTAGATTATTTTTGATTTTATAAACAAGAAATAACAAAGCAGATCATGTAAATATACACCTTCATGCCATTCATAGTATGGCTTAAAAAGTGCTTATATCCAAGATTTTGCTTTATAAATTTAAAGAACACTTCTATATCCCATCTGCGCCTATATAGCTCTGTTACTTCATAAGCTGGCATTTCAAACAAGTTTGTCAAAAACCATATTTCATCTCCAATTTTATTTCTGATTTTTATTAGCCGTAGATCATTGCCACTTTACCTCGTGCACGATAAAGATTAACTATTATATCTTCTAAAATCTCTGATCCATCCGATTTTTGTTCTCTTATAACTTTGTTCCTGCTTATAACATCATGTTTTCTTCCTACTTTAACTCTTGTGATAAATTTGTACTCCTTTTCATCAAATTCGGCAAAAGTTCCAACTTTTCTGATTCCTCTATCAAATAATAAAATATCCTCTTTTTCAACTTTAGCTTCATTAATTGCTCTCACTAATGCTATATCTTCACTACTTTCTTCTTGTCCTTTACAAAATCTTATACTTGTCGGCAATTGATCCTTTAATCCTACACTCACTTTAACTTGACTGTCGTTACTTTTACCGCCTATTTTTAGCCCATCTTTTATGAGATATCCCGATAAATTTATGATCGTCGAATCAAACTTATGTAAGTTATTTGATGTTTTTTGGGGTAATAGCTTTTTAATCTTGCTCATCAAATCAATATATACTCCCTTAAAATATTCTGGATTTATAACTTTTAACCTTTTTGACAAACCACTGTATGTTACTGTACTTTTATCGCTATTCTTATCCATTATACACCTGTTTATTACCATTTCTAGCGCTCTTAGGCTTGTTTTTTGCCCCATTAATATTAACTTCATTAGACCTTTAAATATAATCTTGCCCAACAATTTAGTATTACATTTATCTACTTCACTTAATTTTCCTAGCCTTTCTAAATCCTCATCTTTTATTAAATTTAGTACTCTTTCTATTTGATCCATTATTGCCTCCTTTTTCTTGCAATAATAGTTCTTTATGTCTTTTTTGTGTTACTTTCAACACTTAGGGGATAAATGGCTGGAAAGAGAGTTAAAACACATTAATTTGGGAGATATAAGGCTTAATAAAAGACTTATAAAAACAAGTTATTGCATAGAGGGTAAGGCATCTGGTTCAATTAATCAAAGCTGTAGTGGGTGGAAAGAAGCTAAGGGTGCATATAAGCAATGAAAAGCTTGAAGATAAGGAAATTTATTCTTCCCATTATAAAGAAACTAAGGAAAGAATAAAAGGAAACCAGTTGGTATTTTCAGTTCAAGATACAAGTTATTTGGATTTTGACTCTCATATAAAGACCAAGAGACTAGGCAGTATTTCTAAAGCTTATACAAAGCATAAAATGGGTTTACTGTTGCATAGTGCCTAGCAAAGACGGATTACCTTTAGGTCTATCTTCCCAACAATGTTGGGCGCGTTCTATTAGGGAAGAAGAAACGGCACAAGAAAAAGCAAACAGAAAATACCGTACCTCCATAGAAGAAAAAGAAAGTTATAAGTGGATAACAGCTCTCAAAGAAACTATAAACAACCTTCCTCCAAATGTACAACTTGTTACCCTTGGTGATAGGGAAGCAGACATCTTCAAATTTTTATGGGTGGCTGAGACGTTAGGTAGTTTTTATGTAATCCGCAATCGAGCTAATAGAAGATTTATCTGTACTGAAGTCGGAAAAACAGATTTGCAAACACGCATCACTCAACTGCCAGTAAAAAAGAAAATTTCTCTAGAAGTTACTAAAGGTGGAAACCAGAGATCAAGGAAAGCTAATATTGAAGTTAAGTATATGAAAGCCTATCAGATCTTCTTCCATTTATGGGTCAAAAGATACAATACATAAAATAAGTCCCTGTATATGTGGTAAGTGCAAAAGCTCCTGATGGATTGGAAGCTGTCGACTGGACTCTACTAACTAATGTACCATACTTTAGATGCCATAGAAAAGATAAATTGGTATAAGCTAAGATGGAAAATTGAAGAGTATTTTAGGATTTTAAAATCAGGATGTAAGATAGAAAGCTCTCGCTTAGCTACAAAAGAAAGATTACAGAAGTTAATTGCTATAAAAAGTATAATCGCGTTTAAAATTTTATATTTGACAAAAGTGGCTTTATCAAATCCCATGGAAACTTGTACTAAAATTTTAAGCAACGAAGAGTGGAAGGTCCTTTACATGCGTGAGTATCGGGTAGCAACATTACCCGAAGAACCTCCAAACATAAAACAAGCTATTATTTGGTTAGGAAAATTGGGTGGATTTATGAATAGAAAAAGTGATAATTTACCAGGGTCTATGACTCTATGGCGGGGCTATGAAAACCTTAAGGAGAGCATTGTTATGCTTCACATCATAACCTCTCAAAATTGTGGGTAAAAGTAAGATTTGAATCCTATAGAACACTATTGGCATATCATCAAAAGTCGCCTCAGACCTCTAATGCACCACTATACAGACTTGCAGCTTTTAGTTGGTAGTACCATAATGGAATTTTATCATTCATTTTAGAAACTACTATAGTTAGCGGAATCTATGCCAAGATACCGCGGCGGTATGACATGGGGAAACCTTGCTTGGGTCAGCTATAGTAAAAAGATTACTAAACATTTCTCCTTAATTAATTTTATTAAATATTAGCATAATAAATTAAGTTTAATATTTTTTTATTAAAATATTAAATTAAAATATTGATTACTTAAACAGTATGAATTATGATATTATTAATTTATATAGTTGAAATTTTAGGAATATGTTTATGCCAAAATATGTTAAGGAGTATATTAAGGAATATGTTAGTAATATTGCTGAGTCTAATATATTAAAGGTTTATACTTTCAAAAATGAATCTCAAATTCAGGTATTTTTCAAAATTGAAAATGAAGAAATTGATAGAATTTTTTCAGGACAAGAAATAGTAACATTTTTAAATTACACTACCAAAAAGAACTTAAACCTGAAAAAAATATGATAGATCGTAAAAATAACTTTACCATTAGTAAAAACGTAAAACAAGGCATTATTAAAGATGTAGAAGGTATACGTAGAAAAAATGGTAGATATTCATATAAAGTACCAGTTTTATCACCTGAAGAACAATACGAGGAATTGTTTGAAAGCAAGCAAGCTATCCGATTTGATTTGAATCATTTTATGTCAAGCAACATATCAAAAAGCATGAACTTGAAGAATAGATTTGAAGAAACTTTGGGTTTTGACCCCGAAGAAGGGCTATGTCATCCGTTAAATTATTTTATTACTGCTATAGGACTAAAGAATAAAGAAGATTTTGCTAAGCTTCTCAAGCATGATTATGTTGTATCTGAGCAAGATTTTATAGCTTATGTTGATACAGGACAAGGACAAACGACTAAGTTATTAGCAATACAGGTTTTAGCGCAATGCTTACCTGTTCTTGATGTTCAGAGCATTGACAGGCGTGAAGGAGAATCATTTTATGATGAAATGATATACGATCAACTATGTAAAGATTCATCCTTGATGAGAAGACAAGTTAACATTGATCAAGAACAAGTCAAACGTGCTTTAAAGGATGTAGGAACAGAACGCTACTTAGAATTTATCTTTGCTTGTGGTACTTACTGTAAAAAGAATGGTACTGATAATTCCTATTACACCTCCAATAGTGATAGCGATTACCCCATAGATAATAATGATTATAACGTAAGCTCTGCACATTCTATGTTGGTGTATAAAGCAGAAAATAGTAATATATATTTTTTGATCCTAATGAAGGGGCAGTTGGCTTTTGCCCCGATACAGGAGTTGCTAATTTAACCTCTGAAGAAATTTGTAAGACACTAGAATTGGCTGTAAACCTTTATTCATACGATCAATATATTGAAGATTTTTTGATTGTTCCAGACAGTTTTTACACTTATGTTATGCTTGCAGATGCAACATTAATGTTAAAAAAAGCTGAACAATTTTACGAAACAGCAAAAGATCCAAGCTCAAAAATTGTAGATATATCTGTTAATAAAAATACTGGTAATTTATCATTTATACCTGTAATACCATAAAAGTGTATAATTGCTACAAGACTTGATTTTTAACCTTTCATGTAATACAAGTGCAATATAGTCAATTAAAGCAAAGCTATGCATCCAATCATATATCTACTCAACACGTTACTTGATTTTTATAGCTTCATTCTAATATGTTGGATTATCCTAGATTTGCTGATTAGGCTTAATATAGTGAACGTGTATAATGATACTGTCAATCGCATAATGCACATCTTGAACCAATTGACATATCCACCACTAAAAATTATCAGAAGATACATACCACCGTTCAACGGATTAGATTTATCTATAATGATATTGCTAATAGCAATTCGCTTTGTACAATATACAATGAATTACTACTTTTAAGTAGATGCTAAAAAGATATCTAAAAGCAGCAGTATATCTCTCACTCTTAATATATATATATATATCAGTTTTTAGCTACAACTATAAAGATCCTTCTTTAAACACAGCTACAAATGAGGAAGTGACAAATTTAGGTGGAATAGTAAGTTCATATTTAGCTGATATATTGGTTCAATTTCTTGGATTAACTAGTGTTACAATAGCTACAACCATAGTTTACTTGTTGATCTTCAGGCCATCAAAAAGGCTGCTAAAAATTCTCTATTTAATATTAATCAATTTAGGGATATGTGCTATACTACCACAACTTTCGCTAGGCATCACTGCAAGGTACAGACACAGTGGAATAATAGGGAATGCACTAATTAATAACTGCCCGTTTTATATATTTGTGATAGTAACATCAATAGGTCTTGTAGGATCTGTTGGTTGGAAGAGAACAATTTACTCTATATTTTTCCTATTCAAAAAAATAGCTTGCTTATTTATAAATGTTCCATTCTTCAGATCACATAAAACTACTGAGTATTCAATTGCACCATTAGTAGTAGAAGAAAAACATAGAACTAAAATCACTACTAAACAACAACCAAAAGAAAGACAGAAAAAAGCTACCGAGGAGGTTTTAAGTGAGTTTAAGTTTCCAAGTATCCATTTACTTTCTAAAGCAGAAGAGTCTTTGCAGAGAAAACAGCTAAATGAAATGGAGAGCAATAAAAATTTATCTCTGCTGGAACAAGTCCTGAGTGATTTTGGCGTGCAAGGAAAAATTATCAGTGTATGCTATGGGCCGGTTGTGACTTTGTACAAACTTGAACCACAAGCTGGCACGAAATCTGCAAGAGTAATTGGCCTTGCAGATGACATTGCACGTTCGATGAGTGCACTCTCTGCACGTATTTCAATAATTCGTGGGCAAAATGCTATGGGAATAGAGTTGCCGAACAAGGAACGAGAAATTGTAATGCTGCGTGATTTGCTTGAATCACCAGAATACCAGAATGCAAACTTAAATCTTCCAATTGCGCTTGGCAAAGAAATAAGTGGAAAACCAGTTATTGCAGATCTAACTAAAATGCCCCACTTGCTCGTTGCTGGAACCACAGGGTCTGGTAAATCAGTTGCGATTAACACTATGATTCTTTCACTCGTTTATCGATTAAGTCCTGACGAATGCAAGATGATAATGATCGACCCCAAAATGCTTGAGCTTTCAATATATGATGCAATACCACATCTAATAACGCCAGTAGTAACAGAGCCAAAAAAGGCTGTAGTCGCTCTTAAGTGGATAGTGAAAGAAATGGAAAACCGCTATCGCATGATGTCGTATTTGAATGTACGCAATGTTATAAACTATAATCAAAAAATCATAGAAGCGATGAATAGTGGGATAGAATTAGAACGTGTTGTACAGATTGGCTTTAACTCAACAACAGGCAAACCTCTGTTTGAAAAAATGCCAATCAAAATGGAAACATTTCCATATATTGTAGTGATCGTGGATGAAATGGCAGATTTGATGCTTGTTGCCGGCAAAGAGATAGAGTGCTCTATTCAGCGTTTGGCGCAAATGGCCAGAGCTGCAGGAATACATATCATAATGGCAACACAACGTCCATCTGTGGATGTGATAACAGGTGTGATAAAAGCAAACTTTCCAACAAGAATCAGTTTTGCTGTTACTTCTAAGATAGATAGCCGCACAATACTTGGCGAACAAGGGGCTGAACAATTGCTCGGCATGGGTGATATGCTCTATATGGCCTCTGGTGGTAAGATTATTCGAATTCACGGCCCATTTGTGAGCGATGATGAGGTGCAAGATATAGTTGATCATCTGAAAATGCAAGGTGAGCCAAATTACATGGAGGAAATTACCAAGGAAGATGAAAATTCTTCTGTGGAATCAGAAGGTGAAACAGAGGATGAAGAAAACGACCTTTACAACCAAGCAGTGGCCATCATTCAAAGAGATCAAAAAGTTTCAACCAGTTACATTCAAAGGCAGCTTAGAATAGGCTATAACAGAGCAGCAAACATCGTTGAAAGAATGGAAAAGGAAGGTATTATCAGCGCTCCAAATTACTCAGGGAAGAGAGAGATATTGGTTGAATAACAGGGCTTCTTTTTTTGCAACCTTGTAAATACCTTAATTTAAGTTTCCGCACTTTCAAAAAGCAAGTCAAACAAAATTATTAAAAGGTCAATACATAATGACAGTTAATTTAATAATAATTTAAACATTGGGAATGTAAAATTATAATATATTAATTAACTAGGGGGTAAAAATGTCAACAAATTGGCTTCATGATTTTTTTTTCGGTTCTAATGAATCGACAATAAAAGCACTAGAAAAACTTCAACAGGTGGATGCTGAGCAGTTTCAAAAGGCATTCAGTGCACTAGAAAAATTGCAAAAAGGTCAACAGATCAACGCTGATCAACTTCAAATTGCATTTAGCAGGTTAGAGGAATTGCAGGCAACTCAAAAGATCGATGCTGAACGGTTCGAAAGTATACAAAAGTATTTAGACGGTTTGCAAGAAAGACTCGCAGACGTGGAAGAAAAAGTGGAAACACTTACAGAAGCAGTAGGAGAACAAGAAAAAACACTACTAATTTGTACCATAGCCACTGCTGTTGCTGTAACAGCGATAACTTGTTTTGTTGCATTCTGCATCTATCAGGGAGTTAAGCTTGAGAGGGAGAAAGAAAAGAACTCGCTTGATCAAGATACACCAAAAGCAAAACTTAGTAATGTAGATACTACCGATGGTACTGAAAAACTACAGAATAACTTAAAAGTGCAAACTATATAGCTGCATAACACTCTTCTTAAGAAGGTGTTACATAGCTTGTAACACCTTACTCTTCTCTTAGCCTATGTAGGTTTTTTGATAGCAAACATATCACTTTTTAGAAAAATATTTGTGACATATTATTGTAAAGTTAGTAAAGATTCTGGTTTACTTAAAGTTTGTTAATTGCTATCTTTTAAAACACGATATTTACTATAGCACCATATGCTTAGGATTTTTTCTAAAGTTTTGTTTATATTAATGTTTTTGGTTTCTAGCTTTTTTACTGTGCATAGTGCTGAAGCTAAGTCTAAGGTAAAGCTCAGTAAGAAATACATACCTCCTGGTAACCCTGGTGGTGCAAACTTTCATACAGATGAGGATTTTGCTGAGTCATATAAACTGTATGAGAAGCGTAGGGAATTGCTCAAGAAAAAAAAGTCACAAGATCGAGCTATAAATAAAGAAGATCTAATCAAAAAATTAAAAGAGAAAAAAATTGCTAGTCTTGATAATGAGCCAAATGACATGGAAGCTTGCATAGTCGACGATGAAGAGAGCGCTATGATAAATCAGCATGGTATTAATATCGCGCGTTTAAGGGGTGCTGTATTTATAGATCAAGAGCCAGTTTCCCAGTATGAAAATAAGCAGTATGAAAGTGAGCAGCATGAACAAGAAGGAAAAAAAATTACTTCAACACGAGAAAAAAAAGTTTCTCCTATGAATATCACTATAAAAAAAACTCCATCAAAAAGAACATGTTCACATGATTCTATTGCTAATTTGGATAACGTAGATGCTTATAGTTTGAATGGTTCGAGTTCATTTGGCAGTGTAGCTGACACAGTAAAATAGTATCACAATTAATAATATGCTAGATAAAGACCTAATATTGAATGATGATGCATATGAATTATCGCCGATTTCCAGGCACAAAACTCATGTTGTAGAAGTTGGAAAAGTAAAGATAGGTGGAAATAATCCTGTAGTTGTACAATCTATGGCGCTTGGCGTGCATATAGATTCTGATAATATAAAAAGTAGCGCAAAACATTATGCAAAAGAGATAACAGAACTAGCACGTGCAGGTTCAGAGTTAGTACGGATTGCTTTGAATTCAGAGGAGGTAGCAAGAGCAATACCTTATATAGTAGAAGAGATAAATAAAGAAGGTTTTGACGGTAAAATATTGGTAGGCTGTGGTCAGTATGAGCTAGATAAATTAGTTCAAGATTATCCAGACAACATCAAAATGCTGGGTAAAATTAGAATCAATCCAGGCAATATAGGCTTTGGCCACAAACGTGATGAGAAGTTTGAAAGGGTTATAGAGTATGCAATAATGCATACTCTTCCGGTTAGAATTGGAGTAAATTGGGGTAGTCTTGATAAATACCTTTTACAAAAACTGATGGATGAAAACTCTTCGCTTAGTAATTCAAGGCCTTCTGATGTTATACTGCGCAAAGCACTTGTAATGTCTGCTCTTGATAGTGCAAAAAAAGCTGAAGAAATTGGTCTAAGTTCAAACAAAATAATCATTTCATGTAAAGTTAGCAAAGTACAAGATTTAATTTTAGTTTATACGGCACTTGCAAAATCTTCCAATTATGCACTGCATTTGGGTTTAACTGAGGCTGGTATGGGCAATAAAGGTGTGGTAAATACCGCAGCAGGGCTTACTTATTTATTGCAAAATGGCATTGGAGATACCATACGGGCTTCTTTGACTCAACGTCCTGGTGAATCGCGTACTAATGAAGTGGTGGTGTGTCAGGAAATATTGCAGTCTATAGGCTTGCGACACTTTAACCCTCAGGTTAATTCATGTCCTGGTTGTGGGCGCACGAGTAGCGATCGTTTTCGTATATTAACTGAAGAGGTGAATGGCTATATAAAAACTCATATGCCGATGTGGAAGAAAAAAAATCCAGGTGTAGAGCATATGAGCATTGCTGTTATGGGATGCATAGTAAATGGTCCTGGAGAAAGCAAACACGCAAATTTGGGAATCAGCTTGCCTGGATATGGAGAAAAACCTGTTTCAGCAGTCTACAAAAACGGCAAATATTTCAAAACTTTACAAGGTGATAATGTCTCTGAAGAATTTAAGGCAATTATTGATAATTATGTGAAGGAGCATTACACGTAACCTTTCACGGTTAATTAATAGATAAATCGCAAATAAAAAAGAAAATTAAACCTTGTTTTTCTTTTTTCGCTATTAATATATTTATAACACAATTGAGTTTAAATAATTGATATGAAAAGCTTTTTACTTATTTTACTACTAGTTTTGTCTCCATTTTTAGCATCATCTATAAGCATTGAGGACATCGAAGAAAATTGCAATTACGAATATTACCCTAAATTAGATTCTTCTTCTGCTGATGAGTTATACGTTATAAAGCGAAATTATTATAGATATGGTGAGAAATTAAAAATATTAGCAGATGAGAGGATAAAGGAGATCACTTTAGGCACTAGTGATAAATAATTGTAACCAGACTGCATTCTGTGATTTTTAGCAAAACACGATCTTTCATTTGAGCTTTCTTCAATTTAAAGTAAATACAGAAACTAGCTATCTTCAAAAATATGATTGAATAATTATTAATAATAGTGTATAATTATTAATATTTTCAAGCATTTTTGCCATGGCTCTTTCAAAATTTCTCGATCCTCGCAATGATTTGTGTTTCAAAAAAATCTTTGGAACGGAAAAAAATAAGAATATCCTGATCCACTTTTTGAACGATATTTTAGGGTTTACTGAGATAAATGCAATACAAGAAGTTGAGTTTCTTAGCACTATTATGGATCCCGAAGTTGCCTCTGATAAACAAAGTATTGTTGATGTTCTCTGCAAGGATTCTCACGGAAATAGATATATAGCAGAAATGCAGCTCGCTAGAGACAAGGGCTTTGAGAAACGTGCCCAACTGTATGCTGCTAAGGCTTATTCAGGACAATTAGATAAATCTGGCAACTACATTGATTTAAAGAAAGTCTTCTTTATTGCTATATCAAATTGTAACTTACTTCCTGAAGAAGTTGGTTATATCTCTACTCATAATATACGTGATATAAAAACTAATGGACATTACTTAAAAGATTTTCAATTTATCTTTATAGAATTGCCCAAATTTTCAAAAAGTAAAGTAGAGCAGCTAGAAAGTATAGTAGAAAGGTGGTGTTTCTTTTTTAAATACGCAGAAGAAACAACAGAAGAGGACTTAAAAGAGATAGCAGAAAAAGCACCAATAATAAAGCTAGCATATGATGAGTTAGATAAGTTTCGTTGGAACGAAAAAGATTTAGTAGCTTACGAAGAAAGGATAATGGATCTACGCAAAGAAGAAGCTATTCTTGAATACAGACTTGATCTTGCTACTGAAAAAGGTAAAAAAATTGGTAAAGAGGAAGGGAAAATTGAAGTCGCAAAAGCAATGCTGGCTAATAATGTTGATGTCAACACTATTGTCAAGTTTACTGGCCTTTCTATTAGTGAGATTGAAGAATTAAGTGGAAATTTGTGAGCGGTTACAAATAATTTACCATTTCTTCTGGTTTCACTATCCTTTCAAACTCCTCCTCAGTGAGCAGTTGAAGTTTTGCTGCTGCTTCTTTTAGAGTGATATTTTCTTTATAAGCAAGCTTCGCTATTTTTGCTGCATTGTCGTACCCTATATGCGTATTTAATATAGTGACCAACATCAACGACTGATTCAGTAAATCTTTTATCCTCTCTTCATTTGCTTTAATACCAACTACACATTTTTCTGTAAAATTTAAACTTGCATCAGCTAAAAGTCTTATAGACTGCAAAACATTGTAAATTATCACTGGCTTAAACACGTTCAGTTCAAAATGACCACTTGAGCCACCAATTGTTACAGCAACATGATTTCCCATAACTTGAGTGCATACCATAGTCACCGCTTCACACTGAGTTGGATTCACTTTACCTGGCATAATTGAAGAACCAGGCTCATTTTCCGGTAACATTATTTCCCCAATTCCGCATCTTGGACCAGAACCAAGCAACCTTATATCATTTGCAATTTTCATTAAACTGACTGCTACTGTATTGAGTGTTCCACTGAGCTCAACTAAAGCATCATTTGCTGCTAGCGCTTCAAATTTATTGCCTGCTGAAGTAAATGGAAGGTTAGTAATTTCTGCAACTTGGCTTGAAAAATCTTCAGCAAAACCCTTTTTAGTATTGAGTCCCGTGCCAACTGCAGTGCCACCTTGTGCAAGCTCATATATATCACTTAAAGTTGATTTTACTCTCTCTATCCCCTTTTTAATCTGGGCTGCATAGCCAGAGAACTCCTGTCCCAGTGTTAGGGGCGTTGCATCTTGCAGATGAGTACGTCCTACTTTTATTATATCTTTAAATTCCTGAACCTTATTATCCAGCACCTTATGCAATTTTTCAAGATTTGGAATAAGCAAGCAGTTTATTTGCTCTGCTGCTGCTATATGCATTGCTGTTGGAAAGGTGTCATTTGACGACTGACCATAATTCACATGATCGTTTGGATGTATTGGAGATTTACTACCCAAATTACCACCTAAAATCTCTATTGCGCGATTGCTGATCACTTCATTCATATTCATATTAGTCTGCGTTCCGGATCCGGTTTGCCAAACAACAAGCGGAAATTCATTATTAAATTTGCCATCTATTACTTCCCTTGTGGCTGCGCAGATTGCGTCCCCTACCTTATTATCTATGCTACCCTGCTTCATGTTAACACGTGCTGCTGCAAGTTTTACTATTGCTAATGCTTTAATCAGAGGCTCTGGCATTTTTTCTGTGCCAATCTTAAAATTTTCTAAAGAACGCTGAGTCTGCGCTCCCCAGTAATGTTCACTTGGTACTTTTACTTCCCCTAAGCTGTCTGATTCTATTCTCGTTTTTCTATCCATATTTTCCTTCTTAGCATCATGCAAACTGGTTCACTATATAATTTTTTCATGCCTACTTTTTGGTTAATTAAATCATACTAGATCCAAGTAGTCAAGTGTACGAACATTGCAATTTTCAGGTAACTTGCATGGTAGATGTGCAACTGTACGAACATTGTCTAGCAGGAGGGTGTCATCCCAGCGCCCCTATGATGTCATCCCAGTGCTTGACACTGGGATCCAGGAATTTTATTAAGTTGGTAAGCATAAAAGTAGCCGTTTTATGTTAAAATACAACGTTTTGATGATTATGAAAAGGCTGGATCCCAGTGTCAAGCACTGGGATGACACCATCTGCCACGCAAATTGCCTGCAAATTGCAATGTTCGTACAGTTGTGTGGTAGATGCAAGTAGCTGACACTGGAATGACACCATTTGTTGTGTTTAACAAAAACAAATGTTCGTACAGTTGTGCGTCACGCGCTGACCATTTACTGTGCAAATCACCTTCAAAAACAATGTTCGTACAAATATATTCTAGTTATATGATAAAATAAATGAAATTCACATCTTAAAAGGATCATATACATCGATTTCCTTAAAATTACTCTTTTTCAATTTTTTACTTAATAATCTCAAAATAGGCTGTAAATCACCATTAATTGATAAGCACAGCACTTTTTTATTAAGATAATTAGTTAGGTGATTCTTCTTTTCCAGAATTTCTGCTTCCCTCAATAAGTCGCATTTGTTTAATACTACAATCTCTTCTTTTTCAACAAGATCACTATCGTAAAGCTCCAGCTCATTATGTGTACAATTATAAGCTGAAATAACATCATCGTGAGTTGCATCAATTAAATGAAGTAAAATTTGACACCTTTCTATGTGCTTTAAAAATTTATGTCCGAGCCCAACTCCAAGGTGAGCATCAGTAATTATTCCAGGAATATCTGCTATTACAACTTCGCTATCATCCACTTTTGCCACACCTAAGTGGGGTCTTACGGTGGTAAATGGATAATCGCCTACTTTTGTATCGGAATTTGAGCAGCGAGTCAAAAATTTTGATTTACCTGCGTTTGGCATGCCAATAATTCCAACATCTGATAAAACTTTTAGTTTTAACAATACATGTTTTTCTTTGCCAGGCTGACCGTAAGTAAAATGTCTTGGTGCCTTATTAGTAGAAGATTTAAAATTAGTATTTCCAAGTCCACCTTTTCCACCCTGTGCTATTAAAAATTCCATATCAGGCTTGTCAAGATCGACTATTATCTCTTCACTTTCTTCATCAATTATTTGTGCACCGACTGGAACTCGAAGTATAACGTCTTTCCCTGCTGTGCCAGATCTATCCCTGCCTGCACCATTTTTCCCACTATCTGCTTTAATGTGTCTTCTATAACGAAAATGAAGCAAAGTGTTGAGATTAGCGTCGCTGATGAAAACTATGTTTCCACCCTTTCCTCCATTACCACCATTTGGACCACCAAATTCAACGAACTTTTCTCGACGAAAACTTGCACAGCCGTCACCACCGTCACCGGCTTTTAAACACAATTTTACTTCGTCTATAAAACCCATGCTAACCCACGATAATATTTAGCATCCTTTCCTAATGCGCTTTCTATTCTCATTAGCTCGTTATACTTCGCGAGTCTATCAGAACGCGATAGCGACCCGGTTTTTATCTGCCCGCAATTTGATGCAACTGCTATATGAGATATTGTTGTGTCTTCTGTTTCACCTGAGCGATGAGAAATAACAGCTTTATAGCCATTTGATTTTGCCATTTCAATAGCAGCAAAAGTTTCTGTTAACGTTCCTATTTGATTTGGCTTGATCAGTACAGCATTTGCCATTTTTTCCTCTATTCCTTTACATATCAGTTCACAATTTGTAACAAACAAATCATCCCCTACTAATTGAACTTTACTCCCCAATTTTGCAGTAAGTAATTTCCAACCTTCGTAATCGTCTTCACTCATTGCATCTTCTATAGAAATTATTGGATATTTTTCCACAAGGTCACAATAGTATTCAGCCAATTTCTCTGAAGTAAGATCTCTGTTTTCAAATTTGTAAATTCCATCTTCATAAAAAGTAGATGAAGCAACATCAAGGCCTAGTGCAAAGTGATTTTGCGCTGAATAACCTGCTGATTCTATAGCGTATATGATCAAATCAAGTGCTTCTTCAGTACTTTCAATATTTGGTGCAAAACCACCTTCATCTCCTACGTTTGTGCTATAACCTTTTTTCTTAAGAATGCTACGTAAGTTGTGGAACACCTCCGCAGATATTCTGATTGCTTCACTGAAAGTCTCAGCACCGACTGGAAGAATCATGAATTCTTGGAAATTGAGCTTATTGTCTGCATGTACTCCACCATTAATTATGTTAATGAATGGAACCGGCATAACACTCATCTGCTCTCCTCCCAAATATCTATACAACGGTATTTTGAAACTGTTTGCTGCTGCTTTTGCAACCGCAAGAGACACACCCAAAGTTGCATTTGCTCCAAGTTTAGATTTATTTTTTGTTCCATCTAGTTCAATTAATGCTTTATCAATTGCATTTTGGTCCGCTGCATTCATTCCAATGATTTCATCTGCTATTATCCCATTTACAGCTTGAACAGCTTTCAGCACTCCTTTACCACAATACCTTTTCTCATCTTGGTCTCTGAGTTCCAAGGCTTCTAATTTACCGGTTGAAGCTCCAGAAGGTACAGATGCTCTGCCTATTGCTCCATCACAGAGCTCAATCTCTACCTCAACAGTGGGGTAACCCCTGCTATCTAAAATTTCTCTTGCAAATACGTTGTTGATTATCTTATTCATCATATTAACCCTTTACTAGATTCACAATTGTGTGCACGGAACGTTCTGTCTCGGAAGATGTTATCCCAGCGCTGTAACATTTCAGTGTATGAACATTGCAATATACAGGTAATTTGAGTAGCGGATGGTGTCATTCCAGTGCTTGACACTGGAATCCAGCTTTTACTATACAGCCACCTGGTGTGCTCATTTACGATTAAGTTTTCTGGATCCCAGTGTCTGGGCACTGGGATGACATCATTCTTAGTGGAAGTTACCCCCATATCGCAACGTTCGTACAGTTGTGTGCTTCGACACTGGGATCCAGCCTTATTACACAATTTTATCATATAAATCCTCCCGGTCCGGATTCTTTTTCTCAATTAAATTCATTTTCCATATATATAATTGACTAGATTCCAGTGTCAGCTACTTTCATGACACCAGTACTTGCGTTTATTCTATAGCTTAACTAGACGTTTGTATAGTTTCTGCTATGAGCTTTGCAGCTTCCTTTGCCAATTTAGCTATATTACTACCAGCACCAATAAATAATACTATATCACCTGGACTTGTCGAATCACTAATAAAATGTGAAATGAGTAGAGAATCATTCATGATTTTTACGCTATCAAACCCATTACTGATTAAAGCTTCTTGTATATCATTAATCCCACAACCAGGAATAGGCTTGTCTTCTGGGGGATGAACAGGGGTGAGGATGACATAATCAAATATCATGAAAATTCGTATGAATTCATCAAAAAAATTACGAATGCGAGCAAAACGAAGTGGTTCGATAATTCCTATTATCTTTCCTTTGGTAATCGAACGTGCTGCTGTTAAAGTTGCTTGTATTTCGTTTGGATGATGAGCATAATCCTCAATTAGCTTAACACCCTTAATATCGGCAATTAAAGAAAATCTTCTTGCTACTCCTTTGAATTCAAAAAGGCCTTTTTTAATGTCTGCATCGCTAATTCCGAGCTTTATCGCAACTGATATTGCAGCTAAGGCGTTGCTGACCTTATGCATCCCTATTGCGTTTGCTAGTATTACATTTTTTATGTTTCTGGATCCCAGTGTCAGGCACTGGGATGACAGAAGGTGATGGGATGACACCTGTTCTTCTGTCATTCCAGTACTTGATACTGGAATCCAGTTGTTCAATACATCAAATTCTATGCTGTTAGCATGCTGCTTAATATTAACAGCTTTAATATTGGCACCCTCAAATCCAAACATCATAGAGTTACTTGCATCATAATTAATGCCTACAGAATCAGGCAAAACTGCAAAATCTGCTTTGCTTATAAACTGAGAAAACGCATTTTTAATATCGTCAAATGTACCATAATGATCCATATGATCGTCGTTAATACTCGTTATGACAGCAATATTTGCAGGAATTTTTAGCATAGTTCCATCTGATTCATCAGCTTCGATTAAAAAAATGCCACTACCTCCAAGTCTTGAATTACTCTGGTATGAATTTAGTATTCCTCCCACAATTACAGTTGCATCGATATTAGAATGATCAAAAATGGAAGCAATCATTGCCGTTGTCGTTGTCTTACCACTTGAACCTGAAACCGCTATCACATATTTATCTCTTAAAAGTTCAGCAAGTATGTCTGATCTATGCAAAATGGTTTTATTGTTATTTTTTGCCGCAATTAACTCCACATTATCAGATTCTATCGCAGAAGAATGTACAACTATTTGAGCTTGGCTTATATTATCAGCATTGTGACCAATGTAAACTTCTATACCCAGCTTTTGTAACCTATCTACATTGTCGTTTGACTGCGCATCACTGCCTTGAACTTTGTAATTGGAATTATGGAGAATTTCAGCAATGGCACTCATTCCGATTCCACCTATACCAATAATATGTATTATTCCTTTTTGAGTTTTGTTAATATTTAGCAGTAGATGTTTACTCATTACTAAATTTATTATAGTATAATTTAAAATCCTCATAGTATCGAACCCTCTTACCGAATACAATGATAAAAAACCTAACCTTTCTATGTCTAACATTTGTTTTGATAAGTAGCTGCAGTTTTAGCAACAGGTTTAATTGCACTGCAGGTCATTATAAAATTGGCAGCAGCTACACAATAAATGGTATAACTTATCACCCAAAAAACTGTAAACATCACGAAGAAATAGGAATAGCATCGTGGTATGGAATAGAAGATCATGGCACGCTTACAGCAAATGGTGAAGTGTTTAACCGCCACTTGATCTCTGCAGCGCATAAGACTTTGCCTTTACCCTGCTTTGTTCTTGTCACTAATTTAGAAAATGGAAGAAAGCTTGTTACAAGGGTTAACGATAGAGGACCATTTATTGAAGGCAGAATAATAGACTTATCAGAAAAAGCAGCTCAAGTCTTAGGATTTCATAAAGTAGGGCTTGCAAAGGTAAAAGTCCAATACCTAAGAAAGATGTCAGAACAATTGATACAAAATACTCCTCATTACAGAAAGCAATATGAAAAAGAAATGCAGAAACGTCACCCAAAACAAGACAGTGCAGAAAGTAAGGGATATGTCGCATTTTTTAAAAGTGCTCAGGCTGCTAAATCAGCTGCATCGAAGCTTCGTAATCAAGGAATGAAAAATGTTAGATTGCTTTTTAAGAACAATCAATATTGTGTGAAAGTGAGTTATAGGTAGTGGTGAGTGCAGAATTTGAAAGATTTGGTTAATGTAAGAAACGCTGGCTAACTATTGTAAGTTAAAAATGTGATATAAAAAAGATATCAACAATTTATAGCTATACCGCCGCGGCGCTAACTAGTAGCAAGATGACGAGGTTATCGTCATGCCGCCGCAAACCGTCATACCGTGATTCATTCCACAACTGTACGAACATTACAATTTGAGCCTACCAGAAGGATGTCATCCCAGTGCCCAGACACTGGGATCCAGGAATTTTGATTGGGCACTAAGTTGATAAGCATAAAAGTGGCTGATCTTATGTTAAAACACAACGTTCTTGATGAGATTACGGCAAGGCTGGATTCCAGTGTCAAGCACTGGAATGACACCATTTGCTGTGCAGTTTACCTTCAAAAATGAATGTTCGTACAGATATGGATTCATTCGCGGTATCTCATCCGCTAACACGTAGCAACTGTTCTCCCTTGTCATACCGTCACGGTATCTCTAGATCCCGCTAACACGTAGCGGGATGACGGTTTTTCAAATTGTCGTAAGTCAGTTTAGCTATAGCATTATAGAGACAAAGATCAAAATTTACTTATTTACGTCTCCAATTTCATCATGTATAATGGAGACAAAGATTTATATTTTGTATTTTATGTCTCCATCATTTATTGGTAGGCAAAAAGCAACTACTGGAACTTACAGAAAAAAATACTGCTTCTTTTGTAGTAGTCAAAGGAAGACGTCGTATAGGAAAAAGTCGTTTAATTCAAGAGTTTGGTAAGTATTTCGAACAACATTACTCATTTGCAGGTTTGCCACCAGAAAAGCATACTACAACATCCCACCAACTTAATGAATTTTCTAGACAAGTTGCTAGACAATTTTTTTGCTAGATATGATGACTGGAGTATGGGCAGTTGGTGAACGTCTACTATCAGGGAAAATATTATTGCTATTTGATGAAATTTCTTGGATGGGCTCAAAAGATCCAACTTTTTTAGGAAAAATAAAGAATTTTTGGGATACACAGCTATAACAAGCTAGTTTTTGTTGTTTGTTTCATCCTGAAAACATACTTAGTAGTACTGGTTTTGTAGGAAGAATATCGTTGACTTTAACACTCGGGACTTTCTGATTGCAACAGATTTTGGCCAAAAAATATTTCAGCATACGAAAAGTTTAAGGTGCTTGCAGTAACCGGCAAAATATTTAGAAGAGGTAAATTTTAAACATGGTGCTGAAGAAAATATTAAAAAGCTTTGTTTTACAAAAGGTGGGTTTTTAGTTGAGGAGTTTGACCAAATATTTTCAGATCTATTCATGCGAAAAACAGCTTTTTATAAGCAAATAGTGAGAGCTCTTTCTACTGGGGCTAAAGAACAGGAGGAAATTTGTACTGCTTTAAACATTGCAAGACACGGACGCATTTCTGAGTATCTACATGAGCTGGAGCTTGCTGGTTTTATTGCAAGGGATCACACTTGGAATATAAAAACTGGTACTGATTCACGACTCAGAAGGTACAGACTTCAAGATAATTATTTAAGGTTTTATCTAAAATATATTGAAAAAAATCTAGGAAAAATTAATCGTGACACCTACTCTATAGGGTTATTCACGTCCCTGCCAGAGTGGATTGGACTTCAGTTTGAAAATTTGGTGCTGAACAATAGAAAGAGCATACATAATATCTTAGGAATTGATGAGCGAGAATCCATTTTTTCAGAGGAAGACAGGTGCTGGTTGTCAAATTGATTACATGATTCAAACAAGGTTTAACACCCTCTACATTTGCGAAATCAAATTTTCAAAAAATAAAATCGGTCATTCAATAATACAAGAAGTACAAAAGAAAATAGATACACTAAAGCGTCCAAAAGGCTTTTCATGCCGTCCAGTTCTTATTCACGTTAATGGTGTGAGTGATGACGTTATAGATAGTGATTACTTTTCAAACATAATTGATTTTGGAGAATTATTGAATTGTAAGTAATTCTTGCTCTACTTTTTCAACTTTGTGTCATTTAACATTGGAACAAGATTCCAGATGACATCTTTCTTGAACTCTTACTATAACAATGTTCGTACAGATATGTGCCACGCGCTGGAATGACATGGTGAGGCGTCATCCTGCTGCTCCTTTCTTGTCATGCCGCCGCGAACCGTCATACCGTCACGGTATCTCTTAGCCGCTAACACGTAGCGGAATGACGAATTACTTGACTTTTACAGGGATGACGGTTGTTGTTTAGCCATAAATATTTAAGAAATTTACCAAATGAAAAAAAAGGCAAAAGAAGCCCTGGGGTTATTATCCGCTTTAAAATATTGGCGTTTTTTATGTTTTAAACGCTTGATAAGCGAGATTCAGCCGCTTTTAATTGCAACTAACTTACGCTGCAAATGTTTAAGAAATTTACTAAGCAGAAAAAAAGACAAAGAATCCCCGAGTTAGCTAGTCTTTTACTATCTCTGTCGAGTATTGGCATTTTTTGATGTCTTGTAACGCTTTATAAGCGCGTTCAGCTTATTTAGATAAAAATCTAGATGTAGATGAAGTTTTGTAAAGACATACAGTATCTATATACTGCAAAAAATTGAACATAAGACGCCGATACATTAAGTAATCCTTACCTTTTAATCTGCAGATTGGCGAAAGCAAATACAATAGCTTCAGTTTCATGATAAGGGGGCTGGCGAGGCTTGTCAAGTAGTTTCTACCTGAAACCACAATATTCGCACAGTTGGAAAATGGTTGCGGGAGTAGGATTTGAACCTACGACCTTCAGGTTATGAGCCTGACGAGCTACCGAGCTGCTCCATCCCGCGTCGTTGCTTATTTAGTTATTATATATACAATAATAGAAAATAAAAGAATAAAATTACATTATGGTGTATATTTTGTGTATTTATTAACTTTTCTTGACATAATAGTTAGTTATATACGTCATAACCTACACAATGAAAAATATAACTTGATACTATGGTTTCCTGTGTGTCAGTGTGTAGGGATTTTAACCTATTTTTCCCTAAGTTTTGAACCAAGCTGCACTTTTACCATATCTATTTTTCTTTTGCTTTTACCCACACTAATTCTGATTGCAATATTGTATAAAAGGTACGCGATATTATGTATCGCTTTAATTGCAGTGCTCATAGGGTTTACAGCTAGTAAATTAAGAACAGCTTTAGTTGATACTCAAATTCTTGATAAAGAGAGATATGTAAAAGATATCGTTGCCACAGTGAAGGATATTAATGACAGGGGCTCATATAAACAATTTCTGCTCCATGTTGTAAAGCCCTCTGTCATCCCAGTGTCAGCTACTTGCATGACATCTTTGATTGATGATATATATCCAATTTATCACTCAACTGGACGTTCATGTAGTTATGCGTCACGCGCTGGCCACATTGCTCTAGATAACATCAGAATATCAGTTAGAACCAAAGTGGAAAAAGGCATTAAAATAGGCGATCAAGTAAAATTATCAGCAAAACTCTTCCCTCTAAAGATTGCGCCCTCGGAGTATGCATATGATTTTGCAAGAATAGCATATTACCAGGAAATAAGTGCAACAGGTTTTGCAACAAGCAAAATAGCCCTGCACAAAAAGGCTGAAGCAAGGAAATTTCTAGAGTATATAGAATCTTTCCGTCAATATATTTATGAAAACCTGCAGCAAAATATCAAAAAACCACATGCGGATATAATCTCTGCATTACTAATTGGTAAAAAAGATGGCATAGATCAAAAAACTATGGATGCAATACGAGATTCAGGTATAGCACATTTGTTTGCCATATCTGGTTTGCATTTATCATTCGTTGCTGGTCTGTTTTTTGTAGTGTTTCGTAATTTATTCGCAATATCTGAAACTTTGACTCTTAAGTATAACACCAAGAAAATATCTGCATTCCTTACTATCTTGCCAACCACGTTTTATTTGTTGATTACCGGTATGCAAATTTCTGCTCAGCGTGCCTACATCATGGTGATTTTAGTACTTGTTGCAATAATGATAGAGAGAAAATATCGAGGGTTAATAGCAATTGCGTTTGCTGCTTCAGTGATACTCTCAGTAGAACCAGAAGCAATTTTAAAGCCAGGCTTTCAGATGTCATTTTCTGCGGTTTTGGCACTGGTTGCCAGTTATCAAATTAATGCTAATAAATTGTTCAAAATAAAAATAATGAAATATTTTGTATCGATAATGATCAGCTCAGTAATAGCAAGTTTAGCAACTGTTCCGTACACGATATACAATTTTAATTATTTTTCAATTAGTGGCATTATCACAAATTTAGTTGCTATACCAATAGTTACATTAATTATTATTCCACTTGGAATAATTTATGTTTTGTTGATTCCTTTAGGTATTGAATGGATTATAGCGCCATTTATAGAGCGCCCAATTGACAGTATTTTGTATATAACAAACGCTATCGCTAGTCTTCAGTATTTGGTTATTCCCATTCGCACTTTTCCTGCCTCATCAATTATTATAATAACATTTGGGTTATTATGGCTGTGCTTGTGGGAAAGAAATTGGCGCTTCTTCGGAATTTTCTTTATTGTACTAGGTATTTGCTTTAGCACCGCATATAAAACTCCTGATATTTTAGTGAGTAGCGACAATATTGCTGTAAAGGAGAATGATAACTTACTATATTCTCTGACTAAAAAGAATAGAAATTTTGTTATCAAAACGTGGGCAAAGCAAAACGGACAGAATCAGATTTTGAATCATAAAAAGTACAGCAACTCAGATAAAAGGCTAAAATGTAACGATTATGGCTGCATATATAATAAAGGAAATAATAAGTCAGTGTTGCTAGCTTATAAAAAAGAAGATATTCTAGAAAATTGTGATAAAGTTGACTTAATAATTCAATTAAGTGAATTCGACTATTCAGTTTGTAATACTAAAACTATCAAATATGCCGATTTAGAAACACATGCAATTTGGTTAACAAATCGTTACATAAAGATTAATAAAGTGCGCTCCAATAGGCCTTGGCACATGTTGAAAAATTAAGAAACTTGATTTTAAGGTTTGGTTAATGTATACCTAAATAAATTTAAACTAGAAAAATGTTATGGTTACAGACACTAAAGATCCTTTCAAAGACTATTTTGATTTTTTAGGATTTAGAAAACTTTCTGACCAGCCCAGTAGAATTTTGAGCTCTATAAGAAAGTATTCTGGTACTATATCGATAGCAAGTACCATTGCTACTCTTATAGCATTTACTGCCTTTTCTATTCAGCCTGTTATAGTGGCCCTACCCAGATGGTATGAATTAGGTATTGCTTGGTTGGAAGCAAGAGAAGATAATCACTTCTCAGAGTGGATAGGGTCAATCCAAAATATTTAAGGTTAACCATGCAAGTATCGATGATGAGAAAACAAGGGAACTGGGATCAAGCAAAACAACTGCGTCAATTAGTGCAGGGTATGCCATCTAAGGATTCTTGCGATCCAAATTATCGACGGTGTGCTGCAGTAACAAACAAAGTAATGTTTGTGAGAAGCTTTATTGAAGATGAAGGAAGGTCCTTCGAAATCGGTTTTCAGGAGCAGCCACCTTAAGTGGCTCTATTTAAGAGATAGGGTCATAAGCGTTAAGGAAAAATCAGCATATAAGCTGGAAGGTGTGGATCAGAAAGACGAACGTGAGTGAACCACTGATGAACGTGTCGAAAAGGGAAGTGAACATCGAAAGGGGGAGTGAGTCGTTCTCCTCTTAAAAGCGTACAGGGAACCTGACTACTGTGTAGGCGGTGTTCGGCATAAAGGTGGCGTGAGTCTGATCTGGGCTTTGATAAGGAACTGCAGGAACCAGTCGATTTGATGCAAAGCGAGATAAGCAAGAGGCTAATCCTCAAGTTTTAGAGTAGCGATACAAATCACTGGGGCGGATTAACTCGTAGTAGTGAAGAAGTGGTTGTAATGACCATGGAGCGAAGGGGTTAAGCTAGTCGACTTTAGTAAATCATTCAACTTGTAGGAGGATGAAAGTGATTGAACGAACAAAGCCTTTTGACATACCAAAATCTCTAGTGTTTTTGGCTTATAAAAGAGTTAAAGAAAACAGAGGAGGAGCAGGTATTGATGATCTAACAATTGAAAAGTTTGATCAAGACTTAAGCAAGAACCTTTACAAGCTATGGAATAGGCTATCATCTGGTAGTTATTTTCCACCCGCAGTGAAGGCTTGTGATATAACTAAGACAGATGGAGGGACAAGGACACTTGGAATACCAACTGTCTCCGATCGTATAGCACAGGAAGTTGTAAGAAGTGTTTTAGAACCAGAGCTTGAGAAGGTATTTGATGAAGATTCATATGGTTATAGGCCAAATAAATCGGCATTAGATGCCATAGGACAAACCAGGAAGCGATGCTTCGACCAAAATTGGTTAATAGAGTTTGATATCAAGGGAATGTTTGATAACATAGACCACAATCTACTGATGAAAGCAGTCAGAAAACACACTGCAAACAAATGGGTTCTCTTATACATACAAAGATGGCTAGATGCAGATATACAGCTTGAAGATGGAACAAAGATAAAGCGTCTCAGCGGAGTACCGCAGGGAGGTGTAGTGAGTCCTATCTTAAGCAACCTATTTATGCACTATAGTTTTGATGTATGGATGAGGAGAGAATATCCAAGTATAAAGTGGGCAAGATATGCTGATGATGGTGTTATACATTGTGTAAGCAAGAACCAAGCACAACTAATTTTGAGTCAACTTGAACAGAGACTGAAGATTTGTAAATTGGAAATAAAACATACAAAGACCAAAATTATCTATTGTCAAGATGGAAAGCGGAAGGAGAATCATGAGAATGTATCATTCACATTCCTTGGGTACGAATTTCGAAAAAGACTTGTACGAAATAGAAAAGATGGTAGTTTATTTGTAAGTTTTACTCCGACTGTAAGTAAAGAAAGTTTGAAAAAGATGAGAAAAGAAATTAGAGGCTGGAAATTTGCTAGAAGAACAAACTTGGAAATAGAAGATATATCACGAATATGTAATCCAATTCTAAGGGGTTGGTTTAACTATTACGGGAAGTATCACATAACTGCGCTAGAGGACATAATAAGAATGTTTAATAGGAAACTCAGGAAGTGGTTTCAGACAAAGTATAAGAAGCTGAGTGGGCATAAAACCAAAGCAGCTAAGTTACTAGAAAGAATCGCAAAGAGTAGACCAAATCTTTTTGTACACTGGAAATTAAGTATAGGACTAGGGCAATGATTAGTGGGAGCTTTATGAGATGCGAGTGTGCGCCGTGGTACGCATTAAGAAATACTTAGCGGAGCTAAGCGGGGTTCAGAATAAATGGCCTCGAGGTGAACAACTAACTTTAACCCGAAAGGGAAGGAGGACAAGAGCATGTATGTAAAGCGAGAGTTATCTGAAGATGTGTAAGATAACGGCTTGCAACACCTGATCAATATGGTTAAAGCTAAACTGCTTGAATTCTAATCTTCAGGGGTGGGACTTCACATCCATGGGTATCGCATTTAAAACCCCATGTCTACGGTAAGCACAGATTAAACTTTCGTTTGTGTGACATTCTGGCTGTAGAACGATAAGTAGTGAACTTATTTAAGAGGATGAATGGAAAACCTAAGTTGATCTAGAACAGTTCTTAGTGACGGAACATGGGATGACCTAAGGAACGCGAGTTCTATGGTTACGGAGTCATCGTAGTAGTCGTGAAAGTAACGAATCACCGGGGAGTGTGGGAAAGCCACATACAGGGCAAAGGGTGACAGATAATTGAATGTTGAAATTGGGAGGTACGCAAGATGCGGAAAGCTGAAACAATACTTAACATTATACGTGAACGTGGACAAAGAAATTTGCCGGTTAAAAACGTATATCGCCTACTTTATCAGAGTGATCTTTACCTTCGAGCGTATGGCAAACTTTGTCGTAATAAAGGTGCTATGACAGAAGGTGTGACAACTGAAACAGTTGATGGTATGTCTTTGGAGAAAATCGATAAAATCATAGAGGATTTACGCTATGAGCGATATCGGTGGACACCAGTAAAACGTATCTATATTTTAAAGAAGAGTGGTAAACGCAGGCCGTTAGGGTTGCCAACATGGTCAAATAAGTTACTTCAAGAAGTAATCCGATTAATATTGGAAGCCTACTATGAGCCTAAATTTAGTGAATGTTCACATGGATTTCGACCAAAGCGTGGATGCCACACTGCATTAAGAGCAGTAATGCAAAAAGGCAGAGGTACAAAATGGTTTATAGAGGGAGATCTCAGTGCATGTTATGACTCAATTGATCATACTATGTTGTTGAAAATACTGAGTGAAAGCTTCCAAGATAACCGTTTTATTCAGCTAATCAATCGACTGCTAAAAGCAGGATATATGGAAAATTGGAAGTACAATAAGAGTCATAGTGGGGTACCACAAGGTTCTATTATTGGTCCAATTCTGAGTAACATATTACTCGATCGGTTAGATAAACATGTGGAGCATATACTAATACCAGCAAATAACCGAGGTAAGCGAAGAAGGACAAATCCAAAATATTTAAGGTTAACCATGCAAGTATCGATGATGAGAAAACAAGGGAACTGGGATCAAGCAAAACAACTGCGTCAATTAGTGCAGGGTATGCCATCTAAGGATTCTTGCGATCTAAATTATCGACGTCTTTGGTATGTTAGGTATGCTGATGATTTTCTGGTAGGGTTTGCAGGACCAAAGAATGAAGCTGAACAAATTAAGAATGAGATTGCTGGGTTTCTCAATGAGGAGCTCAAACTTATGCTTAATGAAGATAAAACGTTTATTACACATGCGTGTGATAGCAAAGCCAATTTTTTGGGTTATGAAATACATGTTTTGCATGCAGATGACAAACATGATCATCGGACACAACGATGTATTAACGGTAGTATTGGGTTACGTGTACCACATCATATAAAGCAGAAAAAGTGTTCTGAATATATGCGTTGTGGTAAACCGATACATTTACCTCAACGTACAATTGATACAGCTTACAGTATTGTTGCTCAGTATCAAACTGAATATCGAGGAATTGTACAATACTATAAAATGGCCTACAACCTTCACACACTAAGTTATCTGAAATATGTGATGGAAGTATCATTAGTAAAGACTTTAGCATCTAAATACAAAACAACTTGCAGGAAAATTTATAGAAAATTTGGTGCGACGATTGAAAACGATGAAGGTGAAAAACGAAAAGTCATCCAAATCAGAGTAGATCGTTTACCATCAAAGATACCATTAATTACACACTTTGGTGCTGTGTCGCTAAAATGGAATAAATGGGTAAGCATAAGTGATAACCTTATACCAATATGGAATAAGCGTAGTGAAATAGAGCAAAGACTATTGGCACAAACTTGTGAATTATGTAAATCACAAGAGCAGATTGAAGTACATCACGTACGTAAACTTGCTGATTTGCTAGGTAAACGTAATACTGAACTACCGGAATGGAAAAAGAGAATGATTGAACGACAGAGGAAAACTCTTGTTGTTTGTCATGAATGCCATAAGAAAATCCAATATGGAAAATATGATGGTGACTCCTTAAAACGTTAGATTATTGGAGAGCCACGTGATACGGAAACGATCATGCGTGGTTCGGAGAGGGGTTGTTGGAAAAGTACTTAACAAGTAACTCGCTGGCTGCCCACTCTACCTCACGTAGGGTTCTGCGAGGGGCCAGGAAGGAAGTTTTCCTGGTCTACTCTCCTCTTTGGTATGTTAGAACCTGTTTAAAATCTCAAAGAGATGAGCTAAAGTAGGAACAGGTAAATAATGAGGTATATAAATGAGTCAAAGGTATCCAAGCGACATAAGTCATGAGCAATTTGAAAAAATCAAACCAATTTTAGAAAGTAGGAAAAAGAAAACGAGACCAAGATTAATTGATATATACAAAGTATTTTGTGGAGTGTTATACGTGCTAAAAAGTGGTTGTCAGTGGAGAATGTTGCCAAAAGAGTTTCCAAGGTGGGAAAACATATATTACTATTTTCAAATGTGGAGTAAAAAGAAAGGAAAGGAGCCAAGCTTGTTGGTTAAAAAAAATTGGTTGTGACAAAACAGTGGTCGGAAAGAGAAAACCAGTTTCTGCATAATTGATGCTCAAAGCGTCAAAAACGCAGATACTGCTGAAAGAAAGGGCTATGATGCAGGTAAAAAGATTTCAGGGTCATATCGCAGTTGATACACAACACATGCAATTCATATAACAACGGCAGAAGCAACTGATCGTAGCAACCCCAGTTGCGGATTAGAAAGCAGTGAAAAAGCCAGGAAAATAGGGTAACCTCCGTAAATTATTCACAAAATAGAGAGGTTACCCATGAATAAAAATATAACAGAATTATTTTGCCTGATCGACGATTTTTGCAATTCAGTTGACAAAAATTTTGCAGAAAAACTTCTACCAAGTGGTAAAAAGCCAACCAGGACGCCAGAGATTACGCATTCAGAGATTTTTACCATAATATTGCTATATCAAGTGCGACAATTTTAAAATTTTCTATGTGCATTATTTGAAATTATTATACGAAACAGCGTTTCCAAAATTGCCACCCTATAGTAGGTTTATTAGGCTAAAATCGCGGGTTTTATGGTATTTAGCGCTCTTAATGCAATGGTTTTGCGAACAGTCAAAAGTGACAGGGATTTCGTACATAGATGCAACATCTATCGCTGTTTGCCATCCAAAAAGGACCTCGAGAAACAAAGTTTTCAAAGGGTTGGCAAAGATTGGAAAGACTACCTATGGGTGGTTTTTTGGTACATCTAGTAATCAACGAAACTGGCAAAATTCAAGGGGTTACGGTGACAAAAGGCAACGTTGATACCTGTGCCAAATTTAACTCAGAAATTGACTGGATTATTGTTTGGAGATAAAGGATATATCAAAAAAGATCTTTTTCACGAATTATTCGATAGAGGGTTAAAGCTTGTAACCAGTATAAAAAAGGGTATGAAAAACTCATTAATGGCGCTAAATGAGAAGATTTTGTTAAGAAAAAGATCGATTATTGAGACAGTTTTTGGCTCTCTGAAAAACAAATTTGAGATTGAGCATACTCGCCACAGATCACCGATAAATTTTTTGGTACACATTTTTTCTACGCTTGTTTCATATTCCATGCAGCCGAAAAAGCCCTGCATTTCTAAGCTTTACTTCGTTGGCTAATCCGCAACTGGGGTTTTCAACAGTTTTAATTATATGACTGTCTAATATCTTTCTTTCAGAAATGGCATCGTTTTGGAAAAATCTATAAGCTGCTTTACTTTGATGCCAATCTTCACAAGCTTGATTTATTGAATGTTCAGGCGATTCAGCAAAACTATTAACTATTTTTAAAAGCCTTTTACTTAATCTTTTATCACCAAAATTAACAATTCCAAATTCACTTTCTGCCCATTCACCAGTTGAGGTGCTTAAATTTCTTTTTACCATATATTTCCATTTTTAGACCATAGATCTATTTATAGTAAAAAGTTGAATTAGTAAAATAGCAGCTTTTTCACCATTTATAGATTTATGGGTAATAGTAAGGTTCTGAAGTCGAGGGGAGAAGGCATAAGTGTTGAAAGTACCAAAAATGGCGTTATATAAGGTGATTGACGGCATCCTCCTGATATTAGGATAATTGAGCGTATAAAAGAATCATTAAGGTCTAACGTAAACTGTAATAGCGCTATTTTAAATCCGCGTAAGTTGTTTCTGATTTTATAAACGAGAAATAACAAAGCTGTAATAATGATCATATAAATATACACTTTGTATCCGTTCAGCCAATGGCGTCAACTTAAGGAAAAATATAAGCGATAGTGTGTAAAATTTCTCTCTAAATTTTTTATCATAAAATTATCCAAAGAGTGAAAAAAAACGCTGTTGTTTCTATAAAAAAGTTTAAAATGTGTCCTTTCTATAAGGAGACATGCAGAAAGGAAAAAATCTTATTTTACAAATTAAAAATACAATATACTCAAAAACTTTTCAGAAGATCCATAGGAGGGTTTGCTAATGAAGACTCTTAAGTTGACGCCATTGTCCGTTCAGCAGAGTGGTTTAAGAAACGGTAGATAGGAGATTGTGGAAAGGCCCTTTGTTTCCATGTTAAGTATAACGAAATTATCCGTTCAAGTTCCCCGCTTCGATTGGGTAAAATATGAATTTTTGCGATAAACGACATAATGCCGAATTTGCCGTTCAGCGTGGTTATTTGTCAGTGGAATGTTTTCTGGGTCATCTAAAAATTTCCACATCATTCTTTCAGATTTCATAATATTTTTCGCAACTCGAGAAGCTCCAATTGCTTCAGGTAAGTGGCTTCAAGTAATACCGTGTACGTTTTCGCAATTTTCTGGCACGTCTGGCAAATCTAAAAACATCTATCTCATTTTTTAGTAAAGCTTTTTTTAGTGCAAACAACTCAGCAGCAACATCTCTCAAATAACAGCCGAGAATTTTGACCTCAATGTTCCAACTATGTTTCAAAATCCCTTGATAAGTGTGCCCAACAAATTTGCCTTTTTTCATCAGCAAAGTAGTTATATGCCGCATACCTGTCAGTTACTACCAAACTATTGCGATTGCAGCATACACTATTTTTTAAAACTTTCATTCCCCTTGAACTTTACAAAACTTGCCGTATTGCTTGCAAACATCCAGCACCAACCAAGCTTACCCTTATTGTAATGGCTGGTTTCGTCGATATGAAGAACTTTGCTTGTACTTACTTCTTGTTCGATCTGCTCATACATTTTTTTGCATTTTGAAGCAACTCTATGTTCACTATTTGATATGCTACCGACGCTTATGTTCAAATTGAAGATATCATTTACGACACTCGCTATTTCGCGTTTTGAATTTTTGTAAAACCCGCTGAACGCTGCAATTATTGACTTAACTCTTGGTCCAAATGTATCTGACGTAACACCTTCTGGTAACTTACTGCTTCTTCTTTTCCCGCATCTCCGGCAACGGCCATTGATATTCTACTACATAAGGCTTGATTTCCGGAAGATCAACTTTTTGATGAATGTACGGTTCCTTGCATATTGCAATCTCTCCTCCGCATTCACAAGTAGATGACAACTCTACTTTTATCACCTCATCTGCATCCATTTTGGCGCGAAAACTTCCTTTATGACCAACCTGACCGCCAATATTCCTTTCTCTTTTCGGCTTATTCTTTTTTATTTTATACAACTCTTTGGAACTTGGTATTGATGAATTTTTTGAGCTTAAACCGAGTCTTTCTCTTAACTCAGCGTTTTCTATCTTCAATGCCTTACTTTCTGCTTTTAAACTTTCATTCTCTTTTTCCAATCTTTCTATTTTTTGCTGTAAATTTTTGCAAAGTTCTAAAACATGTTACCTCACTTTCGCTCTATGATTGTCTTTTTAGACTACCTTGTCTACCTTATTTTGCCACTCCGCTGAACGGATACTACACTTTTATCCCATTCATGATATGACTTAAAAAGTGCTTATATCCAAGGTTTTGCTTTATAAACTTAAAAAATACCTCTATGTCCCACCTGCGCCTATATAGTTCTGTTACTTCATAAGCTGGCATTTCAAACAAGTTGGTTAAAAACCGTATTTCATTTCCAGTCTTGTTTCGTATTTTTATTAAACGTAGGTCATTGCCACTTTACTTTTTGCTTGATAGAGATTGACTGTTATATCCTCCAAAATTTCTTGGTTGTTGTTTTTGAGCAATTTCATTCTTTTCCATAATGTCATACCTTCTTTTTAAGTGAATTCTTGTAATAAATTTATATTCCTTTTTATCAAACTCAATGAAAGTTCCGGTTTTTGCAATTCCCCTATCAAATATCCTCTTTTTCAACTTTAGCTTCATTAATTGCTCTTACCAATGCTATATCTTCGCTACCTTCTTCTTGCCCTTTACAAAATCTTATGCTTGTCGGCTTTAATCCAACACTGACTTTCACTTATTACTCTTACCACCTACTTTTAACCCATCTTTTATAAGGTAACCTGATAAATTTATGATTGTTGAATCAAATCTATGTAAGTTATTAGATGTTTCTTTAGGTAATAATTTTTCAACTTTATTTATTAAATCGATATATATCCCTTTAAAATAATCAGAACTTTTAACCTTTTCGACAAACCGCTGTATGTTTTCATCATCATTTTTATCTATTACACATCTGTTTATTACCACTTCTAGCGCTCTTAGGCTTGTTTTCTGCCCCATTAATATTAGCTTCATTAGACCCTTAAATATAATTTTGCCCAATAGTTTACTTATCTACCTCTCTCCAATCTTTCTAGGTCCTCATCTTTAATTAATTTTAGTATTCCTTCTATTTGATCCATTATTACCTCCATTTTTTTGTAATAATAGCTCTTTACATCCTTTCAGCACCACTTTCAACACTTATGGGGGAGAAGGGTGACTTTCTCTCCTTAGATAACCTCTAGCTATACGCAACAACTTTACTTTCAACAATTTTATTAGCAATAATACGACTTTCACAATCAATATTTATTATATCAGATAGTGAATTAATATCAGTATAACTATCAAAACTTTCCATTGTTGATTCCACTACCTCTACTATTTTTAAAAAGCCGATTCGTGACTTCAAAAATTCATTAACAGCTATTTCATTTGCAGCATTGAGCACAATACTGTTTGTTTGTGGAGCAGAAGAGTTTAACACTGCCATGCTAAGCTTTAGCGCAGGGAAATGCTTATGGTCTGGCTCTTGAAAGGTCAATTTTCCTTGCTTTGTTAGGTCTAGTTTATAATTTAAAGCTGATCTTTCTGGCCAAGATAGAGCATATGAAATAGGAATTGCCATGTCAGTCTCTGCAAGCACAGCAAAGTTGAAACCATCCTTATAAACTACGATTCCATGTACTATTGACTCAGGATGCACTACTGCTTCAATTTTATTCGGGCTGATATTAAACAAGTTATGTGCTTCTATTATCTCTAGTGCCTTATTCATCATTGTTGCGCTATCAACCGAGATTTTCTTTCCCATATTCCAAGTGGGGTGACTAAGCGCCTTATCTACCATGACATTTCTTAATTGCTCAAGACTATAATTTAAGAATGGTCCACCAGAAGCAGTAAGTATGATCTTTTCTACGCATTTGTCGTCATTTTGCAAAATTTGAAAAATTGCATTGTGCTCAGAGTCGATAGGGATTATTTGTACGTTTTTTTCTTTAGCTTTTTTGAGTAATAACTTTCCACCGCAAACAATGCTTTCTTTGTTTGCCAATGCAATGACTTTGGTACCGCTTTCTATAACCTCCATGACTGGCTTAAGGCCTGCAATGCCAACTATTGCAACAACTGAGAGATCAACAGGTATGGTAGCAATATTTGTAGCGCCAATTGCTATTTTTGCATCTGTACCAAGTAGACTTTCTTTTAAATCTTTGTAAAACCTTTCATCGGAGATAGCAACGTATTTTGCATTCAGCAGTTTTGCTTGGTGTGCCAGTAGAGCAAAGTCTGAATGGGCACTTAGTGCTTCCACTTGGTATTCTTCTTTTCTCTTTGAGAGCAAATCTACAGTCTTTTTTCCAATGCTTCCTGTTGATCCTAAAACTGAAACCTTTTTCACTAAGACAAACTCATAACAATAGCAACTTTTCTTATTAGGCCTTCTTGCATACTATTCAGCAGTTTTTAAGCGTTTAACCAAGTTCATGCCCGTGGTCATCGCCAACAGATGGTGAAGGACCAGGTGAAAAAGATTGACCATGGTGATCACCTGCATCATGCATGTCTTGCAAACCATCAGCATTATGAGCCATTTCATTATTGGCATGAGGGTAATCATCTGAGTGAGGTCCCTCATCACCATGAGCCATATCCATTCCTTCTGATGGCATATCTTCCCCACCTCCACCTGAAAAATGTTCTGCAAGGCTTTCAAGAAATTTTATACCAAACATATTACCTGATTTTCCAAATAACGTTACCAAACTACTACCACTCACCAAACCTTCAAACACATTATTATAAGCAGCAATCGCCCCTTCATGAAAGTTGAACAACCATTTCATTCCATCCACGACTGTTGAAACAGAGTCACTATGACCAAGACCAAAACCACTTTTCTCACCAGCAGCCTCTTGGTGTTGCTGCTGCGCTTGCCATTCTGCAATATTTGGACCTTGAGCTTCACTCATAAATTTTTACTCTCAACCTTAAGCTATTATTTTATCACAAATATTGCAAAATATCAATAGAGCTTTTGAATATAGCTAATACAAACAACTTCTGCCACCTTATATAGGATCCAGTTTGAAAAAAATCTGAATTCCAATGTCTGCTACCTTTTACAAAGTTAAAACTTAAAAATATGACTGTTAGCAACAGTGTATATATCTTTAGCTATATATAACGAATGAATTTCTTTATATATTCGTTATTAGTATTTTGTATTTCCTGAACAGTTCCATGGGAAATGATCTCCCCTTCATATAACACTGCTATTTTATCAGCTATTTTAAATGCGCTATGAATATCATGTGTAATCGTGATAATTGTAGGGTTAAGATCTCTAGATAATTTTATTATTATCTCGTTTACTATATCTGACATAATTGGGTCCAATCCTGAAGTTGGCTCATCTAATATGATGATTTCTGGATTGTGTGCAATCGCCCTTGCAAGTGCTACTCTTTTCTTCATTCCGCCTGATAGCTCTATTGGAAACATATCTGCTATGTTTTCTTCCAATCCAACGTCATTTAACTTTTCGATTGCTAATAACTTTGCTTCTTTTTTGTTGATATTAAAGCGTTTTTTATAATTAAAAGATATATTTTCCCATACTGTAACATAGTCAAATAAAGCGGAATTTTGAAATAAAACCCCAAATTTATTTTTGTTTTTACTGTATATTTTTATAGACCCTGAATCTGGTGCCAGCAAGCCGATAATTGTTTTTGTTAATACAGATTTACCACTTCCTGAGCCGCCAAGTATAACTAATGATTCTCCTTTCAGTATGTCAAAATTTAGGTCGTTTAATATCGTGTTATCGTTAAAAGACAAGTTTAAATTTGATATTGATATTATGGGGCTATGCATAGATTAAAGTAATCATGTAGTTTGTTAAAATGATCAATATGGACGATAAAACAACGGTTGATGTTGTAGCTACTCCAACCCCTCGAGCTCCTTCTTGACAATGGTAACCGTAATAGCAGCTTGAGATAGAAATTATAGTGCTAAACGCAGTTGCTTTTGCTAGCCCAGTGATAAAATCATACGTGTTAAAAAATTGAGCTGTATATTTAATATATATGTTTAAATTGTGGTGAAATTCGAAGACTGCAGTGATACATCCTCCAAATATTCCTATTAGATCTGCACATATTGTAAGTATTGGAAATACTATAACTGATGCTAAAATCCTTGGCACAATTAAATATTTGAAAGGGTTGATGTCCAAGGTTGTAAGGGCATCTATTTGCTCAGTGATACGCATTGTGCCAATTTCTGCTGCAATTGATGATCCAACCTTTCCTACCATTATTAAGCTGATCAAAACTGGTCCTAACTCTTTAATGATAGTGATCGTAACAAGTTTGGGTATTATCTGCTCTTGGTTAATTAATGGGTCACTCAAGCTGCTTTGTAAAACTATTGCCGCTCCTATGAAAACTCCAGCGAGCCCAACAATTGGCAGAGAGAAAAAGCCTATCTCTATAATTTGTCTTGCTACGTTGCTAAAATAATATGGTGGTACGAAGCAGTGGTATAGAGATTGAATAAAAAACATGAATGCACTACCAAGCCTTAATAAAAAATTGATAAAGCACCTACCAATTATTCTAATACTATTTATATCAAAAAAGCTCACTTTGCATTTGTCTTAGCTAAAAATTAGTTTTACTGATTTTATTAAAATTTCTGTTAACTTCATCGCAAAGTATAGCTGAGATATGTTTTAAGTTCAATATACTTCGATTAAAATGCTTCAGCTTGAAACTTACAGGGGTTAATTGCATAAGCAAACCTTACTTATTTTACTATCGCTGTTTACTTTCTGTAAAAAACATGTTACTAATAAATTGTAGAATTTTCAATAGATAACGGAGGAAGTTTTGGCAGTTCCAAAAAGAAAAAAGTCAAAGTCAAGGCGTAATATGCATCGTTCTCATCATGCTATTGAGCCTAAGAATATTGTGGTATGCACGACAACTGGGGAATTCATGTTGCCTCACAATGTAGCAGTTGATGGCAGTTACAAAGGAAAACGGGTTTTTATTAAACAACAGGCAGAATAACTGTTATGGTATGTTACCTACAGTCAACAATAATATAATCATTGCACTTGATGCCATGGGAGGTGACTTCGCACCTCTTTCTGTGATTCAAGGTGCTGGTTTTTTTTTAGATAACCTTGTTGACCCAGGCACTAAAGTTTTTTTTCACATTTATGGAGATCAGAAAGAAGTATCTCCTTTACTTTCGAAATACAAAAAGGTAGGTGATAATTCTGAGTTTACCCACTGCTCTGACAATGTTCTTGCAAATGATAAGCCATCTTTTGCGCTGAGACATCGTAAAGACTCAAGTATGAAAGCTGCAATTGTTGCAGTGAAAGAAGGTAAAGCTTTCGGAGTGGTATCTTCAGGCAACACCGGAGCATTGATGGCAATTTCCAGATTTATTTTAGGAGCATTACCAAGTATTTATCGTCCTGCTATTGTATCCATCTGTCCAACTAAGACAAAAAGCTTTGCTTTACTTGACCTTGGTGCAAATGTTGATTGTAATGCTGATTCATTATTCCAATTTGCATTAATGGGAAGCATATTTGCGAAAATTGTGCTTAAAATTGATAATCCTGAAGTTGCTTTGCTCAATATTGGTACAGAGGAAGTGAAAGGTAATGACTCAGTGCGCGGCGCTTTTGAGTTGCTTAAAAATGCATCAAGCTCCATTAATTTCAAAGGTTATATTGAGGCAAGTGAATTTTTGGAAGGTAATATAGACGTGATTGTTGCAGATGGATTTGTTGGCAATGTGATGCTTAAAACAGCTGAGGCAACCGCTAGTACTTTTTTAGGTCTAATAAAAAATGAACTATCTAATTCTTGGATACTTGGTATGTTATTAAGATCTAAATTAAAAAAAGCATTAACGCGTTTTAATCCTAAAATTAGAAGTGGAGCTATGTTTTTAGGGTTGAACGGCATCGTCATAAAAAGTCATGGAAATTCTGATGCTGTTTCTTTTGCCCATGCTATAAAATTTGCAGTAAATGCAATTAGTGAAAATTTAAATCAAAAGATAATTAACGGGGTAAGTCATATTGAATAAAAGTTTCATATTAAGCACTGGATCTTACCTACCAAAAAAAATGTTGAGTAACAACGAAATTGCATCGATAGTTGAGACAAGCGATGAATGGATAAGGCAGAGAACAGGAATAGCTCAAAGGCATATAGCAGATGAAGGAGAATTAACGTCAGATCTAGCTGTAAATGCAGCAAAAAATGCTATAGAAAAAGCTAAAATTTCAGTGGATGAAATTGACTTGATTATAGTTGCAACAACAACGCCTGATAAAACTTTGCCTAGCTGTGCAACGATTGTACAAAGTAAGTTAAAATGTAAAAATGCATTTTCTTTTGATGTACAAGCAGCATGCTCTGGTTTTATATATGCAGTTACAGTTGCTGATTCGCTCATAAAATCTAACAATAGAATTAAATATGCGCTCGTTATTGGTGCTGAAATAATGTCTAGGATTGTTGACTGGGAAGATAGGTCAACTTGTGTACTCTTTGGTGATGGTGCTGGTGCAGTGATAATAAAATCGGAAATGGGTAGCAGCGGCATCATATCAACAAACTTACACTCTGATGGCAATGTGGACATACTATGTACGAACGGAGGGATATCCTCAACTGGTGATTCTGGAAAAATATGCATGAATGGAAGAGAAGTGTTTAAACATGCAGTGGATAAGTTAGCAGCCTTAATAGAGGAAACTCTGAAATGCAATAATTTGAAAATTACTGATATTGACTGGCTAATTCCCCATCAAGCAAATATTCGTATTATTGAAGCAGTAGTAAAGAAGTTAGATTTCCCTATAGAGAAAGTGATTAATACCGTTGATAAGCATGCAAACACCTCAGCAGCGTCAATTCCACTGGCCTTAGACTATGCAATACAAGAATCAAAAATAAAATCAGGAAATCTGGTACTGTTGATTTCAATAGGCGCAGGCCTGACCTGGGGTTCCGTGTTGCTGCACTATTAGACTTCCTGCATTACCTCCTGTCACCCAAGTAGCTATACTTGTAGAACATCACAGATTGCACCCATAGGGCACAGCCCTTACTATTACCCACAAATCTATAAATAATAAAGATGAAGGCTTTTATTTTATTAATTCGACTTTTTACTATAAAAAAAACTATAGTCTAAAAATGGAAATATATGGTAAAAAGAAATTTAAGCACCTCAATTGGTGAATGGGCAGAAAGTGAATTTGGAATTGTTAATTTTGGTGATAAAAGATTAAGTAAAAGGCTTTTAAAAATAGTTAATAGTTTTGCTGAATCGCCTGAACATTCAATAAATCAAGCTTGTGAAGATTGGCATCAAAGTAAAGCAGCTTATAGATTTTTCCAAAACGATGCCATTTCTGAAAGAAAGATATTAGACAGTCATATAATTAAAACTGTTGAAAGAGCTAAAGAATACTCAACTATCTTAGCTATTCAAGACACGAGTTATATTTCATATAAAAATCATAAAAAGACCGAAGGATTAGGGATTATAGCAGCAAGATTAACATCTAAAACAACTAATTTTAAAACCCATGATGCATACAACGTTTGCAGTTACAACAGAAGATAGGATTATTGGATCAAAAAATTAGTACTAGACCTTCCTTAGCTGAAGACCTAAAGGAGTTGAAAAGAAGAAGCCATAATACTGCTCCACTTAAAGACTCTACTAAACATCCTGGATTAAAGGATGTTAAGGTAGTTACCGTTTGTGATAGAGAAGCAGATATTTATGATTTATTTGAAGTTGCTTCCACTAATCAATCTCTTTTTGTAGTAAGAGGAAATCAAAACAGAACAGTAAACAAGAAGTCGACTTATTCTGAAAAAGGTGGTAAAAGATTGTGGGATTTGATGAATCGCATGTCTTGTCAAGGAGAAATTCAAGTCTGCTCGCGATAATAAACCTCAAAGAACAGCAGTTTTAGAAGTAAAGTTTAGTAACTTTGTGATAAATGCATCAAAAAATAACGCTAGACGTAAAACCCAGAAACTTCCTAATTTAAATTTAAATGCTGTCTATGTTATAGAAAAATATCCCCCATTTGGCGAAGAGCCTATGAACTGGATTTTATTGACAAATATAAATATTAATAATTTTGAAGAAGCAGTAGAAAAAATACAATGGTATTGCTTAAGATGGAGAATAGAGGTTTTTCATAAAATTTTGAAATCCGGTCTTAAAGTTGAAGAATGTAGGCTCCAAACAGCAGATAGATTAATCCGCTTTCTTACAATTATGAGTATAATTGCATGGAGAATATTCTTTATCACATTGGTAGCTAGCAAACCTTTCTTGTACTGTCATACTGACTGATGATGAATGGAAGGTTTTGTATACCAAAATGCTTAAGACAAAAAACTATCCTGTGACCCCACCACCTATAAGAGAAACCGTGAGGTGGGTGGCCAAATTAGGAGGGTTCTTAGCCCGCAAAAATGACTTAGCTATAGCTCTGTGGAAGGGATGGAAACGTCTCTTTGATTTAGCAGAAGGATGAAGACTTGCTCATGAATTCTATACTTGTGGGTAATAGTAAGGGCACAGCCCAGTCGTCTAAGTGAGGAAAGTCACCTCTCCCCACCATAAGTGTTGAAAGTGGTGCTGAAAGGATGTAAAGAGCTATTATTACAAAAAAATGGAGGTAATAATGGATCAAATAGAAGGAATACTAAAATTAATTAAAGATGAGGACCTAGAAAGATTGGAGAGAGGTAGATAAGTAAACTATTGGGCAAAATTATATTTAAGGGTCTAATGAAGCTAATATTAATGGGGCAGAAAACAATGACCTTACCCAGAAAAAGTGGAGAGAAAGTTGGTACGTTTTTATAATAAAAAAATGTTTTTATAGAGAGGTGCAATATGTCAAATGGAAGAGAATATACAGCAGAGTTGAAAGAAGAAGCTGTAAAACTTTTTAAAGAAAGAGGAGAAACAATTTCGAAAGTAGCAAAAGATCTAGGTATAAGCTCTAACGTATTAGGTAAGTGGATAAAAAAATATAACGAAAAGAAGTCAGTAGCAAATGCTTTTCCAGGTAGGGGTAATGTAGCTCCTTACGACAAAGAAAGATTTGATTTAAAGAAAGAGTTAGCAAGAGTAACAAGAGAGAGAGACATTTTAAAAAAAGCCCTGGGCAGTCAAAAAGAGTAAAATATTTTTTTATAAAAGAACATAGCAGCTGCTATAAAGTACGGGAATTATGTAGGATTTTGAATGTATCTGCTAGTGGCTACTATAAGTGGGCTGCGAGGGAAATAAGCAATAGAGAATTAGCAAATAAAAGCAGATATTCAAAAAAAGCTTCTAAATGTAGATATGGAGCTCGTAAAATTCATGCTGAATTAAAGGCTTTGGGTAAAAGTTGCAACTTGAAAACAGTGCAAAGTATCATGCAGAAAAATGGTATTCAGGCTATATTGAGAAGAAAATTTAAAATTAAGAAACAACAAACGGACAGTAGAGTCGTAATATTAGACCAAAACTTTATTGTCGATCAACCAAATAAAGTATGGGATTACTTATATAAAAACCAAGGAAGGATGGCTATATTTGGCAGCAGTAATCGACCTATACTCACATATGGTGATTGGCTGGTCAATGAGTAGTTCAATGAATAAACAATTGGTCATGGACTCTGTATTAATGGCCGTTAATAAACGTAAACCTGCCAAAAACCTACTGTTACATAGTGATCAAGGTTCACAATATACTTCACAAGGTTATCAATATCTCTTAGCCATAAAGAATATAAATGAGCCATAAAGGTTGTTGTTACGACAATTCTGTTGTAGAAAAGTTCTCTAAAAAGGGAGTTACCAATAGACACTTCTAAGCACTCTAAACAGCATATTAAAACTGCTATATTTGAATATATAGAAATTTTTTATAACAAACAACGTCACTATTAACTATTGCATCCCTGAACATTTTGATTCATCATTCTTTTTATAAAAAAACATTCTCAACTTTCTCTCCACTTTTTCTGGGTAAGGTCAGAACGCCACTAACTTCCTCCATCCCAGGTTGATTTTAAATTGTCCGGAATGCTGTATTATTTAAAATCCTAACATTTAACTCTTTTTTTGATAAACTTGTTTATTTGCTGTTTATTAAAATTTTCACTTCAAAATTTAACCTCACCAAAAGTATAAGAAGCCTGTCCAATGAAAAATTTGCAGTCCTTAACCTTCTATAGCTAACCCAAGAAAGGTTTCCCTACGTCATACCGCCGCGGTATCTCAGCATAGATTCCGCTAACAAGTAGCGGAATGACGAATTTGTTGTTTTTCAAATTATCGGTAAACCTAAGTCACTTTAGCTATAAAATTATAAGTTATTGATATTTTTGCTCTTTTTTATCCTTAATCCAGAATTCGGATTAGTAGGGTGTCATCCAATTCTCGGTGGTAAATTAAGAAGGGTCTGCAATAACGAATGTAGCTAGGGATATAGTTGTTCTATTTTCCAATCGCTTCCCTCAACAAGGGTGTATCTAAATCTAATATGCTTCCTATATTCACCTTCTTGCCAAAATTCAATTACTTTTGGGATTACGCAAAATCCCACCCAAAAGTCAGGACGAGAAACTTGTATATTGTAGAATTCTTTTTCCTTCAATTTTATAGCTTGCTCAAAATCTTGCCAATCTTTCAGAATGCTCGATTGTTTTGAGCACCATGCGCTAATTTGACTATCGCGCGCTCGAGAAGAGAAGTATTTGTCAGTTCTTTCATCGTTTAGAAGTTTAACCTCTCCTTCAATTCGTACTTGCCTAGCAAATTCTATCCAATGAAACACTAACGCAGCTTTGGGGTTCTCAGTCAATTCTTTCCCTTTTTTACTGTTTACGTTAGTGAAAAACACAAAACCTTCTTTGCTATATTCCTTTAGTAATACCACTCTTGCAGATGGAATGCAGTCTTTGCTACAAGTTGCTAGCGTCATCGCAGTTGGTTGTTTACACGGAGAATTAAGTACTGCTTTATACCACTTTGAAAACAAATCAAACGGATCTTTTTCAGGTGAAAATATCATATCAAAAAATAAAATCTTAATTCTGGCACGCATTGCAAAAATAAGTGCTACGGCCATTTTGTCGTATAAGTGTTATGATATTGTTGCAGATCTTGCAAGGTTTTTGAACTTTACCATATACGTAAAAGTTATTTTGAAAGTATCCAGCAGATCCAGATGGCTGTGCATAATCTTTCAGTGTTGAACCGCCTGCAGCAATTGCATCACTCAGAGTATTTTTTACTTCAGTAGCAAGTTTTTCGCACTCTCTATAGGTCAAGTCTTTTGCTGACCTGAGTGGTGATATGCGGGCTCTAAACAAGCTCTCAGAAGCATATATGTTGCCTACGCCAACTATTAATTTATTGTCCATTAATGCTGATTTGATATTTGCTTTTTTGTTTTTCAGCAACTCCTGTAAATAGTCTCCACTGAATTCATCTGTGAGGGGCTCTATTCCGAAATCATCAAAAAAATTTACTTCTTGTTCTTTATTTAAGACAATGACTACTCCAAATCTTCTTGGATCATTAAAGATTATTGAAGTATTATCAGAAAATAAAAATACCACATGATCATGTTTATTCTTCACTTGATCGTGGTCAGCATATATAAGCTTTCCACTCATGCCAAGATGTATGATTACAGCCATACTACCATCTGTATTCCAGATCGTATACTTACCTCTACGCTTGATGTTGCGTATGACTTTGCCCTTTAGCATATCATCAATATTTTTTGTTATTGGGGCACGTAAATTCCAATTATTAACTATAACATTACTAATTTGCTTGTTTTTAATTTTATCAAGCAAGAAGTTAGAGATTACTTCCACTTCCGGTAGTTCTGGCATCTTGTCTACTCTGTTGCTGCTTTTTTCTTTTCAAAATATTTTGCTTTAAAGCTTTCGCTAATCTTTTTTTCTCCTCTTCTTTTTCCTTATTCTTTTTTATATTATTCATTATCATTATATATAAATCCTGCCGTTATAGCTCAGGTGGTAGAGTACGTCATTGGTAATGACGAGGTCCCAAGTTCGAGTCTTGGTAACGGCACACTGATTACACTTATAATATTGTATAACTTGTAAGCAAGGCTTAGAAGAAAGTTACAGAGGTAAGTTGTCATGCTTTTTCCATATCCTTTCTACTTTCTTGTTTTTGAGTAGCTCTAATGCTTTACAAAAGTGATGCCTTGTTTTACTTGGCACTATAATGTCATCAATGTATCCATATGATGCAGCAAAAAATGGATTAGCAAATTTTTCTTTATACTCTTTAATCAGTGTTTGCTGATCTTTTTCGTATCGAAATATAATCTCAACTGCACTTTCAGGGCCCATCACAGCTATTTCAGCAGTTGGCCAGGCATAATTTATATCACCTTTTAGATGTTTTGAATTCATAACAATGTATGCACCACCATACGCTTTTCTAGTGATAAGGCTAATTTTCGGCACGGTCGCTTCAGCGTAAGCGTAAAGCAGTTTCGCTCCGTGTTGTATTATATTATTGTATTCTTGATTTGTACCCGGCAGAAATCCTGGAACATCAATAAGTGTGATGATCGGAATGTTAAATGCGTCACAAAACCTTACAAACCTTGCAGCTTTTCTTGAAGAATCAATATCCAAACATCCTGCAAGGTGCATAGGTTGATTTGCAACAATACCAACAGTATTTCCTCCAATTCTACCAAAACCAATTATGATATTACGAGCAAAATCAGGTTTTAGTTCAAAAAATTTCCTTCCATCACACACTTTTTCGATAAGTTCGTACATATCGTAAGGAGTATTGGGATTGATTGGAATTAGAGTGTTTAAGGATTCATCAATCTCATTAACATCATTACAGGTTGGTACAGATTTCGGTAGTTCTTGATTATTTGCTGGTAAAAAGGTAAGGAATTCACGCATTTTGAGTAGCATCTCAACATCATTATTGAATGCAAAATCTGCCACTCCTGTTTTGCTTGTATGAATTTTTGCTCCACCGAGGTCTTCGAAGCTTACATCTTCGTAGGTAACCTTTTTTACTACATCTGGTCCGGTTATAAACATGTATGAACTATTTTTCACCATGAAAGTAAAGTCAGTTAATGCTGGGGAATAAACAGCCCCTCCTGCACATGGACCCATAATTAAAGAAATTTGTGGTATAACACCCGATGCATTTACGTTCCTTTGAAAGATTTCTCCATAACCAGCAAGGGAATTTACTCCCTCCTGAATTCTGGCTCCACCAGAGTCATTTAGTCCAATGACCGGAACTCTGGCATTAATTGCCATATCCATAATTTTGCATATTTTTTTTGCATGTGACGCACCAAGTGATCCACCAAAGACAGTAAAATCTTGAGAGTAAACAAAAACTTTTTTGCCATAAATAGTACCATGACCGATTACGACCCCGTCACCTAAAAAATTAGCATTCTGCATGCCAAAATCAGCTGCGTGATGCTTCACGAATTTATCGTATTCTTCGAACGAATTTTCATCAAGCAATATACTGAGTCTTTCTCTAGCAGTTAATTTCCCTTTTTCATGTTGTTTGGTAATCCTGTCAGAACCGCCTCCTTTTTCAGCTTCTAGTGCTTTGGTTTTTAGATTTTCTAGTATTTTAAAGTCTTGCATACAATAAAGTAGTTTTCAAATTAGGTGTAGACTTTATTAAGTTTACAAACCCTATTAACTATATACATACACTATTGCTATATGCAACAGTGTATGTGTATCGTAATCATTAAAACTTTTTCAACCTAGACTTTGGCCACTACTCTGTAAACTTTCGACATTACTCTGAAGCTGCTGGACATTAGCATCGTCTATAGAAGAAAGAGGAGATTTATTTTGCACAAAACTTTTAGCAACTTCAACAACCTTGCTTATACGAGGTTCTTTTTCTAGCTCTTTAAGGTACTTTAAGAATATTTCACAACTTTTGTCATCCATATGTACCATTATTTTACCAAAACTCTCAGCTTTTTCAGAAGATAAAATCATTTCAATTTTTTCACTATCACTCACTTTAAAGGTCATTTTTACTTTGCCTTTCATATCGCAATATTGTCCATTTTGTATTCGGATTACATCATTTCCAATCTTTAATGCACCATATTCTAAATCCTTAAATTCCGGGAAGTTCATAAATTTTGCAGGAGTGATAACGCTTTTCTCTGGACATTTTACGCAATAAAATGCATTATCTCTTTTTACTTTAACATCTTCTTTGTCACCATTTTCGATGCTATCACTTACAATTTGTTTTAGGGTTGACAAGTGACTTTTGCGGTTTTGCAGTATATCGCCTTGCAGCTTCTTCGAAGCTTCTTCGCTCACATTATTACCTTTTGAAACCAGATCGGACATTTCTGACCAAAGAGGCATTAGTTTGCTTCTTCCAATCTTAGTAACGTTTGCATCTTTATTCATGAGGCGGTCTAAAACCAGTATCGAATAATCTATTATTGATAGCTCTTCTCTGTCCCATCTTTTGAATACATCAATATGATACGACACACTAAACATGACCTTGTTCTTTTTTGCGTCTTCTATGAGTTTTTGAAATCTCTTTGCTAAGTTTTCTATGGCTTCATCATTAGGTAGGCGTCCCGATTTGTTATATGATGTAAAAGTGTGCGCCGTGGTACGCATTAAGAAATACTTAGCGGAGCTAAGCGGGGTTCAGAATAAATGGCCTCGAGGTGAACAACTAACTTTAACCCGAAAGGGAAGGAGGACAAGAGCATGTATGTAAAGCGAGAGTTATCTGAAGATGTGTAAGATAACGGCTTGCAACACCTGATCAATATGGTTAAAGCTAAACTGCTTGAATTCTAATCTTCAGGGGTGGGACTTCACATCCATGGGTATCGCATTTAAAACCCCATGTCTACGGTAAGCACAGATTAAACTTTCGTTTGTGTGACATTCTGGCTGTAGAACGATAAGTAGTGAACTTATTTAAGAGGATGAATGGAAAACCTAAGTTGATCTAGAACAGTTCTTAGTGACGGAACATGGGATGACCTAAGGAACGCGAGTTCTATGGTTACGGAGTCATCGTAGTAGTCGTGAAAGTAACGAATCACCGGGGAGTGTGGGAAAGCCACATACAGGGCAAAGGGTGACAGATAATTGAATGTTGAAATTGGGAGGTACGCAAGATGCGGAAAGCTGAAACAATACTTAACATTATACGTGAACGTGGACAAAGAAATTTGCCGGTTAAAAACGTATATCGCCTACTTTATCAGAGTGATCTTTACCTTCGAGCGTATGGCAAACTTTGTCGTAATAAAGGTGCTATGACAGAAGGTGTGACAACTGAAACAGTTGATGGTATGTCTTTGGAGAAAATCGATAAAATCATAGAGGATTTACGCTATGAGCGATATCGGTGGACACCAGTAAAACGTATCTATATTTTAAAGAAGAGTGGTAAACGCAGGCCGTTAGGGTTGCCAACATGGTCAAATAAGTTACTTCAAGAAGTAATCCGATTAATATTGGAAGCCTACTATGAGCCTAAATTTAGTGAATGTTCACATGGATTTCGACCAAAGCGTGGATGCCACACTGCATTAAGAGCAGTAATGCAAAAAGGCAGAGGTACAAAATGGTTTATAGAGGGAGATCTCAGTGCATGTTATGACTCAATTGATCATACTATGTTGTTGAAAATACTGAGTGAAAGCTTCCAAGATAACCGTTTTATTCAGCTAATCAATCGACTGCTAAAAGCAGGATATATGGAAAATTGGAAGTACAATAAGAGTCATAGTGGGGTACCACAAGGTTCTATTATTGGTCCAATTCTGAGTAACATATTACTCGATCGGTTAGATAAACATGTGGAGCATATACTAATACCAGCAAATAACCGAGGTAAGCGAAGAAGGACAAATCCAAAATATTTAAGGTTAACCATGCAAGTATCGATGATGAGAAAACAAGGGAACTGGGATCAAGCAAAACAACTGCGTCAATTAGTGCAGGGTATGCCATCTAAGGATTCTTGCGATCTAAATTATCGACGTCTTTGGTATGTTAGGTATGCTGATGATTTTCTGGTAGGGTTTGCAGGACCAAAGAATGAAGCTGAACAAATTAAGAATGAGATTGCTGGGTTTCTCAATGAGGAGCTCAAACTTATGCTTAATGAAGATAAAACGTTTATTACACATGCGTGTGATAGCAAAGCCAATTTTTTGGGTTATGAAATACATGTTTTGCATGCAGATGACAAACATGATCATCGGACACAACGATGTATTAACGGTAGTATTGGGTTACGTGTACCACATCATATAAAGCAGAAAAAGTGTTCTGAATATATGCGTTGTGGTAAACCGATACATTTACCTCAACGTACAATTGATACAGCTTACAGTATTGTTGCTCAGTATCAAACTGAATATCGAGGAATTGTACAATACTATAAAATGGCCTACAACCTTCACACACTAAGTTATCTGAAATATGTGATGGAAGTATCATTAGTAAAGACTTTAGCATCTAAATACAAAACAACTTGCAGGAAAATTTATAGAAAATTTGGTGCGACGATTGAAAACGATGAAGGTGAAAAACGAAAAGTCATCCAAATCAGAGTAGATCGTTTACCATCAAAGATACCATTAATTACACACTTTGGTGCTGTGTCGCTAAAATGGAATAAATGGGTAAGCATAAGTGATAACCTTATACCAATATGGAATAAGCGTAGTGAAATAGAGCAAAGACTATTGGCACAAACTTGTGAATTATGTAAATCACAAGAGCAGATTGAAGTACATCACGTACGTAAACTTGCTGATTTGCTAGGTAAACGTAATACTGAACTACCGGAATGGAAAAAGAGAATGATTGAACGACAGAGGAAAACTCTTGTTGTTTGTCATGAATGCCATAAGAAAATCCAATATGGAAAATATGATGGTGACTCCTTAAAACGTTAGATTATTGGAGAGCCACGTGATACGGAAACGATCATGCGTGGTTCGGAGAGGGGTTGTTGGAAAAGTACTTAACAAGTAACTCGCTGGCTGCCCACTCTACATCATATATTTCACGCAATGTATTTGAGATATTTTTTTCCATATGTTGATTAACATGTCCATATATTGTTGTGCTTGTAAAGCTATTTATCTCTTCCGAACACTCTGTATCTTCATGTATATGATTTTGTTGCTTTAGTTTTTCTCTATCTACACTCTCTATTTGCTCTAACACTTGCATAACTACCTCCTATTTTACATAATGAAATAAAAAATTCTAACTACAGTATGCTTATATAATCTACAAAGTCAATAGTTAAATTGAAAAGTTTCGGTTATAATTTACTTCATATAGAACATGCCCTTGAATTATGCTAAAAATCGCTATAGTAGGCCTACCAAATGCTGGTAAATCAACTCTTTTTAATAGATTGGTGGGAAGAAAAGCAGCGGTGGTCAGCAATATTCCAGGGGTTACACGAGATAGAAGAGAAGGAATAGGCAGAATTAGCGATTTAGAGTTTAAAGTTATAGATACAGGAGGATGGAACGACCAAACTAGTTTTTCACTGCAAGTTATTGAGCAAATAGAATTTTCTTTATTGAGTGCAGATGTCATTTTCTTTCTTGTTGACGCAAAAGTGCAAAATGAGCAAAACAAAGAACTTGCAAAGTGGCTGAAGAGAAAAATGAATAAATCTGTAATCCTCATAGCAAATAAATGCGAGAGTCATAAGTCTGAAAATGTTGATTATTTGCAGTTTTTTGATTTTATAGGCCCGGTATACATCTCTGCCGAACATAATCTTGGTATGGTTGATCTTTATGATGCACTAGCTGGTGTTATTGAAGATTTAAATGAGGACACTGAACTACTTGAAAATGAATCCAGCAGACTTAGAATTGCAATCATCGGTCGTCCAAATGTCGGAAAATCAACTTTTTTAAACAGCTTGCTTACAGAAAACAGAGTAATAGTGAATTCAGAGCCAGGCACAACACGTGATTCTTTAGATATTGTATACGATCATAATGGAAAGCTAATTACTCTCATCGATACCGCAGGAATCCGCAGAAAGGCTAATGTTACAGATAAATTAGAATCAAGATTTGTTGAGAAAAGCTTAGAATCAATAAAGCGCTCTCATGTGGTAGTTTTAATGCTAGACTCCCTACTTGGTATTGAGCAGCAGGATTTATCAATTGGTGAAGCTGCAATCAAAGGAGGAAAGGGGATTATCGTTGTTTTAAATAAGTGGGATTTAATAAATAAAGATGACAGAAGTAAATTAATAAAATTTGTCAAACAACAGGAAGTGACTCGGTTATTCTTGGGAGTGCCAACTATAACAATTTCTGCGTTAAAAGGTATGCGCTGCGGTGATGTGGTAGATAAGTGTCTTGAAGTGAGTGAATCTTTGAACAAGAAAGTCAGCACTGCAAAACTGAATAAGTGGCTAATTGAAGCTTTAGATAGGCACTCTCACCCGCTTGTAAAAGGCAAAGCAGTTAAAATGAAGTATATCGCTCAAATTGGTACTAAACCTCCAGCTTTTTCTTTGATATGTAACATACCTGAAAGTGTTGATGAAAGTTACAAACGCTATTTAATTAATGATCTTAGAAAAAATTTCTTTGCTGAAGGCGTGCCAGTCAGATTACTTTTGAAAAAAAATAAAAATCCCTATGCAAAATGAATACTCTGCTTTATACTTTCAGGGATAATTTACTTAAAGTTATGTGTAATAACTCCAGAATTCCTACAGTCTTTCTGCTATCAAGTGCTTTTGCTCTAATTTTTGCATATGTGCTAGAATATTTTTTCAACATGCTGCCATGCAAGTTATGTACATACGAGCGAATAGTTTACTATATCGCTGGATTACTTGCAGTAGCGTGCATGCTTAAAAACAACAAAATTCTAATCTATGCAATGTTTTGCAGTTATCTCGTAGGTGCAATAATATCTTTTTACCATGTAGGCCTTGAACTTCATTGGTTTCATGACATTTTAGGATGCACAGAGCAAGTAAGTAGTAACGCTAGTGTAGAAGAGTTAAGAAATAATCTGTTAAACCCTAATTACTCTCCATCTTGTGACAGACCTCATTACGTTCTAGGTGTTTCCCTAGCAACATGGAATCTAATTTATCTCATAGTAGCTCTGTTCGTATCAGGTAAAGTGTATTGTGGAGAAAGAAAGAAATCTAAATAATTTAAGGTACAGCAACAATCGGTTCTTGCAACAAGCAATTAGAGTAAATCATGCTGGAGAATATGGAGCTATTTGCATTTATTCTGGTCAAAAATTTATTCTTAAAAAATCTTCTATAATCAATGAAATAATTGAAATGGAAGAGCAGGAAAAAAAGCATTTTCACTATTTTAATGAGAAAATCAAGGAGCAAAAAGTTCGTCCTACTGTTTTGTTGCCAGTTTGGCGTGTGTTAGGAATGTCGCTTGGCGTTGCAACTGCCATTATGGGCAAAAAAGCTGCTATGGCTTGCACTGCTGCAGTTGAAGAAGTTATAGGGGAGCACTACAGAGAGCAAGTTTCACATTTAGAAGATGGAGAATTAAAAGAAACTATAAGTAAATTTCGTGACGAGGAGTTAGAGCACAGAGATATTGCAATTCAGCACAATGCTGAAAGCGCATTTGGCTACAACATTTTATCTTCATTCATAAAAACAGGCTGCAAAGCTGCTATTTACTTGTCCAAGTTAATTTAACTAAGCAGCTTTCTTAAAGTGTGTTTAATGTTCTGATGACAACAGAAACCAGGAAGAAATTCAAGTGTAACAGTTACTTTATAACTATATTTACATATCACCATTATTAATAAATAATTAGTATTTGTAAATTAACTACATCCAGAGTATAGATTACTAAAGAGGGATAAAAGTGCGTTTTAATTTAGAACCAGGAGATACTGCTTGTGATGGTAGAAGTAAGCTCGTAGCTGTCAAAATAAATAACGAAGAAAGAATTAACTTACCTTTCACATCTTACATTTTCGATAAGGATCATTTTGTCATATCTAACTTTAGACACAATCCGATGAACGGCGTACTAACCAATTTATCTCAAGGACTACAATTAAAGCTAGAAAAAGCAGGAGATGATTATTGACCTTACCCAGATGGTATGATACTTAGTCAATTAAATAAGCAGATGATCTTAGCTACAAAAATATTTTTTACCTCATTTGTTTTTGGATTTATTCTTTTTCCCTATTTTATAAAGCTTCTAAAAAAAATAAGTAAAGATGGGCAACCAATTAGATCATGTGGACCAGAAAGTCATTTAATAACAAAAAAGAATGTACCACCTATGGGCGGAATAATAATACTGATTTCTTCTTTATTACCAATTTTACTCTGGGCTCAGTTAACACCAGAAATCTTGCTGCTGATATTGACAACTCTATTTTTTGCTCTACTTGGATTTATTGATGATTATTTAAAATTGAAGACAAATCACTATCGAGGTTTAAGTGCAAAAACCAAAATACTTATTCAGTTTATTGTTGCTCTGGTTGGTGTGTTTATACTTAAGCTATACTCTGCTGAAGGTTTTACAAAAACGTCCCTATTTAAAGGAGTAATAATTGATTTTGGCTATCTATATGTCCCATTCGCTGCGTTTGTAATTGTCGGCTCTTCTAATGCTGTGAATCTCACAGATGGTTTGGATGGCCTTGCTGCAACTCAAGTCATCACTTCCTTTGCTTTTTTGGGGCTAATTGCATACATAACTCAAGCAGATATGAATATTACTTTATTCTGCATTGCATTTATAGGAGCTATTCTAAGTTTTTTGTGGTTTAACACACATCCAGCAAAAATATTTATGGGTGATGTTGGTAGCTTGTCGGTAGGCGCAGCTTTAGGGTTAATTAGTGTCCTAATTAAAAGAGAAATGCTTTTTGCCGTTATTGGAATAATCTTTGTAATAGAGACTCTATCTGTAATTATTCAGATATCATATTTTAAATATACAAAGTTTAAATATGGAGAAGGAAAAAGAGTTTTTCTTATGGCACCAATACATCATCACTTTGAGAAGAAGGGATGGTCAGAAAATGTAATCGTTATGAAATTTTGGATAATTTCTATTATCTGTTCAGTTTTTACTATAACTTTCTTATTATAAAAACCTATGAAATACCCAGACTTTACATTAGAAAATAAATTATCAGGAGTGATAGCAGGAGTGGATGAAGTTGGAAGAGGTCCGCTAGCTGGTCCAGTAATATCCGCAGCCGTAGTGTTTATTGATAGAAATACAATTATTGATGGAATCAACGACTCGAAAAAGTTGACTCCTCAATGTAGGCAAGTCCTATATGAAAAAATAACATCCGTTGCAAAATTTGGTATAGGAATGGCAAGCGTAGAAGAAATAAATTCATACAATATCTTGCAAGCAACAAAACTTTCAATGAAACGTGCGTTAATAGACTTGGACCTAGAATTAGATTATGTGCTAGTTGATGGTAATCAACCACCTGAAGTGAAATGGCAAGTGAAATCCATAGTAAATGGTGATAATTTGAGTACATCAATTGCAGCAGCTTCAATCGTTGCAAAAGTTACGAGAGATCGGCTTATGCAAGAATTGCACAATAAGCATCCTGAATATAATTGGTATAAAAATAAAGGATATGGGACAAAAGAGCACCTTAACGCTATTGGCCTTTATGGAATTACAGAACACCATAGAAAAAATTTTGCACCCATATCTCGGGCATTATAGCCTTTAATCACTCACCCTTTTTTGAAAGGCGCATTTTCATTAAATAGGCAAACTGTACTTGATCCATTCCTTAAGGTAAACACTGAACTCACCCTTTCGATTATCAGGTAGTCGTCAACTGTACGGAAGTTTACTAAAGACTCATACCCTGCAGAATCAACCATAAAAACTGCCGGGAAATCAGAGTTTATTTTATTGAATTGCAGATATGTAAATTTTCCATCATCAAAAACCTTAATTGGTATTATTGACTGACTGCCTTTAACGTGCGAGATGGAATAATTAAAATTTAATCCCTTCTTTACAACTTCAATGTCGTTTATATCAGGAATAATGTTATGACTAGCTTGTTCGAAGATATCACCGTTATTTGTTGTGTAAATCTCATCACTGCTAAATAGTGGATAAAGAAACCTTACTTCATATGCTAATCTTGGATCATCTAGTCCAGTTGCTTCTTCAGCATGAAGCTCAAAGTAATAAACTCTTTTATTGGTAATTATAGTTGCGTTAGTATCGGCAATATCATCTATAGGCTTAATAAACAATCTGTTACCTTGAGGAAGGAGTTGCCAACCAGTTGAATCACCCATTGAAAGGTTTTGTATTACCTCCCCTGGTTCAAACAATATGCTGGATTGATAACCATAAAAACCCGTATACTTATGTATAGCCTGTGGGTTATAATTTATCACCTTTATGTGATCATCTCCAGCTATTGAACGTGGCTCCTGTTTTGCAAGTGCATCACTACCACAGAGGAACAACAGTACGGCAAACAGTAAACCAATCATAATATCAAAATAAATTAATCTTCATTTTATCATTGATAGACATGCACTGCAACTGTTAAGCTATACTATAAACCCCAATTATAGGTTAGCAAGCGGTAGAAAAGGCAAGAAATAAGGCAAACTCCTTAAATACTTTAGAACTACAGGAGGCTTCACCTAAACGGATATACTTGGAATCCTGCCATTTTCACTTCGTAAACATACCAATAATTTTGTCCATTATTCCACCCATATTTGCTTCAGCTTGAGTATGCTCTATTTTACCACCATTCAAAATTAGTTTAGCATCTGACCCAGGTGATATATTAACAAATTTACTACCAACAACTCCACTGCTAGTGATCAGAGCTGAACTATCAATTGGCAATTTTATGTCTCTGCTTATACACATATCGATTCGTGCTACGTAGGTAGCTTTATCAAGTGATACACCAGTTATGCTTCCAACGTCCACACCAGAGATCTTGACACTATCACCAACTCCTATACCGTTAGCGTTAGCAAAAAGACCATATATTTTATTGCAATCCTTATAGTTTTTCTTTATGTAAGATAGCTTATCAATAGCAAAGAAAATCAGAAAAATAGTAAAAATTAATACAAATAATCCAGCGGTTATTTCAAGTATATTTGACCTTCGCATCTTTAGTTATCAGGACTCCAGCTTTTATAGTAATTTTTCACTTTTTGGTTTGGATAGTATGCATCTTTTGTACCCGTTAAATTAGGAGTATGTTTTACTTTTCTTTTTTTATTATTAACTGGTACTACATTATCAGTATAGTGAAGCCATATATGCCATTCCGGAGGCACTGTTGTAGGCTCAGAGACACTGCTATATATAACCCACCTTTTCCCTTTACTTGATTCATAGTAAGAATTTCCATTTTCATCTCTTCCTACAAATTTATCTTCTCTTCGTAATAGGCGTTTTATTGCATTACAAACTTTAGATAACATAAGGGTATTAAAACAAAAAGTATTATATATACTAATACTTTAACGATATATTAACAACAATTTAATGCAATTACCAATTTTACAAGTTATTATACCAATAATTGCATCAATGTTTTGCTTTCTTGCCAAGAAACACAAGGTGTCTTGGTTTATTTCTTTTATTGCAACAACAATCACTCTTATCATTTCATCGATACTACTCATTAAAACATATAAAGGCGAGATTATAACTTATCACCTTGGAAATTGGGCTCCTCCGTACGGCATAGAGTTAAGAATCGACGTGTTAAACTCCTTGATTCTAACTTTGGTGAATTTTATAGCGCTGATTAGTGTGCTTTATAGCTTTTATATTAACGAAAAAGAAATTAGCAAAAACAAAATCACTGGTTTTTACTCTCTATTTCTGTTGTGCTTAAGCGGACTATTCGGAATTTTAGTAACAAACGACATATTCAATCTTTATGTTTTTTTGGAAATTTCATCTCTTTCTTCTTATGTATTAGTTTCAATGGGAAGGGATAAGAAAGCTCTAGTTGCAGCATTTGAATATCTAATTAGTGGAACAATAGGCGCAACATTTTATTTATTTGGCATCGGGCTTTTGTACTCCATGACAGGAACGCTCAATATGTCTGACATGGCTGAGAGAATAGTGCCATTATACGATAATAACATCATAAAACTTGGCACATTGTTCATTTTTGTTGGTCTCTCAATCAAAATGGCACTATTTCCATTAAGCAGGTGGCTGGTTAATGCATATAGTGAGGCACCAAGTTTCATTAGCATATTCTTTTCAGGCACAGTAACTAAAGTGATGATATATGTTTTCATCAGAATCTTTTATACCATTTTCCAACAAAATTTTTTCTTGTTTAAGCCGCTGTTGGACAATGTGATAATTATCCTCGCACTTTGCGCTATTGTATTTGGGTCGATATTTGCAATAACCGCAAAAGACATAAAAAGACTGTTTGCTCACTCTAGTATTAGCCAAATTGGTTATATAATTTTAGCACTGAGTTTTAACTCAAAAACAGGTGTATTTGCAGCAATTCTTCACATAGTAAACCACAGCATAATAAAAACATCTTTATTCATGGCTGCAGGATGTATTTCTTACAAATTTGATACAACAAAAATAGAGAATTTATCGGGACTCAAGGAATCAATGCCTTATACAGCACTTGCGTTCACTCTACTCAGTTTAGCATTAATCGGTGTGCCTTTAACAAATGGCTTTGTAAGCAAGTGGTATATAATGAAAGCAATTATCGAATCTCATGCGTGGATTTCCCTTGTAACATTTGCTGCTGGCTCTTTCCTTGCATTGATATATATGTGGAAGATGGTAGAGAAAATGTATTTTGAAGATGATGCAACGTCACGCACTGGAATGACACCGGACAAAATTAATGATGTGCCATTTCCTATGCTTTTCTGTCTATTATTTATGGCAGCTTTAACAGTAGTAACTGGAATATATAGCACTTCAATTCGGTTAGTAGTTGAGAAGTTGGTTTTTTGATTTTTATCTTTGTTTCATATTTTACTATACTTTAAGGTTATAAGGTCTTTATTGTGGATAGGCTGAAGAAGATTCATTGGTTGTTAGTCATTAACGTGATAGCTCTGTTTTGCGTTGGCATTGTTGTTCAATACTCTTCTGCTGGAGGAAAGTGGGTGCCATTTGCGATTCACCAACTGGTCATATTCTCCTTCTTTTTCCTACTCGCTATAGCTATGTCATTCATAGAACTAGATTTTTATTTGAAGCACGCCTACTTTTTTTATATAGCAGCAACGATTTCGCTATTAGCAGTAAATTTTTTTGGCTCACACATAATGGGTGCGACGAGGTGGATAAGAATTGGGTCGATTAGTTTGCAACCATCAGAATTTGCAAAAGTGGGCTTAATACTTGTGCTTGCTCGCTATTTTGATAAGCAGAGTGTGTATAAAATGATGGAATTTAAAAGATTGCTTAAGGCACTTATAATTATTTTCTTACCCGTGTTCTTGGTGTTAAAGCAACCTAATTTAGGCACAGCTGTAATAATGTTACTTATAGGGATGTCAATTATATTCACAGCAATAATAAAAAGATCTCATTCAGTAATATGTGGAACTCTTGGCATTTTTGCAGTACCGGCTATTTGGCCTTTTTTACGTCCTTATCACAAGCAAAGGATATTGTCGTTTTTGGATTCATCAGTGGATCCACTTGGGATAGGTTATAATGCGCAGCAATCTCAGATAGCTATTGGTTCAGGAGGTTTACTTGGTAAGGGCTTTGTTAACGGAAGTCAAACTCAACTTGGATTTTTGCCGGAAAAGCGTACAGATTTTGCTTTTGCAGTGCTGAGTGAGGAGTGGGGCTTTTTAGGTAGCATGGCTTTAATTTTGCTTTATACCTCATTACTTGGAATAATTTTCTCTATCGCTTATAGGTCGAAAAATTATTTTTCTAAGTTAGTATCTATCGGAATTTTCGCCTTTTTTAGTGCTCATTTCTTTATAAACATCGGAATGTCAATAGGCCTCTTGCCTGTGATAGGCGACCCATTGCCATTTCTGTCCTATGGAGGAAGTACAACTGCTGCAAGCTTAATATGTATAGGGCTATTGCTGGCGATAAAAGCAGATGAACAACAAAATGCTTGTATTTCACCTATGCTAAAGTAAAATTAAACTTTAACTTAATAGTTGTTATGCTAGGTGGAATGCACGAAGAATGTGGAGTCTTTGGTATAAGCTGCAATAACGATGCTGCATTTAACTCTATACTTGCTCTCCACGCTTTGCAGCATAGAGGTCAAGAGTCTTTTGGCGTAGCAACCAGTAACAACGATAAGCTGCACTCTTATCACTTTCAAGGTCAAGTGAGCAGCGTCTTTGATGATATAGATGAAATAAAGAAATCCTTGCCTGGAGATTGTGCAATAGGTCACGTTCGATACTCAACAAGTGGTAGTAAATTTGGGGTGCAGCCCATGCTTGGCAAAAGTGGCAAATTTGGGGATTTTGCCATAGCACATAATGGTAATTTAATTAATATTTCTCCGATACGCGAACAATTAATTAAACAAGAGTGCGTTTTTCAGTCAGATATTGACACAGAAGTAGTAGTGCATCTGACAGCAAGCGGTGAAAAAGATAGCTTCTTAGAGAGTTTTATATATGCATTAAAGCAAATACAAGGTGCTTATTCTTTTGTGGCAATCAATCAAGAAGTAGTTATTGGAGTACGTGATCCGTCTGGAATCAGGCCTCTTGTTTTAGGAAAGTTAAACGGTTCTTACGTTCTTGCATCTGAAACTTGTGCTCTTGATATAGTAAATGCAGAATTTGTTAGAGAAATAGAACCAGGCGAATTAGTTACCATCAGTTCGAATAGTAAGCTAGCCTCAATGTTTCCTTTCCCACAGCAAAAATCAAGTTTTTGTATTTTTGAATACGTTTATTTTTCAAGACCAGACAGCATAATGGAGAATAGGTCTATATACGATACAAGAAAAGAAATAGGAAGAATACTTGCGAAGGAAAGTCCACCAAAAAACAATGTGGATATGATTGTACCAATACCTGATTCTGGAATACCTGCAGCTATTGGATACGCAGAACATTCAGGATTACCTATGGAACTGGGGATAATTCGTAATCATTACATAGGAAGAACTTTTATACAACCAACCGCTGAAGTACGTAAAGTTAGAATAAAATTGAAATTCAACGCTAATAAGCACATTTTAAAGGGTAAAAACATAATTTTAATAGATGATAGTATAGTGCGTGGTAGTACGTTAACAAATATAATAGTTATGTTAAAGGATGCAGGAGTAAAAGAAATTCACCTCAAAATTTCAAGCCCACCAATTAAGCATTCTTGTTTTTATGGAATAGATACGCCAGAGTGCAAAGATTTAATTGCTGCAAATAAATCTGTAGAGGAAATTAAGGAAGTTATAGGAGTAGATAGCCTAGCCTTCTTGAGTATTGATGGACTATATCAGGCTGTTAAAGCAGAAAAGCGTAACAATGCTACACCACAATATTGTGATGCTTGTTTCACTGGTGATTATCCGATTGGCAAATAGTCTACACAAGATCACTGAAGCTCAATTGTACCCGTTCAGCCAATGGCGTCAACTTAAGGGAAAATATCAGTGATTGTGTATAAAACTTCTCTCTAAATTTTTTACCATTAAATTACCCAAAAGCTGCAATAAACAGCACTTTTGTTTCTGTTTTATTTCAACAAAGAAGTCTAAAATGTGTCCTTTTTAGGTGAAACATGCAAAAAGGAAAAAATCTTATTCTACAAATTAAAAATATAATATACTCGAAAGCTTTTCAGAGAATCCATTGTGTTGAGTTTCACACGAACAAGGAAACTTCCTTTTACGACAGTATTTTCTATGATTTTAAAGTTAATTAAGAAAAGTTTAGGAATAGAATGTGAGCTCATTAAGTTCCACCCTCAAAGCAAGCTTTTTCTAAAGCAAGATATAAATACAGGTTTTAAAGAATTTAAGCATCCAAACAGCCTATCAAGATGAGCCTGAGCTGGAGAGGCTATAGGCTTATTGCAGCAGATGGTTCTGGTATTCAGCTCTGAAGAAATTGTATCCGAATTTGAACCAAATGGAACAATAGGCACCATTGGCAATTTGTTTGTTGATTTATGTACTTCGCTGATTTGTAGTGCTCGCCTTGCGGCCTGGAATGTGGGTGAGCAAACTGACCTTACCCAGAAAAAGTAGAGAGAAAGTTAAGACGATTTTGTCATGAGAATGATGCATCAAATTGTGCAGGAATGCAATAGTTAATAGTAGAATGTCTACGTTGTTTGTTATAAAAGATTTCTATGTATTCAAATATGGCAGTTCTAGTTTGTTGAGCAGAATGTTGAGAAATATCAATAAGCAGCTCCCTTTTGAGTGAACTGAAGAAGCTTTCTGCAACAGAATTATCGTAACAACAGCCCTTATGGCTCATGCTGGAAATGATGTTTTTTGTATTCAATAGAAATTGGTAATTTTGAGAGGTATACTGTGACCCTTGATCGCTATGTAACAGTAGATTTTCAGGGGGTTTGCGTTTGTTAACAGCCATAAGCAAAGAATCCACAATTAATTGTTTTGTCATTGTATGACTCATTAACTACCATGCGTGAGAATTATTGCTGCCAACAACCTTCCTTGGTTTTTATATAAGTAATCCCATACTTTATTTGGTTGCTCAGTGATAAAATTTTGATCTAATATATTAGGAGCAATAACCATATTATTTGGTTGTTTTTTAGTTTTAAATCTTCGTCTAAGTTTGGCTATAATGTCATTTTCCTGCATAACATTTTGCACTGTTTTGATGTTATAATTTTTGCCTAAAGCTTTTATGGATTTTAGGGGCTCCATATCTGCATTTAGATGCTTTTTTTGAATCTCTGCTAGAAGTCCTTCCCTTGCTAATTCTTTATTGCTTTTTTCTTTAGCAATCCATTTATAATAACCACCAGCACAAAACCCTGCATAGTTCCTGTATTTTATAGCAATTTCTATGCTCTTTTATAAAAGAATATTTTACTCTTTTTCTTTGGCAAAATATCCCAGGGCTTTTTTTAAAATGTCTCTTTCTCTTCTTACTCTTGCTAACTCTTTTTTTAGATCAAATCTTTCTTTGTCATAAGGAGCTAGTTTTCCTTTGCCTGGAAATGCGTATGCTCCAGACATTTTTCCATCATATTTTCTTACCCATTTACTTAACATACTGCCATCTATACCTAGATCTTTTGCTATTTTTGTACTTGTTTGACCTGTTTCTTTAACCAGCTTAACAGCTTCCAATTTAAATTCTGCTGTATATTCTCTTCTATTTGGTTTGGTAGAAGTCATAGCCCTATTCCTCTTGATTGAGTTTCATTTCTATGACTCCCCCATAAGAACCGTGCTTGCAGCTTTCCTGCACACGGCTCCACAATAGTAGCGTTCACGATATACTCCTATGTATATAAAGAAAAACATATTTTTGGCTTTGGTAGTGGATTGACTTGTGTATAGTGTATAAATTGTTCCCAATTCATGCTCTTTTTCTGACTACGCCGGTTTATCCACTTAAACGTTAGCTTCTTTACTGACCAAAAGAATTGATTTAGCCATCGATAATTTCCGCTAATCCCGAAGTAGTTATAGTGTCCTATTAGTTTAGCTTTGAGTACTTGCCACCAGTCTTTGAGACAAATGTAGTTACGGACCATTTTCAGCCATTCTTTGATTCCTTTAAGCTTCCTAGCTTGGCTTAATTTTGAGGTTTTATGCCCCATAATCAGTCTGCCATGTCGACTTCTTGCTCTATAATGCGTGAATCCTAGAAAGTTGAAACTTTCCGTCTTTCGTTTTTCTTTTACTGACTGTTGCCATTCCTTCTTTCCAAACTTTACTATCCTTGTCTTATTTTCAGATATTTCCAATCCAAATTTTCTTAACCGTTGTTTTAGCAACTCTAGAAGTTCCCTCGCATCTTCCTCATTTTCGCAGCAAATCAAAAGGTCATCTGCATACCTAATCAGCTCCATATATCCCCTAGATCTTGGTTTACATTTCTTTTCAAACCATAGATCTAGCACATAGTGTAAATATATATTTGCCAATACCGGGCTTGCTACTCCCCCTTGAGGTGCTCCTTGTTCGGTTGCTTTATAATGTCCAGCTTCAACTATTCCTGCCTTGAGAAATCGTTTTACTAACCACAACAAGTTTGGGTCAGTTATCCTCTCTCTCAAACATCTCATTAGCCATTTATGCTGAATATTATCATAGAACTTCTTGATATCAACTTCTACAATATGGTTAATTGGTTTGTACATAACTGCTTTATTTAGTGCATTTACCGCTTGGTGACAACTTCTGCCAGGTCGAAAACCATATGAGCTGTCTAGAAAATTTGCCTCATAAATATTTTCTAATATCTTCTTTAGCATTATCTGTACCAACTTATCTTCTGTTGACGGTATTCCGAGTCCGCGTTTTTCCTCCCTTCCAGCCTTGGGTATGTATACCCTTTTCACTGGCTGCGGTTGGTACTGCTTTCTCTTCATACTATCTACTAGCGTTTTAAGTTTCTCTTCTAGGTTTTCTCCATATACCTCCACTGTCACCTGGTCTATACCGCAAGCTCTGTTACGTTTTAGTTCCCTATAACACTCAGCAAGATTTTCTGCATTGATCAGATGTATTAGCGATGTAAATTTTAACCGCTTATCTTGCTTTGCTCTTACCGCTATCTGGTTTAGTTTTCCTTGCATATTCCTCCAATCTCTGTTGTATTGGTATTACAATCCCTATACCAGTTACTATATTGCTGACCGCTTCCCCTTGTATGTGGCTTTCCCACACTCTGAGTACTATCAATCAGTCCGACTTCCTTTGTATCTTCCATTAGTCCTTGCCTTTGCTGGCTTGTTCCAACGTACCTTAGCAGGAATACAAAGGATCTCCCAAGTTCATTTGGAATCCATTTCAATACATGACGCGGCCTCCGATCCCGATAGAGTGAGTGATAACTTGCCTTATCGTTACCCTTCATGCTGTCTTCCATTATATGAAAAATGTCGACCTCTATGACATCAGGCATTTCGGGACTCAATACCTTCACTTTCGTTGCACCCTGTATTGTCCATTCCATTAGCTTTACTACGCTCGTTACCTTACGCAGCATAATAGTCTGTTCTAGGCTGTTGGCTAAACTTTGCCTAGGTTGGACTTTCACCAACTGTATTCTAAACGCTTTTCTTGGCGCACTCATATTACACCTCTTTGAAAAAACGTTTTATTTTACTCCAAAAACGTCTTAACTTTCTCTCTACTTTTTCTGGGTAAGGTCACTTCCTTTAACTTATTACAGATTGCTGTATGTAAATTACTCCAAAACATCTATCTGCTGCTGAAAATATTTCTCAAATACTCTTTCTACTTCATTATCAACTAACTCTTTCATTATTTCCCGAGCTTACGTGTTTACTTTAATTTCATCTATTGGCAAAGACGTGGTATACCTTCGTCTGAAGATTCCTATATGACCATTTTTCATTGTTGCTATAAATGCTCCTTCATACGTACGGCTCCCTACCTTTGCTCCTCTCTTTGTCTGTTTTATACTCCCAAGTTTTGCAACTCCTATCCACTGGGAACTGAGCTTTACTACCGACCATAAGCGCTTTCTATTTGCTTTATCCACACTTAACTTTTTTCTCATTGCTTTTTTTGGTATTTGCTTTTCTTCGCTTACTTGTTTGATAGTTTGCGATCTTACCCATAGTGCTGTTTTGTTTAATGCTCTCACTGTTGCTAATTCTATTTTTCTTCTTTCAGCATCTATGCTTTGCATAACTTTTTCGATGCTATCGGTGACTTCGATGTTAATACGCATCTACACCCCTGACGCTTGAATTTTCCACAATACTCCTGAATTGTCCCTAAGTGGTGCTACCTATGGCACATCTCTTCCTTATTACCTGCAATATTTCATCTGCTGATATTTGGATCAATGCAGCTATACACACCTTTTTTCTCAGTTGTAAAGTAGTAATCCCCAACTGCAAGATCAGTTACAGGCGTATGATACACATCTTCTGGAATGCTGACTATCTCTTCTATCATGCCTGACTTCTCATCTAATAGAAACATGATTCCCTTATTGCTCACAATAAATAATTTTCCATCTATCACCGGTCTAGCATAATATGTGTCTTTTAGTTTATCATTTAGCTCATCATTCACCACTAAGTTAGTACTCCAAATTATCTGACCATCAGGTATTGCAACTTTCATAACTTCATTCTTTGTGTTTACTACAAAAAATTCGTTACCATTTATATCATCGGGGTACAGCCATGGCATAATCCCACCACCACTGATATTTTTTGCTTCCATGGCCTTTAACCACAAAAGATCTCCTGATCCTATATCAATCGCAACAATGGTAGAATTGTTTGTAGCTATTAATGTGTTATTCTTTACTACTGGAGTAGTTGTGATATCTGCAAGCTGAGTGTCTAAAATATTTGTAGAAGGTAACTTATAAGACCACAACTTTTTCCCATCTTTGTCAAAAGCTACTAACTCTCCATTTGAAAATGGAACTATTAGCTTATCGTGTATAACCACAGGAGATATGTAATTTGATCTTGTCATTTGATTACTACCATTAGACATATGATAGAACCAGCTTGTATTACCATTCTCTATGTTCAGCATGTATAAATAGTTATCTACAGTCAAAATTGCTATTCTATCATTAAAAATTGTAGGGTTTCCTTTCACCAAAGACTTTAACTCCTTTTTCCACATAACTGCGTCTTCATTTATTTCATATTGTGTATTATCTCTATTTATTGCATATAGCACATTATCTATTGCTAAGTAAATTTCTCTACAATATTCACTGCAAGTAGCACTCATTCTACCAATTGTTTTATGACTACCAGATAAATCTACATCCTTCCAGTACCACCCTGTGTTGTACAATACCCCATCACCACCAATAATTAGCTCATAACTTTCGTGTATAGGAATTGGTTGTATATAACCTTGAGAAAACTCTCTACTTGGATTATTCCACGGGTGACACCTATATTTATTTTTTATTTCTAAGCTAGGCTCTACCCCATCTTTTGCAATAACACAACTTGTGCTCAATAAGAAAGCAATAAAAAAAATGGCTAGTTTCATAAAACTTTTCTAGAAAGATCACTTTATATACACATTAAAGATACGATATATTGAACAATTTCACTATCGTTAGTTTTGATTTTAACACGAAAAACCATTTTACATTCTCACTGCGTTTATTTTCCACAATATTCCTGAATTATCCCTGAGCGGCGGTGAATGTACTTTGTATCTACGGTTACCAATAACAAAAGTATCTCCTACTACTGGCTGCAATACATCAAAGACACTCACCTCCAAAATCAACATCTCCCCTACAAATTGTCCTTCACCGATCTCGTATAATTTATCCGGCTGTTGCTTTAATATCTGCACCATATATGACTTATCCTTTGACTCATACAAAGCTTGCTCTCCTAAATGTGCAAAACAATCTTTCAATAACCTTTTAATATTTTCTTGCATCTTGTTCTTTTATGTACTATAGTACTTTCAAAAGCGAATGATAAAGGTATAATATACTTTTTAGTGTATAGGAAAAGTGATGGTATATAGTGTAGATTTAAGGAAAAAAGCAGTGTCTTTGGTAGAAAAAGGAAAGTCAAAGACTGAGGTTGCAGAGCTTTTTGAGATAGGAATAGCAACACTATATAGATGGCTGAAAAAGAAGTCTGCTGGTCAAGATCTCAGAGCGACAAAAAGTGTTGGTTTTATTCGGAAAATAGACCCAAAAATACTTGCAGACTATGTTAAAAAACACCCAGATCACACACTAGCAGAAATGAAACAAAACCTTGGCTTTGGGATCAGTGCAATTTGGTATAGGTTAAGACAGCTAAAAATAACCTTAAAAAAAAGTCACATTCTATCAAGAGCGCAATCAAGAAGATAGGCAGCAATTTATCGATAAAGTCTCAAAAATAGACCACTGTAGCATTTTATATATAGATGAAGCAGGAGTTGATAATAGACTATACCGAGAATATGCACGAGCTCCAAGAGGAGAAAAAATGTATGCTGATGTTCCAGGAAAAAAGCGGGAAAGAGTGAGTATAATAGGTGGATGAGAAGTTCATTGCACCAATAAACTTTCACGGGAGAAAGAAGTATTTAATGCGTGAGATATTACTGCCACAGTTAAAGCGTGGTACAACTATAGTTATGGATAATGCTACATTCCATAAAACTCCCAAAACAAAGTCATTAATAGAGTCTTTTGGCTGTCATGTGCTTTATCTTCCAACATATTCACCTGATCTAAATCCTTACTTTTACCCACAATTTTGAGAGGTTATGATGTGAAGCATAACAATGCTCTCCTTAAGGTTTTCATAGCCCCGCCATAGAGTCATAGACCCTGGTAAATTATCACTTTTTCTATTCATAAATCCACCCAATTTTCCTAACCAAATAATAGCTTGTTTTATGTTTGGAGGTTCTTCGGGTAATGTTGCTACCCGATACTCACGCATGTAAAGGACCTTCCACTCTTCGTTGCTTAAAATTTTAGTACAAGTTTCCATGGGATTTGATAAAGCCACTTTTGTCAAATATAAAATTTTAAACGCGATTATACTTTTTATAGCAATTAACTTCTGTAATCTTTCTTTTGTAGCTAAGCGAGAGCTTTCTATCTTACATCCTGATTTTAAAATCCTAAAATACTCTTCAATTTTCCATCTTAGCTTATACCAATTTATCTTTTCTATGGCATCTAAAGTATGGTACATTAGTTAGTAGAGTCCAGTCGACAGCTTCCAATCCATCAGGAGCTTTTGCACTTACCACATATACAGGGACTTATTTTATGTATTGTATCTTTTGACCCATAAATGGAAGAAGATCTGATAGGCTTTCATATACTTAACTTCAATATTAGCTTTCCTTGATCTCTGGTTTCCACCTTTAGTAACTTCTAGAGAAATTTTCTTTTTTACTGGCAGTTGAGTGATGCGTGTTTGCAAATCTGTTTTTCCGACTTCAGTACAGATAAATCTTCTATTAGCTCGATTGCGGATTACATAAAAACTACCTAACGTCTCAGCCACCCATAAAAATTTGAAGATGTCTGCTTCCCTATCACCAAGGGTAACAAGTTGTACATTTGGAGGAAGGTTGTTTATAGTTTCTTTGAGAGCTGTTATCCACTTATAACTTTCTTTTTCTTCTATGGAGGTACGGTATTTTCTGTTTGCTTTTTCTTGTGCCGTTTCTTCTTCCCTAATAGAACGCGCCCAACATTGTTGGGAAGATAGACCTAAAGGTAATCCGTCTTTGCTAGGCACTATGCAACAGTAAACCCATTTTATGCTTTGTATAAGCTTTAGAAATACTGCCTAGTCTCTTGGTCTTTATATGAGAGTCAAAATCCAAATAACTTGTATCTTGAACTGAAAATACCAACTGGTTTCCTTTTATTCTTTCCTTAGTTTCTTTATAATGGGAAGAATAAATTTCCTTATCTTCAAGCTTTTCATTGCTTATATGCACCCTTAGCTTCTTTCCACCCACTACAGCTTTGATTAATTGAACCAGATGCCTTACCCTCTATGCAATAACTTGTTTTTATAAGTCTTTTATTAAGCCTTATATCTCCCAAATTAATGTGTTTTAACTCTCTTTCCAGCCATTTATCCCTTAAATGTTGAAAGTATCAAAAATAACGTGATATGAGATGATCAACGGCATGTAAATTACCTCCCGACAGTAAAACAATCGAACGTATAAAAGAGTCATTTAGATCCAATGTGAATTGCAGTAATGCTATTTTGAACCCATGTAGATTATTTTTGATTTTATAAACAAGAAATAACAAAGCAGATCATGTAAATATACACCTTCATGCCATTCATAGTATGGCTTAAAAAGTGCTTATATCCAAGATTTTGCTTTATAAATTTAAAGAACACTTCTATATCCCATCTGCGCCTATATAGCTCTGTTACTTCATAAGCTGGCATTTCAAACAAGTTTGTCAAAAACCATATTTCATCTCCAATTTTATTTCTGATTTTTATTAGCCGTAGATCATTGCCACTTTACCTCGTGCACGATAAAGATTAACTATTATATCTTCTAAAATCTCTGATCCATCCGATTTTTGTTCTCTTATAACTTTGTTCCTGCTTATAACATCATGTTTTCTTCCTACTTTAACTCTTGTGATAAATTTGTACTCCTTTTCATCAAATTCGGCAAAAGTTCCAACTTTTCTGATTCCTCTATCAAATAATAAAATATCCTCTTTTTCAACTTTAGCTTCATTAATTGCTCTCACTAATGCTATATCTTCACTACTTTCTTCTTGTCCTTTACAAAATCTTATACTTGTCGGCAATTGATCCTTTAATCCTACACTCACTTTAACTTGACTGTCGTTACTTTTACCGCCTATTTTTAGCCCATCTTTTATGAGATATCCCGATAAATTTATGATCGTCGAATCAAACTTATGTAAGTTATTTGATGTTTTTTGGGGTAATAGCTTTTTAATCTTGCTCATCAAATCAATATATACTCCCTTAAAATATTCTGGATTTATAACTTTTAACCTTTTTGACAAACCACTGTATGTTACTGTACTTTTATCGCTATTCTTATCCATTATACACCTGTTTATTACCATTTCTAGCGCTCTTAGGCTTGTTTTTTGCCCCATTAATATTAACTTCATTAGACCTTTAAATATAATCTTGCCCAACAATTTAGTATTACATTTATCTACTTCACTTAATTTTCCTAGCCTTTCTAAATCCTCATCTTTTATTAAATTTAGTACTCTTTCTATTTGATCCATTATTGCCTCCTTTTTCTTGCAATAATAGTTCTTTATGTCTTTTTTGTGTTACTTTCAACACTTATGCCCAGCGCCCCTATGATGTCATCCCAGTGCCCAGACACTGGGATCCAGAAAAATTGATTGTGCACTATGCAACATTTTCGATCAAAAGCTGGATTCCAGTGTCAAGCACTGGAATCTGCCATGCAAATTGCAATGTTCATACAGTTATGAGCTAGTGTACATAATTGCACATTGGTTTTACAAATTTGAAAATTAGTGTTAAATAAAAATATAAACGCAAAAGGAAAAGAGATGATTAAACTTAAAGGCCCAGAAATTTGTGCAGGCGGAAATAAGAAAAATTTGATTGTTTTTTTACATGGTTGGGGCTCAAGTGGCGATAATTTCATTCACCTTGCTAAAGTTATGAGCAAGTTTTTACTGGGTTCATATTTTGCAGTACCCAATGCTCCGTTTGAAAGAGAAATAGGTGATGGTTATCAGTGGTTCAGCTTGGAAGATCGTAGTGAGGAAGCGCTATATAATGGAGTAAAAAATGCTACATCAATTGTAAATCATTTCATTGATACAAAATTAAAGGAGCTTAATTTAAAAGATACGCAACTTTCTTTAGTTGGATTTTCTCAAGGAGCAATGCTTGCAATACATACAGCTCTCACCCGCTCTCAATCCTGTGCATCAGTTGTTGCATACTCTGGTAGGTTTCTTTCACCTTCAAAAACTGTACCAGAGATCAAATCAAAACCTAACATATGTGTTATCCATGGTGATGCTGACGACGTGGTACCTTTTTCGTCTCTCGACTTAGCGGTTAAAGCTCTGAAAGAAACTGGGGTAAATGTTGAGGGACACCCAATTCATGCATTAGGACATATTATTAATGAAGAGGGAATAAAATTAGGTATAGAGTTTATCAAGAAAAATTTCAGCAACTAACTTCTATGCACTTGTTTTGCTTTGGTTATGGATATGTAGCTAAATTTTTATCGAAAAAACTACTAAACTTAGGTTGGAAAGTCAGTGGCACATCAAGAAGTAAAAATATACAAAATGTAATCCTCTTTAATTATGAGAAAGTTAGTCAAGATCTGCTTAAAAGCGCAACGCACGTTTTAATTTCTATTCCTCCAGATGGTGATGATGTTGTGGAGAGATACGGTGATTGTCTGCAAAATGTCAAATGGTTTGGTTATTTGTCTGCAACTAGCGTCTATGGTGATCACTCTGGTAATTGGGTGAATGAGGAATCTGAAACACAACCTATAGAAATCAGAGGAGAAAAACGCCTTAAATCTGAAAAGAAGTGGCTGAATAGCAAACTGCCTGTACATATTTTTCGTTTAGCTGGAATATACGGTCCTGGTAGGAACGTGTTAATTGACTTGCAGCTTGGCAAAGCAAGAAATGTGAAAAAGGAAGGGCATTTTTTTTCTCGTATTCACGTTGAAGATATATCGAATATTCTATTTTCTTCCATGCAAAACATAAAACCTGGTGAAATATACAATTGTGCAGACGATTTACCCACTACACAATCTGAAGTGGTAATGTATGCGACCAAACTTCTCAATGTTAGCCCTCCAGAGCCAATTGAGGTTTCTTCCTTACCAGATTATGCACAGAGTTTTTATTTAGGATCAAAAAAAGTAAGTAATGTTAAAATTAAAAAAGATCTTAATGTCTCTCTAATTTATCCTAACTACAAGGTGGGATTAAAGAGTTTGCACGTAAAAAAAACTGAAATCACATTAGAATGATAGATAGGCCTATTGCTTAGTTCTGTGATTGTGTCCGTTCAGACGAATGTTCTCTAGGGAAGATTGTGGAGTATTCGTTGCAGCATTTGGCTGTTCAATTACGCTAGTTGATTCTTTAGGTATACTATTTCTTTCAAAATTTCCATCTCGTATAGCTTCCCAAACACTTTTTCTTCCTAAAAGACAGCTTTCTCCTAAATTTTCCCCCTTATCTTCTAACTCGTTAAGCCTTGCTTCGCTCTCCTTATCAATCTTTACTTCTATTTCATTACTATTTTTCTTAGGATTTAGATGAATACTGATTTTTCCTGCTTCACTATCAAAAGATAATGTTACACCTTGCTTACAAACATCCAGATAATTTCTTTTTCCGTTGTAGCTTTCAACTCTTACTATACTTTTCCCAATTTGCAGTATACCAACTCTTAAGTTTAAACCTTCATTCTTTTCATTGCTTAGGATTTTTGCAACTTCAACAATACTATCTTGTGGATATTCTATATAAAAACATCCATTATCTATCTCTACTTCTAATTCATCCTTTTGGGTTTGCTTATTTTTGTTTACAATACTTTCATATGCTACATTTTTTAGATCGTTTTCAATTTCCTTACATTCCGCAAAGAGATCATTGACATAATCAAAATCAGAAGTTACATGTCCTAGCTCACCACCATCGAAAAGACCTCTTTCTACTTTCCCACCTTTTAACAATAAATCCCTAATGGTGTTTCTTATGATGTCTAAATTACCATCTTCCAGTGCTTCATTCGTGTTGTCATCATCTTGATCTTCATTGTTACAGGAAACATCCTGACCTCCAAATGCATGCGCTTTACTGCTAGGGCATAGGCCTTCATTCTTAATAACATCTATTATTTCTTCAAATATCAAATTTGTTACAGTTCTATAACGATCACCATAACATGAATTTAGTCTTATCCCTTTCCCTAAATATTTATTTGTTATGTCTCGAACAAGCCTTAAAGCTCTTCCTTTGTTTTTTTCTTTTTCCACCTTTTTCATCTCCTTACAAAATTCACCAATCAGCTTACTTTCACTTGTAGTTAATGGTATTTCTAGATCCATTAAAAGTGAGCCATCTTCCAAAAAATAAGAATAATCTGAACTACAGCTCGAATTTGGGTCCCAATCACTTGATTCAGTATAAGGCGTCTGATTACCATCAGCGGAACTATCATCTGAATCATAATTACTAAAGTGCTGTAGTCGATTATCACTTTCGTCTAACCAGTTATGAGTTGGTGACAGATTCATTAAAAATGAGTTTTCTGGAAGAAGAGAATCAGCGCAAATTACCTGATCATCATCGGCAAGGTTATATCTTTGATCAAGCAAGAGCTTCGCCAGATTTTCTATATTACTTTCAACATTTTGTTGATTATCATCATCGGCAAAGTTATACTCTTGATTAAGAGAGAACTTCGTCGGATCTTTTATATTACTTTCAAAAATTTGTTGATCTATTATTTGTTGCTTTTTTATCTCATAAGTCATGTTATATAACCATTACCCATACAAATACTATAATACATAGGCAAGTCAGTAAAGAAATTTAATTTACATTACTCTACCACGATTTTGAGATAGAGCAATGAATTATTTTAGTTTTGATATTTAAATGTTTTGTATCTGCTGTAATGATTTCACTTCCAATTTGCTATTCTTTACATATTGAATTGCAAGCACTAACGCTTTACTTCCAGAAGCTGTGGTGCTGTAAGCTATATTTTGCAAAATAGCAGTTCTGCGAATATTTTTGCTGTCTGAGACTGACTTTACACCTTTTGAGGTATTGATCACTAGATTTATTTTTCCATCTTTGAGCATATCAACGATGTGGGGTCTGCCTTCTCTCACTTTATTTACAGCTTTTGCAGCAATGCCGTTATTGTTCAGATACGAAGCTGTGCCTTTGGTGGCATATATTTCAAAACTCAGTTCTTTCAACATTCGTGCAACTGGCAATATATACTCTTTATCATCATCTTTTACTGAAACCAGAGCTGTTCCTTCTGTTGGTAACTTGTATCCTGCAGCCATATGCACTTTTGCAAGTGCAGCTTCGAAAGATGAGTCAATTCCCATCACTTCTCCTGTTGATTTCATTTCAGGACCAAGTAAAGTATCAACTCCTGCAAAGCGGGTAAATGGAAAAACAGCAGCTTTAACTGCAAAATGATTGAAAGGCTTGTTTTCCTGATTCAATTTTTTACCCAAAATAACCTGAGTGGCAAGCTTTGCAACAGGAATGTTGATTACCTTGGAAATAAAAGGAACTGTGCGACTAGCCCTTAGATTCACTTCAAGTATGTATACATCACTAGACCTCTTGCATAACTCGATTTCTGAAGGCAATTTTGTCGTCAAAGCTTGTCTGCGCTCCTCAAATACATTCGAGTATTCTGTGGTGCTCATCTGCACTTTTCCTAAAAATTTCTCATCACAAACAGGTTCTGCAAGAGGTCTATTCTCTTGAACAGCAAACTGAATGTTTATCAGACCTTTCACTTTTAATGCTAATGCTATTCTCTCAGTTTGTAGCTCGATCTCTTTTATTACTTCGTCACTCAATGTATTTGTCGGTATTGAGCATGTTGAATCGCCAGAGTGGATACCAGCTTCTTCAATGTGCTCCATGACCGCTGCAATGAAAACTTTTTCCCCATCACATACAGCATCAACGTCAACCTCAACTGCATTGACTAAAAATTTATCAAGAAGCAGCGATCCGTGTTCAAAAATTTTGGTTTGATTCAAGACATACTCTTTAAAGCTCTGAGTATCGTGTCTAATCGACATAGACTGACCGCCGAGGACATATGATGGCCTGACTACTAGTGGAAACCCCACCTTTTCTGCATTGGTTAACGCTTCTTCTACTGAATGGCAGATAGAACTTTCAGGTTGTTTTAAATTAAGTTGCAAAGCAAGATTTTTAAACCTCATGCGATCTTCTGCAAGGTCAATAGAATCAAACGAAGTTCCCAAAATTTTGAAACCTCTCTCGTTAAGCACTTTGGCTAACTTTAAAGGTGTTTGACCACCTATTTGAACTATCACACCAACCAGTGTGCCATTTTCTTGCTCTTTACTTAGTATTTCAAGCACATCCTCTGCAATGAGTGGTGCAAAATATAAACGATCAGCGGTATCGTAGTCAGTTGAGACAGTTTCTGGATTACAGTTGATCATTATTGTTTCATACCCCATTTCTTTGGCGGCAGAAGCTGCATGTACACATGCATAATCAAACTCAATACCTTGACCAATGCGATTTGGACCACTTCCTAAAATGACAACCTTTTCTCGGTCAGAAATATTCGCCTCACATTCCGTTTTATTTTCAACATCACCCTCATAGCAGCCATACATATAAGCAGTGCTCGATTCAAATTCAGCTGCGCAAGTATCTACGCGTTTATAAACTTGTTTGATGCCGAATTTTTTTCTTATTTCCTCAATTTGTTTTACTCGATCTCCAGCGTGTAACGCTGGCTGGATCCCAGTGTCACGCACTGGGATGACATTAGAGGGTACTGGGATGACAGAGGTAGGTCTATTACTTAACTTTGCCAACCTTGCATCCGAGAATCCCATCTTTTTTAGTTCTAATATTTCATATGCAGTTCCAGGAAGGCCATTTTCCTTGATTTTTTGTTCAGCTAATATAATTTGCTGTATATTCTGCAAAAACCATAAGTCATATCCTGTAATCGAATTTATTTCTTCTATGCTAATTCCGTGACGCATTGCGTCAGCAGCAATCAGTAATCTGTTTGGCAGCAATTTTGCTAATTGAGATTTAATATCAATGTTCTCAGGAAATACTTCATCAAGTCCTGTAAGATCAGTTTCAAGTGAACGGAAAGCTTTCTGTAGTGACTCATTAAAAGTGCGGCCGATTGACATTACTTCTCCCACTGATTTCATGGAAGTTGATAATTCACAATTCGTCCCCTTAAATTTTTCAAACTCAAATCGAGGAATTTTAGTGACGATATAATCAATCACTGGTTCGAATGCTGCTGGTATTATTGGAGCGCAGTCGTTACGTATTTCATCGAGCGAATAGCCAATAGCAAGTTTAGTTACAACTTTTGCAATAGGATAGCCTGTTGCTTTTGAGGCAAGTGCAGAAGAGCGAGAAACCCTTGGATTCATTTCAATTACAACGAGGCTTCCATCTTCTTTAGGATTCACTGCAAACTGCACATTTGCACCACCGGCACTAACATCAATTTCTCTCAGCACTGCTATAGATGCATTTCTCATCTGTTGGTATTCTGCGTCACGTAGAGTCAAAGCAGGAGCAACCGTGATACTATCCCCAGTGTGCACCCCCATTGGATCAACATTTTCTATTGAACACACTATTATACAGTTATCCTTGCAGTCACGGATAACTTCCATTTCATATTCTTTCCAGCCGATAATTGATTCATCTATCTGAACTTCATTTATTGGCGAAATTTTGAGAGCACTTTCTACGATATTGAAAAACTCCTCTTTATTATATGCTATGCCGCTACCTGCACCGCCAAGAGTGAATGATGAACGGATGATTGCTGGTAATCCAATGTAATCCAAAGCCTTTTTTATTTGTTCTTGATTTTTTATAATGACACTTTTGGGGTATTTTAGCCCTATTTTATCCATGGATTGGCGAAATAATTCCCTATCTTCTGCTTTTTTTATTGCTTCTCTATTTACTCCTATTAATTCTACGTTGTATTTGTCTAACACTCCATCATCTGCAAGTTTTATTGCGCAATTGAGTGCTGTTTGCCCGCCCATTGTTGGCAATATTGCATCTGGCCTCTCCTTAATTATGATTTTCTCTATGATTTCAGGCAGTACCGGCTCAATATACGTCGCATCAGAAAACTCAGGATCCGTCATTATAGTTGCAGGATTGGAGTTAACCAAAATGACTTTATAACCTTCACTTTTTAATACTTTACAGCTTTGCGTTCCAGAATAATCAAACTCGCATGCCTGACCTATAACTATTGGGCCTGCTCCTATTACTAATATAGATTCTATATCCGTGCGTTTTGGCATAATTACAATAACGATTTTTATTCAAATAATGTTACCAATCTTTCCTATAAATGTGAATTTTTATTAAACCTATTAGCTAACTACTTTTAGGCTTGACGCATAACTGTACGAACATTGTGATTTGCGTGGCAGATTCCAGTGCTTGACACACAGCTGTACAAACATTCATTTTTGAAGGTAAATTGCACAGCAAATGATGTCATTCAAGTAGCTGACACTGGTTCCTTTATGACGGCAGTGCCCAGAGGTGTCATCCCAGTGCCCAGACACTGGGATCCAGAAAACTTAACTTTAAATAAGTGGCTGCATAATAAAGACTAGATTCCAGTGTCAAGCACTGGAATGACACCATAGAGGCACTGGGATGACATCCTTCCTAGTGGAGATTACTCTCAAATCACAATGTTCATACAGTTGTGGGCTTAACGGTATCTTTGCAGATACTATGGTAATTTATTCGAGAGATTTGCTAAGCGGTAAGATTTTTCCTGATGTGCTGCAGTCTTCAGAAGCTAATTCCACAAATTTATCTGTTAGTTTATCAGGTGACACCAATTCAGATCCAGGAAATGCCTGCTCACTACCCACAGGTCCTTCCGTGTATACAGCATTTACACATAATTTTGTATGTTTTGTCTCAGATGCATATATCTGCACCATTATTTCTAGTGCAACTTTACTCGCAGCATACGGCATCCAATATGGATAAGAAGAAGGAGAAAGTGTCACCTCTGAGGTCATGAATATCACTCTTCCAGCATTAGACTTTTTTAGCATTGGATCTAAGTTTTTTAGTAAGTACCAATTGGCAGTAAAATTTGTATTCATTACGTTCTGTAGCTCTTCAATCTCACAGTCGTGAATAGGGTTCAGTTTGCCTGAAATTCCAGTACACGCAACTAATATATCAAGCGCTCCAGATTCTGATAATTTCAGGCTTTCTATCATGTTTGTCAGTATCTTTACATTCTCAAAGTCTAAAAGATCAAGCTGAATTAGTTTCACAGAGCCTTCTTTAAATTCTTCAAGCTCTTCAATTTCATTATATAGTGGCTTGAGATTATCAAGAGATCTTGAAATCAGAATCACACATGCACCTTCTCTTACAAACCTTTTTGCAACAGCAGAGCCTATTTCACCTGAAGCCCCGGTAATTAAAGCTACTTTACCTTCTAACTTACCCATTTCTTTTTCCTTAGCGAGATTCATTGAAGTATTTTAGCTGAAAATTAAATTTTGCTCCATATATAAAAATCAAACTTAGCATATAAAAAAATAGTAATGACACTACCATACCACCTAAACTTCCATATATCAAATTCAGTTGATCAAAGGAAGCTTTTAAGTATTGCTTGAAAGCTGAAGCGGAAATCGTCCAAAGAATAACAGCCACACAAGATCCAGGAAAGACATCTGATAAATTTTGTTTTATGTTTGGCAACATAAAATATAGCCAAGAGACTACTGTGAAAAGTACAAATTCAATGAGCAGGTATTTAGTATAACTTAGCCCCTGATAGGAAAAATCAATTAGCATTGGCACTAATGTAGAGAACGCTATAGTTAGAGTTATAATAAGCGTGATCACTAAAAATTGTAATATACTGAGTACCCTTCTCCATATATAAGGCGGCGAAACCGGAATTTTATAAGCTTTGTTCAATACTGTTCTTAGCCCTTCAATTGTTGACGAGGCGGTCCAAACAGCACCTACAATTGCTAAAGTTAGTAAGCTTTGCGGCGGGCCTGATATTATCTCTCTGATACGCGGCATCAAAGATGCCAAAATATCCTGTGGCATGTTATCAATGATAAATACCCAGCCAATGTTATACTGGTCTAAGAAATTTGCGAATGTTGACGCCACAGCCATTAAAACGATGAGAAAAGGGAATATTGATAACAGAATTAAAAATGATAAATACCCTGCATGCTCCACTCCATCATTATGAATTGTGTCAATCAAAGCACGATAAAGGCAATAAACGATGCTGTAAAATTTCTGTAGCACTGTAATATAAACGAACCAAGAAAAGTATTCTAAATGAAATAAAGGATACTTTTAAGCAAAAAATCCTCACCGTTTACTTAAATTTAATCAAAGTGATAGATAATCAAATATGAAACAGAAATTATCGGAGGCATAATGAAAAATTTTCTTCTACTAGTGGCTTTAATTCTCTCCTTTGCATTTGATGCAAATGCTGGCAGCAGCGGTACTACTACTACTACTACTACTTTTGTTGATACAAATGATACAACATCATCAGTGATATGCAAGATAATAGGCTATACTCATGGCATAGGTGGACCAATGATCACAATAGTGATAATTGGTGCAGCGTTGCTTGCAATATTCGGCAGGATGCCGTGGCCAGCGCTTTTTGCACTCGGTGCATTTACTGCTGTGTTTTTTGGCGCTCCTGTAGTCGTTTCAAAAATAACACCAGGAGGTGTGATTTGTAAAGATGGTTTAGTAATGGATCATCCATAGAAATTATTGGAGGCGTAAACGTAGTTTTCTTTACTTGAAAGTGGTAAGTTTTACCACTTTCAGTGTCTATAACTACCTAATAAATTCTCTTTCTGTAATCATATTAGTTAAAGTCTGAATTCCAACGTCACGCGCTGGAATGACAAGGTTATCGTCATGCCGCCGCGAACCGTCATACCGTCACGGTATCTCTTAGCATAGATCCCGCTAACACGTAGCGGGATGACGGTTGTCAGGGTGTCATCCAAGTAGCTAACACTGATTTCTATCCAAAAGGGCAGTGCTCAGACACTGGAATCCAGAAAAAAGAATGGTGTCATCCCAGTGCCCAGACACTGGGATCCAGAAAACTTAATTTCAACTAAGTGGCTGCATAATAAAGGCTGGATTCCAGTGCCAAGCACTGGAATGACATCATAGGGGCACTGGGATGACATTTCTATAGGACTCTTAAAATTACAACCAATCTAAATATTAAGAAATTTACCAAATGAAAAAAAAGGCAAAAGAAACCCCGTAGTGCGAGTTTTGACCCTCTAATACTTTAAATTGGCGCTGTAATAATTTGCTGACGCTTAGTTTAAGCGCGATTTGGCTGAATGTAGAAAAAATAAAAAAGACATGCAGCCGCTATAATTTTATGTAATCCGCCAAAAAACACCCTAAGTTTTTTACTGAATTTTGTCATTGAACCTGCGCAGATCAAAAACAAGTTTTGAGTCAAAAATACTCTTAATACTATAATAAGGGCGCTGGCGGAATTTGTCAAGTAGGTTTTGCATTTAATTTAAAGTAAAAAAAAACAGAAATGTTCTGGTTTGAGGTTTAATTGCCGGAATTTACAATTGGGAGTTGCCTGTATGAGCTTTGAAAGAGGTACTATTCATTTGATAATTTAAAAAACTTGAAAGAATAAAGATAGCTATTGAAATTGTCTTGATTTACATCAGTTATCCAAGTTTGACATTGAATACTTAACACTTCCTCTATTAACGCCTTTCTGTAATGTTTATCCAGATGAGACATTATATCATCAAGTAGAAGAAGTGGTGCCTTATTGTAATGAATACACCTTGCTTTTACACTGGATAAAATAATAGAAAGCAGTAATAACTTTTGTTCTCCAGTGGAGCACAGATTTATTGGTACGTTTCTTTTTTGACAAAAAACCCGAAAATTATCGTTATGCACACCAAAGGTTACTCTACCAGTCAATGAGTCTTTTTCTCTGTTTTCCTTTAGACGATTCTGAAAATATTCTGCAGTATCGTTCAAAGTTAGTTGGCTGCTGAATTTCAAACTTGCCTTCGGAAAAAGCTCACTGGAATGGTTATCAATTGTGTCTTGTAATATTTTTAAAACAGACGATCGCATACGTAAAATACTAACTGCATTAACAGCCATTATGTTTTCAAGACTAGAGAGCCAATTTTCGTCCAAGGTGTTCTCTCTCAACAGTTTACTTCGCTCATGTTTAGCTTTTCTATATTTCATGTAGCAGCAAGTGTAATTTTCTTCAAACAGTGAAACTATACGGTCTAAAAATTTTAATCTGTCACTTGGAGAATTAAGAAGAACATAGTCCATTTGTGGAATCAGCCATATTACATTGGATATCTTATACAGAGATGAATAACTTGATTGCGTTTTTCCATCAATTTGTATTAGTTTCTTATCAAAACTCTTTGCGATACCAATTGAATTAAAATCCGTTCCATTAAAAAAATCATAGTGCACTGCCCAATCTTCATTACTGAATCTATTTTGTATCTCACTGGCTTTTGCTTTTTTCATTCCATTGCTTTTAGCAAGCAACGAGATTGCTTCAAGTATATTAGTTTTACCAATACCATTTTTGCCAGTTATTACAACTGAGCTATCATCTGAATCCAGTTCAAAGTTTGAGTGGCTACGAAAATTATGTAATTTCAGCTTTTTTATGTAGCAATGGGTAGCCATTAACCTATTCTTTAGTTTATATTCTCTTTACTTCTTCCAGAACCTCATCAACATGTCCACTAACTTTTACATTTTTCCAGATCTTCACTACTTTACCTTTTTTATCTATTAAAAAAGTAGTGCGTTCTATTCCCATATACTTTTTGCCAAACATACTTTTCTCTACCCAAACACCATATTTTCCCAACATTTCAGCATTCTCATCAGAAACTAAAGAAAACGGCAGAGAATATTTTGCTTTGAAGTTAGCGTGGCACTTAACGCTATCTTTTGATACACCAATTATCACTGTATCAAGGGAAGAAAAATCATCTATTTTATCTCTAAAGCCTTTTGCTTCCATCGTACAACCCGGAGTATCATCTTTAGGATAAAAATAGAGAACTACATTTTTTTTATCAAAAAATTCACTCAGTGATAAATTTTCACCAGAATCTGTTGGTAAGCTAAAATCAGGTGCATTATTTCCTACTACTAACTCCATACCTTGCTCCATTAATAACACTTCTATCTATAGTAGTATATTGTAGTCAGAGTATCAAATTTTATATATAGCTAACACAGATAAGATTCTTGATAGGGGGCTTATTGATAACTGCCTTCTCGGCTTGCCGCTTTTGATAAAGTGTGATTCTCAAGACCATATCAATAGATCCTATTAAAAATCAATCGAATCTTCACATGTTTGCTCTTCATAAAAGAAGTTCAATGTTATCGTAGTACCAAGTTTTGCTTCACTTTTAATGTCGAAAGTTCCACCCATTAACTCTACTAATTTCTTGCTTAGCGGCAATCCGATGCCCGTACCTTCATTTCTATATCCCGAATTTGCTTGGCCAAAAACAGACATAACTTTATATATATCCTGCTGCATTATTCCTATTCCATTGTCATGAAACTCAATAGTTAATAAGTTTTTTTCTATATTTTCTTTTACCACCATTCTTATTAAACCACCCTTTGGGGTAAATTTGATTGAGTTTGATAATAAATTTATTATAACTTGTTTCATTCTCTTAGGATCTGCAATAACTAATAATTGCTTATTAGGTATCTCTTTTTTTAAATTAATCTCAGTTTCTCTTAATTTAGGTAATAGCATATTTATGCATGAATCCATTATTTTGTTCAGGTTAAACTTCACTTTTTCTACTGTTAAACTACTTGATTCAGCTTTTGAAAAATCTAACACATCATTAATTAAGGTAAGTAAGTGTGTTCCTGCATTATATATATCGTCTGCATACTCCTTGTATTGAGAATTATCCATTGAACCTAAAGTTTTATTTTTGATCAACTCCGCAAATCCAATAATAGCATTAAGAGGTGTGCGTAATTCATGTGTAACGCTTGCAAAAAACTTTAGCTTGTTTGCATTTTCTTGCTCTAATGTCTCTTTTATCTGCTGTAATTCAATGTTAGTTTTATGTTGCTTGGCTAGCATTTGGGTATTAGAAAAGTGCAAATAGAACATTATTAATATTAAAATTATTAATAATAAGCCTAAAAATGTTAAAAATAGGCCATATGCTATAATATAAGAATTATTGTAGTTTCGAAGAATCTTCAAAAAAAACGACGGTTTAACGCTATTTTCATGGAATATAGGGAAAATAGAAGTTAATGTATTTCCTGTAGTATAAAATATTTCTTGGTTACTTAATAGTTTATCAATTTCATCGTTTGTAAGTAACTGTTCATAATCATAATCTTGAGTGTTAAAATTACTGAATATTATTCTGCCGTTTTGATCATACAGTATTAAGCTGAAATCCTTTACTTTGCTCACTGATTGTAATAATTCAGCACGCAGCTTTACCAGTTGGTTTATGTAATCAAAACTTTTGTATTTAATGTGATGCTTTTCTATTAGTAAATAATGGTATTTTTTTATGATACCATTTTCCAGTACACTTTTTAAGTTTACACTTGAATCACGGTAAGAAGAAAGGAAATTACTCCTTAGTAAATAATTACAATATATCACACTGAATAAAATCATAAAGATCGATGAGAGTAATACAATAACTTTTGTGTATTTGTTTTTCTCCAGTGCAGAAAACATTAATTTACCTAGCTTATACATATCCTTCTTATTGTGAAACAACGGTTTTTATGTTATTAATAATAAAATTTAGCATATAATATTTTATGACAATTTCTCCTATCTTGCCAGTTTATTCTCCTGTTAATATAAATTTTTCTCATGGCAAAGGTATCTACCTATATGATGTTGATGGTGAGCGCTACGTAGATTTTCACTCCGGAATAGCCGTTAGTAGCTTAGGTCACACTAATTCGCGATTAATTAGTGCTCTTAAATTGCAAGGAGAAAAATTATGGCATATATCAAATACCTATAATATACCTGCCGCCAATAATTTTGCAGAAAAATTAATAAACAACAGTTTCGCTGACACTGTATTTTTCTCAAATTCTGGATCAGAGGCAGTAGAATGTGGGCTTAAGATTGCTAGGGTCTATCAAAACGGAAAAGGCAATAAAAACCGTCACAGAATTTTAACATTCCATGGTGCATTTCATGGAAGAACCTTCCTAACTTGTGCTGCAAACGATAAACAGAAATTTTCTGAATTACTGAGTCCCTGTATTGATTGGTGTGATAATATCGAGCCCAATATTGAGAGTGTAAAGAAAGCAATTTCAAGTGATATAGGCGTTATATTAATAGAACCAATACAAGGGCAAGGTGGTATCAAAGTAATGAATGAAGTCTTTATGAAAGAACTAAGAAAGCTGTGTGATGAAAATGACATATTGTTATTTTTTGATTGCGTGCAATGCGGTGCCGGTAGGACAGGAAAATTATTCGCATACGAACATATAGGAGTGGAACCTGATATATGTGCTCTTGCAAAGGGAATAGGCGGGGGGTTTCCGCTAGGGGCTTGTCTTGCAACTGAAAATGCTGCTAAATACATGGCAGTTGGTATGCACGGTTCCACTTTTGGTGGCAATCCGCTTGCAACCTCAGTAGGTAATGCTGTGCTCGAAGAATTGCTCAGCCCCGGCTTTTTGAAAAATGTTGAAATTAGAGGTAAATACCTAAAAAATAAACTAGAAAACTTAGCAAGTAAATTTCCAATAATAGAAGAAGTGAGAGGGGAGGGGCTAATGCTTGGAATAAAAGTGAAAGCAGACAATCAAAAGTTTGCAGAAGAGTTAAGTCATCGTGGTTTACTCACTGTTGGGGTAACATCAGATAACGTTGTGAGAATTTTGCCTCCATTAATCATCGCTGAAAAAGGGATTGATGAAGGAATTGAGATTCTTAGACAATATTTATCTGAGAAATCTTCTGGTTAGATAATCCATATTAATATGAACGACAATCTGGTATGCTTAGGAATTATTACCTCTCCTTACGGAATTAAAGGAGCTGTTAAAGTAAAAACCTTTACTGAAAAGCCCGAAAATATCTCCTTATATGGTGAGCTAATAAGTGGTGATGAGAATTATGAAATAGACTCAGTATCCGTCATAGGTGATAATTTAGTAATAGCTACAATAAGCGGAGTAAATTCCCGTAATGAAGCAGAGCTTTTAAGGAATAAGAAGCTATATATAGAAAGAAGCAAGTTACCAGAGCTAAATGATGAGGATGAATTTTACCAAAGTGACCTTGTAGATATGGAAGTAAGGCTGAAAAGTAATGAATTATATGGCCATGTAAAATCTGTGTATAATTTTGGCTCAGGGGATATATTAGAAATTTTAGTTATCAGCACAAAAAAACGCATTATGCTATCTTTCACTAAAGAGATATTTCCACATATAAATATAAAGGGGAGGTATATAGTATTAAATATGCCAGAATTTATTGACTAATAAAGACTTTGATATTTATATAAAGCTACTTATAATTGTAAGATCAAACTGAAAATGTAATTATGGCAGAAAGAGCTAACGATATCAGACCAGGTCAGGTGTTGGAACATAACGGCGGATTATTTTTGGTTGTAGGTATTATGCATACTCAACCTGGTAAAGGTGGTGCATACATACAAGCCGAAATGAAAAACATCAAAACCGGAGCAAAACACTATGAAAGATTTCGCTCTGATGCAACAATCAGAAGGGCAATTTTAGATGAAGAGGAGTATGTTTACCTTTTCACTGAAGGAAACATTGTAAATCTTATGCATCCAAGTAATTACGAACAAATCACTATAAATTTAGAATTATTGGGAGAAAAAAAGATTTATTTGCAAGATAATATGAAAATTAAAGTAGTAACTTATCAAGACAAAATAATTTCTGCGCATGTGCCTGATTATGTTACACTTGCTGTGAAAGAAACAGAGTCTGTTATTAAAGGACAAACTGCTACTGCTTCTTATAAGCCTGCAATTTTAGAAAACGGAATGCGTGTTAACGTGCCTCAGTTTATAAAAGAAGAGGATAAAATTATAGTACACACTACTGATGACAGCTATTACGAAAGAGTAAAAGAGTAAATGTCCATTTCCTCACCACGAATCAATGTGATGCTTGATTCTGTACGCAGTGCTTCCAAGCAGCTTATGCGCGATTTTAATGAATTGCAAATCTCCAGTGTTAAGTCAGCGGACTTTATCAATAAAACTTATTCAAAATCCAAGCAAACCATATACGATTGCTTGCACGACTACAAACGAGACTATGGGTTTATTTCCGAAGATGATACTGATCAAGAAGTAAAAGATGACACTTATACCTGGTTTATTATGCCTATAGAGGGCAGGGAGAATTTTTCTAGTTGTATGGTTTATTTTGCAGTATCAGTCTGCCTCATTCATAAAAACAAAGTTGTAGCAGCTGTAATTGATGCTCCGGCTCTTAGAGAAACTTTTTGGGCAGAAGAAAAGAAAGGTGCTTTTCTTGAGGATTTTAGATCTCGTCATATAAAAATGCGAGTGAAAAGCCGTGAAGGGGGTCTAATAGATGTAAGTGGTAATTTGTTAAATAAATTGCTGCCTGGCAATAGTAATGTACGCTCCATCGGTTCAACAGTTCTGGGTTTTGCATATCTTGCTGCAGGAAGATACAGTGGAATAGTTTACTCTGGAATTAACAAATACAAAACTTCGCTCGGTAGGCTTTTTCTGCAAGAAAGCGGTGGAAGGCTAACGGAAGACAACGGATTAATTATTGCTGGCGATATTAAATTAGGATAAACAGGCTACAGAGATAGACAACTTTTCGAAAACTTTTACAAGAGATTCTGTTAAATGTTCTATCATTTCATCAGTATGATAAGGTGTAGGGGTAATACGGAAACGCTCAGTTCCTCTTGGAACTGTCGGGTAATTTATATGTTGAACGTATATTCCATACTCATCAAATAATAATTTTGATGCTCCTTTGGATAACTCTGGGTCGCCAATTATTATTGGAATTATATGAGTTTCTGTTGGAATGAAGTTAATTCCTGCATTTCTCAGTGAGTTTTTTACTTTTTCAACGACTTGCTTTTGCTTTTCCCTTTCAATGTTGCTCGATTTTAGGTGCTCAACGCTTGCCTTTGCTGCCGCTGCTAAAACAGGCGACATAGCAGTGGTGAAAATAAATCCTGGAGCGGAACTTCTTATTACATCTACCAAGCTCTTTGAAGACGCTATATACCCACCCATCACTCCAAAAGCCTTCGATAGTGTACCTTGAATAACGGTTATTCTATCCACCAGGCCTTCTCTTTCTGCAATTCCGCCACCATGTGAACCATACATGCCAACTGCGTGCACCTCATCCAAATAGGTGATTGCATTATGTTGATCTGCAAGATCACATATCGCTTCAAGCGGCGCTATATCGCCATCCATTGAATATACGGATTCAAGTGCTATTATCTTTGGTGTTTTTGTGTCTACGGACTTTAACAACTGCTCTAAGTGATCAACATCATTATGTCTAAATATATGTTTTGGTCTTTTTCCTGATTTTATGCCTTCTATCATCGAAGAATGGTTTTTCTCATCTGAGAAAATTACTACGTCAGGAATAACAGACGATAAAGTGCTAAGTGTTGTCTGGTTAGCGAGGTAGCCACAAGCAAAAGTTAAAGCAGCCTCTTTTTTATGTAAACAAGCTAGGGATTTTTCCAGTTCGACAACCTCTTTTGTTGTGCCAGATATATTTCTTGTTCCTCCAGCGCCAACAGATGAATTTTGAATAGCGGCAATAACTTTCTCGTTCTGTGACATTCCCAAATAGTTATTACTGCACCAGACTATTACTTCCCTATTTCTTTCATAGTCCATAATGTGGGGGAGCCTACCTGGCAATGACGCAAAGTTCGTAAATTCACGGTAGCGCCCCTCATCTTTTATATCTTTGATTTTGTTCAAGAATATTTCTTCGTAGTTTACCAAGTTTTCATTCGCTAATAATTAATATAATTATAATAAATTATTAAATGGTAAACTACAATATTTATTCCTTATTGTGCTGTTAGTTCAGCTGTTTTAACAGTTTCAACATTGCTGTTTTCAACTGAGCTTTTAGGTGTGCAGCAGTATATAACTGCAGCAGCAACCAGACAACAAGCTCCAACTGCTATTCCTGCAGCTAGCATTTCCAAGTAAACTGCAATAGCTATTCCTGAAACAACTCCAGCTACTGCTAATGCAGAAGCAGCTATAACAGGCAGCTTACTACTTTTTATATTTTGTGAACCATTGGTTGGATTAGTAGACTGTTTGCTGTTGGTTGGAATACCATTTTGTTCAAGTTTTTTGTTACCTACTAAAGGTACTTCTGCTGAACTTGATTTCGATTGTGTATCTTGTCTATCATTACCTTCATGTGCAGAACTATCCTCACCATTTGCTGCACCTAACACAGGTCCTTTTTCTACAATTACTGATGTATCACTGTTATCAGGTTGAACTGAAGTATTACCAAGACCATATTGTGGTACATGTTCAGCAGGTTGAACAGGAGTTTGCTCTTTCTTACCAATATCAACTAATGGTGCGGTAGCATCGTTCTTATCATCCTCTTCAGTAGTTACCTGTGAACTATTATTGTTACCAATATATGTTTCCCTAAATTGCTCTTCTTTTTTTTGTTCATTTTTCTTTTTTTCTTTTTTAGATTGTTTTATTCTCTCTTGGCGTTGCTTGTTACTATTTTTACCCATTTCACCCTCCTCAAAATTATTACTTATAGGCCCCGTTATTGAAACCCTCATGCTATTTAGTACATCGCTTTCTCCTTTTTGTGCAAGAGCATTTTCTTCCACCTTTTGACTGTCAGTACTTTTGGATTTTTGACTACTTAATTGACTATTATTTTTTCCATCCACTGCTTGGCTTGAGGTTGCAGTTTCGCCTATCATAGCTGAGGTATCCTCTACATTCACAATAGGTGATACTGCATTATCACTGCTTCTTTTATTAACTTGTGTATTCGCTTGTGTCTGTATATTTGCTTTACTGGAAGTATTGATTAATTTACTACTTTCTAACAAACTTCTAATTAGATATAGATTATTCAAAGTATCCCTATTTTTTTGATACTCATTACGAGTCATACTTGGAGAAAGCTCCATACTTATTTTTTCAAGCTGTTCTGCAACTACTGGTAAAGCTTTCTCAAATTCTTCCTTGCATATTGCCTGAAGAGCTGCGAATTTTAGGTCAACATGCTGACATAAGGGTACAACAACTCCATAACTAGCTTCTTTTATCGCATTGCTCAGTATATTTTGTATGGTTTGCCTGACTACTTGCTGTTTATTATTGAGTATGCTTTGATAAATTTGAACATGAGCTAGAACACTGATTATAATGTCTTGACTTCCAGTATTAGACAATGCAACTAGAATTGATTCATATATTTCATCAAATTCGTTATTTTTAAGTTTATGATCAAGATAATTAATAACATCATTGACGCATTCAGCACATTCTTTGCATAGGTGCTCAATAAATGCAATATTGCCAGCATCCAATGCAGTTTTCAGAATTAAATCATAAATTTCTTTTCTGCCACGAGCTCCTATGTTTTTCAGGATTTGTTGCCTTAGTATTGTAATAACTTTATCATCTGTAAATGCTTGTTTATATACATCGTAAATGGCATGATCTGCACTATTAGTGTATCGTTTGCACAAGTATTCAATGACAGATATGTGTTCTTGACTTATCGCAGTTTCTAACAAGGTAGCAAAGCTCTTTTTTAATAACTCTTCTGTTGAGGCTTTTTTAGTTGGCTCATTAATATATCTTTCAAATGCATCCAGCACTATCGTGATGAATTCTTCATTTTTGATCAGAGACGCTGTTTCAAGCACACCATACAAAGGATCAGGTTTACTTGTTTTTAACACCTGTCCAAAATCTCTTAAAACGTATTCGACAAAAACTGCATTTAATAATTCTTGCTCTTTTCTTAATGCTGTAGCTGAGAAGAAGTCAATCTTATTAGGTTCGACAAGTTGTATAGCTTGACCTTTTAATCTTCCATAAACTCCATCGGTACCATGGAATTTTTCTATAAAAGCTTCAATATATTTTTGACCACCAACAAGGAGAGGTAAAAGACTTAAATTTTCTTCAGCAAAAAGAAAATCCTGATATTGCTCTACTAGCTTGTCATTAGCTGCAATTGCCAATAGTACCAATTCTTTTACTGAATAATCATACTTGAACTCTACTTGGTCAAATTTATACTGTGATAGTACATTTGAATATATATGTTGATGGTTGCTTCTGTTTTGTAACTCCAAATTAAGTTGATTTGAACAGAAATCTTTGAGATTTTCATTATCCAGCGTAATAGACCTGCCTTCATAATTTTCAATATTTTGTACAACCTTGTCTAATTCTTCACAATTATCTTCTTGTATAGCTTGATTTAAGATATTTATAATCTCAGCAAAAGTTAAGTTTTTAGGAATGATACCATATGAATCTTCATCTTTTAACTCTACAGTAAACGACCTATCACAACCATCAGGAAAGTTTGCAAGTATTTCATTCTCTAGACTCAGATCTTCAGGGAGTGTATCACATGGATTAGCTGGTATCTCTTGACTTTCGCTATCTAAAACTTCAAACTCTTCTTCAATACCTGAATCTTCAGAATCTGGTTTTTCAAAACCATGCCAACTTTTGATTAATCTTTCAGAATTTGATTGGCCCTGTGAAGTTGTATCTTGTGATACAAAGTCTCTAAAATTGGAACCAAACATGTTTTACCTCCTAACTAGCAGCTAAGCTAAGTATAGCATTAAACAGAAATCTTGCCAAGCAAATTATTCAGTCTCTTAGCAAAGCTGCTCGCGTCATCCATCTCTTCGCCTTCCACGATGCAAGCTTGGTAAAACAATAAGTGAACCATGTCCTCCAATGTTGGGGTTTCACCACTTTCAGCGTGAGATTTCATTATGCTTTTTATTACAGGATGTTTAGTGTTAATTTCCAGCACCTTTGGCGTGCGGTAATTTAGCTGCTTTTGTTCGCGTAAAAAACGCTCCATGCGAAGATCCATAGCACCTTCGTCAACCGCCAGGCATACGGGACTACCGGTTAGCTTTTTGGAAATTTTTACGCTTTTCACTGAATTGCCAAGAACCTTGGTGAAATATTGCAGTATAGAATCTGCATTTTCCTCAGTTTTTTCTTCATTCGATTTATTTTCTTGATCTTTCTTATCTTCTTCTGAAGAGAATTTTTCCAAATCAACATCAGCGCGGGTCACAGACTTGATTTTCTGATCTTTGTATTCATGAATTACACTAGTCCAAAAGTCATCAACTGGATCAACAAATAGGAGCACTTCTAGTCCTTTGCTGACAAACCCCTCAAGTTGTGGACTGTTTTTCACTGAATCCAAGCTGTTTCCGGTGAGATAATAGATATGCTCCTGCTCAGGCTTCATTCTGCTTATATAGTCATCAATGCTGACTAATTTCTCATCACCAGTGCTATGAAATCTGCAAATCGAGAGCAGTGCCTCTCTCTCATCAGTTGGCATAGCTTCGCAAAGACCTTCCTTTAAAACTGCACCAAAATTGGTCCAGAATTTTGTGTATTCTTCTAAATTCTCTTTTGCCTTTTTACCAAGCTCTGATATCGCGCGTTTAGTGAGGGATTTCCTGATTTGCTCAACAACACGATTGTTCTGCAGTGTTTCTCTGCTGATATTAAGAGGCAAGTCCGGTGAATCAACAATACCTTTCAAGAAACGTAAATACTGCGGTATGATCTGTACATTATCTTCAGTGATAAATACTTTATTTACATATAACTTAACAGAGCAACGTCTATCTGGATGGAATAAATCAAAAGGTTTAATGGAAGGAACATAAAGCAAATTCGTATATTCTATTGCACCTTCATTTTTATTATGCAATATCATCCAAGGCTCCCCGCCAACGTGAGCAACACTGCGGAAAAAATCGTTGTGCTCCTCTTGAGTAACATCATTTTTTAGCTTAGTCCAAATTGCAGCCTTACTGTTTAACTTTTCACTTTTTCCTTCTTCATTTATGAATTCAACAGGAAAGTTTATGTGATCAGAGTAAGTAGTGACAATATTTTCAATACGAAATTTATCTAAAAACTCGTTTTCTTCAGGATGCATAATGAGTGTAATTTTAGTTCCACGAGAAATTTGATTATCTAGTTTACTTATCAAATACTCTCCATCTCCTTTGGATTGCCAGATCCAAGACTCCTCTTCTCCAGCTTTTCTCGATTCTACTATTACTTCTGATGCAACCATAAAGCTTGAGTAAAAACCAACACCAAACTTCCCAATCAGCTCCACAGTTTGGCTTGAATCCTTGCTATTCTTAATCGCATCCAAGAACTTTTGCGTACCAGAGCTTGCAATTGTACCAAGATTATCTATTAAATCCTGTCTGTTCATTCCGATGCCATTATCAGTGATATATAGCTCGTTCTTATCTTTATTGGAGCTGATAGTGATTTTTAATTCATCACTAGAATCCAGCAAATTAGGATTTAGTTGAGATTCATAACGCAACTTATCACATGCATCCGATGCATTTGATATTAACTCACGCAGAAAAATGTCCTTATTAGTATAAAGTGAATGAATCACTATATTCAGTACTTTTCCTACTTCAGCATCAAATTTTAAATTTTCAGTTTCTTGTACGTTATGCATTTTGAGCTCCATGATTAGCCTACTATCCTAATAATTTAAGTATTGAATTACGATCTTTCAAGGTCACGTACATCAAAATTAATGTGGGTGTAGTTATTATGACACCCAATTTATGGGATCTCTTGCATAACAAACTTTTGGCAGTGTGTCAAGCAGCTTTTTCGCTTCTGTGAGCTACTTGGGTGACACCAACAGTTGATATTGGTTTGTTGCTTTGCTGGCAGCTACTAGCTATGCCTCAAGTTTCCTATTCAAAACTTTCAATATTAAATCTAATTCATTTGGATTATTATACCGTATCATAACTTTACCCTTAGAATTGTTGTCATTAATTTTGATCTTTAAACCAAGTTGAGAAGATATAGCGCCTTCTATTACCGTCATATCTTGATTTCTAGTATATCTCTGCTCTTTTTGATTATTATTTTGGTGTAAGTCTTTTATCAATTTTTCAGTTTGTCTAACACTTAAGGCCTGAGAAACTATTCTTTCTGCAATATCTTCTGCATTTTCAACATTAATCAGTGTTCTTGCATGACCCATAGACAATTTTTTTTCATTGATCATCATTTTCACACTATAGGGAAGTGATAACATCCGAGTCATATTAGTTATGTGGCTGCGGCTTTTGCCTATAGCTGAAGCTAATTCTTCATGTGTATAGAAAAACTCATCTATCAGTTTTCTGTAAGCTTCACCTTCTTCTATTGGATTAATATCTTGTCTTTGTATGTTTTCAATTATGGATACTTCCAAGCATTCCTTGTCGTTCAAATCTTTTATGATAACCGGTGCACTATTAAGATTTGCAATCTTGCTTGCTCGCCAACGACGTTCCCCAGCTATTATTTCGTAACCATCATCATTTGAATCTTTGCGTACCACGATAGGCTGTATAATGCCGTTTTTCTCTATTGAACTTGCAAGTTCTCTTAATGATTCCTCGTCAAAATGTTTCCTCGGTTGAAATTTGCTTGGGTGCAGTAATGAAATAGGCAAATACTCTTGTCGATCTTCTTTATTATCATAATTATCGCCTATGAGGCCGGCAAGACCTCTGCCGAGGCGTCTATCATCCTTCATACCACGCCCTCACTCACTAGCTTCTTTTCCTTACAACTGCTCGCGTGCTTTTTTAAAATTTCCCTTGCCAAACTTATATATGCTTGTGCACCAGGACACTTAAGATCATACACAATAGCGGGTTTTCCATGAGAAGGCGCTTCTGATAACCGTACGTTACGTGGAATAACAGTCTCATACAATGGGATGATAGTTTTGTATACTTTATCATTTAAATACTGGCAAATATCGTTTTTAATCTGTTCACTGAGTTTGTTACGCCTGTCATACATTGTTAACACTATCCCTTCTATTGCCAAAAAAGGGTTTAGGTTATTCCTTTTTATCAGTTCTACAGTTTTAACTAAATGGCTTAATCCTTCCAGAGCAAAAAATTCACACTGAAGAGGAACAATAATAGAATTAGCAGCAGTCAAAGCATTTATGGTTAGAAGCCCAAGTGATGGAGGGCAATCAATGATTATATACTCATAATTATCGCATATCTTCTCTAATGCGCTTTTTAGCACAAATTTTCCTCGCTCAAGTTGCGATAATTCAATTTCTGCAGCTGATAAATCAACTACTGACGAAATTAGTGATAAATTTGGAATTTCCTTTATATTGAAAATTGCCGATTCTATCAATTTATTTTCGCTGCTCAGTAGTATTTTGTATATATTTTTTTCTTCCCTACTACGATAAGAAATCCCGAGCCCTGTACTAGCATTTCCTTGAGGATCAAGATCTACCAATAAAGTGCTTTTTCCCACAGCAGCAAAGGCTGTCGATAAATTTATACTAGTTGTGGTTTTGCCAACTCCACCCTTTTGATTTACTATTGCAATAATCTTGCTCACGCCTTTTATCTTATGTATAAAATAATTCTATTGTATATATGCAAGAAACTTTTGCATTAGAAAATTTTTTTGTTGCTAATCGTACTAAAATTAGACTATTTTTTTTGCTTCGTGTAATACACTTTGAACTTTGTCTCCTAATTCATTCAGAGTGAATGGTTTTGGCAAAAAGTGAAAATCTTCTATATTGATGTCATCACTCTTTAAAAAAGCATCTTCTGCATACCCAGAAATAAAAATAACGTTGATATTTGGCCTATGGATCAATGCTTCTTTAACTATTTCTGGGCCGCTCACCTCTGGCATGATTACATCAGTGATTATAAGATCTATGTGTTGACTTTTTTTACTGATTATTTCTAGCGCCTCGCTGCCTATGCTCGCTTCTATTACATCAAATCCTTTTCTTTTGAGTGCTTTAGAGATGAATTCCCTTACTGAATCTTCATCTTCGATCAATAAAATTATACCATTACCTTTAATTTCACTTACTACCGGTCTTTCTATTTCTTCACTATCTTCCTCTCTCAAATTTTCATCTGATATGTAAACCATGGGCAAAAATATGCTAAATTTAGTTCCATGATTTACTTTGCTAGCAACATAGATGTATCCTTCAGTTTGTTTAATAATGCCATATACAGTAGAGAGGCCAAGACCTGTACCGGAAGCAATATCTTTAGTAGAAAAAAATGGATCAAAGATCTTTTCAGTTGTATCACTCGTCATTCCACATCCTGTATCAATTACTTCAATCACAACATAATTTCCATGTTCAATCGCTTCCTTGTCTGGAGAAAACATATCCTGAGGTGTAGAATTTAATGAGTCAATCTTTTGATTAAAGGTTCGTATAGTTAATTCTCCACCCTTTTCCATAGCAGCACTAGCATTGACTGCTAAGTTAAGTATAACTTGCTCTAATTGCCCTTGATCAGCCCTAACAGCACCCAAGTCTCTACCATAATAAATATTAAATTTTATATTTTCACCTATTAATCTTTTTATCATTTCATAAAGATTAGCTATAGTACTATTTACATCAATAATTTTTGGCTGCAAGGTCTGTCTTCTTGAAAAAGCAAGCAATTGTCTTACTAAATTTGATCCACGCTTTGCATTTTGCTGTATCTGTATTATATCTCCAAAAGATGGATCACCAGCTGAATGTTGGAGTAAAAGCAAATCGCAAAATCCTATTATCCCAGTCAATATATTGTTGAAATCGTGCGCAATACCACCTGCTAACTGCCCTATAGCTTGCATCTTTTGATAATGCTCAAGCTTTATCTCTAGGTTTTTGTGTTCAGTATTGTCAATAAAATAACAAAGTATGAAGATCATTTTGTTATGAAGAAACTTATTGAAATATATTTTTATGTTATTACCGCCGTTGAGCTGTACATCAAAGGATGCATTATTTATTCTATTACTCGAAAAATATTCACGTATTTTCACATGATAACTATCCAATATCAATGTAAAGATTGAATTATTATCTGACCCTGCAAGCTTTATTAGTGCCGTATTTTTCTTTACAAAGTTGCCATTTATGTCACATTGTGCAATAGCAATTGATGAATTTGCAAAACAAGGGTGTAATTGATAATCAACAATATTTGATTCGGTTGGTGTTATAAAGCCATATATATAGCTATGGTTGTATTTATCACAAAATATAGCAGTGCTCATATAAGCCTTGAATGGAATACCACTTATAGTAAAAAACAAAATTTCATTATCGGTTGTTGTATTGTTATATTTAGATTGAGATATAAAATCACTGATTGAGCTACCTTTTTCCAGTTTTTTCAGTTCAAATATGTCTAAAAATCTTTTATTTACAGATAAAATCACCCCTTTGGCATTTGCAATGTAAGTTCCTATACTGTGTTTTTCTATTAACTCTTCATATATCTGCTCCTTGTTTGTCTGTGTTGCTTTTAACACAAAATACCCATCTGGCCTTGCTATTGGCACTAATGATAAATTTAAAATCTTATTACTATTTATAGCAATTTGGGGATTATCTGGTATCGGCTCAAAGAGCAAAAGAAAGTTAGATACTCTATTCTTCTTGTTTAAGGAAATGCATACCTGTACAGAAGAGTTATTTTTTAGTGCATGATAGAGTACTTTTTTGTCTTCTTCTGAAACATCTCCTATTTCAAGAATCTTGCCCAACGTAATGTCATCATCTATATGATCTTTAAACCTTTCGTAGAACCTTGCATCAGCATAAATAATACCCTCATCTTTGTGTAAAATAAGGCAAAATTCTGTATTATGATTTAGTGCATTTGCAAATATTGCATTTTGAAATTCTATAGTATTAAGTAGGTATCTGTAGCGTTTTACATTATATATCATAAAGAGAGTTGTTAGAATGCTAACTAATAAATTAATCTCTATATTAATATGCTGACTATATATATCAAAAAAGTAGAGTATCGATATTGCTACTGGAGGTAAGAGCATAATAACTGCCATCACAACAATTGACATTCCATAATTTCTTAGTATGAAGTCAACCCTGTTCTCTTTTTTGTTATCTATGTATCTTTTACTCATTATTGTTACTTGGCATCGTTGTACATACGAAAATGTTTTATTATATTGATTTAATTATTATAGATTTATTAACGTCTTTGATAGATAATTATCATCCAAATCTAATTAAGTTCCTTAAATATCAGATATAACAATGTTAATAAGCTAGCGAGAGGATATTATGGAAAAACAAAGAACACAAGCATTTAAGTGGTTCTGTGCACTAAGAGATAAGATTATAGAATCTTTCTTATTAATTGAAAAACAATCATCCGCAGAGCCAAAGATCGAAAAGAGAAAGTGGGATCGCCCAGGTGGTGGAGGTGGTGAATCTACAATTATTTTTGGTAATGTTTTTGAAAAAGTTGGAGTAAACGTTTCAAAAGTACACGGAAAATTTGCAGATTCAGCCATTAATGAGATTCCTGGTGCAAGTGAAAGTAACGGAGAGTTTTGGGCAAGCGGTATATCTTTAGTGTCTCATATGCAATCGCCCCTTATCCCTGCAGCGCATATGAACACAAGGCTGATATATACTTCAAAACAATGGTTTGGTGGAGGAATGGATTTTACGCCGATATATAAAAATGAAGAAGATTGCAAGTATATTCATGAATCAATCAAAATGACATGTGATAGATTTGACACCGGATATTATCCAAAATTTAAAGAGCAATGTGACAACTATTTTTTCTTACAACACAGAAAAGAGCCGCGTGGCATTGGTGGTATTTTCTATGATAATCTGAGTTCTGGCAATTGGGAGAATGATTTTGAGTTCACAAAAGCAGTAGGTGAAGCCTTTTTGGAAATTTATTTGCACATCATACGTAAACATATACAAAAATCTTGGACAAAAGAACAACGAGAAAATCAATTAATAAAACGTGGCAGATATGTAGAATTCAATCTGTTATACGATCGTGGCACAAGGTTTGGTTTGATGACTGACGGCAATCCAGATGCAATTATGATGTCAATGCCACCACTTGTTAAGTGGGTGTAAATCACTCTTATTACAAATTGGGATTTCACAAAAACTGCTTGTGTCGTAAAACAATTGAATTGACTTTATGTGCATAATCAATATAACTTGAGTTATTAACATTGACTCTTTCGTCTAGTGGTTAGGACACCACCCTTTCACGGTGGTAACACGGGTTCAAATCCCGTAAGAGTCACTCAAATAGAATATAATTAAAGTTTTAAATGGGAAAAATTAGGCTTTATGTTGAAGAAGCTTTATCACAAGGCATGAGTTTAGCACTTAATCCACAACAAAGTCACTATATTTGCAATGTAATGCGGCTTAAGAAGTATGATAATCTCTCTCTTTTTAATGGAAAAGATGGAGAATGGTTAGGAGAAGTAGTTAATATATCGCGTAAATTGACAAAAGTTACACTCAAAGAATGTACTAAACAACAGCAGTATGAGGAAAATTTATACTTATATTGTGCCATGGTAAAAAGTGGTGCTTTGGGCAACATAGTAAGACAGGCAACTGAAATGGGAGTAACCTGCATTCAATTTATTTCAACGGAACGTACAGTAGTAAAAAACATTAACCTAAGTAGAGCAAAATTACAGGCAATCGAAGCTGCGGAACAATCCGGTAGGATGAGTATACCAGAGATTTTGCCTCCTATTAACTTTTGTGAGTTACCTGATTCCCAGAGTAAAAATTTTGTTTTATGTGATGAAACAGGTAAAGCTGATAAAGTGCTGAAAGGCAAAAAAAATGTTGCTATTATTGTTGGCCCTGAAGGTGGTTTTTCATCTTATGAACTTGATCTTGCCGATAAGTTTTGTCAAAAATTGAGTCTAGGAAAAAGAATTTTAAGAGTCGATACTGCTGTAGTTGCTGCACTAACTTTCACCAATTGGTGTAGCTAGATTTTTAAATATGGCTAAGATAAAGAAATCTGGTTCAGTGTTGCGCGCACAAAAACTCTGTAGACTCTCTACGAAGCAGTCTGTTGTTAAAGAGGAGCTAATAAAAAACATATTCTAAGATAATATTAAATCTCGTATTATATTTTTTCTAAAGTAAACAAATGAATCTTGCATTTTGCCTGAGTTATTGATACTCTGAGTAAAGAAGTCGGGGCGTAGCGCAGCCTGGTAGCGCATTTGGTTTGGGACCAAAGGGTCGGGAGTTCAAATCTCTCCGCCCCGATGTTAGTATAATTGTAAAAACGCTGTAACATAAGAGCAATCTCCATCAGTAAGCAAGTAGCTGACACTGGAATGACATCATTTACCATGTAAATTGTGGCATATTACATTTTAACGCTCAAGTTTATAAAATAATTGACAATGTTAATTTTCTAATTTATAAATAGATTTTGAAATGATTACCGAAGGAGGTATAGAGTTTGATAGAAGTATCAGTCCATTATGGTGATGTAGACAGAGCTCTTCCAGTATTGAAAAAAACAATTCAAAAGGAAGGAAGAGGGTTGAAAATGAAAAAACAATATCATGAAAAAAAATCAGAAAAAAGAGCCAAAAAGAAAGCTGAAGCTAAAAAAAAGAGGTACCAACAAGAGTGCAGAAGGCAGCGTTATGGTTGGTAGTTTGTACTCAAGTTAATAGTTTATCATTGGTTGTTTTATGAATATTCACGAATATCAAGCGAAAGAAGTTTTGCATAAATTTAATGTCCCAGTGCCAAAAGGTTTTGTTGCTACATCTGCGGAAGAAGTAAAGACTCAAGTAAGTCAATTAAAATCTGACGTGTTTGTAGTTAAAGCTCAAATTCATGCAGGTGGTAGGGGTAAAGCCGGTGGCGTAAAGCTAGCAAAGTCAGCTGAAGAAGCTCAACAGTTTGTAAAGGACATGATTGGTATGACTTTAGTTACTCATCAAACAGGGCCAAGCGGGCAGCAAGTAAGAAAAGTGTACGTTGAAGAAGGCTCAAGCATTAAGAAAGAGTATTATTTAAGCCTGGTAATCGACCCGAAGCTCAGTAGGCCAATATTCATATTTTCCTCAGAAGGTGGAATGGACATTGAAGAAGTGGCGAAAAATTCTCCCGCAAAAATTGTGAAATTTGATATTGATTCTGCTACAAGTTTTGATAGCAGCAAGTTAAGCAGCAGTTTTCATTTGAGTCCAGAACAAATAGAAAAAATAACAAATGTTGCAAAAAATATATATGATGCGTTTATTGCAACTGATGCGAGCCAAATTGAAATTAATCCACTGGTTGAAACAAGTTCTGGAGATTTTATTGCGCTCGATGCGAAAATTAATTTCGATGACAATGCTTTATATCGTCACCCAGAAATTATGGAACTTCGTGATTATGATGAAGAAGTGAAAGAAGAGATAGAGGCTTCAAAGTATGGGCTCAGTTACATCAAAATGGATGGCAGTATTGGTTGCATGGTAAATGGTGCAGGTCTTGCTATGGCAACAATGGATATAATAAAATACTACGGAGCAGAGCCTGCTAACTTTTTGGATGTTGGTGGTGGAGCGAGTAAAGAAACTGTAACTGAAGCATTTAAAATCATATTGTCTGATAGCAACGTAAGAGGAATTTTGGTTAATATATTTGGTGGTATAATGCGTTGCGATATTATCGCAAGTGGAATTGTTGCGGCTGCAAAAGAAATGAGCATTAAAGTTCCTCTAGTGGTTAGATTATCAGGTACTAATTTTGAAGAAGGAAAAAAAATCTTAGAAGAGTCAGGATTAAATATTATTGCTGCAGATGAACTGGGTGATGCTACGCAAAAGATAGTAAAAGAGGTAAAATAAAGCATGTCCGTTTTAGTAAATAAAGATACAAGATTAATATGCCAGGGTTTTACTGGTGCACAAGGTACGTTTCATTCAGAGCAAGCTATTGACTACGGGACGAAAATGGTTGGCGGTGTAACTCCTGGAAAGGGTGGTAGCACTCACCTTAATTTACCGGTTTTTAATACTGTAGCAGAAGCTAGAGAAAAAACTGATGCGAATGCCACGGTAATATATGTACCTGCTAAATTTGCTGCTGCTGCAATACTTGAAGCAATAGATGCAAAAATAGAATTGATAGTTTGTATTACAGAGGGCATTCCTATACTTGATATGGTGAAAGTTAAGCGCGCGCTTGTTGATTCAAAAAGTCGATTGGTTGGTCCCAACTGTCCGGGAATTATTACGCCTGAAGAGTGCAAAATAGGAATTATGCCTGGCCATATCCATAAGCGTGGATACATAGGAATTATGTCTCGCTCTGGAACTTTAACTTACGAAGCAGTAGCACAAACAACCGCTGTTGGTCTTGGTCAATCCACATGTATCGGAATTGGGGGAGATCCAGTTCATGGTATGACATTTGTCGACTGTATGGAGCTCTTTTTAAAAGATGACGATACTCATGGTATTGTAGTTATTGGTGAAATAGGTGGAAACGAAGAAGAAGATGTATCACATTTTGTGAAAACAGAAAAGACTAAAAAGCCAATCGTTGGTTTTGTAGCAGGTCAAACAGCACCTCCAGGAAGACGTATGGGACACGCTGGAGCAATCATCTCTTCCAGCGGTGGAAGTGCTGGTGCAAAACTAGAAGTTATGCGGAGTGCCGGGATTGCAATTGCTGAAACCCCTGCGGTGATTGGTAAAAAAGTTTTGGAAGTAATGCATCAGTGCCTAACCTAAAACGCAACTGTACGAACGTTGTGATATAAGGGACCAAGAATGATGTCATCCCAGTGCCTTGACTACTTGGATCCAGGAAAGTTTGCTTGCTTACAAGCAAACTGATTTGGTGAGTATAAAAGTGTTGTGTTATAGCTAACGCTGACTCTACGTCATACCGCCGCGAACCGTCACACCGCGATTCATTCGCGGTATCTCATCCTCTAACAAGCAGCGGGATGACGAGGTTATCGTCATGCCACCGCGAACCGTCATACCGCCGCAGACCGTCATACCGCCGCGGTATCTCTAGATCCCGCTAACACGTAGCGGGATGACGAATTACTATACCGCAGCGAACCGTCATACCGTCACGGTATCTCTTAGCATAGATCCCGCTAACACGTAGCGGGATGACGAGGTTATCGTCATACCACCGCGAACCGTCATACCGCGATTCATTCGCGGTATCTCTAGATCCCGCTAACAAGCAGCGGGATGACGATTGTCAGGCTAGCTGTCATTCAAGTAGCTGACACTGGTTCCTTTATGACGGCAGTGCCCAGAGGTGTCATCCCAGTGCCCAGACACTGGGATCCAGAAAACTTAATTCTAACCAAGTGGCTGCATAATAAAGACTGGATGCCAGTGTCAAGCACTGGCATGACAGCAGTCCTACGTCATACCGTCACGGTATCTCTAGATCCCGCTAACAAGCAGCGGGATGACGAGTTACTTAGCTGTCATGCCGCCGCGAACCGTCATACCGTCACGGTATCTCTAGATCCCGCTAACACGTAGCGGGATGACGAGCTTATCGTCATTCCACCACAAACCGTCATACCGCCGCGGTATCTCTAGATCCCGCTAACACGTAGCGGGATGACGAATCACTATACCGCCGCGAACCGTCACACCGCGATTCATTCGCGGTATCTCTAGATCCCGCTAACAAGCAGCGGGATGACGATTGTCAGGCTAGCTGTCATTCAAGTAGCTGACACTGGTTCCTTTATGACGGCAGTGCCCAGAGGTGTCATCCCAGTGCCCAGACACTGGGATCCAGAAAACTTAATTCTAACCAAGTGGCTGCATAATAAAGACTGGATGCCAGTGTCAAGCACTGGCATGACAGCAGTCCTACGTCATACCGCCGCGGTATCTCTAGATCCCGCTAACACGTAGCGGGATGACGAATTACTTAGCTGTCATGCCGCCGCGAACCGTCATACCGTCACGGTATCTCTAGATCCCGCTAACACGTAGCGGGATGACGAATTACTATACCGCAGCGAACCGTCATACCGTCACGGTATCTCTTAGCATAGATCCCGCTAACACGTAGCGGGATGACGAGGTTATCGTCATACCACCGCGAACCGTCATACCGCGATTCATTCGCGGTATCTCTAGATCCCGCTAACAAGCAGCGGGATGACGATTGTCAGGCTAGCTGTCATTCAAGTAGCTGACACTGGTTCCTTTATGACGGCAGTGCCCAGAGGTGTCATCCCAGTGCCCAGACACTGGGATCCAGAAAACTTAATTCTAACCAAGTGGCTGCATAATAAAGACTGGATGCCAGTGTCAAGCACTGGCATGACAGCAGTCCTACGTCATACCGTCACGGTATCTCTAGATCCCGCTAACACGTAGCGGGATGACGAGTTACTTAGCTGTCATGCCGCCGCGAACCGTCATACCGTCACGGTATCTCTTAGCATAGATCCCGCTAACAAGCAGCGGGATGACGATTGTCAGGCCAGCGCCCCTATAATGTCATCCCAGTGCTTGACACTGGGATCCAGCTAAGTTGATAAGCATAAAAATAGATGTTTTACGTTGAAATACAACGTTTTCGATGAGATTGCAGGAAGGCTGGATGCCAGTGTCAAGCACTGGCATGACACCATTTGTTGTGTTTAACAAAGTTCGTACTTAGCTTCATGTTAGCTATAAACGTTAAGAAATTTACCAAACGAAAAAAAAGGCAAAAGAAACCCTGGTCACTGTCTATTTTCAGTATTGGCGTTTTTTAAGTCTTAAACACTGCAATTTAGCTGCTTTTAAGTGCAACTAACCTTAGCTAAAATGTTTAAGAAATTTACTAAGCAGAAAAAAAGGCAAAAGAAACCCCGTGGTAATTAGTGTTCACTCCCTAATCCTGCAAATTGGCGTACTATACTGTCTTAAACGACTTATAAGCGCGTTTCAGCTTATATAGGTAAAAACCTAGAAATATTGTGAAGACATAAGGTGCACATAGTGCAAAAAATTAAAAATAAGACGCCAACTACGTTGTTTTCTTGCTGTTTAATCTGCACAGATGAAGATAACTGAATACCTTCAGCATCATGATAAGGGGGCTGGCGGAGTTTGTCAAGTGGTTTTTGCATTGTGAAAACAATTATCACAAAAATCCTATATCACCGGTCATGAATACGTTATTTGCCCATTCGATTAATAACTTACCTCCTGGTAAATCTACTGAAGTCTGTTGGGCAGTCAGATATCCACGTAGTGTGGATGCAACAAGTGCTGCACAGGCTGCACTACCGCACGATGCAGTAATGCCTGTACCTCTTTCCCAAACTCTTAAAGCTATTTCTCCAGATTTTTCAACTTGTGCAATACTAACATTAATTTTCTGAGGAAATAATGCGTGATTTTCTAGCTTTGGTCCTAAATTTCGCAATGGTATTTCACTTATGTTATCAACAAAAAAAACTATGTGAGGATTGCCAATATTTACTGCAACAGGATCTTTTAGCATTTCAAGCTCTATAGGTAAGTGAAGAGTGTCACACTCAGTAGACAAGGGAATTTCATGCCATTTTAGCAAAGGTTTACCCATGTTAACCTTTATGGATTTATCACCCACTTTAAAACACTCTAAGATGCGTTTGCTTGTTAGCTCAATAATGGAGTATTCAGCACCTTTTTCTGACATTAGCAAATATCCAACGCAACGTGCTGCATTTCCGCACATTTCAGCTTTGCTACCATCAGCATTATAGATATGCATAAAGCAATCGGCTAAACTGGAGTTTGTTATCACTATGACTTGATCGCAACCGTTTTGGTTAGCAATTTTTTTATAGTTCCAATTTAAATCATTTGCTGAACGTGAGTCTATGATAACAAAATTATTGCCAGTACCGTGCATTTTGATAAAATTTTCAGAATTTTGGCCACTCATCGTAGAAAAATATTTCTTCTACTGACCTTCTTTTTTTCTCTTTGATTTCAGCATCCTCTTCTTCGTAACCAACCGCTATCACTGACATTACGTTAAAGTCATTGGGTATATTGAACTCTTTCACTATTTTATCTCTATCAAATCCACCCATTTGATGGGCCATTAAGTTCATAGCTGCAGCTTGTAACATAAGTCCATAATTCGCTGCACCAGTGTCGTGATTAGCCCAAAGATTTTCTCCTTTACCAGATTTGCGGAAATTTTTAGCACTGAAAGATATGATTAACACTTGTGCATCTTTTGCCCATTTTTGATTAGATTCATCAAGACAACTTAGCAGCTTTTCCCATGCATTTTGATTGTTCTGTTTGTTGCATATCACATATCTCCAAGGTTCATCACCAAAACATGAGGGAGTCAGCCTTACAGCTTCCATTAAAATATCCATGTCTTCCTGAGATATTGCTCTTGTAGGATCGTATGAACGTCCGCTGTGTCTTGCTTTCATCAACGATAATAGATCTTGTTTACTTATCATTTTTAATTTAATAGTGCATAAATAATTCATTGTAGCACAATATAAACAAAATTTAAATTGCAAAACCTCTTATATATATTACATTTTATAAGTTATTTTTATTGGGAAGGTATGTTTATAACACAATCTAGCAGTAGATCAACACTGGCTGAAATATTGTCTTGCGTTTTACTTTTATTCTTGATGGCTCAAATAAGCATACCATTGCAGCCTGTGCCTATCACATTGCAAACTTTAGGAGTAATGCTTATTGGGCTTAAATTTAACCGCAGAACAGCATTCTATTCTGTGCTTACATATCTATCACTTGGTGCAATAGGATTTCCTGTTCTTGCGAATTTTTCTGGTGGTTATCACATTTTTCTCAGACCAACAGGTGGATATTTAATTGGCTGTTTAGCTGCTGTCATAGTGATGGGCGAAGTAAATGAATTACTGAACTCTAAGTATAAATCATTTGTGTGTAATTCTTTAAGTTGTCTGGCTGGTACAGTTATAATCTTTATTTGTGGTGTTAGTTGGCTTGCTGTTTACTTGGGTCTGGAACAAGCAATAATGGTGGGTGTTTTACCATTTATCCTTCCTGGTTTGGTAAAAATTTTTCTACTTGTAGCAGCTTTGCAATATTTGAAAAAATGATAAAATTTCGCCCTCATCATTTTATGTGCACCCTCGCGTTTCGGGGATATGGGTATTCTCAGGGTTTTGTAGAAAATTATAAAAAGATAGCAAGCAAAGTAATTAGTGATCCTAACACTCAAATCGAAGTAGTTGGTAACCTTGATAGTATCTGTAGTGCTTGTCCAAATCAGACTAAACAAGGTGAATGTACCACACAAGCTAAAGTTTTACAGCTAGATAGAAGGCATATGGAAATTTTAGGAATAAAAATTGGCGAGGCTTTAACTTGGAATGAGGCAGTAAAAAAGATTAGAGAGAAAATGTCTTTAAAGAAATTTGATTACGCATGTGAAGGGTGCAACTGGCAGCCATATGGAATATGTAAAGATGCCCTTTTAAATTGTCATTCCTACAAAGGTAGTTGACAAAATGTTAAGATAAATTGAAGCATTTTTGTGGAAATAGACTTCTTGCATCACCTCCCAAACCACAATTGTCATTCAGTAGAAACGAAAAAACTTCCTTGACAAGCTTCGCCAGCCCCCTTATCATAAAACTGAAGCTATTGTATTTGCTTTCGCCAATCTGCAGATTAAAAGGTAAGGATTACTTAATGTATCGGCGTCTTATGTTCAATTTTTTGCAGTATATAGATACTGTATGTCTTTACAAAACTTCATCTACATCTAGATTTTTATCTAAATAAGCTGAACGCGCTTATAAAGCGTTACAAGACATCAAAAAATGCCAATACTCGACAGAGATAGTAAAAGACTAGCTAACTCGGGGATTCTTTGTCTTTTTTTCTGCTTAGTAAATTTCTTAAACATTTGCAGCGTAGGTTAGTTGCAATTAAAAGCAGCTGAATCTCGCTTGTCAAGCGTTTAAAACATAAAAAACGCCAATATTTTAAAGCGGATAATAACCCCAGGGCTTCTTTTGCCTTTTTTTTTATTTGGTAAATTTCTTAATGTTTGTAGCTAAAAGAGCCCAAGAGAGGTGTCATTCCAGTGCCCCTGTGATGTCATTCCAGTGCTTGACACTGGAATCCAGTTTTCCATATAATCTCATCGAAAACGTTGTAACCACTTTCTATGCTAGTTTGCTTGTAAACAAGCAAACTTTCCTGGATCCCAGTGTCTGGGCACTGGGATGACACCATTCTTTTTCCTGGATTCCAAACTGGGATGACAGCTAGCCTGACAATCGTCATTCCGCTACGTGTTAGCGGGATCTAGAGATACCGCAGCGGTATGACGGTTTGTGGTGGAATGACGATAAGCTCGTCATCCCGCTGCTTGTTAGCGGGATCTAGAGATACCGCGGCGGTATGACGGTTCGTGGCGGTATGACGTCTCGCTTGGGCTAACCCAGTGTTGACACTTATAGCCTTGTCATTTCAGTCTGGAATCTAGATGCAGCCACTTATTTAAAGTTAAGTTTTCTGGATCCAAGTAGTCAGCTACTTAGATAACAGGAAGAAGGTGCTGGGATGACAGGAGAAGAAGGCTACTTAGATGGCAGGGAGGGGCTACTTGAATGACGGTTCTTATCATCGGTAAACTTAGAGCTATATTAACTATTTGCCTTTTTTCTACTTAAGTTTGGGTTATGCAAGAAGTCTAATAAAGCAAAATGTAGAAGACAAAAGATAAGTGCGTTCTAAAAGGCAACACAGCATGTTCGTCCCGCTAATTAATAATATCTTTATTATTGTATGAGATAGGTAATTTAGCATTTATAAATTTGTAATGTGTTGCGCATAGCTCAAAAAAATAAGGTTTACTGGTTACACGCTGCAGCCAATGCCACAACACTAAGATCTATGTTTGTCTGCATGTTAATTTGCATTGTGATTTTATGTAGGTCTTCTGTTACCTATGCTAGTGAAAATTTGGAGATACAGAAGGCCTTTGATAGTGTTGTCAAGCATATAAAAGCTGATAAAAAATATAAAGATCTTGATGTTATTGAGAGAAAAAGTGATAAATTTAATATCAAAATTGCGCAGAATTCTGGCAAGAGTTTTGACATATACTCTACTTTAAAAAAAGCAAAAGATTCTTTTGAGTTAGGAGATAATGAGACAGCTATTTCTCTCCTTAATCAGATTATCGCAAAGTTTCCTTATCATAAAAATGCTTTAATTGGATTGGGGAACATTTATTACGTTAATAAAGAATACAAAAAAGCTGTAGAGATTTACACAAGACTGTTAAAAGAACACCCTAGTAACCCTTACATATTAAAAAATTTTCTGACGATAATCTCACAATATGATCCTGATCTGGCGTTGAGTGAAATGTTAAAATTGTATGATATACATAAAAATTATGCTCCTTTATTAGCAAATTTAGGTCTGATTTATATGAAAAAGGAGGATTATGTAAAAGGTAAGGAGTATATGACAACTGCTATTTCCCTTGATGAAAACAATATTTTTTATACCTATAATTTAGCTGTTATTCTAGATAAACTTTCAGATTTTAAAAATGCTACAATATTCTACTTAAAGTTGTTGAACATGGCTACAACTTCGAAAGATGTGAGTGAAAAAATACCTTTATACAAAGCGACAGCAAGACTAAAATTTATAAAACTCCACAGTATGCACCCAAAGATTTCATAAAAGCTTATAGCTTACCTAAATCTAATTTATCGTATCTGTTCAGGGGAGTGGCTAATGTGCAAATATTGAAGCAAAGTGCGTGACGCACAGCTGTACGAACATTTGTTTGCAAAGGTAATTTGCACAACAAATGCATAACTGTACGAACATTGTGATTTTGGCCCATCAGGAGGGTGTCATCCCAGTGCTTGACACTGGGATCCAGGAATTTTATTAAGTTGGCGAGCATAAAAATAGCTGTTTTATGTTAAAATACAACGTTTTAATGATTATGAAAAAGCTGGATTCCAGTGTCAAGCACTGGAATGACACCATTCTTTTTTCTGAATCCCAGTGTCTGGGCACTGGGATGACACCATTTATTGTAAGCTCACATTTACCCTATGATTATCTTTTTAGATCACCTTGTCTACCTATTTTGCCACTCTGCTGAACGGATACAATTTATCGCTATTTTTGTTTACAATAATAATATTGAGCTATAGAATTAGATCTAAAGGGGCAATTAGCTCAGCTGGTAGAGCATCTCGTTTACACCGAGGAGGTCGGCAGTTCAAGTCTGTCATTGCCCATTTGCTTAACTAAATGTTAGTATTATTAATTACTTCGATCAAAGTATAGAAAATGCAGGATAATATAGTACCAATCTCAATAGTAAAAGAGCTGGAAGATTCTTATCTCTCCTACGCAATGAGCGTTATCATAAGCAGGGCTATACCTGACGTGCGGGATGGATTTAAACCTGTTCATAGGCGTATATTATATGCAATGTCAAGAGCTGGATTCGATGCCGGTAAGCCATATAAAAAAGCGGCTCGTATAGTAGGGGATGTAATGGGGAAATATCACCCACATGGTGATGCAGCTATTTACGATTCCTTGGTCAGGATGGCTCAAGATTTTTCTCTTCTTTTACCACTTATTGATGGGCAAGGTAACTTTGGTTCGATAGATGGAGATCCACCAGCTTCAATGCGATACACAGAAGCAAGACTTCAAAAAGTGTCGCACTTTTTACTGAATGATATTGATGAAGATACAGTTGATTTTAGGCCAAACTACGATGGAAATGAAACAGAGCCTATTGTGCTGCCTGCAGAGTTTCCGAATCTATTGGTAAACGGTGCAAGTGGTGTTGCAGTTGGTATGGCAACCAATATTCCTTCTCATAATCTTGGAGAAATAATAGATGCTTGTATATTATATGTAGATAATCCTGAAGTTACTTTTGATGAGTTACTTGAAGTGATGCCAGGGCCGGATTTCCCAACTGGGGGAACGATTCTTGGAAGGTCTGGAATAAGATCAGCATTTGCAACGGGTCGTGGATCAATTGTTGTGCAAGGCAAGACTCACATGGAAGACCTGCCACAAGATAGGCAAGCAATAGTGATTGATGAAATACCTTACCAGGTAAATAAAGTAAAATTAATTGAGAAGATAGGTGAACTTGTAAAAGAAAAAAGAATTGATGGCATAACAGAAATTAGGGATGAGTCCGATAAGTCTGGTATTAGAGTAGTAATTGACCTCAGAAGAAATGCTGCAGCAGATTTTATACTTAATCAAATACTGGGACTCACTCCACTAAAAAGTAGTTTTAGTGTTAACACTTTAGTCCTTAACAACAACAAGCCTGCTTTGATGTCATTAAAAGAAATCATAGCTGCTTTTGTTGACTTTAGAAAAGAAGTATTAATCAGGAGAACAGAATTTCGTCTAAGAAAAACGAGGGAAAAAGCTCATATATATATAGGGCTCTACATTGCGGTCTTGAGCATAGATGAAGTGATAAAAATCATCCGTGGTGCAAAAGATCCTGCGGAAGCAAGTAGAGAACTTTTAAATAAAGAATGGAAAACTTCGAATGAAATCAACACTATTATTGAGTTGATTTCAGATAGCGCAAGCTTTTTGAAAGATGGAGTGTATAGATTAACTGAGCTACAAATTAAGGCTATCCTTGATATGAAACTGCAGCGTTTAACAGGCCTTGAAAAAGACAAATTAGAAGCTGAGCTAAGTTCAATGATCAACCTGATAAAAGAATATATCGCTTTTCTTGGCTCAGAAGAGAAGTTGATGAAGGAAATAAAAAACAATTTACAAGAAATAAAGAACAGATTTGCCGTACCACGAAAAACTGCAATAGAGGAATCAGATACGGACATTGAAGCTGAAGATCTAATTCCACAAGAGGATATGGTGATAACCGTAACTATGAATGGTTATATCAAGCGTGTGAAGCTTTCTCACTACAAAACTCAGCATCGTGGTGGAAAAGGAAAGCTAGGACAGGGGTTAAAAGAAGAGGATGTAATCACAAAATTATTTGTTGAAAATACCCACACTAGCCTTTTATTCTTTTCTAATATTGGCCGAGTTTATAGATTAAAGGTTTATAAGTTGCCTCTTGCAGAACCAACTGCACGTGGAAGAGCGCTTGTTAACATATTTCCGCTTAGCGATGGTGAAACTATAACTAATATAATGCCGTTGCCAAGTGAAAATGACGAAAATCAAAACATAGTTTTTGCTACTGCCTATGGAAACATAAGGCGTAACTCTTTAGCGGACTTTCACTATATTCCAAGCAATGGAAAAATAGCAATAAAGCTCGATGAAGGAGACAAATTAATATCGGTTAAAGTATGCAATGAAATTGATCATGTTTTACTTTCAACAACGCTTGGAAAAAGTATCAGATTTGTTGTAAGTGATGTGCGTCAATTTAAGAGTCGCAATTCAGATGGCGTAAGAGGTATCAAACTTGTAAAGAATGACAGCGTGATATCCATGACCATATTAAATGGGATAGGTGTAGCAACAGAAACAAAAGAACTTTACTTAAAAGTTCCACTTGCAAAAAGACTGGGGACTGCAATTAATAACTCCATTGATTCTAAATTGGAAAAGACTTTGAATGATTTAGGAATAGATAACGAATTATTCTTAAAACTTGCAGTGAATGAGGAGTTTATATTAACTATTACCGAAAATGGCTTTGGTAAAAGAACTTCTGCGTATGAGTATAGAATAACTAACAGGGGTGGTGTTGGTATCACCAATATTCTTACTACCAGCAGAAACGGCAATGTTGTTGCTAGTTTTCCAGTTGAGCAGGGTGATAATATCATGCTTATTACAGATAAAGGAAAGTTAATTCGTATTTCAGTAAATGATATCAGAATTGCAGGACGTAGCACTCAAGGAGTCACTCTGTTTAAAACAGAGAGTAGAGAAAAGGTGGTGTCAGTAGCGAAAATTGAAGATCCTGATTCCACTGAAGATAGTATTTCTGAAGTTGAAAACTCTATCTCTTCTCAACTGTAGTACAGGTTAAACAAAAAGCGCAAGTTTTTGTTGATTAATACGCAGTATTTAAATTAAAATATATACTTATGGCTAAGTAGAGATCGATGGACAAAAATTTAACTAAAAATAAAAAACCACTGGCAAACAAAGAGGATAAAAAAACACCTCCTGTTAAAGATCTTACTAAAAATAAGGGTAGGAGAGATTTTATAACATTAACTACGTGCGCTATGGCGGGTATAGGAGCTGCAAGTGGACTTTGGCCACTGGTTAAGTCTATGAATCCTTCTGCTGAAGTTCTAGCAACTTCCACAGTGGAGGTGAATTTGTCTGGAATTCAGGAAGGACACGGAGTAAAAGTAAAGTGGCAAGGTAAACCAGTATTCATTCGTAGACGCACAAAGCAAGAAATTGAGGTTGCAAGAGCTGTGAATGTAAAGAACTTGAGGGATCCTCAGTCAGACGAGCAAAGAGTATGCGAAGGAAAAGATGAATGGTTAATCATGATCGGAATATGTACACATCTTGGGTGTGTACCGGTTGACCATGCTACAAGAGATGGTAATGGTTGGTTCTGTCCTTGCCACGGTTCATATTATGACACATCAGGCCGAGTAATTGGGGGGCCCGCACCAAAAAATATGACTGTACCTGATTATTTTTTTCCCAGTGAGAATGTTGTGGTAATTGGCAAGAAGGCTTAACGGAACTCGTTAAAAAAAACTCACAGGATCAACATCTATTATCACTGCAATACTCGAATTCAAGTTACAATTTTTAATCCAACATTTCAGCTTTTTTTGTATGGATAGACTGTGCTTATTGTGTATTTTTAATAATACCCTATACCGATACTTATTATTTAAAAAATTTATCGCTGCTGGTGATGGGCCAAGAATTTCAAATTCCTTTTTGTCTGCACCTACATTTTCTTCCTGGATACAAGTAGTTGAGCTACTTGGATGACGGAGAAGAGATTTTACTATTTCATTCGCTGCTTTTTGTGTCGCAATCTGATTCTTACCACAAATTATAAGCGCTATTAATCTGCTAAATGGTGGCATTTTGGCTTCACGTCTTGACTTAAGTTCAATTTCATAAAATGAGTCCCTTTTTTGATGCAGCAATGCTTTTATTATTGAACTTTCAGGGTTATTGGTTTGCACTATTACCATTCCTTTTTCATTAAACCTTCCTGATCTGCCTGCAACTTGGTGCAACAATTGATACGTCTTTTCCGCTGCTCTTAAATCAGAATTTTCGAGACTCAAATCTGCATTCATTACTCCAACCAAAGTTAATTTAGGAAAATTGTGCCCCTTAGCAATTATTTGTGTGCCGATTATAATGTTCACCTCTTCTTTCAGTACCAAGTCAATTACGTTACTAACCGACTTCTGATCGCTGCTTATCATCGCAGTTTTTGCGTTTGGTATTAATTTCACCATTTCTTCAAGTAACCTTTCAATTCCTACGCCATAAAGGGACAATGACTGTTCACCTTGGCAATTAGAACATTTTTCTGGAAGTTTCAATTGATAAGAGCAATGATGGCACAAAAGAGCATTTTTTTTCTTGTGATATGTAAGCCAAACAGCACAATTTAAGCAGGAAATTTTATATCCACACTTTTTACAAACTGCCAGTTGTGCATACCCTCTGCGGTTTAGAAAAAGCATAACCTGCTGTTTTTTCTCTATGGTTTGTTTGATGCTTTCAAAAAGCTCATCGGAGATCCATTGCTTGTTGCTTCTCATATCCACTACTTTAATGAGTGGCAATTCTGCACCACCGAATCGCTTAGTTAGCTTTACATGATTGTAATTCCCGCTTTTAACATGATGAATAGTCTCGAGTAATGGAGTAGCTGATGATAAAATAATCGGAATATTTTCAAATTTGGCTAAGATTATCGCCATATCTCGAGCATTATATATAATTCCCTGTTCTTGTTTAAAAGATGAGTCGTGCTCTTCATCAACGATAATCAATTTTAGGTTTTTATAAGGCAAAAAAAGTGCTGATCGTGCACCAATAATTATCTGCGCATTTCCACTTGCTATATTGAGCCAATTATTCCGGCGAGTTTTTGGAGTGAGCCCTGAGTGCCATTCAACTAAGTTTTTTGATATCTGACCGCGAACACGATTTACCAATTGTGAAGTTAAAACAATTTCAGGTAGGAGGATTAAAACTTGTGCATTACCTTCTCCTGATGTCATTTCAACACGTTCTGGTGTCATACTAGTACGTGGCAAAGACGGTATGCTAAATGTTACAGTGGGTTTTGCCTTGAGTACAAAGGTGTCATTCCAGTGCTTGACACTGGAATCCAGGAATTTTGATTGTAAATTAGGTATTGGTCTTAAGTTAAAATAAACATTTGTAATGAGGTTATATGAAAAACTGGATCCCAGTGTCAGGCTACTCGGATGACACCCTCTTGGTAGACCCAAATCACAATGTTCGTACAGTTGTGTTTCTGGGCACTGAGATGGTAAAGTCTGAGCAGCATTTGGAACGGCAGTGTAATTCTTAATCAATTGTGCAATCACAGACAAATAAACTTCCGTTTTTCCGGATCCTGTCTCACCGTCAAGCAAAGTCACTGAATATTCGTTCAAATTGCTTATTATTTCATCACTAGCTACCTGCTGTTCAGGGCTTAATTGGCAACTTATTTCACTTATTTCCTGCTTCTGCTTAGCACAAATCAATTTGTCTATTTGGTTTACTTTTAGCACTCCTCCCATTATCACTTTGGCAAGCATACCAATAGGTATTAAGTTATACTGCGCAACCCACTCTGCAAATGCGATCAATTTTGGTCTAATATTTGGTAAATCGATTTTTTGCTCAATAAATTTTAATTCTCGGTTACTTTTATCACTGTATTTCCAAACTATTCCGATTAAGCATTTTTTGCCAAATGGCACCACTACGTAATCTCCAAGTAAAATCTCAGTATTTTCCTCAATTGCATATGAAAATAACTGATCAATTGGAAGTGGTAGTAATACGTCAACTGTTCTTGCCATAGTGATTGAGTTTAGCATTGTTTTAAGGATTTGTTTGCTTGATTTTTGTGGGTTAAACTGGTATTATGTAAGTTTATTTGGCTAGGATGGTAAATATGCAAGAGGCTCATATACAGAAACTAATAGAATTTTCTGAACTTCATAAGAACTTTATGCAGAACAGAAGACCAAGCGAGTCGGGAAAACAATTATTTGAGATAAGTGAGGAATTTAAAAGGGAACACCCTGAAGTTAGATTGAATGTACGCAGTAATGTGATTGATAAGAGAACTTTTGCTTCACACGGTACCAATGCTTGGGCACTTTTTTCAGCATTTGCTTTTACAAATGGCCAATTACTACCAAAAAATGAAATGAAAGTAAGGGGAATACCTGTTGTTGTAGGCGAATTGATATATGAGAAAAATAGATATAGTCCAGGTTCCCATTATCCAAACACAGTGAGCCAAAATAGTGTGTCAACAGTTGGGCTTAATAATGAAAGCTCGCATTTGTTTAACACATTTCGCTACGCAGAAATGGCAATGCAGAAACACAGTTATAACTATAATAGTTTTTGTGAAAAATACCTTAAAAAATATCATAAACAAAGTGTAGATAAAAGTGTTATGGAAAAAGCTAATAAGCTTTTGAAAGATGATGGATCTACGGAAGAAGCATATGATAGATTATCTACTATTCCAATAGTAGTTTTAGGAGATGGAATTGGAGGAGTATTTATAGGTGGAGGTAGGTATGGAATTCCTAACGAATACTTATGTGAAAGATTTAACATTAGAGTTATTATAGTGGATGAAGAAGACAAAGAGTATATCAGAAATTTGATTAATAAAATCAATCCAAAAATAGCTGAAGGTATAATGTATCTAGATACCGAAGAGGTTGGAGAGCTTGAGGATAAGCGTATTAATAAAGCCCCTAATAAGCGCTTTGGCCGAGAGATCTTTCTAGGTGGAAAGCATATTTTTCTTCCAATTGCTTTTAAAGATAGTTTTGTGGACGATTTTGCAGAAACATTCAAAGATAAATTAACTTTTAGTTTTTCTGATCAGTTTAATGTGTGCAAAATAGAAAAGAAAAAGCTAGTAAAAAGAACGATAAAAGGTAGACCCGAAATATCTAATGCCACTATAACTTACTATCAAAATCCAGATCTAACTTCAGAAACAATAATTGATGATGTAGATTACAGTGTAGTGTTTACCGAATCATTTCAATCAAAAGTGGGTAGCAATGTGGCTATTAACTGTGATAATGAGCAAATTTTAGAACAACCGACTGCAAGCAATGTCACTACACAACCATTTACCCCAACTTCTGCACAACAGAAGCAACCAGTAAATGGTGGCCTACAAACGGTTACAGGCAGTGCAGCTCCATTGCAACAAACACCTGTCAGTAATGGAACTAACAATAATTTTCAGCAGAAAAAGCAAATTAATCAGCCACCTATAGTAGGCAACCCAAAACGTAATTCTCCACAAAAACAGCCTTTAGGAATTTCTGCGAGAGGATGGACAATAGGTTTAGCATTATTATTTGGTGCTGTAGGAGCTACATTAGTTGCAATAGGAATTATACCTGAGATTATTGCTATTGGAGTAATTGCAACTGCTGTATTATCAGGAATTGTAGGTGCTGCAGTGGGTGGTGCAGTAGGATACCTTACGGACATAGCAGTAAACAAATGTTGTAATAGTGAAGCTGTTATGAAAGCTGCGTAACTAACAACTAATGTCGTTCGAATAGCCAATCTAAACATGTTTTTTCTGGGTTCTAGTATTGTGTGCACAACTGCATGAACATTGCGATTTGAGAGCAACTTTCACTAAGAAGGGTGTCATAGGCACTGGCATCCAGGTTGTGAGCAAGCAAACTGATTTGGTGAGCGTAAAAAGTAGCTAATCTGTACTAAATAAATGTCTTTGATGAGATTGCATAGAAAGCTGGATTCCAGCGTCACGCGCTGGAATGACACCATTTGCTGTGTGAATTACCTTAACAAAAGCAAATGTTCATACAGTTGTACATTATGCACTGAAATGACAGATTGCAATTACCTTACCTAGGTGCACAAAAAAATCTTAACATTTAACACATTTTTCATAGTACAGACCGTATGATTGATAAATATTAAAATAATTAATACAATATTTGGAGCTACCAATGGTCAACGATAAGATTACTTTGAACTTTGAGATAGAAAAAGGCGAACCTATAGATCGATACTACTTTTCTGCACGTATAAAGCTTACAGATGAAAGCAAAAATCTTTTGCGTGAGAAACTTGGCAGTACAATTCAATTCGATAATCTAGATGATCACTTCAATCTTAACCATGAGAATTTTTATATCTACTACAATAAATATAGTGAGCACAATGGTAGAAGCGAGCTATACGTTAGGGATGATAACGGTAGATATTTAACTTCCAATCTTCCACTTAATCACTATGGATTCTCAATGGAACTATCATCTGATGGGGCGTCAATAGCAGATTATGGTTTTTATCCTCTGTATGCAATCTATAACCCAAATTACTATGATAAAGCAAAGGAAAAAGTATTTGATGATCACGGTGAATTGTCACCAATTGCATCAAATGTGTTAGATAATTTTTTAAGCAACACAAATAGCTTAACCACACAAGAGATGTTTTTACAGTTGCAAAATAAAGCTACTGAAAAAGAGGAGAAATTGATAAGAGAGAAAAGACAAGCAGAGGAAGAATTAGATCAAAAGAATGAGGAATTAAAGGAGTTCATAGAAAAAGGTGAAATTACCTTGTTTAAAGTGGTAAAAGGTAATGACGTAGGTAACGGGCGTTCAGCAGTAGTTTTACAGTTTACTGCAGAAGGTAAGGGGACAAATGAAATTACCCTTGATTCCGAAAAATTCTATATAGCAGATTATGAAGATAGTGAATTCTTGCATTGTGTTAGTTCTGATTATGACATGCTACTTGATTATGAAAATTTATTCTTTGTGCTCAATAAAAGCTTCTACTCAGACTTTGAAAGTGGGTTTTATTCAGCAGACAGCACTGATCCCTATAATTACGCTAAATATTCAAAAGAACCATATTTGAGTGGTGATCAGCTATCTGAAAAATTATCTAATGAGTTGGAGGAAGATAGTAATCAGATAGGTACTGAATTTACAATTGATGATGAACAAATAGACGAAGAAGTTGTGGTAGGAAATGAAATTAAATCTAGGAAGAAAAGGGTAGTTGATGAGGATAGTAAGAAAAACGTTATAGAAGATGTAAATAAGGCAGATGAAAACGGTGCAACACTTTTGCACTCTGCTGCTTCATTGGGAGATTTAAGTAAGATAGTAACGCTTATAGAACACAATGCGTATATTGATGCAAGAGACCATAACGGACAAACGCCACTACATTATGCTATTCAGTCAGGAAATACGGAAGTAGCAAAATACCTTATTGATAATGGTGCGAACCTTAATATTCAGGACAATTATTATCAGAAAACTAATACTCAATATGTTTATTACAAAACACCTTTACACTATGCTGTTGAATCTGGAGATACAGAGATAGCTAAATACTTAGTAGATCATGGTGCAAATCCTAATATTCAGGATGCTTATTCCAGAACGCCACTACAAAGTGCTATTTATTCAGATAATACAGAAATAGTGGAATATCTGTTAGATCATAATGCAGATCCTAATAGTAAAGGTTATACTCCTCTATTGTTTACTGCTGTTAAGCTAGGACATACAGAAATAGTTAAGAATTTAGTTGAACATGGTGCAGATCTTAATGTCAAAAACACCTCTGCTCAAACACTACTACATTATGCTATTGAACTAAAACATACAGAGATAGCTAAATACTTAATAGATCACAATGTAGACATTAATACTCGTGATATTAGCTCTGGCAAACCTCCACTACATTTTGCCATGAGCATAAAAAATACAGAGGTAGCAAATTACCTAATAGAGCATGGTGCAGATGTTAATGTTAAAGATAGTTACGGTTTAGCACCTTTACACTTTGCTGTTAATTTAGGAAATCAAGAGATATTAGAATATTTAATAAAGAATAATGCAAATATTGATGTTCGAGATAGTGAAGGCTGGACACCACTTATTCATGCAGTAAGGCATGGGCAATTGGACAAAGTAAAGTACCTGATAAAGAATGGAGCTGATGTTGATATTCATGGTAATGAAGGATGGACGCTATTTGAGCATGCTGAACAATGGATAGATGATAGAAGAATATTAAAGGATGTAATCAATAGTGATAGAAAATATGCAGATGCTGCAAGTTGGGAAAAGACTGGAAAAGATATGCTTGATTACCTTAAGGGAGTCACAAAAAATACTATACAGGAAGAAGAATCTAACTATATAGATCAAATGCAAGCGGATGATAGCAGCAGTTATGTTGAAGATCAACCAGCTTCGCAAAGCAATCGTGACGGTTATGCTGACATGGAAAAAGCCCTGCAGGAGAAATTGCATGGAGATGAAATACGCAAGCAAAGTAATGAGAAAGCTCAAAAAGATATGGAAACAAGAAAAGTCACTGTGGAAACTGAAAGTAGCAATAATAAAATTGAAAAACAAGCAAAACCAATAGAAGACGAACAAGAAACTGTTATGGCAAGTGTGATAGAAAATATGGATAAAAATTCTGATATTGAAGCAGAAATTTCTAACAGTGTTGCAAATTCACAATATCCCTTAAAAATAAGGACAGGAAGTCCTCTTGAAGTGGGAAAGTATAAGGTGGAGCTGCAAGTGACATATGATGATATAAAGAATTTTTATGATACCGTACGTGGCAAGTACCATGACGGCAGTGGATATAACCGTGAGCAAGTAATGGTTTTATATAATGAAATTGTTAGGCCCGCTCACAATCATCGTTACGAGCAATTTACTCTTGATGAAGCACATGTTGCTAATGATCACCTATTTATCAAGGGTCAGGATTTTGGAACTCTACATGATTTCAATGAGATGTTCTATAAAAGTGATGAATTGATTTGATCAATATTAGCGCAATAAATTAATTTTAGTGAGATTTTTATTAAAATATTAATTGTCCAATGGTATAAATTATTGTAATATTAGCTAATACAGTTAATATTTTAAAATAATTAATATGCCAAGATACGTTAAGAAATATATTAATAGTATTACTGAGTCTAATATATTAAAAGTTTATACTTCCGAAGATAACTCTCAAATTAAAGTATTTTTCAAAATTGCAAATGAAGAAATTGATAGAATTTTTTCAGGGCAAGAAGTAGTGAAATTTTTAAATCAAACTACCAATATAAGAGATCATGAAAACAAATCTGCCATTAGTAAAAATGTGGAACAAGGCATCATTAGAGATGTAGAAGGTATACATAGAGAGAATGGTAGATATGTATATAAATCGGATTTATTAGCTGAAGAACAGTACAGAGAGCTATTTGATAGCAGGCAAGCTATAAAATTTAATTTGAATGACTTTATGTCAGATAGCATATCAAAAATTGTACACTTAAGAAGTAGATTTGAAGGAATTTTGGGTTTTGATCCCGAAGAAGGCCTATGTCAGCCATTAATTTATTTTATTACTCTTTTAGGATTAAAGAGTAGGGAAGACTTTGCTAAACTTCTCAAGTCTGGTGATGTTGTGTCTGAACAAGATTTTATAGCTTATGTTGATGGAAGAAAAGAACAAACGACCGGATTATTAGCAACGCAGATCTTGCTACAATTCTTACCTATTCTTCATATTCAGAGCATTGAGAGACGTGAGGGAGATCAATTTTATGACAAGACAATATATGAACAAGAGTGTAATGATTTATCGTCAACAGAAGTATGGATCCATATTAATCAAGAAAAAGTTAAGTGTGCTTTGGATAATGTAGAGATAGAATGCTGCTTAGAATTTAATTTCTCCTGTTATACTTGTAATGAAGGAGATAGTGATGACGAGAATATTGCACATTCTATGTTGGTATATAAAGCAGAGAATGGTAAATACATATTTTTTGACCCTAATAGAGGAGCAGTTGGCTTTTGTCCTAATACAGGAGTTGCTAATTTTACATCAGAGGAGGTTTGTAGGGCAGTGGAACTGGCTGTAAATTTTTATTCATATAATATGTATATTGAAAATTCTCCAGATTATTGTGAAATTTACGTTACGCTTAGAAACGCAACATTAATGTTAAGGAAAGCTGAGGAACTTTATGAAACAAGAGAGAGAACAAATTCAAAAATAGTTGATATATCAGTTGATAACAATACTGGTAAATTGTTGCTTACACCTATAAATCTATAGAGATATACAATTGCCATAAAGATTTATGTATATGCCTTTATCTTTAAGATCGTTTATCAAGTATAGACATCAGCTCGTCCCATTCTCTTTTACCAATATTACTTTCTTCTCTAGTAACGGTTTCCCCTTTAATTAATTTACGAATTATGTCTAAACCAGTTCTTGAAATACAGGCTGATTCTAGGCAATATTCAACAAAGGCATTGTAGGCCAATGGGACCCATTTTTTTATTATATCCAACATAACTTCTGCATAAACTCTGATTTCATATTGGGCGTGCTTATCAGCTCTAAGCTTCAAAAAATGAAAAAGGTTATGTAGATCTATTTTCCAATAAAATTGCGTGTAGTAATTAAGCGTTAGGTTAGTTCGGGCAATTTCTCTTGCAAGCCCCTGCTCAATAAATTTTTCATAATGAAAATATACTAAATTAGAGTCATTTGTTAGAGAATCTATTATTTCCTTTGAGGTATCTGGATCAAAAGCTTCCCCACTACCTTGTTTATTATTGTCAGATTGTTTTGCAACTTGTTCTGGTTTAGGTGTATAAAATTCATTATCAAGTATTGAATACCTTGCTGAATATTCATTCACATTTGCAGTTCTATGCCTTATCCATTGCCTTGCAACAAAAATTGGAAGTTTCACGTGAAACTTAATTTCACACATTTCAAATGGAGTTGTATGATGATGTCTCATTAAATACTTTATAAGTGCTTCATCCTGACTTATCTGTTTTGTTCCCTTGCCATAAGAAACACGAGCAGCTTGAACTATGCTACTGTCAGAGCCCATATAATCCACTACTCGAATAAATCCATGGTCTAATACCTTATGTTCTTCATATAAGATTCCATCTATTTCTTTTACTGTAGTTCGTTTGGTTGCTTCATTCATAAAATATCCTCAAGATGAAATGGAGATATCAGCTCCACATGAATTGAGTTTTTCATGCATTGCTTCATATCCTCTCCATAAATGATGTGAATTGTTTATTATAGTTTCTCCACCGGCTACCAAAGAAGCAAGCACCAAAGCTGCTGTTGATCTTAAGTCAGTAGCATATAGATTAGCTCCAGATAAGCTTTTTATTCCACTTATAGTAGCTTTGCTTTTCTCGATGCTGATATTAGCACCTAACTTTCTCAATTCATCTGCATGTGCAAATCTGTTTTCAAAAACGTTCTCTTCAATTACTGATATCCCATCAGCGATGCACATTGCAGACATCAGTTGTGGTTGCATATCACTGGGAAAGTTGGGGTATGGATCTGTTGCAATGTTAGCAGACCTAATAGAGCAATTTTTTCTGGAAATCATAACCCCCTCATTATATAGTTCAACATTAGCCCCTATAGCTTTCAATTCATTCACAATACATCTTATATCAGATAGACTTATTCCTTCTAACTCCAACTTACCACCGGTTATTATAGCAGCTAGTGCATAGGTGCCTGCTTCTATGCGATCTGGTATTATTTTATGAATACATCCATTTAATGCTTCAACTCCTGTTATTGTGATCCTTGTATCACTAATCTCAATATTAGCACCCATTTTCTTTAGGAACTCTATTAAATCAAGAACTTCCGGCTCCGTTGCAGCATTGTTTATTATTGTCACTCCTTCTGCAAGTGTTGCTGCCATTATTATGTTTTCTGTTGCGCCAACACTTATTTTCTCAAATGTGATTTCTTTTCCTTGTAGCTTTCCTTTCACTGTTGCAATTATATTACAGCCTTCAACTTTAATTTTAGCTCCCATTTCTTCTAATGCTTTGATATGCATATCAACGGGACGCTTTCCGATATTGCATCCACCAGGAAAGACTGTTGTGATTTTACCAAATCTACTGAGAATTGGACCTAGCATTAAAAAAGATGCTCGCAGCTTACTTGCAGTTTCATGTGACATTACGTGATGGTTGATATTACCGCAGTCAATTTCCAAAGTATGATTTGCTTTATAATCTTTATTACATGTAAAGTTCACTTTCGCTCCAAGACTCTCAAGCAGCTTAGACATTAGATGCACATCAATTAAATCAGGTACATTATGCAAAATCACCGGGAAGCTACTCAATAGACTTGCTGCCATTATCGGTAAAATAGCATTCTTTGAACCATTAATCTTGATTTTTCCGACCAGGGATTTGTAGTTATTTCTTATTAATATCTTGTGCATTTAATTAGATATAAAGTATATATTCATTAATTTATTGAAGTCTTACTAAGTATAATAGATTGACCGTAAAAGGCAAAAATTTGCTTTTTCTCCCTCCGTCATCCAAGTAGCGTGACACCATTGTTTTCTTTCTTAGCCAATTATTGATACCTTACGTTTATTTTATCCTTAAGAGGTTTAATTATAATTTTTTCCAAAGATGAGTGATGCATTAGTGCCACCAAAACCAAACGAATTAGAAAGTGCATATTGAATTTTATGCTCTTGAGCTTTAAGTGGTACAAAATTTAAATCACATCCTTCTGAAGGTTTATGTAAATTTAAGGTTGGCGGAATAATTCCATTATTTAACGCAAGAATACTAAATATTGCTTCAACGCTCCCTGCAGCACCAAGTAAATGTCCTATAGAAGATTTAGTTGAAGAAACAGGTATTTTATAAACGTAGTCACCGAATAACTGTTTCATTGCTATTACTTCAATTTTATCTCCAAGTGGTGTTGAAGTTCCATGTGCATTAATATACCCTACTTGATTGGGATTAATTTGTGCGCTCTTTAAAGCAAGCTGCATTGCCTTAAATGCGCCTCTTCCTTCTGGATGTGGTGCTGTAATGTGGTGTGCATCCCCTGTCAGTCCGTACCCAACCAGTTCAGCATGTATTTTTGCCCCCCTTTTTTTTGCATGTTCGTATTCCTCCAGCACCAATATACCTGCTCCTTCACCCATAACAAAACCATCGCGTTCTGCATCCCATGGTCTTGAAGCTTCTTTGGGTTTATCATTGAATTTAGTTGATAACGCCTTCATAGATGCAAAACCTGCAATTCCAACTCTACACAGTGCACTTTCTGCTCCACCTGCAATCATAACATCCGCTTCACCAAGTTTTATAGTTCTTGCTGAGTTTATGATTGCATGCGCACCTGTTGCACATGCGGTTACTGCTGAATCGTTTGGACCTGTAAATTCGTATTTAATAGAAATATGGCCAGATATCAAATTTATTAGACTTGCAGGGACAAAAAATGGACTGACACGTCTGGGCCCTTTTTCCTGCATGGTAATAACATTTTCCTGAATTGACGGAAGACCACCTATACCAGAGCCAATAGTTACGCCAACACGTTCTCTATCTACTTTTGAATCTTCTAAAGATGAATCTTCCACAGCTTGAATCGCTGCTGCAATGCCGTAATGAATAAAACGATCCGTTCTTTTTAGATCTTTTTCAAAAATATAACCTACAGGATTAAAGTAATTCTCAATGTTATCGGATTGCACAGGCACCTGCCCTGCAACCTTGCAAGCAAGATCAGAAGAGTCAAATCTATCTGTATTGATTGCTTTTATGCCAGACTCGCCTTTTATCAGCCTTGACCAAGTGTTGTCAACATCTGCCGCTAGTGGAGTGATTAAACCAACACCAGTGACTACTACTCTTCTGCTCATTTAACACTAACTATTAGCCTTTTTTACTATTAATGTACTCAACTATTTGCTCCATAGTTTCCATTTTTTGTGCGTCTTCATCTGGGATTTCTATCCCGAACTCTTCTTCTGCCGCCATGATGATTTCAACTGCATCTAAACTGTCTGCACCATGCTCCGAAAGCTTTGAAGAGCTGTTGAATTTCTCTACATCCTTACTAATGTGCTCTAGTATAATCTTTTTCACTTTCTCTTCTATGTCTTCTCTAGTGCTCTTTGCTAGTTCGCTATTCACATTTCTTACCAAAAAAATAACCTATTCTTTGATGTTATAAAAAATTTTTATGTTTGCAATATCTTTTATAACTGATAAACTACAGTAAAGTTTTCTACTGCCCTAGCTGGCTAGCGTTACGTGCTAAACAATTAACAATTCAAAAATGCTAGACGAAACAACAAAAAATTTGCTTATTGTAGAAGTAAATAAACTCTTACCCGAAAATAGCGAGAATAAGCTTATATCAGCTATGCGTTATATACTCCTTGCTCCTGCAAAACATATACGCTCCTTTTTAGTTGTAGCTTCATCGCGAGTGTTTAACGCGGAAGCTAAAAAAGTAATATCAGTTGCTGCAGCAATTGAATTTGTTCATGCTTATTCTCTAATTCACGATGATTTACCGTGCATGGACAACAGTGATACTCGCAGAAGCCAGCTAAGCTGCCATAAAAAATTTGATGAAGCAACAGCAGTGCTTGCCGGAGATGCACTACTTACTCTGGCTTTTGAGGTATTATCTTCGTTAAATGAGAAACGCTGTGAGATCATAAAAGTGCTCTCTCAAGCAATAGGAATTAGGGGAATGGTGGGAGGACAGGCTTTAGATATTAACAGTGAGCATATAGATTTTAGACCCCAACCCTCTGTCATTCAAGTAGCGGACACTGGGATCCAGAAGGCTTTGCCTACAAGCATTTCGTGCAAAAAGCCATGCGATGGTGGAGCTGAACATGAAATGGATTCCAGTGTCAGCTACTTGCATGACACCCTTTCTACCTTAAAACCACAACATTCGTACAGCTGTATGTATAACGCTGGAATGACGTCGGGCCAAGCTGATAAAATAAAAGAAATTCATTTGATGAAAACCGCAAAATTATTTGCAGCTTCATGCGAAATAGGCGCTATAATAGGGAATGCTACAGACAAGCAACGTAAAGCGTTATATAACTACGGGATAAACCTAGGGCTTATCTTTCAAGCTAAGGATGATATTGAAGACTACGAACAAGATAAAACAAATAATCTAATGTCTGTGCTTGGTAAAAGTGAAGTAGAGGACTATATAGACGGCCTCTTTAAACAAGGCTCGGATAATTTGAGTGCGCTTTCAGGGGATACTAATTATTTATATGATTTATTGAATCAAGTAAAGAAAGATGGTTAGAAAAATTATATTACAAATGCTTATTTCCGTAGTAATGATTCTCACTTTAACTTCTGCTTTTGTGTTTACTATTGTCTATATAAACAAAGGTAAACCGGAAAAAAAGGACAAGCTTTATGAGATAAATGCCACGCATGGTGGCTTGATACAGACGATAGCACATTACCTAGTGAAGCCAATACTTGAATCAGCACTTGACCGCTATATTGAAAAGCATGGGCTAACAGAATATTTAGAAGAAATAACGCAGCAAAAGGAAGAAGATTCAATAAATTTTTATGAAATTACTGAAGGTAATGGCAGTAAGGCTTTCTGTGGCCTGGAAGTCCTACTGCAAATATATAAAATTTCTAATAATAACTTAGCAACACTCCCTAGCAAAGTTTCTGATGTTACTTTGAAAATAGGTCAAGATGACCTAAAAGAAGTGGGTTTAGGGGTGATAGGTATGAAAGAAGGCGGAGAGCGTGTAGTTACTATTGCTAATGATAATAAAATGAATTTTAATTCTTATTACGTCAAACTGATCGAAGTAAAGGATAAATATCCCGACTCAGTAAATAATCTGATGGTTTTTAATGACTTAATTAACAAGACTGGAAAACAAGTAAGGTGCGGTGATGAGATATCGGTTAAATATAGTGTAAAGGAGCATAATGGAGAATATATAGTCAAAGATCAAACAGTGCAATTCAAAGTTGGTAACAAAGAAATACCACTTGCTATAGAGTTTGGTGTTGTGGGAATGAGAGCTGGTAATAAAAGAACTATTCTTTCTCCGCCTGACCTTTTGACTATTACTGACGATATGTTAATAAAAGACATAGATTATGATGAAGAAAATATCTCAATAATTGACTTAAGATTAGATGTTAAGCAAGAGGTCGCAACACACCATTCTACTGTTGAAAAACAGCCTAAAGAATATAGCTGAAATTTTAGATCTACTGGCTGATCTTCTGAACACTCTCTAACTGCTTAAAATAGGCTTCTCGTTTTTCCTAAAGTATAAACTTAGATAAATCAAGCTGCTTCGAAATCGACTCAAGTTTATCTTTTACATACTTGCTGTCTATAATGAATTTTTCGCTATTTTTCTCAGAAGCAATGAAACTTATTTCGTCTAAAAGCTTCTCCATGACAGTGTGAAGCCTTCTTGCGCCTATATTTTCCACTTGCCTATTAACTGTAAACGCTATTTCAGCTATGGTTTTTATACCATCATCAGTGAACTCAAGCGTCACATTTTCTGTTTTCATTAAAGCTATGTACTGCTTTAACAAACTAGATTCTGGTTCCTTTAATATTCTTATTAAATCCTCTTGAGTAAGTGCCTTAAGTTCTACCCTGATCGGTAATCTGCCCTGCAATTCCGGTAAGAGGTCAGATGGTTTAGACTGATGAAAAGCACCAGATGCAATAAATAATATATAGTCTGTTTTTACATGGCCATACTTAGTTGTAACAGTTGTTCCTTCAAGTAGTGGTAACAGATCGCGTTGCACTCCTTCTCTGTTTACTTCACCTTTTATTTCTGTACGCGCTGCAATTTTGTCTATTTCATCCAAAAATACTATACCATCGTTACTAACAAGATCAATGGCTTCTTTGATTATCTTATCTTCATCCATTAGCTTTTCACTTTCTTCATTAATTAATATTTCACGCGCTTCTTTTACCTTCACCGTAATAGTTTTTGTTTTTTTGCTCCCGTTAAACATCTTGCCCATTATTTCTGTTACATTCATCACACCAACTTGCCCACCTGGCATGCCTGGTATATCGAAAGTAGGCAACATACTCTTGCTCTCTCTGACGTTAATGGAAACTTCTCCGTTCTCAAACTCTTTATTTCTTAATCTTTCTCTAAAGATTCTTTTACTCTCTCCGGTTGCATCTTCGCCTACCATAGAGTTTACTATTATTTTCTCAGCTAAATCTAAAGCCTTTTCAGCTAAGGCTTTACAGGCTTTCTCTTTAACTAAAACTATTGCTGCATCAACTAAATCGCGTATTATCGAATCAACGTCACGTCCAACGTACCCTATTTCAGTAAACTTCGTTGCCTCAATTTTTATGAATGGTGCACCGGCAAGTTTTGCTAAGCGACGAGCTATTTCAGTTTTACCAACCCCTGTATGACCGATCATCAATATATTCTTAGGTATGATTTCATCACGCAATGGAAATGGAACCTGATTGCGACGCCAACGATTTCTGAGCGCAATAGCAACAGCACGCTTTGCATCATCCTGTCCGATTATGAATCTGTCCAATTCTTTAACTATCTTCTGTGGTGGCAGGTCATCTAACAAAACTTGAGTACTGTCATTAACTTGAACATCGCTGTCATTTGAATCAAAACCACTCTTAGTATCTTTATAGAGGCCATCTTTTTCATCGTAGGTGTCACTACTACAAGACCGCCCTTCTGAAAGGGTTATAGGCTGATTGGAAAAATTAGTGCACAAAGTTTCTTGTTCAGAAGACATATCACTCCTCTATTTTTTCAATAATTACATTATGATTTGTATAAACACATATATCAGCAGCTATCTTCATAGCCTTTTTCGCAATTTCCTCTATTGATATTCCTTTAATGTCAATTAAAGCTCTTGCTGCAGATAGAGCAAAATTTCCCCCAGAGCCAATAGCTGCGATTCCATCTTCAGGTTCAAGAACATCACCTGTTCCCGTAATTACTAATGAAATAGATTTATCTGCAACGATCATCATAGCTTCTAATTTTCTCAGATATTTATCCATTCTCCAGTCTTTTGCAAGTTCAACACATGCTCTCATTAATTGCCCTGGGTGCTTGTCAAGTTTAGATTCTAGTCTTTCAAAGAGAGTAAATGCATCAGCTGTTGCTCCAGCAAACCCAGCAATTACAGAATCACCAGAGAGACGCCTAACTTTTTTTGCTCCGGATTTTATAACAGTGTGGCACATTGAAACCTGTCCATCACCTATTACTACTACGCTTTTATCTTTTCTAATTGACAGTATAGTAGTTCCATACATTTTATTGTTATCGTGTTGAATCATTTTTCTATCACTTTAAATAAGAATCTCATTATACTTTAATCTTTAGTCAAATTTGCTAAATATGTTTAATTATAGCTTATAATATAATACCTTCCTTATAACATTTAAAGTGCAGATGCAAAACATAATTCACCCAGATTTGGAAAAAAGTATAAATAATTGGTTCGAAGCAAAACTTAACGGCCTTACATTACCATTTTATAGCTCTATAGATCTTAGAAACTCTGGTTACAAAATTGCCCCAGTGGACGCTAATTTATTTCCTGCGGGGTTCAATAACTTAAGTGAAGAATCAAGAACGATGGCAGCAAGATTGATAGAAAGCTACTTTAAAAGACATCAATACAAGAAGGTTCTTATAATACCGGAAAATTATACACGCAATAAAATGTATATAGAAAACGTATTTGTTATAGAGAAAGTACTGCAACTCGCAGGTTTTGAGACTAGAATTGGCCTTTTACATAGTGAAGTATACAATTTAATAGAACAGTATGAAACTGTTGTGAAAGAAAACTCTCTGCTGAAGACAACTTCAGGATTTGTGCCTGATGTTATTATACTGAACCGTGATATGACGAGCCACATTCCAGACACGCTAAAAGACGTAAAGCAAGATATAGTACCAAGCCCACTATACGGTTGGCATAGCAGGCAGAAATTTAAGTATTTTGAAATCTATCAAGAATTAGCGTCCGAGTTTTGTAGCGAATTTAAAATGGACCCATGGCTAATTTCTGTGCTTACAGAGAGCTGTGATGGAGTTGATTTTGATGATGATTCATCACTAAAAACAGTAGCGGCTAAAGTTGACCAAATATTGTCTCTAGTGCAAAAGAAATATGAGGAATATGAAATAAAAACACAACCTTACGTTTTTATCAAAGCAAGCAATGGCACATATGGGATGGGTATTATAACAGCAACAAGTGGTGAAGAAATATTAAACCTCAATAAAAAAAAGCGTCATAAAATGAAAAAGATAAAAGAAGGAATAGCAATCAATAGCGTTATTATACAAGAAGGTGTACCAACCATTGACATATTTAAAAGCAGTTCTGCAGAACCGCTAATATACTATATAGGAGATACTCCAACATGTTACTTATACCGATGTAATAGCAGGAAAGATGTATATTCCAGCTTAAACTCCATTGATTGCGAATTTCATGACGTTAGCAAAATAGTGGAAGAAAAACCTCTAGCACTTTGGAACATAGTTAGTAAATTAGCAGTGCTAGCATTGGCAGTAGAAATAAAATCTTTTCACCTCTAACCCTTACATTCCCACAGCGTTGCCATCGGGCAGATCATTACCATCATTACCGGGCTGAATATGGTTATGGCCAGCATTATTAAGTTCAGTAGAAGGGTCATCGTTGATAGGTTGGCTAAATAGTTTGTCAAGCTGAAGTACTAGGAATACTGCGCTATATATTATGCTAACTGTTACGCTTAAGTTGAAATTATAGATTATACCATTACCTAAGTTTATTGGTATGGTTGCAGTCTCCATTCTTTTTAATATGAAGTTTAACAAACCTAATGACAAAGTTAATGTGCTGATAATAAGGTCCTTCTTACACTCAGCAGATTTTTCAGGATCCTTATTATCTAGGTATTTTCTCCATGAATAATAGTAACTTATAGGTTCCGAAATAAACAGAAATAGGATCGTTGATGTTAAGTGAATGTGACTTATTACGTCTGCATTACCCCTAGTAAAAAAATGGATGACTTTCAACATCATCAATGCTTCTATGATGCTGCTTGCAAGACTAGCCGATTTACCCACAACTTTTGCCAGCTCTTTTTTACTCTCAGGGTTTCTGTAATCCTTAATTAGATCCTGTAGAGTAAATGCAGAATGGGCAATATATAGAATAGATGTCGGAAACTTTATTAGTCGAGCAACATCCCGTATAAGAAAGATATTGGATCTATTATTGTCAATGAACTCGCAGCAAAATTGCAGTGAAATCTTACACAATAGGGCTGTTAAACCTGTTGTGATGCAGATTACCTTCCTGAAATCATGATTATAAGCATCATGTACCCTTTGTGTGAACGTGCTCGATTTCTTTTTTAGCTTGCTTGGCATAAAATAGTTAATAAAACAATAACTTTCTTTTATTCTATCACATAAAAGCCTTAAAGAAAAGTCCTATAAATCAGGACTTTAAGGGTGATTTATGCACAAATCAGCCAAGCATTTAATAAACAAGGGATCGATACTGAGAGTTGGCACGCGAAAGTAATATCCATCCTTGATAATTGCTTTATATTCTACATCAAGTTCCACAAGTGTTTCTGAATGCTCAGAAACAAAAGATATAGGTGATAAAACTACAGGTACACCATCAGCTTTTGCACGTGATAGCTCACTTTCAGTGCTTGGCTCTAGCCATTTTACAGGACCAATCTTACTCTGATAACATATTGACCAATCTAAGTTATTGATAGCTAACTTTTCTACTATTAACTCTACGCTTCTTTCTACCTGTGAAGCGTAAGGGTCGCCTTTTTTAATAATACTAAGAGGTAAGCTATGGGCTGAAAATAGGACTCTTGGCTTATCGATTCTGCTGGCTAATTTGTAATGCTTAGCTATTAAATTAGCGTGAGCTTCAATAAAGTCTTCGTTATTATAATAATGGTGAATTATTTTTATATTGCACTTTAGACCATGGTTTTTAGCATTTTTTTGCCAATTTTCGATGGATGACAGAGTTGTGGTAGTTGAATATTGTGGATACAGTGGCAGTAGAATTACTTCGTCAGGATCAAACTGTTTTACACTTTTAATAACTTCGTCAGCAAATGGATGCCAATAGCGCATGCAAATGAATACCTTGTATACATGGTTTCTATCTTCATTTAATTTTAGTTCTAAAGCATTAACTTGTGCTTTCGTATTATTCAAAATCGGCGATTTACCTCCAATTTCTTCGTATATTTTTCGTGCAGTATTTTCTCGTTTCGCAGATATAAACTTTGCTAAAAGAAACCGAAAAGGGTTTGGTAGACTGATTATTCTCCTGTCATAAAAAAGATTGAATAAAAAAGGACGGACCGCATTCAGTGAATCAGGTCCACCAAGATTAAATAAGATAACTGCCTTTTTCATTTGGTCTTTTGCAAATAATTGTTAAAACTGCAAGATTACTTTTTGCCGTCGTTCCAGCGCATGATGCACAACAACATTGTGATTTGAGGGCTATTTCTACTAAGATGGTGTCATCCCAGTGCTCCGACACTGGGATCCAGGATTTTACTAAATTGGTAAGTATAAAAGTGTTATGTGAAAACAACGTCCTCGATGAAATTGTGTGAAAGTGCTGTATTCCAGACTGGAATGACAAAATAGAATACACTTAAATAACAGAAAAGAGGCACATTCAGGCTCCGCAACAAGTTGCTTTTGGGGTGCCTATAAACTCAGCTATAGGCTCATCAAATTTAGTTATAGGCACTAAATTTCTCACACTTGCATACAATAAATGACCAGATCTTCGCACATTACTCTTGGTAGATGCAAAGCTTTTATCAAAAACCGCGTCAACACAAAAACTTGGCACGGCTTCAAGAAGTTCAACAGCAGCTAAAGATAGCATTATACAACTTTGCAGGACCTTCAGAAGAATCTTGAGGGAAACTTTAACGAAAAGAGAGGTGCTACTTGTTTCATCCAGTGGTTGCCCTGAGTTAGGCGAATTATACTCGATGTGTTTTCTATTTTGATCAAAAATAGGAAATTTTATAGTATCCTTCTTAAATTCCGCGTCTATTTCTTTTCTACTATGGTTGATGATTTTTTCCATTAACTCCTCACGCAGATGAAAAGTTCTCACAACAAAACATGTAGCAACCATCAACGTAGCGCATATAAGTGCACATTGTATAAGACTCATACTGCCTAGCATAGCTGGCAGTGCAAAACAAACAAGCGGTGCTATGATTGTCATTTCAAGAAATGGAATAGTGTTTCTTTTTATCGCAAAGGCAGCGCCTTTTTTTAATTCTGTATTATGATGTGAGCTATATTCCAAATAACTTAAAAAGGCCAAATTAAAAGTTAAAAATCCTTTTATTCCACAAAAAATTGATGACTTAAGATTATTTGCTAGTTTTTTACGACAGTAACCCATGCAATACCTCCTTGATGATTTATTCTTGACTATAAATAAAAAACCTCTTTGATGAAACAAAAATTTGCAATAAAATGAATCTATAAATATACAATCTTATATAAGGAAATAATATGACAATTGAGAAGACACTTTCGATATTAAAACCTGATGCAGTAAAAAATAATATTACAGGCAAGATAAATTCATATATTGAAAGCTCTGGGCTAAAAATTATAGCACAAAGAATGATGTTATTGACGAAAAAACAAGCAGAGCTATTTTATGAAATTCATAAAGACAGGCCTTTTTTTGGGAAATTAGTAGAATTTATGACTTCTAGTCCTGTGATAATTCAAGTTTTAGTTGGTGAAAATGCAGTAAGTAAATACAGACAAATCATGGGAGCTACCGATCCAAAGCAGGCAGATAAAGGTACAATCAGAGGTGATTTTGCTGATGATATTAGTGAAAATAGAGTACACGGTTCGGATAGTCTAGAAAATGCTCGTAAGGAAATAGCTTTCTTTTTTGCTGAATGTGAGTTGGTGTAGTTAATTCAACTCAGATTTTTCTATATATAACTAAATTTTCTGGATCCTATGTCGTGACCGTTCAGACAATGGCGTCAACTTAAGGGAAAATATCAGTGATTGTGTGTAAAATTTCTCTCTAAATTTTTTATCATTAAATTATCCAAAGAGTGCAAGAAACAGCACTTTTGTTTCTATTTTATTTCAACAAAAAAGTTTAAAATGTGTCCTTTTTAGACGAGACGTGCAGAAAGGAAAAAATCTTATTTTACAAATTAAAAATACAATATACTCAAAAACTTTTCAGAAAATCCATAGGAGGGTTTGCTAATGAAGGCTCTTAAGTTGACGCCATTGGCTGAACGGTTATGCTCAATTTAGAAAATCTTAAATCGCCAAAATTTCTCTTGGCCTTTACTAATTCCGATTCTCGGAGTGCACACATAATCCGGGTTGAGGTGAGATTCATAAACACAAAATTTGTGGCTTATAGTAAGGTCTAGTTTGTTGTGTTCTTTTGTAATATTTAATCTTTTACACAATATCCCTGGCCCACCTAAATTCGCCTCAAGCGGTTCAATGAGCTTTAATCCCCGTATTAACACTGCTGCTGGGAACCCTTCTGCTTCTGTTACAATATTTAGACAATAGTACATCCCATATATAAAATATACGTACGAAAACCCCGGCATACCAAACATTACTGAGGTTCGATTAGTATAGCCTCTTGCTGCATGACAAGCTGGGTCACTCATTCCTATATAGGCTTCAACTTCGGTTATTATTCCACTAAAGTTAGAAAATTTGAGGACTTTTCCCAATAACTCTCCAGCTACAGTTAAGGTCGGCCGCTCGTAGAAATTTCTTGGCAGTATTACATTGCTCATTATAAGAGTATAAGTTACTTGCAGATGCAAGCAACTTATACTGAATTTTCACTACTTTACCTATTGTGAGCAGCAGAAGCTTGATGTTTTCGCGTTATGCTCACATCTGTTGCACTTGTGAAGATTGTGGCAAAACTTTTACTACTTCAGAGCCTTGTTGTAATTGTGTTTGTGGCAATTGTGATACTAACGCTTCATGTAAAGGCTTTGCTTCATATTGCCTTCCTATTTTTAGATTATTTGCAGCCAATTGCTCTTTAGTAACACCGTTACTCTCAATAAGTTCTACGGAGCCATTATCATAAATGTTAATTTTAATATTACATTCCTTTCCTTCAACATGCCACTTCAGAGTCATCTCATATGACCCATTTGCCACTTCGTAAATTTTTGTTCCATGTTCGTCAATTCGGAGACGTATCCCTCTTTTTTCGCTTGGAGGTAGTAACAATGTAAATGCTTTTACGTTATATTGTTTGCACACATCACTATTTAAAAATTTAGCTATATTTATCCCTTCTTGTATATTGTCTAGCATAACTCTTGCAGTAAGTTCAGGCTTACCTGGCTTTCTACCTGTTCTAAGATTTACTGCTTTATAGTGAGGAAAATGTTTCTTTACTTCACTAATAACTTCGTCAAGAACTTTGCCTACAACATACTTACCCCTATGCTCATTTTGTCCTTCTTTGTCAGTTTTAGCAGCAGAAAAGAATTTACGTCTTGTTTCTTCATCATCAAGATCTATAACTTTACTACAGTCACGTGTATCTTTGGTACCTGTAAACGGCCTCTCGCCTGGTGCAAGTTTGGGCGCATTATCAGGAAGTCCTTTTTCCACTGCATAAGAATCATCACTTACACTTTGATCAGGAGAAGTTTCAATTGTTGATCTAGGTACATTTTTAGTATCCGAAATTGGATTATTATCAGAAGGACTGATATTTAAATTAGAAGAAGTTCCAATCAAAGATACAGTTTCAGTGCTATTAGTTAACATATATGTCTCCATTATTCTTAATATATAAATGTTAGCATATAGATATCATGCCGATTAATCAATATAAATTATGATGTTTAATGTTGAAAGCTCAAATACTCCTTTGCTTGGTCGGTTAGAACGCGTCCTCTTGGTGTACGCTTTACAAAACTAATTTTGATTAAATAAGGTTCTACTGTTTCTTCAATATTGCCAACATCCTCAGATAGTGCAATAGATATAGTGTCAATTCCAACAGGTCCTGAGGTGTTGAATAAAAATCTTAGATAATGCATATCAAGTTTATTAAGTCCCATTTTATCTACACCCAATTTTAGCAATACAGAATCGGCGACTTCATAAGTGATTTTTTTATCATCTTTCACTTCAACAAAATCCCTTATTCTTCTGAGTAACCTCAAAGCAATTCTTGGAGTGCCGCGCGCACGGCAGGCAATTTCCCGCGCGGCACCCTCTTCAATTTCAGCAGAAAGAACTCTTGCGCCTCTTTTTATAATATCGACTAGCTCCTCAAAAGAATAAAACTCAAGATGCAAAGGAATGCCAAAACGATCTCTGAGTGGCGCAGAAAGTAATCCAAGCCGTGTAGTTGCTCCGATTAGCGTAAATGGTGGTAGATCTATCCTTAAAGTGCGAGTAGATGGACCTTCACCTACTAATATGTCCAAGCAAAAATCTTCCATAGCAGTATATAAAACTTCTTCGATGCTGCGATTTAATCTATGGATTTCGTCGATAAATAGAACATCTTTTGCATTTAAAGTGGTAAGCACTGCAGCCAAGTCCCCAGCTTTACTAAGTAAAGGACCAGAAGTTGCGCGAAAGCTGACCCTTAACTCTTTAGAGACAATTTGCGCTAAAGTTGTTTTGCCAAGTCCTGGAGGACCATATAATAAAACGTGATCTAAAGCTTCAGTTCTCGTCTTTGCAGCATTTATAAACACTTTTAAATTTTGTATTAAGTCTTTTTGTCCGACAAAATCATCAAGTTGTTCAGGTCTGATGTTGATATTGCGTGCATCTTCAGTATATTCTTTATCGCACGATATTGATTTCATAATGTTGAGAGCTCCTTAAGCGCTATGCGAATAATATCCTTAGTATCCAGATTTGGCGATTCGTCTTGTATTTTTTTTATCGTATCATAAGCTTTCATTTTTTCATACCCAAGATTGATCAATGCTGAAAGGGCATCTTCATTGATTGGATGAAAATTGTTGTTATTTATTTCTAATTTACTCACTTTGCCACTTAATTCAGTGATGATTCGATTTATGAGTTTCAGGCCAAGGCCACTCATCTTGAGTGCTACTTTATCTTCATTCATAATTGCCAAAAATAGCTGTTCTGGAGTTAATTTACTCAAAATTGACATTGCAGTTTTATAGCTAACGCCGCTTACTTTAACTAGCAATCTCAAGCACTGTTGTTCTTCTTTGCTTATAAAACCATATAGCTGAGTAGTGTTTTCTCTGTTATTTGCATGGGTTTCGATAAGTAATTTGATTCTACTTCCAATTGCACAAGCACTTAAAGTTTTGGCTGAAAGATACACCATATAGCCAACATCATTCACATTCAGGATTATGTGATCGCTGCGCACTTCATCAACTATTCCGCTTAGATTTCCTATCATTTTTAACACTATATAGAGTTCAGTTTAAATACTCCTGGATCTTAGGTCAAGCAAACGAACATTATAACAGAGAGCCAAGTAGCTCATAGAAACGAAAAACTTCCTTGACACATTTTGCCAACATTTGCCGCTTCAAGTCTGTCTGCTATGACTTTCATATACTGATAATCATTATACTCACACCCCGGCACCACCGTTTGAAAGCACAGTTCAATGAATTTTAGAAAGTTTATTTTGTCCATGATATAATGTTGAAAGATGTCATCCCAGTGCCCTCTTCTTGTCATCCCAGTGCTTGGCACTGGGATCCAGAAGACTTAATTTCAACCAAGTGGCTGCATAATAAAGGCTGGATTCCAGTGCCAAGCACTGGAATGACAGCAATCTACGTCATACCGTCACGGTATTTCTTAGCCGCTAACAAGTAGCGGGATACTTAACCATCATCTACACCGTCATACCGCCGCGGTATCTCTTAGCCGCTAACAAGTAGCGGTATGATGATTGTCAGCTTCCCCTGTCATCCCAGTAGCTCCTTCGGTGTCATCCCAGTGCCCTCTTCTTGTCATCCCAGTGCTTGACACTGGGATCCAGAAGACTTAATTTCAACCAAGTGGCTGCATAATAAAGGCTGGATTCCAGTGCCAAGCACTGGAATGACAGCAATCTACGTCATACCGTCACGGTATCTCTTAGCCGCTAACAAGTAGCGGGATACTTAACCATCATCTACACCGTCATACCGCCGCGGTATCTCTTAGCCGCTAACAAGTAGCGGTATGATGATTGTCAGCTTCCCCTGTCATCCCAGTAGCTCCTTCGGTGTCATTCCAGTAGCTCCTTCGGTGTCATCCCAGTGCCCTCTTCTTGTCATCCCAGTGCTTGACACTGGGATCCAGAAGACTTAATTTCAACCAAGTGGCTGCATAATAAAGGCTGGATCCCAGTGTCAGCTACTTGGATGACACCATTTGTTGTGTTTAACAAAGTTCGTACTTAGCTTCATGTTAGCTATAAATATTTAAGAAATTTACCAAACGAAAAAAAAGGCAAGAGAAGCCCCGTGGTTATTATCCGCTTTAAAATATTGGCGTTTTTTATGTTTTAAACGCTTGACAAGCGAAATTCAGCTGCTTTTAATTGCAACTAACTTACGCTGCAAATGTTTAAGAAATTTACTAAGCAGAAAAAAAGACAAAGAATCCCCGAGTTAGCTAGTCTTTTACTATCTCTGTCGAGTATTGGCATTTTTTGATGTCTTGTAACGCTTTATAAGCGCGTTCAGCTTATTTAGATAAAAATCTAGATGTAGATGAAGTTTTGTAAAGACATACAGTATCTATATACTGCAAAAAATTGAACATAAGACGCCGATACATTAAGTAATCCTTACCTTTTAATCTGCAGATTGGCGAAAGCAAATACAATAGCTTCACTATCATGATAAGAGGGCTGGCGAAGTTTGTCAAGGAATTTTTATGGCCTAGCGTTACGCGCTGGAATGACACCGGATCTCACATTTATTCTACTACAACGCAGAAAATTCGTACAATTGTGCATGATGTAGGGTTTCTGGCTACATTTTTCTATTAAACTCACCTTTCCTCTATGTAACAGATTTCGTATTAAATTTTAAATTTAATGCGCCTAGATATACAAGCATTCCCAGCAAAACCATAGGTATAGAAAGCAACTGCCCCATAGTTAAATCAAGCCACAAATAGCCAATTTGATAGTCTGGTTCGCGAAAAAACTCAACGAAAAAACGTGCTATTCCATACCACATAACTGCAATACCAGTTAACGCACCGTGATACAGTCTTATTCTAGTCAAGAAAAACAGTGAATTTACAACTGCGAAAAGTAGCGGTCCTTCAAAAAATGCCTCATAAAGCTGGCTTGGATGACGCAGCAAATTATCACCACTCTCTGGAAATACCATACCCCATGGCATAGTTGTAACTCTGCCAAATAACTCTCCGTTTATAAAATTGCCTATGCGACCTAAAAATAAACCTATGGGAACTCCGCAAGAAATTAGGTCCAGTGCATAAAATGTAGGGATATTATGTCTTTTACACGAAATTATTACTGCAAGCAAAACTCCTATAGCACCACCATGAAATGACATCCCTCCTTCCCAGGTTTTCAATATCTCGATAGGGTTGCTTATATAAAGAACTGGATCATATATCAATACGTAGCCAAGTCTGCCTCCAAGGATAATACCTACAATAGTGGCTATTAATAACGAATCGTAAAAATTCTTAGTAAATATTTTTTGGTCGTCTAGCTTATGTAAATACCAATATGCAAACACTATACCCAAAACGTAGGCTAAGGAATACCAATATATAGAAACAGGACCGATGCTGAAAATTACTGGATTTAAAGACATATTTTGCTACAAATTATTCTTAGACAATCTACTTTTTTCACGATCCCACTCTCTCTGTTTTATGGTTGCTCTCTTATCGTAGAGTTTTTTTCCTTTTACAATGGCAATTTTAGTTTTTGCAAATCCTTTATCATTAAAATAGATCGAAAGCGGCACAACAGTTATCCCAGCAGTCTTGATTTGACCAATTAGTTTGTTTATCTCCTTTTTATGCAAGAGTAATTTACGTTCCCTTTTTGGCTTATGATTTTTTTTGTTCGCAGCTTTATATTCTGCAATGTGCATATTATGCAGCCATATTTCACTATTTCTTTCGATAACGTAAGCGTCGGAAATATTTACTTTTCTTTCTCTTAGCGATTTAACTTCACTGCTTAATAAGACCATACCCGCTTCAAATTCTTCTAAGATGAAATATTCAAACCTTGCTTTCCTATTTTCTGCAATAACTTCCATATCTAAAGATATCTTTAAGCTTCAATATATTACAGAATTTTTGACTTAATTCATAACAAAACAATTATTCCAATAAATATAAGGTGCCAGGCTAGTCTGATAGCAACAGGATAACAAAAATCAAGTAAGTGCTTTTTTTGCCTTTCCAGGTACAAGTTCCTGCTTTACTCCTTTCATTTCAGTTTTAGGCTTTGACATTATATATTGACCAGCACCAACTATGAGCGCAGATCCTGCAACTAGCCCAATTATTGCTAGCACAGATAGGGCGGTAGTAAGTGCAAGTGTAGCACCAACTATCACCGCAGTTACAAAACACACAATAACACCTTTTACAATTGCATTTTTTCCAACCTGTTTTTCTTCCTTTTTCTCTGGGAGCTGTATTGCATCTTTATTTTCAGTAAGATCCTTTGGCGTTTTTTTATTCTCATTTTTTAACGTTTGTTTTTTTTCCGCTTCCTCTACAAGCTGAATTATACCTTGATCTTTAGTAAGGTCTCTTGGCGTTTTTTCATCAACATCTTTTAATGAAGGGTCTGCTCCAGCTTCTAGCAGAGCTTCCACCACTTTTATCTTGCCATTTTTAGCAGCAAGATGTAAAGGAGTACGTCTATCACCATTGTTTGCATTAACCTCTGCTCTTTTTGCGATTAGAATGTTTACTACATCTTCGTGGCCCTTTTCAGCAGCATGATGTAAAGGAGTACATCTATCATTATCTTCTGCATTAACCTTTGCTCCTTTTGCAATTAGAGTTTCTACTACATCTTCGTGGCCCTTTTCAGCAGCAACATGCAAAGAAGTATATCCATCATTACTTTTTGCATTAACCTCTGCTCCTTCTGCGATTAGAATGCTTACTACATTTGTATGGCCATAGTAAGCAGCAAAATGCAAAGGAGTACGTTCATAATTATCTTCTGCATTAACCTTTGCTCCTTTTGCAATTAGAGTTTCTACTACATCTTTGCAGTCCTTTTTGGCAGCAAAATGTAAAGGAGTACACCCACCACTACCTTGTACATCAACATTTGCTTCTTCTGCGATTAGAATTTTTACTACACCTTCGTAGCCATTTGTAGCAGCAATATGTAAAGGAGCCCATCCATCACTATTTTTTTCATCAACGTTGATTCCTTTTGCTTTTGATAGAGCTTGTACTATCTTTTCGTGGCCATGTATAACAGCAATATGTAAAGGAGTCCATCCATCACTATTTTTTTCATCAACGTTGATTCTTTCTGCTTTTAATAGAGCTTGTACTATCTTTTCGTGGCCCTTTTCAGCAGCAATATGTAAAGGGGCCCATCCTTTATCATCTTCTGCATTAACATTTGCTTTGTTTGCAATTAGAGTTTTTACTACATCTTCGTGGCCATTTTTAGCAGCAAAATGCAAAGGAGTATACTCACTACTACCTTGTACATCAACCTTTGCTTCTTCTGCGATTAGAATTTTTACTACACCTTCGTAGCCATTTGTAGCAGCAATATGTAAAGGAGCCCATCCATTACTATTTTTTGCATCAACGTTGATTCCTTTTGCTTTTGATAGAGCTTGTACTATCTTTTCGTAGCCATGTGTAGCAGCAATATGTAAAGGAGTACATCCTTTATCATCTTCTGCATTAACCTTTGCTCCTTCTGCGATTAGAATGTCTACTATATCTTTGTGGCCATAGTGAACAGCAATATGTAAAGAAGTAATTTTATTATCATATTCTGTATTAACATCTGCCCCGTTTTCAATCAGAGCTTTTGCTACCTTTGCACAGTTCCCATAAGAAGCAAGATGCAACAATGTGACTTCCCCATAATTTTGATCACGAGATATAGTGAATTTGTGATCTATGTTAGGTCTACTATCGTTGTCAGGGTTACTCTTTTCCCACTCTTGACATAAACCTGAATCTTTTTTTTGTAACTCAGCTTTTATTTTTTTAACTATATTGTCCTTGCTCAAATCTAAAAGGCTATCTATTTCTTTTAATATTCCCATAAATTCGTCATATTTCATAACTTCCTCACTTAAAATGCATAACTTAGTTGTTATATCTTTTAACATAGAAGTCAAGAACCTAAATATTCGTTATTATCTTTCCTTAAAGAGTCATTTAAGTTATATTACAGACTATGAAAAACCTCAACTTTAGGAAGGAAATCAAATTTTTTTCTCTGTCGTTTATAACTTTATTTGTTCTATGGATTATACTGTCTGGTTATTTTGAGCCGTTCTTTATTTTTTGTGGAGTGTTTTCCTCTATATTCACATTGTTTATCTTTAGACGGTTGATAAACGCTGAAAGCGCTCTGAGTCAGATTTTAAATGGTACGAGTAGACTGTCGTTTTATAAGCTCGTGAGTTATATACCATGGTTAATGTACCAAATCATTTTATCAAGTGTTTATGTAACAAAAAAGGTGCTACAACTCAAATCTAAGCTTGAACCGATCATTATCCTAAGAAAATGCAAAGGGCATAATGATGAAAGCATTGCATTATTTGCTAGTTCAGTTACAATCACTCCCGGAACTTTAACTATCAATGTTGAAAGCAAGCAAAAAACGTATTTGTCTACCATGTGTTTGATAGATAAAGATCTTGAAAGTGGCATTTCTGAAATAGAAAGTAGAATCTTAAAAATACTACGTTCAGTTAAGTAATTGCTTTAAATAAGTTAACAGCATCCTTATATTCCCTTACAAGACTTTCAAGCATTTCTTTTGGAAGGCTATTATTAACAATAGAACATAAATAATTATATAAATCTTCTAACCTTAATATGTTATTTCTCTTCTTGCTGTTAAATTTATACGGAAAAATACCTTCCATAACTTCAATAGTAGTAGCCTTGTTTAAAAATACATTTTCACTTGTCACGCTTATTCTTGCTAAAACAGTGTTAATTTCAGGTTCGTCACTCGTATAAAAATCTGATAGCTGAGTTATTCTAATAACGTACAAAGTTACTATTTTTGACAAGCAATTATCAGCATATTCACAATTTTTTATTACCTCCCACTGAGTAACCTGAGATTTACCTATTTTTGCATTGTTCGGTAATTTACTCATTGAACTTTCTCCATTTAATCCAGTGTAATAAATTATACTAATACTTTGTTAAATAAATAATAACGCGATTACAAAAATATATACTTATAGTGGTATATTATACAAAAATAGCACAATATCTAAGCATTAAAGCTAGTTTAAGCTGGATACATGGGGCTATTCGTTATTTTTGTGTTGTCCAGTGAGGTCCAAAATTAGAGGTCCACTTATATAAAGAGTTTAGTCTGCCTTCTTTGCTATAAAATAAGTTTTCCTTTTGAGCTGTTTTGTTAGTATTAACTAAATTTTAAATTAACTGTGCTACAATGAAAAAGATAAAACTCGGAATACTAATTTCAGGCAGGGGATCAAATATGCAGGCCTTGATAGAAGCATGTCAAGATCAGAATTTTCCCGCAGAAGTTGCATGTGTTATCACAAATAATAGCGAAGCTGCTGGTCTGAAAACAGCAGAGCAAGCAGGAATCCCAGCGTTTGTTGTTAATAATAAACCACTTGATGCTGATAAAATTCACAAAATACTTGTTCAACATAAGGTTGATTTAATTTGCCTTGCAGGGTTTATGAGAATTCTCAAAGCTGATTTTCTGAGTAAATGGCATAACAAGGTTATAAATATTCATCCCTCTTTACTTCCGTCTTTTAAAGGTCTAAACGCTCAAGAGCAAGCTCTAAAAGCAGGTGTAAAAATTACAGGTTGTACTGTACATTATGTCACTCCTGAAGTTGATGCTGGAGCCATAATTGCTCAAGCTGCTGTGCCAGTGTTACCAGCTGATGATATTCAAAGCCTTTCAGAACGCATTCTAGCTGAGGAGCATAAGTGTTATGTAGAAGCAGTAAGATCAATAGCAGAAAGTATTCATTATTGACTTTGAGTGTTTTTTCCAACTTCAACAAAAAATAAATTTTCGGGTTCCAGTAAAGAACTTGCCAGTTCGTTTACTTCCTCTAATTTAACATCATTAATGATATTCGCATGATTATTTATACGGTTAACATCACGATCATTTATCTGCATATTATCGAGCAGCATTGCTGTATTTGTGTTATTGGACAGGAAAAGGACAAGATTATTTACCAAGCCAATTTTTGCATCCTTGAACAATTGTTCGTCAATTCCCTCCTTTCTTATTCTGCTAAATGTATCTTTTACTGCTGATATAGCTTTGTCAGCAGTAGAACTATCAGTATTAATACTTCCAGCTATAATGTTCCCATGTTTATTGGGAATAATCATTGCATAAACACCATAAGTAATACCCAAGTTTTGCCTCAGTTCTGTCATTAATATTGAATTCAGCCTCATGCCACCAAGTGCATCAATTAAGACACGAGCGTTATAATAATTAGGATCTTCATAAGCTATACCTTTTTGAGCAAAAAGTATCACACTCTGTGGTATATCCATAAAAATATTCTTACTTTCTGCAGAACCAAAATTATTTTTTACAGGTATTTTTCTAACTTTTGATCTTTTTGACGGCAATTTAGATAAATATTTATCTAATAGCGTAATAATTTCTTCTTTTTTTGCACAACCAGCAACACTGATAACTATGTTATCTTTAGCAAAATTGCGCTTTATGTATGTTAAAACATCGTCTCTAGTAATATTTGTTATAGTATCAAGAGTTCCATATTCACTTTTTGAGTAAGGGTGCTTTTTAAATAACAACGTTCCCAATTCTTTTTCAGCAACAAAAAAAGGATTTTTTTCAAGATTATTAAAATCAACTTTGGCTTTCTCGAAAACTCTATTCAACCCTTCAGGGTCAACTTTAGGACGCATTATAGTATCGCTCAGTAATGAAATTGCTTCCTCTAGATTGTCAGACAAAGTATTTAATGAAACCCTAAATGCTTCTAAATCAGCAATAAAATTTAAACTAATCCCTTTATCTTCAAGCTTTTTCGCAAAATCTTTGGCATCATTTTTTCCTGCCCCTTCTTGAATTACAGAAGAAGTAAACCAAGTAAGCCCTTGTTTTTCCGCATTCTCATACACGTAACCTGCATCTTTGAACGATATATTGAGTGAAACTTTTGGCAAATCATGATTTTCTACAAATAAAAACTTAAATCCTTTACGGGTGGTGACCTCCTCTATATTTAGGTTACCACTTGCTTGTAAATTAAAGCCTAGACAGAAAAAAAATAGAAATATAATTTTACTTATTCTCATTATTATCTCCTTTTGGTAATAAACGACCAATTAACTTATTAGCAGAAAAAATAGCACGGATTTTATTATTTACATCCTCTAGATTGACATCATTAATCTTGCTATATGAAATATCTATTTCATCAAGTGGAATGCCAAGTGCTAGGTGCGGCACATAAAACATTGCTATATGAGTTAAGTCAGATAGATTATCAAACTGTGCTGCTTTGTATCTATATTTTGAGCTTTGTAATTCCTCGCTCGTCACCCCTTTAGATACGAAGCCATTAATAGTATTATCTAACTCTCTTTCAACAATATCTAAATTAGCGCCACTTTTTGGAATTATCATAATATCAATGTAGCCATCACTAAAAGCTAGGCTATTATAATAAGCAAACACTGATACTGCCACATCTTTATCTAAAACCAAATCTTTATACAGTTTGCTGGATTTGCCGCCACCTAAAATGTCAACCGCTAAATGAGCAGCAGAGGCTTCATTTATGTGCTCAAATAAAGGAACACGATAACGAAAATATAAAACTGGTTCTTTTACTTCAGTGCTCTCTAAAATCACCGATAAACCTGCATTATGCACTGGATCCTGATTTGGGTAATGTCTCATTACAGGCTTAGCTTTAATTTCGCCATATTTTTCTTCTGCTAATTTCACTACTTCATCAAATTCCACATCACCCACAATCAGTAATATTGCATTGCCGGGGTGATAATAGTTATTATGAAACCTCGTTATGTCATCCTGATTGTAAGTTTTGATATCGCTCTCCCAGCCAATAACAGATCTACCATAGCCAGTACGGTAAAATGCACTATCCATTTCTTCCCATAACAAGTTATGAGGTTGGTTATCAAATCTCATCTTTCTTTCTTCTAATACGATGTTTTTTTCTCTATCTATTTTGTCTTGAGTAACATTAAAGCTGCCCATTCTATCTGCTTCAACTTCCATTGCCAGTGGTAAATCTTTTTTGGGGACCAACTCATAATAACAGGTATATTCTTTAGTGGTAAACGCGTTAAATTTAGCCCCAATGCTACTCATAGTGGCTTCTATGTCTTTAAACTTTCCTGTAGTTTTAAACATTAAGTGTTCAAAGTAGTGAGCCAATCCTGCTTTGCCGATTGGATCATCCATTCCCCCAACTTTGTATATTACTGCATGTAAAACGGCTGGAATCCGATGATTAGGAACAACATAAACATCTAGTCCATTACTGAGTTTAGCATGTTTTATGTCGTGCTCTATGCTCAAAGCCTTCAAAGAAATTGAGCAAGTAAAAAAAAGTACAGGTAGTATAAGAAAACTAAAAAACTTATGAAGCATTATTTCGACCTAATATAAAAACAATTATTTTATTCCTCATTGTTGTTTGAAAATAAACATATCATATGTATACCACTTATATAGCGATGTCAACATTATGTAAACATAATTATTTTATTCCTCATTTTGTTTAGAAATAAGCATATCGTATATATACCACTTATATAGCAATGTAAACATTCCACAAACTATAGATAAATCTGCTAAATTAAAGGCTGGCCAATACCAATCATCAATATGAAAATATATGAAATCATATACAGCTCCCCAGTAGATCCTGTCAACTACGTTTCCGATTGCTCCACCAATCATCAGAGAAAAACCAAGGTAAGTTGACTGATCATCAGACTTGTATATCAAGTATGCAAGTATACCAATTATTAGTATTGAAACTGCTGAAAAAAAGAAACCGCCATGTGGTAAAGCGCTACACATTCCAAAACTAATACCTGAATTCCAAACTTCAACTAGCTTTATAAAGCTAGTGATCTCAATTGATTCTCCTTCATCAATCAATGAGTTTATGTACGATTTGCTCGTTTGGTCAATCAATACTATAATTAATATAACAATTAAGCATAACTTTTTCATAAATTTGCCTGTAACCTACAAACTTTAAGTATATCATAATTTATCTGTTTTGTTAACTCCTCAATACTATGGAATTTTTTTTCTGACCTTATGAATTTTAAAAGTTGTATGTTGACTTTATGATTATATACGTCTTCATCAAAATCGAATATGTGCATTTCTATTATGGGCTTTTTCAGATCCTTAAATGTAGGTCTCATACCAATATTGACTACTCCATATAACCAATTTGGGTTATTATCAGAAAACATCACTTTAGCGTAATATGTACCAAATTTTGGTTTTATCATGCAATCTTCTATAGGAATATTTATGGTTGGAAATCCTATTTCTCTACCTCTACATGCACCTTTTGTCACAACACCAGAAACTTGATAAGGTCTGCCGAGCAATTTATTAGCAATTTCTATTTCGCCCCTCTGTACATACTCCCTTATTGAAGAAGAAGAGCAAATTTTGCCGTCAATTATTAATGGCTCTAATTTAGTCAAAGAGTATCCATATGTTTCAGAATATTTCTCTAGAGTTAATATATCACCCAATCGTTTATGACCAAAAGTGCAATTTTCTCCGACAATTATGTGTTTAGCGCCATATTTATCTATTAAAATCTTACTGATAAAGTCATCGCAGCTAACCTCAGAAAAACCTCTATTAAAATTAATAATATACAAGTAATCTATACCATAGCTGCTGATCAGTTCCTTTTTTTGTTCTTGGTCTATTAACCTAAAATTGTTTCTACCAAATAAAACAGTTGATGGGTGAGGCTCAAAAGTTAAAACTGCGGAGGGTAATCCTCTTTCTTGTGCTACCTTCTTTAGAGTGGAAATTGCAAATTCATGTCCTAAATGAATGCCATCGAGATTTCCGAAGGTCAGTGCTATATTATTTTCTATCCCTTGCTCACAATTATAAATAATTTTCATACAATTTGATGTTTTTACATGTTTCTTATATATAATAACTATATTTTAGTAAGCTACGGAGATAAATTGTGAAAAATACTAAAGGAAAAGTTATAATATATGTAAAGCAGCACTGCCCATTCTGCAAAAAAGCAAAAGAGTTGCTGGATAAAAAAGGTGTGAGATATGAAGAAATCGATGTGCTCAAAAACTCAGATCTATTTAACGACATAAAATCAAAGTATAACGTTAGAACAGTTCCACAGATTTTTATCAACGATAAGCACATTGGGGGGTGTGACAAATTGATGGATCTTGAAAAAGAAGGAAAGTTGGATGATATGCTAAATAATAATGACAATCACATTGATGTCACAACCTACACAAGTAGCAATGACGAATATGAAGAAGGCGTTGTACTACGCGATGATTTTATATAATTTTTATCTCGCTTTCATTGTCATGTAATGCACGAGTGAAAAGCTAGTATGCTCACTTTAAACAATTCTTAATGAATTAAAAATACAATTCATTTAGTGAGTTTTTTTAGTGGGAAAAAATGACAAAAAATATTTCAATTATTAGCAGAAACTTAATTAGTATCGAATTAGTTAACAAACAAGATTTAGAGAATTTCATCAAGATTTTCACAGTGCTTGATAAACATATAGCAGCTAAAACACTTTTTACAGAAGAAGTGAGAATAGAGTATAAGCAGCACAACGGCATAGAAGTTGTTGAATTGCTAAAAGATACAGACTTTACATATCATGAGGTTGAAAATGTATTGAACCACCTGAGTAAACATGGAATGAAGGTGCCCAGCAATGTTATAGCACATACCCTTTTTTCTGCATGCAATCACGCACTTGAATCTAAGGATGTAGCATTTTCCTTTTCTGAAGGATTTTCACAATTTAACATCAGAGTAAATAAGAATACCTTTATAATAACTCCTATGAGTGAAGAGAATTTGGAATTGAATTCACAAAATAGCAGAACGCTTATAGAGTCATTAAAGAGCGAAAAAAGTATTTATGATTGTATAGTAGAGGAAAATACTATTAAAGTTATAGTGCATTCTGAAATACATCAAGCTATAAATTTGATTATAAAATCACTGATAAAGTCCCGCCTTTTAGCAAAAGAGGAAGAAGGAAAATTCAAAGAGAAATTGAGACAACTTGCTTTTAAGGATCAAGCTTTTGTTGAGTATTCTAGCATCAGAACCATCAATAGGTATCCACATAATCATCCTCTGAGGAAGCATGAAAGTGTTACTAAGGATATAGAAAATATTTTATGTGATTTCATAACAAATGAGAACAGCGAATTTGCTATAGAGCGGTTAAATAGGCTGAGCTCAGCAGTTTCTCCGGATACTCCAAGAATCATCACTAAAACTATAGATAAACTTGTTAAGTTTCACTAAGGTATACGAGAGCCAATAGATTTCTTGCATTACCTTTTGTTATCCAAGTAGCCAAGGCTACTTGGTTCTTTTTTTGGGTTTCAGCGCTATGTACATAGCTGTACAAACATTGTAGCCGTTATTCAGTAGCCCGCAGAAACGAAAAACTTCCTTGACAAACTCCGCCAGCCCCCTTATCATGAAACTGAAGCTATTGTATTTGCTTTCGCCAATCTGCAGATTAAAAGGTAAGGATTACTTAATGTATCGGCGTCTTATGTTCAATTTTTTGCAGTATATAGATACTGTATGTCTTTACAAAACTTCATCTACATCTAGATTTTTATCTAAATAAGCTGAACGCGCTTATAAAGCGTTACAAGACATCAAAAAATGCCAATACTCGACAAAGATAGTAAAGGACTAGCTAACTCGGGGTTTCTTTGCCTTTTTTTCTGCTTGGTAAATTTCTTAAACATTTGCAGCGTAGGTTAGTTGCAATTAAAAGCAGCTTAATCTCGCTTGTCAAGCGTTTAAAACATAAAAAACGCCAATATTTTAAAGCGGATAATAACCACGGGGCTTCTTTTGCCTTTTTTTTCATTTGGTAAATTTCTTAGTATTTATAGCTAACATGAACTGGGCAGGAAGGTGTCATCCCAGTGCCCCATAAGTGTTGAAAGTATCAAAAATAACGTGATATGAGATGATCAACGGCATGTAAATTACCTCCCGACAGTAAAACAATCGAACGTATAAAAGAGTCATTTAGATCCAATGTGAATTGCAGTAATGCTATTTTGAACCCATGTAGATTATTTTTGATTTTATAAACAAGAAATAACAAAGCAGATCATGTAAATATACACCTTCATGCCATTCATAGTATGGCTTAAAAAGTGCTTATATCCAAGATTTTGCTTTATAAATTTAAAGAACACTTCTATATCCCATCTGCGCCTATATAGCTCTGTTACTTCATAAGCTGGCATTTCAAACAAGTTTGTCAAAAACCATATTTCATCTCCAATTTTATTTCTGATTTTTATTAGCCGTAGATCATTGCCACTTTACCTCGTGCACGATAAAGATTAACTATTATATCTTCTAAAATCTCTGATCCATCCGATTTTTGTTCTCTTATAACTTTGTTCCTGCTTATAACATCATGTTTTCTTCCTACTTTAACTCTTGTGATAAATTTGTACTCCTTTTCATCAAATTCGGCAAAAGTTCCAACTTTTCTGATTCCTCTATCAAATAATAAAATATCCTCTTTTTCAACTTTAGCTTCATTAATTGCTCTCACTAATGCTATATCTTCACTACTTTCTTCTTGTCCTTTACAAAATCTTATACTTGTCGGCAATTGATCCTTTAATCCTACACTCACTTTAACTTGACTGTCGTTACTTTTACCGCCTATTTTTAGCCCATCTTTTATGAGATATCCCGATAAATTTATGATCGTCGAATCAAACTTATGTAAGTTATTTGATGTTTTTTGGGGTAATAGCTTTTTAATCTTGCTCATCAAATCAATATATACTCCCTTAAAATATTCTGGATTTATAACTTTTAACCTTTTTGACAAACCACTGTATGTTACTGTACTTTTATCGCTATTCTTATCCATTATACACCTGTTTATTACCATTTCTAGCGCTCTTAGGCTTGTTTTTTGCCCCATTAATATTAACTTCATTAGACCTTTAAATATAATCTTGCCCAACAATTTAGTATTACATTTATCTACTTCACTTAATTTTCCTAGCCTTTCTAAATCCTCATCTTTTATTAAATTTAGTACTCTTTCTATTTGATCCATTATTGCCTCCTTTTTCTTGCAATAATAGTTCTTTATGTCTTTTTTGTGTTACTTTCAACACTTATGGGGCGCTGGCCTGACAATCGTCATCCCGCTACGTGCTAGCGGCTGAGATACCGCGGCGGTATGACGTAGGACTGCTGTCATCCCGCTGCTTGTTAGCGGCCGAGATACCGCGGCAGTATGACGTAGGACTGCTGTCATCCCGCTGCTTATTAGCGGGATCTAGAGATACCGCGGCGGTATGACGGTTCGCGGCGGTATAGTAACTCGTCATTCCGCTACTTGTTAGCGGGATCTGCTGTGGCGACATAAACTCAAATCATTTCAAATTTCAATCCAAAGAGGTATCATCATGTCAAACAACTTCAATTTCAAAGAATTTTTTCACCATTACGAAGCAAACAGTACGTCAGATGATATACAACGGTACTGTATACTGTGGAAATCAGTGATAGCACAGGCAATGACTGATGCAGCAAGTAACTGTAAAAAAACAGAAAGCTTGGTGGAAAAACGTAAAGCAATTTCTTGGTTGTCAGACTTTAGTCAAGATTTTGTGCACACATGTATATTGGCTGATTGTGATCCGGTATACGTAAAAAACAAAATACAGCCAATCTTAAAAAGCCTTACTAGATAAAGCCTTTTTATATACTCAATGAGGTTTACTCCTTTTACCGAAAAAAATATCATGCAATCTCCTATCTATAGTTTTCTCTATATCTTTGACTAATAGCTGCTTTATCATGTTTACTTTCCGCTCTGCATCTTGAGCATGATGCTCATTGTTACCACTGTTATTGCTGTAATTATTCTTATCACTATAACTACTGCTACTTGGTTTACTACTGTTACTGAACTCACTACCCTTTTTTCTTCTTGTGATTATGAACTTGAGTATCTGCACTATCTTTTCCTTTAAAAAGGACTTCCAGCCTGTGCTAAGGAACAACTTATAGAGAAAATGCGGAGTAAGAAACGCCACTAATATTCGAATAGAAATTCCGTAACCGAGATCTTCCCTGTTTTCATAATACCACTTGCAATATTGAAACAAACGGTAAAACGCATTTTTGAAAGAGCCAAATTCTACAGCATACCAAAAACCATTGCTGAGAAACATGAGCATAATGCTGGATATATAAAGATACATTGTGAAGAGAAACAGTTTCACAGTTATATCTTTTAGACTACCTAATATATAATTTAATAATCTTAATCTATAGAAAAGTGATATCATTTTACACCCACTTCAACATGGCTGGGGTGGAAGGATTCGAACCTTCGCGTGGCGGTATCAAAAACCGCTGCCTTACCACTTGGCTACACCCCAATACTACTTACATCAATAACACTATTAGCCCAATTAGTAAAAGATTTATTTGCTTTTTCTATGGACATCACAGCAATAGCTGGCTGATCATAAGAATGCATTGCTTCGATTTTTTCTACAATTTTATCAACTTGATCATTTTTGCTCTTCATAATTGCTACTACTTCACAACTATTACTAATTTTACCTTCCCATAAATACAGAGAATTCACTTCGGGAAATATATTGACACATACAATTAATTTCTCGTTTAACAATTCTTCAGAAACAGTTTTAGCTTCTTCAAAATTTGAAAAAGTTGTATAAACCAAAACTAAACTATTCATTAGAATCTATATAAACGCATTGCTACTATACTTCACTCAGGTTTATTCATCAAGAGAAAATAGATTAGATTTACTTCGAAATCCTGTCATTTCAGCGCGTGATGCTGGAACCTATAGCCAAAAGTTTACCTACAATCCGATAAGCAACAAATTCGTCATTCCGCTACTATAGTATTTCCCAAAACAAATGATAAAGGTATAATATGGAATTAATGAAATATGAGGTAAGTAATGGCATACAGTGTAGACTTAAGGGAGAAAGCTATCTCTTTGGTGGAAAGAGGGAAGTCAAAATCTGAAGTAGCAGATCTTCTAGAAATAGGAATTGCAACCTTGTACAGATGGCTGAAAAAGAAAGGAAACGGTGAGAGCCTGGAGGCAGGAAAGAATGGAAGTTTTATTCGAAAAATAGATCCAGAAGTACTCAAAGAATATGTCAAAAAACACCCAGCTAGCAGAAATGAAACAAAATCTAGGATTTGGAATAAATTCAATTTGGTATAGGTTAAAACAGCTAAAAATAACCTTAAAAAAAAGTCACAGAACGTAGTCAAGAAGATAGGCAGCGCTTTACCGATAAAATCTCAAAAATAGACCACTCTAGCATTTTATATATAGATGAAGCAGGAGTTGATAATAGATTATACCGAGAATATGGACGAGCTCCAAAAGGAGAAAAAATATATGCTCTGGAAAAAAGCGAGAGAGAGTAAGTATAATAGGCGGATGAGAAGTTCATTGCACCAATAACTTTCACGGGAGAAAGAAGTATTTAATGCGTGAGATATTACTGCCACAGTTAAAGCGTGATAGTTATGGATAATGCTACATTTCATAAGACTCCTAAAACAAAGTCATTAATAGAGTCTTTTGGCTGTCATTTGTTGTACCTTCCAGCATATTCACCAGCTCACTTTTACCCACAAATATAAGAAGTGAGTAAGATAGATATTAAATAAAATTGGGACCAAAATGAATGAAGTAAGTACAAATGTGCAATATACAGATGGCTTAGGGGATAAATGGCTGGAAAGAGAGTTAAAATACGTTAACTTGGGGGATGTAAGGCTTAATAAGAGACTTATTGAAACAAGCTATTGTATAGAGGGTAAGGCATCTGAATCAAAGCTGTAGTAGATGGAAAGAAGCCAAGGGTGCATACAAGCAATGAAAAGCTTAAGGATAAGGAAATTTATTTTTCCCATTATAAAGAAACTATGGAGAGAATAAAAGGAAATCAGTTTGTTTTTTCAGTTCAAGATACAAGTTCATATCTAAATGTGGTAAAAGTGGGCTAAAATGGCTGGTTTTGTATTATATTAAAACTATTATAAAGAAAAGTTCGCACAGATCTAGCAGTAGGGCACTGGGATGACACCTTTGTGTTTGAGGCAAAATCGGCTATAACACTTAACATACTGCCTTTGCAAACAAATGTTCGTACAGCTGTGTGCTTGACACTGGAATCTAGAAAACTTAATTGCAAGTAATGCATTGGGTTTGGTAAGTATGGGTTTTGCGTTATAGAATGAAGCACTGACCTTACCCATCACTGAATTAAAAGAAGTAGATATTCAAGCAACATAATGTTTGTAAAACTTAATTTGTACGCTTCCTAGTAATTCTGATATAGTTACTTTAGTTAAAGTCTACAAAAGTTTATAAATGGCAACCTTAAGTGTAAGAGAAGCTTTATGCACAGCAATCAGAGAAGAGATGCAAAACGACCCTGATGTGCTTATCATGGGTGAAGAAGTTGCAGAGTATGATGGTGCTTATAAAGTAACGAAAGGATTACTGAAAGAGTTTGGAGAAAACAGAGTAGTTGATACTCCTATTACCGAACATGGATTTGCTGGCCTTGCTGTTGGAGCGGCATTTGCTGGATTAAAGCCAATAGTCGAGTTTATGACTTTTAATTTTTCTATGCAGGCTATTGACCAAATTGTGAATTCCGCAGCAAAAACAAATTATATGTCAGGCGGACAACTTGGATGCCCTGTAGTATTTCGTGGACCAAATGGCGCTGCAGCAAGAGTTGCTGCACAACACTCTCAATGCTTTGCATCTTGGTATTCGCATATACCGGGGTTAAAAGTAATAGCACCCTATTTTGCCTCCGATTGCAGAGGTCTGCTTAAAGCTGCAATTCGTGACCCTAATCCGGTAATATTTCTAGAAAACGAAATAGCTTACGGACATGAACATGAAGTTTCTGACTCTGAGCTGTCAAATAAAGATTATCTACTTGAGATAGGCAAAGCTGCTGTTATACGAGAGGGAAAGGATGTAACTATCACTGCTTTCTCATTAAAATTAATGGATGCCTTAAATGCAGCAGATTTACTTTCTGATGAGGGCATAGAAGCTGAAGTTATTGACCTCAGAACCTTAAGACCACTTGACACTCAAACTGTTATTAACTCTATTCAGAAGACTAATAGGTTAGTTAGTGTAGAAGAAGGATGGCCATTTGCAGGAATAGGAGCAGAGCTGTCAGCCGTTGTCATGGAACAAGGATTTGACTACCTTGATGCTCCAGTTATACGCGTAACTGGCAAGGACATCCCCTTACCTTACGCTGCAAATCTGGAAAAAAAAGCATTACCGCAAGTGGAAGATATAGTTGAAGCCGTGTATCAGGTCTGTTTTAGAAAAAAACAACCCTATTAGTTCTTTTTTGTAATATCTCCTATTCCACATCGTTCCATAAAAGAAGCATCTGTAGTGTTTATACTAGCCATTACTTTCGTGACAATAGCTTTAGCACCGAAAAATACAGCACAAAATACACCTAGCGCAAAAAGAGCTGGCCATGGCATTCTACCAAATATCGCAAGCAAAGCTGCACCTATTATCACTACGGTCATAAGCGGTCCGCCTATTCCCCAAACGTAGCCAATAATATTACATATTACTTGAGCAGTTGTGTCAGCATTAGTGTCAGCAGCAGCACTCCCAACATGAGAAAAAGAAATAAATAATACTATAAGAAAAATATTGAAAATTCTCTTGATTGTAGGGTTCATCCCTATACCTTAAACTTAGATATTGTAATTATATCTAAAATACTATAATTTTTAGTAAAATTAGCATAAAGATTACTGCATAGCAAATGGTGTCATGCAAGTAGCTGACACTGGTTCCTTTACGACGGCAGCACTTTCTCCTGTCATCCCAGTGCCCAGACACTGGGATCCAGGAAAGTTTGCTTGTGGGCAAGCAAACTAGCATAGAAAGTAGCTAATTTATGTTAAATTCGATGAGATTGTGGAAAGTCTGGATCCCAGTGTCAAGCACTGGGATGACACCCTTCTTGGTGGAGATTGCTCTTAAATAACAATGCTCGTACAGTTGTGATTAAGCTAATGCATTGTCAATTCTTTTAGAATTGTCCTCAACATTATTTATTACTTGTTCAGCATTAACTTCATCAAAATTAGGAGAAGGCCATTTTGTTTGTACATAAAACACATCATGTATAGTTTTTGCAACAAGAAGAACTCCAGCAAGAGCAAATGCTGCCACTCCCGCATAACATGAGAAAGAGGCATCACATGAAGAGTACATCGCAAAAGCAACACAACTTATTAGAACTGCAAAAACTAACTGATGAAATACATTGGATTTATCGATTTTCCCATACTCGACTAATAATTTTTCAACTTCACTATCCCATACGTATGGTCCATTAATTTTTGTATTAGGATCTGCACCATTTTTTAAGAAAAGCTCTACAATTTCAATATTTCTACTCGATACAGCACGATATAATAGATTTTCCCCTTCATAAGGTTGATTTATATAATCACCAAATTGTCCATTTTTGCTACTCTTGAACTTAGAAAAAAGCTTCTTTAGGTATTCTATATCGTTGCTAAAGGTAGCAGAACCGAAAACAGACTGTAGATCACTAAGAGAGTTAATATCATCATCTAAATCGACATAGTCAAAAGGCCTGGAATCTGGACCGATAAATTGTTCTGAAAGAGAGTCGAATGCAGTTGTTAATTCTCTATAAGTGAAAGACCATTTCTCCTGATGTCTTTCTTTCAATTCCCATTTTTCAGGATTATCACCCTCACTAAAACCTAATATTTTTAAAGCTTCCTTTCTATTCACAATAAATTTCCTACTGAAATATCTTAAGTTAATTATAACCCAAAATTTCAAAAAGCAAAGCTTTTTATATTAAATTGTGCCTATTGCACAATTCCATAACTGTACAAGCATTGTAATTTGATAGACTGGGAAAGGGTGTCATCCCAGTGCCCTGACTACTTGGATCCAGCTGAGTTGGTGAGTATAAAAGTATAGCTTCTACGTCATACCGCCGCGGTATCTCATCCGCTAACAAGCAGCGGGATGACGAAGTTATTATCATGCCGCTGCGAACCGTCATACCGCCGCGGTATCTCTTAGCCGCTAACAAGTAGCGGGATGACGAGGCTTATCGTCATGCCACCGCGAACCGTCATACTGCCGCAGACCGTCATACCGCGATTCATTCGCGGTATCTTTTAGCATAGATCCCGCTAACAAGCAGCGGGATGACGAGCTTATTGTCATACCGCCACGGTATCTCAGCCGCTAACACGTAGGGGAATGACGAATTACTTAACCATCATCTACACCGTCATACCGCCGCGGTATCTCTTAGCCGCTAACAAGTAGCGGGATGACGAGGTTATCGTCATGCCACCGCGAACCGTCATACTGCCGCAGACCGTCATACCGCGATTCATTCGCGGTATCTTTTAGCATAGATCCCGCTAACACGTAGGGGAATGACGAATTACTTAACCATCATCTACACCGTCATACCGCCGCGGTATCTCTTAGCCGCTAACAAGTAGCGGGATGACGAGGTTATCGTCATTCCACCACGAACCGTCATACCGCCGCGGTATCTCTTAGCCGCTAACAAGTAGCGGGATGACGAGGCTTATCGTCATGCCACCGCGAACCGTCATACTGCCGCAGACCGTCATACCGCGATTCATTCGCGGTATCTTTTAGCATAGATCCCGCTAACAAGCAGCGGGATGACGGTTGTCAGGGTGTCATCCCAGTGCCTTGACACATAGCTGTACAAACGTTTTTGGCTTGACTCACCAGTGGGTGTCATGAAAGTAGCTGACACTGGAATCCAGGTTGCTCACAAGCAAACTAGCATAGAAAGTGGTTACAACGTTTTCGATGAGATTGCAGGAAGGCTGGATCCCAGTGTCAAGCACTGGGATGACACCCTACTAGCGGAAGTTACTCTCAAATGTTTGTTCATGTTAGCTATAAATATTAAGAAATTTACCAGATAAAAAAAAGGCAAAAGAAACCCCGTGGTTGGCTAATTACTTACATTATACTTTCAAGTATGGCGTTTTTTTATTCTAAACGCTTAATAACCGCGATTTAGCTGCTTTTAAGCTGCAACTAATCTAAATTATAAACGTTAAGAAATTTACTAAACAGAAAAAAAGGCAAAAGAAACCCTAGGGTAGCTAGTTATTCACTATCCATTTTTTAAGTTGGCGTTTTTTGATGTTTTAAATGCTTTATAAGCGTATTTCAGCTTGTGTAGGTAAAAACCTAGAAATTTGATAAAGACATAAGGTGCACATAGTGCAAAAAATTAAACATGAGACGCCAAATACGTTGAGTTTTTTTGTCATTTAATCTGTACAGAGAAGATAAATAAATAGCTTCAGTTTTCATGATAAGGGGGCTGGCAAAGGGTGTCAAGCAAGTTTTTTCGTTTAATCCGTTTCTATGAGCTACTTGGATGACGAGGAAGGAGCACTTACATATTTATGGCAACCTCATTACCTCCTCTCAAACAGTTTTTCAATATCACTGAGTTTCATTTCTATATAAGTTGGTCTTCCGTGGTTGCATTGCCCGGAATATGGGGTTTTTTCCATTTGCCTCAGCAACTCATTCATCTCCTCTAATCTCATTTTCCTGCCTGCTCTAATTGATCCATGACAAGCGATAGTAGCCAATATTTTGTTCACTTTATCCTCTACTGGCAATGTATCTTCTATTTCCGTTAATCTACCCACTATATTAATTAGCATCTCTTTCACATCTATTGCTCCCAAAATTGCAGGGATTTCTTTTACTATCACTTTATTCTCTGATTTGATTTCAATATCAAAACCCATTTCAAATAACTTATCTTTATAGATTTCAATCATCTCCATTCCAGCTTGATTTTTGATTTCAACCGTTTCAGGAAGAAGTAGTTTTTGTCTTTTTATACTTGATTTTTGTTTTAGGCATTCATATACTAGTCTTTCGTGGGCTGCATGCTGGTCGACTATAATCAATTTGTCTCTTACCTCGGCAATAATGTAAGTATTATAGACCTGACAGCGTGCAAACCCGAGTGGGTGGCTCTCTATCAAATCAACTTGCTCTAACACCTTTTTTTCTAGAACCATAGCCTCCGCTTGTGCTGGGAATTTCTGTATGCCGGTATAATTAAACGATTTTGACTGTTCTGATAAGCCTTTTGCTTTTTCATTTGGAGAGGCAAATTCTTTTATTAGTTGATTTTCAAAAGGACTTGGCCTCCTTTCGTAAAATTCTTTTTGAACATTAGACTTATCAAAAGGATCTGATAATGAACCTTTCACAAAACCCTCTATCGTATTAGTAGCTTTCTGGTCACTAGCTGGAATGACATCAAAGGTGCCTATCCTTCTTGACAACGCTTTAATTAATCCTCTTGTCACTATCTCATATATGAGCTTCTTATTCTGAAACCTTACTTCTGATTTATTTGGATGCACATTTACATCTACTTGATCATAAGGTATCTCTAAATGTAACGCTGCAAAAGGATACCTATCGCTTGGAATAAAATCATGATATGCATACCTAACCGCACCAATAAGTAAATTATCTTTAATTGGCCTTCCATTAACAAACGTATAGATCTGAGTTGACTTACCACGATTGACGGTCGGCTTACAGATGTGTCCCGTAAGTTTAATGCCGTCTTCTTCTTCATTGACCTCCAAAGAATTGCCCTGAAATTCTTCTTCTACTTCACACAATCTATGAAATAACGAAGTCTGCTTAGCGTATTTTAAGAGCTTTTTATTACCTGAAGTGAGAGTAAACCCTATATGATAGTTAATCATTGCTAGGTTATTTACAATATCAACAATGCTTTGAGTTTCTGCTCTTTCGGTTTTTAGAAATTTTAGTCTATTTGGGGTAGCGAAAAACAAATCTCGTACTTCAATATGTGTCCCTTGTGATAAAGAGTAAGGAGTTAGCTCCCCTATTTTCTCTCCACCTTCATAACTTATAGACCATGCTTCACTTGCTTCTCTTGCCTTAGACGATAATTTTATCCTACTTACTGCTGCAATTGAAGGTAGAGCTTCTCCTCTAAAGCCAAGATGCTTGATTTCTATCAACTCACTATCGCTCAATTTTGAAGTAGCATGGCGCATAAACGCAAGTTCTAAATCGTTTTTTTCTACTCCGTTACCATCATCTGTCACAATAATAAGGTTACGCCCACCACTTTCTATTTTGATCTCTATTTCTAAACTTCCAGCATCTATTGCATTTTCCACTAATTCCTTTACTACACTTGCTGGCCTTTCTATCACCTCCCCCGCTGCTATACGGTTTATGGTTTTTGTGTCTAAAAGAATTATTGCCATAGATTTATTATGAAACTGGTTTTTCTTTTACTTCTTTGGTCTGTTTCTCTCTCCACTTTTTTAACCTACCTGCAATTTCACTGTTGGAAATTGACAATATAGATACGGCGGTAATGGCAGCATTATATGCTCCATTTTCTCCTATAGACATGGTTGCAACTGGAACACCCTTTGGCATTTGAACTATAGAGAGTAGACTGTCCAGCCCATTTAATTGTTTACTATGCACAGGAACGCCGATAACTGGTAAACAAGTTAGTGACGCAACCATACCAGGTAAATGAGCTGCACCTCCTGCACCAGCTATAATAACCTTAAAACCTTCTTCTTGTGCAGATTTAGCAAAATTGAAGAGCCTTTCTGGTGTTCTATGTGCAGATATTATGAATATGTCATGTGAAACTTCTAATGCTTTTAACATACCGACGGTATGGATCATAGTGGTGTAATCTGACTCACTCCCCATAATAACAGCAACATCTTTTTTTATTTTTGTCATATTCAACACAATTTTACTTACTAACTAAATAATGTTCCAGCTAAAAAGCAACAAATATTTTAGTTATATTATAAATAGAATATATAGAATTCTCATTAAAATGGAAATTTTAAAAATTTAAATAAATATCTATATTAAGATATAGAGTATAAACTTCTTATGTAAGATAAATTTATAAAATAATTATTTTTGTATTTCAAGCTTTGTAATTTTAGCTTGTTCTTTCTGTAAATGACTTTTTCAGATAGGCTGATAGTAAAATGATAATTTAAAGTTACTAGAAATTTGATTGAAATATTAATATACAATCAACTTAAAGTTTTAAATATTGATATCATATAATTATTGACAAGTTATATGATATTAATATCTTGGTATATTAAATATTATGTTATAATGTTTAATAAAGTTAATTGATATGTGAGTGTAAAAATTATGGAAATAATATCGTTAAATAACTTAGACAGTGCAGGAATAAAAACAAAGTTGCTTTATATAATAAATAAAATTATAGAAAAAAATGCTTGGACTCAGGCTTTTGCAGCTGAGAAACTTGGTATTGATCAGCCAAAGGTATCGCAAATTAAAAATGGTAAAATAGATGGTTTTTCTTTAGAGCGATTGTTAGGATTCCTAAAAAAACTTGATCATGAAATAACAATCACGATGACAGAAAGCCAAGAAATAAAATCTGAGGCAGAAAAAGTAAAACATGAAGTTGAATCGCAATAGATACAAAGTTGACAACTTGTTTTTTGTGATATAGTATAAAACTTATTAAGGTAGTATCTTATGGCTGAGTCTATTGTAGAAAAGTGTACAGAACAGGTAAGTAACCGTTTCAAATTGGTTCTATTGGCAAGTCAAAGAACACATGATTTAAATACAGGGGCAAGTAATCCAGTTCAAACAGCTCAGTTTAAAGACCATAAGAACACCATAGTTTCCTTACATGAAATAGCAGAAAAACAGGTGGATACTCATGACCTATTTAACCTTTTGGTAGGTAGATGCAAGGAGTACATGAAAGGAAATATGAATAATGTTTACAGCAGTAATACAAGTAAGCTAGCGAATTTATTAAATTTTTCTGATAACACAGATCTTGATGTAAGTCAAGAAAGCCAAGATTATGAAGTGGATGGTGAAATAAATGATCAAGATGGCGATGAAGAAGTATCTGTTTAGAAATCTACTGAAGTTACATAGTCTTTAAATGATTCACATTGCTATCTATACACTGTTGTTCTGTATGAGTGTAATGTTGTGTCGCATAGTCTCTAAGTCAAGTGATGTGTACAATAAGGTTTTAGCGTTCAATAATTTCTCAACGCAAGTAGTTGTACTCATAACAGCAATATCAATCATTCTGAATAATTTTTTTTTAATTGATATAGCATTGTTGTATGCTAGCGTTAGCTTTATATCAACTATAGCACTAATGAGATTAATGTTGTTTTAATAATTTATGATAGGATCCGTTCTTATATTTTTAGGCATTTGTTTAGTAATCATTTCAAGTGTGGGAGTAATTAGATTTCCTGATTTCTATACTAGGTTACATGCAGCAGGTATTACAGATTCTAGCGGTGCAACGTTATTGTTAATTGGTTTTGCTTTGCAGAATGGATTTTCAATCAATACTGTTAAAATAATATTATTAATTCTTATAATATGGGTAGCTAGCTCAACTAATGGCTATATTTTAGCGCGCACTTATTATAAAGTTAAGAAAAAAACTGTTAAAGAAGGTTAAGGTGTTAGAAATATTAAATGTAGTGCTACTTTTGTTGTTACTAACAGTTACGGTTTTTATAGTCTTCTCGCGACATTTAGTCGTAAGTGCTGTTCTAATGTGTGTATTTAGTTCACTTATTGCGCTTATATACTTAATTATGAATGCACCTGATGTTGCAATTACTGAAGCTTCTGTTGGTGCGGGGCTCAGTACGGTTTTTACGTTTGCAGCACTCTCCTTGATAAAGAATCATAAAGTAAATCTATCTCATAACCCTATAACGCTTTTTTTTATGTTATTTCTGGCTGTATGTTTGTCATATTTTATGATTCAATTGCCAGATTTTGGCAGCCACAATGCTCCGATCCACTTGCATGTTGCTCCTTATTATGTGGAAAATACCGAAAAAGCTACCGGTATTCCTAATATAGTGACAGCTGTTTTGGCAAGCTTTCGTGGTTATGACACGTTTGGAGAAACTATAGTAGTTTTTACTGCTGCGCTTTGTATAACGTTGATATTAAAAGAAGAAAAAGAAAATGATTAAAGATCCGATATTAAATGCAGTAACATTTTTGATGATACCTTTTATCATTTTATTTGGTTTATACATACAATTTCACGGTGATTACACTCCGGGTGGAGGTTTTCAAGCAGGAATAATTATTGCCTCCGGGATAATATTATATTCAATGCTATTTGGTGTATCTACAACTCTAAAAGCAATACCTTATTCTGTGATTAGATTGACTAACGTGTTAGGTATTTTAATTTATGGAGGAACGGGCGTTGCAACAACTTTACTTGGCCAAAGTTTTTTATCTTACGATATCTTGTCAGCCAATAATAGAACCGGTCAAAAATTGGGTATTTTTTTTGTGGAATTAGGTGTAGCATTTACTGTCTGCTCCTCTATGTTAATTATATATATAAATTTTGCTCGTAGGAAAAAACAATGACTTTATATAATTATACAATTATTATTATATTAATGGTGCTAGGTTTATATATTATTATAAACGATAAAAATTTAATCAAGAAAATGATAGGAGTAAGTGTCTTCCAAGCATCTGTTTTGTTGTTTTACATATCTCTAGGGTATATAAAAAGTTCCTTGCCTCCTATATTGGTTTCAAATTTTTATTCATATAGCAATCCTATACCCCATGTTTTAATGCTTACTGCTATAGTGGTTGGAATTGCAACATTTTCAGTTGGATTGTCCATAGCAGTAAAAATAGAAGAAAAGTATGGAACAATTGATCAAGACAAGTGTACATAAATTAACAGTATCTTAAACTATATGAAGTAACAAATAGCCACAAGTTAAAAGTAAAATTATAGACTTGCTCGTTGTAAGTTTGTTTGTTAATAAGGAATGAAATTATAAACTATAAAGGTAATGATGTCAACTATTAATGATGCAGAAGATAAGAAAAAAATTATCAGAGATCTTGTAACTAAAAGTATAAAAAAAGGTGGTTTTGTCACCTTTGATGATATAAATGATAAATTATCAGATGAAAATTTTTCGTCTGACTTTATAGATGATGCTATATCTTTATTGCAGGACTCCGGAATTAATGTGCTTGAAAGTAGCGAAGATGAAGAAGATGTTCCTTCCAACAGTGATGATAGTAAACTTGATGATGATGACACATCGCCAAATGTTACTGCAACTTTAGTACAAAATGATGATCCAGTAAGGATTTATTTACAAGACATGAGCTCTGTAAAGCTTTTGTCAAGGGCAGATGAAATCGAGATAGCAAAAAAAATTGAATCTGAAAAGCATAACATGTTACGCGCAATAATTGAAACATCAGTAACATTAAAGGTGATAAAAGTATGGCGTGATGATTTAAGTAGTGGAGCTCTCTTACTGAGAGAAATTATAGATCTGGATGCAATTTATAACTCTGATTTTAATGTGGTACCCAAAGAAGAGAGTGAAGAAAGTGCTGAAGATGTTGAGGATTCTGAGGATGTTTCTGAAGATGCTGAGTATTGTAGTGATGATGAGAAAGATAGTAAAAAAAGTGATGATGAGAAAGACGGTGATAATGAAGATATAAGTTCAGTCAATTTAAATGTTTCTATTCTTGAAATGGAAAGTGACTTATTGCCAAAGGTCATAGTTGCATTGGATGAGATAATTACTTTAACAAATGAAGCGTTGATATTAAGAAAAAATTCTAAAAATTTCTCTAATGAGCTAGAAATTTTGTATAATCAAATATGGTCTATGGCATTACAAATTAAGTTAAGTGATGCTGCTGTTGCCAGAATTACACAAGAACTTTATAAGATAAATAGATCCATCACGCTTGATGAGGCTAATCTTATTGCTGAGGCTAGAAAATACGATATCAATAGAGAAAGTTTCTATAAAGTTTATGATGACGTGCTTTTAAAGCACGAGTTGAAAGAGATAAGTCTTTTAAAGATCAATGAAAATCAGTCCTCTTTTACAGGTGAATTAAAAAACAAATTTTTAAGGTTTATAGACGATAACTCTGAACATATAGCTAGTACTTTGAACGGTATTAAGCAGCATATACAGGAAGATAACGTGCAAGAATTTAAGGAGCTAATCAGGAGAATACAAAAACACGAACGAGAAGTCTCTGAAGCAAAGCAAGAGATGATTAAGGCTAACTTAAGGCTAGTAGTTTCCATTGCTAAGAAGTATTCAAAAAGAGGCCTTGATCTGCTTGATTTGATACAAGAAGGCAATATTGGTCTTATGAAAGCCGTGGATAAGTTTGATTACAAACGTGGATATAAATTTTCAACTTATGGCACTTGGTGGGTAAGACAATCGATCACTAGGGCAATACCTGAGCAGTCTAAAGTAGTTAGAATACCAGTTCATATGGTGGAAATTATCAGTAAAATCAACAGAGCATTAAGAAAGATGACTCATGAGATGGGGAGAGAGCCGACGTTAGAGGAATTGAGTGTAGAACTGACAATGCCACTGGAAAGAATACGCAAAGTTATGAAAATAGCAAGGGATCCAGTAAGTCTTGAAGCTCCAACAGGAAAAGATGATAGTAGTACCTTCGGTGATTGTATAGAAGATAAGCGAGTCTCCAGACCAGAGGATGCTGCAATACTTGCTGACTTGCGTGGCATTACAACCAATGTTCTTGCAACTTTAACACCAAAGGAAGAAAGAATTCTAAGAATGCGTTTTGGCCTTGGTAAAGATGGGAAGGAGCATACCTTAGAAGAAGTAGGAAAAATTTTTAATGTAACACGTGAGAGAATTAGGCAAATAGAGGCAAAAGCACTGCGCAAGTTGAAACATCCAAGCCGCGCTAGAAAACTTAGAGGGTTCTTTTAAGTATACGTGTCAAGTTAAGAAGAAGCTGATTTTGCCCGGAAAAAGTGGAGAAAAAGTCAGAGCGTTTTTAAAATAAAACGTTTTTTCAAAAAGGTATGATATGAAGGAAATACACAATAAAGTTTAAAATGGGGGTTGTAAAAAAGTTGCACCGCTATTTTTCTTTTTTTACGAGCCTCATAAAACAACATGATAGGATACTAATCTACGGTAAATATTATGACAAACAAAAATGACAATTCTAATTCAAAGTATAGAAATTTTTATGTTCTGGGTGATAGTTTATCTGATAATGGCGCAATTATTGGAATTTTAAATAATTTATCCTTTGCAAAAAGCGTAAAGTTTGGTGACCCTTTTTATCAAGGAGGATCTTTTAGCGATGGCCCTACTGCTGTTGAATATGTAGCAAAATATTTAGATTTAGACGAATTTAAACCTGGGTGGAGTTATTCATTTTTTGGTAGATGCCACGAACAGCAAGGTCAAAACTATGCAGTTTCATGTGCAACAGCATCTGAAATTTTTGACCCTATTTTTTCTTATTTCTTCAATAAATTTCGTTTAGCTAACCAGCTAGATGCGGTAATTAAACATCATCCAGATATAGGTAAAGAAGATTTATTTTGCATCATAATCGGCGGAAATGATGTTATGATTGCCACTGCTTATGACGATACTAAAGCGGAAGAAGTGTTGGAACAAGCAGTGAGTGAAATATGTAATGCACTTAAGGTTCTAAATGAACATGGTGTTAAGCATGTAGTTGTTGCAAACGCACCTGAAGTTGGCTCAATACCAGCTTTTAATAGAGATGAAGAAGCAAGGGAACTAGCTACGAAGCTCACAGAGAGTTTCAATGCAAAATTGGCTAATGGCTTAGATTATATGAAGAAAAGTACAAATCTTGAAATAAAAGCATTTGATCTTAACTCTAAAATGAAAAGTATGCTTGGCGAATACAAGAGCAAAGGTTTAAATTGTCAAGATGCATGCACATCGAACATTGCAGACCAAATTGGGAGATTTAAAGAAAATATAAAAATACTCTTAAAGTTGATATTTAAAGGGGAACTTGACGTTCACTATAACCCTGAGTGTAGCAAAGAAACACTAAAGGATTACTTCTTTTTTGATTATTTCCATCCAACTGCAGAACTTCATCATGAAGTTGGTAATGAAATGTATGAGTTGATTTGACACAGTTTTTTTGAACATATCCTTTTAAATAGTAACCGTTCACTCAATGGCGTCAACTTAAGAACTTTCATTAGCAAACTCTCCTAAAGACATGATGGCGTTTGGGCTTATCTACCTTATTGCGGCTGTCCTGGTCGGATTTTAACTTTAGCGCGTATACTTGCTCTATCAAAAAGGGCTTGAAAGTTTTTTGGCGCAATAAGTACCTGATAGAGTTTCTGCCTCATTACACCAAATAAAACTGAAAAATTTATCAGCAATTTTATCTGGATTCCAAGGCCCTTGTGATATGAAGCGACAATATATTACACATGACTAAGTTTGCCCAAAATTCTTGTAATACAGCCTCTAAATTTACGCCAGAAAAATTCTCTAACTCTGCACCTATTTTGAGTCGTTTATAGCACTCTTCTATATGCCACCTTAACACATAAGCTTTGCTCCAAAGTCTCGGTCAAAAACTCTGTTTCCCCATTGGCTAATGTAAGCACTATTACTCTTACTTTTTGGCTTTTCGTTTTATTTTCTAGCACAAAATCTAATTCACCAGATGAACCATAGCTTGCTATAATTTCTTTTTTGCAAGCGAAAAATAAAGTCTACTTTCAATTCATAATGCTGCTGAATAAATTTTAATGAAGACGGTCGTAGATAAATAATTTGATTTAATGAACGCATTTGAGTAACGACTTCAGGTTTCTGCTAACGTTTGCTCAATAGGCTGTTTGGATGCTTAAATTCTTTAAAACCTGTATTTATATCTTGCTTTAGAAAAAGCTTGCTTTGAGGGTGGAACTTAATGAGCTCACATTCTATTCCTAAACTTTTCTTAATTAACTTTAAAATCATAGAAAATACTGTCGTAAAAGCTTGTTCGTGTAAAACTCAACACAATGGATTCTCTGAAAAGCTTTCGAGTATATTATATTTTTAATTTGTAGAATAAGATTTTTTCCTTTTTGCATGTTTCACCTAAAAAGGACATATTTTAGACTTCTTTGTTGAAATAAAACAGAAACAAAAGTGCTGTTTATTGCAGCTTTTGGGTAATTTAATGGTAAAAAATTTAGAGAGAAGTTTTATACACAATCACTGATATTTTCCCTTAAGTTGACGCCATTGGCTGAACGGATACATCCGAGTAGCACATCCTTTACTTTGTGGGTATACTTTTTTTTGACATGTAGTTATATCTTTTTTAATACAAAGCATATATACTTATGCATTATATATTTTTTTGTATGAGGAGTTATATGAAAATAAAGAGATTGTGCGTTTTGGCTGTGTTGCTTACTTCATCTTTAGCAGGTGCAGCTAGTAATAGTGCAAGTAAGTCAGAAGATCAGTACTATGCAGGTTTAAACTTTGGTGCCGGATGGGGTGGCGGCTTAAAAATAAAACCTAGCGTTGTTTTTGGTTATCATTATGACAAAAACTCTAAGTTTGAACTTGAGGTTCTCACTGACATAAGTGATATAGCTGATAAAGAAAAAAGGAAAATAGGGGCTAGCTTATTGGCAAATTATCGTTATTATCCTGACCTTGATATTGATCCCGTTAAGCTATATGTCAGTGGAGGCTTAGGAGGATACCTACAAGTAATGCCTTTTAGCTTTGGTGAAGGTGAGGTAGTAGATAAAATACTGGGTTCTATTTCCTATAAACTGAAGGTTGGTGTTGATTATGAAATTACTCCACAGATAGTTGGTGCAGTTGGTATTACTGCAGGTGGACAACTAAGCGGTATAAAAGCATTACAAATACCAGATGCAACTCTGGAGGTAGGAATACGTTATAATTTTTAATGCTGCTAAATTGTAATTTAGTTCATAAAGGTAGAGACAATATTGAGGATGAAATAAACATCATTAAAAAAATCTGGAAATATATGAGATACTTTTCGAATATGGTTTTGAACGCTAACTATAGATTAGAAAAATAACAAGAAGAAGGGTAAACTCCAGTATTTGTAACCGTTCACGGATTGTGAGAATGAATAAAGAACTAGGTCCAAAGCGTGATGGTATGGATTTAGTATAAATAATACAGGATGCTTGTGTCCACTGGTTACATATAAATTCATAAGGTTTTGAGAGTTTTGAGTCTTTTTGCATAATATAACAAAGTTGTAAAGGTGATCTTTAAGTTGCTTATGTGATTGGTATACCTAAGCACTCCGTTCAACAAGCTAGAACTGCCATATTTGAATACATAGAAATTTTTACAATAAATAGCGTAGGCATTCTGCTATTAATTATTGCATTCCTGAACATTTTGATTCATCGTTCTTTTTGTAAAAAATTTTCTTAACTTTCTCTCTACTTTTTCTCCTATGATTGTTGTCCAATAAAAAATTCAAATTTTGTGAAATCTTTAAAAACCCAGTCATTTTTAAGAGTATAGAAAATAGTTGTAAGAAATTTCCTGGCAGTAGCAATAATAGCCTTAGCAGAACCACGCTTTTTTTTTACATAAGCTGTTCAGATAAGCGTATAGCAACCCAAGTACACTGCACTAAAGAATATCACGTTTGTTCCGATCGTGCACTGTTGATTAGATTTGTGGCACAATTCCAAAATATGCAGTAAGTTTCTCAGGCCTATGAAAATCATTAATGTCTCCAATTGTTGCAATAAAAATAGCTGCAGAAATTGGGCCAATTCCTTTTATGCTGATAAGGTTCAGGAAGCTGTTTGGCAAAAGCTATAATTTCCTTCTCAAGTTTTTTAAGACTTTCCCGAATAGCTTCCAAATGATAGCTAATTACTTCAATTTCAACCTTTTCTAAAGGATCCCAAGTATACTTTCCAATAGCACCCACCTTAGTTGTAAGTGCTTCCTTTTTAATTTTTATCCCATGGTAATTAAAAAGACCATGCATTTTATTGATTAAAGATACCCGTAACTGGTCTCTTGTTTGAAGAAGAGAAGCTAACTGCTTGCATTGTTTGCTTTGCTTCAGGCAACATACCTTTGCTTAGAAAAAAAGCAATAGCTCGCGCATCGTGCTTGTCCGTTTTGTTCACAGAGCGACGAACAACTTCAAACTGTCCAGGAGACCACGCGCTTAACATAAGGTGACACTGCGTCATAAAAAAAACAGCTATTGCCTGTTAGCTATTTCATCTGTTTCTTGAAGATTTCTGATAAAATTATTTAAGTCTTTTAAGCGAAACGTTTGAATATACTCCGATTTTCCTTCTTGCAAGTAACAAACAGTAAAACTATTGGTATAATGCCTATGTGACGCATATTTTTCCTCCAATTGCACATTTCAATATATCAGAGTACTGGTTGGTCCAAACTCCTATACGAGGTCATCACATTTTGTGAGCCTCACCGGTGGCAGAATCTGAGTAACGAGGTCTTCTTTCATATACTTTATACAAGAACACTCAGAAAAAGTGCCAACCTGCCACCTATCCACTCTGAGAAGTGATTATCTTCTCTTGCTTCCAACCAAGCAATACCTAATTCATACCTTCTGGGTAAGGTCAGTAGGTGGTAAAATATAAACATTTTATAAAGTGAAAAATGGACTTTTCAGGCCACTGCTGACTCAATACCCAGTCAATATCCTTTTTACCAGTTCTTTTACTGTCGGTACATAGCCATTCTCATAAAACGGATCTTGCTTGAATTTATATACATTATGTCCGGAAAACATGAGTTCATTTTCAATACCGCCGTCATGTATAATGTTTTGCAATGTTTTTTGTATACAAAAACACCCTGGATCTGGTTTTTGCCCTGTTGAATGGTCGCCATGATCTTTCCAATTGCTAAACAGGCAATGGCTCAAACATCCCATGCAATTGATTTGATCTTGTCTTATCTCTGCAAATTTGTCTGGCGTCACAAAAATAACAGTTGAATCTGGGGTTTTCATTGCTTCTGTGTACCCTGCTTTAGTCCATGTATTTGCCAGTTCTTTGTCTTTTGCAGTAAGGTAAATCTTCCTACCTCTGCTACCCATTGCAAATTCACTATTGAATTCCTTGCTGGCATTTTCTGAAAACTTTATTTGACGTGAATTCCGTTCCTGCAACTCACGTATGAAGTTATTTTCTACTGCAGATGAGTAAAATCCTGTTGGACTGAATTTATTTAAAAATACGTCACCTTCTTCTAAAGTGAGTAGCTTCTTTTTCCACTCTGCAGAAATTGGGCTTTCTTTCGTCAAAAGTGGACGAGTGCCAAACTGAAAAGCTATTGGTCCAATTTGCAGATTGTCAAACCAATGTTCCCAATCTTTCAAATGCCACACTCCTCCTGCCATAACAATTGGTGTTTCTGAAAGACCGATCTCGTTCATAAAAGATCTAAGCTCTGCAACTCTTTTAAATGGAGCCTGTGGTAGCTCTGGGTCTTCACTGTTACTCAGTCCATTGTGACCACCAGCAAGCCATGGATCCTCATAAACTACTCCACCTAGCCAATAAGAAGATATTTTTTGGTAAGCACGTTTCCATAATGCTTTAAAAGCACGCACCGATGAGATAATAGGGTAATAATAAACCTGATATTTAGCTGCAATTTCTCCAAGCCTATAAGGCATACCAGCACCGCAGGTAATACCATGAATCAAACCTTTCGCTCCTCCTAATATGCCATGAAGCACGCGTTCTGCTGTTCCCATCTCCCAAAGCACATTCATATGTACTCTTCCACGGCCTTTTGATATTTCATTCGCTATTTTTGCCTGACTGATTCCAGCTTTAATACTATACTCAATCAATTCACTGTGTTTTTCATTTCTTGTTTTGCCTTTGTAAATCAGCGGCACTAACTCACCATTATCATCAATAAGCTTAGCATTTGCACCAGAAAACGTACCCACAGCATCTGCTGCAGCAAATGCTCCGCTTGATCTCCCATCACTAACTGCAATGCCTTTGCCACCCTCGATGATTGGCCACACTTCCTTTCCTGAAACTACTATCTTTTTTATCTTATTTTTCAAAGCTTCCTCTTAATCTTTCACTCTATTTTACTTAATTACGAAAAAAATAATAGCTGTTTATTTTTTCTTGTGTCATTAAAGCTTCTATAGCTACTATCCTATCCACGCTGCACAAATATTGTAGTTTGAGAGCAATTTCCGCTAGGGAAGGGTGTCATCCAAGTAGCCTCTTCTTGTCATTCCAGTGCTTGACACTGGAATGGCTTTGTTGCATCGCTAGCTATGATGGATTAAAGATAAAAAAGATAGAGAATATCAGTAGCTTATTATTCTGGTATTTATAACAAGAACGGTCAGTGAATACCTAAATTTGAGTAAAAGAAATTTCACTACCACTCACTAATCCGGCTAAAATTCAAGAATTTCAATGCTTTAGCTATTTTCAATAGAATTAAATTTATTAATACAAATAACAAATTACTATTCTTAAATTTGATCAGATTGATTGCAAAAAAACAAGATTTTCTATAGGTTGCTTACAATCCTAACTATGTTAGCCTTTCATAGGTAGCGATACAACAAAGCCCACTGGAATCCAGGAATTTTGATTATAAGTAAGCATACTGAGCTGATGACTAAAGGTAGCTGTTTTATGCTAAAACAAACGTTTTTGATACAGAAGCTGGATCCCAGTGGGCTTTGTTGCATAGCAACTGAAAAAATCTGGTGGCTACTGACAAAATTCATTATAAAATAGCCATTTAACCTTTGAAGAAAAAATATGCCACAGAAAATGAAAGTCAGTAACCAAAACGAATATAACAAATTCCTTGAAAAAAGGGGAAATATTTTTCGTTACATCGATGAAGCTATCGAAAATTGGTATGAAATTGGGCCAAAAATGCAGGGCGGCAACTATATTTATAGTGATAAAGTGGTGATTTTGATACATATAACAACCCATCTATTCAGAATAGGTTTGAGTAGGATTTTTAGAGGGATACATTGAACAAATAGGAAAAAATTTGCAGCTATTCACAAGCATCAAAAGAAACTTAATATTAAGATCAATGATTGCAGAGTTGATAAAAATAATATGGAAGATATCGAAATTGCCATAGATAGCACAAGCATTAGCATTTATAACCTGGCCACAGCAAGGAAAATAGCGAAAATAGAAAGTATCGCAGCTATGAACAAGTAAAGAAACTACACGTAATGTTGAATATAAACAGCAAAAAAGCCATAGCTGCAAAATACAGTAACGGTCTGATCACTATGGAGCTTGCGATTTGCTTAAAGAAGTTCATGCCATAAAAGCACTATATGCAGACAGAGCATATGACAGACATAAACTCTATAAATTGTATGATGAATGCGGCATAAAGACAAAAATTCCTCCAAAAAACGATGCAGCAGAGCATCCAAAGTATGGCAGAGAGAAATGCTGCAATTAGACTAATAAAGTCATACAGCGAAGATGGAATGAAGAGGTGGAAAAGGCAAACAAACTACGGAAAAAGATCTTATGTAGAAAGTTTTTTCTCGCGACTGAAACAAACATTCGGGTTTAATTTTCGGAACAAATCTGAAATTAACCGTGGGAAGGAACTGCTACTCAAGTGTTATTTGCTGAATAAATTTATCGAAATAGGCGTGCCTAAGTTTGAAATGGCTACATAAGTTTTTCCTGATCTATCCAATACAAGGTGCTATGCAACAAAGCCATCCCAGTGTCAGCTACTTGGATGACACCATTTGCTGCACATTCAGGTTAAAACGTTCGCACAATTGTGTGCTTGACACTGGTCCTTTTTTCCAGATTCCAGCGTCATGTGCTGCCAAAAGGTAGGCTGTTAGTCTTTCACTTAAATCACAGTTGTACAAGAGATCTATTACATACTTGCTGTAAGAAATTTTAATTGTTGACATACCTAGTTAATAACAAGGTCTATTCTTTTTTAACCTGAGTGCAATTGCGTCTTCCCAAACTTCACCATTATGCAATAACTTTTCTTTATTGTACATTAGCTCCTCTCTTGTTTCAGTAGCAAATTCAAAGTTAGGACCCTCCACAATTGCATCAACTGGACATGCCTCTTGGCAAAGTCCGCAGTATATGCATTTTGTCATATCAATATCATAGCGCGTGGTACGGCGACTACCGTCTTCTCTTTCCTCTGCTTCAATCACTATTGCTTGAGCAGGGCAGATAACTTCGCATAATTTACAAGCTATGCATCGTTCTTCACCGTTTGAATACCTACGCAACGCATGCTCACCACGAAACCTTGGACTTAGAGGACCCTTCTCCATAGGATATCTCAACGTAACCTTTGGTTTGAACATATATTTCAATGTAATAGCAAACCCTTTAATTAACTCTACAAAAGACCAATACCAAGCTAATTTCTTGAGCATAAAATATTTAAAACTTGTGTCAGTCATTATAAATCATATTATCAGTTTTCAAAATAAATATTTTCACCTGGGTGACTTTTACAGCTTTTCTATATAATACATTCACTAGTATGATAGTACTGCATAAATATAAACTAGCAAGATAGATAAAAATTTTGAATATTTTCAAATTAGGTATTTTGGTTTCTTAAGTGTAATATTGCTAAGTAGTTTATATAAATAATGACAAACACAAATGAAACTATTTTCGCTTTATCGACCGTATTTGGTAAGTCAGGAGTTGCAGTAATTAGAATTTCAGGCAACTACGCGCTTAAAGCTTTAAATCATTTTCATATTAAGAAAGAAATTAAACCAAGATTTGCTACTTTAGTTGATCTATATGATGATTCCAATCAATTGATAGATAATGGAATAATCATCTATTTCCCTGCTCCAAACAGTTTCACTGGCGAGGACGTTATAGAGTTACAAGTGCATGGAAGCAAGGCAGTCATAAAAATCATCTTGGAGGAATTATCGAAAATTTTTGTTATGGCCAGACCAGGAGAATTCTCACTTAGGGCTTTTCTAAATGGTAAATTTGACTTAACGCAAATAGAAGGGATTGCAGACTTAATTGATGCTGAGACGAAAATGCAAGCTAAACAAGCGATTAAGCAGATATCAGGAGAATTGGAGAGACTATACAGCAATTGGAGGCAAAGATTAATAACGATACAATCCAAAATCGAAGCATATATAGACTTTCCAGAGGACATTTGGGCAGAAAAAAGTGAATTGGAAAAAATTAATAATGAAGTGCAATCTCTCGTGCAGTTGATACAAGAGCATTTAAATGATAATAGACGGGGCGAAAGGTTGCGTGAGGGTTTACATATTGTAATAACTGGTGAACCAAATGTCGGTAAATCAACTCTGTTTAATTTCTTAGCCAAGCGTGATATTGCTATTGTTTCTGAATATGCAGGCACAACAAGAGATATACTTGAAGCTCATATTGACATTGGCGGATACCCAATCATTCTCTCTGATACTGCTGGAATTCGTGAGAGTTCAGATCCAATAGAATCAGAAGGTATAAGTCGAGCGAAAAAGAGGTCTTTTGAAGCTGATTTAAGAATAGAACTATTTCCTTTTGAACAACGACACGATGTCAATTATCAAGCCACAGGCAATATACCATCTGTCGTTGACACACAACTATGCAAATATTGTAATCAACAAACGGTGTCATCCCAGTGCGTGACACTGGGATCCAGATATAAAAATACTTGCAAATTATGCAATAGACAATGGATTCTAGAAACATGTGCTGAAAACAATGTTCATGATGAGATAAGCTGGATTCCAGTGTCAGCTACTTGCATGACATCAGACCAAAATGACACCATTTATGTTCTGAGCAAAGCTGACGATGTTATCAATAATCACAATATAAAAATTAATGGCATAGATCTTTTACCCATTTCTATTCTAAAGGGAATAGGTACAAACAAGTTGATCTCTCTCATAAAAGAGAAGGCAGAGGAAAAATTTGGGCATGATAGAGACACTCCTGTGATTACTCGGCAAAGACATAGGAGTCACATGCAGAAAGCACTGGAACATTTACAACGTTTTAATATCGATAATCCAATTGAATTAATATCTGAAGATTTGAGGCTTGCTGCATTTGAACTTGGTGCGGTGATTGGAATTATTGATGTTGAGGAAATATTGGACAGTATATTTAGCAACTTTTGCGTGGGCAAGTAAAGCTTTTATAGATTGCTTAAAATCAAATGTTGTGATAGAAAAGAAATGGACGGATGGCCGAGCGGTTTAAGGCACCAGTCTTGAAAACTGACGTACGTGATGAGCGTACCATGGGTTCGAATCCCATTCCGTCCGCACGCTACTTTTAGCATCCCACTATGTTAGCTGATTTTTAGAGCTTATTTGGACTATGTGGTTTGTAACGCTGGAAATCTTATCTGATCTAGCCACATTTTTAAAAATACATCCCTTTGTAAATTGACCTTATTAGCGAAGAAAGCTAATATCTATAAATAGATTACCATCTGAATATGAAAACCGATATAGTAATAATAGGTGCAGGGCCTGTTGGAATATTCACTGCTTTTCAAGCGGGAATGCTTGATATGGGATGTCATATAATAGATGTTTTGGATCAAGCAGGAGGACAATGCACAGCTCTTTACCCAGAAAAGCCAATATACGATATACCTGGTTATCCTGTAATTACTGCCCAAAAATTAATTGAGCAGCTAATGGAGCAAGCTTCGCCATTTAAGCCTATTTACCATTTAAGTCAAAAAGTAGAAAAGATTTCGAATAACTGCGATCAAAGCTTTATTATCATAACTAATACAGGCACAGAGGTAAAATGTAAGGCTGTTATTGTTGCTGCAGGTAACGGAATGTTTGAACCTAACCGTCCACCCTTAAGTGGTATATTAGAATATGAAAATAAATCTGTATTTTACAGTGTAAATAAAATTTCTGATTTTCAGGACAAAACTATAGTCATTGCAGGGGGGGGTGATTCTGCAGCTGATTGGACTGTAGAACTTTCTAAAGTTGCAAAGAAAATTTATGTGATACATAGAAGAAAGGAATTTCGCTGCACTCCTGAAATTAGAAATAAATTAGAATCACTTGAAAATGATGGAAAGATAGAACTGGTAGTGCCATATCAATTACACGAACTAGCAGGAGGTAATGGGCAGTTGAGCGCAGTGATAGTAAAAAACATTGCCTCTAAGGAAGAAAAAGAAATATCCGCTGATTTTTTGCTGCCATTTTTTGGATTGTCAATGAATCTTGGTCCAATAAACAATTGGGGTATAGAGTTAGAACATAGCCGCATAGTTGTTGATCCGACTACCTTAAAAACCAGTAGAGATAGGATATATGCAATCGGAGATATAGCTACTTATTCAGGCAAACTAAAGTTAATATTAAGTGGTTTTGCTGAGAGTGCCATGGCTTGTTATGACATATACAAAGTAATCCACAACTCTCCAGTCAATTTTCAATACTCGACTTCAAAAGGAATTCACGGGAAAGAAAAACTTGCTTGACACCCTTCGCCAGCCCCCTTATCATGGTAGTGGAGGTATTCATTTATCTTCAATCTGTGCAGATTAAACGACAACAGTATTACGTAATTGGCGTCTTATTTTTAATTTTTTGCACTATGCGCACCCTACGTCTTCACAACATTTCTGGGTTTTTACCTATATAAGCTGAAACGCGCTTATAAAGCGTTTAAGACAGTATAGCACGCCAATTTGCAGGATTAGAGAGTGACAACTAGCTAATACGGGATATCTTTTGCCTTTTTTTCTGCTTAGTAAATTTCTTAAACATTCAAACTAAGGTGAGTTGCATTTAAAAGCAGCTAAATTGCAGTGTTTAAGACTTAAAAAACGCCAATGTTCTAAAATAGATATTAATCGGGGCTTCTTTTGCCTTTTTTTTCATTTGGTAAATTTCTTAATGTTTGTGGCTAACATGAAGCTAAGTACGAACTTTGTTAAACACAACAAATGGTGTCATCCCAGTGCTCCTTTTTTTGTCATCCCAGTGCCCAGACACTGGGATCCAGTTGAGCTATTTCAACAAAAATACTGCATTTTGAGATGAACGTTTATTTTCACCAGACTTATTTACAAGCATAACAATTAAAGTCTGGATTCCAGACTGGAATGACATCATAGGGGCGCTGGGATGACACCATTCTTTTTCCTGGATCCCAGTGTCGGCTACTTGGATGATACCATTCTTTTTCCTGGATCCCAGTGTCAAGCACTGGGATGACAGGGGAGGGAGGCTACTTGGATGACAGGAGAAGGCACTAGCCTGACAACCGTCATCCCGCTACTCGTTAGCGGCTAAGAGATACCGCGGCGGTATGACGTAGATTGCTGTCATTCCAGTGCTTGGCACTGGAATCCAGCCTTTATTATGCAGCCACTTGGTTGAAATTAAGTCTTCTGGATCCCAGTGTCTGGGCACTGGGATGACACCATCATAAAGGAACCAGTGTCAGCTACTCGGATGACACCGTCATAAAGGAACCAGTGTCAGCTACTTGGATGACAGGGGAAGGTATTAGGATGACACCCTGACAACCGTCATCCCGCTACTTGTTAGCGGGATCTATGCTAAGCTTACTATTACCCACAAATAAAAACATAGTATTGTATTTACTCAAATAATTTAATTTTATTAACCTGAAAGCTTATTGGATTAAAATTATTAAACTAAGAGTTATAATTTTAGCAACTAAAAGCTGTAAATTGCACCATATAAACAATTATTTCAAGCAAAAGTTATGCCATTAAGAGCTATGCAACAAACATTTATATTTGTGGGTAATAGTAAGATGCTAAGAGATACCGCGGCGGCATGACAAGAAAGGAGTAGCAGGATGACAGAGAGTAATGCAAGAAAATAATTGGGTTTTTTGTAATGCTACAGAGTTCAGTGTTTTCTATAAATTTTCACGTAATTTGTTAGCAAAATTGACAGTTGCTGAAATACTGGGTAGAATGTTTACATAAATGAGCCTTCAAAGTCACTTGAAAATAGCAACGTCCAAGGGGTTTCTAAAACCCGTGAATAATCACTTTGTAAAATTCACAAGACCTATTAAAATATTTTTTTACTTTTCATCGTATATTTCTCAACATATTATCTTTAAAGTACTAAAATAATTAACAACATGGCATTATTAATAGTTGAATCACCTGCGAAAGCAAAGACAATAGGTAAATATTTGGGTAAAGAGTTCAAAGTAGCTGCATCCTTTGGACATGTGAGGGATCTTCCAGCAAAAAACGGTTCTGTCGATCCGGATAATGATTTTGTTATAAAGTATGAAATCATTGAAAAAGCAGAAAAATATATAAAAGAGTTAGTAAAAGCCGCAAGCAAAACATCAGATATATATCTTGCAACAGACCCAGACAGAGAAGGGGAAGCAATGGCTTGGCATGTGATAGAAACATTAAAAGAAAAGAAAGCAATCAATGATGAAAGCAACATTCATAGAGTAGTCTTTAATGAGATAACAAAGAGAGCAGTACAAGAGGCTATAAAAAATCCACGTGAAATAAATATGGACTTAGTGCGCGCACAGCAAACACGCAGAGCTTTGGATTATCTAGTTGGATTTAGTTTGTCACCACTGCTGTGGACGAAATTGTCGGGAAGCAAGTCTGCAGGACGCGTGCAGTCTGTTGCATTAAAGCTTATATGCGAACGAGAAGATGAAATCAGTAAGTTTATAACACAGGAGTATTGGAGCATAAAGGCAGAAATGCAAAATAGCAAAGATGAGGCTTTTTTTGCTATGCTAAGCCACTATGACAATAAAAAGCTAGAAAAATTTGATATTAAGAATGAAGAAGAAGCAAAGAACTTAGTTAGGGAGATTGAGTCAAGGCAATATGCTGTAAGCACAGTAGAACGCAAGCAAGTTAAGAGAAACCCGCTTCCTCCGTTTATTACTTCAAGTCTTCAGCAAGATGCAGTGAATAAACTGTATTTTAATGTGAAAAGTGTTATGCGCATAGCGCAAAATTTATATGAAGGTATCGATATTGGTGGTGAAACTGTAGGGTTGATAACTTACATGCGTACAGATGGGTTTCATATTGCAGATGAGGCTATAAACTCAATTAGAGGGTCAATTAAGTCATTATATGGTGATAAATATTTACCGCAGTCTCCTCGTAAATATGTAAAAAAGGTCAAAAATGCTCAAGAAGCACATGAAGCAATTCGTCCAACTGATATCAACAGAACGCCGGGTAGTATTAAGGATTACTTAACGCCAGAGCAATTTAAATTGTACGATTTAATCTGGAAAAGAACCATTGCAAGTCAGATGGAATCGGCGATCCTTGATCAAGTGGTAGTTGAAATTAGTTCTACTGACCAGAAAGTAATTCTGCGAGCAAGTGGATCAAGTATATTCTTTGATGGTTTTTATAGAGTCTACCAAGATAACATAGAAGCCGAAAATGAAGGCCTGCTACCTGTCATGAAAAAAGGGGAAGCGTGTAAGCTGATTTCAGTTGAGCCAAAACAGCACTTTACTCAACCGCCACCTCGTTATAGTGAAGCAAGTATCGTAAAAAAAATGGAAGAAATCGGTATAGGCCGCCCATCAACTTATGCAACAATTATTTCGGTATTACAAGATCGTGAGTACGTTTCATTGGATAGCAAAAGGTTTATTCCAAGCAGTCGTGGTAAAATCGTTACTATATTTTTAGAAACCTTTTTTCAGCGTTGTATAGAGTATGATTTCACAGCACAAATGGAAGAAAAGCTTGATTTAATCTCAAATGGACATGCAGATTGGAAAAAAGAATTAGGCCACTTTTGGGTGCCATTTTTTGGTCATGTAAACTCTGTCAAGCAAATGACGCATGATGAAGTTTTTAGCGGCATTCACGATTTGGTAGTCGATTGGTTTTGTTCAGAAGAAGGAAGAAAAGAGGTGAATACGAAATGTCCTATTTGCTCTGATGGCATATTGAAATTGAACTTCGGGCGCGCGGGGGTATTTCTTGGATGTTCTAACTATCCTGAATGCAACCATACAAAAGAAATTACAGGTAGTAACGACAATTCAGAATATCCAAAAAGTTTAGGTGTAGATGATATAACAGGACAAGAGGTAGTAATTAAAAAAGGTCCTTTTGGGCTTTACCTGCAGTTTAATAATGAGTCAGAAAAGAAAAAAGCGGTTTCTATACCAAAAGATATAAATGTTAATGAGATTGATCTGAATACCGCTACTCAGTTACTTTCCTTGCCAAAAGTAATTGGAGAACACCCTGAAACCGGAAAGGAAGTAAAAATAGGCCTTGGACGATTTGGATACTATATTTTCTATGATGGTAAATACTTTTCTCTTAAGAAAAGCTCCAAAGAGGTGCTGAATACAGAATTGAGCGAAGCTGTACAAATTATTGCAAACAGTCCACGCAAAGAACTAAAGTCTCTCGGGGTTAATGAAAAGGGAAAAGAAGTTTTCATCTGCAACGGTAGGTACGGATTCTATATAAAATGCGGTAAAACAAACGTTGCTTTGGGCAAGAGTGCAGATATTGAAAGCATAGATTTGAAGAAGGCTTTAGAGTTGATTAAGGGTAAGAAGTAAATACTTAAAAGGTATATATTTATAACTTTTTTATAAATAAAATAAGTTGAGGTATTGTATCTTATAATTGAAAAAAATACTTGTAAGTTCTATTTTTAGTACATACATTAGCATTTTTATAATTTACGGAATAAAATTATGTTAAATAATATTGAACATTATGATTTATACAAAATTTTTGAGGAATATCGTGAAAATAATGATGGGCTAGCAGACTATGAGCGTTTAATAGGTGAGTATATTGAGAAGGCGGTTGAAAAAGGTAATAATTGCTTTGAAGAAAGTGGTCTGCTTTGCCCGATAACAGGAGAACTAATATTGGAGCCTGTTAGAATAATATATGATGATGATTCAAAGTCGCGAAATGTGTTTGAGTACCATGAGCTTTTAAAGTGGTGGAAAAAAGAAGGGGGTAACGCAACAGACCCATGTACCAGAAGACCTATAAAAGATCTTTGTATAGATGAGGAAATAAGACGAACAATAAAGGATAAATTATGGAAGTGCTTCGATGAATATTATTATGAGTTACTGGGTAATGAAAAAAGAGGTATTAATGAGGCAATAAGCTTTCTAAAGTTAATGCGATTTATTGAGTGTGGTGATTACTATCAGGTGTTACAATGTCTTAATGATGGTGTTAATATTAATGCTCAAAACAATAATAATCAAACCCCATTACACATGGCTTCCTTAAAAGGTATGGCTAGTATAGTAAAACTTCTTTTAGAGAGAGGTGCTAAAATCAATATCCAGGATAATCAAGGTGAAACTGCATTACACTATGCTTCTTATTATAGTCACTACGCTACAGTAGAAATTCTTTTAAAGAAAGGTGCTAAAATCAATACCCAGGGTAATCTGGGTAAAACTGCATTACATCATGCTGCTTTTGCTAATAATGTTGGTATGATTAAATTTCTTCTGGAGGCAGGAGCCAAAGCTAATGCGAAAGATAATTTTGATAGAACACCACTTTCCTTTACTGACAATAAGGAAATGATTACTTTACTTAGAAATAAACAAATTATTGAGTCGGTTGTTGAGGGTAATGATAATCAGGTGTTACGGTGTCTTAATGATGGTGCTGATGTTAATGCTAAAAACGATAATAAGAAAGCCATATTACACATGGCTTCCTTAAGAGGTATGACTAGTATAGTAGAACTTCTTTTGAAGAATGGTGTTGACATTAATACCAAGAATAATCAAGGCAACACTGCATTGCACTTTGCTTCTTATCTTAGTAATAATACTATAGTAACATTCCCTTTGAAGAGGGAAGCTAAGGCTGATGTTAAGGATAATAAAGGTGAAACTACATTACACTTTGCTTTTTATAATAACTATAGTGCTATAGTAGAACTTCTTTTGGAAAATGGTGCTGACATTAATATCCAGGATCATCTGGGCAGAACTGCATTACATTATGTCACTTCTGCTAATAATGCTGATATGGTTGAACTTCTTCTGAAGGCAGGAGCCGAAGCTAATATAAAGGATAATGATGGTAGAAAACCATCTTCTTTTACTAAAAATAAAGAAATAATAGGTTTATTTGAAAATCCACCAGCTAGATGCCTTTCTGATGTTATGGTTAGCTGTCTTTCAACGCCCCCTTCTGTTTTTTGTGGAAAGTAACATGGATTGATGTATCAGTCAATAGATGTACTTCAGGTTATTTAATTTGCTATAGCTAAAGTGACTTAGGTTTACCTATAATTTGAAAAACAAAAATTCGTCATTCCGCTACTTGTTAGCGCCGCGGCGGTATGACGTAGAGAGATCTTATTTATTATAGCTATAACACTGAAGTTTACAATCAGAACAAACCACCTGGCCGCGTGGAATTGACTTCAGCTTGTCCGTTGAAACTTGATTTGAGCAGAGTATGCATTTTATTGTGTTGCTTGGAGTAAGTGAGTTATCAACAGCAATTCTATCATCAAAAACAAAACACTCACCTTTCCAATTACCATTTTTATTATAAGTTTTTTCAAGGTAAGAAAGAATGCCGCCTTTCAGGTGGTACACATCGTTAAATCCAAGACTTTTCATATATGCTGTTGATTTTTCACATCTAATTCCACCAGTGCAGTACATAGCCACTTTCAGGTCTTTACTCTCAGAAAATGACTCTGCCCACTGAGGAAACTCACGGAAACATTGTGTATGTGGATTAATTGCATTTTTAAACTTGCCTAATTTCACTTCATACTCATTTCGTGTATCTATTACTAAAACGTCAGGTTGAGAAGTAAAATCATCCCAATGCTCTGGATCAACATATTTACCCTTAAGGGAAATATCAAGATTGCTTACACCAAGATTCACAATCTCTCTTTTTAATTTTACCTTCATCTTACTAAAAGGTTGATATTTTGCTGCACTCTCTTTCCACGTAAGATCTTTCAGTCTGTAATCAAAACGTAGAAAATCAAATATTTCATCAATCGCGTTTCTTTTACCAGATATTGTTGCATTAACACCCTCTTCTGCAAGGAGTATAGTGCCCTTTAATTCAACGTTGTCGCATGCAGTTTTTATTTCGTCTTTCATGTCATAATAATTAGAAAGTTCTACAAAATGATAGAAAGTTGCAATGATGAAGCTCATGGTTACTAATCTATAAACTTAAAATATAATATATGAGATTATCAAGATATTCAATAGATCGGCTGTTAATTACTGGATATCTTCAGTTTTTACATATAACATTTTAATATTAAATATAGATTCAAATTAATGTTTTTAAGAGTATTTAAAAATATATTCTTATTTCTAGTAAGTATATTATTTGTCTGCCCAATATTATCATTAATATCAATTCTATTTACAGATACAGCGAATTCCGGATGGGTAATCAGCACACTTTTTCCTGAATATATACTGAGTACGTTAATTTTGATGATAGGAGTGGGGGGGATATCCTTCATATTTGGAGTAATTCCAGCTTGGCTCACCACATTTTTTTCATTCCCTGGAAGTAAAATTTTTGAGATTGCTTTATTCTTTCCGATATCGATTCCTGGATATATAGTAGCGTTCGTCTATGTAAATACGCTAGAGTTTTCAGGTCCGGTGCAAAGCTCATTAAGAGACATTTTAGATTGGAGCAAAGGTGACTATTGGTTTCCTGAAATAAAATCTCTAGGTGGTGGAATATTAGTGATGGGATTTAGCCTATATCCATACGTTTATATGTTAGTCCGCTCAAGTCTAAAGAATGTTAGTAACTCAGTCACTATTGCATCAACACTTGGTTTTTCCTCATTAAGGAGCTTACTTTTTGTCATTATACCCTCCATACGCCCATCAATTATAGCTGGGTTATCCTTGGTACTAATGGAAGTAATTACGGATTTCGGCACACCACAGTTTCTTGCTATTGATACTTTCACGACAGGAATATATCGCACCTGGTTTTTACTGCATGACAAATATTCAACTACTGTTTTAGCAGTTGCAGAATTGATTTTCGTTGCAACACTAATAGCTATCGAAAAAAAACTACAAAAAAAAGGAATATCCTACTCTTCAATCAATACCAATTCAGATTATCACAATAAACGGAGTATAAGTGGCGCTATACCGTTGATCTTTGCTTATCTTATGTGTGTATTGCCGATATTAATAGGTTTTATTTTGCCAATGATTCCGCTCATATATTGGAGCATAGAGAAGGGGTTTTTCATATACGAAGCAAGATTTTATAACATAATAGCAAATAGCGTTAGTTTATCATTTATCACCGCATTAATCTCAATTAGCATTGCAATAATGATTGGATATACGGCGCGTAAAAATAAGGTAATCAACAATATAGCGCGTCTCATTTCTCTGGGCTATGCGATTCCAAATGCAATTATCGCAATTAGTATAATAATATTTTTAAGCAAAATATCCTCTTTCATTACTCAATATATTGTGGAAATTAGCTTAGTAGGAACTATTGGTGCTTTAATTTACTCATATTTATTTCGTTTTTTTGCTATATCTTTCAAGGCAGTAGAATCAGGGCTCAAAAAAACACCAAATGAAATTGAGTGGACTGCATATACCATGGGTCATGGGCCTATTTCCACATGTTTGAATGTTCATATCCCTCTCATCAAGAAGAGTATATTATCGGGATTTTTGCTCGTATTTATGGATACTATCAAAGAGCTCACAGCAACACTCATTATAAGACCATTTAATTTTGAAACTATATCAACTAGAATATATGAACTTGTAAGCGATGAGCGTTATAGAGAAGCTGCACCATTTTCGTTAATGATAGTTATAATAGGATTAATTTCTACAGTCATCTTATTTAAACTTGATGATAAGGATAAAAAATAAACTATTTTGATAGTTAATGGGGTCTAGTGTTGACGTATGGACTATCCAAAGAAAAGGGTGGTATCATAACCTCAAAAATTTTTATGCTTTCTTCATTCAGAAATTCATACTTACCCTGCATTATTCCTGACGGTGCATTTAAGTATGCTCCACTTGTGTATTTGAATACCTCTCCAGATTTTATCACAGGTTGTTCTCCGATAACACCAACTCCGGCAATTTCATTTACTTTTCCCTTATAATCTATTATTTGCCAATGACGACTTAACAATTGAATAGTTGATTGGCTTTTGTTTTTTATCTTAACATTATACATCCATACATAGCAATTTTCATAAGGAATGGATTGCTCTTCAATGTAAATTGGTAAAACTGTAACTTCAACAAAGTTGGTAGTTAGTGTGTATTCTAGAATCATTATAGAATATTCATGATAAAAAGATGGTATTTTAATTATATACTTTTTTCATAGATTTTTCAAGTATACTTTAATTAGGAAATATCAATTTATAGTATGAATGAACCAGATGCGCTGAGCAAAAAAGTAATAGGAATAATAGGTGGTGGACAATTGGGTAAAATGGCTGCTATCGCTGCAACAAAACTTGGACAAAAAACACATGTCTTTGCCAGTGCTAAAGACGATCCGGCTTGCTCTGTTGCTGATGATTTCACAATAGCAGATTTCTCTGATAAGAAAGCGCTTGAATCTTTTGCACAGAGTGTGGATTTGGTCACTATTGAGTCTGAAAATATTCCATGTAGTGCAATTGATATCGATGTAAATTTTTATCCGGGTAAAAAAGCGTTACACATTGCGCAAAATAGGCTTAGAGAGAAAGATTTCATTAGAAGCTTGAGTATAAAAACTGCTGAATACAAAAGTATACAAAATTATAATGAGCTACTGAAAAGCAGTAGAGCTTTTGGCTATCCAACAAGGCTGAAAACAACAGAAATGGGTTATGATGGAAAAGGGCAATATGTGCTTGAGAATGATTCTGAAGTGAAGCAATTTGCTTCCTTTGATTGGAATACAGAGTACATTCTTGAAGCAAGTGTTGATTTACTGAAAGAGGTTTCAATAGTCGTTGCAAGAGATAAAAACGGTAAAGTAGCTTTTTTTCCTATAGCAGAAAATTACCACGTTGATGGAATACTTGATACTTCAACAGTGCCAGCTAAAATAGATAGTAAATTAACTCAAGAGGTACAACGAGCTGCAAAGAAAATAGCAAATGCGCTTGATGTAATAGGAATTCTGGCTATTGAATTTTTTATTACTAAGGATAACGAATTGTTAGTTAATGAACTAGCTCCAAGACCTCACAATTCTTGCCACTGGAGCTTGGATGCATGTAACGTTAGTCAATTTGAACAGCTGGTTAGGATAATATGCGGGCTACCTATGCAGGAAGTAGTATTACGCTTTCCTTGTATGACAAAAAATATAATAGGTAATGATATATATGATTCTCATAAGTATTTGAGCAACGAAAAAGCTAGTTTAACCATATATGGGAAAAAAGAGGTTAGAGATAAGCGTAAAATGGGACATGTCAATATAGATTTAAGTTAACAGTTTTTCTACGTCATACCGCCACAACTGTACGAACATTGTGATATGATGAGATGTTACATAGTAAACGATGTCATTCTAGCGCGTGACACACAACTTGTACGAACATTGTTATTTAAGCACACCAGGAAGGATGTCTCCCAGTACCTCTTTTCCCGTCATCCCGCTAACACGTAGCGGGATCTCATTTCACTTTATGATGGCAGTGTCTCCTTCTCCCGTCATCCCAGTGCCCAGACACTGGAATCTACCGTCTTAAGAGTCAAGATAAAAATTGTTATTTTTTATCATGGCATTTAAACAAACGATAATTTTTCTCATGACAGCAACTAATGCAACCTTAGCAGCTTTGCCAGAATCAACCAAACGCTGCTTTCATTTTTCTGTTGTGGCGCATAGCAACAAGAGCTGACATGTATAGTGCTTTCCTTGCATCTCCTTTGATTTGAGCTTTGCCAACTTTTCTTCCACTTTCGCTAGTTTTAGGTGCAACTCCAACCAAGCATGCAATTTCTCTATTCTCTAATCTACCAAACCTCTGTCAGTAGAACGCTCGCCGTCTTTGACCCAATACCTTTATAGCTGATTAAAAGCTCATTTTTTCCTTTCAATTCAGCTATCACGTCTTCTATGTCTTGCCTAATTTCCTTCAATTGTTTTTCAGCAAACTCTATCTGTCTTTCTATATATTCTCTAGCTTTTCCCGTTGCATTTTGCAGACGACACTTATTTGCATGATTTAAATTACGCTCAACTGCTCCTAGCTCCTTTAATTCTTCTTGCTTTTGTACATCCTTTTACTTCACCGTCTTTACTGATAAATTCAGCGTATTTTTCCAGTAATTTAGCATCCAATTTGTCAGTTTTTGCGAAGTGATTGCAAGCTTTGGCAAATGCATATACCCGATTCGGGTGAGCTTTATGGACAGTTATCTTGTAACAATTTTGCAACGAGTTTTTCGTAGCCGCCGGTTTACACATAACTTGATGGGTAAATCGACTATATTTGTTTCTATAAACTTAGATATAGCATCATTCATGTTTGCTATGCGCTTATGCTTGCCATTAATTCAATGTTCCCTTGGAAACATCTACTCCCATAAAATTTATTCTAGCCATTTTTTTACCTATAAATATAATCAATGCAAATGTTGTATACAGGATTGTAATTCGATCTTTTAGATCCACCTACCGTTCGTACTACATTTTGCTTTAAGCCAGCAACGGTTTTTACCCAGACACAGTATCACTCCTTTGCTTATCATAGTCTTTTGACTTTTTTTAAGATACAATCCAGGTCTTTTTTTTTAGACTGGATCCTATCATAGGATGACAGAAGCAGACACTCCACATTGTCATTCCAGTGCTTTGACTACTTGGATCCAGCTGAGTTGGTGAGTATAAAAGTATAGCTAATGCGAGCTCTACGTCATGCCGCCGTGGTATCTCTTAGCCGCTAACACGTAGCGGGATGACGGTTGTCAGGGTGTCATCCAGTACCTTCTCTTGTCATCCCAGTACCTTCTCTTGTCATCCCAGTGCCTTCTCTTGTCATCCCAGTGCCTTCTCTTGTCATCCCAGTGCCCAGACACTGGGATCCAGGAAAGTTTGCTTGTTTACAAGCAAACTAGCATAGAAAGTGGTTACAACGTTTTCGATGAGATTATATGGAAAACTGGATTCCAGTGTCAAGCACTGGAATGACATCACAGGGGCACTGGAATGACACCTCTCTTGGGCTCTTTTAGCTATAAACATTAAGAAATTTACCAAACGAAAAAAAAGGCAAAAGAAGCCCCGTGGTTATTATCCGCTTTAAAATATTGGCGTTTTTTATGTTTTAAACGCTTGACAAGCAAGATTTAGCTGCTTTTAATTGCAACTAACTTACGCTGCAAATGTTTAAGAAATTTACTAAGCAGAAAAAAAGACAAAGAATCCCCGAGTTAGCTAGTCTTTTACTATCTCTGTCGAGTATTGGCATTTTTTGATGTCTTGTAACGCTTTATAAGCGCGTTCAGCTTATTTAGATAAAAATCTAGATGTAGATGAAGTTTTGTAAAGACATACAGTATCTATATACTGCAAAAAATTGAACATAAGACGCCGATACATTAAGTAATCCTTACCTTTTAATCTGCAGATTGGCGAAAGCAAATACAATAGCTTCAGTTTCATGATAAGGGGGCTGGCGAAGCTTGTCAAGGAAGTTTTTGTTTCTACTGAATGACAGTTGTGGCTTGGGAGGTAGTGCAAGAAATCTGTTATTTTAATTGTGTGAAATTTAGTTTTGTGTTTCGTAATATTATACAATCAAATTGATAAAAGCTGTATTATCTCCTTGCAGCATTAAGTGTATATTTTTCGCTATTTTCTCTACTAAGGGAGTAACATTATCAAAATTTGAAAATTTTGATAACACATAATCTGCTAAGCTTCTTTGATCTTCAGGTCTACCCACTCCAAATCTCAAGCGCCAATAATCGTTGCCAATAAAACTATCTATGGATTTAAGTCCATTATGTCCAGCAGAGCTACCACCTTTCTTTATTTTTATTCTTCCAAGTTCCAAATCAGCGTCATCGTGTATGACAACGATATTATCTAGCGACAATTTGTAAAAGTTTCGTATTTTTGCAACAGGGATGCCTGAATTATTCATAAATGAATAAGGCTTTATTAACATGATTTTATTATCATTAATCATGCCAGAGGTTATTAGATAATCGGCTTTTTTAGAGAACGACTGGAAATTCCAATATTTGCAGATTGTATCAACGGTGATGAAGCCGATATTATGATGAGTTAGCTCATATTGACCACCAGGGTTACCAAGCCCAACTATCAGATGCACTATTCCTCTGTTTCTGCTTGAGGTTTTTCAACGTCACTATCGGCAGCAGAAATTGTAACAATGGTAAAATTTTCTTCTTCATGAGCTACAAACTTAACACCTTCTGGTAATTTTACATCATTAATATGTATAGACTGGCCAATCATTTTACCGGATAAATCAACTTCAATAACCTGAGGTATTTTATCAGGAGAGCATTTAACAGCAATAGAACGACACAAAACATTAAGCACTCCACCTAACTTGATTCCTGGAGCTTTACTTTCATTCACAAATGATAGAGGTATGTCTATTTTAATTTCGCTGCCTTTATCAACAAATTGAAAATCAACATGTTGCACAGTATCCTTCACTACATGCAATTGGATATCGCGAACAAGAGCATATTCCTTTTTGCCCGAAATATTCAGCTCTATCAAATGTGCAGAAAGAGAGCCTGATTTATATTGCTTCGTGAATTCCTTTGCAGACAATGTCAAATTTACATTATCATGGCCCTTTCCATATATGATCCCAGGAATGTTTCCTTTCTTCCTTAGAGAATGCATCGCTTTTGTTTTTGTTATATCACGTAACTCTGCATTAATTGTTACTATTTCTTGTTGCGTCATTGGTTACTCCTATTCAGCTAATCCTTTTAATATAATTTAGTAATAATATAACATAAAAATATTTATTTCAAACTTCATTCTTTCATACTAATTGTTTGTGAAAGGATTTATTTAGATATATATTTAAGCTTATTTAACAAGAACTATGGGCATTGATAATAAAGTAGTTTTTAGGATTTATAAACCAACAAGAACTGCAACACAATCTGGTTTAGGTAATACAAAATTCTGGCACCTAAAAATTGAATCTGGCTCTTACTACATTGAACCTTTAATGGGGTGGGTTGGCTCAAAAGATCCAAAAAAACAGATTGTATTAAAGTTTGATTCTCTTGAAAAAGCAGTATTCTACGCAAAAAAACGCAACGTTAAATACATAATTGAAATGCCAAAAAATGTTAAGAGGCTGCCAAAATCTTACGCAAGCAATTTCATACTAAAGTAAGTTGCACAACAAATGGTGTTATGCAAGTAGCTGACACTGCTCTCCTTTGTCATCCCAGTGCCCAGACACTGGGATCCAGGAATTTTATTAAGTTGGTAAGCATAAAAATAGCTGTTTTACGTTAAAATACAATGTTTTTGATGATTATGGAAAGGCTGGATCCCAGTGTCAAGCACTGGGATGACACCATTTGTTGTAAACTCACTTTTACTCTATGGTTATACTACCTTGCCGCTATCCTGAACGGATACAAAGTAAGTTTTATTGTGATGTGCTCATCTGTAAAAAATAAGACTTAATCTCACTGTTGATCATGGATTTTAAGTTGTGCTAGCACGCTGCGGCCATTTAAAGAGTCAAGATTTTTAACCTGGCTAGCCAGTATTAAAGAGTTATTTTTCAGGTATTTCTTTACAAGGCTTGCAAGTCTTTTTGGATTATTCAAATAGCTCCACTCTGCTTGTAAAACTTTTATATCACTTTGTACTAAACTAATTTCACTTTTTATTTTTATTAGCTCTCTATTTAACGACTGAACATGTAATTTTATCTTAAATAGTCCTACAATGCTAAGAAAAAACATAACTATTGAGATGATGCAGAAAGTTCTCACAACAACCTCTGTATAGCTCTTAGTTTTGCTGAGCGTGAACGCGGATTTGCACTTACTTCTTCTATACTTGCTTTGATCACTTTTTTATTTAGAAGAGAGAATGTCTTGCAATCAGTAGCACATAAATCTTTAAAAAAAGTTTTGACTATACGATCTTCTAAGGAATGAAAGGTGACGACAATTAATTTGCCATTCTCACTTAAAATCTCAGATGCAGCTTTAATGCCCTTTTCAAGTTCTCCCAGCTCATCGTTTACCCATATTCTGATTGCCTGAAATGTTCTGGTTGCAGGATCAATTTTGCTTTTTCCACGAAATACCACGGAACGTACAATATCCGCAAGCTCAAATGTAGTTTTGATAGTTTTTTTCTTCCGTGCACTTACTATTGCTCTTGCGATTTTGCGAGAATGACGTTCGCCTCCGTAGTTATATATAGTATTTGCGATTTCTTCTTCGCGTAAAGCGTTAACAAACGTTGAAGCGTTTATATAAGAAGAGTTATCCATGCTCATATCGAGTGGGCCATCATGTAAAAATGAGAACCCTCTATCTCCGTTATCAAGCTGCATAGATGAAACTCCGATGTCAAAGACCACTCCATCCACTCCATTTGATGTCATTCCAGCGCGTGACCAGTTATTTTTTCCAGTATCAAGTACTGGGATGACAGGAGATGACTCAACGCTGCTTAGTATACTTTTAATATTACTAAACTTCTCAATGAATAGTTTTATTCTATCGGGATATCTAACGATTAAATCATCATAAAACTTAGTTACCGTTTCATCTCTATCAATTGCATATACCTTGCAATCAGCTGACTCCAATATTGCTTTGCTATACCCTCCAGCTCCAAATGTGGCGTCTACGTATATACCACCATCCTGCGGTGATAGTAGTGATAGCATCTCTTTTAACAAAACTGGAGTGTGTGTCATAGTGCTCCATCAAGAGACTCTGTGCATACAAATAAAAATAACTTCCCACTAAAACATATGGAAGTATATAGGCAATAATATAAAAATACTTGAATATAGTCAATGATATAAAAATATTAAGATTCAATAAGATACTATTATTAATATAATGTTCAAATTTTTCTATTATATAAAAAAAAATAATGTATATTACTAAATACTAAACAAACTATAGAAAATTATGCAGCAAATAACAAAAGCAATATTCTCGAGTTTGATTTGTAACACTTTATTGTGGTATGACCACATGCTTTTTGGCCACTTAATAAACATAATAGGTGGTGTGTTTTTTCCATCGGATGATCAACTAACCAGCGTATTGAAGGCTTTTGGAGTGTTTGCAGTGGGTTTCTTAATGAGACCAGTCGGCGCTGCTATATTTGGTCACATTGGTGATAAGCATGGCAGAAGAGTTGCCTTATTGCTCTCGATTATATTAATGACTTTATCAACCGTATTAATTGCTTTTGTTCCAGGTTATCAAAGCATTGGAATACTAGCGTCAATACTGGTAGTTTGTTTAAGGTTATTGCAGGGTATATCCATTGGGGGAGAAGCAGGAAATGCACCATTTTTAATAGAACACGCTCCTAAAAACAAAAAAGGGTTTTTTGGCAGCATTGAAGTATTAAGCGCAATTTTTGGTTCAGTATTAAGCCTGATAGCGGTACTCATATGCAAAAAAGTATCTGATTTTGAATCTTGGGGGTGGAGATTACCTTTCATTTTCAGTTTAGCAATGGGATTAATTAGCATATATATGAGATATATACTTGATGAAAGTCCAGAGTATAAAAGACAAAAAAATCCGTCTAAATTGCCACTAAAAGAGTTATTAAACAATTACAAAAAGCCTGTTCTAATATCAATAGGTATTGACTTGGTTGAAAATGCGTCTCTCTATATATATTTGGTATTTTTCAATGTGCTTACGAATAAAATATTAACAGTAAATACTCATTTTAATCATATAGTGGAAATACTGAGTCAAATTGCGCTCGGAGGATTGACAATATTATTTGCTATACTTTCTGATAAGATAGGAAGAGAAAAAGTTATGAAGTTTGCATTTATAACTTTTGTAATAGTAAGTTATCCAGTTTTTTCAATGTTATGTACTGGCGATTACTTGCTCACTTTTATGGCACACATTCTTTTTATAATTCCAATAGCTGCATCGCTTGGTCCTGTCAGTGCACTTATGTGCGAATTATTTCCAACAAAGGTTCGGTACAGTGGATTTGGTTTATCAAGAAATATAGCTGCTGGATTTTTTGGTGGCCTTGCACCATTTATATGCACAACAATTATCAAGATTACAGGACAAGAGACTTCAGCTAGTTTTTACATGATTTTCTGTGCATTAATTGGGCTAGTTGCTATATCGCAAATTAAGGGTGAGCTTTCTTCAAAATCACCCAAAGTAAACCAAGTATAGTTGCAGTATAGCAGAATTTAAAAAAATCTAATTATAAGGTGGGAAATGCCAATTCTTAGGTGATAATGTGAATATTTCAGCACCATCTTTTGTTACTCCAATCGTATGCTCAAATTGAGCAGAAAGTGAAAGATCGCGTGTTGTTACTGTCCAGTCATCGAGTTTACTGAGCAGAGTCTCATGTTTTCCAGCATTAATCATTGGCTCTATTGTAAAAAACATACCTTCCTTCAAGACGAGATTTTCATCTTGATCATAGAAATGCACTACATTCGGTGGAGCATGAAAGACTTTTCCTATACCATGTCCGCAGTAGCTGCGTACGATAGAATATCCAAAACCTCTAATATATTTCTCTATAGCAAGCCCTATTTCATTTAGCTTATTGCCGGGCTTAACTTGTTTAATTGCTTCCATCAATGCATTATAAGTAGCGTCACACAAACGTTTTGCTTTTATTGATGGCTTGCCAACCCAAAACATGCGACTTGTATCACCATGCCAGCCATTTAAAATCACCGTAACGTCAATATTCAAAATATCTCCATCTTTAAGCGGTTTATCATCGGGAACACCATGGCACACAACTGCATTTTTTGAAGTGCAAATTGATTTTGGATACCCCCTATAGTTTAGTGGTGCTGGAATTGCACCTGCATTAATTATAAAGTCATGACATAGATCATTTAACTCATTAGTTGTCACCCCTACCTTTACGTACGGTGCAATGAAATCAAGAGTTTCAGCAGCAAGCCTGCCAGCCTTGCGCATAAATTCAAAATCTTCTTGTGAGTGTATAGTTATGTTCATATTCTCCATGTCTTATTGTAATTGGTGATCTTTTACGCTTACTCACAAGTACATAAACATAATAACTTTACATATTATAAAAATAAGTCCTATGGATCCTAGTGTCAAGTCATTTGTATGACAAGTGGTAAAACAGAAATCTAGACTGTAACTTTTGATTTAACCCAATTATACAATTTACTCATTTTACCATCCTGACCTAAAATACCAGAATTATTTTTATAAAAAGTGTCAACTATTAGCTTTATAGAACCTATAGCAGCAGAAAATACGGGATTTTTATCATACTCGCCATCAAGGCCACTAAGAGATTCAGGGCACCCAATTCGAACTTGTTTATTGAATATATAGCCTGCAATTTCCTTCATGCTTGTGAGTTGACTAGTTCCACCTGTGATCACTACTTTATTAATTGGATCTTTCTGCTCTTGAAATTGCTCTCTTACCATTTCAAGTATTTCTTCAACTCTTGGTCTTATGATGTTAATAAGCTCAGATTTGAATACTTGAGTAGGTTCATCATTTTCGTTGTTTTGCACTGTAATGTACTCATTCTCATCTATTGAAGTTACGATAGTGCTACCATACAGTATTTTTATATACTCTGCACGTTCTATGCTTGTGCATAGCCCGTAAGCAATATCTCGAGTGATATGAACACCACCAATTGGAACGCTGCTTGCATACACAAGTTTCCCTCTTTTGAAAATTCCAATTGCAGTGCATCCGCCTCCTATATCAACAATAGCAGTCCCGAGCTCTTTTTCATCTCCACTCAGACAGGCAAGACCTGCAGAATATGCAGAAGCAATACAACCTGCCATATTTAATCCACCATTATTGGTAATACAGTTTTCAATATTGGTAAGCGCTGGACGCGAAGCAGTGACAACATTAACATCAGCAGATAGTCTTTTTCCGTACAATCCACCAACCTCTTTTATGTCAGTCATGTCATCTAAGTGATATTTCAGTGGTATATTGTGAATGATAACATTGTCTTCAATATATTTCTCAAATGTTTGAAAAACTACACGTCTTATATCACGCTCAGAAATCTCATGGTTAGCTGCAATAATTTCATTATGTACATTGAAAGATGAGATGCCACATCCAGCAATGTTCACATATATCTGGTCTATAGTTTCTTCTGATACTTGCTCAGCTAAACCTATAGTTGATGAGATGGAGTAATTTGCGTGTTTTACATTAGTTATCGACCCACCGTTTACACCTTCTGCAATCTTATAACCCGTTCCTGTTACTTTATAGCTGAAGTTGCCATTTATCTTAACAATTAGACAAATAATCTTTGTTGTACCTATGTCTAAAACAGCAAAAACGTTTCTCTTTGGTTTTGCTATTACTGCAGAGTACATTAGTTAACCTTATTACGCAATTTCATTTAAATTGTAGCTTTCTTTTAATTTATATTTCTATTATAGATATAGCAACATTTTAATATACCCTAAATTCTGGACAAAAGGAAAAACAAAACATAGAATTATAATTTTTATGTCCATATTACCAATTGTAATTGCTCCTGATGAAAGACTAATCACACGTGCCAGTGAAGTAACAGATATAAACGATAAAATTAAAGAATTAGTAAATGACATGTTCGAAACTGTGTACGATGCAGAAGGTCTTGGCCTTGCTGCAGTGCAAGTGGGGGTGCTGAAGAGAGTTTTTGTTATGGACATTCAGCTAGAAACAATTGAAAATGAGCCAGCAGGATATGAATCAACTGGCAAATTTTGCATGATTAATCCAGAAATTACGGGATTATCCGATGAACAAGTGATTCTCAAAGAAGGGTGCCTTTCAATTCCAGAGCAAAGCTATGAAATTAAGCGTCCAAAGTATTTAACTGTGAAATATAAAGACTTAGATAATGAAGAACAAACACTAAAAGCTAGTGGTTGGCTTGCAAGGTGTATTCAGCATGAATTAGATCACTTAAACGGCATATTATATATTAGACATTTATCTAAGTTGAAGTATGATATGGCCATGAAAAAAGCACAGAAGGTTAAAAAGCATTATGAGCAATGAAGACCTAGAATTATTAAAATTTTACCATGAAGTGGGCGTTGATTGCACACTAACAGAGGGTGAAGAGGAAAAAAAGTTGGAGAGCAAAGAGGGTGTGCAACCCTCTGTTATCCAAACTGGGACCCAGAAGAAAGATGCAGATACGCGCTGGAATGACACTAAAGATGGAAAAGACATGTTTCCAAGTGACTGGATAATTGAAGCAAGGAAACTTGCAAGTAAATGTAGTAGTGTGGATGAATTAAGAAGTGCAGTTGAATCATTTGAAGGTTGTGAAATAAAAAAAACTGCAACTAATACTGTTTTTTCCGATGGTAATCCAAACGCAAAAATTATGCTCGTTGGTGAAGCTCCAGGGGCAAATGAAGACCTTCAAGGCATACCATTTTGTGGTGCAAGTGGAATGTTGCTCGATAAAATGTTAAATGCAATCAATCTTGATCGCACTAAGGTATACATAAGCAATACTGTATTTTGGCGCCCACCTGGCAATAGAAAGCCAACCGACCTAGAGCTTGATATGTGCAGACCATTTGTTGAGAAGCATGTTGCACTGGTTTCACCGCAAATTCTAATTTTGGTCGGGGGAATTGCGTGTTATAGCCTTCTTGACAGCACAAAAACTATATCGAATTTGCGTGGTAGATTTCATACGTACACTAACCAATATTTGTCCAATTCAATCACCACAGCCGCTATATTTCATCCAGCTTACCTACTTCGCCAACCGGCACAAAAACGTTTAGCCTGGGAGGATTTGAAGAAGATTAGGGAGTATCTTGATAACACCAATAACTGCACAAATACCTAATAAAGTGGTAGACCTCTTGCATAGTTTTTTGCAGCATGTTAACAATCGTTAGAAACGAAAAACCTACTTGACACCCTTCGCCAGCCCCTTTATCATGATAATGAAGGTATTCAGTTATCTTCATCTGTGCAGATTAAACAGCAAGAAAACAACGTAGTTGGCGTCTTATTTTTAATTTTTTGCACTATGTGCACCTTATGTCTTCACAATATTTCTAGGTTTTTACCTATATAAGCTGAAACGCGCTTATAAGTCGTTTAAGACAGTATAGTACGCCAATTTGCAGGATTAGGGAGTGAACACTAATTACCACGGGGTTTCTTTTGCCTTTTTTTCTGCTTAGTAAATTTCTTAAACATTTTAGCTAAAGTTAGTTGCACTTAAAAGCAGCTAAATTGCAGCGTTTAAGGCTTAAAAAACGCCAAATACTGAAAATAGACAATGACTAGGGTTTCTTTTGCCTTTTTTTCGTTTGGTAAATTTCTTAATGTTTGTAGCTAAAAGAGCCCAAGAGAGGTGTCATTCCAGTGCCCCTGTGATGTCATTCCAGCGCGTGACGCTGGAATCCAAAAAAAAGGATGATGTCATCCCAGTGCTTGACACTGGGATCCAGAAAACTTAACTTTAAATAAGTGGCTGCATAATAAAGACTAGATTCCAGTGTCAAGCACTGGAATGACACCGAAGGGGCTACTCGGATGACACCGTCATAAAGGAACCAGTGTCAGCTACTTTCATGACACCATTCTTTTTTCTGGATCCAAGTAGTCAGGGCGCTGGGATGACACCCTTTCCCAATCTATCAAATTACAATGTTCGTGCAGTTATGGAATTGTGCAACAGGCACAGTTTGACATAAAAAGCTTTGCTTTTTGAAATTTTGGGTTATACTTAACTTAAGATATTTCAGTAGGGGATTTATTGTGAATAGAAAGGAAGCTTTAAAAATATTAGGCTTTAATGAGGGCGATCACCCCAGTGAACGAGAAATTACAGTAGCATATAGAAAGTTAGCCCTTGAATATCATCCTGATAAACATTCAGGTGCGAGTAAGGATGTGCAAAAACAAAATGAGGAGAAATTTAAAGAATTAGGTGCTGCGTATAATTTTCTTACCGGAAATGATGTAAAAGAAGCTACAACATTTAGTGGTGAAGATTTAGATAGAGTTAGTTCTACCGATGATTTATTAATTCTTTTGCACTTTGCTATTTTCAATAAGCAAAAGGATTTTTTAGAAAAGTTACTTTCTAGGTTTAAAAGTGGTGAAGGCGAAGAGTTTGGTGATTATATTAACGAAAAGAACTTTACAACATTTGATAATTCACCGTTATATATTGCTTGCCTTCTGGGTTACACTGATATTGTAACACTGCTTTTAAAACACAAAGCAAACCCTGACTTATCAAAGGATTATACACCATTACTTACTGCATGTTCGATGGGTCGTGCTGATGTTGTAGAAATACTTTTAAAATACAAGGCGAACCCTAATTTATCAAGCGGGCCAAACAATTTTCTACCATTGCTTACCGTTATTTTTTCGCATACGAATGATAGTAATAAAGAAAATTACATTAAGATTACAGAGCTATTGCTAAAATATGCTGCAGATCCCAATACATTAGTAGAAGACAGTATTAGAGTTATAGAGTGTACTGAAAGCAACATCTTGAAGCGTACATTTATGTTGCATGGCAATAATAAGATTAAAAAATTAATGGTGCAATATGGTGGCGTTGACCGTCATTACCTTTTTACTTACGGGTTATTTGCCACTTGTTTTACTTCATGCATGATAATCCACGTTTCGTCTATTTATAAACTAAGTAATTATGAAATACCTATTTGTATATTTGCTATATTATTCTGTACATATAGGGCCTTAGAGGCAGCATTTTTTGCAAAAACAAAAGAACCTTCTCCTGAATTTGCTGAAGTTATTACTGAAAAAGTAGTAAATAATGTTGGGCTAAATGCCGAGGACAATTCTAAAAGAATTGACAATGCATTAGCTTAATCACAACTGTACGAGAATTGTTATTTAAGAGCAATCTCTACCAAGAAGGGTGTCATGCCAGTGCCTAGACACTGGCATCCAGATTGTAAGCAAGCAAACTAGCATAGAAAGTAGCTAATCTTATTTAAAACACAACGTTTTCGATGAGATTGCAGAAAGGCTGGATTCCAGTGTCAAGCACTGGAATGACATCTCCTGCTACGCGGATTACCTACAAATCATGATGTTTGTGCAGTCGTGAGCTTAATTCGCGGGCATCAAAAAAGTTCTTTTTTAAAAAACTTAAGTTATACTTATAAGTATTTGATACTTTTTATAGTGATTATGTCGAGTTTAAGCTGCCTTTATGGTGATAATGCAGAATTTGTGGAAGAAATGTATAGCCGTTATCTACAGGGCGATAAATCAATCGGGGAAGATTGGTATAGAATTTTTTCAAGCAATTTAGAAGTTAATAAAGCGGAGCCCTGCAATGCAACTAAGGTGGATGATTCAGTTTCTAGTTTGGCAAATTTTTTCAGGTCTTACGGTCATTTTTTTGCAGACCTTAATCCATTATCGCCAAATGAGAATCAATTAATAGATTATCAGAAATATTTGAGTATCTCTCCTACGGGTGACACTGGAATCTATAGAGATATTTACTGCAAGAATATCGGTTTTGAATTTATGCATATCTCCTCTTATGAAGAGAGAATGTGGCTGCAGGAAAAAATAGAAAGTCAGAGCTACAAACTGGATTCGCGAGACAAAAAAGAAATACTGAGGCACTTGGTCGAATCCGAAATGTTCGAGCAATTTCTCCATATGAAATTTCCTGGATATAAACGTTTTTCTATCGAAGGTGGGGAATCAGCTATCGTTGCAATTGAGAGAATCATTAGTGATTCTGCAGCTTTTAGTACTGAAGAAATAGTCCTTGGCATGGCTCATCGCGGACGACTCAATGTTCTAACCAAAGTTATGGGCAAAGAATATGCGGCAATGCTATCTGAATTTCAAGGCAATCTCGCATACCCAAGTGGTCTTGAGGTGTCCGGTGATGTTAAATATCACCTTGGTTACTCTTCTGATCGAACACTTGCCGGTGGTAAAAAAATACACTTAAGTTTATGTCCTAACCCATCTCACCTTGAGGCGGTAAATCCGGTTTTGGCTGGAAGAATAAGAGCAAAACAGAATATAAGGTCTGTGCTTGGCATATCAATTCATGGTGATGCGGCTTTCATCGGTCAAGGTGTCGTTGCCGAGACCTTGAGCCTAAGCAACATTGAAGGTTATAAAGTGGGTGGTATTGTGCACATTGTTATAAACAATCAAGTTGGTTTTACTGCTAACCCATGCTGCGCACGATCCTCTTTTTATTGCACTGATGTAGCAAAATCGATAGAAGCCCCAGTGTTTCACGTTAATGGAGATAACCCGGAAGCTGTGAGTTTTGCTGCAAGTCTGGCGATGAAATATAGACAGAAATTTAAAAAGGACGTAGTGATTGACATAATATGCTACCGCAAATACGGCCATAATGAAGGAGATGAACCGAATTTCACTCAGCCACTTATGTATAAGCTGATATCAAAACATAAAACTCCTGGAACATTGTATGAAGAAAAATTGACTGCAGAGAAAGTATTAAGCGGTGATGAGGTAAATAAATTACGCAGTGAATTCAGGGCAAAATTAGATAAAAGTCTTGCTGAATCAGCGGCTTATACTCCAAAAAAAGCTGACTGGTTCGGTGGAGTGTGGTCAAAATTAAGAAGAGCAAAGCTGAACGATTTGAGCGAATACTACACGGATTCTGGTGTTCCGCCAGATGAGTTGAAAAAATTAGGTGTGCATATAAATAGCAACATCCCAAGCAGCTTTAACATTAACAATAAGGTTAGAAAAATACTTGATGGCAGAATAGACAGTATAAATTCCGGTAGTAATATAGACTGGGCAACTGCCGAAAGTCTTGCGTTTGCATCACTGCTCACAGAAGGAATAGAAGTGCGTTTATCAGGACAAGATTCTGGTCGTGGGACTTTCTCGCACCGTCATTCAAGGCTTGTTGATCAGGTAACAGAAGAAGCGTTTATTCCGCTAAACAATATAAATGAAAAGCAAGCTCACTTTGAGGTCATAGATAGCGCTTTATCAGAGTATGCTGTAATGGGCTTTGAATATGGATATAGTCTTGATTCCCCGTATTCACTGGTGCTCTGGGAAGGACAATTTGGTGATTTTGCAAATGGTGCGCAAATTATGATCGACCAGTTTATCGCATCTGCAGAAACAAAGTGGTTGCGATCAAGCGGTCTAGTTTTGTTGCTGCCTCATGGTTATGAAGGGCAAGGACCTGAGCATAGCTCCGCACGTATAGAGAGATTTTTGCAACTCTGCGCAGAGGATAATATGCAGGTAGTTAATTGTTCCACTCCGGCAAATTACTTCCATGTCTTACGCAGACAAATGCATAGAGACTTTCGTAAGCCTCTGGTAGTGTTTACACCTAAATCGCTACTGCGTCATAGAAGAGCAGTTTCTAACCTATCTGACTTTGAAGGAAAATTCCTCACGGTAATCCCAGAATATAGAACAGGTTTAGTTTCGAATGATAAAATACGTAAAGTTGTAATATGCAGTGGTAAAGTTTATTACGACATAATTGAAGTATGTGAGGTACAAAAGGTAAACGATATAGCAATAATACGTTTAGAACAATTCTATCCATTTCCTGCCGATAAACTAAGCAGTGAACTTGAAAAGTACAAAAACGCTGAAATTATATGGTGTCAAGAAGAACCAAAAAATATGGGAGGATGGTTTTTTGTCAACCCATTGATAGAAGAAGTGTTGTCCAATCTCGATATTCAAGCAAAAAGACCTAAGTGTATCGCAAGACCTGCTGCTGCATCTCCTGCATGTGGCTATGCTAGTGTCCATGCTCAGCAACAGGAGGAAATTTTGAAGCAAGTTGTGCAGGGAATCTAGCACAATTGTACAAATATTGAGGTTTTTAAGCAAAAGTGGTGTCATCCCAGTGCCCTGACTACTTGGATTCAGGAATTTTATTAAGTTGGTAAGCATAAAAGTAGCCGTTTTATGTTAAAATACAACGTTTTGATGATTATGAAAAAGCTGGATTTCAGACTGGAATGACATCGTTTACTATGTGCCATATTGCAATGTTCGTACAGTAAGCCATAGGATGACAGAAGCGGAGCTATAGAAGCCGGTGTGGTTCTGTCGTATCCGTTCAGCCAATGGCGTCAACTTAAGGAAAAATATAAGCGATAGTGTGTAAAATTTCTCTCTAAATTTTTTATCATTAAATTATCCAAAGAGTGCAAGAAACAGCACTTTTGTTTCTATTTTATTTCAACAAAAAAGTTTAAAATGTGTCCTTTTTAGACGAGACGTGCAGAAAGGAAAAAATCTTATTTTACAAATTAAAAATACAATATACTCAAAAACTTTTCAGAAAATCCATAGGAGGGTTTGCTAATGAAGGCTCTTAAGTTGACGCCATTGGCTGAACGGATACCGTAACTTTTGGAAGGGATTTTGGCCATTGAGACGTGATTCAAAAATATTGACAACATTCTTTCCACGAACCTTTCCCCACGTTCTGACCAGGTGAAAAAGCTGTTTTTACGATAGCCGTCTAATTTGCCGTTCTGCAAGGTTGTTGATTGACTTCAGGCTTTCGTAAAAACTTCCACACCATATCCTCGGCCTTAACATCTTAGCAGCCATTCTCAAACCATTTACAAGCCTTGTCATTTCATGCCCCCCCTTTTTGCATTAGTTGTATAGCATCTTTTAATATTAACAAGGCCTATAATAGTGCAGCACTGCCTTACGTATTGCCAATCCGAATTCTACTTGCTGTAAAATAACACAATCTGCTACATCACTGCTAAGCTCAATCCCTCTGTTTATTGGCCCTGGGTGCATAACAATCGCATCTGGTTTTGCGTATGATAGCTTTTGTGAATCAAGTCCATACAAATGAAAATATTCTTTCTCTGAAGAACTATTATTCATGCGCTCTTTCTGCAGCCTCAAAAGCATAATTACGTCAGCATCCTTTATACCTTCAATTAATGAATAATGGACTGAATCTACTTCAGGAAAATGCTTACAAATCAAAGTTGGTGGTGCGACCAAGCATATTTTTGCTCCAAACATTTTTAGCAATCTTATATTTGATCTTGCAACTCTACTGTGCAGAATATCTCCACATATCACAACTTTGAGGTCCTTTATTTGCTTTTTATGATTGATGATTACAAGATAATCTGCAAGAGCTTGAGTTGGGTGTTCACTGCTTCCATCGCCTGCGTTGATTAGCGAGCAGCTAACATTCTTAGCCAGCATATTAACAGTACCGCTATTTTTTTGCCTGATTATCATGTAATCAGGATTCATTGCATTTAATGTTTTGATCATGTCTTTTAGATCTTCTCCCTTGTTAATAGAAGAAGATCTTATTGGCAAAGTTACAACATTTGCTCCAAGGCTTTTTGCTGCTATTTCAAAAGACGCAAGTGTACGCGTTGAATCTTCAAAAAATAAATTTATTACTGTCTTATTTTCCAAGATATGACTATTTGCAGCTTCTTTTTTAAGGTACTGGTTGGCCAACTTAGTTATATTTTCTACATCATCGACTGTAAGGTCTGAGATGTTTAACAAATTCCTTCTCTTGTTCATAGTTTCCTTTTCAACTACTTGAACCTATTCTACTTTCTTATTACCTTTTTTCAATAGACTTCTTGTGCAGCAATTGTTTTGGTGAAAGAACGGAAAAAGATAGTAAAGCCAAAATTAAGTTAGAAGGAAGAAAAAGTTCAGCGAGTCAAGAGTAAGGTATATTAGCATAAATCTTTCATCCCAATGTTTAGTGGCACTGGGATACCTTACACTATTTCCACTTACACTCATCCGCTATCATAACAGCCTCAAAAAGATGCCTCTCAAGTTCACTTAGAGGCAAATCACTTTGTGAATAATTTCCCCAAGATTTTAGTATATCGGAAGTTTCAACGCCTTCAATAATAGGGTATTCTTGGTTTTTTTTAGCGTATAACTCTTGGGCCTGCTTGCTTACTAAAAATTCCAATAAGACTATAGCATTTTCCCTGTTTTTTGCGTTTTTTGTTACTGCTGCACCACTGATGTTTACCATGACACCGTGATCGTTGCGATTAGGAAAAAAAGCCCCTAGCTTGTCTGCAACATTCTTTTTATTTTCTGATGAAAGAATTCTCGCAAAGTAGTAGCTGTTTACTATTGCAACATCTCCCTCACCAGCTGCTACGGCGTAAATTTGGTCAGTATCACCACCACTTGGTTTTCTTGCCATATTGCTCACAATTCCGCTTACCCATTCTTTCGTCTTTTCAAAACCATTATTTGCAATCATAAAAGCAATTAACGATCTGTTATATGGACTTGTAGAAGAACGCACTAATATTTTTCCTTTCCATTTTTCATTTGCTAAATCTTCATAAGTACTTAAGTCCTTAGGGTCTACTGACTCTTTATTGTAAACCAATATCCTAGTTCTTTTTGTAAGACCAAACCAATAATCTTCACTGTCTCTAAATCTTGCAGGTATAACACTTTTTAAAACCTCTGAATCCACTTGAGATAAAAGCCCTCTTTTTTTTGCTAGAATTAAGTTGACTGCATCAGCAGTTAAAAATAAGTCAGCTTCACCCCCGTTTTCTATTCGTGAAAGTAGCTGAGAATAATCATCAATGATGTAACGTACTTTGATGCCTGTATTTTTCGTGAATTCATCAAACAAAGTACGTACTAATTCCTCTTTACGTGATGAATAAACATTTACCACTTGTGAGTCATTAGTTCCGTCGTTTCTGTATAAATAAGTAATAACTATCAATATAATTGCTATTAAGGACGTGAATATAAAGGCTTTTTTCATATTGGATAAAAAATAACTTCTTTCAGTTAAAGATACTCAAATAACGCAATCTTAGCAAGTGTAAAATTCGTTAGATAAGTCATGAGAGCTACAAAAACTTCCTTGACAAACTCCGCCAGTCCCCTTATCATGAAACTGAAGCTATTTATTTATCTTCTCTGTACAGATTAAATGACAAAAAAACTCAACGTATTTGGCGTCTCATGTTTAATTTTTTGCACTATGTGCACCTTATGTCTTTATCAAATTTCTGGGTTTTTACCTACATAAGCTGAAAAGCGCTTATAAAGCGTTTAAAACATAAAAAAACGCCAACTTAAAAAATGGATAGTGAGTAATTAGCTACCCTAGGGTTTCTTTTGCCTTTTTTTCTGTTTAGTAAATTTCTTAACGTTTATAATTTAGATTAGTTGCGGCTTAAAAGCAACTGAATCGCGGTTATTAAACGTTTAGAATAAAAAAACGCCATACTTGAAAGTATAATGTAAGTAACTAGCCAACCACGGGGCTTCTTTTGCCTTTTTTTTCATTTGGTAAATTTCCTAATATTTATAGCTAACATGAACAAACATTTGAGAGTAACTTCCGCTAGTAGGGTGTCATCCCAGTGCTTGACACTGGGATCCAGCCTTCCTGCAATCTCATCGAAAACGTTGTAACCACTTTCTATGCTAGTTTGCTTGTGAGCAACCTGGATTCCAGTGTCAAGCACTGGAATGACACCCACTGGTGAGTCAAGCCAAAAACGTTTGTACAGCTATGTGTCAAGGCACTGGGATGACACCCTGACAACCGTCATCCCGCTGCTTATTAGCGGCTGAGATACCGCGATTCATTCGCGGTATGACGGTTCGTGGTGGTATGACAGTTCGTGGCGGTATGACGGTTCGCAGCGGCATGATAATAACTTCGTCATCCCGCTGCTTGTTATCGGATGAGATACCGCGGCGGTATGACGTAGAAGCTATACTTTTATACTCACCAACTCAGCTGGATCCAAGTAGTCAGGGTGCTGGGATGACACCCTTTCCCAGTCTATCAAATTACAATGCTTGTACAGTTATGGAATTGTGCAACAGGCACAATTTAATATAAAAAGCTTTGCTTTTTGAAATTTTGGGTTATACTTAACTTAAGATATTTCAGTAGGAAATTTATTGTGAATAGAAAGGAAGCTTTAAAAATATTAGGTTTTAGTGAGGGTGATAACCCCAGTGAACGAGAAATTACAATAGCATATAGAAAATCAGCCCTTAAATATCATCCTGATAAACATTCAGGTGAGAGTAAGGATGTGCAAAAACAAAATGAGGAAAAATTTAAAGAATTAGGTGCTGCATATGAGTGCCTTACTGCACGAAGTTCAAAAACAATCGCAGAGATGACAGATGAAGAATTTGAAGATGTGATGGGGATGTCAGATGAGAGATTTGATATGTTCATGAAGAAGACAATGCAGTGTTGTATGAAGAACTTAGATGAGATTAACTCTGCTGACGATTTGAGTTCTTCTTTAAGTGCTGCTACCTTAGGCAGAGATGTAGAATACCTAAAGAAGCTTTTTTCTAAGTTCAAGAGTAGCAAGAATGGACAATTTGGTGATTATATAAACAAATCTTATGCAGGGGTAAGTCCATTAACTTGTGCTATATTGTCTCAAAATATTGAAATTGTAGAGCTTTGCTTAAAAAATGGTGCAGATCCTAACACAAAAATTGATGAATTATTCTTACGGAATAGTGAAGTTAAAAAATTATTAGTTGAATATGGGAGAATTGATAAATCCAGTGTATTTTGTCAGTTAGCTCTTGCAGTTCTAACAAGTTATGTTGCTTTTGCGATTTACTCTTCATGTGATGCCTCTTTCTTATGTTATGCGGGAGTGGCAGCATTTGCTCTTGCTGGAGTTCTTCTTGTTGCAAAAGCTATACATGATGTGTTTTATGTACAAACAAAATGGCCTTCTCCTAATTTTGATGAAGTTAATGCTGAACAAGTAATAAATAATGTTGAGCTAAATGCTGAGGACAATTCTAAAAGAATTGACAATGCATTAGCTTAATCACAACTGTACGAGCATTGTTATTTAAGAGCAATCTCCACCAAGAAGGGTGTCATCCCAGTGCCTTGACTACTTGGGTCCAGAAAACTTAGCTTTGAGTCAAGATAAAAACTGGATTCCAGCGGGCTTTGTTGCATCGCTAGCTATGATGGATTAAAGATAAAAAAGATAGAGAATATCAGTAGCTTATTATTCTGGTATTTATAACAAGAACGGTCAGTGAATACCTAAATTTGAGTAAAAGAAATTTCACTACCACTCACTAATCCGGCTAAAATTCAAGCATTTCAATGCTTTAGCTATTTTCAATAGAATTAAGTTTATTAATACAAATAACAAATTACTATTCTTAAATTTGATCAGATTGATTGCAAAAAAACAAGATTTTCAATAGGTTGCTTATAATCCTAACTATAGTTAGCCTTTCATAAGTAGCGATGCAACAAAGCCCACTGGGATCCAGTTTTCCATACAGTTTTATCAAAAATGCTTATTTTAGCATAAAGCAAGCTACTTTCTATGTTCTCCAACTTAGCGTCCAATCAAAATTCCTGGATTCCAGACTGGAATGACATCTTCATATTTGAGGGCATAGGGCTGAGCAAGCTGCTTTCGAATTATAATACAGTTGTTGTAGTATGATGTAGATCTATGCTCGCTTATAACTAAAATTTCACTTCCACTAGTGGAATGTTGTTCCAGCTATTGCTTCCATAGTCATCAATAGAAGCGTTTAAGTAATCTGTATCAAAGCGCACGGGCACATCAAATTCGAAGCTCGCAGTGATTATCGCATCTTTTACTGGTGGCTTCATAAATGTTATTTCTCCCGTTGAATAATTTACTGAATATTCACTCTCTTCTTTACCATTTGAATAAATCTTTACTGTCCCATGTACTGGCTTTTTGATCATGCGTATATGCTTATCTTCCCCACTTACATAAGTTTTGATTAGCTGAAAAGTCGTTTTTTTGTTATCTCCTATACCAATCTCTTGATTAATGGCTATAAAATCCGACCAATCCTTAAAACGAAACCCTATTGCTTTACCTTTTCGTGCATGAAAAAATGTTATTAATTCTAATAGCCGCTCGTTTGATCTGACCCCGTAAGCTATGTTGTATCTAGTACGTGCATGAGACCAATTGATGTTGCGCTGTTCACAACCATTATGAGTTGTTACAACGTCAGTGGAAAATTCCGGTCCTCCAGCGGAACCATAAGATATATTTTCTGGAAATCTAATTTCTGTGAATGACATATGTCCTCCTGTGAAAGTAAAATAGTTTGGTTGAAGAAAATGTTGTAATTTGAAAGTGTTTCACATAGTAAATGACGCTATGGAAAGTGGATAAGACCACTGAGTTAAACTGCTGTCATACCCACAATTACTATACTCAGGTTCATTTGAGTTGTCAAGCAAAAAAATAAAATTTTATGGCAAATTGAAACTAGCCTTGTTTATGACTTAATTCATCTACTTTTTTGCGTAATACATTCAAATCAGTTGCTCCTACAAACAGACTATCCCCAATTATTAAAAAAGGTGTACCACCTACTCCCAAATCTCTTACTAGGAGCTTACTGTCGTTTATCATTTGCTCAATTTTGTCTGCATTATTTTTCATGGAATTATTAAAATCGTCCTCATCAATCCCTATGCTTTTCACTATATCCAATATGCTTTCGTCTGAAAATCCTCCTTTGTGACTTAAAGCAGAATAGTGAAAGTCGAAATATTTTTCTTTATCAATAAAGTAAACAGCTAAAGCGCTTTTTGCTGCCCTTAAAGAGGCGTTACCAAGTATTGGAGCATCCCTAAAGATATACTTAATTTTACCGTCGTTAATTAACTGCTTTATATCATTCTTCATAGCTTTGCAATATCCACAAGAATAGTCAAAGAAGCCTGCAGCTACAACACTACTATTTTCATTTCCGGAGTAAGGATAAGTAAGGTCAAATATTTGATTCTTGTATTGTGAAATTTTACTTTTGGTCACATTATCTCGAGCAGCGTAACTACTTTTAATCGACTCCTCTTTGAGAGTTCTTACGATCTTATCAAAATTTCTACTGATATAATCATCTAATCTCTCACCTATATAATCATCGTTTAGCATTTGGCTGCGATTTGAAAGCCAATTATTTATTATCGGCAAGCTTGCTATTGCTATTATTAAAATCAATAAAAACGATACCCTAGACATACAATTTATTTAAAAACCTACAATATAAAACTTTTAGTACACATTTATCTGTATATTAAAAGAAGCATCTAATGTTAATACATAAAAACATTTGTATCAAGTGTATTTTATAGCCGGTTTTGTCTCAAATGCAAACTTTAACAATAAAAACTAAGCGTAAAACTAATCAGAAAGTTTAAGATGCAAACAGCAAAAGCGCGTGGAGCATAGATTTAAGTTGTTTGTTTTATTCCGCTGTGTATAATTTCAACAAACTCCGCGGAATAAACATATGAACGAGCCAATAATTGGTAGAGAAAAAGAAATAGCTATTCTACAAGACAAACTTCTTTCTCAATCAGCTGAATTTATTGCTGTTTATGGTCGCGTCGTGTGAATGTTGCATTATCTGCATTTTATCAGCATAATATAGAAGTAATGTAATGCAGATATTATGCCGATGCCAAATTATACGATTACCTCCAAAACCGCTAATTGCCTTATGAGGATTGAAGCAGCAAAAGAAAAAGTGTTACATTTGCCGCTCACTGTATCGATGCTTTCGTCTCTTCGTGAAACTGCACGGCTTTATACCACACACTACTCTACTATGATTGAAGGAAATCGACTTGAGCCTAAGCAGATTGAAGAGGTTTTAAGTGGTAAAAGCCACTTTCCAAAATATAGGAGAGATGAAAATGAGGTTAAAGGATATTATGCAGCTTTAACCCAAGTTGAACAATGGGCAGCGAGAACGATCCCTATTACTGAGAAAGCCATTCAAACGCTTCATGCTCTAGTAATGGCAAGTGGAAAATCTAAAGTCCCTTATCGTGATGGTCAAAACGTTATTCGTGATAGCCGTACACGTGCAATAATTTATATGCCACCTGAAGCAAAGGATGTATCAAAGCTTATGAGCAGTATGGTGGATTGGATTCGTGACAGTGAACAAGTGCCTTACCCAATTATTGCAGGTATTGCTCATTATCAATTTGTAACAATTCACCCTTACTATGATGGTAACGGTCGTACTGCAAGATTGTTGACTACATTAATTTTACACCTTGGTGGGTATGACCTAAAAGGGCTTTACTCATTGGAAGAATATTATGCTAAAAATCTAGGGGCTTATTATGAAGCAATAACATCGCACAACTATTACATGGGACGAGCTGAAGCAGATATCACTAAGTGGGTGGAGTATTTCGTAGAAGGTATGGCAAATTCATTTGAGAACGTTTTACAACGTATAAATGAAGAAGAATACCACACTGATCAGACTGATCTTATACGTAAGCTTGATCCTAAACAACGCAAAGCTCTTGAGCTCTTCCAGGAGTTTTCCGCTATTACAGCTAGTCAGGTTGGCGAACTATTTAATTTTAAGCCTCGTACTAGTGCGCAACTTTGTAAAAAGTGGGTGGAAATGGGGTTTATCGAGATTGTAGATTTTTCCAATAGAGGAAGGAAATACAAACTTAGTAAGCAATATGAAGATTTGATCTCAAATTAACTGAAAGCTTGTTAGACAGAAAAGCAGTGCATAGATCAAATTTTAATAAAGTGCTTGAAAACTAAATGTAAACTTAAAATTTTAAAAACTGGAATATGTACAACAACTTACGCGACTTCATTAAAGCCTTAGAAGAAAAAAAAGATCTGATTAGGATTAAGGAGGAAGTTTCAACAGTTCTTGAAATGACAGAAATTCATCGCAGAGTTTTGTCAAACAAAGGGCCAGCTATCATTTTTGAAAATGTTGTCACAGAAAATGGCAAAAGTGCGATTCCTGTTTTGGTGAATTTATTCGGTACTATTGAAAGAATTGCGTTGGGACTGAACATCAACCCCGGTGAACTGAGAGATTTGGGTAAACTTCTCGCATTTTTGCGATCACCTGAGCCGCCAAAAAACTTTAAGGATGCTATAAAAATGTTTCCTCTATTAAAAGTCGTGTTATCGATGCGAAGCAAAGTCGTGAGCAAGGCTCCATGTCAAGAGGTAGTGCTAACCGGAGATGAAGTGGACCTAAGTCTACTGCCCATTCAAACATGCTGGCCAAATGAACCTGCACCACTTATCACCTGGCCGATTGTGGTAACAAAAGGACCCACGAAAGATAAACAAGATAATTTCAATCTTGGAATATATCGTATGCAGGTCATAGATAAAAAAACGACTCTAATGCGCTGGCTTGCACATCGTGGTGGTGCAGGTCACCATAAACGATGGAAAGAGAAGGAACAAAATATGAAATTTCCTGCTGCTGCTGTGATCGGTAGTGATCCTGCAACGATTATTGCTGCAGTAACCCCGGTGCCAGAAACATTGTCAGAATACCAATTTGCTGGACTACTGCGAAAGAAGCCGCTTGAGCTTGTAAATTGTAAGACTATTCCGCTTCAAGTGCCAGCTCACGCGGAAATCGTTCTGGAAGGCTATGTGAGTTTGGATAGATATCAAGACGAAGGGTCATACGGAGACCACACTGGCTACTATAATTCTGTTGAGCAATTTCCTGAATTTAATATTACTGCAATTACAATGCGTAAAAACCCGATATATCTTAGCACTTTCACTGGCAAGCCACCTGATGAACCATCAATTCTTGGTGAAGCACTCAATGAAATTTTTGTGCCCATTCTTATCAATCAATTTCCAGAGATAGTGGATTTTTATCTACCACCAGAAGGTTGTTCATATAGAATAGCGGTGGTATCGATAAAAAAGTCTTATCCAGGACACGCAAAAAGAATTGTTATGGGCATACTTTCTTTTCTCAAGCAGTTTTTATACACGAAGTTTATTATCGTTGTTGATGATGATATAAATGTACGTGATTGGAAGGAAGTGATGTGGGCAATATCAACGAGAATGGACCCTGTGCGTGATACAATCATGATAGAAAATGCACCTATTGATTATTTAGACTTTGCTTCCCCTGAAAGTGGCCTTGGAGGTAAAATGGGATTTGATGCGACAAATAAAATCCCGCCTGAAACCAAACGAGAGTGGGGAAAGAAAATTGAGATGAGTGAGGAAATAGTAAGAAAAGTTACGGAAAAGTGGGAAGAATATATGGACTAGACTTCTTGCATAAAAGCAGAAAAAAGTTTGGCGTTTTTTGTAATACCGCGATTGTATCCGTTCAGCCAATGGCGTCAACTTAAGGGAAAATATCAGTGATTGTGTGTAAAATTTCTCTCTAAATTTTTTATCATAAAATTATCCAAAGAGTGAAAAAAAACGCTGTTGTTTCTATAAAAAAGTTTAAAATGTGTCCTTTCTATAAGGAGACATGCAGAAAGGAAAAAATCTTATTTTACAAATTATAGCATTTCTCATAATAGTCCGAACAGGTCATAGGAAGGCAGAATCAACAGCACGACGAAAGGATTCGAATAGAGGAATGTTTTTCCTGGCTCTGTTTTTTATAGCAAACCAATGATGCTCAATTTTGTTGAAATCTGGAGAATAAGGCGGCAGATACAAAATTTCTGCACCAACCCCTTTAGCAAGCTCGATAATCTTATCAGACTTATGAAAAGTAGCATTGTCAAGAATGACAGTCTGTCCAGGTTCCAAGATCGGTGTCAAAAATTGCTCAAACCATCCATTAAAAACATCCATATTACAGTGGCCTTCAAAGGTTAACGGAACAACTATCTTTCTTCCACTTAAGGCTGCAACCATACTGATTCGTTGAGTTTTCTTTCCAGATTTTAAGGCATAAAACCGCTGTCCTTTCTGGCAATATCCGTAGGGGTAGTCTTCGGTGTTATCAATGCCAGACTCATCTATATACACTAAGTTTTTAGGTTCTTTTGTCGCTATAATTTTCAAAAATTCAGCACGTTTTTCTTCGTTTCTTTCCTTGTATCCATATGTCTTTTTTTGCGCGTAAATCCAATTTTTTTAAGGGCTCGATAGATCGTTTGGATACTAACGTTGTTCCAAAGTTTAGCCATTTCCGATAGAGTCTTTCCTCCGTGTTCTCTGGCAAATTTGGCAAAGGTATCCCAGTCGGTAATTTTGTGATTGTAACCCCCATTTCCAAGTTTTTTTGATTGAAAGTCTCCTGTTTCTTTTCTTCTTTGCTGCCACTCCCATAAAGTAGTTCGTCCAATCTTAAATCTTGCTGCCACTGTTTCTCTGCTTTCTCCTTCGTCTAGCGCTTCCATTGCTTTTTTTCTTAAATCATAACTATATGCTGCTGGCATTCAACCTCCTTATCATCATCTATCCTTATCCTATCACATCCGGACTTTTATGGAAAGAGCTATAAAAATACAATATACTCAAAAACTTTTCAGAAGATCCATAGGAGGGTTTGCTAATGAAGACTCTTAAGTTGACGCCATTGGCTGAACGGATACAAGTTACGACTGCTTAGTTCTTTATTCATTTTCACAATCCGTGAACGGTTACTTGTTTTTAGCGTTAAGCAGCAAAATTAATAATTTGAGAATTTTCCTGAAAAAACTTACCACAGACTGGTCATAATTTTCTGTGAAAGACAGATATAGAAAAACTAGAATATCCACCTTAAGTTCATTGAATTTTCTTACCTTTGCTTCTTAACTTGATGCGTATGAACGCTCCCTAAGTTCGCCATTGCCTGAACGGATACAATTATTTTAACTATAAGAGCGTTTTACTTTTTACTCAGCATATCCATCATAACTGGCTTACTTTTAGTGATTCATGGAGTTAAAAAAGTCAGCGTTGCTCTTTGTTAAAAGTAGTTTATCACGTAAAAATTCCATTGCTTCAACAGATCCCATAGGATTAAGTATTCTACGCAACACCCATATTTTATTTAGTATAGCCTTATCAACTAATAGCTCTTCCTTCCTTGTTCCGGATTTTGTAATATCAATAGCTGGAAATATACGTTTATCAGAAAGTTTTCTATCAAGTATGATCTCAGCGTTTCCTGTACCTTTAAACTCTTCAAAAATCACTTCATCCATTTTTGAACCAGTTTCTATAAGGGCTGTAGCGATGATTGTCAAAGAACCACCATTTTCAATATTACGAGCCGCTCCAAAAAAACGCTTTGGTCTCTGCAGTGCGTTTGAATCCACACCACCAGTTAGAACTTTCCCAGACGAAGGAATAACAGCATTATAGGCACGTGCAAGTCTAGTAATATTGTCAAGTAGAATTACCACATCTTTTTTATGCTCAACCATTCTTTTAGCTTTTTCTATTACTATTTCAGCAAGCTGTACGTGACGGTAAGCAGGCTCATCGAACGTAGAACTTACTACCTCACCTTTTACAGAACGTATCATATCTGTTACTTCTTCAGGTCTTTCATCTATAAGTAACACTATTAATTCTACTTCAGGGTGATTTATAGCTATAGAGTTAGCCATTTGCTGAAGCAATACAGTTTTTCCTGTGCGAGGTGGAGCAACTACTAACGCTCTTTGCCCTTTTCCAAGAGGAGCTACTATATCTATAGCACGCATGCTTAAGCCTTTTTTATCATCACCATTATTACACTCAAGTACTATGCTTTCCTCAGGATAAAGAGGAAGCAAATTATCAAAATGGACGTACTTTCTTAATTCACTTACTTCAGTAGAGTTTATACTTTGAACCTTAGTTAAAGTAAAATATCTTTCTTTATCACCAGGTGGCCTTATTTCTCCATATGCCATATCTCCTGTACGTAAATTAAACTTCTTTATTTGCCCGTTAGAAATATAAACATCATCGGTACTTGGGGCATAATTTGCACTTGCTGAACGTAAGAAACCAAAACCATCAGGCAATATTTCCACTATTCCACTCCCTGTGGTTATGCCTCCTTCTTCACTCATTTTCTTCATTAAGCTGAATATTATTTCCTGCTTTAGCATTCTACCATTGTTTTTACCGTTAGTTAAAATTTTTCTTTCTTCAGCTAACTCCAACAATTCTTCTGCTGTTTTCTCTTTTAATTCGCTCAGATCTAATGTTTTTCTGTTTTTTTCAGTACCTTCATTAGCTATCTGGTTTACTGTATCGTTATTGTGAACTCGTTCACTTGTTTCAGGTTGAGCTGTAACTTTTCCTTTTGCTAAAACATCTTCATTGATTGTTGTCATAATCCTCCAAAAATTTTAATTGATGCTTACTAACCTAAAATGTGACTACAAGATAATAAATTAGGCTGAGCTAGTTTTAGTGCGTATTAAGCTTAATTATCATTAAACCCCGTACTTTACTTATATTATACTAATAAACACTAGCAAGTCAAGTTAATTTAATGTTAACAAAGCACAAAAATTTGAGGATTTTCAATAGCTATTCTTTATATTTTTTAACCTTTCTTGCTTCTCTTCTTCTACTTTTGCTTTTTCCACTTCTGCTTCTAAATTTTCTTGGCTACATAAGCCAAGTAGTACAGGATCTTGGGGTTTTATATTTTGCATGTTATGATGAGATCCATCTCTTATCTGCTCAACTGTGTAATTTGTTGTACTAATTAATTTAGCTATAACGTTATTGTCCAAGATAGGAAATTTTTTTACTAGATAATAAATCGCATCAGGTTTATCTCTACGCCTTGCCGTAGAAGCAAAGCCAAGAATGTTACCAATCGCCTTACTCCTTTTTTTTATATTTTTTATAATCAAATTTGGTACACGATTTGGATTTTTTTTGCAATCATCGATTTCTTTTTCAGTAATTATCCCAGAAATAATAGGGTTATATTTTTCAACTTCTATTTCCTCATCAGCTATGTCTTGTACTTCTTCAAGGGCCAACCTGCAGCATTGTGCTATTTGATTAAAAGTTAAACCAGTGTTGTCTACTAACCAAGCAGCTATTTGCATTAGAAACTGTTTATTTCTATCGTTATTGCCCTTAGAAGATTCCATTGACATCAAAAAAGCATCTCCCATTTAAAGTATCCCTTACTGTTATACAGAGCTAAAATATAAACTATTAAAACTAAAAAAGCATTAATTTTGTCATTCAATGACTTTTTGTTTGTCACTTCCCACCTCTTAAGTTAATTAAATGCGCTTACCTTTAAACATATTTCCCCTTCTTAAGGTATAGTATAACTCAGTTAAACATATGTTTCTATTTAAGATTAGAGAGTTAAATTTTAAGTTAATATATTGTAATATTATATATATTAGCTAATAAAGCAACAGGTTTACAAGCATTAAATTATCACTATTCTATAATTAACCATTAATTAACTGAGTTTAAAATGAATGTTAAAAATTTTTTCACTAAAGTAACCGTTGTCCTTTTAGCTTGCTTGTTAATCTTCATGGGAATTGGTAACCTTTTATCAGGTGATGATGAAAAAGAAGAGGTAGCTAGGGTTGGAAAAGAAGTTATAACGTCAGATGAGTATAAATCACTATATCAAAATTATGAAAAGCAAATTTCTGGATCTGATGCGAGTAGAGAACAAGTAAAAAAGCTGAAATATGATTTGCTTAACGCACTTATAGAGCAAAAACTATTGTTTAACCTAATTAGTGAGCTGGGGTTGACAGTTGGAGAAGAGTCTATAAAAAACCATATTAAAAACACCAAATACTTTCAAAATGATAAAGGCGAATTTGACAAAAATAAATTCCATGAAACGCTAAATGACCTGCATATGACAGAGAAAGAGTATATAGCAAAGCTAGAGAAAGTCCTGCCTGCAATGATGTTCATGACTTCATTATTTAAAGATAATTATCCAGTAACTTTTGGCGAGAGAGTTGATGAGCAGATATACAAAAGTCGCTACCAAACTAGAGTAGTGGATATTGTTAAAATAACTGAAGATGCAGTTACAAACATTCCTGAACCAGATGATCAAGCCTTACTTGATTTGTACGAAAGAAATAAATCCCATTTTTATTATCCTGAGTATCGAACTGCGCAATATATTTCCTTAGGCCAAAAGTATTTTGAAGATCAAATCAAGATCTCAGATGAAGAAGTTGATGGTATAATAGAACAACAGGAACTAAAAGATCAAAGAGATATATTCAATGTAATATTTTCTACCAAAGAAGAAGCTGAGACAGCAAGAAGAGCATTTGAGGAGGGTAAAACAAGCTTTGAACAGATAGTAGAAGAGTTTGGCAAAGCAAAACTTGAGGAAACTAGAGTAAATAATATAACTAAGGATTTTTTACCAGAAGATGTGAGGGAAAAGGTATTTGCTCTCAAAGTAGGTGAAGTAAGTGAAGTTTTAGCAAGCAGTTTTGGTTGGCACATAATAAAAGTGGAAGGTGCGCATCAAATCTCTGATGAAGACTTAGTTGATTTAAAAAAAGATATAAAGTCAGTTTTAACTAACCAAAAGTCTTTTGAAAGAGTCAATGATTTCATAAACCAAGTGAACTATAAGATATACAATGGTTCAACAATTGAAGAAATATTGAGTGAATATAATTTACCTATACAAACTATTGGTCCAGTAGATGCGAATGGAAAAGATCAAAACGGTAATAACGCAGGAGATTCTAGTGATTTGATTTCTTTCATTTTTTCGCGAGAAAAGGAGCAGAAAGGTTATTTTAAGGGCGTTGGGGACGCTGTTGTTAGTGTAAAAATCATTGATATCGTTCCACCCAAATTGCAAAGTTTTGAAGAAGGCAGGGCATTAGCGGTAGAGCTTTGGTGTAGTGAGTTTATAAAAGAAAGAATGTTTAAAATTGGGCAAGAGGTTGCAGTTCAACTAAGAGAAAAAACAGATTTGGAAGAAATTCAAGGTGTGGAATTAGTTAAAGGTCAGCAGATGCACCGCAATGAAGTGGATCAACAAAACTACCCCTTTTCTTTTGTAGAAGAGATTTTCAATATGAAAACAACTGATTCAGTGACAGACCCTATTCAATACAATAATGAAATTATAATAGGTGTTCTAAAAGAAATACATTCATCAAATGGTAAATTAAACACGCTTGACACCGGAAAACGTGTGATGATATCGCTAAAAGAGCAATTAATTAGCTATCTGGAATCAAAGTATAAAGTCGAAGTTAATCACGCTATACTTGATGATATATAGCCAGATAAGAATTAAATCCTTATAAGAACCTGTTTTACCTCAAACGCATCCAGTGCTCCGAACTTGGACCCAGAAACTTACTAAGTGGCTGCATGATGCAAACTAGATTCCAGTGCCCGGTGCTGGAATGACACCCTACATTATTGGTAATTATATTATAAGGTGCAAAAGTTGTATAATTCATTTGACTTAAAACGGCTCATTGTATAAAATTGTGACTAATATATGAATAAAGGTTAACATGGCAGTTAAAATAAGGTTGGCGAGGTTTGGCGCAAAGAAACGCCCTTTTTATAGGATAGTTGTAGCTGATTCACGAGCACCAAGAGATGGGCGTTTTATTGAGAAAATAGGACAATATGATCCAATGTTACCAAAAGACAATAAAAATCGTGTTGTGGTGAAGGCTGATAGATTAAAACATTGGCTAAGCGTAGGCGCGCAAGCAACTGAAAGAGTACTATGGTTCATTAAAAAAGGCATAGTAACTTTAGAAACAGAACCAAAGAAAACAGAAAAGAAGAAAGTAGAGAACGAGAAAGCACAGGGACAAGAAGCATAAGTCTCTTTAAAATGCTAAATACTGATTTAACAAATAATGGTAAATTAGACGATGTCGTATCTTCTGATTTATCAGCTATGAAGGACTTTATCTTCAAAAATGTCAATGATGAAGGTGCTAAGCTTGCTACTGATATTATATCTCATCTTGTTAGTTCAGGTGGAAAAAAAATAAGGCCTAAACTAGTTTTTATTATATGTAAAATGCTAAACTATTCTGGGGAGGATAGGATCAACGTTGCTGCATCGGTAGAGTTTATACACAATGCTACTTTACTTCATGATGATGTGCTTGATGAAAGTGAGGCACGCCATGGAGTTAAAACAGCGAATAAGATTTGGGGAAATAAATCAAGCATTTTAGTTGGTGATCTATTGTTGACTCTAGCATTTAGATGGCTTATAGAGTGTGGAAATTTAAATATTCTCTCTATTTTATCTAAAGCATCGCATTTACTTGTGAAGGGTGAAATAAAGCAGATGACAACACGTTTTGACCCCCACACAGTCAGGGAAAATTATTTTGATATCATTGGAGAAAAGACAGCATCTTTATTTTCTGCATGCTGTGAAGCTGCATCTACAGTATCTGGTGCAACAAATGACGAAACAGAGAGGCTAAAGAATTTTGGTTTTAATTTTGGTATGGCATTTCAAATAGTTGATGATATGCTCGATTATACTGCTAATCAAGGCACTTCTGGAAAACAAGTCGGAAAAGACTTTTTCGAAGGTAAAGTCACCTTACCTGCTATTATAGCATACGAAAAGGGCAGTCCAGCAGAGCAAAAATTCTGGGAAAAATGCTTTTCTTCAGCTAGAGACAATTTTGACCAAGCATTACACTATATTAATCACCATAATGCCATTCAGCTTTCTATGGAAAAAGCTAGACACTACATTAATATGGCGCAAAATAATATTAGTACTTTTTCTGATTCTTTTTATAAAACTACTTTAATTGACTTTTTAAATGCGAGCATAGAAAGACGAATGTAGCTAGCGCTTGATATTTTCAGATTAATTGCTATATATTTATTAGATTCTTAAGGGTAATAATATGTCAGACAGCAGTAAAGAGAAAAAGAAGAAGTTTACCGATATGGTAAGTGGGCAGAAAGGTGACGACCAACAAAGTGATAACCATAAGCAAACTGATGATTTAAATGAAGATCTCAATACATTAAAAGAACGTGCAGCTCAGCTTGAAGATCATTTACGCCGTGCTGTTGCAGATAATGAAAACGTCAAACGTATAATGCAAAAGCAAATTAGCGATGCAAGTGACTACGCAGTCACAAAGTTTGCACGTGATATGATCGACTCGTGCGACAATTTAAAAAAAGTAATAGAAATTTTGAAAGACGGTGATCCTGTTCATGAAGGAATCAAAGTAGCGCATCAAAAAATTATAAATGATCTAAAAAAACATGAAATAGAAGAAGTAGACCCACTTGGTGAGCTTTTTGACAGTAATTTACACCAAGCCGTTGTGGAAAGAGAGGACGATGAAAAAGAGCCTGGCACTATTATAGAAGTATTACAAACTGGTTATACTATCAAAAATAGGTTGCTCCGCCCTGCAATGGTTATTATTTCTTGCTGATTGTGGAAACGATTAGCAAAACGCATAAGGTACATGTGTAATGACAAGTATTGTCTTTTCAGGTATCCAGCCAAGTGGCGTACTACATTTAGGTAATTATCTTGGTGCAATCAAACAGTGGATAGACTTACAGGATAAATACAAATCTCTTTTTTGTATTGTCGACCTACATGCAATCACAGCAAATAAGCTTCCCGCAAGTGAATTAAAAAGTAATATTTTCAAAACAGCAGCAGCTTATATTGCATGTGGAATAGATCCAGAAAAGTCCATTATTTTTAATCAGTCCACAGTTAGTAGTCATGCAGAACTGGGCTGGCTGCTTGGGTGCTATACACCAATTGGTTGGCTTAATCGCATGACTCAATTTAAAGATAAAGCTGGCAGCGATAAACAAAAAGCCTCTCTTGGATTATATAGTTATCCAGTACTTATGGCTGCAGATATATTGTTGTATCAAACTAAATACGTTCCTGTTGGTGATGATCAAAAACAGCATTTGGAGCTTGCACGTGATATTGCATCAGCTTTTAACAATCATTATAAACTGGATTATTTCATCGTACCTGAAATCTTAACTTTGGATTGCACATCAAGGATAATGAGCTTAAGAGATGGTACAAGCAAGATGAGTAAATCTGACCCTTCAGAATATTCGTGCATTAACCTTGATGATACGGATGACTTAATTGTCAAAAAAATAGAAAAAGCAAAAACAGATTCAATTCTAGGCTTTGCTACTTTAGAGTGCCGCCCGGAAATAAGCAATTTGATAAACATTTATTCAGTGCTTAGTAATTTAAATGTGGAAAAAGTATGTGAAGAAGTGAACAAACATGACATGAAACACTTCAAAAAAGAGTTAGCTGATTTAATTATCAGTGTTATATCACCCATACGTGAGGGGATGAATGATCTTTTAAAAGACCAATTCCATTTACATGAAATATTAAAAAAAGGCACAAAGAAAGCAGCAGAAATTGCAACCCATAATATAAAAGAAATCAAGGATATTATTGGATTTGCTCAATATCTGTAAGGTTCCAAAGTGTAGGTATAAATAAATCAGGAAATTTTGTTCACTTTTTTTGTCATCTAAGTAGCTGACACTGGAATGGCTTTGTGTTTGAGGCAAAACCGGCTATAACACTTAACATACTGCCTTTGCAAACAAATGTTCGTACAGTTATGTGTCAGCTACTTCTATGACATCATAGGGCTTGCATGATATCCTTCTTGGTAAAGTAAGAAATCTGTCTCTAGTTTTACTTTGCTTTCTTGAGTGGACTTGCTAAACTGATAATACATTATGTTAATTTAATTTTACCAAGGGGGTGAGTATGATTCCAAAAACACGTAAAGAGGCATTTAAAGTTCTAGAATTGTCAGAGAATGCAAGCGCAGAAGAGATTAAGAAGGCATATCGCAAGCTTGCACTCGAATGGCATCCCGATAAATGGTCAGATAAAAGCCAAGAAGAGCAAAAGACAACAACAGAAAAGTTTAAAGAAATATCAGTAGCATATGGAATATTAACAGGCGAGATCAGCGAAGAATTCATTAGCCAACAGTCTAATGATTATTGGGATGATTTGATTGATAGAATTATTAAAGAACAGCGAAACAACCTCTATGGCTCACATTTAAGTAAAGAAGAGAAAGATTTATTTTCTGCTCTTACAAAGAGAGATCTAGCCCGAACAAAAATTTTGTTAACAAAAGTTCAGAACATCAACGTAAAAACCAAACCTTTTGGTATTGAAGATGCTCAAGAATCGATATTGCACCACGTTGTAAGAAATTCTTGTAAAAATCCTGATTGGATAGAGTTTCTTGAAGAAGTTTTATCAAAATATAGCCCTGGTAATTCAACACCAGCTTATGATAGTAATATCGAGCTATACTCAAAACTTAACACAATAGATGTGAATACTATTAGTGTATATGAAGGTACTCCTTTAATAGTTGCGTGTAGATTAGGCAACCTTGATGTCGTAAATGTGCTTTTAAAGCACGGAGCAGACCCGAATATAGGTGGTCATTATGGCATATCACACTACACACCACTTCATTATGCTTTAGAAAACAAAAAAAATGATATTGTTAAGGCACTTTTTGAACATGGTGCTAAAATTGAAAAGTTATGCACTAGCGATTTCACAGCATTTGCTAGGAGAGAAGTGGAAATACTCTTACCATATATGTCGAATAGACAAAAAAGTATGGTCTTAGAAAGTATTGCTTACTTTAATAAGTATGAGAAAAGCTTAAATGATCATGATACTAAAACTGTAAAATTACTATTGAAGACAGGCGCTGACTCTGAATTTTGTGATGAAGAAGGAACCGTTAGTGCATTAAGTTGGGTTCGATACACAAAGAATGATCTTGAAAAACTATTCACTGAACACAAAGAAAATGTAATTAATAACAATTCACATCCAAAACAAGATCCTACTCTAGGAATTTCTCCGAGAAGACGGACAATTATCCGTTCAGCACTACTGCTTGGTGTTATAGGAGCCACACTGGCTGCAATGGGAATTATACCTGAAATTGCTGTTATTGGAGTAATTGCAACTGTTGTGTTGTCAGGAATCGCTGGTGCTATAGTAGGTGGTGTAGCGGGGTATCTTGTTGATGTAGCAATAAATCAATGCCGTGATAATACAGTTAATCAGCAGTGTGCAGCTCAGTAGTTCAAAAATAAGACCAATCCGGTAAAGAAGCATTTGTGGGAGTGGAAACCATTTTTTGATTTTTCTTTACTAAGTCTACTAAATATAGTTTAGAGTTGCTTGGTGATTCTGTTCTTGTAAAAATGATTTCTCTGCCATTTGGTAGCCATGCCGGGGATTCAATTTTATGCCCCTCTGAAAGCAGACGTTCTTCTTTGCCATCTGGCTTCATAACTCCTATGTAAAATTTTCCTGACTGAATCTTTGTAAAAGCTATCAGATCTCCTTTTGGCGACCAAACAGGCGTAGCATATCTTCCACTTCCAAAACTAATTCTTTTAGGTTTTTTACTTTTGTTAGTAAAATCGATAACGTACAGTTGCTGACTTCCACTTATATCAGAACTAAAAACCATATACTTTTGATCTGGAGAAAAAGAGGGAGAAGTGCTTATAGCTGAGCCTTTAGTAATTTTTTTTGTTCGTTTACTACTTAAATCTAAAGATAATATATTCGTTTTACCACCCAATGAGTGGGAAATTAAAAGAGATTTACCATCAGGAGAAAATCTTGGTGCAGAAACAACTCCTTCAAATGCGCTGATCATTGATTCAGTGTTATCTTTTAAATTTTTTAATATTATATAACTTTTACCATTTGCATATGAGATATAAACAATACCCTCTCCATTTGGTGAGAATCTCGGTGTTGACACAAATCTATCGCCATTTGTTAAGTATTTTATATTACTTCCATCTTGATTCATCACAGCAATTTTACGCACAGATTTGTAATTGCTATCTTTTTCTTCAGCGATATACGTGATTTTTGTGTTGAAGTGCCCTTTCTCACCAATCAATCTATCATGTATCACATCCGAAACAAGGTGACCAATTTTTCTCCAGTCTTTTGCTGGAAAAACAACTGACTGAGTAAGTAATTCTCTTCTTGTAAAAGTGTCAAACAAACGAAATGATAGCTCTAATGCACTACCAGATACTTCGCTTAAACTTACTGTGACTACAGTATCGCTTTTCCAAGATTTAGATTCAGTTTCTACGTCACGTTTTACATTAAATAAGCCACAATTAGATAAATTTGTTCCTATTACCTTTGCAATATTTTCGCTTAATTCGCTTTCCAGCGCTGTTTTACATGTACATTTAGATACAACAAGACCAATGTTACCAACACTGCTTTTTTTTATATCAACATATAAAGCAGCTTTTGTAAAATAAGGAATAAATAACGAAATAAATAACACCAGCTGAACGAATAACTTCATTAGACTTCCTGCTTTGCTCTCTATCATCCCAGCAAACGTTTACTTTTGAAGGTAAACTGCACAACAAACGACGTCATGAAAGTAGCTGATACACAACTGTTCGAACTTCTCGTGTTACAGTAGGTGACATTAACCTCTGATGTCATCCCAGTGCTTGACACTGGAATCCAGTTTTCTGGCAATTTCATCGACAATGTTGTATAGTGCGCTTGTTTACAATCAATTTTGCTGGATCCCAGTGTCAAGCACTGGGATGACACCTTTGTGTTTGAGGTAAAATCGGCTAACACACTGCCTCTGCGAACAAATGTTCGTACAGCTGTGTATCGGAGCACTGGGATGACACCATTACCGGCAGGGATTGCTCTAAAATCACAACGTTCATACAGTTGTGTGCTTGACACTGATTTTTTTTATGGATTCCAGCATTGCATGCTGAAATAACATCAAAGAATACATTGTTAACTTCTTACTCAAATAATGGTTAATAAAAGAGGTATATTTCTATACCTGTTCTATCTGGACTTCAATTATAGGTCTTTTTAGTAAATATTCCTTTAAGATACTAAATATTGAACTTTCAATCTTATTTCTTATTTTTTTTGTCGGCTGTAAACTAAACGCTGACTCAACCTTCTCTATGATCCTTTGCATAATAGCTGCATCTTCTGGCGCTTCGAAAACACCAGGTGCAAATACTTTTGGTTTAGCAAGCAATTTATTTTTCTTGTTTACAACTGCTGTCACTACAATAGCTCCAGCATCTCTCATTTTCTTACGCATTTTTATAACACTGCACTCCGGATGACGTAGCAACATACCATCAATACCAAAGTAGTCAACATCGATTGAATCAACTTTTTCTCCGTTCTCCAAATTAACAATATCACCTGGTGCAATCATTATTGCTTTTGCCACACCGCACTCTTTAGCAAATTTTACATGTGCATGCGTGTGAATATATTCGCCGTGAACTGGAATAGACATCTTCGGTTTTATTAAAGAATACATTTCCTTTAGCTCTTCTCTTGTTGGATGCCCAGAAGCATGAACATGCTCTGTTTTTTCAGTAACAACTTCTACCCCCATCTCAATAAAGGCATTGAGCATGTTGTGCGCACGAGTTTCATTTCCAGGAATGATTTTTGACGAAAAAATCATGGTATCACCTTGCTGCATTTTAAATGCTTGATGACTCTTAGCAGCAAGTCTTGCGGTAGCTGCCAGTGGCTCACCTTGACAACCTGTGCAAAGTAGCACCAGTTTTTCCCTTGGAAAATTTACTGCTTCCTTTGCTTCTAGAAACTCAGGAGAATCAGTTAAATAACCACTATCTTGCGCAACTTTCACTATTCTCCATAAAGATCTACCAAGTAAAACTACTTTTCTATTTAGTACTTTTGCAGCTTGGCTTATCGTTTCAATTCGTGCCACATTTGAAGCAAATAGCGAAACAGCAACTAATTTTTTAGACCGCTTTATTATGTTATAAATATTATTATAAATTTCACCTTCTGACTCAGGGTGATGCTTGCTTAATATATTGGTTGAATCGCAAATTGCTGCAAGCAGATTACCTTTATCGCCAATTTCTTTTAAACGCTCCATATTGGAAGTTAATCCAACAACAGGTTTTGGATCGAATTTCCAGTCTCCAGTATGAAGTGCACTACCCATTTCAGTGCTAATTAATATTGAATTTGCCTCAGGAATTGAATGAGTTACATTTATAAACTCAACGGTAAAAGGACCCAAATTTATGCTGCCATTTATGTCTACCTCTTTCACAGGTACCACACCTTCCAATCGAAACTCCTTTAGTTTCTCCTTGAGAAAATTAACCGTAAACTTTGTTGTATATATGGGGCACTGCAATTCTTCCCACAAGTGGGGCACTGCACCGCAGTGGTCCTCATGTGCATGTGTAATTATTATTCCAAGTAAATCTTTTTTTCTTTGAGCAATAAAATCTACATCAGCAATGAGCAGCTCAACACCTGGCATAGTTTCATCTGCAAAACCGATACCAAGGTCGATCATAATCCACTTGCCTTGGTAATGATATAGGCTAACATTCATCCCGATTCTTCCTACTCCTCCAAGAGGAAGAAATAAAAACTCATTTTTGTTTATATTCATTAAATTTAAATTATTAAAACCTGAGAATAGCAAAACTTCGACCTTAAATAAAGAAATTTATTGCTTTTACATAGTTTTAAGGAACTGAGAAGTCTCTGTTGGCTAATAATAACACTATTGTTAAGTTTTCCATTAATAAGATCAAAGAATTGCAGGATTAAATGAAAACCCGTAAACAGTTACCCCTTCATGTCATTTAGCAGATTTCTTATTTTTTTTTTACTTTACTAAAAAACCCTTCAGATTGCTGTTGTACACTTGCATTTTCCTCTTCTTCAAGCGCTTTTAATAGCTCAATTTGCTTTTTAGTTAAATTCTTTGGATTTAAAGTCTCAACTATTACCTGTACATACAAATCACCACGAACATGTGAGTTCATATATTGCATACCCTTCTCCTTACAACGTAACTTGGTACCAGTTTGAGTGCTCTCTGGAACTTTTACTTTTATTTTAGCTCCATCAATTGATTGTACATCGATTTCACCACCAAGCACTGCTAGTGTCATCCTTATAGGCACTTTACAGTGTAAATCTGCTTTATTTCGAGTAAAGATTTTATGGGGAACTATTTTCACGTATACGTATAAATCTCCACTTTTTCCACCTCTTGCTCCAGCTTCTCCTTTACCACTTACCCTTACCTTAGCTCCTTCTTCTATGCCTTTTGGAATTGAAACGGATATATTTACTTCATCTCTTCTACGTCCACTTCCACCACATTTCTTACATTTATTTCGTATTATTTCTCCTTCCCCATAGCATGTAGTACATGTTCTTTCGATGGTAAAAAAGCCTTGTTGAGTTCTAATCCTACCGCTTCCCTGGCATGTGTGGCACTGAACTGGTTTAATTGCTCCTTCGCCACCTGTGCCTTGGCATGTATCACATTTTACATTTGTCACATAATGTATAGGCGCTTGTATTCCTTTAAATGCATCTTCCAAGGTAATTTCAAGATCATAACGTAGGTCTGCTCCAGATACTCCTGTTGTACTTCTTTTTGCTCTCGATCTACTTGCACCACCACCGAATCCTCCACCAAAGAAGTCATTGAATATGTCGCTAAAATCTCCTGCAGAGCTGAAGCCTTGAAATCCACCAGAAGCACCTTCGTGGCCATAACGATCATAGCCTGCCCTTTTCTCAGAGTCAGATAGAACTTCATATGCAGCTGTTACTTCTTTAAATTTTTCCTCTGCTTCTTGATTGCCAGGATTTCTATCAGGATGATATTTTAACGCTAATTTTTTATACGCTTTTTTTATCTCATCAATACTGGCATTTCTGCCTACTTCCAACAGATCATAGTAGTCTTTTTTGCTCATATATAATAGTTTAGTGTTTAACCTTTAAAGATAGGTATTGCATATATTAATTTCAAGTGTGACTTCTGTTTCCTATAAAATGTGGTGCACCCTGAGCGACTTGAACGCCCGACCTTTTGATCCGTAGTCAAATGCTCTAATCCAACTGAGCTAAGGGTGCTCTCATAAAGTTAACTTTAGCAGATTTTGTAGCTTGATTCAATTAATTTGGTTAAAAATAAAACTGTTAATTTTTATCACGCGTGAAACCCGCAAAAAATTGCATTTGCTTTCTTAAGAATCATTTTATGGTCAAGCCCACAACTATACGAACATTTGCTTTTGTTAAGTACAACAAATGGTCAGCGCGTGACTGTGGCCCTACCCAGAAAAAGTAGAGAGAAAGTTAAGAGAATTTTGTCATGAAAATGATGAATCAAAAAGTTCAGGAATGCAATAGTTAATAGTAGAATGACGTCGTTGTTTATTATAAAAAATTTCTATATACTCAAATATGGCAGTTCTGGTTTGTTGTGCAGAGTGTTGCGAAGTATCAATAAGTAACTCCCTCTTAAGTGAACTAAAAAAGCCCTCCGCAACGGCATTATCGTAACAACAACCTTTGTGACTCATGCTAGATATGACACTTTTTGTATCCAATAGATATTGATAATTTTTTGAAGTATATTGTGACCCTTGATCGCTATGTAACAGTAGATCTTTAGCGGGTTTGCGCTTATTAACAGCCATCAACAAAGCATCTACAACTAGTTGTTTAGCCATTGTATGACTCATTAACTACCATGCGTGAGAATTATTGCTGCCAACAACCTTCCTTGGTTTTTATATAAGTAATCCCATACTTTATTTGGTTGCTCAGTGATAAAATTTTGATCTAATATATTAGGAGCAATAACCATATTATTTGGTTGTTTTTTAGTTTTAAATCTTCGTCTAAGTTTGGCTATAATGTCATTTTCCTGCATAACATTTTGCACTGTTTTGATGTTATAATTTTTGCCTAAAGCTTTTATGGATTTTAGGGCTATGTTGTGATGCTTTTTTGAATATCTCCTAGAAGCTCTTCTCTTGCTAATTCTTTATTGTTTTTTTCCTTAGCAACCCATTTATAATAACCACAAGCAGATACATCTAAAAACCTGCATAATTCCTGTATTTTATAGCAGTTTCTATGTTCTTTTATAAAAGAATATTTTACTCTTTTTGGTTGGCCAGGGCTTTTTTTAAAATGTCTCTCTCTCGTTACTCTTGCTAGTTCTTTCTTCAAATCAAACCTTTCTTTGTCATAAGGAGCCAATTTTCCTTTGCCTGGCTGCTCCAGACATTTTTTCATTATATTTTCTTGCTTAACAAATCGCCACTTATACCCAGATCCCTTGCTATTTTTGCTGATGGTTCTTTTACTAGTTTTATAGCTTCCAATTTAAACTCTGTTGTATATTCTCTTCTATTTGTCATATTACACCTCTTTGAAAAAACGTTTTATTTTACTTCAAAATCGTCTTAACTTTCTCTCTACTTTTTCTCCTATGATTGTTGTCCAATAAAAAATTCAAATTTTGTGAAATCTTTAAAAACCCAGTCATTTTTAAGAGTATAGAAAATAGTTGTAAGAGCCTGTTCATAATCTTTTAAGGAGTAAAGCAGTGAAAGCAAGAACGACCATTTGCAGGCTAGTGTTGAGTTTCCGCTCACAATTTTTCCACAATCTTCTACATTTTTCTAACCAAGCAAAAGAGCGCTCCACAACCCATCTTTTGGGCAACACAACAAAGGAATGTAATTCATTTCTTTTTACCACTTCAACGTTTGCACCAATAATCGTTTTTATTTGAGTTGCAAAATTCTCTCCAGTATAGCCTGCATCAACAATCGTTTTTATTTGAGTTGCAAAATTCTCTCCAGTATAGCCTGCATCAACCAGTACATTTTTTACTCTCGAGAGGTTTTCTTTTGCATTTTCGACCATTCTCACAGCACTGCTACGGTCAGTTATCTCTGCTGTCGTTATATAAATTGCATGCTTGCGTATCTACTGCAATATGGCGTTTTATTCCTGAAATCTTTTTGCCTGCATCATAGCCTTTTTCTTCAGCAGTATCTGCATTTTTTACACTTTGTGCATCAATTATGCAGAAGCTGGTTTTTTCTTTCCGACCATTGTTTTGTCGGACCACGCCAACTATTTTTTTTTAACACCAGCTCCAGAACACTTTCTTTATCTGCATCTGGTTTTTCACTCCACTTCTTAAAATAGTCGTAACAATTGCACCATTTTGGAAACTCTTTTGGTAGCATTCTCCACTGACAACCGCTTTTCAGAACGTATAACACTCCACAAAATACATCATATAAATCAAGTGTTCTTGGTTTTGTCTTCTTTCTGCAAGATTCCAGATCTGCTACAATAATCTCAAACTTTTCTCGACTTATGTCACTTGGGTATAAACTCCTCATATATCCTCATTTATATACACTATCTCTTAGTTTATTCCTTTCTTGAGATCATGTACAGGCTCTAAGAGGAAATCAAAACAGAACAGTAAACAAGAAGTCGACTTATTCTGAAAAAGGTGGTAAAAGATTGTGGGATTTGATGAATCGCATGTCTTGTCAAGGAGAAATTCAAGTCTGCTCGCGATAATAAACCTCAAAGAACAGCAGTTTTAGAAGTAAAGTTTAGTAACTTTGTGATAAATGCATCAAAAAATAACGCTAGACGTAAAACCCAGAAACTTCCTAATTTAAATTTAAATGCTGTCTATGTTATAGAAAAATATCCCCCATTTGGCGAAGAGCCTATGAACTGGATTTTATTGACAAATATAAATATTAATAATTTTGAAGAAGCAGTAGAAAAAATACAATGGTATTGCTTAAGATGGAGAATAGAGGTTTTTCATAAAATTTTGAAATCCGGTCTTAAAGTTGAAGAATGTAGGCTCCAAACAGCAGATAGATTAATCCGCTTTCTTACAATTATGAGTATAATTGCATGGAGAATATTCTTTATCACATTGGTAGCTAGCAAACCTTTCTTGTACTGTCATACTGACTGATGATGAATGGAAGGTTTTGTATACCAAAATGCTTAAGACAAAAAACTATCCTGTGACCCCACCACCTATAAGAGAAACCGTGAGGTGGGTGGCCAAATTAGGAGGGTTCTTAGCCCGCAAAAATGACTTAGCTATAGCTCTGTGGAAGGGATGGAAACGTCTCTTTGATTTAGCAGAAGGATGAAGACTTGCTCATGAATTCTATACTTGTGGGTAATAGTAAGGTTCGGAGAGGGGCTGTTGGAAAAGTACTTAACAAGTAACTCGCTGGCTGCCCACTCTACCACAAGTCCGGTTTTGAAGTCGAGTGGGGAGAGGTGACTTTCCTCACTTAGACGACTGTGCTTGACACTGGAATGACAAGAAAAGTGGCGCTGAAATGATATCGTTTACTATGTAACATCGTATCATATTAAAATGTTCGTACAGTTAACGGTTTGCACTAGCTATAGCCACCTTATTCTCCGTAATAGTTAAAAAATCAGTAGAAAGTTACTGTAAGTTTATGTATCTTGAGGTTATGATTGTTAAAAATACGTGATGTATGGACAATTTCATCAGAGTTAAGGGCGCAAAGGAACATAATCTGCAAGGTGTAGATGTCAATATACCGAAAAATAAGCTAGTTGTTATAACTGGGCTAAGTGGTTCTGGCAAGTCTAGCCTCGCTTTTGATACAATTTATGCGGAAGGCCAACGCCGGTACGTTGAAAGCCTATCAGCTTACGCGCGTCAATTTCTCAACATTCAGGATAAACCAGATGTTGAGTCGATTACAGGTCTCTCTCCTGCAATATCTATCAACCAGAAATCGATCTCAAAAAATCCAAGGTCAACAGTTGGAACTGTTACCGAAATTTACGATTACTTGCGCTTAGTATATGCACGAATAGGAGTTCCTTATTCACCTGCAACTCAATTGCCAATAACAAAACAAACGGTGTCTCAAATTGTAGATACTATAATTGCGTTACCTTTAGAAACTAAAATATATATACTTGCCCCTGTTGTGCGTGGTAGAAAGGGAGAACATCTCAAAGAGATATTGGAAATTAAAAGACAAGGTTACGTAAGGTTCAAAATAGATGGTGAAGTGTACAATGTAGATGACTTGCCTAAACTCGATAAGAACAAGAAACACGACATTTTTGTGGTTGCAGATAGAATATCAATATTGGGCGATATAGGAAATCGACTGCCAAGTAGTATAGAATCCGCACTAAAACTTGGTAATGGTCTAATGTATGTAGAAGTAGTAAACCTACCTGACAACCATAATTCTGAGTATAACAATGGCCAAATTCTGACTTTTTCAGAGAATTTTGCATGCCCCGAGTCTGGTTTCACTCTTGAGGAAATAGAACCAAGATTATTTTCTTTTAACAGCCCTTACGGTGCATGCGGTTCATGTAATGGGCTTGGTAAAAAGCTGGCTGTTGATGTAAAACTGATAGTGCCAGATGAAACTCTTTCAATATCTGAGGGTGCTTTAAAGCCAGTAGGGCAGGCAGCACGCCAAATGCACACAAGTTATGGATTTCTAAAAAGTGCAATTCTATCACTGGTTGAAAATTGTAAATTTAGCCTTGATGTTCCGTGGAAGAACATAGATCAAGAAGTAAAAGATATGATACTCTTTGGCTCTGATAAATTTCAAGGTTTGGTCAGTATCCTAGAACGTCAGATGGATTATGATGAAACGCTTGTTGAGCGATATTGCTCTGTCACTCACTGTAAGGAATGCACTGGCTATAGATTAAAAAAAGAAGCGCTTACAGTAAAAATTGATAGCAAACATATAGGTGAAATATCAGGGCTCAGCATCGATGAATCCCTTAAGTGGTTTGAAAATTTGCCAGACAAGCTCACAGAACAACAGAAGCAAATCTCAAGTAAAATATTAAATGAAATAATCAAGAGGCTAGCATTTTTAAAGAATGTAGGGTTGAATTACCTAACGCTTGATCGAGAATCTAGCACTCTCTCTGGCGGCGAGAGTCAGAGGATCAGACTTGCTTCACAAATTGGCTCTGGTTTAACAGGAGTGCTGTACGTGCTTGATGAACCTTCGATAGGCCTTCATCAATGCGATAATGATCGGTTAATTGCTACACTGAAAAACTTGAGAGACATGGGTAACACTGTAATCGTTGTTGAGCATGATGAAGATACAATAATGGCTGCTGATTATGCGATTGATATTGGTCCTGGAGCTGGCGTAAATGGTGGAAAAGTTGTTGCAGAAGGAACACCAGACCAGGTGCAAAGAAATTCAGGGAGCATAACAGGGCAATATTTGAGTGGAGAGAAAAAAATTTTAATTCCAAGGAGAAGAAAGCAAGCAACTCAGTTCATAAAAGTAATAAATGCATGTGAAAATAACTTAAAAAATGTGAACGTTAAATTTCCTATAGGGAATCTTATTTGTGTTACTGGAATATCAGGAGGGGGAAAATCAAGTTTAGTCATAGAAACGTTATATAAATATTCAGCACATAAGATACATCATTCGTCTGCAAAGTATGGCCAATGCGATAAGATAGAAGGTCTTGAATATATAGATAAAATTATAGAAGTTGATCAGTCGCCAATTGGTAGAACTCCGGCGTCAAATCCAGCAACATATGTTGGTATGTTCACTCATATAAGAAATTGGTTTGCAGGTCTTTCGGAGTCAAAAGCAAGGGGATATAATATAGGCCGGTTTTCATTTAATACCAGAGGGGGAAGGTGTGAGGCTTGTAAAGGTGATGGGCACTTAAAGATAGAGATGCATTTTCTACCGGACGTTTATGTGAAGTGTGAGCAGTGTAAAGGGCGAAGGTATAATCGGGAAACATTGGAAGTTACTTATAAAGAAAAATCAATCTCTGATGTGCTTGATATGACGATAGATCAGGCTTGTGATTTTTTTGAAAACCTTCCAATGGTAAAAGAAAAGTTGGTTTCTTTGCAGGAAGTAGGGCTTGGCTATATAAAACTCGGACAGTCGTCAACAACGTTGTCTGGGGGTGAAGCACAACGAATAAAGCTGTCCAAAGAGCTATCAAAACGATTTACTGGAAGAACATTGTATATTCTTGATGAGCCAACAACTGGATTACACTTTGAAGATATAAATAACTTACTAAAAATACTCCATAGATTAGTCGATCTGGGAAACACTGTTATAGTTATCGAGCACAATTTGCATGTTATAAAAACTGCAGATTATATAATAGACATCGGACCAGAGGGCGGAATAAAAGGCGGAGAAGTGATTGCTACTGGAACTCCAGAAGAAGTGGCAAAAACTCCAGAAAGTGTTACAGGCAGGTATCTTAAAACGTATTTATTATAAACTATTTCTTAATTATATTAGGCTACGTTGCATATTTATGATTTGGAGATGAGAATGTCAGTATATCAATATTTTAAAAGGTATGCTAAATATGGAATTGTGCCTGCTAAGGAAGTAAAAAATCACACACCAGTTCCAGAGAATAGTTTCTATAAATCTGTACGTTACGTTGATAATGTGCTAGGACCTGTGAAAGATGTAATTTGTGGCGTTGAGAGTAAAGACAATTATAACAAGTATTATCAGGATAATGATAAATGTGAATACGTGGGCCACAGAGCAGAGGGAGTGTATTCATTGTGTACACTGGGTGCTGTTTTAGCAGCCAACATAATATTGCAACCTTTATTTTTGATAGTGGCATGTTTGTCATACTTTCCAGTCAAGTTATTGTCAAAAATAACAGGGGACTATTGTTTTAAAACGGATACAAAATCATTCGTTAATTATTCAAACATATTTTTAGAAATGGGGCAAGATTGTGCTAATGCAGTAGCTAGAGTATTTAACAAGATTGTAAGTTATGCTTGCGCTGCTATCATTTGGGCTGCCGCGTCAATCATAACGCCACTTGTGTGGGCTTGTGACAAAGTGCAAAGTAAGTTGAGTGAAGTACAGAAGCCAGAAAAACATCAGCTTTTATCTAATCGGAGTGATTCGGAGACTACTTTAGTCAATGGTATACCGCAAACTGAGTTATAAGTTCTGCTTTTTCAGCAGTGGCTCAGTTTGAATTACATTGAGATGAAATAAAAAGTGAAAGAGTGTAAGCACAAGTTACTTTAGCTATACTATATAAATTTTATAATATATTTAATGAATTGTGAACCTTCTCTTACTAAAAAAAGCTACAAATCTCATATTTCCAAACGTATGCGTAAGTTGCGAGTGTATCATTGATGAAAATCTTAATCTGTGTAGTGAATGCAACAAAAAAATCAATTTTCTAACTAAGCATTACTGCAATGTTTGTGGCGTAGTAATCTCAGACAATATTTATACGTGTGGTAAGTGCATCATCAATCCTCCACCGTTTAAAGTAATAAGATCAGTTTTTGCTTATGATCAACATAGTAAAAACATGATTATAAATTTCAAATTTTTTGATAATTTGAATTACGTAAAAATCTATGCAAAGTGGATACACCAAGCTAATCAGGACACGTTTCAGAACGCAGAGGTCATAATTCCTATACCGTTACATAAAATGCGCTTGTTTAAACGTAAATATAATCAAGCAGCACTGCTTGCAAAAGAGTTGAGTAAGTTGTCCAATTTATCCTATACGCCATTTGCAATAAAACGTCTTCGCCATACTGCGCCTCAAGCTGGTCTTTCACTTAAACAGCGTGAAAAAAACTTAAAGAAGGCTTTTAAAACAAGCAATAAAGAAATTATCAAAAATAAAATCGTGATATTAGTTGACGATGTGGTAACAACCGGAGCAACTGTAAGATCTTGCTCTCAAGAAATTTTAAACTCCGGTGCAAGAGAAGTGAGAGTGCTATCACTTGCAAGAACAGTGAATGATTGTGAAAATCAGTATGTTAAGGCATGATTTTTAATAACCTCAACATCACTGAACTCAAAAGTTTGGCTTCCTACAATTTGGAATTTCTCATGTCCTTTTCCTGCAACCAGCAGAATCATACCTTCGTTATGGGCAATATCTATACCTTTCTCTATAGCTTCTCTTCTATCTTCTATCTCTAGCGCATCAGGGCAATGTAGCAAAATATCGTGGCGAATTTTTGCCGGATCTTCATCACGCGGATTATCATCTGTAATTATTACTTTATCTGCATACATTTGTGCTATTTTGCCCATTTCTGAACGTTTCGTCTGATCGCGATTTCCACCGCATCCAAAAACTAGAATTATTTTTTTGTTGATATGCCATTTTAAAGACAATAGGGCTTGTTTAAGCGCACTTGGAGTATGAGCGTAATCCACGAATGCAAAAGGTTTCACTTTTTCCATTCTTCCTGGTGGAGAAACGAGTTTTTCTACGCATATTTCTCTGTAATTTAATCCAGATATACCAATTGCACATAGCAGATTATATGCTTGAAATTTTCCTAAAACTGGGAAAAATGTATTGTAAATTTGGTTATCAATTTTTACTGTAAGATGTTGACCATTAGGGGTTGATGTTTGCTCTAATAAAGTAATATCAGAGCCTTTTTTTCCATAAGTCACAACTTTATTGCTGCGTTTTTCAGCTATTTTAAGCAATGCGCCGTATTCATCTATATCCGCATTTAAAATCGCTGTTTTTCCTTCTGGTAATACTTCGTAAAATAACCTTTTTTTAGTTTCTAAATATCCACCAAGACTTTTATGGTAATCTAAATGATCTTGCGAGAAATTAGTAAAAGCTGCAGCACTCAACTTTAATCCATGGATTCTGTATTGATCAATCCCATGACTTGATGATTCCAACACTAAGTGTTCTACACTTATACCACGCAATGTTGCGTAAAGGTCTTCTGCACCTGGAGTGGTAAGGCTGTTGCTATTACCTTTTCTGCCATTATTGATGCATGTTCCAAGTGTTCCAATAGACGCAGCATTATAGCCAGAGTTTTGCCAGATCTGGCGGCAAAATTCTACTACTGAAGTTTTACCATTTGTACCAGTTACAGCAGCAACATATTTGGGCTGTTTGAATTGATAAAACCTGCTGACTATTTCGCTGTATATTTCTTGAGGGTTTGGGTGTTCAAGCACTGCAAAGCTCGAAGTATCTGTCATTCCAGTGCGTGACACTGGAATCCAGTTTTTATTATACAATTGCCTAGTGTGCTCATTTGCAATTAAATTTTCTGGATCCCAGTGTCTGGGCACTGGGATGACATCTTTCTTGGCCCCTTGTATCACAACGTCTACACAGTTGTGTACGTAACACTGTGATTCAGTAGGAAGGATATGGATTCCAGTATCGCATGTTGCGTATTCTTTACTCCTTTCTGACACACAAACAAAAAGATAACCTTCCTTGACTCTCTTGGGATTACACGTGACGCCTTTGATTTCAACATCAAAGTTAACATCAATAATGTTATGCAGTAATTCTCTCAGTTTCATCTGCCAGCTTTGATATTCAAACATGGCAGTCTTGCTAGTGCAGCATTTAAATCAGAGATCAAATCCTCAGAATCTTCTAGTCCACAAAATATCCGTATAAAACTTCCACCATAATCTGAATTCATTACAGATCTTGACATAGATCTACGATCTATTGGTAATATTAAACTGTCGCACCCTCCCCAAGAAGCACCGATACTAAAAATTTTCATGTGATCAACCATGCAGCTTAGTTCTTCACATGAATATTCTCTACCCAATACTATACTGAATACGCCGCTTGCTCCTTTAAAGTAACTTTTCCATAATTCATGTTGAGGATGAGAGGGAAGTGCTGGATACAAAACTTTTTTGATTTTTGAATGTTTTTCTAGCCATTTTGCCACTTCCATTGCTGTATTTTGGTGCCTTTTCATACGTGTGTGCAGTGTTCTTAGTCCCCTATGTGCAAGGTAGCAGTCGTGCGATTGAATGGTTACCCCATAATTTTTATGGCTCTCATAAAGCAATTTAAAAGTTTCACCTTCAGCAACCATAGCTCCCATCACTAAATCTGAGTGACCGGCTAGATACTTTGTCACCGCATATAGTGCAACATCAACTCCATAATCAAGCGGCTTAAATAACAAAGGAGTGGCCCATGAATTGTCACAAACGGTCACAATTTTATGTTCCTTAGCAACTTTTACTATATGCTCTATATTCGAAATCTCAAACGTTACAGAACCAGGAGTCTCGATCATTATCAATGAAGTATTACTCTGAATTAAATCAGTTATATCCTGTGTTGGATCATAAAAAGTTACTTCTGTTCCTCTTTTTGGTAGCTCATTTTCTGCAAACCTCCTAAGCCTATAATAACTATTATCTTGAATTAAAACGTGCGAGCCTGCTTTAGCGAAAGTTAGAATAGCAAAAGTAAGTGCAAATAGTCCGGAAGGATAAATAAGCGCTTGTCCACTCCCTTCAATTTCAGCCAGTGCATTTGAAAGATAATGAACAGTAGGAGTACCAACATTACTGTAGCTATAATCCCTTGCAACACCATCGTTGATTACATCGTATATACTTTCTCCATTTGCTGCATTTAAGTAGTCCTTGTAAGTAGGAAATAATATGGTAGAAGAATGATAAACTGGCGGATTCATGGAACCTTTATAGTCATTAAATTTTCTTCCTGCTTTAACTAATATAGACTCTTCCTTCACATTTTTATTATTTATTTTTTAAATTGTACTCATCTTGCATATACAAGTGAAGAGAAATTGCATGTATTAGCTCTATCTCACCCTTCAATAACTCATAAATCAACTTGTGTCTTTTTAGAACGCTCATTCCAATAAAGCCGTCAGATATTAATATTAATTTAATGTGCGAAGGTAATGTTGAAGATGAAGCAAAATAATGATCAGTATGCTTTGCTGATTCATCGATAATGTTGATATCAATTACATCTATCGAATCGCGTATCTTTTCTTCTATTGTTTTAATAATATCCATAATGGTTTCTTTAAGCAACAATATGCTCCTCTTGTCATCTCAGTATCAGCTACTTGGATGACAATCGCAATTACTTATTCTCTTCTTTATTATCTATGTCTTGATAATCAGAATCTACTACTTTTTCCTCTTTATCATTTGGATTTCCTTCTGATGAAAAGCCATTTTCAGCACTATTTTGTTGAGATGTTTGATACATAGCTTCTCCAAGTTTCATAGATAATTGAGAAAGATTAGTGACTTTCTGCTGTATTGAATCAGCGTCATCAATGTTATCAGATTTACTCGCTTCTTTTAGCTCATTCAATGCATTTCCAATAGCAGATTTATCTTCAGATGACACTTTATCACCATACTCTGTCAGAGACTTTTCTGTAGAATGAACTAAACTATCTGCCTGATTCTTCACTTCAATAAATTTCTTACGCTTTTCATCTTCTTGTGCTTTTTCTTCAGCTTCTTTTACCATGCGATTTATTTCATCATCAGATAGACCACCTGAAGATTGAATGCGTATTTTTTGCTCTTTTCCAGTAGCTTTATCTTTTGCAGAAACGTGTGCTATTCCATTTGCATCTATGTCGAATGTTACTTCAATCTGTGGAACTCCACGAGGAGCAGGAGGTATCCCTTCCAAACTAAACTGACCAAGTAGCTTGTTATCAACTGCCAGTTTTCTTTCACCTTGATGCACTTTAATTGTAACAGCTGTTTGATTGTCTTCCGCAGTTGAAAATACCTGAGATTTTTTTGTAGGAATGGTAGTATTACGCTCAATAAGTGGAGTAAACACTCCTCCTAGAGTTTCAATACCAAGAGAAAGTGGAGTCACATCAAGTAGTAACACATCTCTTACATCACCTTGAATGATTCCCGCCTGTATTGCAGCTCCAATTGCTACAACTTCATCAGGATTCACTCCTCTATGTGGATCTTTGCCAAAGAATTCTTTAACTTTCTCTATGACTTTTGGCATACGAGTCATGCCACCAACGAGAACCACTTCGCCAATTTGACTAGCAGACAAACCAGCATCCTCAAGAGCTTTTTTACAAGGAGCCATAGTTCTTTCGATTAAATCATTCACTAAGCTTTCAAGTTTTGCTCTCGTTAATTTCATATTTAAGTGTTTTGGACCACTTGCATCAGCTGTAATAAACGGTAGATTTATTTCCGTTTCCATTGCACTTGATAATTCAATTTTCGCTTTTTCAGCAGCTTCTTTGATTCTTTGCATAGCCATTGGATCATTTTTCAAATCAATGCCATTACTTTTCTTGAATTCATCTAGTAAATAACTCACTATTGCGTTATCAAAGTCTTCACCTCCAAGATGAGTGTCACCATTTGTAGCCTTTACTTCAAAAACCCCTTCACCTATTTCAAGTATTGAGACATCAAATGTACCACCACCAAGGTCATACACCACTATTGTGTGCCCATGTTTCTTATCAAGACCATAAGCAAGCGCTGCGGCAGTCGGTTCATTTACTATTCTGAGTACATTTAATCCGGCTATTTTTCCTGCATCTTTTGTTGCTTGACGTTGAGAGTCGTTGAAGTATGCTGGCACTGTTATCACAGCATCTTTTACTTCCTCTCCAAGATAAGCTTCTGCTGCTTCTTTCATGTTTTGTAGTATAAATGCACCAATTTGGCTAGGAGAGTATTCTTTATTATCAGTGGTTTTAACCCATGCATCACCATTTTTTGCTGCAAACACTTTATACGGCACGTTTAGATTTTTCATTTCAGAATCACCGTATTGACGGCCTATTAATCTCTTAGTAGCAAAAAAGGTATTACTTGCATTGGTGGTTGCTTGCCTTTTTGCTGGAGCACCAATCAATTTTTCTCCTGATGAAGTAAATGCAACTATAGATGGAGTAGTTCTTGCTCCTTCTTTATTCTCTATTACCTTTGTGTCTTTGCCCTGCATTATTGCAACACAGGAATTTGTTGTTCCGAGATCTATACCTATTGCTCTTCCCATAATGAGTACCCCATTGTAAATATTATCTGATATAAGAATATATAAGTATAGGACTTATTAATTACAAGCCCAATTTAGGAGTTCTAATTAGTTATTAGAACTTAAAAGGCGCGAAAGCCACTTAGTCAGCCAAAAATTGCCTCGTAGTTTATTTGAATTATCAGCTTCTTCATTGCTGCTATCCCCAATTTGGTATCCAGAGTTCTGTAATGGCTTATAATCGTTTAAATTAACATCATCTCCTTGTTTTAAAACAAATGTATTTACATCTAAACTGTTATCAATACTGACGTTCAATGTAATATTAAACTCTTTTTCGATTGTAGAAACTGTATTCCGTTTATTATTAAAAATATGCGCTATAACTGCACTGTGCGCTACTAAATCAAAAGACTTATTTCGATTCTTATTAGCAATATGTTGTAAGTCCCTTAGTATCGATGCAACAATTACTTCGTTTGATTTTACTCTTCCAGTACCTTTGCAGTGTAAACACTCTGTAGTATTAATTTCTTGTATGTTTGGTTTGATTCTTTGTCTTGAAAATACCATTAAACCAAAGTCATTTATGTAGCTAAATTGAACCTTAGCTTTATCATCTTTAAACGCTTGCCTTATAGCAGACTCAACAGCTCTGCAATACTGATATTTCAACATATCAATAAAATCGACTACTATTAATCCTGATAGGCCCCTAAGATTCACCTGTCTTGATATTTCAGGTACTGCTTCCATGTTGGTTCTATAAGCTGTTTCTTCTATGCTATCTTCTCCTGTCATCTTTCCTGAATTTACGTCTATTGAAACAAACGCCTCAGTTAAAGTTATTATCAAAGACCCACCAGATGGCAATTCTACTCTATTGCTATATAACTCAGAAATTTGATCTTCAATTCCATAGTAAGTAAAGATCGGAACATAACCTCTATACAATCTATAGCGCAATTTACTACCTTTTAGTGCATTGTTAGCATATTGCCTAACTGCTTCAAAAGCTTCCTTTCCAGACACTATAACTTCTATACCATCGCTACAAAAATCACGAACAGATCTCATAATTACATCTGCTTCGTTGTAAATTAATGATGGAGCGTTTACAGAGAAGGCATTTTTCTGAATGTTCTGCCATAATGAGGATAAGTAATCGTAATCCTGCTCAATTTCTTTCTTACTTTTTCCTGAACCAACAGTTCTTACTATTAAACCTGATCTTTTTGGCAAGTTTATTAAATTTAGTATATCCTTTAACTGCTTTCTGACATTAGCATCTTCAATTCTGCGGGACACTCCACCTTTGCTCATGGAATTTGGCATGAAAACACAGTATCTACCCACTAAAGTTATGTATGTTGTAAATGAAGCTCCTTTATTGCCTCGTTCCTCTTTAGTTAGCTGAACCAATATTTTTTGATTTACTGAAATAACATCTTGTAATTTGTATTTTTTATATAAAGGTACCTCTCTTACAAAACCACTACCTGACTCGTTGACATTCTTACTAGCTGCAGAATCTGAAGAAATATTTGCTGGGGCTTCTTCTGTACAATCGTCATTTGAGTAGCTCTCAAAGATAGTTTCCTTTTCTTTTTCTGGAATATTGAAGTAATCTAGAGATATCTCAGAAAAAGACAAAAAACCTTGCTTATTTTTTCCATATTCAATAAATACGGCTTGCAAAGAAGGCTCTATACGCTTTATATAAGCAACATATATATTACCTCTTAATTGTTTTTTTTCCTTGAATTCTTGTTCAAATTCTACAACCTTATTATTAACTGACAAGGCAACTCTTACCTCATTAGAACAGGTGGAATTTTCTATCAACAATAACCTTTTGCCACTATTTGCCACTTATTTACCGTTTGCTTTTTATTCTGAAGTTAACTTTATGCTACTTAATGCACTGTTGATTGTCAAGAATTTTACGATCTGCATTATTCGGTTGACTTTTAGTGTTTTGCGTAATAAACTCGCATAGAATTTATTATATCATTATAAGTATGACGAAAAAAAATGCTTCTTTGCTTGTTAAGTTAGTCAGCACTGCAATCAAGACAACAAAAACTGGTGAAGAAAAATCAACTGGCTATTTTTATGTAAAAAAGCGTAATCCAAAAAAGCTCACCAGAAAACTGGAGTTTAGGAAGTATGACCCAGTAGTCAGAAGGCATGTGTTATTTAAAGAAGAAAAACTAAAGTAATTTTTTTATAAGGAATTTTATTATTATGCAAAATTTACAATTAAGTTATCCTATAATAGTAGAGTTGGGGGATGTAAAAGATACAAAACTGAAATTAATAAAGATCATTGCACAATTAATAAGTAAGCAGTACACAACACAGAAAAAAGCAGCAAACGCTCTAAAGATTGATCAGCCTAAAGTATCTCAAATCAATAGATCAAGAGTCGAAGGGTTCTCCTTAGAATACTTGCTTAACTTATTGATTGCATTGGGCCAAGACATAAACGTAAGAATAAAGCATAATTCTAAACCTGCATAATATGGTATCCGTTCAGCGGAGTGGCAAAATAAGGTAGACAAGATAAATCAATCCCGGTGTCAAGCACTGGGATGACAAGGTATAAACCTTATCGTCATGCCGCCGCGAACCGTCATACCGCGATTCATTCGCGGTATCTCTAGATCCCGCTAACAAGTAGCGGGATGACGGTTATCAGGCCAGCACCCCTACGATGTCATCCCAGTGCTTGACACTGGGATCCAGGAATTTTATTAAGTTAGTAAGCATAAAAGTAGCCGTTTTATGTTAAAATACAACGTTTTGATGATTATGAAAAAGCTGGATTCCAGTGTCAAGCACTGGAATGACACCATTTGTTGTAAACTCACTTCTTCTTGATTTGTAGAACAATAAAACAGTAAGCTAAAAGGGAGCTTATTACTCAACAAAACAAGACTTAAAATTTTGTGCAATGCTATTGATTATAGCTAGATATGCATCTTTTCCAGGCTCTATGTCTGATCCAATAGGATCAAGAACTACCATTTTTGCGTTATTAGAAAGGGCATTAGGCTTTATGCTATCTTCCTGTGAATGAGCAAATATACATTTAACGTTTTCTTCCTTCATTATCTTTTTTAGCTTCATTAAACTCTTCATACCTATGTAAGAATCCTCTTCTATAGAAAGAATGGCGCTTGGGTGATTTAAACCAAAATATTTTTCAAAATATTGATAAGCATCATGAGTGACGATGTATTTTTGATTTTTAAAATCATTCAGTTCTTTCATGATTTCTTTTACTTCTTGGTCTATTTTTTTTATAGCTTTTGTTGCATTAGAGTTGTATCGATGGGAATTTTCTTTATCTATGTTAGACAATGTTGCACTTATAAAAAGTATCATGCTCTTTGCATTTTCGGGACTCAGCCAAATGTGTAGGTCTTTTTCATCTTGAATATTAGTGATTTTTCTAGAAAATGAATGTGGCCGAGCAGGAAGTAGGTTGATTGCCTTTGACAATTGCACTAGTTCTTTATTATTTTTAGCGAAAGTTTGAACAAACGTCTCTAAGTTATCGTCAGTGTAAAATATGACATCACTTGATTCCAAATTACTCGCATCAGATGGCTTTAATATATAATTATGCGCAGATGTTGCATAGCCAAGCAATTCCGGTTCTAAAATCCCTTCTGTAACAGAAGCCACAAGTGAGTGGATAGGTTTGATTGTAGCTACAACTTTTAAATTGGATGAAAAAGCAATATTATAGTATAGTGTAAATGAAAGTAATAGAAAAAAAGTCAGTAAATGTCTCATATAAACGTTGAGAAGAAGTTAAATTTTGTCAATAAGTTAAATAATGTCAATAATCATGTTCTAAAAATAGAAAATCTTGCTCTCACATATGATGGTAAAAGAATCCTTGACAATATCAATATGTTCATGGAAAGAGGAGACGTAATTACAATACTTGGTCCAAATGGTGGAGGTAAAACCTCTTTAGTGAAAGCAATTGCTGGCATAAATAAAAGCTGTACTGGTAGTATCGTATTTGCTGACAACATAAAAATTGGCTATATGCCGCAAAATTTTAGTGTTAGTAATTTGATGCCAATAACAGTTGAATATTTCCTTTTAAATAGCTCCTTGAAAAGACCAAAGAAAAATCAATCCATTATTACAGAAGCGATAGAGTTGGTTGGTATCGGTAACATTTTGAAGAATCAAGTGTTAGAAATTTCTGCAGGGCAAACACAACTACTACTGCTTGCACGTTGTTTAATCGCAGAGCCTGACTTGATCATTCTAGATGAACCAGTTAGTGCAATGGATATTAACGCACGGGCTAAGTTCTATGATATTATAAGCAAAATAGCAAAAAATCGATTAGTGTCGATTCTTATGACTTCTCATGATCTTAACTCTGCTCTACCATGCTCAGATTACATAATTTGTATAAATAATACTGTCTACTGCCAAGGTAAGCCTGGTGAGATTATGAAGAATAAAACCCTAAATGAAATCTTTAGCAGTTACGCAGCGAAATGATTCAAAATATTTTGCGTCTTCTGCACATAACTACAGTGCTGACGCGTTACAATATATTACCTTATTTACTTCCACCATCAAAGAAATCAATAAATAAGATACAAGGCCATAAACTAAAGCGTGCTCTTGAAAAATTAGGTCCGGTGTTCATTAAGTTTGGGCAGTCTATCTCATCACGTACTGATGTTTTAAATGAGGATATAACAAATAACTTATTATTGATATGTGATAGATTGCCATCGTTTTCACATAAAATAGCAGTTAAAACTATAGAAAGTGAGTTTAATTGTAAATTGAGCGACATTTTTTCAAGCTTTTCTGAAAAGCCAATTGCAGCAGCATCGATTTCTCAGGTGCATAGAGCGGTTACAACTGAGGGTAAAGAAGTTGCTGTGAAGGTTTTAAGGCCAAATATTGAGAAAACATTCTCAAGGGATATAAAGATGCTTTCTTGGCTTGCGGAAATTGCAGAAAAATTTAGCGAACAATCAAAAAGGCTGAAGCCGATTGAATTAGTCAAAACTTTTGCTGAAATTTGCCGATTAGAGTTAGATCTACGTTTTGAAGCTGCTCACTCTTCGGAACTAAAGGAAAACACAAAAAATGACAGAGGTTTTTACGTACCTGAAGTAGATTGGAATAGAATTTCGAAAAAGGTTTTAACATTAGAATGGATAGAAGCAACGCCAATATACGAAGTTGAAAAACTGAATAATCGTAAGCAAATAGCTATCAACCTTATAGAATCGTTTTGTAATCAGGTATACAGGGATTGTTTTTTTCATGCTGATATGCATCCTGGAAATCTAATGGTTGATAGTAATAACAATATTATTGCCCTGGATTGTGGAATCATGGGTAGAATAGATCGTGAGACATGCTATTACGTTATAGAGATACTCAAAGGCTTTTTAAATCGGGATTATGATCACGTTGCAAAAATGCACTTTAAAGCTGGTTACGTTTCATCACAGCATAGAAATTTTGTCACAGCTTGCAGGGCAATAGGTGAACCCATTATTGGGCAGCCTATACAGAAAATTTCATTTGCTAGTTTACTTGCTCAGCTATTAAAAATAACGGGTGATTTTGATATGAAAGTTCAAACACAATTGTTATTGCTGCAGAAAACTATGATTTTACTAGAAGGGACATGTAGAAAGATCTACCCAGAAATCAATATGTGGAAAGTAGTTGAAGCGTGGATAAGCAGTCAACATGAAAGTAAAATAGGGTATAGGGAAAAAATTAGAAGTTCTTATCCCATAAAAACAATCCAAGGGATATTTAGCCTTATAGAAAAATTAAACCTAATAGCTGATAAAAAATTAGAAAACATCCAAGTTAAAAATAAATCAAATGGAAAAGTCTATTTTTTACTGTGGTCTGTAATTATAATTCTAATCGTTAAATTTTTAATTTCTTAAACTATGGGAAAAAACTGCGTCAAACCCAATTTTTAATTCAACTTAATTTTTAATCTGCAGGAGTCGAGTTGAGAATGTCCAATTTTCCACTTTCTTTATAGCATAACATACTTTAGCGCCTCTTGCTCCTCTTGAAGTCCAATGGCTCACCACTTATGTGTAAATTAATCGTTAATGTTGTACACGTTCTTTTCTTTTTCTACTCTCTCTTGCTCTTCAATACAATATATAGCAAGCGGATTAGCTTTAAGTCTTTCGACTCCTATTTCTTCTCCTGTTCCATCGCAGTAACCATAAGTGCCTAATTTTATTTTTTCTAACGCCTCCTTAATTTTTTCTTTTCTATCTTTTCGACGCTTGATTAATTCCTCGTTTCCACTATCTCCATCAGAATAGTATGTATCAATACTATTCTCTTCTAGTTCTTGTTTCTCCAACTCAGCGAGTATTGATTGTAACTTTAAGCTGAAGTATTCCAGTTGTTTTACGCTCATATATTCTTCATCTTCTGAAGGAGTGTAATCTTCTGGTGACTTTATTTTTGGTAACTTTTCCATAATTGCATTATCAAAAAAATAATAAAACCTATATAACTTATGAACAAAAAATTATACTACCTCAAAGTAAACACTATAATTTATAATAAACATTTAAAAGCCTAGTATGATCGGCCCAGTAAAAAAATTAGTAATAAATGATAAGAATCTTACCTATATAGTATGTATTTTCATTATAATGTTAAGTTTATCTTCATTTACACTTGAAAACAACAATAAACAAGAAGTTATGTTAACATTAACATGGATATGTGCTACATTTGTTTTGCAGATCTCTACAAATAATTTGTTTACATCTGATTATCATGATGGAATATTAGAGCAAATCTTTATACAGCCACTCTCTTCTAGGCTTATAGTTGCTTATAAAATTTTCGCTCACTGGTTATTATTTGGGTTACCGATTTCAGTAATTTCTTCCATATTCAGCTTTGCAATTCTAGGCAATAGTATTGAACACTCAATAGCAGTTGGAGTGTCTTTATTATTTAATACGCTGATAATCATTAATATTTCAGCTACTGGAAATGCATTGATGATTGGTCGAAACAACTTAGCATCAGGAGTATCGCAAATTCTTGTTTTGCCAATGATAATGCCAACCTTTGTGTATTTTAAAATGCTAACTCAATTTGAAAATTTGTCCTTGAATATTTATACACTACTAATCACCATCTTAGTTTTTGTCATTTTGATTGTCAACAGCACTGTAACTACTCACATGGCACTAAAATTTGCTGTGGAACAGGATTGAAAAATCTTACTGTTATTCAGTAGATTTCTTGCATAACCTAGAAAAAAGGCAAATAGTTATTATAGATTTAGGTTTACCGACAATTTGAAAAACCTTCATTCCAGCACCCTTCCCTATCATCCAAGTAGCCCTTCGTTGTCATCTCAGTGCCCAGACACTGGGATCCAGGAAACTTAATTGCAAGTAATGCATTGGGTTTGGTGAGTATGGGTTTTGCGTTATAGAATGAAGCACTTTTGGTGAATTTGTAAAGAAAACTGGATGCCAGTGTCAAGCACTGGCATGACAAGGTATAAACCTTATCGTCATGCCACCGCGAACCGTCATACCGCCGCGGTATCTCTAGATCCCGCTAACAAGTAGCGGGATGACGAAGTTATCGTCATGCCACCATGAACCGTCATACCGCCGCGGTATCTCTAGATCCCGCTAACAAGCAGCGGGATGACGAATTACTTAGCTGTCATGCCGCCGCGAACCGTCATACCGTGATTTATTCACGGTATCTCTTAGCCGCTAACAAGCAGCGGGATGACGAAGTTATCGTCATGCCACCACGAACCGTCATACCGCCACGGCGCTAACACGTAGCGGGGTGACGAGGCTTTATCGTCATGCCACCACGAACCGTCATACCGCCACGGTATCTCTAGATCCCGCTAACAAGTAGCGGGATGACAGCAGTCCTACGTCATACCGTCACGGTATCTCTAGATCCCGCTAACAAGTAGCGGGATGACGATTGTCAGGCTAGCTGTCATCCCAGTTTGGAATCCAGGAAAAAGAATGGGTGTCATCCCAGTGCCCAGACACTGGGATCCAGGAAAGTTTGCTTGTAAACAAGAAAACTAGCATAGAAAGTGGTTACAACGTTTTCGATGAGATTATATGGAAAACTGGATTCCAGTGTCAAGCACTGGAATGACACCTCTCTTGGGCTCTTTTAGCTATAAACATTAAGAAATTTACCAAATGAAAAAAAAGGCAAAAGAAGCCCTAGTCATTGTCTATTTTCAGTATTGGCGTTTTTTAAGTCTTAAACACTGCAATTTAGCTGCTTTTAAATGCAACTCACCTTTGTTTAAATGTTTAAGAAATTTACTAAGCAGAAAAAAAGGCAAAGAAACCCCGTGGTAATTAGTGTTCACTCTCTAATCCTTCAAATTGGCGTACTATACTGTCTTAAACGCTTTATAAGCGCGTTTCGGCTTGTATAGGTAGAAACCTAAAAGTTTTATAAAGACATAAGGTGCACATAGTGCGAAAAATTAAAAATAAGACGCCAAGTACGTTGTTTTTTTGCTGTTTAATCTGCACAGATGAAGATAACTGAATACCTTCAGTTTCATAATAAGGGGGCTGGCGAAGGGTGTCAAGTAAGTTTTTCGTTTCTCAACGCGCTGCCAAAAGTTTGTTATGCAAGAATGCATAGTATCCTAGCCATTGCTCACAGATTCATTTAAACTTAATTAAGTAGAAGTATTATTGAAACGTAAAAGGTTTGATTAGAGATTGAAGTAATATGGCGCGTGAGGAAGATATAAACCAATTAGTAGAAAATGGATTTGATATTAACTCAAAAGATGCAAGTGGAATCACTCTCTTGCACAAGTTCACAAAAGAAGGTGATTTAGTTGGAGTAAAGTCATTACTAGAGCACGAAGCTGATTTCAATGTCGTAGACAATGAAAATAGAAACCCTCTGCATTACGCCATTATGCATGGACACAAGAAAGTTGCTAAACTTTTTGTTAATCAACTGACAATTAATTCCAAGGATAAAAACGGATTCACTCCACTGCACCTTGCTGCACTACAAGATGACACGGAATTAATAGATTTTTTGATAACAAAAGGCGCAAAAATTAATGAAAAAGATGCCAAAGAGGGCTATACTCCTCTTCATATAGCTTCACTATACGGTTCTAAAAAAAGCGTCCAAATTTTAATTGATAGCGGAGCAAATCTCGAATGTGAAGATAACAATTTTCGTACTCCTTTGTTTTTAACCATTTATCAATGCACCGCACATTATGACAGCAGAGCAGAAATTATAGAATATCTGATAAAGAAAGGTGCAAATATAGAAGCAAAAGATGCAGAAAATAACACTACGCTTTTCCTAGCAGCGTATAACAACAAAATGCAAATAGTAAAGCTTATTGCAAAAAAACAGCAAGCAAGTAACGATAAAATTAAACCTAAAGAGTTTATTTGCACAAAAAACAATCATGGTTTTGATGCATTAGATTGCGCTATTGAGCATAATAATAGAAAAATGGTAACATTTCTTGTTTCAAAGGGAATAGAAGCAAACGATCAAGATTTTAATGGTAATGCCAGGCTGCATAAAGCTAGCCATAATGGTAACACTAAAACAGTTAAGCTCTTATTGAAGCTTAAGGTAAACGTTAATGCTGTTACTAAATGTAACAGAACTCCCTTGCTACTGGCAGTTAAAAAAGGCCATACAAAAATTGTGAAAATGTTATTGGAAGTTAGAGCCAATATGAACATTTGTGAACAACAAGGTTTTGCACCTCTACATCTTGCTGTTCAAAAGGATTATTTTGATATAGCTCAGTTGTTAACAGAAAAAGGTGCAGACCTTAACATTAAGTGTAATAACGGTCATACCGCAATAGATATGTTCATTAGCAAGGCTCATAGCAAAAAAAACATCGAAGAAAATTACAAAAAATTTTGTAGATTTTTGATGCTTTATCTGAAAGAGCTACATAGTAAACACAAAGCCTGTTGTATACTTTCAACCCTAGCTCTAAGCTTAACAATTATAGGCTTACCATTTATTTTCAAGCCTATTATTAAATACAGAGAAAGAAGTAAAATATATAAAAAAACTAAGGCTATGCTGGTCTACATTTAAGTACAAGATAAAGTGTGCAAAAAAACATATATAGCTATACCGCCACGGCGCATAAGTGTTGAAAGTATCAAAAATAACGTGATATGAGATGATCAACGGCATGTAAATTACCTCCCGACAGTAAAACAATCGAACGTATAAAAGAGTCATTTAGATCCAATGTGAATTGCAGTAATGCTATTTTGAACCCATGTAGATTATTTTTGATTTTATAAACAAGAAATAACAAAGCAGATCATGTAAATATACACCTTCATGCCATTCATAGTATGGCTTAAAAAGTGCTTATATCCAAGATTTTGCTTTATAAATTTAAAGAACACTTCTATATCCCATCTGCGCCTATATAGCTCTGTTACTTCATAAGCTGGCATTTCAAACAAGTTTGTCAAAAACCATATTTCATCTCCAATTTTATTTCTGATTTTTATTAGCCGTAGATCATTGCCACTTTACCTCGTGCACGATAAAGATTAACTATTATATCTTCTAAAATCTCTGATCCATCCGATTTTTGTTCTCTTATAACTTTGTTCCTGCTTATAACATCATGTTTTCTTCCTACTTTAACTCTTGTGATAAATTTGTACTCCTTTTCATCAAATTCGGCAAAAGTTCCAACTTTTCTGATTCCTCTATCAAATAATAAAATATCCTCTTTTTCAACTTTAGCTTCATTAATTGCTCTCACTAATGCTATATCTTCACTACTTTCTTCTTGTCCTTTACAAAATCTTATACTTGTCGGCAATTGATCCTTTAATCCTACACTCACTTTAACTTGACTGTCGTTACTTTTACCGCCTATTTTTAGCCCATCTTTTATGAGATATCCCGATAAATTTATGATCGTCGAATCAAACTTATGTAAGTTATTTGATGTTTTTTGGGGTAATAGCTTTTTAATCTTGCTCATCAAATCAATATATACTCCCTTAAAATATTCTGGATTTATAACTTTTAACCTTTTTGACAAACCACTGTATGTTACTGTACTTTTATCGCTATTCTTATCCATTATACACCTGTTTATTACCATTTCTAGCGCTCTTAGGCTTGTTTTTTGCCCCATTAATATTAACTTCATTAGACCTTTAAATATAATCTTGCCCAACAATTTAGTATTACATTTATCTACTTCACTTAATTTTCCTAGCCTTTCTAAATCCTCATCTTTTATTAAATTTAGTACTCTTTCTATTTGATCCATTATTGCCTCCTTTTTCTTGCAATAATAGTTCTTTATGTCTTTTTTGTGTTACTTTCAACACTTATGCGCCACGGCGCTAACGAGTAGCGGAATGACGAGTTACTATACCGCCGCGAACCGTCATACCGTCACGGTATCTCTAGATCCCGCTAACACGTAGCGGGATGACGGTTTTTCAAATCGTCGGTAAATCTAAGTCAGTTTAGCTATAGCCAGTGTAGGTCAAGCTAATATATGACAATTATCTGCTCGATGAAAACGAAATTAAATACATTTTTAATATTTTTATAGAAATCTATTAGTATAGATTTTGTATGCTGTTCTAATGGCTATTTTTAAATGCTTAATACTCCTCTTCATTATTTCTTGCACACACCTGCCTACTAAGCAACATCTTACTAATATAGACAACGAAGATCATCATAATATAGGTGAGTACGATTATTCGTTGCAACAATATAACACCTCTTTGGAGAGTAATGAACCGGCAATACCAGAAATTATGCCTTTACCAATAGAGTTTCCCGATCTCACGACCAGTAGTCAGCTTATTTCTATTAATGTTAGTGAAGAAGTATCAGTAAAGGATTTGCTGATTGAGATAGGAAAACTTTCTGACGTTAACTTGGACATAGATCCCAAAATATCAGGTAATATTATTTTAAAGCTAAAAGATAAGAATATAAACGAAGTAATGCAGAGTATAGCCAACAGCGCCAAATTGCGTTACTCAACAAATAATGATGTAATTAGAATTGAGCAGGACTTGCCATACGCACAAAATTATTACGTAGACTTCATCAATATTCAACACTCTGCTCAAAGCAGTTTTGTCATTAGTAACAATATTACCAACAGTGATGGAAATAACGCTGATAGGGACTATAATAATGTTATGAAGTCTCAATATAGTAGTGACTTATGGAATTCATTAGAAAAAGGCTTGAATGCAATAATGGATGTTAATGGGGTGGATGATGGCGAATTCCTTTCATCCAACAGAGAAGCTGGTGTTATTATTTTGAATGCTAGAAAAGATATTCACAAAGCTGTTGAAGAGTATATTAATAAGGTTAAGAAGTTAGCGTCTTCTCAAGTAATGATAGAGGCAAAAATAGTTGAAGTTGTGTTAGATGACAAATATCTTTCTGGTATAAACTTAAATGACTTACGCGATGGAACTCAGTCTATAATAAATCAAGATAACTCCATTATTAACCTAGCAATGAACTTTGGTGCGAGTGATCTAGGAGATTTAGTAAAAAATTTAGACAAATTTGGCACTTCAACCGTAATTTCAAGCCCTAGAGTACATGCTATAAATAATCAGCAAGCGATGATTTCATTTACCAAAAACCATATTTATTTTACTTCCGATATACAAAAAGATACTAGAAACTCTAATCAGACCTTAATTACCAAGATGAATAGCGTCCCAATAGGTGTTGTGCTAATAATCCACCCAAGCATCAACATTGATACTAGTGAAATATTCATGGATATACATCCAACTTTATCAAGAATTAACGGCTACACTAAAGATCCAGATATAGAGTACGTTGCACAGCAGAGTAAAATGAAATTAAATAGCGACATTCCAATTGTTGAAATCAGAGAAATGAACTCTATGTTAAAAATTAAGAGCGGTGAAATTATGGTAATCGGCGGGCTTATAGAACATAGAGAAGATAAGCAAAGCTTATTGCATCAGAAGTCAAAAAGGCTAGCGAATAATATTAGAACAGTAGAAACTGTCATTTTTTTAAAAGCAACAATCGTACCAACATTTGGTTTGTTAGACAGAAAAGATAAGAATTTATATATATATTAAATCATTACTAAAAATTAAATATCAAACCAACTTCAATATTGTGAGTAGATATGTCATCTGCAACAGGTATCGGAATGCTAAAGTAACGATAGCCGAGAAAGGTTTTGACTTCTGGGATTATTGAATAATCAACACCAAGTTTTATTTGATAAGCAAACCAAGGAACATTGAGTGGCATTGAATTTTGGGGTGACCCATTAATCCTTTTTAATCTAAAAACTGTTGGCCCTATGCCAAGACCGATGTACGGAGCAAATTGTGTATCCTGAACGCTGGGATTATAATAGAAGTTTAACAAAAACGCAAATATACTTGCTGATTTATCAAATACCAGAGGAGAAGTACTATCTTCAATATTGACTCTAGAATACATGGCTTCAAAATCAACTCGGCCATTTTCCCCAGCATAGTAACCTAAAGATACGCTCCTAAGCCACTGGAAATCAATTTTACCGTTAAACTTCTGTATACTCTCAATTTCATTTACTAATCCCACTTTGATAAGCACTAATCCTAAGCTTTTTTCCCAAGAAAGCTTAGGATTAGCTGTATCGATTAAATTAATAAGCCTTTCTCCTATTGCCTTTATACCATTTACAAATGTTTCTGAATTATCATTGTATATCTTACCGCCGTTAGCACTAACATAAAAATCAAGTTTTTTTGATTTTTCTTTTGTAGGCTCAGCTTGATCTGCAATACGTGACCACATATTTTTCTGATCAGCTACTTGGAGAATAGAAGGTTGTTCAATAGGACTACTTTCAAGTTCTTGATATTTTAAATCATTTATTAGTATTTCTTTTTCAGTAATCTCTTCAGAACGTATTACACTTTCATTATTGTCTGTTTCTAATTTTAAGGGTTGTACTTGCTCAATGTGTGTACTATTACTAATATAAGTAATAAAAAAATAGACACATGGAATGAAAATTAAAAATAAAGCAATAGATATTTTAGTTATCACAAATGAACCCATAATTATCATTTATAGTATAACTACTATATCATATATTTCTTTAATGTACAAAAAATTAAGGTAAGATACTTCCGATTAGATAATTATTTTCCACTCTTTTAACATTAACTTTCACAATACTCTTGGCTTGAGCTTTTGATTCAAGCTTTACTAATGCAAAATTTTCTGTTCTACCGATATGATTTTGCTCAACCAGAACACTTTGTTCAGTGCCTATCAAAGATTGATAAAAGCTACTCATCATTTCTCTATTCATTTCTCTTAAATTTTTTACTCGTTCTTTACGCACATTCTCTGGTACTTGTGGCATTCGTGCAGCAGGTGTATTCTTCCGCTCTGAATATGGAAAAGCATGTAGGTAAACTATATTTGTTTTTCTCAGTAAATCAACTGTATCCTGAAACATTTCATCAGTTTCTGTTGGAAATCCAGCAATAATATCAGCGCCAAATGCTATATTAGGCCTCAAGCTCTTCATTTTATGACAAAATTCTATCACTTGTTCTCTGTTGTGACGACGCTTCATTCTCTTTAGTATTAAATTATTACCAGATTGTAGACTCAAATGTAAATGAGGCATAAGTCTTGACTCATTAGCTATTAAATCCATTAATTCGTCGTCAACTTCAGCAACATCGATAGAGGAAAGTCTTAGTCTCTTCAACTCTGGTATATCTTTTAAAACTCTCCTAATCATTGAACCAAGTGATGGCTTACCCAACAAATCTGTACCAAAGTCAGTAATATCAACACCTGTAAACACTACTTCTTGATATCCATTTTCTATAAAGATCCTGATTTGCTCTATAATACTGTTTATTGGCACAGATCGATTATTCCCTCTTGCCTCAGTAATTGAGCAAAATGTGCAGCTATGATTACAACCATTTTGAATTTCAATAAATGCCCTTGATTTATCTTCAAATCCATTAATTAGAACAGGTTCTGACTTGTTTGCTTGGTTATCACTGACTAAGATTTTATCATCATTTAGTAAGTAACTTTCAGCTTTTAGCTTATCTTGATTACCGAGCACTTTACTTACACCAGGAATATCACTATACGATTCAGGATCCAACTGAACAGCACAGCCAACTACGATAATTTCTTTACTTGGGTCATTTTTATAGATCTTACGTATTTTTTGCTTTACTTGACGTTCTGCTTCGTTTGTCACTGCACAGCTATGCACCACAACAACATTTTCTCTTTTTGCTTTTTTTAATGCTTCTTTGATTAACTCACTCTCGTAAAAATTTAGACGACAACCAAATGTTATCACTTCATTCATGCTAGTATTCTTTAGACCTTACAATTTAAATTATATCAAACATCCAAGCAAAGTCATTAAGCCTCTTGCATGACCATTGTTTTGGTAGATAAATGCTATGCAAGCAGCGGACACTGGTTTTCATCCAAGAGGGTGTCATCCAAGTAGCCGACACTGGGATGGCTTTGTTGCATAGCAACGTAAGTTTTTTCCAGAGTAAATAATTTTATGCGACTATTTCAAATTTAGGCATACCAATTGCAGTAAATTTGTTCATTAAGTAGCATTTAATAAGTAGTTCCTTCTCTCTATTTGTCTCAGATTTATTCTTAAAACTAAACCCAAATATTCGCTTCAACCTTGAGAAAAATCCTTCAATATACGATCTTTTTCCGTAATTTACTTCTTCTTTCCATCTTTTTATACCATTCTCACCATGTAATTTCATTAACTGAATAGCGGCATTTCTATCAAGCATATAATCCAATTTTGGATGCTCTGCTGCGTTGTTTTTCGGAGGAATTTTCGTTTTTATGCCATATTGATTACACAGCTTATAGAGCTTTTTTTCTATCATAGGCCCTATCTGCATATAGTGCTTTTATAGCATATTTAACATCAAATTTCCCCAATGCTCCATAGTGATCAGACCATTACTGTATTTTGTAGCTATGACTTGTTTGCTCAACATTATGTGCAATTTTCTTACTTGTTTATAGCCGCGATACTCTCTATCTTTGCTATTTTCTTTGCTGTGTGTTGTTGTATATACTAATTCCTATACTGTCTATAGCAATTTCGATATCTTCCATGTTATTTTTATCAACTCTGCAATCATTGATCTTAATATCAAGTTTCTTTTGATGCTTGTGAATAGCTGATAACCTGCAAATTTTTTCCTATTTGTTCAATGTATCCCTCTAAAAATCCCACTCAAACCTATTCTGAATAGATGGGTTATTATATGTATCAAAATCACCACTTTATTGCTGTAAATATTGTTGCCACCCTGCATTTTGGCCCAATTTCATACCAATTTTCGATAGCTTTATCGATGTAACGAAAAATATTTCCTCTTTTTTCTAGAAATTTGTTATATTCGTTTTGGTTACTGACTTTCATTTTCTGTGGCATATTTTTTCTTCAACAGTTAAATGGTTATTTATAATGAATTTTGTCAGTAGCCACCAGATTTTTTCGGTTGCTATGCAACAAAGCCATCCCAGTGTCTGGGCACTGGGATGACAAGAAAGAGGCTACTTGGATGACACCCTGACAACCGTCATCCCGCTACGTGTTAGCGGGATCTATGCTAAGATACCGCGAATGAATCGCGGTATGACGTAGGGAAACTTAGTCAGCGTTAGCCATACTTTTATACTCACCAACTCAGTATCCAATCTGGATCCAAGTAGTCAGCTACTCGGATGACAGGAGAAGGTACTAGGATGACACCATCTGGATGCAAATTTCCTTAAACGTTCGTATAACTCAAAACTTTACTTTAGATCAAACTGCTGTATAGTGACTTTATAGCTTCAATTTTGTAATGAACATACCTAGTATAGGAAATTGTGATCTTCACAATAAAACCGTCTTACTCAGAGTTGATTTCAATGTTCCTATAAAAAATGGAGAAATTCGTGATGTCACTCGTATTTTGAGAGCATTGCCTACTATTCAGTATTTAGTAAATGCGAGTGCAAAGATTATTATTATATCGCATTTCGGACGCCCAAAGGCCAGAGACAATAATCTGTCGCTAAAAAATGTAATTGACACTTTATCGCAGTTACTAAATAAAAAAGTGAAATTCATTGATGATTGCGTTGGTGAAAAAGTGCAAAAAGCAGTGAGTGCTATGGATGCAAGAGATATAATATTACTAGAGAATCTAAGATTTTATAAAGAGGAAGAGCAAAGTGACTCAAATTTTGCCAAACAACTAGCATCTCTAGCGGATATATATGTAAATGATGCATTTTCTTGCTCTCACAGAGCTCACGCTTCTATTTCACGCATTACAGAATTTTTACCCTCCTATGCAGGATTTTGCTTACAAGATGAGCTAAAGTATCTTGGAAAAGCTGTATCGTTTAAAGCTAAACCTATTACTGCGATAGTTGGGGGAGCCAAAATGTCAACTAAGATAAAAATGCTTATAAAGCTAACAGAAAAGGTTGATTACCTAGTTCTAGGTGGTGCAATAGCCAATAATTTTTTGTCATTTAGCAAAGTAAATATAGGGAAATCTTTCTTTCAAAATGGTGTTGACGACCTTCTACATAATATTGTTGAAACAGCAAATAAAAACAATTGCAAAATAGTTGTGCCAGAAGACGTTCTGGTTGCAGTAAACTCTGATTACAGCACTAGTATTTCAAGAAAAACTGAGTCCATTTTGGACGGTGATATAATTTTGGATATCGGACCACAAACTTTGAGTACAATAAGCAGTATAATAGCAAGCAGTAAGACTCTGCTGTGGAATGGACCTATTGGTGTTTTTGAACATTCAGCTTTTGCAAATGGTACAATAGGGGTAATGAAAGTCGTAAGTGACTTAACGCACAAAGGAAAGTTAACCAGCATAATAGGGGGAGGCGATAGTCTATCTGCAATAAGCGCTGCAGGCCTTACCGATAAGGATTTTACATGTGTTTCCACTGGTGGAGGAGCGTTTTTAAGTTGGCTGGGTGGCGATGAAATGCCGGGAGTTGCTGCTCTGCAAAAATGATTAGATTAAAACTTTTTTAAATTGTTTCTTATAAGCTAGCTTTTTTGTGAACGTGATTATGTCGAAGACAGTTAAACTAATTTTGTGTTTAATAATACCAATAATAGGATTTATTTTTTATATTAAGGATCATTATTTTCACACCGGCTATGTAGAAGAAAATGTTAAGGTCAATTTTGAACCATTTTTTAGTTCACAACCAGCCACCGTTTCCAGAATTAACTGACTTCGATAGAGGAGTGTTGAAAGTTTGTGGAGATTGAGGAGCACATCCAGATAAAGAAGATTTCAAAATTTTACTTAGTTGTCCGCAGCATCAAGAAGTAGTGAAAGGAATATATGATGAGCTTGATCATCAAGTGATTACGCCAGATGCGGATTTGGAGTTATTTAAAGATGAACTGGCTAACATTTGGTTTACAAATAGTGGAAGTGAAAAAGAAACTATAGGGTTTGGACATATTTTTTGTGGTGAGCCAAACGATAAATTAGGTGGTATGCATTTTGTAGGTAGATATGTTGAAGCTCAAGAAGATAAATGGGCAGGTGCAATTTGGAATCCTATGCAATAAATCAGATATTAAGCCACCAGTTTATACATTTGGAATGAAATATTTAGGTAAGAATGGGGAAGTCATTCCGCTACGTGTTAGCGCCGCGGCGGTATGATGTAGGAAAACCTTAGCTATAGCTTTAGAACTCCCAAAAGGTCAGGAACATTGAATGACTTGACAGAAAGTTCAAAATAAATTACCCATATAAAATGTCCTTGAGTCATAATTTTTTATATGTTAGATGTGGTATCAATTGCTTCAGATCATGCTGGTTATGAATTAAAATCAGAAATAAAATCCTATCTGGAAACCCTAGGTTATAGAATGGTAGATCAAGGCTGTACTGCTAAGCAAAAGTGTGTAGATTACCCAGACTATGCTGTTAAAGTTGTAGAAGATATAACAAACAAAAAAGCAAATTATGGGATATTAATTTGTGGTACAGGTTTGGGCATGAGTACTGTGGCAAATCGTTTTGAAGGAATCTACGCTGCTTTATGTAACAGTGTTGAGATCGCAAAATTAGCTCGCGAGCATGGCAACGCAAATGTACTGTGTCTTGGTGCAGGATTTACTGCGAGTGGATTAGCAAAAGACATAGTCAAACAATTCCTCGAAACAGAATTTTCAAAAGAAAGCAGACATAAAAAACGCCTTGATAAACTCAGCAATATAACCTCTAAGAAAACAAAAACTTATAACGAAGATGAAATATCAAAATTCGCTAAAATAGCAGGCCAGTGGTGGGATGAGAACGGCAAATTCAAACCATTGCACATGATGAATCCTGTTAGAGTATCTTACATTATTGAGAAAATAAAAGAGTTAAAAAAATGCGATTTAAAAGAATTATCATTGCTTGATGTTGGATGCGGTGGTGGCATTTTGTCAGAGTCAATGGCACGCGTTGGCATTAACGTTGTGGGAATAGATGTATGTGAAGAAAACATCAAAGTAGCGCATTCACATGCGAAAAAAGTAGGGTTAAATATAGAATACACGCACACCAGCATTGAAGAGTTAAGCAATGACAAGAAGTACGACGTGGTTCTGCTGATGGAAGTAGTTGAGCATGTAGATAATTTAGAATTCTTTATGAGAAGAGCAATAGAACTGCTAAAACCGGAGGGGTTAATCTTTATATCCTCAATAAATAGAACTATCAAATCCTTCTGCCTTGCAATAATTGGTGCAGAGTACATATTAAATTGGCTGCCAAAAGGTACACATAACTGGAATAAATTTCTCAAGCCGTCAGAAATTGCAAATCACTTAAGAGAAAATAATGTAACGCTGCAAAACATGTCTGGCTTGGAGTACAACGTGATAAAGCGTGAGTGGAATCTAACTAAAGGCGTGGATGTTAATTATATACTTTATGGAAACATTGTAGTTTGAGAAGGTTCTAATGTCATCCGAGTAGCTTGACTACTTGGATCCAGAAAAAAGAATGGTGTCATGAAAGTAGCTAACACTGGTTCCTTTATGACGATGTCATCCCATTTGGTGTCATTCCAGTCTGGAATCCAGCCTTTCCATAATCATCAAAAACGTTGTATTTTAACGTAAAACAGCTATTTTTATGCTCACCAACTTAATAAAATTCCTGGATTCCAGCGTTACGCGCTGGAATGACAGCAGTCCTACGTCATACCGCCGCGGTATCTCTTAGCCGCTAACACGTAGCGGGATGACGATTGTTGGTGAACCTAAGTTACTTTAGCTATATATAAAAGGTTTAAGTGGTTGTATTGATGTATCTTTGTATTAGAAAACACCCAATAAGCAGAGTTGTAAGTGGAATAAACCACAAAATGTAAGTGCTAGATTTTACAGGTGGTACGATTATAATTGAATTGCCGTAAGAATTTTTTAACTCTGAGATTATCTCTTCATCAGTGTATCCATCATTGATTTTTTTACGAATTGCTTCTCGCATGTCATACGCAATCTGAGATCCAGATTCAGACAATGATTCGCCAGAACATATTGGACACCTTATTATTTCAAATAAACTGGTTGCTCGTTTTTCCATGCTTTTATCTCTGAGTTTATTATCCAGAGTAAAAGCGTTTACGCCTGAGTGGAATATCAATATGAAAAGTAAACTAACTACTGCTCTCATCCTTGGTTAATTGGGTTATTTTACCAAGTTGGTTCATAAAATCAGTAGTGGATAACTTTCCAATAAAGCTTGACCCTACATCATCATCGTACTTTATTGAAAATTGAATGCCATCATCAGTTGTTTTTTCTGATAAGGAAGACATTAATTTTTCAAACACATCTGAAGTTTTTGAGTCACCAATCATAAACGAGATTAATTCTTTATAATTTGATATGGCCACGTTGATTTTGTCTTTAAATGAAGACGTAACCAAATTATAATTTTGCACTCCACCATCTGCAGCAAGAGAAAAATTATTACTTTGAATTAAAAGTTTCTCTATGTTGAAATTAATTCTGGAAGCTGAGATGTGGTTTACAAATTCGTAATCAAATTTAGTGTCGATACTAAGGTAACTTTCAGGACTTGCAGTATTTTTATACCGATAAGTATAAAAATCAAATCCTAGTTTAGTATTTCCACTTGGTTCTTTATCGAGGTGAAATTGAATGTAATTACTTTTATCATTCACTTCAGTTATAACACTTTGCTGATTTTCTGAAACATCACATTTTAATCCATAATCTTCGTAACGAAGTGTATCTATATAGTCTATCACGCTGTTGAATCGCAATGAAGATGGTAAATCGTTTAGTCTAACAACAAAGTGGCTGCTATCGTTTGTGTGGCATTTTATATTCTTTTTCTCATCACCATGAACAGTAATATCAACTTCATTACTTGGTGTATAAATATATACTGATTTATCAAATAATCTGTTTTTCACCAGTAGAGCTTTAGATGAAATAGTCAATTGCTCATTGGAAAATTTTGGGTTTGTCACGTGGAAGATTAGATTAAAAGGAAATCCGCTAAAATCATATGAGATGTCAAATTTTTCGTCATTGATGTAGGATATTGTTTCAGCTAAAAGATTTTTTGTCTTCCATGCAGAAAGATACCAGAAACCGCTATATGCTGTTGGAACAAACAAGCATAAAGAGACGATAATATAGATAAAAACCTTACGCATAGCTAATCACTCCCTTGTTTATCCAGCGATATATTTCTTGTACCTCTTGGTATATTAACACACAAACCATCAATATCTTTTGTTATTTTAATTTGGCACCCTAGTCTTGATGTCTCTGTTAAGCCAAAAGCCAGATCTAACATATCGTTTTCCTCATCAGATATGGGATTATGCGTTTCTACAGCATCATAAAATTCTGGATCAACAATCACGTGGCATGTAGAGCAAGCAAGAGAACCTTCACATGCACCTTCAAGCAGATCTGGATCACTTCTGTGGGCTAAATTGAGCAGAGTTTCTCCCTCTGCAGCTTCATAGCTTTTCTTACTCCCATCAGGTAAAATAAAAGTAACAGATGGCATATTATTCCTATTAAAATCCTTACTAATTTCTCTATATCCTACAGGTAATAACTAATATTTGCAAACTCTTTGCAATTCCAGTACCTATATTTCTTGTTATCCAAGTATCTCCTTTAGCATAGATCCCGCTAACAAGCAGCGGGATGACGATTGTCAGGGTGTCATCCCAGCGCCCCTATGATGTCATTCAAGTAGCTGACACTGGTTCCTTTATGATGATGTCATCCCAGTGCTTGACACTGGGATCCAGAAGACTTAATTTCAACCAAGTGGCTGCATAATAAAGGCTGGATTCCAGTGTCAAGCACTGGCATGACAGCAGTCCTACGTCATACCGCCGCGGTATCTCTTAGCCGCTAACACGTAGCGGGATACTTAACCATCATCTACACCGTCATACCGCGATTCATTCGCGGTATCTCAAAGCATAGATCCCGCTAACACGTAGCGGGATGACGATTGTCAGGGTGTCATCCCAGTGCTCCGACACTGATTTCCATCCAAGACGGTGTCATCCCAGTGCCCAGACACTGGGATCCAGAAAAATTTGCTTGTGGGCAAGCAAACTAGCACAGACAATGGTTACAACATTTTCGATGAGATTATATGGAAAACTGGATCCCAGTGTCAAGCACTGGGATGACAAGGTTATCGTCATGCCGCCGCGAACCGTCATACCGTCACGGTATCTCATCCGCTAACAAGTAGCGGAATGATGAGCTTATCGTCATGCCACCATGAACCGTCATACCGCGATTCATTCGCGGTATCTCAAAGCATAGATCCCGCTAACACGTAGCGGGATGACGATTGTCAGGGTGTCATCCCAGTGCTCCGACACTGATTTCCATCCAAGACGGTGTCATCCCAGTGCCCAGACACTGGGATCCAGCCTTTCTGCAATCTCATCGAAAACGTTGTAACCACTTTCTATGCTAGTTTGCTTGCTCACAAGCAAACTTTCCTGGATCCCAGTGTCTGGGCACTGGGATGACAAAAAAAGGAGCACTGGGATGACATCATTTGTTGTGTTTAACAAAGTTTGCACTTAGCTTCATGTTAGCTATAAATATTAAGAAATTTACCAAACGAAAAAAAGGCAAAAGAAGCCCTGGGGTTATTATCCGCTTTAAAATATTGGCGTTTTTTATGTTTTAAACGCTTGACAAGCGAGATTCAGCTGCTTTTAATTGCAACTAACCTACGCTGCAAATGTTTAAGAAATTTACTAAGCAGAAAAAAAGACAAAGAATCCCCGAGTTAGCTAGTCTTTTACTATCTCTGTCGAGTATTGGCATTTTTTGATGTCTTGTAACGCTTTATAAGCGCATTCAGCTTATTTAGATAAAAATCTAGATGTAGATGAAGTTTTGTAAAGACATACAGTATCTATATACTGCAAAAAATTGAACATAAGACGCCGATACATTAAGTAATCCTTACCTTTTAATCTGCAGATTGGCGAAAGCAAATACAATAGCTTCAGTTTCATGATAAGGGGGCTGGCGGAGTTTGTCAAGGAAGTTTTGTTTCTATTGAATGACAGTTGTGACCTATGCAAGAAGTCTGTTGTAGTTTGTACGATATCTTTATAAAATAGTTCGCATAAGGTATCTAGCAGTGCAACTAAACAAATACAAAAATCAAAATGTTGCAGTTTTTGGTCTTGGTAAAACTGGGTTATCCGCCATTAACGCTTTAATAAAGAGTGGTGCAAGAATATATGCATGGGATGATCATGAAGAGCAAATAGCAAATGCAAAAATGATGTATAAAAAATGTAATTTTATTCATCCCAAAGAATATAATTGGCAGGAGATCAGTGCATTGGTTTTAAGCCCTGGAGTGCCAATAGAGCCACATTGGATAGTAAAACTTGCAAGAAGTTTTGATTGCAAAATAAAATCAGACATTGAGCTATTTCTTGAAGCTAAAACTACAAACCAGAAGGTAATAGGTGTCACAGGAACAAATGGTAAATCAACCACTACATCACTAATAGGGCACATATTAAAATCTGCAGGGAAAAAAGTAGCTATTGGTGGAAATTTAGGCGTTCCTGTTTTGGATCTAGAAAGAGATGCAGAAATTTATGTAATTGAATTTTCCTCTTTTCAATTGGAGTTGATGAATGAAATTAACGTGGACATTTCAGTACTGCTTAATATTACACCAGACCACATAGATAGACATGGAAGTATGGAGAATTACATAGCAGCTAAATTAAAACTGATAAACGGTAGTGAGATTGCTGTGATAGGATGTGACAATGAGATTACCGCTGATATATTCAACAAATTCACTGGAAACAAAATTCCAATCTCAGTAACATATTCCCCGGTGTCATTCCAGCCACCCTCTTTATCATCCCAGTGCTTGACTACTCGGATCCAGAAGATCTCGTTAAAACTAGAGAGTCATAGCTTATCAGTAAGCGACGTGAAAATAAACCTAATCTCCAACGCAGAAAACATAGCAGCCGCATATGCCGTATGTAAGCTACTTGGAGTAGATAGCAACACTATTATCAATGGAATCAAGTCCTTTTCAGGACTGAGGCATAGGAATGAACTGCTTGGCAAAATAAGAAATGTGTTTTTCGTGAACGATAGCAAAGCAACTAATGCAAAGTCGAGCGAAAAGGCGATCTTATCTTATGAAAACATAAATTGGATCGTTGGTGGAAGAAGCAAAAAAGGTGGAATAGAATCATTAAGCAAGCATTTCACAAGGATTGGAAAAGCTTTTCTTATTGGGGAATCAACCGAAGCCTTTGCAAACACTATGGAGAATAAAGTAGATTTCGTGAAATGTTGCAATTTGAAAAACGCACTTAAACTAGCTTTTGAAGAGGCCTTAAATAGTGCAGAAGAAGTAACAATATTACTTTCTCCCGCGTGTGCTTCTTTTGATCAATGGAAAGATTTCGAGGAACGCGGCGAAGCATTTTGTAGAATGTTTGAAAATCTCAGGTACAATCACACATGATGTTTAGTATAATGCTACTGTGGAACAAAAGTTAATAATAGATAAGCTAATTAGGGTTATTCCATTTGAAGGGATAAGCGATGAAACCCTATTAAAGGTGTGCACTGACCTTAATCTAGCTAATAGCTTTTGCAAATTTCAGAATGGAATATATAGCGCTTTGGAGCGCATAGCAGAGGACTTAAATAGCTCAATGGAAGCTGAACTAAGAAATTCTAATTTAGAAGATATGAAAGTGCGAGAGCGAGTAAAGTTAGCTATTCAAATACGCCTTTCAAACTACGCTAAGCTACCGAATTATAGAGAACTTTTAAAAAATGTTTTATCATTCTCCGTATCACCAAAAAATACATATTTTTCTAGTAAACTTTTATACAGAACTATTAGCGCGATTTGGTATGGCATTCATGACCAATCAACAGATTTTAACTACTATACAAAAAGAGCAATATTAGCTGGAGTGTACTTAAGTACGATACTTTTTTTTATCAATGATTATTCAGAAGATTTTGCGGATACTTTATCGTTTCTTGATAAACGTATCAACAATGTCATGACATTTCAAAAATTCAAAACTCGCTTAAAAGGAATCATAGGAAATTTCTTATAAGCTTTTCATCATACTGGTTATTCATATTTATATTCTCTTGTTTTTTTTGATCTTTATGTTAAAATAGCTTAATATTTATTAACGATAAAATGAAAGTTATTTATCATACCAATGGTAATATCAAGCCAGAAGAAAATACAAAACACGTGATAAACTTTTTTGGAGTACTTGGATGTATTAAGGTTAATGCTCGTAGTAAAAATCCACCTAAGGAGCAAGAAAGTAAGTTAGTTAAGCATTATTTTGACTATCCTTATTTTTCTAGAATTGTTAATCCAGAATTCTTTAAAAAAGAATTGAATGATGAAGAAAGAAAATTCAATAGGAGAATAGTATCACTATGGTTATGTTCTGCTATATTTTCTACTGCTTCTATTGTATCGTTATACTTGGCATACCAGAATCAAAAATCAAAAAAGGTACTTACAGGGTTAGCTTTTGCATCAGTAGTGCTATCAATTTTGGCTACCATATGTTTTATCGTATTTTGCCTATGGATGCTTTTTGACTTTGTTAAGAAAAGGTTCGTTGTACATAGAATCAAAAGCTTTTTGGAAAATGAAGTTAGCCCTGAGTGGATAAAGCGTTACAAAAAAGAACTTGTAGGTGACGATAAGGAAGTGGATGCAGAAGCTCACGATCAAGAGTTAGGAGAAAATAAAGATATAGAAGATATCGTGGAGTTTCTCTTGGAAAGAAAGAAAATTGTAGCGCTATATGAATTTCTAACAAACGGTGAAAAGTTAGTTCAAGCTGGAATGGCAATGGTAAACATGTTGCTTGTAAAAGGTGTGCATCCGAACGATATAATTTTGGATACTAACTCTCTTGGAGGAGGAATTGCAGCAGAAGTTTTAAAAAGGTTTGAAAAGCAAGGGATTTATTTAACGCTAATTCATAGTAATTCTTATAGCTCACTTAAGGATGCAACTAATAACTTTCCTCATGGGATAGGGAATTTTTTCATGAGACGGCTTCCTGCAAAATTCTTGAATTTTTGGTTTAATCGTTGCGGATTGGAATTTAATTCACGAGAGATTATAGAGAATACAAAATGCCCTGTATTAATTGCTGGCAGGAAAGGCGATACTGTAATTCCACAGGAAGCACAACTCGTTGGTAAACTTCCAGATTCATCCACATCTGACACATCTGAATGGTTTAGATGGAATATAGTACTTGAACACGATCCTCAAAACACGGAGTGTAAGAGCAAAAATATTCATGCTGATCATAAAGAACATTTAGTTTATCGTGAGGATAATGATGATATAACAAAATACACCAGTTACGAAGAAAAAGAAAATAAATTTATTGAAAAAGCACATAAATATTTGTTGAAAGGTGAATTTAATAGAAATTTTAAGCTAAAAGACTACTGTAAAAGTAGTATCTTTGGAAGCTTGACGAAAATAGAACTGAAACCCATCAATGAAAAGCATATACAAGTTTAAGTTGATAGAGAAAGAAAAATTATTCTTGCTATACCGTAGGTGCGTTCCAAGATTATACTGAAGTTTTTATTGCACTCAAAACCTTCGTTTTTCCTAATCTCTAGAATTATCAATGCATCATCACTTAACCAGCCTGAGTGAGCTAGTCCATTCAACGTTGATTCAACCAGATTGCTATTGTAAGGTGGGTCTATAAAAACTACATCGCACTTTGAAATAGGTTGTGGCAATTTGTTAGCACTACAACAAATTAGCGTGACATTGTCCGTAATTCCAAAATCTTCTGCTGTTTTTTTAGGCAATTGCAAATTGTAATAATCTGAATCTACCATAAATGCATGCTTAGCGCCGCGAGAAAGTGCTTCAAATGAAAAAGAACCACTACCACAGAATAAATCAAGTACATTCAAGTTATAAATAGGTTTTCTTGAGGAAAGTATACTAAATATTGCTTCTCGGACAACACTCATAGTTGGTCGTGCAGCTAAATGCTTGCCTGTAGTTATTTTCCTTCCGCGATATTTGCCTGCAATGATGCGTAGCATATTAAATAAGCTCCAAAATAATTAATTATTTATACTATATGATTAATGTCAATATGGCTTTAGCAGTTTAATAGAGAGAAGCTATCGAGCCGCTTGTAAGAAAAACACAAACACAAGACTCATCCGTTATCTTTTTCTGATTTGTCTGCTGCATTAATTGCTTGACCAATCTCATCTTGTAAATCACCATAACTATTTCCTTCATCGTGATTGATCCCTTCAATTCTGCTTTCTAATTCTAACTTAATTATGGTGTTGATTTTATCTATATCATCTAGGAAGCCTTGACATTCTTCATTACTATATTCCTCACCAGATGCCTTTTTTTCGATAAATAGACTTTTAAACTCTGCTAGATCAGAATTCTGATCGGTATTTAGTACAACATTTCTCTCTATGAAGCTAAGATCCGACAGCAGTAAGCTAACCTCCAACAGATCTTCACTTTTCACGCTTTTAAGGTCTTCAAGGCTTTCTAAAATACTAAACACCTTAAGCCTTTCTTGTGCAATCTCTTTGTCTTCCTTATCAAATTCAGACAATAAACTATGATTATCTACAAATTTCTCACTCAAAGCTTTATTTAACCTAGTGAGGTCGATATTGTTGTCCGGTGTGTTATCTAATAGTAGATCTACTCTCGCCCTACGCGCATTTAAAATGTCGTCGTAGTCATTTAACTTTATGTTGCCATCATCGTCTTGCTGCAATTTGTAATAATCAAGGCCTTTGAAATTTTTATTAGTCTTCATCTTCAATCCTCTTCTCCTTTTGCATCTGGTTTCCTCATTGGTTCCGGTAATTTCCTTTTGACCGGTTGATCAAGCTTGTCTTTTTCTGGTTCTCTCTTGCGTCCTATGGTGTAATCATGAAGCTTATTCAAGAAATCTTGCCTATGCGATTTTGCTCTACAGAGCAGATTACCTTGGTAACCATCTTTTTCTCCTGTACGGTGGCTAACTCCTATAGAATCAAGGCCATGCTCCCAAGTAAATTTCATAGCATCTTCTATTGTATAGCCCAAATGTGATCCTACATACCCTTTGTAATATTCTAAATATCTATCAATTCTTCTATGCGCAATATCTTCTTTATCAACTCCAAATGCCCTGTAGATCTTTTCCTCAAGCTTATCGACGTCATTTTTAGGTGATGTTGCAAACTTTGTTGCTTCAATAGTAGCACCTACAAATTTACGTGGCACATCAATAACGTGTTTCAGCACACCTCCGACTCTTGGTATCCTGCCTAGTAGATTAGCTGTACCTCCAGCTAGTTGATTAGGGAGCCCAGTAGCAAATTTACCTAGAGACTCAAGTCCTCCACCAATAGCACCTTGCAACATATGCTTAGGTAGAGAAATTAACCCCATTAAATTAGTTACTCCAGCCTTTTCAAAAAATTTAGGTAACGGTATCTGAGATAATATACCACCTCCCTGATACATACTAGATATATTGTAAACGCTGAATCCACCACCAGCTATACTTGAGCCCATTTGTTGTACGAACTCGCGTAAAGAGAACATTAAAAATGAAAGCAGGAATAATACAAAGATTTCCCCTGCATTGATTAAATAACCTCTCTGTATGTCTTGCACCCTTTGGTAATCGCTATTTTCTTGATAATTTTTGCAATCCTCACAATCTTTACATTTCTGACAGTATTCACTGTTGGGATCCTTATATAACTTATGAAGTTTCAGTATTCTACAACCTTGTTGTTCTACTACTCTCTGCACCAAAGACTTTATCTCTCTTTTTAGATCTGGTCTTATGGTACCTTTTCTGTAGTCATCCACTATTTCCCTATAATTTTTACATTTTTCTTCATCTTGCTGAGATTGACAGTAAAGCTCTGTTATTTTACTATTCATACCACCTATCTTTTTGTCTATATTATTGATCAGTAATATAATGTCAGCCCTCTCTGATGCATGAGATAAACTATTTGTTAAGCGCACTAGATCTTTTTCACTACAGCCATTACTAACTACCATATCACTTTCTGCAATATAGTGGTCTGCTGGATTACTTTGAGTGCCAGGAATTGGATTAAAGAAAGGATAATCTATATAACGAAACCCTTTTATATATTCACCATTTTTATCTTTAGGGTAATCAGGTGGAAGAGGTATATACCCAGCGCCGCCAGTAAATTTTATTGTACCACCTTCTCTGCTTATCTTTTCTATACCTTCTATGTTCTTATCTACGTTCAGCGGAGAAGCTTCTCCAAGAGTGTAAGGTACGAAAATTTGCCCTGGGGTCCAACCAAAGTACTGCTTATCAACGATACAAAAACCACCAAACACCCATTTTGGAGCACATAACCTTACCTCAAACCATTTATTGTAGCATACAGTAAAACCTAACTGCCTATAAAAGGTATTCATTATAATGGAAGCCAGTAATGACAAGAGAGTAAATATCATAATCGACTTTAAACAAAAACTGATGCAGAATTTTATCCAACCTTCAAATAGACTTTTCAACGGTGAAAATAAAATAGAAATTAGAAACAGTGGCATGATGGCTATAAGAAAAGCTATACCCATAAAACCAGAGAGGAATATTATGTAAGCATATAAGCACAGCAAGAAATATAAAACTATCCCTATGAAAATTGCCGGTATCATAAGAAGGCTTGCCCACATTTGGTAATGTAAAAACGCTGCAAACTTTTTCCAAACAGAGTAAGCAAAAAACTTGTTGAACATGTTCTCCATAAAACCAAACAACTTATCAGTATTTGAATTAGGAGCAAAGTTAGTAATTATACTTATCAATTGTTCAAGACCTTTGATGAATAAAACGAGAAAATGATCATAGAAAAATCTAAAACTTCCAGGAGATATAAGCACTATTACTAGAGTGATTTTCATCATTCTGATGAGCATATCATGCTTAGTTTCTCGTATCATGCCAAAAAGATAAAGAAGCGATGAAATCATTACAAATAGAACAAGCAAGGAAAGAACAAAATTGTGAAAGCTCGTACTTTTTTCAGCTATATTTTCGAACATAGCTTGTGCAACTGCAGGATCATTGCTATTAAAATGTTCTTTGCAATTTTCGTTAATCAATAATACACATTTTAGATAGTTATAAATGTAATCAAAAAACCCAAAACTACTTGGCTGCTGCACTCCACTTAAGAACTCAAAAGAGTAGCCACCTACATTATCTAAGTAATATCTATCTAATATTTTTACATATATTTTCCATCCCTTTTCTAACTTCATCGTATTACAATTCCTATCCTTTAATTTAGTGCTATCTCTGTCTAAAGTAAAAAGTCCATTGTCGCCCTCAGCTGTGGAATTATAACCTAGATGTACAGTAGGATATTGAGGATCGCGCATTAATTTTAGATTTTCGTTAGGATCATCTTTCCCCGTTTGAAACAAAAGATAAGCACCATGACCGTTGGTAAACCAACATGGAGCACCACGTGATACTGTATTTGCGCTATCATCTTCATTAATGCACTTGCAATTTACAGTGCAACTTGCCTTAGGATTACTTGAAAATTTTTCTATGCTAGGTTTATAATCATTACAAACTAAGTGAAAGTCAGGTAGACTATTATCACCTGACTTTCCTTCAAATTTAGTTGCATATTTTAACTGCTCCAAGCTCTGTAAGTTATAACTGCCTTTAGATTCCTTCTTGTTATTATTACTCCAAGATGTCCATGCACCATTAACTCGCACTTTTAAACTATCTCCATTGGTTTCGAGTCCGGTATTCTCCCACTTCACCACTTGGTTATGGTGAAAACCATAATTAATTTCGCCAGTTTCAGGATCAACAACTTCTCCATCTCCTGGAATAAACGCATCTTGGTCGCTTGAAAAATGAGCGCTTACTGCAATAGGTTTAGGACCAAAATAGTCAGCAGATATGCACCTTGGAAAAGGCATATCATTCTTACTACAACCTGTGATCAGCATATAAGCTGCAAGAAGTAATACCCTAAACCAACATTTGCCTAAGCGTGATTGCATATCTAAACTTTTTCCAAATACAGAAATAAATTTCTAAAACTTTACTTAAAATATCTTTTTAATTAGTTACTCCATAACATCATTCATATCTTACTCCTCTCCATTCTTGTTTTTAGCTTCATGATCACTAGAATTACTTCTTATTATTTCATCAGGAATTTCTTGCTTGCCTGATTGTTTTTTAGGTCTATCAGAATCATCACCCGTTGTTTTATCAGAACTTCCTTTAGAATCTTCTTTTTTGTTTGATTGATTTGGTGTATCAGGCAATCTAGCCTCAATTTTTCCCCGATCTTTACTCATTTTCTGCTTGATACTCTGTATCATACTTTGGGTCTTATCATCAAGGCCAACGGTTGACAGTATAGCTTGTGATGCGCTACCGGCAACTTTGCTAACACTTTGAGCAACCCCAAAACCAGAGCCGAATAGTGCTTGTGCCATAGTTTCTGATATAGAAACAAAAGCTTCCATTGCATTAGCAATAATTAAGTACATAAATGCTTGGATCAGATCTATGGGCAACGCTGCAAAGTGCCCACCAGCCCTTTCTCCGGTACTTAATGCAACATCAACATTAGTGCCAGGACTGTATCCAAGAGGCAGTATTGATTTCATCAAGCACAGATCATACGATAAGAAATTTACGCTAATTAAACATTGATAGCATGCAGAAAAATTTGTGAGATTGTATAGAACTGAATACATCAACTGATTTAAAAGAGATAAAGATGAAAATAAAATAACTGGTTGTACTGCAACGTGAGCCAGCGTTTTTATCCAGTTATCAAACAAGGGTTTAGTCTGTTGAAATAAAATAAACACGATAAACAAAGGTGTTAATGACAGTAAAAACGCTACTAGAACAGTAGATATTACATATTTAAACGTAGCGCTAATAATGCATTTTAAAAACGCAAAAGTAGCGTAGAGTATTGCCAAAAATGCAATAAAGCCAAAAGGACCAGAGAGCATCAACGATAAAAACTTTAACCAAGTTTCTGCTGTGAATAATACTCCTGCTGTCAAGTCTAAGAATGCAAATTTTCTCCCCCCTTCCCCTATATAGCCAGAAAAGCTATCAACTAAATAAGTGCTACCATCTATAAAAAGTCTGGATAAAGTTGTACCAAAAAGTTCCCAGCTTCTATCGCTAAAGGCAAAAGCTATAAATGCTATCTTGAACATTCTTACAATGAAATCAAATTTACTTAGCTGTATTGTTCCAAGCATATAGCCAACGACAGTAAATATAACGTATAGAGTAAGCAAAGCTCTCACTCCTTGTAGAAGACCTCTTGCATATCCTTTGTATGAATCTTTAACGCTGTCACCAATTACTTCTTTTTTCATAAAATCAAATATCTCGTTTATATTCGATGAAATAAAATCGTTAATTTTCTTTTTAACAAACAAGTTTACACTATACTTATTGTTTTCGTAATATTTGCCCTTCTTGTCTGTAATGTCATCTTTCTCCACGTTGCTTACATCAATACCAAAATATATCTTCTTAGACTCTTTGTCCCCCAAATGACTTCCATCTATTATGTAATATTGTATATTATCCTCTGTTATTTCACCCAACTTCTTTACTTCTTTGAAATCATTAGTCTTCGTAGCAGATAGATCACCTGGCGGGTTATCACCCAAATACATATACAGTTTTTCGCCATTAATGTATTCACATGATCTAGTGACTTTAACATGGTAACCGCCCCTATTAGCTTTATAGTGACCATAATCTGCAATAGCGAGCATCACACTACTACCAGATGTTACATTTTTTACTGTATAGTCACTATTTAATTTCAGAGAAAAATCCTCAAAATTATCACTAATTTGCGAACACACATTATCCTTTCTTGCACCTACTTCATTATCTGGAAGACATTGCATACCTTTAGCAGTATCTTGATCATCAAGATCACCAATTTTTGCAACAAGAGCCTCAGCCCAGGAAATATCTTTTTCAGTGTTTGATGTAAAATCAACGTTAATCTGCTTGGGATCCCCTTTATTTTCTTCTATCTTCTTAAGCTTATCTTCAACTTCTTTAAGGTGAGAATACATATCACATTTGTCGTTTTCATTATCATATTTTTTGTATCTTATAGAAGAGACACGGTTTTGTTCTCCCGCTTGACCTGAACCATAGTTCCATATACCCTTCTTAGTATAGCATATATTTTGATGGTAACAGTTAAGCTCATAGGAGGAGTACTTTTTTCTCTCATCAAGACTACAGTTTTTTCCATCACATAACTCGTTCAATCCTATTTTAGCGCGGCGTAAATCAAGTAGCGAACCATATATCCATGGTTTGTTGTCTTCAATATAACCTTTATTAAAATGTACCTTATTATCATATGGAGTGTACCCATTGCCAACTAGCACTTTGCTTTCCTTTGCTTTTGTTTTATCAAGAGGTAAAAATTTTATTTTATTTCTCTTTCCATCCTTGCCCTCACAAAAAAATTCCTCTCCCTCTTGCTTGCTAACATTCAATATTTCACTTGCTGACACTTTTTCACCTCCTTCTTCAGCTCTATAACAATTGTCATCAAAACTGATGCCTTTCCCTCCTGGATTGTCATAATCAATTGTTATTTTTCTGGGAACTAAGCTAAAGCTTAACTTATCACCAGGACTTACTTTAATTCCAGTGTCCACATAACGTCTATTGCTGCCAAATCCTTTACCACCGCACAATTCGTTTTCATTTACGCCTTTTTCATCAACGCCATAATTATTAGGCACATCGTTAATATTTGCAGCTTTACTATAATTTGGTTCTGAGCCATCAGCACAAAAGCTAGCTGGCACAAGTACTTTCCTTGGATTTTTGTCTTCTTTAAAAGGGCAAAAATTTACTGATCCATCGAGGGTGAATTTGATTTCCTCACCCTTACTAATTACTTGACCAGAATCAACCCAATGAATTTTAACTTCTTCACCAGCTTTATGAACTGGAACATCCACGTTAACACTAGTGTTTCTGCTCTGCAACCCAGGTTCGACACAATCCATGTTACAACCAGTGATTGCAAGACACAGTATCAACAATAGTGATCTTTTACTTATCATTGCTGTCTTCCTTGTGGTATCTGAGGCGTTGACCTTTGAGTCCCTTGTGGTATTTGAGGTCTTGACGCACCTGACTGTTGAGGAGCACCTCCTGCTCTTCTTTGAACGCTTTGTTCATCTAACCCTACTGTTCCCATTAAGCTTTGTTGATATTGTCCTCCAGGTTCGTTTTGCACATAAACACCAAACAACGAGTCAGATATTGTCGAAGAAGCTTCCACTAAAGCTTTCATAGCGTGTCCTAAAATAACAAAAGCCATCATAGCGGTAATATTAGGTGTATATTTGGAAGCATAACCATAAAAAATACAAGGGTTAAAAATCTTTAGGTTAATACTAAGTATACACGTAGAGCAGACTTCAAAATCAAATACTGAATATATGATATAATCCATAACTTGACTTATCAGTGATATAAAAATTAAAAGCACTACTGGATGAATCGCAAATCTTGCTAAATTTTTAACCCAGTTGTGAAACATCTGCCTAGTATACGCAAATAAAAGACAAATAATAAAAATAGGTGCTAAAGAAAGTAATAACGCAACTATTGCTATAGATGTAATAAAAGAAAATAAGGCGTTGAAAATAGATAAGCTCACTGTGATTAAACCCCAAATCACCAAGCAAAAAGATACAATGCCTAAAGGGCCAGAAAATATAAGAGATACTATTAACAATACTGAATGCGATGACAAGAACCTATTGAGCGGTAAATCAAGAAACTCAAAAACATTTGAAGTAGTGCCTCTAAAATTTGCTATTTCTATTAGTTGTTTTGGAGTGTTAATAAATATAGAGAATGCATTGTTATAAAAAAAGTCCCAGCTATTATCCTGCAATAGCTGGGCGATGATTCCTATCTTTACGCATATAATTAAAAACTCATATATAGAAATATGAGTTAATCCAAAAAAGTAATAAAGAGTATATAAGATTATATATAGTACTAACAGTGATATTATAGTAGATCTAATGGTATTTGTTCTACTTGATTTTATAAAACTTTCGTAAAGAGACTTTACAGGACTAGTATCAGAGTGAATTGCGTTAGGATCTTTGTAGCTAGAGCCGAAAAATGCAGTTTTCACTTTTTCATCAAAGAAATTATATATTGCACTAAAAGTTCTTGTAGGTGGCTCTTTAGTTGTGAGGTTAATGCTAAACTGACCTTCATTTTTGTAATCGCAGCCATGGTCTCTTATTCCGTAATATATGGTACCTGTTTTGTCTTTTAACTTTTCTTTTAAGCTTTCCATGTATTGAACGTCATGAACTTTGCTAATATCCACAGATATATCCCCCTGATTTTCATCACCAGGCTGATGCTCAGGGAATTTATCAGAAACGCGTATGTATAAGTTGTTTTCCAGATTAGGAGTCCTTGTTACTCTTATATTGAAACCACCTTTGTCATTTTTATCGTAGCAGTACTTGTCATTTCTACTACATAAATTAAAAGTTAATCTTGGTGTTCGATAGTTATCTCTTATCTTGTGATCACAATTAGTGCATAAACCACCTCCTGGAATGTGTTCAAAATCTTCACCATCCATGTGAATTTTCAAAAGTGTAATGCCAGTTTTTATCTGTTTTTCTTTTAGTATTTTACTAATAGCTTCAACATCAGACCGGGATATCTCACCTTCTACACTATTGTATTCAATATATGCGCAACCTTTGTTTCCGCTGCCGGAAGGAAATTTACATATACGTCCACAGAGTAAATTTAAAATGTGCGTATCTATATTACTTGCACTGCTCTCTGAAAGCTTGCTGCAATCTATATTTTCTCCTTGTTTTATAGATTTGGCAATCTTTTCAATCTTTTCTCTACTATTCTCTTCAACTAATTTTGATGGGTCTAAACTCCAATACTCTTTTCCATTCAACCATTCTGGGTTACCTACAATATACTTATTAGGACATATTTCATCCTGACATCCTTCACGATTTAAAACGTGTGCAAAATACTCCTCTTCTTGTTCGCTGCACTTTTCATCAATTTTCACATACCTGATTTTTGTCTCACTCTCTTTATCTTTACACACTTTACTTCCAATAACACTAAAGCTTATCGTATCGTCAGCTTTAAGTGCAAATGGTAATGTTACGTCATTTCTCCCAGGTCGAATTGCAAAATCTGCATACTGCTTAGGACAAAAATTAATCTTGCTAGGCACTATATTAATCTCTGTTACTCTTATTCTATCTGAGATATTAACACCGGAATCAACCCACTTCTGCTCTGTTGACACTATATCTAGTTTTTCACGCAAACCTGATAAATTTTCTGGCTTAATACAGTGATCCTCCCCGCATCCAGACAATAAAAAAAGCACCACAAAACTTATGCATAGCTTACCCAAGTTTTGGTTACTTAAACGTTTAAGCATCTGTTACTTACCTTAACTAGCATCACCGCCACCTTAGTTAATCTTTTCGCTGGAACCTTTACCACTATCTCCACCTCCTCCACCAGTACCTCTTGCCTTCTTGACAGCCGCAGCAGCAGCTTGACCAACACCTCCAGCAGCAGCTCTGGCAGCAGATAAAGCTTTGCCCACCATTTGTCCAGGTGTATGACCTGAGCCAAGTGCTGCTCTATGGTTACCAGCAAGTTCAGCAGCCATGCCAGGAAGAATGTTTAAAAAGTGGTAAAAGAGGAATAATACTAAACACAATTTTAATAATTCTCCGATGAGAGAGCTGCCAAACTCCATGTATGTAAAGTCGAATAGACCAAGTATGCTGCTCTTTTTAAAGCTATAATTTTGCATCATACATGCAAGAGTAGTTTCATTTTTATCACATTCCCCATCTTTCAATTTAAACCACTGTTTTTTCTTACTATATGAGATTTCTGCTTGTTTCTTTTCATATGACTTGTCCGGTTGTTCATTTTTATATGACTCGTCCAGTTCAAAATTTAAATTTTTAAAATAGATTTTATCACATGCTATGAACATAAAGGACAAAAACGCAAAAAGGATAACCGGGTATAAGCTATAGGTAATCAACTCTTTCACCCAGCCGTCAAAATATCCTTTGGTGTGTTGGAATAAAACCATAGGAATAAACAAAGGTGATAGAATAACAATTACACTTAAAGCAACTAGAGATAAAATAAATACATAGCACAGCCACAAAATAACCATCATCAGCAAAATGGCCATAAATATAGCAACAAGAGCTATTAAAATCTGTCCACCAGCAAAAATAATACCGATTATCGAACCTGCAACTAACAAGACAGGAGCAGCACCAAGCAAGATTGCTAACGTTGCAACACCTCCAGTACCAATTTTGCCACCAATTCCATCTAAAGGAGCACCTAAATAAAATAAAATCCTGCAATCAAGCCTATCCCAAGGTGCAAGATAACTGTAAGATATTTTCTTCCCATCACGCATGTATTCATAATCCCTACCTGATTCATAATTACATATACCTTTACTTTCAGATGATGCCTTCAATACTATTTCTGATAAGCCATTTGAAAGCTTCGTCAAATACCCATAGTGCTTCTGCATGGCATCACCAGTTGTAAAATACATCACTAAAGCAAACTTAATGATCAACATATACATTTCTTGAGGTCTCTGAACTCCACCAGACATGGCTTTTATAGAGAACAGTACTAAAGCTAAAACTAAAACAGCAGTTACAGTGTTTTTCAGCCTTTTCTGTGCTACAGATATAAAACTCTCACCATTTGGTGCACCTTTACCTGCAACTAAATTATCTAACGATTCCTTAATGCATTGCACTATCATAGAAGTTATGGGAATAGGAGCTAATGATTTACTCCCTGCCTGATCATAGCAAGCCTTAGAAACATACTGGCTAAAACAGCCAGCATTATCATGACCTACAAAAACTTTTCCTTCTTTTTCCTTATTTCTTATAGTAGTTTTATAGTCATCATTATTACCAATAGGAACTTCTTCCTTTCCTGTACCATCTTTATTTTTGAATATCATCACAGATTTTTCACACATAGGAGCAATCGGGTCAGGTGGCAATTCTGTGCATCCCATATCAACCCCTTGCGGCCAAGGAGTCATTTCGATACCAAGCATTCTCACACTTGCTAACTCCACACACAATCTGCCCATTTTTCTCACTGCTTTGAATGTAGCTCCATGTATGGGTTTGCTCTGTCCTGCTTTGAGAACTCTACATTCCAGACCACCATCAACCTTCGAGGACCATGACCCATCTACGTATCCAGTGTCTTTCTCCCTGACATCAAAGTCTATGTATCCAGGTTTTCCTCTGGAATTAAAGTCTACCTTATTAAAAAGATTACCAAAAGTTAAAGGGTTTCGATGACATACTTCTATATATTCACTGTATTGCACACCATTTTTTGGCCAGTAATAACTCTCTGTACTCTCCTGAACGTTAGAATTTAAGGCTTCTTTTTCTGCTCTTTTCCCGTCATAATCTTTTTTGTTCACGTCTTCCCGAGCTTTATTTTGCAAACAAGAAAAATATTCATCTTCTGTTTGGTAATTTTCATTGGTGCAGCCACTATAACCTGTGTCTTCTAATTTAAAATTTTTGTATTTTCCATCATGATCACGTGCAACTGGGTGTTTAACAAAACTATGTTCACAAACAACAAGCCCTCCTATCGCTTTCCAGACTCCAACGATTGCAGCTATCATTCCAACAATAACAAAAGCAGTAAACAAACCAGCAGAAGAAACGATCAAAACAATGCCAGTAAATATTGCACCAACAGCAATCGCTATTCCAGCAAGTGCTGCAGCTGTTTTAAAAGCTCCACAATCAGGATTAGAGGCACGACTAAAGCTGCCAGTAGAGTTAAATCTACTAACAAATTCCGTCTTGTCAGTACCACTTACTCCATCTGCAAGTACTGGATATGAGAGTAAGAAATCTATATTTAGTAAAAATATCGCAATTAATAGCAATGACAGCTTAGTCTTAAACATTTTTTACCTTCTGATAAAATATAGGCAACCATACTTTTGGGTTGTCCCCAACTTCATTTAATATATCGTGTAACAATAGAACACTTTCTGCACGTCCGGATAATACGTTGATTATATCATCCAGGTCTTTTAAGTCTATTCTAGCTACTACAGCATTAACTCCTTGTTTCACTAAAAAGAATCTAGTACTTGGATCTGTGTGCTTAATTAATATATATTCACGTTCAGTTAACATAAAAACATCCCGATAGACACTAGTAGCTTTCAGATTTGGTAAAAAAATCTGTGTCGCTGTTTGTTGTACAAGCGTATCGCTAATAGCACTTTTACTTGCATCCTCAACACTCTGAGTAGCAAAAATCACAAAAGCATTTAGTTTTCTCAGTACCTTCAACCAGTCTTTTATCTTGGGTGCAAAAACTGGATTATCTATTAATGCCCATGCCTCATCAAGAACGATAATAGATGGAGTGCCATCAAGAGATATACTAATCCTATGAAATAAATAAATCAATACTGGTCCAAGGGCAACAGGATCTTTGAGCAAGCTAGCCATCTCAAAACCAAATACTCTTGCTCGTGAAAAATCTAGCAAATCTTCTTTATTGTCAAATATTGCAGCATGAGAACCATTATCATGCCACATAGATATTGCCCCAGCTAGAGTATCAGGACCTGCAAGCCCTAAAAACGGTACGAGGTTTCTCAAGAACCTGTCTTCTTTTCTTAATTTAAAATTCCCTTCAATTGCATCATTAATTCGTGCAATATCTTCTGAAGTAAATTTATCATTATATACCGAAATTAAAGACTTTATCCACTCCATTAAAAATGTTCTATTATCAGAGGTGTCATCAAGTTGCAAAGGATTAAAATTTGTTTTAGTTCTTGGTTCTATTACAGTATAGATACCACTAAGTGCTCTCAAAAAAATCTCTGCACCGCGATCTTTATCAAAAAAGAATATCCTTGGAGAAAACTTCATCGCTTGGGCACACAAGAAATTCATTAAAACAGTTTTACCAGCACCAGTTGGGCCAATTATCATAGTGTGTCCAACATCCCTTATATGAAAGTTGAAAAAAAATGGAGTACCAGATGTTGTGTCAAAAACTGTAACGGCATCTCCCCAGTGGTTATTGAATTTATTACCAGTAGGATAATTATGTTGAGATGCAAATCCAGCCAAATTAAGACTACTTATTGTAGCTTTTCTCACTATATAATCGAAATTACCAGGAATTTGCGCCCAAAATGCTGGTTCAAGGTTAACTCTCTCACGGATAGGGTAAACACCGCAATTAGAAAGCTCTGATTCTACCAACGACAGAGCGTTATCCAATGATTTAGGACTTTTTTCTATACATAAAATAGTCAGGTGATGTTGACCAAAGGCAATCTTACCACTCATTGCGTCATCAAGCGCTTGAGAAATTTCTGCTATTTGAGAAATAGCTTTATCTGCAGACTGTATCATTCGATTTTGCTGTATCTGCATTTTTCCAATTGCTATTTGCCTGTTTGTAAATTGAAAAGATTGCGTAATTATAAATTCGTAAGGAAGTTGTAAAAAAGAATCAAGCATTCCTGCAGAAGTATTATTTCCATACTCTTTTATACTAACTATTCCAGCATATTTACTCTCATTATGAGTCACAACCTGTATCATCTTACGGCCAAAGAATAATCTATGTACTGGTAAGTATCTTGATATTTCAGTTCTTAGCGGAAAAAGCGTATTTGTAACGAAGCCACAATTTACAATTCTAGATAGAAACTCCATTATTTCACAGAACAAACCACCTGGAGTTTCTTTTACTCCAAGGATTTTAGGCGAATAATTCCTAAGGCTTGTCACTACACGATTTGTCGTTTCCTCTAAATCTTCATATGTGGCACGCATATCACTTTCCCAAGCATGTTTTGAAGTTACATGCCCGAATTTTTTTAGTAGATGTGACAAAAATTCTACTCCTTTCGTGTCCGCTCTACGGATAATCGTAATGTATAGGTCATTAATAAATGATTGCCTTGTTGCGTGTTTTTCTCTCCATTTTAGATTTACGTGATTAGCGAAAAAATTCGGCAAACCTTGACTTGCAAATTCATCAGAAAAAATATTTTTCTTACGTCTGATAGTATGAAAATACAAACTAAATGCCGGAGATGAAATGCTTCTTAGCATCTGGTTCCTGATGTTGTTCTGTATGACTAAATCCTCGTCATCAGCGGTTTCAAATGCAAAACCACTTAATTTTATAACCTTAACCAACCAATTTTCTTTTGTCATCAAGGTTGTGCTATTCCAATAGCAAGAATAAGGAATAAATTCAGCAGCGTGAACTTCCCTGTTCAGAGTAGATTTATTCTTCGATTGAATAGCCCTAAACCTCAGCATCACACAACGTTAAGCAATATCATAAGAATTGGCTCCATGATAAAAACGATTTAAACATTTCGAGCACTTTCCTAATTTTACCATAAATAATTCAATAAACAACGGTTCTTTTGCAGAAGCTATATAGCCAAGTCCATGTATACCTGGTAACATTAAGAGAATCACTCTCAAATCATTTGAATTAATGAAAATTAGCAGGCAAATCAGAACGTTTAATATTGCAAACATATAACTCACACCAAAGAGCATTGCAGGTCTTGTAAGACCTTTAAATAATTGATCTGTTTGTATACTACCTGTGGACATATCTTTAACCTTCTAATAATCGCTCTAACACTAATACTATATCATTATATTAAAAATCCATTGAAACTAGTAGCACTTTAAGTTAAGGTACATTATTTAACCCAGATAATGACAAGTTGGCCATTTCAAGAAGCAGAAAAAATATTGCAAGAGTTTCCTAATAAAAAAGAAATAATATTTGAAACTGGTTATGGACCCTCTGGTTTACCCCACATAGGAACCTTTGGAGAGGTTTTTCGCACTACAGTTGTTGTAAATGCATTAAAAAAAATAGCTCCTGGTATAAAAACCAAAATCATTGCAGTTTCAGATGATATGGATGGTTTACGAAAAATACCAGATAATGTGCCAAATCAAGAGATGCTAAGAGAGCACTTAAATAAACCATTGACTATGATACCTGATCCATTTGGCACTCATCAGAGTTATGGTCATCATATGAATTCATTGTTGTGTAAATTTCTTGATTTGTTTGAATTTGAATACGAATTTAGGAGTGCAACAGAGTGTTATAAATCTGGCGTTTACGATGAAAAACTTTTACTCTTGCTGAAAAATTATGATAAAGTGATGGACGTAATGCTTCCATCATTTCGGGAAGAAAGGCAGCAGACTTATAGTCCATTCTTGCCAATATGCCCAAAAACTTCTCAAGTTTTACAAGTTCCAGTAATTGAAACAAATACAGATAAAGGAACAATCACGTATGAAGATCCAAACGGGGAAAAAATAGAAGTTCCGGTAACAAAAGGAAAATGCAAACTGCAATGGAAACCTGATTGGGGAATGAGGTGGGCCGCATTTGGAGTAAATTACGAAGCTCACGGAAAAGATTTAACTCCATCTGCTGTGCTTTCAAGTCAAATATGTGAAATACTTGGAAAAAAGCCACCACTTCTGTTTTGCTACGAGCTTTTTCTTGATAAAGAAGGAAAGAAAATATCAAAATCAAAAGGAAATGGCATTTCAATTGAAGAGTGGTTAACTTACGCACCAACAGAGAGCTTAGCATTGTACATTTTTCAGAGTCCTAAAAAAGCTAAACGTTTATATTTTGATGTGATACCAAAATCAACTGATGAGTATCTAGAGTTTGTTAAGCGTTATAATGAGAATAAAGAAAAGGATACAGACAGTAGACTTACTGCAGAATCGCCTATAATTTCAGAACCATTTGTTACCTCAGAGGCTTCTGTTATCCCAGACCCCTCTACTGTCATCCGAGTAGCGGACACTGGGATCCAGGAAGAAAAAATATGGATTCCAGTGTCAAGCACTGGAATGACACCTGACCGAGGTGCTAATTTTTCACTAGAACAACGATTAGACAATCCTGCATGGCATATCCACCAGGGCAAAGTTCCAAATATAGATACTTCAGGCATAAATTTCTCGCTACTTTTAAACCTAGCAGCAGCTTGTAACGCCGAAAACAAAGAGATCCTATGGGGTTTTATATCCTCTTATGCACCAAACGTTACACCAGAAAATAATAAAATGCTTGATAGACTTTCAGACTTTGCAGTAAAGTATTACCACGATTTTATCAAACCAACAAAATCATATAAAACTCCAAATGCAAAAGAGAAAGAAGCGTTACTAGATTTGAAGGACACTTTACATTCTCTATCTATAACTGCTACTGCTGAAGAAATTCAATCTCAGGTATTTTCTATTGGAAAAAAATATGATTACACCAACTTACGTGATTGGTTTCAGCTATTATATGAAACGTTACTTGGCCAAAAAACCGGCCCAAGAATGGGATCCTTCATAAAGCTTTATGGAATAGATAATACGATTTCTCTCATAGAAAGCGCTACTAAATGTATACTTTAGAGTTTACCTTCTTTCATTTGAGCTCTTTAGTTTTAATAAGAATTCCTTGACACATTTTGCCAGCCCCCTTATCACTACTCCGCCAACAATGTTGCAAAAAACATAAAACTAGAGAAAACTATTTCTCGAAAACTTCTGTGTCCAAAAACAAAAGTGCCATTTATTTATAGCGCTAATAATCGATTAACCATCAGCTTCAATGAATGATATGAACATATTATTTCAAGGAAAGATAATGGGAAATAAGAGATTAGCTATACGGATTAGTTGTAGCTATGAGCCTAACCGGTTGGCAGAAAAGTATTTATCAGATGCTTATGAAAAGTCAGCATCAAAGGGAGAAAGTCAAAAAAACTTAAAGGATAAAAATGGGATTCAAGGAGGATCAAATGGTAACAGTGAGTTTATATGCAAGGGTTTCTTCGGGGAAACAAGCACAAGAAAATACAATAGCAAGTCAAGTTGCAGCTTTAGAGAAGCAAATTGGTATGGATGGGTACAAATTATTGAGTGAGTATAAATTTATTGATAACGGCTACAGTGTTAGTCCGTCCTAATCTAGAAAAATTACGTGATAAAGTAACAGAAGGTAAAATTGATAAGATTTACATTCACTCTCCTGATCGTTTATCTAGAAAATATGCATATCAAATGATATTACTTGAAGAATTTCAGAAAGCAGGAGTAGAAGCGGTTTTTTTAAATTATGAGATTAACGATAACCCAGAATCTCAATTGCTGTTACAAATGCAAGGTATGATAGCAGAATATGAACGAGCGAAAATTATGGAACGAAGTCGTCGTGGAAAGATTTATGCAGCTAATAAAGGTTGTGTAAGCGTAATGGGAGGAGCTCCTTATGGCTATCGTTATATAGATAAACATATGGGAGGAGGACAAGCTTTATTTGAGATTAACGAAGAAGAAGCTGATATTGTTCGCAAAGTATTTTTGTGGGTAAGCAGGGAAAGAGCAAGTATTGGGGAAGTATGCCGTCGGCTAAATACTATGTCTATTATAACACGAACAGGAAAAAAGTGCTGGGATAGAAGTGTAATTTGGGGGTATGTTAAAAAACCCTACTTACAAAGGACAAGCAGCTTTTGGTAAAACAAAAGTAGGTGTAAAGTTACAACATATAAGACCACAAAAACATTCTTGTGAACAACCGAAAGATAATTACTCTACTTATTCTGTTGAAAAAGCAAATTGGATTTATGTTGAAGTGCCAAATATAGTGGACGAAGATGTGTTTGATATAGTTCAAGAACAATTAGCTGAGAATAGAAAAATAGCAAGGACAAGAGAAAGAGGAGCAAAGTATTTACTACAAGGTTTAATCGTATGTAAGCATTGTCGTTATGCATATTACGGAAGTTCTGTAAGAACCTGTTTAAAATCTCCTCAATAGAAGAGAAATAAAGGAAAGAACAACCATTTGTAAACTTGTGTTGAGTTTACGCTCGCAATTTTTCCATAACCGTCTACATTTTTCCAACCAAGCAAAAGACCGCTCGACAACCCATCTTTTTGGCAATACAGCAAAGGTATGTAATTCGCTTCGTTTTACTACCTCAACAGTTGCACCAATAGTTGCTTTTATTTGTGTTGCAAAATTTTCTCCTGTATAGCCAGCATCAACGAGTATATTTTTGACTTCAGAGAGGTTTTCTTTAGCATTTTCCACCATTTTTACAGCACTGCTACGATCGGTTGCTTCTGCCGTTGTTATATGAATTGCATGTGTTGTGTATCAACTGCGATATGACCCTGAAATCTTTTCACCTGCATCATAGCCCTTTCTTTCAGCAGTATCTGCGTTTTTGACGCTTTGAGCATCAATTATGCAGAAACTGGTTTTCTCTTTCCGACCACTGTTTTGTCACAACCAATTTTTTTTAACCAACAAGCTTGGCTCCTTTCCTTTCTTTTTACTCCACATTTGAAAATAGTAATATATGTTTTCCCACCTTGGAAACTCTTTTGGCAACATTCTCCACTGACAACCACTTTTTAGCACGTATAACACTCCACAAAATACTTTGTATATATCAATTAATCTTGGTCTTGTTTTCTTTTTCCTACTTTCTAAAATTGGTTTGATTTTTTCAAATTGCTCACGACTTATGTCGCTTGGATACCTTTGACTCATTTATATACCTCATTATTTACCTGTTCCTACTTTAGCTCATCTCTTTGAGATTTTAAACAGGTTCTTAGACAATCCCTTCACATAGAAGCATTCAGTTGGCCACCTTCTTAATCATTCTTTGAAATAAAGAATAACAAGAGCTTCCATGTGGTTACTCCGTTCCATGAAATCGTTTCTCGTTAAACTTAGGTCCTTACTATTTGCCGGGGGATTGAAAACATCTTAGTTAGACTGCACCATTCTGACTATTCATTTCCCCATACCTTTGGTCTATGCGTATCAACTTTATTTCGCATATTTTGATTAACGACAATTCAACCATAAGTTCCTTTCGTAACCATATTTAACTATTCTCAGGGGGATTTATTACAAAGTTTAATATTACCCCTTTTTGATCCATGCTTGCACCTTAGTAAGTCGCCACTTTCCTAAAATGTGGATCGCGATTTCAACCCGATGTTAGAGCGGATGGAATTTAACCATCACGATTTCATGACTATCGGATCGCACTAATGTAACCAGACTGCATTCTGTGATTTTTAGCAAAACACGATCTTTCATTTGAGCTTTCTTCAATTTAAAATAAATACAGAAAATTGCTGCCTATAGCTAAACTGACTTAGATTTACCGACGATTTGATAAACGACAAATTCGTCATCCCGCTGCTTGTTAGCGGGATCTAGAGATACCGCGGCGGTATGACGTAGGGATTGTATTAGCTATAATTCTTTGGTTTTCACTTTTCTTTTAACCTTGCAATGATGTTTTCTTTGCCGATAAAAATTAATAATTTAGCGAGCTCTGGTCCTGTTTCTGTTCCTGTTAAAGCTGAACGCAACTGCATAAATAGGTTTTTTGCCTTTATATCCACTGTTTGTCGAATAGTTTTGACCCATTCTGACAACGTGTTTTCATTACAATCACCTTGAGGCAATGCATTGAACGCAATTTTTATAAGCTCCTTATCAAGAATCACAGGCTCTATATCGGATTTGCATATTTTCCACCACTTGGCCACCTCAGAAAACCTTTCTATATTGTTCCTTATAAAATACCAAAACTCTGAGGAGTCCACTCCAATTTGATTTAAACGGTCTTGCACCATTTCAAATGGCATTTGTTGCAGCACTTTGCTATTTAGCTTATATATTTCACTCAAGCTAAATTGTGCAGATGCTGAGCTAAATTTTTTAATATCAAATGAGTCAATCAAAGATTGCATGCTAACACAAGCTTCAATTGGATTGGATGTTCCGAGCTTCACTAAATAACTAACTAGCGCCATCGGTTCAATTTCATCTTCTTTTATAGATTTGATATCCAGCCCACCGACTCGCTTGGATATCTTGCTATCATCAAAATGTAGCAGAGAAAGGTGAGCAAACATAGGAATTTTCGCTTTTAATGCTTTAATCATTTGGATTTGCACTGCAGTATTAGTTACATGATCTTCCCCGCGTACAATATGGGTTACATTAAAGTCAACATCATCAATAACAGAAGGTAACATGTATGTGTAAATTCCATCTTCTCTCTTTACCACGGGGTCACTTATGCTACTGGTTGCAATATTTATTTCACCTTTAACTTCATCATTCCATTTAACAACTTCATTTCTATCCAACTTAAATCTAAAATGTGGTCTTCTTCCTTCTTGCTCATAACGAATTTTCTCTTGCTCAGTTAGAAGTAACGCGCTTCTGTCATATACCGGGGGAAGTCCTTGTTTTAACTGCAATTTTCGTTTAATTTCTAACTCTTCTCTTGTTTCATAGCATGCATAAATATGCCCTTCTTTTATTAACTGCAAAAACACCTCATTGTAACGCTCAAAGCGCTCTGATTGCTTAAAACTTGCATCCCAATCTATACCAGTCCATTTCAAGTCTTGTATGATATCATTTATATATTTGACATCTGAACGCTGAAGGTCAGTATCATCAAAACGGAGTAAAAATTTTCCATTTTGATTACGTGTGTACATCCAACAAATCAAAGCAGTTCGTATGTTTCCTACGTGGAGGTAGCCAGTTGGGCTTGGAGCGAATCTTGTTAGCATTTAAATAGCAATATTGTAAAATAATAACTTATTTACTCTAATTTATTTTAATTTTATATAAATATATGGCTAAAGCAAGTGTTTCTACTCTTCTTTCTTGGCTAATCCATAATTAGCGTTAAAGAAGCTCGTTGCTACGGCTTATTGGCGTAGAAGAAGGAATAGGTATGGTTTGTAGCACCTTTGATGTTTGGTGAATTAAGACCATGTGTTGAATTAAGAAATTTCACAACTTGACGATAAAGCTAGTGTGACCCTATTATATTAATATGTAAATTTCAATTTACACATGACTAACTTAGAAAAGATGAGAGAAAAACTACAAGATCAAATAAATTATCATAATGTTTTGTATCACCAAAAAAATAAGCCAGAAATAAGTGATGCTGAATATGATGAACTGAAGAAAAAGTTAGCTGAAATAGAGGCACAATTTCCAGAAATTTATGCAACACAAGATAGTGTTGGTGCTCCACCTGATGAGAGGTTTTCTAAGGTGGAACATCAAGAACCTATGCTTTCTCTTGAGAATGCTTATGATGAACAAGGTGTAGAAAAATTTTTGTCTAAAATAAAGAGGTTTTTAATTGAAGACAAAATAGAGATATTATGTGAGCCCAAAATTGATGGGTTGTCGTTTTCTGCAATTTATGAGGATGGAAGATTTGTTAAAGCTGCAACTCGAGGTGACGGTTTTGTAGGGGAAGATGTCACTCACAATGTTGCAACAATAAAAGGCTTTCCTAAGTTTTTGCAAGGTGTGCAAGGTAGATTGGAAGTAAGAGGTGAAATATACATCAGTAACAGCGACTTTTTAAAGTTAAATGAAAACGATGAATTTGCCAATCCTCGAAATGCAGCTGCTGGTTCTCTAAAGCAATTGGATGCAAATATTACAGCAAGTAGACCTCTTAGATATTTTGCTTATTCTTTGATTGGTGGAGCAGAGAAAAGTCAAAGTGAAATACTAAATAAGCTTGAGGCACTTGGTTTTTGCGTAAATGAGCATCAGTCCTTAACGAGTAGTTTGGATGGAATGCTGAAGTTCTATAACGAGGTCTATAATTGTCGCTATAACTTGGATTATGATATTGATGGAATAGTCTACAAAGTAAATGATTTGATACTACAAAATCGTCTAGGGAATACTCACAAAGCACCGCGCTCGGCACTTGCATATAAGTTTTCTGCGGTTTATGCAAAAACAAAGTTAAATAAGATATTTATACAGGTGGGTAGAACAGGGGTTTTAACTCCAGTTGCAGATTTAGTGCCAGTCAATATTGGTGGGGTGCTAGTTAGTAGAGCAAGCCTGCATAACCAAGATGAGATAAAACGTAAAGACATAAGAGAGGGAGATATTGTAACAATCAAAAGAGCAGGGGATGTAATTCCCCAGATCATTGAAGTGAACAGAGATTCTCGTCTTCCAAATACACCTGAATTTGTGTTTCCTGGAGTATGCCCTGAATGTGGTAGTAAAGTACGTCAGGTTGAGGGAGAGGCGGCAGTAAGATGTCCTGAGGAATTTGCCTGTAAAGCTCAAATAATAGAAAAACTAAAGCATTTTGTATCGAAAGATGCATTTGACATTGTTGGCCTTGGTGATAAGCAGATAGAGTTTTTTTACGACCTTGGTCTGATAAAACAAATCCATGATATTTTTACTTTAGAAGAAAGATTGGATGAATTTAATCTGGAAGAACAGCCTGGTTGGGGCAAGAAATCAATAGCTCATTTATTAAATGCTATACAAAGCAGAGGGGTAATAACTCTAGATAGGTTTATATTTTCTTTAGGTATTAGATTTATTGGTCAAGTTGCAGCAGAATTGCTTGCAGATTATTATGTTTCTTATAATAACTGGTATAATTCGATGATTGAACTGTCATCAGATAATACTGAGCTAGTAGGTATAGACAGCATAGGAAAAAAAGTGGCTGAATCTTTGGAATCATTTTTTTCTAAGGAACATAACATCAAAATGTTAAATGATCTTACTGCTTGTCTTCAAATTCTTCCTGTGAGCTCCAACTCTAGTGACTCTGTTTTAAATAACAAAATTATAGTGTTTACTGGTAAGCTACTTGCTATGAGTAGAGGAGAGGCGAAAGTAAGAGCTAAAACTCTGGGAGCAAAGGTCAGCTCAAATCTTTCTGCTAAAACTGACTACCTAATTGCAGGAGAAAAACCAGGATCCAAATATAAAAAGGCAGTGGAATTAGGTGTAGAAATTTTAGATGAAGACCAGTGGCATAAAGTGATAAGTTTGGGAGTGTTCAAATGACACTTGGATTGTATATTAAATCAAAGTTGCAAGACTATAATGAGCAAGCTGTTAATTGGATTGATTGGATTACCACAAAAAAACTCCTTTCTTTCTCTCCATTTTTTCTGGGTAAGGTCACTATCCATCTCCTGCTTATTTGTTGTTTCTTTCTTTCGCATGCTATTCTTGGTGTTCTGGAATTCTTTTGGCATTTCATACTCCTTAAATTAATTAATAAAATATTACTACATATATGATGAATAAATTATTTTAGTCTATAATTTTTATTAAAATTTTTATACAAGAGTTATATATATTATACTAAATAATATATATCAATATTTAGATTGATAAATTGATTTTATTTCCATTGCAGCTTATTATTCATAAATACTCTCAATAAAAATAATGAAGTTAAGTGAAATCAGAGAAAGATTTATAAAATTTTTTGTAAGTAACAATCACAAGCAGGTTCCTTCTTCTCCTTTGATTCCAGAACATGACCCAACGCTCATGTTCACAAATGCTGGTATGGTGCAGTTTAAAAATATTTTTACTGGTGCTCAAAAAACTGAAATGAAACGTGCTGTCTCAAGTCAAAAGTGCCTAAGAGCAGGCGGTAAACACAACGATCTTGAAAATGTTGGCTATACAACTCGGCATCACACATTTTTTGAAATGCTCGGAAATTTTAGCTTCGGTGATTACTTTAAGGAAACTGCGATAGAATTCGCGTGGAAATTTATCACTAAGGAGTTGTCTCTTGATAAAAACAGACTATCCATAACCGTCTATCATACTGATGATGAGGCATACGAGATTTGGCGTAAGGTAAGTGGCTTTTCAAGTGATAAAATCATAAGAATTGCAACGGATGACAACTTTTGGAGTATGGGAAGCACTGGCCCGTGCGGTCCATGTTCTGAAATTTTTTATGATCACGTAAATCCTAACCTACAAGATGACGACAGGATTGTTGAAATCTGGAATCTGGTATTCATGGAGTTTAACAAAGATGAAGAAGGTAATTTACACAAATTGCCAAAAAAATGCATCGATACTGGAATGGGCCTTGAGAGAATAGCTACTGTAATGCAAAATGTCCATGATAACTACGATATTGATCTATTTTCTGCTCTGATAAATAAATCACAAGAGTACTGTGGAAGAACGGAAAATAAAATAGTGCATAAGATCGTAGCAGATCATCTTCGTGCAGCTACATTTCTCATCGCAGAGGGGGTGCTCCCTGGAAATGAAGGCAGGAATTACGTATTACGCAGATTAATTAGGAGAGCCGCGCGTTATATCCACCTGCTTGGATATAATGATTCCCTACTCCATCGCATTTTTCCGGCGCTGATAGATAGCACGAGTTCGGCTTATATGGGAGATGTTTATCCTGAATTAGTCAGGGCTAAAAGCTTAATAGAAACGACGTTAAAATCAGAGGAAGAAAACTTTAAAGACACTTTGATGAAAGGCATTAATCTATTGGAAAAATTCACTGCAGATTTAAAACCAGGTGACACTCTGCCTGGAGAATTAGCGTTTAAGCTATATGATACTTATGGATTTCCTTTGGATATTACACTTGATATTTTAAAAGAGAGAAAAATAAATTTTGACCAGAAAGGTTTTGATGATGCAATGGAAGAGCAAAAAGAGAAAGCACGTGCTAAATGGGCTGGATCTGGTGAAAAATCTGTTGAGCAAGTATGGTTTGATTTGATCGATAAATTTGGCAAAACAAAATTTGTTGGTTATGAGTTCAATGAAGTAAGTGATGCGAAAATACTAGCTATAGTTTCCTCTAAAAATGAAATAATTGATTCTGCAAAGGAGGGAGAGAAGATAACCATTATACTTGATAAAACACCTTTTTATGGCGAGTCAGGTGGACAAGTGGGAGATACTGGCAGTCTGATCAAACCTAGTAGAAGTATTATTATAGTCGAGAATACCAATAAGGTTAATGACCTATATTTGCACAGATGCATAGTTAAATCTGGCTCAATGTGTAAAGGTGATACAGTTGCAGCAAGCATTGACAAGGAAAGAAGGCAAACCTTAAGAAGAAATCATTCAGCTACACATCTTCTGCACTTTACACTCAGAAAAATTCTAGGTGATCATGTCACTCAAAAAGGTTCCCTAGTTGCACCAGATAGACTGAGATTCGACTTTAGTCATAACACTCAAGTCGCTCAGGATCAGTTGTTTTGGGTAGAGGATATGGTAAACTCTCTAATCAGAGAAAATCTTTCTGCATCTACAAAAATTCAAAGCATGAATCAGGCAATAGACGAAGGAGCTATGGCGTTGTTTGGTGAGAAATATGGTGATCAGGTTAGAGTTGTAAATATTGGAGATTCGAAAGAGCTATGTGGTGGCACGCACGTTGAACATACTGGAGAAATCGGTTTATTTAAGATAGTAACAGAAAGTTCTGTTGCTTTTGGAGTGAGAAGAATTGAAGCTTTAACTGGTCAAGAAGCAACCAATTATGTACGTGATAATGAAATTCACTTAAAAAAAGTTGCAGAATTCGTAAAAGCGCCAGCAAGTGAAATAATAAACCGATTAAATATTTTAAATCAAGAGCGCAAGAAATCCGAAGCTAAAATAAAAAACCTATATAAAAAGCTTGTGAGTGCAGAGAATATAAAAAGCACTGAAATAAATGGAATAAATTGTGTAAGCCATGCTTTTACCAATATTCCAGCGAATATAATAAGAGAATTTATTTTACAGCAACAAAAACCAAGAACGGTAATAGCTTTCACGGCAACAGAAAAAGATAAAACAGTTTTGATTATTAAAGTAAGTAAAGACTTAATCAATAAGATTAGCGCAAAAGAACTAATATCAATAGCAGTTGAAAAGAATTGTAGTGGGAATGCTGAACTTGCACAAACAGGCTGTGATAGCAATAAAATAGATGATGCCATTACAGCCATTTATAGCAAAATAACAGCTTCTAAGGACTAATACACTCTACGTCATACCGCCACGAACCATCATACCGCGATTCATTCGCGGTATGATGGTTCGTGGCGGTATGACGTAGAAGCTATACTTTTATACTCACCAACTCAGTATCCAATCTGGATCCAAGTAGTCTGGGCACTTTAGACAATGTTACAAAAAATATTATAGAATTTAAGAAGATAATCCCTAGAAAATTCCCACGTTCAAAGGTAAGTCGTGTATAATGTTGTTTAATGTTTTGAATGGAAGAGTAGGCGGCATAATTTAAGGCGTATTGCCAACTTAATCATAAACCCATTTTGGTGAATCTAAATTACCTTAGCTACATTTCTAGCTGTAACTATAAATGTATGGATTTTTTATCGTACTATGTTACAATTAATGTCTTGCTAAAAATTAAATATTAATGAACGAACTAAGAAAGTTAAGTATTACACAAATGCATGACGGGCTCAAAAAAAAGAGTTTTTCTGCCGTTGAACTCGTAGAGGCACACATTAGTGCGGTTGAAAATGAGAAATTAAATGCATTTATAACAAAAACCCCAGAGATAGCAATGAAAGCTGCTAAAGCTGCAGATGAATATTTCTCTAGGCAAAAGGATGATTTAATCTCGCCGCTCATGGGTATACCAGTTGGCATCAAAGATCTATTCTGTACAAAAGGAATAAAAACAACAGCATGCTCAAAAATGCTGGAAAATTTCGTTCCGACTTACGAATCTACGGTGTCTGACTTGCTTTTAAAAAGTGGAGCAGCCATGCTCGGTAAGCTTAATATGGATGAATTTGCTATGGGTTCTGCGAACACAAACAGCTATTTTGGCCCTGTTGAAAATGTGTGGATTAGAAAAAGTGATGGGGAAAAAGTTGTTCCTGGTGGATCATCTGGTGGATCTGCAGCATCGGTTGCTGGATTTTTATGCGCTGGAGCGTTAGGGAGCGATACCGGTGGATCTGTACGCCAACCAGCAGCTTATTGTGGAGTAGTTGGAATAAAGCCAACTTATGGAAGATGCTCGCGTTTTGGTATGATTGCATTTGCGAGTTCTCTGGATCAAGCAGGAGTCATTACTCGTTCTGTCTCTGATTCAGCATTAATGCTGGAAGCAATTTGTGGCTATGATACAAAAGATTCAATATCAAGCGAAAAGCCAGTGCCTAAATTTTCTAGCTTCATAAATGGTGATGTCAAGGGTAAGCGTATTGGTATACCAAAAGAATATAGGATGGATGGAATTTCAGAGGAAATAGTCCATAATTGGGAGAAAGTTGCTTCCTATTTAAAAGAAAATGGCGCTGAAGTTGTTGACGTTACTCTGCCACATACTAAATATGCAATACCAGTCTATTATTTAATCTGTTCTGCTGAAACTTCATCCAATCTTGCTCGTTATGATGGTGTACGTTATGGATTAAGGGTTGATGCTGATACCCTTGAAGAAATGTATTCACTAACAAGAGCAGAAGGTTTTGGTAAAGAGGTGAAAAGAAGAATTTTAATTGGCGCTTATGCGCTTTCCTCAGGTCATTACAATGAATATTACGAAAAAGCGCAGTGCATTAGGGCATTAATCAGAAATGATTTTATAAAAGCGTTTGAAAAAATAGATTACATACTTGTGCCATCTGCTCCAACAGAAGCTTTTGGCTTAAATGAAAAGCCAGATCCGCTAATTATGTGCATCAATGATGTGTTTACTGTGCCGGCAAGTCTGGCAGGATTGCCTGCTATTTCTGTTCCTGTAGGACTCTCCAATGAGGGTTTACCACTTGCCTTGCAAGTAATTGGAAATTATTATGACGAAGCTGGAATATTAAATGTGGCAAGTGTGATAGAGCAAAATTGCGGCAGAACAATTAGCACTGATTTCCATCCAAAAGAGTGTCATTCCAGCGCGTGAAGCTGGCATAAAACGGAACTAGAATTAAATGCAAAAATTGCTTTACAAGCTTCGCCAGCCCCCTTATCATGAAACTGAAGCTATTGTATTTGCTTTCGCCAATCTGCAGATTAAAAGGTAAGGATTACTTAATGTATCGGCGTCTTATGTTCAATTTTTTGCAGTATATAGATACTGTATGTCTTTACAAAACTTCATCTACATCTAGATTTTTATCTAAATAAGCTGAACGCGCTTACAAAGCGTTACAAGACATCAAAAAATGCCAATACTCGACAGAGATAGTAAAAGACTAGCTAACTCGGGGATTCTTTGTCTTTTTTTCTGCTTAGTAAATTTCTTAAACATTTGCAGCATAGGTTAGTTGCAATTAGAAGCAGCTAAATCTTGCTTGTCAAGCGTTTAAAACATAAAAAACGCCAATATTTTAAAGCAGATAATAACCCCAGGGCTTCTTTTGCCTTTTTTTTGGTTTGGTAAATTTCTTAATATTTATGGCTAAAGCAATTTAAAAGCCCGTGAAATTCCAGCGCGTGATGCTGGTTCATTTTATGACGGTGTCATCCCAGTGCCCAGACACTGGGATCCAGGAAAGTTTGCTTGTGAGCAAGCAAACTAGCATAGAAAGTGGTTACAACGTTTTCGATGAGATTGCAGAAAGGCTGGATTCCAGTGTCTGGGCACTGCCGTCATAAAGGAACCAGTGTCAGCTATTTGAATAACATCATCTTTTTTTCTGGATCCCAGTGTCAAGCACTGGGATGACACCGAAGGAGCTACTGGGATGACAGGAGAAGCTGACAACCGTCATCCCGCAGCGGGACTAGAGATACCGTGATGGTATGACGAGGGAGAATAGTTGCTACGTGTTAGCTGGATCTATGCTAAGAGATACCGCGAATGAATCGCGGTATGACGGTTAAGTATCCCGCTACGTGTTAGCGGCTAAGAGATACCGCGGCGGCATGATGTAGAAGCTATACTTTTATACTCACCAACTCAGCTGGATCCAAGTAGTCAAAGCACTGGAATGACAATGTGGAGTGTCTGCTTCTGTCATCCTATGATAGGATCCAGTCTAAAAAAAAGACCTGAATTCCAGCGTCACGCGCTGGAATGACATTGTAGGGTGTTATCCGAGTCCTTTTTCCGCCATCCGAGGACCGTATGACGTCATCCAAGTAGCGTGACTACTTGCTGGATTACCAATCCGCAGAAATTGGGGCATTTGGATCACTTGGAATATCAAAGATTTGTGTTTGTGATATTTCCTTTTGCACAAAATTTTTAACCTGTTCCTCTGTTACACCAATTGCAAAATTTGGGTGAGCAATTACTTCAGCAGCTGATGTACTTGTTCCATTTGCTCCTTGCTCCCCTTTCTCTCCTTTTAGCCCTTTACCTTCTAAGAACACCTTTGCTGTTTGGTTATTTTTACCATCATACTTTGCTTCGTCTGAGCTACCAAGAAATTCTCCTAATTTTTCCACTAAAATTGATTTGTTGCCGTCTTTTGCATCAAGTACTTTTCCTGCTACAGCTAGTGTTTTAAGTTGAGAAGTTTGAACAACTTTGTCAGGAAGCTTATCTAACATAGCTTTCACACCAGCATCAGTTGCGTTGAAACCATCAGTTTTAACAAATGCAGTATCTGCAGCTGTTTTAGTATAGACTTCATCACCTTTAGCAGCTTTAATATATCCTTGTTTGTAAAATCAGGAGAAGCAGTTATAGCATCCACAACAGGCTGTTTTACTACTTCTGTTTTTAGCGTATCTGTAAGTCCTAAAGTTTTAACAAATGCATCATCCACACCTTTTTTGGTATAGATACCTTTATCATCATCACCTTTTGCTAATTCTGGTATTAAAGCATCCACAACAGGCTGTTTTACTACTTCTGTTTTTAGCGTATCTGTAAGTCCTAAAGTTTTAACAAATGCATCATCCACACCTTTTTTGGTATAGATACCTTTATCATCATCACCTTTTGCTAATTCTGGTATTAAAGCATCCACAACAGGCTGTTTTACTACTTCTGTTTTTAGCGTATCTGTAAGTCCTAAAGTTTTAACAAATGCATCATCCACACCTTTTTTAGTATATATACCAGTAGTACCATCATCCTTCGCTAATTTTGGTATTAAAACATCCACGACAGCTTTTTCTGCAACTTTTGTTGCAAGATCTGCAGTTTTAACAAACGCAGTATCTGCATCATTTTTAGTGTATACTTTATCGGTAAAATCAGAAGAAGCAGTTATAGCATCCACGACATCTTTCGCTGCAGCTTTTGTTTTAAGCTCTGTAGCTTTAACAAATGCAGTATCTGCATCATTTTTAGTGTATACTTTATCGGTAAAATCATGAGAAGCAGTTATAGCATCCACAACAGCTTTTTCTGCAACTTTTGTTTTAAGATCTACAGTTTTAACAACTTTATTAGTGAGTTTGCCTAACATAGTATTTACACCAGCATCAGTTGCGTTGTCACCAACAACGTTAACTTTGGTATTGAGATCAGAAGCTTTAGCAACTTGGTCATTTCCTGTGAGTTTGCCTAAAATAGCTTTAGTACCAACTCTGGTAGCATTAGAACCATCAATTTTAACAAATTGCTTCCCTAATTCAGCTATAAGCTGCCCTAATGTGCTATTACCCAGATCACTCAATTTATCAGTCGACTGCATATCACCCTCCATTAATTATAAAAACCATAGCATGCATGAAAAAAGTATAATTTTCGTTAATGCTAGATTTTACATAAGATTTCCTTGAAGCTTGTCGTTTCAGAATTCTTCTCTTGTCATTCAAGTGTGTAGCAGATGATGTCATTCCAGTCTGGAATCCAGCCTTTATTATGCAGCCACTTATTTAAAGTTAAGTTTTCTGGATCCCAGTGTCTGGGCACTGGGATGACACCGAAGGGGCTACTCGGATGACAAACCCTGTCATTCCAGGGCGTGACGCTGGTTTCCATCCAAGACGGCAGTGCTTGACACTGGAATGACAAGAAGAGGGCACTGCCCTCCTTGTATGTATTAGATGTAGGCCGAGTTGTGGTCGTGATAAATGTGGTCACTTGTGTAATCAAACATTTTCACAAAGCCATTCTCTAGATAAAGATTATATTCGTGATGTTGATCTGATAATACAATATTATCTTGCTCCCCTAAATTGAAATGACTTGAATCTGACAGCAATTCGTAATTTGGATTATCTATTTTACTAATGCTGCTTATTACTTTGCCATTACCACTTGATATAGCTAAACTATAACTATCACCATCCTTCATTATCTTGATGGACACCTTATCTTCAGGTAACACTATAAGCTTTTTCGTATCACTATCGTGGATTACGAATTTGCCTTTTTCAAAATAGTATTTGTCTTCCGGCAAAGCACCAACCTTGTATTCTGATGTGTGCAGTTTGTTCCAAAAATCTAACACAGATTGCTTTTCTGCTCCTTCCGCTCTATCATACAAGGCTTTCACATCATTATAATCTATGGTTACATTTGCCTTATGCTTCCCTTCTGAGTCCTGCTCGTAGCTCTTTTCTATTTTGAGAATTGTGTCTTTTAATACTACCTGTTCTTGCTCTTTCTCCTCCACTGAAGCTGTTCTTTTCGTTCTTGTTAAACTTTGTGATGGAATTGGCTGATCAGACTGCATTTCACTATTGTCGTTTGATACAGTTTTCTCTTCAGCAACTTGTGCAACAACATTAGTAGTACTATGAACTTCTGTCTTAGTTTCACTTACCTGCCCTTTTGGACTTTCAGTTTGTTTCTCTTTTGTGAATATTCTCTGATAGTCCGTGTAGCCTCTATTAGTATCACCGATATCGCCATCACCTTGATCGAAAGTTATTTTTTTACTTCCATTTTCCATGTTCTCAATTTCAACTTGAGGAGAAACAGATGCTAGGAAATCGTTATAACTGTAGTTGTAGTCAGCAGAAAAGAATATTTTCCCTTTGAAGTTATGGAAGTTATTAGATAACATTCCAATTTCTTCATCACCATCAAACAATTTTACTTTAGTGAAATATGTTTGATCTTTTATTCTAACTATTTCACCACTGGAGTTTCTTTGTATGTGGTAATCATTTGGGTCGTACTTTATAGCAAAAAGTTTGCCAGAGCCATATTTCTCTAAGTTTATAAGGCCCACATTTACATGTTTATGGGAATAATCTCTCTTTTCATATTCATGTGCAAATATTGGATCTATATATCTATATTCATCTGGTATATCATCACCTCGAACATCATACCTGTATTCAGTACCATATTTATCAGATGGTGCTAGTTTATATGCTCCGTCTTTTTCCACTAATTTTAGATGAGTGATACTAGTTGGTAATTGAAACCTTACATTTGCTCCGTGATCATGAATAAATAGATCACCTTTCTCGGTAATATAAAAGCCCATATTTTTGAACTCATGTAAGCGCTCGTCTCCTTGCTTTACGACAGCTTCATATACATCATCGTCTGTCCTATCTGTTCCCTTATTATCCAGTAATTTTCCTTTTTCCACGATTACTCCATTTGCCTTTTGCTCATCAGAATATTGTGCATGCTCTGAATCCTGATGATTCAAAATTTTGGTACCTCTAAGGAGCAGAGAATCTAAATCTTTTTGAATATGTCCAGTGCTAGGATGCAACAACTCATTCTCATGTAAATGTGCTTCATCAAAGTATTCATCGCGTTCAACTGTTCTGCCGTCTATTAAAGAAGCTTTATACTGACCATTTTCTTTTGTGACCGCCATATAAGCACCACCATCATATTGAGTATTTAAGTTGTGCAATATATCCTCAAAAACGAAAGTTTCTTTAGTTTGACCTTCAACTTGCTTAAAAAATCCTGATTCACTCGATAATTCTCCAAGCTTTGTATTTCCGTCATATATAGACAGTGCACCCATATCTCCTTGACCATGAGCTTGCATAGAAAAAATCTTACCTTCTTGTAGATCAATATGATTTGTACCTCTTATCAAGTTTGAATCGATATTGATCATCTCTTCTAACATCTTTTCTACATCGATGTTCTTAGTCGCTTTTACTTGTTCTAAGCCAGTGTTTATGGTTTTATCAAGTAAGGTACTTTTTAATTCCTGATATTTAGAAGGAATTGAGCGATGCTTGTCTAAATATTCTTTGTAAGAAATCTTTCCTTCGCGATATTCTCCACTTATCTTGAGATATTCTTCTTGCCTCTCCTGGTCCAAACCTTTTAATGCATCATCATAAGCTTTCTTTAAGTTTTCATCATACTTTGATAGCATCCTTAAAGCCTGATCTTTATACTCTTGACTATTTTGATATTCATTACCTTGTTGGTCAGAGTAAGTTAGTTTATCCTGTCCATCGGAAGTTTTTACTACCTTAAGGAAATGATATTCCTTTGATATATCAAGTGTATCATTTGTTGCCCTATTTATAGCACGAGCAACATCATAAAATGCAACGTGTTCTACAGGAGAAAAACTTCCAACGTTTTCTCCATCCATTTTTTCTATATTTGCTTTATAATAGGATACATTTTTAATTTCTCCGCCCACTATTTCTTGACCAGTTGCTATAAAATCTCCTTTTGTAACTTGCAAAGCGTTAAGATGTTCCATTGCAGTTTCTGTATCATTCTCAGCAAGCCAACTTTTGAAGTCAGTATCGTGTCCTTTTATGTCTTTCAAGAAACTTTTTGACTCATCTGAGTTACCTTGACGTAAAGCATCTAGGTAGTCTCTTAATAAACTAGGATCTTTTTCCTGTAAGTACATTATCAACGCATGACCTGTTTTATAAACCAGGCTATTTGCTTCGCTGTCCTTTGAATATTCTAAACTTAAAATTTTATCTAAATCCAAATTTGCAGCTTCAGTTTTGTCGATACTTGATCCTTGAGAATTAAATTTATGATCTGAATGGTGCTCAAAGTAATCTGCAATTCCTTCCATTAATACTGTAGGTAGGTGCTTACCTCCTGTAGCCAAGTAAGTTAAACCATGTGCAAATTCATGCTGAAGGTTATGAACGCCACCTTGCTGATAGACATACATTTCAGCAAAAACATCAGCTTCCCCTTTGTAGTAACATTTACCACCCTCATCTCCAAGGTAAGAACCGAAATGCTCGCTTCCGCCAAGGTGAGTGTAATCATCCTTGTCATCAAACATATAAATTTTAAATGTTTGTTCTGAGTTGCTGTGTTCTAACTTGAATGTATCTTTAAAACTAGTAGCTGTTTCTCTTATCTCACTTTCAATTGTTGCAATTTTACTTGCTCTTAAATTATGAGAATAAACTTCTACTTTAATATTTAAATCTTTAACTTCTACAACATGTGGCGAATTAAACCCTTTGCCGTTATTGTTAAAGTATTCTTCTTTAGTTATATTTTTATTTATTTGTTGATTGATTGTCATAATTCTAACCTCTAATTTATTAACTCTTCAAATATAAGGTGATCTCTACTAAAAAAGTGTGAATTTTCATATTGGTATACTCTATATCTTAGTGAAAAAATATAAGTAATTAATTTAATATGAACAATATAAGATATAGCTATAACTAAAGCAATTTAGATTTACCGATAATTTGGTAAGCTATGAACTCGTCATTCCGCTACGTGTTAGCGGAATCTATGCTGAGATACCGCGAATGAATCGCGGTATGACGTAGGAAAACCTGACCTGCACTAGCTATAGGCTCTATAGCTTGACCACAAAAAAAATCTAGGTTCTAACGTTACATTAGGATAGGGTAAGAATTTAAAAGCAAATTGACTTTCATTCCACCAAAGCACTATACTAAAACCACGATGGGTAATTAGCTCAGTTGGTAGAGCACTTGCTTGACGTGCAAGCGGTCGCTGGTTCGAATCCAGTGTTACCCACGTTTTTGTTTATGAAAAAATTTTATATGACAGCAGTGCATAACGGTAAACACTCAGCAGCGCAGTCCAAGCGCTTAATCTATTCCATAATAATAGTTGCGATAACAATGTTTATGGAAATAGTAGGTGGAATAATTTCACATTCGCTTGCTCTATTATCAGATGCAGGGCATATGCTCACTGACCTCTTTGCCTTAGTTTTAAGCTGGTTAGCACACAAATTTTCAGCTAAGAAATCTGATTTGCAGAGATCATACGGGTATCATCGGTTGCAAATAATTGCAGCATTTGTTAATGGTTTAACTTTATTCTTCATTGCAGTAATTATTATAATTGAATCAATAAAGAGGTTTATTTTTCCAGTCAATGTTGAGTGGAAAGTAATGTTAATAATTGCTACACTCGGTCTTATCTCTAACATAATAGTCTTTTTTATATTACATAGTAAATGCGAGAGCAATATAAACATAAAAAGTGCTGTATTGCATGTTATTGGAGATATTTTAGGTTCTGTAGCTGCTATACTTGCATCCATAATTATCATGCTTACTGGATGGCAAGTAGTAGATCCTATTCTGTCAGTATTTGTCAGTGTAATCATCCTAAACAGTGGCTATAAAATTCTAAAGAATTCTTGCCACATACTCCTTGAAGGTACGCCTGAGGGTATATCAACTGAAGAAATAAAAAGTAAAATTGTATCTAAGCTACCTGAAGTGATAGATGTGCACCACATACATGCATGGTCGCTGTCTGATAATTACTTTATCATAACGATGCATGCCAAAGTAAAGCAAGATGCACAACACACTGATATTTTGTATGAGATAAAAAAAATACTACTAAATAGGTTCGAGATAGCACACTCTACAGTTGAAATTGAATACGATGAGTGTGCGGATAATAAGATACTTAAACATTGACGTTTAAAATTATTATGGTATTACTAGAGTGTAATGATGTTAAAGGTAAGCTATGATAGGTATTTCTCAAATACAAATTCCTTCAAAGGATTCTAGTAAGCTAAAATTTGTTAGCTACTTTGGAGCTTTTGTCTCGTTAAGCATTATCACTAACCCTGTTAATGTTCTTTTTTCTCTTGGTACTATGTTCTTCAGGTCTGAAATTAAAACTCTTTATATCTACAAAGAAATAAAAGCGGCAAAACAGCAAAAAATGAGCAAAAGGGAATATTGGGAAATATTTTTTAAGAACAATACAATCAAGGTAGCAGCCTTCCTCTTGTTTTCTGCTTTTATAACATATCTGACTTTCACCTCCACTTTCTTACTAATTTCGTTACTGGGAACTATACCACTTACAATGCTATTAATTTTATTGCAGAGTGAGCTAAGGCCAAAAGATTTTAACCCATTTACGCTGCTTAAAGCTTCTATAAATTTCTTTTTGGAAGGCATGAAAGAGAACTTACGTGGTACGGTTAATGATCTTGATGTTAATCTTGAACATTTGCTTCCTCATCAATTAAATGATGATATCATTGAAAATATCGATAAATTAAAAGATAAGTATAGTGAACAAGTACCTGAAGACGTAATCAAAGATAATGAATATATTCAATTCATTCAATATATAGACAGTTCATGTGAGTCCAGTGATGAAGATAAAGGTAAAATAATCACATTTTTGAATGATTTTTGTAGTAATGACCAGAAGCATAGCTCCGGCTTTACAGGTGGACAGATTTTACTTTTAGTTCTGAAAGCCTGCAATGATGGAGACAGAGAAGCTGTAAAAAATAAAAAAGACGCGTTAATTACAAATTTGCTTGATAGCCAAACTTTCTCTAGAAAAGAGCGAATTCCTAACACCTGTTTTACCGGTATTGTCTACAGAATGTTAAGCACACTAGAGGGTATTCATCCTGATCCAGAAATTAGATTTACTCCCCCAAGGGAAATGTTGCTCTCAGAAGCACAAAATAAAGCACGTGAGTTTATGTTAGACAGGTTAAAAAACAATAAAGAAATTTTTAAGGCTTGGTATGGCGTTCAAAATGGTTATGAAGACGATGAAAGTCAAAAAATAGTTGATGATTTTATTTCAGAAGTAAGTATTCCTTTAATGAGAAAATTATTGAGTATTACTTCTCAATATAGTGAACAAATTGTGCTGACGTTAATGAAAAATATTAGCTCTATAAAGTTAAATAAATTACAATGTTGTGAGCTGGTTCAGCACATGAGAAATAAACTGCAGGAGCATGGTTTAGATGACCAAGAAAGTTTACTCGAAAACATCGGAGAAAAAGTATTCTTAGAGCTATTAAATCGAGATCTACTCGAGACAGATTTTTCTCTCAAGGATTCATCTTTGGATGGAGCTAAAAGAATAGCTGATAAAATAATAGAAGAAGAAGTGAAGGAATTTGAGTTGAAAGCTGAAAAAACTATTGAGAATCAAATAAATGGAAGAATAGATATATTGCTTGCTTTAAGACAAGAAAAAATAGAAGTATATTATAGGGTTCTTAGAGAAAGCGGATATCATGACTTGAACGCTGCAAGAAAGGAACAAATAGATAGCGTTTTAAACAGTAAACTACAAATCACAGCAGAAGAAGCTCCAAAAGAACTATTGAAGTTAAGGATAAAAAGGGTATATGAGTCAAGTAAAGGTAATGTTACTCAGCTTTATGAAAAAATAATAGAAACAAAAAAGGAATTCATTGAAGATGGGCTTTTAACACCTCAAGAAGTAGAGAATATAACAAAAGCAAAAATCATAGACTTAAACAAAGAGGACAAAATCATACCGTCAAGCAATTTGTCTCGTAGTTTAAGTGTCAATAATTTGGCAGTACATTATCTATAAAATTTATACTCTTTACCTTGCAGAAGATTCACAATATTTCTGTGGTGTTTTAAAAAAATCAGTGCTCCTATAATTAGTAATGTTAAGAATAGATCCACTTTGAAAAAGAATGAAGTTATCACGGCTATTGCAGTAGCAGTCAATGAAGCAAGAGAAGAGTATCTAAAGATAAAAAATACCACTATCCAGGCAAATATAAATATCAAGGCAATTGGCATATTAAGTGCTATCAACACTCCCAGAGTTGTTGAAACTCCTTTGCCTCCTTTAAATTTTAGCCAAATAGGAAACATGTGCCCTAAAATTGCAGATACATATATATAAAAATCGTTATTATCACAAAATTGTTGTGCTATATAAACGGCGATGAATCCTTTCAAGGAATCCAGAAGTAATGCCAGAGCAGCAAGAAATTTATTCCCTGTTCTTGCAACGTTTGTAGCACCGATATTACCTGAACCTATTTCTCTTAAGTTTATCCCTTTTATTCTTGTAATAATTAAGCTAAACGGTATTGAACCGAGTATATAGGATAGTATAAGGACTATAACTAACACAGGTAAAATTTACTATCGAAAGACCTCGTCATCCCACTGCTTGTTAGCGGCTGAGATACCGCGGCGGTATGACGTAGGGAAGTCTTACTTATTATAGCTATACCTCTCCGCATATATCGAAGATTCAATTAATTTTATTATTTTTCAGCCTTTTTAGGTAGCACTGAACTTCATCGTTAATCTGATTACTAAACAGTATAAGCGCTGTCATATTGATGAGAGCTAAACAAGAGAATAAAGTTCCACCAATATTGGCAATAGCCATTATATCTTTAGAAAGACCAGAAAAAAACGCCACAATTATTACCGCTATGCGATATATCACTATACTTTTTGCACCGAATAAATATAGCCACCCCATTTCACAACAATATACAAACGAAATTACTGAAGAAAATGCAAACAAAGGTGCAGCTATTGTTAGAAGTATAGGAAACCACGGAGAAACTGTCTCAAATGCTTTTTGAGTGACTAATATCCCTTCACCAACACTAGTCTGGTATGCACCTGTTATTACTATCGTTATTCCAGTTAAACAGCAAATGAGCATTGTATCAAAACACGGTTCTATCATAGCAACAAGCCCAGTTCTTACTGGTTCTTCATCTTTAGTTGTTGCATGAGTAATTGCAGCAGAACCAACACCCGCTTCGCTGGCAAAAATTGCTCTTTGAATTCCAGCAACAAATGCTCCTACCATCCCTCCGCCAACAGCATTAAAATCTATCATGCTGGAAAATAATATCTTAAATGTGTGACCAAGATTGTGGATATTAAATCCAATAATAACAAGGCAGCTACATATATATATGAGTGACATAATAGGCACTAGTGCAGAAGATACTCTAGCTATCCTTTTAATTCCGCCAATAATCACTAGAGCAAGCAGCGCAGAGATTATGGAAGAAAGAAACCAAGAGTGACCATCTACCCAACTTGAATAGCCAGATAATATTGAAACCATTTGGTTGGTTTGAAACGCTACACTTCCACCAAGGCCTGATAATACAAAGAATACTGCATACATGGCAGCCAGCACAATACCAAGTTTTTTAAATCCAAATTCCTCCAGACCATTCCTTATATACTGAAAGGGGCCACTAAACAATTGGTCCTGATCTTCTGTTCTATGTCTAAATGCTAAAGTCACTTCGGCAAATTTTGCTGACATACCAAAAAAACCTGTAATCATCATCCAAGGCACCGCTCCTGGCCCTCCCATTGAAACTGCAATTGCGACTCCAGCAACAGTTCCAAGGCCTACTGTGCTTGAAAGTGCAGTCATAAATGCCTGAAAATGTGTAATATGACCATTATGGTGATTCGTGTCATATTTTCCACATAAAATAGCAAACGCATGCTTAAACATTCTTATGTTGAGAAATCCAAAACGTAATGTTAGAAACACATAACCAAAAACTAGTAGAAGAAGTATGAACGGTATATAAAAGATTTTGAAAAACAGCACTTCATTCATGAAGTTATTTATTCCATTCAACACAGCGTCATAACTTTCGTAAAAACCTGAAGCAGCATACGCATCATTAAACAATAGACAAAATAACACCATACAAAGCAATCTATAAGTCATGTTTAATACCTTTTAGAATTGTAATAAGAATCTATTGTATTCAAAACTTCCCTTCTCAGTAGATATATTGCAACAGCATTTGGAACCATAAGGCACATGAACAAACTGTCACCTAGATAAGATATAAATTCTATATCCTTTGACATACAACTGATATACACTGAAACCACTATAAGAATTTGGAACGGTATCAGTATTTTTTTATTACCAAATAAATACAGCAAAGCAACTTCACAGTAGTAACAATAAGCTATTATTGTAGAAAATGCAAAGGAAAACATCATTAGCGGAAAAACTAACTTGCTGAACAAGGGCAAAGCTGTTGAGAATACCGAACTAATTAGTGTAATATCACCCACGTTATCAGTGCTATGCATACCAGTGATAATTATCACAATACCAGTCAAAAATGAGATTAATATTGTGTCTATAAGTGGTGCAATCATTGCAACACACCCAACTTTAATTGGATCTTCTTCTTTTACAGCTGAATGTGCTATAGCTGCTGTTCCGGTACCTGCTTCGTTAGCAAACACTGATCTTCTCACTCCGGCTATTAATCCGCTCAATACTCCGCCTCCTATAGCCGATTTATTGAAAATATCTTGAAATATTATAGATAAAGCATTCAGCAAATTACTTCTGTTTACATAAATTAAATATATACACATACCCACATATAGCACTATCATAATTGGTGCTAAGCTCGTTGAAACGAAAGCAATGCGCTTTATTCCTCCCAATATTACAATAAAGACAAGCAGAGATATAATAATGGACGCGTTGTATTCAAAGAGGTTATTTGACAATGCTGCTATCTGATTCGCTTGAAATGGTATACCGCCCAAAATCATTGCAATAAGTAGCATAATTGCATAAGTAAAGGCAAGAAATCTACCAGTTTTTGCAAATCCAATCTTTGCAAGCCCGTATTTCATGTAATAAAAAGCACCACCAGTTGTATTTTCAGAGCGATAAGTGAATGCAAGCACCACCTCGGCAAACTTTATCGACATACCAAGTATTCCGGTAATTACCATCCAAAAAACTGCACTTGGGCCCCCTATTGTGATAGCTATTGCAACTCCTGATATTGTTCCAAGGCCAACTGTTCCTGAAATTACTGTTGCAAACGCTTGAATATGAGTGATTATGCCATTGTTATTGTTATTACACTTTAGATTGAATAGCGTCTGTATTCCATGCTTGAACAATCTAAAGTTAGTGAATTTGAATTGGATGGTACAAAAAACCCCAGTTGCAATTACCCAAATAATTATAAATGGAATGTTGAATATCTTTATGTACAGAAATGAATTTAACAGTTCACTTATTTTTACAATCATGCTGCTCACTACTTTTTATTACAACTTATAGCTAACGAGCTTTATACGAGTAATATATATAAAGCCCAGTGCTTACTGGAATAGTAAGTACATACACTACACCTAAAATTGGTAGCGTTATCCAGGGCTTACTGATGAAAAATATAATAAGTACTCCAAAAAATGACACAAATATATAAGATAGGCTTTTGGGAATATAAATATATTTTGCAGAGAAAGTTGGAATGTGACTTATCGAAAAAAATGAAATGGCCAGAAAGTAACAAGCTACGTTTCTTGTGTTAAAAAATCGCTCTATGAGAAGTAAGTATTCACTCTCATGAGATTGAAAGGTAATAATTATTGGCAACAAAGAAAGTAAAGCACACACTGGAGCTGGAACACCAGAAAAGAAAAATTTTTCCCAGTATGATTGTTCTGAGTGTAGCGAAACATTGAATCTTGCAAGTCTTATTGATATGCAGATTACGTATATCATTACTAAAATCCAACCTATGACTTTGATTTCGTTTAGCTTCCAAAAATACAAAAGAAATGCAGGCGCTGCACCAAAATTTAGAAAATCTGCAAAAGAATCAAGCTGGGCTCCAAAATCGCTAGTTGATTTTAGAATTCTAGCTATTCTGCCATCCATTCCATCTATTATTGCTGCAATGATGATAAAAATTACTGAGAATTCCCATTGTTCATTAAATGTAAATTTAAGTGAAGTGAGACCAGAACATAAACCCAATAAAGTTATAAAGTTTGGGAATAATTTAGTAATAGGTAAGAATCTACTGTTACTTCCATCGTTATTCATATAACGTCAAAAGTAAGCTTCTCTTGAACGTTTTCCTTATTTAAGTTTACTATAATTGTTTCACCACCAATAACAGTTTGCCCTTCTGAAACTCTTACTTCTATATCAGCAGGAACATAAATATTTACTCTACTGCCAAATCTTATAATTCCAAACCTTTCACCTGCTTTTACGTTCTGGGATACTCCTAAATTACAAACGATACGACGTGCAATTAATCCAGCTATTTGCTCCACAATAATTTCTTTTCCCTTTTCGTATTCAATCACAATAACCTGCTTTTCATTTTCATTACTAGACCTATTGCTCATTGCGGATACAAACTTGCCTTTTTTATAACTCATTTCCTTTATCGTACCAGATATTGGTATACGATTCACATGGACGTTCAAAACACTTAAAAATATGCTAACAAGCGTGAACTTCTTCTCTTCTCCATTTTCTGCCAATAAAGGATAATTAACTTCTTCAATTTTTGAAATCACACCATCAGCAGGACTTAATATAAGATCCTTATTGTTTGGCACAACTCTTGCTGGATCACGAAAGAAATAAGTACACAATAATGTCGGAAACAAGCACGTAACACCAAACCCCCAAGATATAGAGAATGCTATACACGTTACTATAAAGGAAACTACTATAAATGAATAACCTTCCCTATTTATATTAGGTAAACCAAAACACATAATCTTATTCACAATAACCTATTGTTAACAATTTATCATTTATAATTTCTCATGAAAAGCTTTTTTTAACTGCTTCAGCAAAGTCTTTTTGATACAAGGTAACATTACAGATTGTTATATTAGCACACACCGTCATACTGTAACAACCCGTCCAACACAAAATCTAATGCCTAAGTTTAGATCAGAACACTGATTCTTCTAAAAGTTGCTCACTGTCCTCGTCTATTATGATAGAATTATCATGATTTCTGAGTAAATCTCTGATTTTCGTTTCTATTTCATTTGCGACTTCTTTGTTTGTTTTTAAGTAAGTTTTTACATTCTCTCTTCCTTGTCCAAGACGTGTGTTGTTATATGAATAGTAAGCACCTGCTTTTTCAAGCACACCAAGCTTTGCTCCCATATCTATTATTTCTCCGAGTTTTGATATACCTTCATTGTACATTATATCAAATTTCGCTTCTCTAAATGGAGGAGCAACTTTATTTTTTACAACTTTAACTCTTGTTTCATTACCTGTAATATTTTCTTTGTCTTTTATTACACCAACTTTTCTTATATCAAGCCTTACAGAAGTATAGAATTTTAATGCATTTCCACCCGTGGTAGTTTCAGGATTTCCATACACTACTCCTATTTTCATACGAATTTGATTAATAAATATCAATATACAGTTCGCTTTTGAAACGGCAGAGGTTAGTTTCCGTAGCCCATGACTTAAAAGCCTTGCTTGCAGCCCCATGTGCTGATCACCCATATCACCCTCAATTTCAGCTCTTGGAGTTAACGCTGCAACAGAGTCAATAACTATCACGTCAACCGCGCCAGAACACACTAAATACTCAACAATATGCAACGCCTGCTCTCCAGTGTCTGGTTGCGAAATTACTAAATCATCAGTGCTCACCCCAAGTTTGCGAGCATATAAGACATCCAATGCATGTTCTGCATCGATAAATGCGCATGATCCTCCTTTTTTTTGTGCTTCAGCAATCACGTGCAAGGCAAGAGTGGTTTTACCAGAACTCTCGGGACCAAATATTTCAATTATACGCCCTTTTGGCAGACCTCCAACACCTAGAGCCGAATCAAGCGCAATTGATCCTGTGGATATTGTGTCTATTTTCTCTAAAGGATTTTGCTTCAGCTTCATTATTGCACCTTTACCGAATGCTTTTTCAATCTGGCTTATTGCGTTATCTAGCGCTTTTTGTTTATCACTATTTCTTTCTTCTGGATTACTTGCCATAGATCATTTATTAATTTATATAATTCTCTATGATAATCGAACGCAAGTAACCTGCCAAGGGTTTTTTAATGATGAAGAACGTTATCGTAGAAAAATTAGCTACCTAAATTATATTAAGATAGAAAGTTAGATAGACTCTGCAGTGTGATACAAAATAACAATAGAATATAATGGCAGTAGTTTCTCTGGCTGGCAAAAGCAGCAACACTCTGCTAACTCAATCCAGGAGAAGATAGAAAATGCTATATTTAATTTTAGTGGTGAGAAAGTTACCTTGTACTGTGGTGGCAGGACTGATGCAGGGGTTCATGCTTTAGGACAAGTTGCTCATTTTGATATGGAAAAGGAATTTGAGCTTTATAGAATAAGAAACGCAATAAATTATCATTTAAAATCAATTCCTATAGTCGTGCTCAATGTAGAAGTTGTAGATGATGCGTTTCACGCACGGTTTTCAGCAAAAAAAAGATATTACGAATACAGAATAGTTAATCGCTATGCTCCTGCCGCTCTGGAGACGGGTTATGTATGGCAAGTGTTTAGCCCACTTGATGTAAATATTATGCGTGAAGCTGCTAAACATCTACTTGGAAAACATGACCTTTCAAGTTTCTATTCAAAAGATTGTCAAGCTGCGAATCCGATAAGAACAATTGATGATATCGATATAATACAAAACGGGAGCCATATACACATCAAAATATCTGCTATTTCCTTTTTACATAACCAAGTGAGGATTATTGTGGGTACTTTAGTTGAATTTGGAAAAAATAGAACCAATCCGCAAGAAATGCTACATATATTAAGCCAATGCAAAAGAAGTGCCGCTGGGGTTACTGCACCACCTTTTGGCTTATATTTGGTAAAGATAGATTACTAATTAATAAAAAATAACATTCTTAGTGAAATAAGTGTCATACCGCCACGGTATCTCCAGATCCCGCTAACAAGCAGCGGATGACGTGTTTAAGTTCTCATTGGCATCACTACATATAATACACTTGAATCGTCTTCATCAGTGATAATTGTAGCACTATTACCATCGGCTAAGCTAAACTTACATTTATTTTTTATACAGGATAGAACATCAAGCAAATAACGCGAGTTGAACCCTATTTCTATAGGGGCTTTATTGTAGTCCGCTTCTATGGATTCAGTTGCATCACTGCACTCTTGAGAGTTTGAATGCAAAGTTAGCAGCTTTTCTTGTAGTGAGAATTTAATGGATTTTACTTTATCAGATACAACAACGGAAACTCGATCTATAACATCTAAAAGTTTTTTACTTTCAATAATCATATGCTTATCTTGAGATGCTGGAATAACTGCTTTATAATTTGGAAAAGTCCCATCTATTAATTTTGATATTAGAATATATTCACCGCATGTAAACTTGATTTTTCTGTCTGAAAGTTTTATATTAACTTCATTACAATCGTCCAATATTTTTAACAGCTCCATAACAGTTTTACGTGGAATGATCACACCAAATTCATCATTGATGTTCCCAGGCTTTGGCCTCTTTATACATGATAAACGATGGCCATCAGTTGCAACGCAGTACAGAAACTGCTCATCCGTATGCAGATATATTCCATTTAAATTATACCTTGTATCATCTAGTGATACAGCAAATTTTGTTTTAGTTAATAAGTCTATCAGGTCCGTATTTAGTAGAATAAAATCATGTTTATAATTGTCTTCTTCAAGAGCAGGAAAGCTGCTTGAAACTACATTCGGTAAAGAAAAGTTTGCATTTCCACAAGACATCAATAATTTTCCTTGGTTGTTTACTTCAAAATTGACATCCAAATCAGCGGGTAACTTCTTCACTATGTCATGTAAAGTATGCGCTGAAATTTTTACTTCTCCTTCTGTTAATACGGTTGCAGCAAGTGAGGCAAACATTGAAATGTCAAGATCAGTTGCCATTAGTTTTATGCTGCCGTGTTGTGCTTTGATATTTATACATGCCAAAACATCTATTGCATTACGCCTTTCAACCACTCCACTTACTCTGGATAATGTATTTAAAAGACTTGTGCGGCTCACGCTAAAACGCATCTGCTCGCACACAGAATTTTGCTTTTTGATTTCTGTATCTACACCTGCAACCTCTGACATTGCTAACTCTCAAAAATATATTTTAAATGATATCCACATCCCATATAAAGTAAAGTGCTATTTATATTTCCATTGAAAGAGTAGTCTAGTTTATACTATAGCTGGGTATTCTGTTACAATAAGTTTACTTTGTATGGCATAAATCATGCATTTTTTGATACGCTTTTTGAAAACCAAGTAGGGAATAAGTATCATCAATGGTCACTGTTTTTGTTTTTCCATTAACTACCATTGATAATCCCTGCTTCATTTTTAGAATGAGATCTTGATCTATTTTTGTATGCTCTGCCCACGCAAAACTTCCCTGTATTATGGGCAATGTATATTTAATTTTTTTGTCGATATTGAGAGCTACAGGCTCCTTGTCATACTGAAAACCAGAGGTAACGCTTACCTCATCTGCTTTTTTATCAACATAACTAACCATTACATATGGCTTGCGGTTGGTTGTATAATGTTCGCTTTTTTTTTTAGGATAGGATACAATATAACATACTTTCTCTCCATCTTCCAATGCAGTATACACGAGCCAATCTTTATATTTTTCCTTCAGTTGCACATCACTAACTGATGCAAAAGCGTCTATCGAAAAAAATATTAGAAATATAAAAAAACTACGCATGCAAACCAAATTTCAAACTTTCAGATTGTATATATCGTTTTACCTTAGCCATCGCCTGCTCAGCCAACTGCCTTATTCTTTCTCTTGAAACACAATACTTTTTACTAAGTTCATCCAGAGTTTGAGTGTTTTCAGACAAATATCTACTGATAAAAATGTCTCTTGCCCTTTCGTTGAGGCTCGCTAGTGCATTGTTTAAAATTGTTTCTTTTAATTCTTTTTCTTCATGATTCTGATAGGTTACTTCTTGACTGACCAAGTTACATGGGATCATATCTTGCAACTCCCTTTTAGAGTCATCACCTATTTTTATGCAATCGTTTAGCGACTGATCCTTACAAGCCAAACGGTAATTCATCTGCAGAACGTCTCCTTCGGATACAGAAAGCTCATTAGATATTGCTTTTATTTCTTCATTACTTAAAGTTTCCCTGTTTGTATACTGTAAAATTCTTTTTTTTATTTTACGTAAACTAAAAAATAATCTTCTTTGTGCTTGCGTTGTACCTATCTTCACAAATGACCAAGATTTCAATATAAAGTCTTTTATTGAAGCTTCAATCCACCACACTGCATAAGTTGAAAAACGAAACCCTAAATCAGGATTAAACTTTTTTACTGCATGCATTAAACCCATATTCCCTTCCATGACCAGGTCCATCAACAATAGTCCATAATTTTTGAATTTCATTGCAATTTTCACTACCAAATTCAAATGGCTGGTAATCAATTTATGAGCAGAAGAAATATCCTTGTATTGGTTCCAATTTTTTGCTAGTTGTACTTCTTCCTCTTGAGACAGCATGGGAAATTTTCGCACCCTAGCAATATATTGCATGAGATTGGTTCTGCTATCAACACATAAGCTTGCCATTGGGGTCAACATAACAACTTAAATTAAAACTTCATGCATATAATATATTGATTTTCCAGCAAAAATTCAAGCTTTGATTTGAAAAAAGTACAAATTTTCCATCTAATTTCTTGGAGACAGTAGGCCGCAGTGTTAGCTAATTGGACAACATTATGTAACTTTAGATAATATTCTACCAGTACAATGGTGAACATTATAGCTTAAACACATAGCAAGTAGTGTTATTCCAGTGCCTTGACACTGGAATCCACATTTCTTTTTTCTAGATCCCAGTGTCATGCTACTTGGATGACAAGAAAAAACCCACTGGGATAACAAGACTGAGATAGACTAGAAATTAAACGCTACTCCAGCTTCTGCACCAACAGTGCTGTAAAAAACTGTATGTCCTCCTTTATCTTTACCGGTCGCACCAGAAGTTTTATCGAAATTAGCACCGTAAGAGCCGAAATAACGAGCTCCAGCGTAGAGTTTGATTTCTGGAGTTACGTCATAACTAACACCAGCTTTTACTTGACCAGCAAAACCAAATTTACTGTTTTGATCATTTATAGCGGTTTTCAAAGGAGTGCTAATATACGCTGCACCAACACCAACACCAATGTATGGAGTGATAGGCATATCTTCAATTGCTACATCGTAATAAACGTTAACTAGTCCTGAAATTGCTGTTAAATTATCTGCAACTGTGTCACCTGCTACATCTGCATCTTTATTCAACCATGAGTAAAGTCCTTCAACGTCAACCCTGATGTCGTCCATTTTATAACCAAACGCACCACCGCCAGCTATAAAAGATGCTTTTAAGGGACTATCCTTTTCTTTGCCTGTTACATTTGTAATACCATCAACTTTTGTGAAAAGAGGTAAAATTTCACCGTTGTATTGCAAACGAACGTAGTAGCTAGTTTCTTCATCACTTATTGGACCAACAGGATCTGAGAAAGCAGAGTTTGATAAACTTAGCAACGTTGCTAAAGCGGCTGCTGAAAAAAACTTTTTATAATGCATAATTGTCCTCGTAAAAAAAATTAAAATTCCACTTTAGCAGTCTAAGTAACAACTAAAGTTAAGTCAAGTGCTAACTTAATAACACAAAATATTCTACATTTTAACTAATTTTTAGGAGAAGACAAAGATTTTATTAATGAATAAATAGAGTTACACGACTTTTGATTTTTTGGTATAGCTAATACAGGTAAGATTTACTATCGAAAGACCTCGTCATCCCGCTGCTTGTTAGCGGGATCTAGAGATACCGTGACGGTATGACGTAGGACTTGCTGTCATTCCGCTACGTGTTAGCGGCTGAGATACCACGAATGAATCGCGGTATGACGGTTAATTATTCCGCGCGGGATGACAAGAAAGGAGCAGCAGGATGACGCCTCACCATGTCATTCCAGTGCTTGACATTGAAATCTAGTCCTTATTATGCAGCCTACTTGACACGTTCATTAAAGTTAAGTTTCCTGGATCCAAGTAGTCAGGGCACTGGGATGACAGGGGAAGGTACTAGCCTGACAACCGTCATCCCGCTACGTGTTAGCGGGATCTAGAGATACCGTGACGGTATGACGTAGGACTGCTGTCATTCCGCCACGTGTTAGCGGATGAGATACCGCGAATGAATCGCGGTATGACGGTTCGTGGCAGCAGACGATAACCTCGTCATTCCGCTACTTGTTAGCGGCTGAGATACCGCGGCGGTATGACATAGGGCTGTGCTAGCTATAGGTGCATTATATGAAGAAGTACTGGCGTTAGAAATATTAAAAAAGAAATACTTACACTAAAAGAAACTTCAGTAGTAAATTCAAAAAGGAAGTTTAAATCCAGGTGGTAAACCCATCATACCTGCAAGATCAGAAGTTGCATTTGCCATATCTTCTTCTGCTTTTTTAACGGCATCATTAAACGCTGCTGTCACTAAATCCTCTACTATATCTTTTTCCTCATTTCTCATAAGTTCTAAGTCTATGTTCACCTTTTTAGCTTTATAGCTACCTATTTTTATGACTTCCACTAATACAGAAACTTTGCCGCCACCAGAAATACCTTGAAACTCTTTTCCAATATATTTTTCTTGAGCTTCTGCAAACTTTTTTTGCATCTCTTGCGCTTGTTTCATTATTTGACTAAGATCCACAACTTACTCCTTATTTTCTATATTAACTACTTTTGCACCTTTAAACGTGTCAAGTACATCCTTAACTGCAGGTGCATAATTTAAATTACTCACTTCCCTGTTTATATAACCCGTATCAACTGTAATAACCCACTCCTGCTGAGTCACCTGGTTTAAGTAATTTTTTAAATCATTGCAAAAATTACTATCCAACTTAGATACAGCTTTTAATTTTAAATACCCAGGTTTACAATCTATTAATTGTAGATTATTACACAGTTGTTTGTAAAGATAAATTTGGTTACTCCGCCGTAATAGTTGCAAAACTTTGTCAAAATCGTAATTTTGTTGTTTATTTTCTACATGGATCCCAGTGTCACGCACTGGGATGACAGAGTGGGGTTGTTGTTTACTTTCCACATATTTTTTTGGATCCGAGTAGTCAGCTACTTGGATGACAGAGGGGGAAGGTGCAACAGGTCTGCCCTGTCTATTTCCTTGCTCTGCATTCTGTGAAAGAACTTTTTTGATCACCTGTTCCGGAGAAGGTAGATCAGAGAGATAGCAAAGACTAATTAGCATCATTTCAGCAGCAACATCGTTGCATGTTGAAGTTTTTATATCTTGAATACCTTTAAGCAACACCTTCCACAATCTCGAAAAAAATATTAAAGATCTCTTTATACTTAAATCTTTTATCCTATTCTTTTCATGCTCTGTAACTGCACTATCAATCTCTTTCGTAATTAAAAAACGGCATACTAACTGAATTGTTTGCAATAGACCTTCAAAAATACTAAGTGGGTTTGCTGTTTTTACCGCCTTGTCAAACACTAACAGAGCTTTCTGTAAATCACCTTCTAATATTGCTCCTAATAGATCGAATATAATATCTTTATCCACTAGGCCAAGTATGTCTATCACATTTTTAGTGGATATTGCACCATCTTTGCTATATAGCACTGCTTGATTCATCAAAAACAAGGCGTTACGCATTGAATTTCCAGAGTGTCGTGCAATTAATTCTAATGCTCCCTTTTCAATGGAATAACTCTCTTTTTGTGCAACATCATTTAAACGTTCCACTATTTTAGCTACAGGAATATTGTGTAAATCAAATCTTTGACAACGTGCAATAATAGTGATTGGTATCTTTTTTATTTCCGTAGTTGCTAAAATGAACTTTACACTAGATGGTGGCTCTTCTAGGGTTTTAAGTAATGCGTTAAATGCGCTGCTGGATAACATATGTACTTCATCTATAATGTAGACTTTGAATTTAGAGCTTATAGGTGAATAGCAAATATCTCCCAGGATTACTTTAATATCGTCAATGCTAGTGTGACTTGCTGCATCGATTTCAATTACATCTGGATGGCTTGAATTTTTTATTGCTAGACAGTTTTCACATGATCCGCAAGGTTCAAAAATTGGCCCCAGAGAACAATTCAAACATAAAGCTATTATCCTTGCAGTGGTGGTTTTACCAACTCCACTACTACCGGAGAGCAGTATAGATTGTGGGATTTTGTTTAAAGTAAAAGCATTTTCTAATACACGCACTAATATATCTTGACCTACTAGATCTTTAAAGCTACTAGGACGATGTTTTAATGCTATGTTCATAGCCTCGGATAAAACAAATAATGAAATAGGTATGCAACCCAAAAAGGTTCCGATATGGCTGCTTCATTTCTGATCTGACCAAATTACAGAGTTTTTGCCTGCATACCTTATAAAATATTATACTTTTTTTTTTATTTAGCAAGGTATATCCTATGTTAGTTTTATAATTTGATATGTCAGATTTTTTGCAGTGCTACTTTGGAGTAAATAACTGTTACCCAAAATACTCTTCTTCTGTCATCCCAGTGCCCAGACACTGGGATCCAGAAAACTTAATTTTAAATGAATACATCAGGCTGTTGTATAATAAGAACTGGATTCCAGTGTCAAGCACTGGAATGACACCCTTCCGGTGGGAATTGCTCTCAAACTACAATGTTCGTACAGTTGTACTGGGATCCAGATATAAAAATATTTGCAAATTATGCAATGTACAACGGATTCTAGGAGTATATGTTAAAAATAATGTCCATAATGAAATAAGCTGGATGCCAGTATCATGCACTGGAATAACAACCTATAGGTACTGGGATGACAAAGGAGAGGTGTTATGATTTTATATCATTTTCCTCTTTGTCCATTTTCACGAAAAGTTAGAGCTTTTCTAAAAGAAAAAAAATTAGGCTGCGATCTAGTGTATGAAAATCCGTGGGAAAAGCGGAATGAATTCATGGAGATCAATCCAACTGGACAAGTACCAGTATTAATAGATAATAACTTTATAATAGCGGATAGTAATGCCATTTGTGAATATATAGAAGAAACTTACAATAGCGACGTCAAATTACTTGGTTCATCCACTATTATTAAGTCTAAAATACGCGCTCTAATCAATTGGTTCGACAACAAATTTTACAATGAAGTTACTAAGTATATTATGAATGAAAAAGTAATTACTAACCGCAGCCCTGACTCTAGATTTCTTCATGCAGCTCAGCATAACCTGCCTTGCCATATGGAATACATCGAACACTTAATTAACAAGAACGTTTGGCTTGCAACTGATAAGTTCACTTTGGCTGATATTACTTTAGCGTCGCATATTTCTGTAATAGACTACGTAAATAGTTTTCCATGGGAAAAAAGTAAAATTTTAAAAGAATGGTACTCCATTGTTAAATCAAGGCCTTGTTTTCGCGAAATATTATTAGAGAGAGTTTCCGGGTTAACCCCTCCTAAACATTACGCTGACCTTGATTTTTAACTTATGTTAGCTTTAAAGCTACAGTCATTCCTTCATCAGTTGGAATCAATATAGAGAAATATTTCTTTTCATCTGATAATCTATTATTAAACTCCCTCATAGCATGCCATGATTTTTCTGATACTTCTTTTGGAGGCGATTCTAAAAATACTGTGTTAAACAGTAGAGTGTTATCTGCAACGATTAGCCCATCTCGTTTAATGTATGACTCTGCCCAATCTAAATACTTAGGATAACTGCTTTTGTCAGCATCGATAAATATCATGTCAAATGGTGCCTTTGCTGATAATTCATTAATTTTTTCCAGTGCATCGCCTTCTATTAGAGTAATTTTATCACTTAGATTAAAAGCACTAAAATTTTTTTTTGCTATTCTTGAGTGTTGAGGATTATTTTCTATTGTATATATATGACCGTCTTTCAGTAGAGCTTTTGCCATACAAATCGACGAATAACCGTATAACGTGCCAATCTCAACAATACTTTTGATTTTATGGATTTTTATAAATAAACTTAATAGCTTTCCTTCTTCAGGGCCAATCTGAATATGTTGCTTTTTTTCAAGAATACAATATTCTTCTATTGTTTTATATTCTTTTGCAAATAGATTTCTTATGTATGACAATTTTGTACTAGGATTATTACGCATTACGTTTTATATTATAAATTAGGGAGGCTTAATTCATACACAATTTATAAATATAATAATATAGTTTAAAATAATAAAAACATTTATTTTAAGTTATTATTTCATAGTATAAAATTTTAAGTGACAAGAATTATTATATATTGTACTATAGTTAACTAGTATAATAAACAATCGATTATTATGCTAGAATTAAAGGGATTGTTTATGCGCATTTCTCTTTTTAAAATATAATTTTTATAATCAATTAGAGGGGGTTATATGTCTTATACTATTGCTGGTGAAGTTGAAACGTTAAACAAAAAATCTAACAAGAATGAAGGGGTTATGTTACTACATAATCCAGCTTATCGTGAAAAGTATAAAGAACGTTTTAATGAAGCTCAGAAAAAAGTTATGGATATGGTTCAGTTTTATGATGGGACAATAATATTAATAGAGAATAAAATCGCTATGTATTACTACACTTGGCACAGTAAAAAAAGAGAGTTTGAGCGTAAAAAACAACAAACAGTAGTGAAAAACAATGACTCAGCATAGAGTCTTTTATATGGTAAGCTACAGTGGTATTACTTCACTATAGCTTTTCCATATAATTCATCTATTACGTTAGTGAAGTATTTCAGCTCTTTATACCCTTCATGTTTAACTTTATTATGCTCTATATATGACTTACCATCGTTGAGCTTGATGAAAAATATTGGAGTGGCTGTGATACCAAGTTTATTAATTGCCAGTGATTTATCATTTATGATTTTATCCATCATTTTCTTATCATTAATGCATTGGTTAAATGCATCTTGCTTTAAGTTGCTTAGTGCAGCAATTCTTTGTAGTAAAGTCAAATCACTCAAATTGGAGTAATTCCACGAATCTATTGAGTTAAAAACAGCTTTGTTAAAATTAAAGTAGTCTTCTTGTTTTTCGTAGCAATGACTTAGCATTGCAGCCTTTAGCCCTCTGTAATCCAAAGGAAAATGACGAAATATATATAACATCTTACCTGTATCTATATATTTCTCTTTAATTTTAGGAAAAACATTCTTATGAAAAAGAGAGCAGTGATAGCAAGTTAATGAAGCATATTCTATCATTAGAATTGGTGCTTTTGGATCTCCTAATAATTTATCATCAGGTAATAGTGATAGTAACTCTTTTGATGTTATTTCATTAGTTTCTTTTTGAATATGTTGGTTAACAACTGCATAAGAATCAACACTCATAAGAATTAGTAAAAACAATAGTCTAAAAATCATTACAATACAAACACTTAACTTACTAAAAAAATTACATATTTATATTAATAATGTCAAGATAACTTTTGTTTAGCAAGGCTTTCAGCCCTATCTTTAAATGCAGCAATTATTTTACTTTGTGTATATTTATATACTGAGTTTAATAAAGTGGAAAATGAGTTGGACTTAAACTTAAACTCTATATAAAACTTTACCATGGTTTTATTTTCATCTATGGGAATGAATTGCCATTCATTGTATAGATGTTTAAATATTCCATTTGATGATACAGCTTTTATCCAACTTTCATTTGTTCCACTTGGAGAAAGAGAAGTAACTTCTGATGTGTACCTTCCTTTAATTCCATGAAAAGCTGCGAGGAGATCCACAACCATTTGGTTGTTAATTTTTTCTTTTATATAAACGGCTTTGCACCAAGGAACAAAATCAGGATACCTTTCAACATCAATTACAATTTTGAATACTTCATTAGGCGAACATAGGAAGGTACCTTGTTCTCTGTATTGATGAAGCATAAATTTAGTACCAATCAAAAAAGGATCCGTATCTACCGTCAGCCTTAGTAGATTCCTGAGACCTGAAGTTAAGGTGGGCATCGCATATTAGTTTCAACGAAACCAGCAGAGGCAATTCCCTTCTCTAGAAATTATCGCTCGGGAAATTTAACTTAACTCATAACGCATAGCACAGACCCCTACTTGAATTATAGATGATTTACACAGGGCATGTCTATAGGTATATTAAAGTCAGCGATTATTATTTAATCTTTATTAAATTTTGCATTTTAAGTATTATAGTTTATCTTATGAACATTACTAAAGTTTTAATCATTATTGTTTTTATTGTAATTTCTTCAAGTGCTTATACTAATTGTACAGATCACAAAATTTTTGTGCATACTATGAAGCAACAAGTGGATGGTATATCTACAAAAGGAAATAGAAAAAACCTAGAGCATGTACACGAAAAGCTTCAGGAGGTCATTCAGAATAATGTTAACCTCAAAGGAATATCGCAATTCGTTATAGGGAAACATTGGGCTTTAGTTAAACAAAAAGAAAAAGAAGATTTTTTAAGAGAGTATGAAGTGTATCTTACGCGTTTGTGCGTTAAAATTTTATATAAATACATGCATGATAGTGAAATGATCATAATGAGTGCAAAAGCAGTTGACGATGAAACTTGCTTAATTGGTACAAGGTTCTCTTATGGCGATGAAGAATTTACAAATATTGATTTTAAAGTTACTAAAAATAACAGTTCTTTCTTGATAAGTGATGTTGTAATGAGTGGAATAAGTATTGCTATTAATCAACGTTCTCAATTTAGTGAGAAGATTGATACGCATGGTATAGCGAGCGTTATAGATGAATTAAGGTGCAATAATGATCTATATGCCTCATTGGCCTAAGCCACTTGGTAGCAGGCCGAATGATTTTTCTCTTGATCGCATAAAAGGCTTTCTTAGCAAACTAGATAACCCCGAGAAAAAAATGCCTCCCGTAATTCATATAGCTGGAACTAATGGGAAAGGCTCAACACTAGCATTTATAAGATATATAATGCAAGCAGCAGGGTATAAGGTACACGCATACACTTCTCCACATTTGGTGAATTTTAATGAAAGAATAGTTATTGCAGGCAGTTATATCGACGATAATGAATTATATAGCTTGTTAGAAGAATGCCGTGCCGTAATTGCAGAACAACCTATCACTCTGTTTGAAGCTGCAACTATTGCAGCTTTTTTAGCTTTTTCTCGTCATAAAGCCGATATAACTTTAGTTGAAGTGGGTATGGGTGGAAGGCTTGATGCAACAAATGTTATAGATAATCCGATTTTAACAATCATTACTTCCATTGCACTTGATCATACAGAATATCTTGGCCCTACTGTAGAAACCATAGCAGGTGAAAAAGCTGGAATAATGAAACCTAATATTCCTTGTGTAATAGCACCACAAAAAAAGTCTATAATGAATACACTAGAATTCCATGCAATAAATAAGAAATCTCCTTTATATAGAGGAGGCTTTGAATGGAATTGCAAAAAAAAGAACAACAAAATGGTTTTTCAATCAGCTATTCAATCAATAGAATTTCCTTTGCCGTCTTTAAAGGGTGATCACCAAATAATCAATGCAGGAAACGCCATTGCAGCATGTAGCATTTTGAGTGGAAAATATGGATTTGACATTGGAGAAGAGGATATCACTTCAGGTTTACAGCATACCTATTGGCCTGCACGACTGGAGCGTATAAAAGAGGGCAATTTAATTTCTTTATTACCAAAAGATTGGCAATTATTTTTAGATGGTGCGCACAATAATGATGGTGCTAGAGTGCTATCTCAGTGGGTAAGAGATAACTTTGCTGAAGGTGTCTATATAATTTTTGGTGTTACTCGTAACAGAAATGTAGAAGAGTTCTTAGAACACTTAAAACCATATATCAAACTACTATGTGCGGTTTGTGTTAAGTCTGAACCTAAAGCAACAAATACAAATTTGATTAGGGAAAAAGCCAATAACATAGAAATAAAGGCAGTTGAATGTGAATCAATTGGCGATGCAATATCAAATCACATATTAAAAGCCTCTATCTATAATGTAAAAACCATACTAATCTGTGGCTCGTTATTTCTAGCCAGAGATTTGAGTATGGAGAATAGCTAACTTTAATGATATAGCTGACCCAAGCAACGCGTCATACCGCCGCGAACCGTCATACCGCGATTCATTCGCGGTATCTCTTAGCCGCTAACACGTAACAAAATATCAACTGTTCTCCCTCGTCATACCGCGATTCATTCGTGGTATCTCTTAGCCGTTAACAAGTAGCGGGATGACGATCGTCAGGGTGTCATCCAAGTAGCCTCTTTTTTGTCATCCCAGTGCCCAGACACTGGGATCCAGGAAAGTTTGCTTGTGGGCAAGCAAACTAGCACAGACAGTGGTTACAACATTTTCGATGAGATTATATGGAAAACTGGATCCCAGTGTCAAGCACTGGGATGACAAGGTTATCGTCATGCCGCCGCGAACCGTCATACCGCGATTCATTCGCGGTATCTCATCCGCTAACAAGTAGCGGGATGACGAGATGCCACCGCGAACCGTCATAACGCCGCGGCGCTAACACGTAGCGGGATACTTAACCATCATCTACACCGTCATACCGCCGCGGTATCTCTTAGCCGCTAACAAGCAGCGGGATGACGAGTTACTATACCGCCGCAAACCGTCATACCGTCACGGTATCTCTAGATACCGGCTAACAAGCAGCGGGATGACGGTTGTCAGGGTAGCTGTCATCCCAGTGCCCCTTTTTTTGTCATCCGAGTAGCTGACACTGGTTCACTCTATAATGGCAGTGCTCCTTTCTTGTCATCCCAGCGCCTCCTTCTCCTGTCATTCCAGTGCTCCTTTTTTTGTCATCCGAGTAGCCCCTTTTTTGTCATCCCAGTGCCCAGACACTGGGATCCAGGAAACTTAACTCTACACCAAGTAAATGTACAATAAGAACTAGATTCCAGCGTCACGCGCTGGAATGACATCATAGGGGCACTGGGCATAAGTGTTGAAAGTAACACAAAAAAGACATAAAGAACTATTATTGCAAGAAAAAGGAGGCAATAATGGATCAAATAGAAAGAGTACTAAATTTAATAAAAGATGAGGATTTAGAAAGGCTAGGAAAATTAAGTGAAGTAGATAAATGTAATACTAAATTGTTGGGCAAGATTATATTTAAAGGTCTAATGAAGTTAATATTAATGGGGCAAAAAACAAGCCTAAGAGCGCTAGAAATGGTAATAAACAGGTGTATAATGGATAAGAATAGCGATAAAAGTACAGTAACATACAGTGGTTTGTCAAAAAGGTTAAAAGTTATAAATCCAGAATATTTTAAGGGAGTATATATTGATTTGATGAGCAAGATTAAAAAGCTATTACCCCAAAAAACATCAAATAACTTACATAAGTTTGATTCGACGATCATAAATTTATCGGGATATCTCATAAAAGATGGGCTAAAAATAGGCGGTAAAAGTAACGACAGTCAAGTTAAAGTGAGTGTAGGATTAAAGGATCAATTGCCGACAAGTATAAGATTTTGTAAAGGACAAGAAGAAAGTAGTGAAGATATAGCATTAGTGAGAGCAATTAATGAAGCTAAAGTTGAAAAAGAGGATATTTTATTATTTGATAGAGGAATCAGAAAAGTTGGAACTTTTGCCGAATTTGATGAAAAGGAGTACAAATTTATCACAAGAGTTAAAGTAGGAAGAAAACATGATGTTATAAGCAGGAACAAAGTTATAAGAGAACAAAAATCGGATGGATCAGAGATTTTAGAAGATATAATAGTTAATCTTTATCGTGCACGAGGTAAAGTGGCAATGATCTACGGCTAATAAAAATCAGAAATAAAATTGGAGATGAAATATGGTTTTTGACAAACTTGTTTGAAATGCCAGCTTATGAAGTAACAGAGCTATATAGGCGCAGATGGGATATAGAAGTGTTCTTTAAATTTATAAAGCAAAATCTTGGATATAAGCACTTTTTAAGCCATACTATGAATGGCATGAAGGTGTATATTTACATGATCTGCTTTGTTATTTCTTGTTTATAAAATCAAAAATAATCTACATGGGTTCAAAATAGCATTACTGCAATTCACATTGGATCTAAATGACTCTTTTATACGTTCGATTGTTTTACTGTCGGGAGGTAATTTACATGCCGTTGATCATCTCATATCACGTTATTTTTGATACTTTCAACACTTATGGCCAGCGCCCCTATGATGTCATCCCAGTCTGGGATCCAGGAAACTTAATTGCAAGTAATGCATTGGGTTTGGTGAGTATGGGTTTTGCGTTATAGAATGAAACACTTTTGGTGAATTTGTAAAGAAAACTGGATCCCAGACGGCTTTGTTGCATAGCACCTTAAGCAGTGATGGTTTACGACAAATTTATGTAATGATTTCAAATTTAGCCATACCAATATCAGTGAATTTGTTGAGCAAATAGCACTTAATTAGTAATTCTTTTTCACGATTTACTTCAGATTTATTCCTAAAGCTAAATCCAAATACTTGCTTCAACCTTGAGAAAAATCCTTCTATGTAAGATCTCTTTCCATAAATTGCTTCCTTTTTCCACTCTTTTACACCATCTTGTCCATATAATTTTATTAACCTAATAGCAGCATTTCTGTCAGACATATAATCTATTTTTGAATGTTCTGCTGCATCCTTTTTTGGTAGAACTTTTGTCTTTATATCGTATTTCTTACACAATTTATAAAGTTTGTGCCTATCGTATGCCCTATCTGCATATAATGCTTTTATTTTGTGCTGAAAATTAACTTCTTCAAGCAAATCGCAAGCTCCATAGTGGTCAGAGTAGACGCCATTACTGTATCTTGCAGCTATAGCTTTTTTACTATTCACACTTAACATAACATGTAACTTTCTTACTTGCTCGTAGCTTCGGTACTTTCTATCTGCACTGTTTTCCTTACTGTGGCCAGGAGTGTTACTGTAAATGCTGATACTTGTGCTATCTATGATAATTTCAATATTTTCCATGTTGCTTTTATCAACCCTGCAATCATTTATCTTAATATCAAGTTTTTTAAACCTTCTTGATGCTTGTGAATAGCTGATAACTGCCAAATTTTTTCCTATTTGTTGCAGATATCCTTTTATAAACCCACCGTTTGTCTTAAACCAATTCTAAAAAGATTGACAATTATATGCACCAAAATTACGACTTTATCACTGTAAATATAGTTGCCGCCCTGCATTTTTGGACTATTTTCATACCAATTTTCGATAGCTTCATCGATGTAACGAAAAATATTTCCCCTTTTTTCAAGGAATTTGTTATATTCGTTTTGGTTACTGACTTTCATTTTCTGTGGCATATTTTTTCTTCAACAGTTAAATGGTTATTTATAATGAATTTTGTCAGTAGCCACCAGATTTTTTCGGTTGCTATGCAACAAAGCCATTCCAGTGTCAAGCACTGGAATGACATCACAGGGGCACTGGAATGACACCTCTCTTGGGCTCTTTTAGCTATAAACATTAAGAAATTTACCAAATGAAAAAAAAGGCAAAAGAAGCCCTAGTCATTGTCTATTTTCAGTATTGGCGTTTTTTAAAGTCTTAAACACTGCAATTTAGCTGCTTTTAAATGCAACTCACCTTAGTTTAAATGTTTAAGAAATTTACTAAGCAGAAAAAAAGGCAAAAGAAATCCCGTGTTAGCTAGTTGTCACTCTCTAATCCTGCAAATTGGCGTACTATACTGTCTTAAACGACTTATAAGCGCGTTTCAGCTTATATAGGTAAAAACCTAGAAATATTGTGAAGACATAAGGTGCACATAGTGCAAAAAATTAAAAATAAGACGCCAACTACGTTGTTTTCTTGCTGTTTAATCTGCACAGATGAAGATAACTGAATACCTTCAGTTTCATGATAAGGGGGCTGGCGGAGGGTGTCAAGCAAGTTTTTGTTTCTATTCTCTTCTATTTGCCATATTTTGAAAAAACGTTTTATTTTACTCCAAAAACGTCTGTGTGCTGCAGTAACAAACAAAGTAATGTTTGTGAGAAGCTTTATTGAAGATGAAGGAAGGTCCTTCGAAATCGGTTTTCAGGAGCAGCCACCTTAAGTGGCTCTATTTAAGAGATAGGGTCATAAGCGTTAAGGAAAAATCAGCATATAAGCTGGAAGGTGTGGATCAGAAAGACGAACGTGAGTGAACCACTGATGAACGTGTCGAAAAGGGAAGTGAACATCGAAAGGGGGAGTGAGTCGTTCTCCTCTTAAAAGCGTACAGGGAACCTGACTACTGTGTAGGCGGTGTTCGGCATAAAGGTGGCGTGAGTCTGATCTGGGCTTTGATAAGGAACTGCAGGAACCAGTCGATTTGATGCAAAGCGAGATAAGCAAGAGGCTAATCCTCAAGTTTTAGAGTAGCGATACAAATCACTGGGGCGGATTAACTCGTAGTAGTGAAGAAGTGGTTGTAATGACCATGGAGCGAAGGGGTTAAGCTAGTCGACTTTAGTAAATCATTCAACTTGTAGGAGGATGAAAGTGATTGAACGAACAAAGCCTTTTGACATACCAAAATCTCTAGTGTTTTTGGCTTATAAAAGAGTTAAAGAAAACAGAGGAGGAGCAGGTATTGATGATCTAACAATTGAAAAGTTTGATCAAGACTTAAGCAAGAACCTTTACAAGCTATGGAATAGGCTATCATCTGGTAGTTATTTTCCACCCGCAGTGAAGGCTTGTGATATAACTAAGACAGATGGAGGGACAAGGACACTTGGAATACCAACTGTCTCCGATCGTATAGCACAGGAAGTTGTAAGAAGTGTTTTAGAACCAGAGCTTGAGAAGGTATTTGATGAAGATTCATATGGTTATAGGCCAAATAAATCGGCATTAGATGCCATAGGACAAACCAGGAAGCGATGCTTCGACCAAAATTGGTTAATAGAGTTTGATATCAAGGGAATGTTTGATAACATAGACCACAATCTACTGATGAAAGCAGTCAGAAAACACACTGCAAACAAATGGGTTCTCTTATACATACAAAGATGGCTAGATGCAGATATACAGCTTGAAGATGGAACAAAGATAAAGCGTCTCAGCGGAGTACCGCAGGGAGGTGTAGTGAGTCCTATCTTAAGCAACCTATTTATGCACTATAGTTTTGATGTATGGATGAGGAGAGAATATCCAAGTATAAAGTGGGCAAGATATGCTGATGATGGTGTTATACATTGTGTAAGCAAGAACCAAGCACAACTAATTTTGAGTCAACTTGAACAGAGACTGAAGATTTGTAAATTGGAAATAAAACATACAAAGACCAAAATTATCTATTGTCAAGATGGAAAGCGGAAGGAGAATCATGAGAATGTATCATTCACATTCCTTGGGTACGAATTTCGAAAAAGACTTGTACGAAATAGAAAAGATGGTAGTTTATTTGTAAGTTTTACTCCGACTGTAAGTAAAGAAAGTTTGAAAAAGATGAGAAAAGAAATTAGAGGCTGGAAATTTGCTAGAAGAACAAACTTGGAAATAGAAGATATATCACGAATATGTAATCCAATTCTAAGGGGTTGGTTTAACTATTACGGGAAGTATCACATAACTGCGCTAGAGGACATAATAAGAATGTTTAATAGGAAACTCAGGAAGTGGTTTCAGACAAAGTATAAGAAGCTGAGTGGGCATAAAACCAAAGCAGCTAAGTTACTAGAAAGAATCGCAAAGAGTAGACCAAATCTTTTTGTACACTGGAAATTAAGTATAGGACTAGGGCAATGATTAGTGGGAGCTTTATGAGATGCGAGTGTGCGCCGTGGTACGCATTAAGAAATACTTAGCGGAGCTAAGCGGGGTTCAGAATAAATGGCCTCGAGGTGAACAACTAACTTTAACCCGAAAGGGAAGGAGGACAAGAGCATGTATGTAAAGCGAGAGTTATCTGAAGATGTGTAAGATAACGGCTTGCAACACCTGATCAATATGGTTAAAGCTAAACTGCTTGAATTCTAATCTTCAGGGGTGGGACTTCACATCCATGGGTATCGCATTTAAAACCCCATGTCTACGGTAAGCACAGATTAAACTTTCGTTTGTGTGACATTCTGGCTGTAGAACGATAAGTAGTGAACTTATTTAAGAGGATGAATGGAAAACCTAAGTTGATCTAGAACAGTTCTTAGTGACGGAACATGGGATGACCTAAGGAACGCGAGTTCTATGGTTACGGAGTCATCGTAGTAGTCGTGAAAGTAACGAATCACCGGGGAGTGTGGGAAAGCCACATACAGGGCAAAGGGTGACAGATAATTGAATGTTGAAATTGGGAGGTACGCAAGATGCGGAAAGCTGAAACAATACTTAACATTATACGTGAACGTGGACAAAGAAATTTGCCGGTTAAAAACGTATATCGCCTACTTTATCAGAGTGATCTTTACCTTCGAGCGTATGGCAAACTTTGTCGTAATAAAGGTGCTATGACAGAAGGTGTGACAACTGAAACAGTTGATGGTATGTCTTTGGAGAAAATCGATAAAATCATAGAGGATTTACGCTATGAGCGATATCGGTGGACACCAGTAAAACGTATCTATATTTTAAAGAAGAGTGGTAAACGCAGGCCGTTAGGGTTGCCAACATGGTCAAATAAGTTACTTCAAGAAGTAATCCGATTAATATTGGAAGCCTACTATGAGCCTAAATTTAGTGAATGTTCACATGGATTTCGACCAAAGCGTGGATGCCACACTGCATTAAGAGCAGTAATGCAAAAAGGCAGAGGTACAAAATGGTTTATAGAGGGAGATCTCAGTGCATGTTATGACTCAATTGATCATACTATGTTGTTGAAAATACTGAGTGAAAGCTTCCAAGATAACCGTTTTATTCAGCTAATCAATCGACTGCTAAAAGCAGGATATATGGAAAATTGGAAGTACAATAAGAGTCATAGTGGGGTACCACAAGGTTCTATTATTGGTCCAATTCTGAGTAACATATTACTCGATCGGTTAGATAAACATGTGGAGCATATACTAATACCAGCAAATAACCGAGGTAAGCGAAGAAGGACAAATCCAAAATATTTAAGGTTAACCATGCAAGTATCGATGATGAGAAAACAAGGGAACTGGGATCAAGCAAAACAACTGCGTCAATTAGTGCAGGGTATGCCATCTAAGGATTCTTGCGATCTAAATTATCGACGTCTTTGGTATGTTAGGTATGCTGATGATTTTCTGGTAGGGTTTGCAGGACCAAAGAATGAAGCTGAACAAATTAAGAATGAGATTGCTGGGTTTCTCAATGAGGAGCTCAAACTTATGCTTAATGAAGATAAAACGTTTATTACACATGCGTGTGATAGCAAAGCCAATTTTTTGGGTTATGAAATACATGTTTTGCATGCAGATGACAAACATGATCATCGGACACAACGATGTATTAACGGTAGTATTGGGTTACGTGTACCACATCATATAAAGCAGAAAAAGTGTTCTGAATATATGCGTTGTGGTAAACCGATACATTTACCTCAACGTACAATTGATACAGCTTACAGTATTGTTGCTCAGTATCAAACTGAATATCGAGGAATTGTACAATACTATAAAATGGCCTACAACCTTCACACACTAAGTTATCTGAAATATGTGATGGAAGTATCATTAGTAAAGACTTTAGCATCTAAATACAAAACAACTTGCAGGAAAATTTATAGAAAATTTGGTGCGACGATTGAAAACGATGAAGGTGAAAAACGAAAAGTCATCCAAATCAGAGTAGATCGTTTACCATCAAAGATACCATTAATTACACACTTTGGTGCTGTGTCGCTAAAATGGAATAAATGGGTAAGCATAAGTGATAACCTTATACCAATATGGAATAAGCGTAGTGAAATAGAGCAAAGACTATTGGCACAAACTTGTGAATTATGTAAATCACAAGAGCAGATTGAAGTACATCACGTACGTAAACTTGCTGATTTGCTAGGTAAACGTAATACTGAACTACCGGAATGGAAAAAGAGAATGATTGAACGACAGAGGAAAACTCTTGTTGTTTGTCATGAATGCCATAAGAAAATCCAATATGGAAAATATGATGGTGACTCCTTAAAACGTTAGATTATTGGAGAGCCACGTGATACGGAAACGATCATGCGTGGTTCGGAGAGGGGTTGTTGGAAAAGTACTTAACAAGTAACTCGCTGGCTGCCCACTCTACCTCACGTAGGGTTCTGCGAGGGGCCAGGAAGGAAGTTTTCCTGGTCTACTCTCCTTGTTTTAGGAGTCTTATGAAATGTAGCATTATCCATAACTATAGTTGTACCACGCTTTAACTGTGGCAGTAATATCTCACGCATTAAATACTTCTTTCTCCCGTGAAAGTTATTGGTGCAATGAACTTCTCATCCGCCTATTATACTTACTCTCTCTCGCTTTTTTCCAGAGCATATATTTTTTCTCCTTTTGGAGCTCGTCCATATTCTCGGTATAATCTATTATCAACTCCTGCTTCATCTATATATAAAATGCTAGAGTGGTCTATTTTTGAGATTTTATCGGTAAAGCGCTGCCTATCTTCTTGACTACGTTCTGTGACTTTTTTTTAAGGTTATTTTTAGCTGTTTTAACCTATACCAAATTGAATTTATTCCAAATCCTAGATTTTGTTTCATTTCTGCTAGCTGGGTGTTTTTTGACATATTCTTTGAGTACTTCTGGATCTATTTTTCGAATAAAACTTCCATTCTTTCCTGCCTCCAGGCTCTCACCGTTTCCTTTCTTTTTCAGCCATCTGTACAAGGTTGCAATTCCTATTTCTAGAAGATCTGCTACTTCAGATTTTGACTTCCCTCTTTCCACCAAAGAGATAGCTTTCTCCCTTAAGTCTACACTGTATGCCATTACTTACCTCATATTTCATTAATTCCATATTATACCTTTATCATTTGTTTTAGGAAATACTATAGTAGCGGAATGACGAATTTGTCGTTTTTCAAATTGTCGGTAAATCTAAGTCAGTTTAGCTATAGAATGAAACAAAGATGGTATGAATTCCTCTATGGCCATTTTGATATAGGTTTGAGAGCTCTTTTTTTGGTGATATATAACAATAGAGTCGAGCAAGCCTGAAGGGTATTTGCAGAGTGTTCAGCCAGTTTCTTTTTCTTTAAAAGATGTAGTAGAAACGTTCAAAGAAGAACCTTTGAAGTGGTTGACTAAAATAGACTATTCGCTAGACTCTGTGGACAAAATTTTAGAGAAGCCAAATGAGAGCCTACACGAAATTTAAAAAGCCCATAAAAACTTCAGAGGTTTTGTCAAAGCGAGAGAAAAGACTTTTAAGCCTCTTATGAGTAACTATTTATCACGCAGTTGATCTATGGATATAATACTACCATTTGATAATTTTTCAGTACATTTTTCACTTTTGTATTCTTTATCAGAATCGATACTGATTTTGTCAAATATTAAAACATCTCCTGAAATTTTATCACGAAACTCACTAATAGCAAAAAACGGTATAGTAATTCGCTCTTGTTTTCCTTGAAAACTCAAACTGACGCTAAATTTATCCTCAGAAACTTTTAAATCATAGAATTGATGCTGTAATATAATAAGCATTTGAGTGGGGTATGACTTTTTCAAACGATCTGGCATGGTCACACCATTAAAATATGTGAAAAATAATATTTCTAAATGAGGGATAAAACCATTACCTGATATAACATCTAAAGTCTTTTTGATAACTTGAAACTTGGCAGAATTAAGCAATTTTTTGTAATCTGTTTGCTCCATATAACTTCCACATACGTAAATTTTGGGGGAACTTCTGTTACCCGGCGTTCCCTAAACCGTGCTTATAGCAATGAAGTTATAGTGCTTAAATTAAGCAGCTATTGCAACATCGTCTTCAGCAGCAAAATTATCGTTTGCATTTAAATTATGAACTCTTAGCGGTGGTGTCTAACCGAGCAAAGCTACCATCTTTACTATGCATGTCGATCCTTATTCGCCCCCATATAAATTAAAAAACATGGTGGAGGCGCCGAGTACTGCCCTCGGGTCCAATACACCTATTACAAGGTAATTTTATTGCTATAGTACACAAAATATACATAGCTATTATATAGCAACATTAAATAAATGTCAAGATATTATGACCTTAAGTTGATTTATTGCTAAAACAAAATTAAGATTTCCAGTAAAAAATTCTGTGACCTTACCCAGAAGGTATGAATTAGGTATTGCTTGGTTGGAAGCAAGAGAAGATAATCACTTCTCAGAGTGGATAGGTGGCAGGTTGGCACTTTTTCTGAGTGTTCTTGTATAAAGTATATGAAAGAAGACCTCGTTACTCAGATTCTGCCACCGGTGAGGCTCACAAAATGTGATGACCTCGTATAGGAGTTTGGACCAACCAGTACTCTGATATATTGAAATGTGCAATTGGAGGAAAAATATGCGTCACATAGGCATTATACCAATAGTTTTACTGTTTGTTACTTGCAAGAAGGAAAATCGGAGTATATTCAAACGTTTCGCTTAAAAGACTTAAATAATTTTATCAGAAATCTTCAAGAAACAGATGAAATAGCTAACAGGCAATAGCTGTTTTTTTTATGACGCAGTGTCACCTTATGTTAAGCGCGTGGTCTCCTGGACAGTTTGAAGTTGTTCGTCGCTCTGTGAACAAAACGGACAAGCACGATGCGCGAGCTATTGCTTTTTTTCTAAGCAAAGGTATGTTGCCTGAAGCAAAGCAAACAATGCAAGCAGTTAGCTTCTCTTCTTCAAACAAGAGACCAGTTACGGGTATCTTTAATCAATAAAATGCATGGTCTTTTTAATTACCATGGGATAAAAATTAAAAAGGAAGCACTTACAACTAAGGTGGGTGCTATTGGAAAGTATACTTGGGATCCTTTAGAAAAGGTTGAAATTGAAGTAATTAGCTATCATTTGGAAGCTATTCGGGAAAGTCTTAAAAAACTTGAGAAGGAAATTATAGCTTTTGCCGAACAGCTTCCTGAACCTTATCAGCATAAAAGGAATTGGCCCAATTTCTGCAGCTGTTTTTATTGCAACAATTGGAGACATTAATGATTTTCATAGGCCTGAGAAACTTACTGCATATTTTGGAATTGTGCCACAAATCTAATCAACAGTGCACGATCGGAACAAACGTGATATTCTTTAGTGCAGTGTACTTGGGTTGCTATACGCTTATCTGAACAGCTTATGTAAAAAAAAAGCGTGGTTCTGCTAAGGCTATTATTGCTACTGCCAGGAAATTTCTTACAACTATTTTCTATACTCTTAAAAATGACTGGGTTTTTAAAGATTTCACAAAATTTGAATTTTTTATTGGACAACAATCATAGGAGAAAAAGTGAAGAGAAAGTTAAGAAAATTTTTTACAAAAAGAACGATGAATCAAAATGTTCAGGAATGCAATAGTGAATAGTAGAATGACGTCGTTGTTTGTTATAAAAAATTTCTATGTATTCAAATATGGCAGTTCTAGTTTGTTGAGCGAGAAGTATCAATAAGCAGCTCCCTTTTTAGTGAGCTTTTCTGCAACAATAACAACAACCTTTATGACTCATGCTAGATACAATATTCTTTATACCCAGTAGATATTGATAATTCTTTGAAGTATATTGTGAGCCTTGATCGCTATGTAACAGTAGATTTTCAGGGGGTTTGCGTTTGTTAACAGCCATAAGCAAAGAATTCACAATTAATTATTGTATTACTCATTAACTACCATGCGTGAGAATTATTGCTGCCAACAGCCTCCCTTGGTTTTTATGTAAGTAATCCCACACTTTATTTGGCTGATCAGTAGTGAATTTTTGATCCAATATGTTCGGAGCTATAACTCTATTGTCTGTTTGCCGTTTTTTAACCTTAAACCTTCGTCTAAGTTGGGCTTGAATACCATTTTCCTGCATAACACTTTGCACTGTTTTGATGTTATAATTTTTGCCTAAAGCTTTTATGTATTTTAGACGCTAACTATGGATTAGAAAAATAGTAAGAGAGGAGGGAAAAAGAGGGTAAACTCCAGTATTTTAGCGATAATATGAGGTTACCCAATGAATAAGAATATAACACTGTTTTGTAGATGATTATTGTAAAATAATAGATGAAAATTTTGCAAGCAGACTACTGCCAAGTGGCAAAAAACCTACCAGAGTGCCAGAAATAACGTATTCTGAAATTATAACAATAATTCTACTATATCAGCAATCTAGATATGAAAATTTTAAATCATTTTATCAATACTATCTAAAGTTATTACATAAGTCAGACTTTTCAACACTGCCTTCATATGATAGGTTCATTGCGTTAAAGCCGCGAGTTTTATGGTATTTAGCGATTCTGCTGCAATGGTTAAGCAAAAGAGACAGTATATCGATTCAACACCTATCGCAACATGTTATAGGAAACGAATCTCAAAAAACAAAGTTTTTTCCGGAATTGCTGAAATAGGAAAAAGCACTTATGGTTGGTTTTATGGTTTCAAATTACATATGGTAATCAATGAAAAAGGTAAGGGGTTACTTTGACAAAAGGTAATGTTGACGATAGGAAACCAGTTCCAGACCTGACTAAAAAATTAGCGGGTTTATTATTTGGAGATAAAGGCTATATTAAAAAAGATCTATTTTTTTGATAGAAATCTCAAGCTTGTGACCAAGATAAAAAAAGGTATGAAAAATGTATTAATCTCGCTAAATGAGAAGATTTTTCTGAGAAAAAGATCTATCATTGAAACCGTCTTTGGTTACCTAAAAAACAGATTAGATATCCGCCATAGATCTCCTATTAATTTTTTAGTTCACATTTTTTCCACCCTTATTTCATATTCTTTAAAACGGAAAAAACCTCCTATTTCCAACACTTTCTTCATCAGCTAATCCATAGTTAGCGTCTTGACTACTTGGATCCAGAAAAATTGATTGTGCACTATACAACATTTTCGATCAAAAGCTGGATTCCAGTGTCAAGCACTGGAATGACACCACCTGCCACGTAAATTGCCCGCAAATTGCAATGTTCGTACAGTTATGTGTCACGCACTGGGATGACAAAAAAAGGAGCTACTCGGATGACACCACTTTTGCTTCAATATTTGCGATGCTCCTGAACAGACAATGGCGTCAACTTAAGGGAAAATATCAGTGATTGTGTGTAAAATTTCTCTCTAAATTTTTTATCATTAAATTATCCAAAGAGTGCAAGAAACAGCACTTTTGTTTCTATTTTATTTCAACAAAAAAGTTTAAAATGTGTCCTTTTTAGACGAGACGTGCAGAAAGGAAAAAATCTTATTTTACAAATTAAAAATACAATATACTCAAAAACTTTTCAGAAAATCCATAGGAGGGTTTGCTAATGAAGGCTCTTAAGTTGACGCCATTGCCTGAACAGATACCAGCAAAGAAAATAGCAAAGATAGAGAGTATCGCGGCTATAAACAAGTAAGAAAATTGCACATAATGTTGAGCAAACAAGTCATAGCTACAAAATACAGTAATGGCGTTTACTCTGATCACTATGGAGCATTGGGGAAATTTGATGTTAAATATGCTATAAAAGCACTATATGCAGATAGGGCATATGATAGAAAAAAGCTCTATAAGCTGTGTAATCAATATGGCATAAAAACGAAAATTCCTCCGAAAAACAACGCAGCAGAGCATCCAAAATTGGATTATATGCTTGATAGAAATGCCGCTATTCAGTTAATGAAATTACATGGTGAGAATGGTATAAAAAGATGGAAAGAAGAAGTAAATTACGGAAAAAGATCGTATATTGAAGAATTTTTCTCAAGGTTGAAGCGAATATTTGGGTTTAGTTTTAAGAATAAATCTGAGACAAATAGAGAGAAGGAACTACTTATTAAATGCTACTTAATGAACAAATTTACTGCAATTGGTATGCCTAAATTTGAAATAGTCGCATAAAATTATTTACTCTGGAAAAAACTTACGTTGCTATGCAACAAAGCCATCCCAGTGTCGGCTACTTTCATGACACCACTTACTACGCAAATTACCTGCAAATTGCAATGTTCGTACAGCTGTGTGTCAAGCACTGGGGTGACATCTTACTGGTGGACTCAAATTGCAATGTTTGTACAGTTGTGGGTTTAGGCTACCTATAAATTCTAAACTGTTGTTACGTATTAGGACCACCAACCCAGGACCCAAAGTCAGTTTAGCTATATCAGAAAACAGGTTATGTGGAAATCTTAAAATACTTCTTGTTCGCCAAGCAAAATAAATACATTCCTATAAACAAGCAGATGCTCAATACTGACACATAAGAAAACTTAAAAATTAAATCTCTAATATATATTGATAAGCATTTACCTGCAGAAAATTTGTATAGTAATCCAACACATACAACGGCACTATCAACAACTGATGCTATAATTAAAGTAATGAAATTTGCCATATGAAAATTCAACTTGGACTTCAATTTTTCAAAAATAATTATGCTTGAGAGAAGAGAGACTAAAATTGCAGTATATGAAATCAATATCATCAAATTAAAACTTTGCCATTTAAAAACACAACATAGCGCTGTACACACTATTAAGTTGTATGTAGCTTTGCTTCTGCCATAAAATTCAACCATTGAATTTACAACTAAAGCAGCTCCCACAAATAAGGCAGCACATACCATCAATTTATTTGAAGTGTTGAGTAAAGAAAGACTGATAAGCAAGAGTATCGATAAAATAGACATAATTACCTACCCAAAATTAATAACATACATTCATTCTAAATAAACATTACATATAGTAAAAGAGTTATTTAGCATAATAAGAAAAATATTTTAAACTGACATGCTATAGCTAAGGTTTCCCTACATCATACCACCGCGGTATCTCTAGATCCCGCTAACAAGCAGCGGGATGACGAGTTTGTCGTTTATCAAATCGTCTGTAAACCTAAGTCACTTTAGCTATATAATAACTATTTCCCAAATCTTTCAGATCTACTTTTAAAACATCCTTTATGTTTAGCACCTTTTTCTCTGTTACTTTGCCAATACATGAATAAACCGCACCTTTAAACAATTCTTCAAACCTCTTCTGGCTTTGTGGTGCAATAGTAACCAAAATTCTACTTTGCGATTCAGAAAACATTATTATCTTGTTTATTATGTCTGTATTTTGTATTTTTCCTATTGGCACTAGTGAAAGATCGATTTCAGCACCAAGGTCTCCTGCAATTAGCGATTTTGCCAGAGCAATAATTAATCCGCCCAAGTTTGGTGCAATTGCAGAGGCAATTATGCCATCTTTTATTGCCTGGTTGTAACATTCATACAACTTTCTAGCACTTTGTGCATCAACTTTTGGTACGTTGTCATTACCTATTCCACTATATAACTGATATTCAGATCTACCAAGCTCATCGTGGGTTGTACCAAGCACATATATCAAGTCCCCCGGCATTTTCACATCAAGCGATACCGCACTTTCAATATTCTCTATAACTCCAATTGCTGAGATGAGTAATGAAGGTGGTGCAGATATCATCACTTTCTCGCCATTTTCGTCATATCCCTTAAAGTCGTTAAACATACTATCTTTTCCGGATATGAATGGTGTTTTAAATGCAGTTGCAAAGTCGTAACAAGCCTCTGCAGCTCTCTTTAGTTGCCACAGCCTTTCTGGATTATAAGCATCACACCAGCAAAAATTGTCGAGCAACGCTAGATGATTTATATTTCCTCCTGCGGCTACATAGTTGCGTATCGCGGTGTCAATTGCACATGCTGCCATGTGGTAGGTGTCAATTTCTCCATAACTCGAGCCAAACCCCTGTGATTTCACAACACCTTTGTTTGAAGAAAAGATTGGCCTTGAAACAATAGCTTCACTGCACACTCTTCCCTTGCCCTGCAATGGTTTTAGCACTGACGATCCTTGAACTTCATGGTCATATTGCACCACTATGAACTCTTTGCTGCATATGTTTGGTCTGCTCAGCATTTTTTTTAATGCAAAGGTGTCATTCCAGTGCTTGACACTGGAATCCATTTCACATTCAATTCCACCGTTGGATGGGTTTTTGCATAAAATGTTTGCAGGCTCAGCCTGCTGGATCCCAGTGTCAAGCACTGGGATGACAGGGAAGAGTGTTGGGATGACAGGAGAGGGTTCCGGAATGACAGCAGGCTCCTTAGACCACGGCTTTGTCTGTAAATGCACTTTGGGATTACCATCATGCAGAAATTCAGTTTCGATGTCCATTGTTACTGTCCCTTCAGGACATTTAACAACAGCTTTACCACTCTCATTAAACTCTCCAATTATACAAACCTCCACATCATGTTTTTTCATGATTTGCTTAAACATAGGAAGATTTTCTTCTGGCACTGCTAAGGTCATTCTCTCTTGTGATTCTGATATCCATATTTCCCACGGAGCCATACCATCGTTTTTAAGGAGAACCTTGCTCAAATCAACTTCAAATCCGTCTTTTCCCATTTCACCAATAGACGATGATAGACCGCCTGCTCCATTATCCGTTATTGCGTTATAAAGATCAAGATCTCTTGCTTCCAAGGCGGCATTGGATAATTTTTTTTGTGTTATAGGGTCACCAATTTGTACGATTGTTGAAGGGCTGTTTCCCGACAATGCCTCTGAAGAAAATGTCGCACCGTGAACTCCATCTCTTCCAACTCTTCCACCAATAATTACAATCTTATCGCCGTTTTTAGGTCCTTTTATGTGTGAAGGTGCATTATTTATACTGCGCGGAATAATTCCGACACTTCCAACAAAGACCAGCGGCTTCCCACAAAATCTATCGTCAAAATATACCGACCCAAGTTGTGTTGGAATACCAGAGCAATTACCAGCAACATTAACGCCATGAATCACTTCTTTCATTATATATTTCGGCGGTAAGATCTCATCAGTGCGCTCTTTATCCCTATAAAATTTGCCTTTTGCTTCTTTGGCAAAGCAAAAGTAATAGGTATTCATTATAGGTTCCGCGCCTTTCCCGAAACCCACTATATCACGATTAACTCCAAGCACTCCGGTCATTGCTCCACCAAATGGATCAAGAGCTGAAGGGCTATTGTGAGTTTCAACTTTATCTACAATCAAGTAATCGTCATCAAAAATTATTCCCCCTGCGTTGTCGGAGAAAACTGACACGCATATGTCAGAATTTATCTCACGCGTTGCACGCTTAATATAATGAGCATATAGACCGTCTTTTATTTCATCAATAGGAGAGCAAAAAATATTGTGTTTACAATGTTCGGACCAAGTTTGTGCTAGGGACTCAAGTTCAATATCATATGGATTTCTATTAAGTTTTTTAAAGTAATCCTTTATAGCTTTCATTGCTGCCAGAGAGAGCCCTAAAGTACCATTGCCATCGATTCCATCTTTGCTGATCTTTTCAAGCTCTTGGTCACTTACATTGAGGTCAACAGACTTAGCCCCATTACTACTTGATGTCATCCCAGTACTCTCTTTTGTCATCCCAGCCCCTTCTTTTGTCATTCCAATGCTTGACACTGGAATCCAGTTTTCATTATACAATTGCTTGAAGTTTCCTGGATCCCAGTGTCTGGGCACTGGGATGACATCCTTTGGATTGAGGTCAACAGACTTAGCCCCATTACTACCTGATGTCATCCCAGCTCTCTCTCCTGTCATCCCAGTGCTTGACACTGGGATCCATTCTTTTTTTTCCTGGTCACGCGCTGGAATGACACCGGTGTGGGTATCTCCAGCTCTCCCTTCTGTCATTCCTGTTTCCCCCTCTGTCATTCCAGTGCTTGACACTGGAATCCAGTTTTCATTATACAATTGCTTGAAATTTTCTGGATCCCAGTGTCTGGGCACTGGGATGACACCTTTTAATTTACCGTAATGCCTCCAATAGCAATTGCCGTTTTCTTTATAAACAAGCATGCAATACTCAGTGATAGGGTTGAATTCTTGTTTTATATCATCTTCAGTTGCTTGACTTAGAATCAATTTTGAACTTCTTGCTTTTATACAAACATTTTCATCAATGTAGTTCTTGTTTATTAAATATTCTCTAACAATTTGTTTCGCTGTGTTGCCTACATTGTCGGTCATGCCAGGTAAAAAGCTTATCTCCAAGCCCCACTTTGCTTGTGGCTCTATAAAATCATATTGAACTTCTTCAAGGTTTTCATTGTAGGAATAATAACGGCAATCTTGTATGACTTTATTATAAAATAGCCCGCAAATTTCTTCATATAATTTGGGTGGTAATCCTTTGCGTATGTAAATCGAGTAAACGTTGACTAACCATCTGCGGCCAACTTGCTCACATTTATTTAAAACTTCTATTCTAATGTTTGTCATATAAAAGATTTTAATATATAATAGCATACAAGCACATTTATATTTTAAATAATTTCTATACAATAAAATATTGTATTAATTGTTACTGTTAGTGGGAAGAGTTTTTACTGTTAATGTGGATGAATCCCTTTTTGATGTGCTGGTTCAGCACATATTTTCTGAATATGAAAGAGAAAAAATTCCTGAAGTAAAGATCATACTTCCTTGCAAGAGGGATGTGATAGCGCTGCTGAGTGCATTCAAGAATCATAACGCTAAAAAATGCATAATTTTGCCAGAGATAGTTTCGCTAGAGAACATCGATGAGGAGGATTTAATATTAAATCTTGATAGAGTTAAAGTTATCAATCCAACAAAGAGGACGCTGCTACTCATTCAATTCATATTGGAGTGGAATAGAAAAAATAATGATAATTTCCCCATTGATTTAGCTTATAGCCTGCCATCATTGCTTGATAAAATTCAATCTACCCAAACAACGGATTGTTATCAATTCGATGAACATTCAAAAAAAATAGAGAATTTCATAAGCTTACTCATTGAGAGTTGGAATAAAATTTTAAAAGATTTAGGAGTAGTAGATATATTAGAACATAAGAGTGATTACATAAACAATATGATAATCTCTTTACAAAAAGACCAACATATAATCTTTGTTGGAATTGGAAAGGATAAGTCGTTAATTAAGGCTATATATGACCTGCCGTTTGGAAAAATAATTTTGCCTAATCTGAATTTGAAAATTAAAGAGAAAGATTGGCAATCACTTGATAAAAAACATTATCAATATTGCCTGAAAGATCTGCTCGATTATTTAAAAGTGGATAGAAGGGATGTGAGTTTTCTGCCAGAAGCGTGTTCTGGTGTCATCCCAGTGCTCCGACACTGGGATCCAGAAAACTTAACTTTAAATGAGCGCACCAGGTGGCTGTATAATGAAAACTGGATCCCAGTGTCAAGCACTGGGATGACAGAAGAAAGGGCTGGGATAACAGGAAGTCCTGAGGAATATCTAGATTACGTCTTTGATACAACTGCCGATCTAAGCAAAGTTAGTAATGGACATATTGGCAATATTGAAGTCATCACTTGTGATTCCAGAGAGGAAGAAGCACAAGTGACATCATTAATTATAGAAAATGAAGGTTATGAAAATGTTTCTTTGGTCGTCTTTGATAAATTACTTGCAACTCGTATAGCATGTTTATCAAGGCAACACAGTGCCATACCGGAAAATTACCCTTATATAACGCTTCTGCTTTATAGTATCGAAGTTTTGACCTCAAATTGGAGCAGTGTGTCATTACTTTCGCTCCTTAAGCATAGGCTAGTGACTTTTGGTTACACTCAAGAAGAGTACACTCGGATTTTATCTGAATTTGAAATAGAGGTATTACGCAACTTTAGTACAAATGGCCTGAGCGATATTATAAATGCTATCAATGCCCATAAAAAGCTAAAATACAAAGAAGATATATTACTTATTATCAGTAAGGTAGAGGTTATATTTAATCCTTTACTTCGTTCTATAAATTGCCCTATTTCTGATGTGGTGGCAACTCATTTGCAGTGTATTAATATGCTATCTGGTATAAATTTTTCAGAGCTAAATAGTGAAATAGGTAATTTTACCTGTAATTTCTCAAATGCATGTGAGGGTATAGAAATTAAGTGCTCCTTAGAGTTATATAGCCAAATTCTGACTTTATTTTTAGAGAAAGAGTTTTTCTCTGTAGCAAGTGACTTGAATAAATTCAGCTTATATCACAACAAAGTTGTAATACTTGCTGGATTTAATGAAGCGCCAAGCTTTCAAAGTCCGCTTTTGAATGCACTTACGAGAGAAAAATTTAATCTTCCTTCTGCGCAAGAAGAGCAGGGGTATTTTTTTTATACTTTACACAATTTGTTTTGCGCAAGTAAGGTTTATATTACAAGATCGCTAAGCCATAGAAAACCAATTCTATTGCAGCGTTTGGAAATTCTGCTCAAGGAGGGGAAACAGCCGTATCGTGATTGGCTGAGGGTATTAAATACGCCTGAATGTACTGTTCCATGTACTCAACCTATGCCAAAACCTCAAACCGAAGTTAGAAAAGAAAAAATGCAGGTGATGTCTTGCAGTGCAATAGAAAAGCTAATTCGTAATCCTTATTCATTTTACGTTGAATATATACTGGGCCTTAAACAATTAAGAGACTTGAATTTTAAGCCATCGATATTGGAATTTGGCACTATGGTACACAACATTCTTGCAAGATATTTACGCAACAAAAAATCGCTGATGAGCATTGCACGAGAAGCATTCTCGACTAGTCAGTTTAATTTTTCAAATATGTGGTGGGTAAGACTACAGAGGGTGATTCAATCTTTTGTCGAATTTGATGAGACTCGAAGCAACCATATTGAGCTAGAAAAGAGCTTTTCCTGTCCGATATTCCATATTCCAGCGCGTGACACACAACTGTACGGATGCTGTACAACCTCCACTAAGAAGGGTGTCATCCCAGTGCCCAGACACTGGGATCCAGAAAACTTCAAACAATTGTATAATGGAAACTGGATTCCAGTGTCAAGCACTGGAATGACAAAAGAAAGGGCTTGGATGACAAATAGGCCACAAGAAATTTCACTGACAGCAAGATGTGATAGAGTTGAGTATCTACCAAGTGGGCAAGTAGCAATTATAGACTATAAGCTTGGTTCACCACCTTCCAATGAAGAAGTGATGTCGGGGTTTTTTCCGCAATTAATTTTACAAGCCTTAGCGGTAGAGTATGTGACCGGAAGGGAAGTCTCAGAACTTGCTTATTGGAAACTTGATTATGATAAAATAAAAGTTATTTCTATACAAAATTATAGATACAAAATGCAAGAATTAAAAAATGATCTGCCTGGTTTTTTATCTAATTATTTAAGTAATTCCACACCCTTTATTGCCTCTCCATATTTTGATAAATTCCTGAGATTTAACAGCTATAAACAGCTAGAAAGGGTAGGGGAGTGGTTGTAAATGGTGTCATGTAAGTAGCTGACACTGGTTCACTCTATAATGGTGTCATCCCAGTGCCCAGAGGTGTCATCTCAGTGCTCCTTTTTTTGTCATCCCAGTGCCCAGACACTGGGATCCAGAAGACTTGATTCTAACCAAGTGGCTGCATAATAAAGACTGGATGCCAGTGTCAGCTACTTGCATGACAGCAGTCCTACGTCATGCCGCCGCGAACCGTCATACCGCCGCGGTATCTCAGCCGCTAACAAGCAGCGGGATGACAGCAGTCCTACGTCATACCGTCACAGTATCTCTAGATCCCGCTAACACGTAGCGGGATGACGATTGTCAGGCTAGCTGTCATCCCAGTTTGGAATCCAGGAAAAAGAATGGTGTCATCCCAGTGCCCAGAGGTGTCATCTCAGTGCTCCTTTTTTTGTCATCCCAGTGCCCAGACACTGGGATCCAGAAGACTTGATTCTAACCAAGTGGCTGCATAATAAAGACTGGATGCCAGTGTCAGCTACTTGCATGACAGCAGTCCTACGTCATGCTGCCACGAACCGTCATACCGCCGCGGTATCTCAGCCGCTAACAAGTAGCGGGATGACAGCAGTCCTACGTCATACCGTCACAGTATCTCTAGATCCCGCTAACACGTAGCGGGATGACGATTGTCAGGCTAGCTGTCATCCCAGTTTGGAATCCAGGAAAAAGAATGGTGTCATCCCAGTGCCCAGACACTGGGATCCAGGAAAGTTTTCTTGTAAACAAGAAAACTAGCATAGAAAGTGGTTACAACGTTTTCGATGAGATTATATGGAAAACTGGATTCCAGTGTCAAGCACTGGAATGACATCATAGGGGCACTGGAATGACACCTTCCTGCCCAGTTCATGTTGCTATAAATATTAAAAAATTTACCAAACGAAAAAAAAGGCAAAAGAAGCCCTGGTCATTGTCTATTTTCAGTATTGGCGTTTTTTAAGTCTTAAACACTGCAATTTAGCTGCTTTTAAATGCAACTAACCTTAGTTTGAATGTTTAAGAAATTTACTAAGCAGAAAAAAAGGCAAAAGATATCCCGTGTTAGCTAGTTGTCACTCTCTAATCCTGCAAATTGGCGTACTATACTGTCTTAAACGACTTATAAGCGCGTTTCAGCTTATATAGGTAAAAACCTAGAAATATTGTGAAGACATAAGGTGCACATAGTGCAAAAAATTAAAAATAAGACGCCAACTACGTTGTTTTCTTGCTGTTTAATCTGCACAGATGAAGATAACTGAATACCTTCAGTCTCATGATAAGGGGGCTGGCGAAGGGTGTCAAGTAAGTTTTTTCGTTTCTATTTCCAATAAAAGTTTGTATGCAATAACACAGAAGCATATGCTGCTATTCCTTCATTTCTTCCAATAGAACCTAATTTTTCTGCAGTGGTTGCTTTGATATTTACAAATTCATCATCAATTTCTAATGCTTTTGATATGAATTTCTTCATTTCTACTTTGTAAGGCGATATTTTAGGCTCCTCACAAACTATAGTAATATCTAAATTAGACACGCTGTACCCTTTTTCCTGTGCTTTTTTAGCAGCAAAGTCAAGAAAGTGAGATGAATTGCAATCTTTCCATTCAGAGGAACTAGGAGGGAAATGTTCTCCTATGTCGCCACATCCCAGTGCTCCGAGTATTGCATCAACGATTGCATGTATTGCAACATCACCATCGGAATGTGCTTCTATTGCCATGTTGTGCTCAATTTTCACACCGCAAATTTTTATAAAGCTCTCAGCACCATTTTGAACTTTAATGAACTTATGTATATCATAACCAGTTCCGACACGAAATTTTGGCTCTTCAAAAAGAAGCTTTGCCATATTGATATCCTCTTTTGTGGTTAACTTAAAATTGCTTTTCTCACCTTTAATAATTGCAACATGTTTTTTGTGCTCTACCATTAGTGATGAATCGTCAGTAAATTCTTTGTCTGATTGATGGCACGATAATAATTCTTTGAAATTAAAAATTTGAGGAGTTTGTATGGCTCTGAGTTTTCCTCTTGAAATCGTAGATTCAACGAAATTATTACCCACCAATGACATAGTATCTTCAACTTCTATTGCTGGAACTACTCCTGTATATTGATCATTAATCATGAATTGAGCCAAGTTATCTATCAGAACATTTGACACAAAAGGCCTACAAGCATCGTGTATAACTACAAAATCTGGGTTAATTTTTTGTAAGCTTTCAAGCCCTAGTTTAACTGAACTTTGCCTACTTTCTCCTCCGTATACAGGGCTTAGTAATTTAGTGTCTGTAATTAGTGATATAGCTTTCTCATAGAAATTTTCATGATCTCTATTAATTGCTATTCTTATGTAATCTATATATTGGTTAGTCAGAAATCTTTTAATTGTATGAAATAAAACAGATTTACCTGCCAGTTTTGTATACTGCTTAGGAATCGTAGAATTGCATCTACTGCCTACTCCCGCTGCAACTATTAATGCTGCTATTTTGTATTTCTTAAGTCTGTTAGTGTGCATATTTGTCATTTTCAGCGTAAGTGTATAGTAACAAGTTATTTACAGTTTTAAAAAAAGAGTGTATCATCTTAATTAAGATATAATACGATGCTAGAATGCACATTACTAAGTGTAATAAAGAAAATGAGATACACCTTATATTCTTTCATGGAATAGGGGATAACTATAAAAGTGCTCACAATTATGTACAAGGTTTAAATGGATCAAATAATAACCATGCACATAAATATCCAAGCGCATTTCAGAACTACATAACTTATGCTGCAGTTAGCTTTCTGTTCCTCGTGGCATCTGTATCAGCGCCCATTGCAATATTACTACTTATAAGCCCCATAACAGCTGGAGTAGTTGGTTTAGCAAGCTTAGCTGCTCTAACTTGCATTTTTTTATCCGTGGTGCTTATTTTTATTCCCTTTATAAATAGAGATCAAAGTTTGCTTAAGCCCTCGATAGAAAAAATCAATGAATTAATGGACAAGGGTGTGAGGCCTGAAAATATTATACTTTTTGGCCATTCCTTTGGAGGAGCAGTTGCATCGGCAGTTTTGAAACACTTTGCAGACAAAAACGTTAAACTTGGAGGTGTTATTTTTACTAGCACTTTCAGCTCTTTTCATACAGCAATAGGGCATTTTCCGATCCCTCAAGCAAAAATTTTAAGTATGTTGCCCTCATCCATTTTTAAAAAATTGCTAAAGGCTTTAGATCTAGATTTTGATCTAGTGAACGATATACGAAAGTTGCGAGATGAGGGAAAATTGAATATGCCAATAATAGTTATTAATAGCGAAGGAGATGACTTAATACCGCAACCTGCACAATTGGCACATGCAATAGAAAATGATAAATTGATATGTGAAAAATTTATCAAAACTGTTAATTTGCAAAAATCTAGAGACAGTTCACATAACGAAGTTTTATTCAGTCAAGAATTGGGTGAAAATTTTACTGATCTAATACTTAATAAAATTGATAAAACAATGAATAGATAGTATTTACAATAAACTGTATATTTTTCAGTAAATTAGTTATGCTAAACCCATGCAAAAACGCCATATAACTATTTGTTTTATACTGCTTTTTATAATAGGGATGTTATTCCTGATGCGTCCTATGATTTTTCCATGTTTAATATCTATTGTTATTGCATATTTGTTTAATCCGCTAGTAGTCAAGTTTGAAAAGTATAGAATACCGCGTTTATGTTCTGTAATTTTTATAATACTTGTTTTATTAATAGCTTTTATACTAGTTATAACATATGTTTTACCTATTATATATGTTCAAATTACCTCAATATTAAATTTCTTAGTGAGTAAAGTGCCTTCATTAAAGCTTAAAGTAATCCCCTCTGTATTAGAATTTCTTAATATAAAAATCGAGGATAGCTTATTTGATCACTTATCTAAAAATCTAGCAGAAAATTACAGCGACTATGTATCTTATTTCATGAATGCTCTTGATATTGCTAGTAACTTTATAATCCAAGTGTTAAGTTCAAGCTTTAACACGGTATCATTAATGGTGATTACTCCTGTAGTGTTTTTCTATATATTACGTGATTGGCCTTTAATTATAGAAAAAGCTAATAAATTAATTCCTATTCCTTATAGAGAAAAAGTTGCAAATTATTTTTCCAAAGTGGATTTCATCATATCTAATTATTTAAAGGGGCAGGTAAATGTATGTATTGTCATGATGGTCTTTTATTCTGTGAGCCTGAGCATAATCGGATTGGAACACTCTATTGTTATTGGAATTTTATCAGGAATGTTAACGTTCATACCTTACGTAGGGCCATTATTATATACCATTATTGGGTTTTTGAGCGCTATTACTCAATTTAGTGGATGGTTTGAAAGTGCTGCTGTTTTGCTATTATTTGGTGTTGGACAATTAATAGATTCAAACATATTAGTTCCTTTATTAATAGGAAAAAAAGTTCATATACATCCAACTGTAATTATTCTGGGAATTACTATATGCGCTTCATATTTTGGATTTACAGGTATATTACTTTTTATTCCAATAATAGCAATGTTCAATGTATCAGTAGAATATGCAATCAATAAATATTTTAAAAGTGAGCTTTATAAAAACGGCTAACAGACCTTTTGCATAATCAATTTATGGTAAGAGGAGAAATGAGCCCAGAATACCTGAGATATTTGAGGAGCGTAAGTAAATTTCTGCGCAAAAATTACTACCAGAAAGAGGTTACGTAAGAGGTTTAACGTGCAATTAAATTTATTTAACAACAATCAAGCTGATTATAGTCGGCAAAATTACATCATCTTAGATGAAAATAAGCACGTATATAATTCGGTAGTTAATGATTTATCTTGGAAATGTCTGATTCTTTTTGGACCTAAAAGCTCCGGTAAAACTCATCTTGCTCATATTTGGCAGTCAATAAACGATGCAATTTTTATCAATGTGAATAACTTTGTAAGCGAGATTAGGTATAGCGATGCTTTTATTTTAGAAGACGTACAAAACATTAAAGATGAAGCAATGTTATTACATTGTTACAATTACATGAAAGAAAGTGACAAGAGGCTGCTAATCACTTCTTCAATTTCACCAAAAAAGCTTAACTTCAAACTAAGAGATTTAAGCTCTCGAATATTGTCAACTATCAGCGTAAAAATTTTGCCTGCAAGCGAGGAATTATTAAGAATTATGCTAATAAAACGATTTTCAGATAAACAGTTAAAAATTGATTTAAAAGTGATTAATTATATTTTAGCAAGAATAGAACGTTCTTTCTATAGCATTGATAAAATTATAGAGAAGATAGATAATGAATCTATAGGGTCAAATGTGACCGTTCCTTTTATTAGCACTTTATTAAAAAAAGATGCCGTTTGATTTCTTCCTTTGTAAAGGTATATATTAAAAATTTATTAATACCCATAACACTAACGTAATTGAAATCTCTATCTGTCCATGTTAGAATTATAATAAATGTTATGTTATAATAAATATAGATAGATACAGCTAAGAAGTATTCTATATTTATAGTAGAGCTCACTTTATAAGGTGTTTTTTATAGATTTAACGTTATAATTTAACTATGATAAGAGTAAGATTAAATTTAAGAAAAAGGTTAAAGCAAAAGTTTGTGATGTTCACTCTATTGATAAATGCTTTATTTGTCTCATATTTTCTCATAAGAAACACAGGGAACACTTCTAATCAAATTATAGCCAAAGAAATAAATATAGGAGCTGATAATGAAAAATAAACAGTCGCAAAATAAAAAAGAAAATCTTTACATAACATATTACATAGATGCTTTGGCTTCAGAGAGGTCCGCTACACAAAATACTCTGGAAAGTTATCGTTCGGATTTACACCAGTTTGAAGAATTTTTATTAGAAAGCAGCACTACCTTGGTTGGTGTAAACAAAACCAATATTAAAGATTATGTGAAATCTCTATGTACACAAAAAAAATATAAAAGTAGCTCTATATCAAGAAAAATATCCGCTATGAAAAATTTCTACAAGTGTCTATTTAATGACGGAATAATAGATTTTAATCCAGCGCCGGCTAATGATGCTGAATTAAAGAATCCAAAAGTTTCTCGTCCTTTGCCTAAGTATTTAAGTGTCGAAGAAATATTTTTGCTAATGGACACAGTGAGAAAATCAGCAAGCGAATCGAATAAAGAGATAAGCAGTAAAAGGCTATGTGCGATTTTAGATATCCTTTACTCTTCTGGAATGCGTGTTTCTGAACTAATTAATATGAAGTTATATGAAGTGTCACATTTAATAAACAGTAATAACAAAGAATGCTATATAATAATAAAAGGAAAAAGTGGTAGAGAGAGGCAAATTCTTTTTAATGAACAAGCATTGCAGAGCCTTAGAAATTATTTATCAGTTCGTGACAATCTGATCCCTAACGGAAAGGAATCCGATTGGCTATTCCCAGGTGATAAACCTAATAAACCAATTACAAGGCAGAGGGTCGGTCAATTAATGAAGGAGTTAGCAAGAAAATGCAATATTGATGAAAATAAGATCTCTCCACACGTGATTAGGCATTCTTTTGCTACCCATCTACTGGATAGCGGAGCAAATATTGTGTTGATACAGAAAGTTCTTGGCCATACTAACCTTTCTACAACACAAATATATACTCATATTGCTAACGAAAAGTTAAAGGACAAATTAGCTGATTCGCATCCTATTACTCAGATGATCAATAATTAAACTCATTGCTTTTAATTTGTAGTAAAGTTAAATTTAAATAAATTTATGTGAGTTTGTGATTTCAAGTTTATTGTTTAACTTCTTCCTTATATTATGGGAAGTATTCTATACTTTAATTACTCTCCCTGTAATTTTCTTTCCTGAGTGTGTAATAACCATTTTCCTCGTCTGCTCGGTGAGAGTTGTATTGTTCATGCTGCGTTTATTATGTGGCATTAAATATGAAGTGAGGGGAATGGAAAACATTCCTAAGCAACCTTTTATAATTGCATCCAAACACCAATCTCCATTTGAAACATTTATTTTTATACTACTATTTAGAAAAGCGGTTTTTATTTTAAAACGTGAATTGAAATGGATTCCATTCATTGGTTTGCACCTCATAGCGCTGAAAATGATTTTTATTAACCGTTCAGATGGTATCAGTTCTATACGCCATATAATCAAACTAGCAAAAATGCGTATAAAAGAAAATAGAAGCATAATAATATTTCCTGAAGGTACAAGAACGACTATAAACCAAAATATAAAATATCAACCAGGTATTGCTGCTTTATATAGCGTATTATCTGTTCCTGTGTTACCGGTTGCTTTAAACACTGGTTTGTTTTGGCCAAAAAGCATACTTTCTCTGAGAAAGAATCCCGGAAAAGCAGTAATAGAAATATTGCCCCCAATATATCCTGGGTTAAACAAAAATGAATTCTTGCAAAGTTTAGAAAAAATTATTGAAGAGAGAAGCAGTAGATTAACCATAGAAAAAACTGATATTGCAAATTAACAAAAAAACTTTATAATTAAAAGAAAAGTATAGTATTTTAGGTATTAATATATGGCAAATCATAAGAGTGCTAAAAAAATGATAAAGGTAATAGCAAAGCGCACTTTAATAAATAAGATGCGGAAAAGTAAAACTCGCACCTCTATTAGAAAATTGGTTGATATAATCAAGTCTGGCGACAAAGAAAATGTTGTTCTGGCATTTCGGAATGCTGAATCTAATTTACACAAGTGTGTAAATAAAGGTGTTATTCATAGGAATACTGCTGCGCGTAAAATAAGTCGCTTAAATGCAAAAGTAAAAGCATTGATGACCGCTTAATACGGTTAATGTAAAGTTAACTGTATTAATATATACTCTTCAGTTTGTATATTCTGTATAAAATTTAAGTAGCTTAAGTGATGGATAAAAAAGTGCTATTAGAACTAAGTAATGGATTAAAAATCGAGCTACCTGTATTAAGTGGAACAATAGGTCCTGACGTGTTAAATATCAAGGATTTATATAAGACGACAGGATTATTCACTTATGATCCGGGGTTTGTTTCTACAGCTTCATGCTCTTCCACAGTTACATTCATTGATGGAGATGAAGGAGTTCTTAAATATAGGGGACATGATATAGCTGATTTGGCAGAGAATAATAGTTTTACTGCTGTGATTTATTTATTGCTCTATGGTGAATTACCCAGTTCAGAGCAACACAAAAAATTTCTTCTCAAAATACAAAAATTATCCAAAGTATCAGAGCAAGTTACAAATGTAATCAAAGCATTTCCAAAAACTGCTCACCCTATGTCGATTTTAATTGCATGTTTTGCAAGTTTGTCAGCATCTTACCATGAAAAGCATGGCAACAATATCAATGGTGAAGATCTAGATTTTGGAATTTCTGCAATAGCACAAGTTCCTGCAATTGTTGCAATGATTTATAGGCATATCAACAATCAGGAATTCATAAATGCTAACAATGAATTAAGTTACAGTGAAAATTTCTTAAAGATGATATTTGGCGATGCTGTTGATAATGATAAAAGCGCCCTTTTTGCAAAAGCTCTGGATAAAATATTTACTCTCCATGCTGACCATGAGCAAAATGCTTCTACAGCAACTGTCAGACTGGTGGGATCGGCTGGTTCTAATCTGTTTGCAAGCCTCTCTGCAGGAGTTGCTACACTTTGGGGACCAGCACATGGTGGAGCTAATGAGGCAGTTATAAATATGCTAAAAGAGATAGAGCAAAGTGGAGATATAGATAAATTCATCGAAAAAGCTAAAGATGATAAAGATCCATTTAAATTGATGGGATTTGGACATCGTGTTTATAAAAATTATGATCCGCGCGCGCGCATATTGAAAGACGCTTGCCATGAGGTTCTAAGTAAACTAGAACAAAATAATGAATTGCTCAAAATTGCAAAAAAACTTGAAGAAATAGCTTTAAAGGATGAATATTTTATTGTGCGTAAGTTATATCCAAATGTTGATTTTTACTCAGGTATAATAATGAATGCTATCGATATTCCCTCAAATATGTTCACGCCTATTTTTGCACTTGCAAGAACCACTGGTTGGGTTACTCAGTGGTATGAAATGATAAATGATAAAGAAACTAAGATCTGTAGACCAAGGCAACTCTATTTTGGTAAATAAATTTATTTTCACTTCATTAGACTTCTTGCATAACCCAAACTAAGTAGAAAAAAGGTGTCATCTGAGTAGCTGACACTGGAGTAATGCCCTCCTTTGTCATCCCAGTGCCTTGACTACTTGGATCCAGATTGGGCACTAAGTTGGTAAGCATAAAAGTGTTATGTTAAAACACAACGTTCTTGATGGGATTATATGGAAAACTGGATCCCAGTGTCTGGGCACTGGGATGACACCATCTGCCACGCAAATTGCCTGCAAATTGCAATGTTCGTACAGTTGTGGAATGGATCGCGGTATGACGGTTCGTGGCAGCATGACGGTTCGCGGCGGGATGACGATAAGCTCGTCATCCCGCTACTTGTTAGCGGCTAAGAGCTTATCCGCAAACGAAAAAAAGTATAGTATATGAGTTTTAAAAATGGGGTTAGAAATGAGAAAAAAGTATCCTACAGATCTTAGTGAAAGAGAGTGGTCGCTAATAGAGAAACACTTTAGAGTATCATACAAGAAAGGAGGAAGGCTGCTAAAACATAGCAAAAGAGAAGTATTATCGGCAATTTTTTATGTACTACGTACAGGATGTCAATGGCGCTATTTACCGCACGCCATGGAAGACAGTATATGAACAATTTAGGAGGTGGAAAAAGCAAGGAATTTTCGAAAAAATGAACTACGATATCACTAAATATAGTAGGTCAAAAATGGGAAGAAACGAGGAGCCAAGTGCTTGCATAGTAATCTGTAAAAACGACAGAAAAAGGGGGATCAAAGGTTATGATGGGAGTAAAAAAGTAAAAGGTAGAAAAAGGCACATAATCTCGGCTTTGAAAACCGTGCTCAATACTATGCTGCTAAAGCTTACTCAAGGCAAGCTGATAAAGGTGACCAGTATCATAACCTTAAGGAAATTATCTTTATTGCTATAGCAGATTGTGTACTGTTTCCTAATAAATCTGAGTACAAATCAAAGCATACTATTCGAGATGAAGACACTAATGAGCATGATCTAAAAGATTTCTATTTTATATTTATTGAGTTGCCAAAATTTCCAAAGAATAAGGAAGAACAGCTAGAAAGTATAGTGGATCGTTGGTTGTTTTTCTTCAAATATGCAGATGAAACTACGGAAGAAGACTTAAGGAAAATAGCAGAAAAAGCACCAATAATAAAGTTAGCCTACGATGAATTAGACAGGTTTAGCTGGAATGAAAAAGATCTAATAGCGTATGAAGAAAGAATAATGGATCTACGTAAGGAAGAAGCCATCCTTGAATACAGACTTGACCTTGCTGAAGAGAAAGGTATACAAATTGGCGAAGAAAGAGGCATCAAAATCGGTAAAGAGGAAGGAAAAATTGAAGTCGCAAAAGCAATGCTGGCTAATAATGTTGATGTCAACACTATTGTCAAGTTTACTGGCCTTTCTATTAGTGAGATTGAAGAACTAAGTGTGAACGGTTACAGAGTAATTTCAAAGGTATCCGTTCAGCAGAGTGGCAAAATAGGTAGACAAGGTGATCTAAAAAGATAATCATAGAGTAAATGTGAGTTACAATAAATGGTGTCATCCCAGTGCCCAGACACTGGGATCCAGGTTACTATATATGAAAAGTTATTATGTTTATATACTTGCAAGTGAACGAAATGGAACCCTGTATATAGGTATAACATCAAATTTAATCAAACGAATTTGGGAGCATAAAAGCAAAGCCATTTCCGGTTTCACGTCAAAGTACAATGTTAGTAAATTAGTCTACTTTGAGGAGTTTCAAGACATAAATTTAGCAATTAGTAAAGAAAAGCTTCTAAAAAGCTGGCAGAGAAAATGGAAAATAAACTTAATTGAAAAAACAAATCAAGAATGGAAAGATTTATATGATGAAATCGTATCTGGATTCCAGTGTCAAGCACTGGAATGACACCATTTGTTGTGCAAATTACCTTTGCAAACAAATGTTCGTACAGCTGTGTGTCACGCACTTTGCTTCAATATTTGCACATTAGCCACTCCCCTGAACAGATACTTTCAAAGTGCATTTGCAGTTGGAACGGATACATTTAATGAGAGTCCCATTTCACGGTGTTCAAATCTACTCCTTCTTGTACCATCTCCCAAAGTGGGCTCATTTCTCTCAGTCGGCCAACATTTTTAGCAACAAGATCTGCTGCGTACAAAACTTCTTCTTTAGTTGTAAATCGGCCTAGGCCAAATCTAATTGATGAATGCTCAAGGTCATGGCCATTATTTAGCGACCGTACGACATAGGAAGGCTCAAGAGACGCAGACGTGCACGCAGAACCAGAACTTACTGCTAAATCCTTGATTGCCATGATGAGAGACTCACCCTCAACATAGGGAAAGCTCAAGTTTAGGTTGCCAGGAATTCTATTTTCATAATCACCATTTAAAACGATATCAGGAAACGCTTCTTTTATCTTGTTATACAAAATATCCCTTAATTCTTCCACTCTAGTTGTTTCTTTTTTCATTTCTTCTCTAGCAATACGTGCCGCTTCACCAAAACCAACTGCAAGAGGTGTTGGAACTGTTCCAGAACGCATACCTCTTTCTTGTCCACCACCACTAATTAGTGGTATCAGCCTAACACGAGGATTCTTTCTACGGACATATAATGCACCTATTCCCATAGGTCCATAAATTTTGTGGCTAGAGAGACTCATAAGATCAATGCACATCTCATTAACATCAATTGGAACTTTTCCAAAGCTTTGAGCTGCATCTGTGTGGAAAAATATATTATGCTTTCTGCATATTTTACCAATCTCCTTTACAGGCTGAATTACTCCGATTTCATTATTTACCATCATCACTGAAACCAGGATTGTTTTATCAGTAATTGCTTCCTCAAGCTTTAATAAATCTATAATTCCGTTTTGCTTAACAGGCAAATATGTAACTTTAAAGCCTTCATTTTCCAGATGCCGACAAGAATCCAGAACACACTTATGCTCCGTGCAGACAGTTATTATATGATTTCCTTTATTTTTATAAAAGTGAGCAACGCCCTTGATTGCCGTATTATTTGACTCAGTTGCACCTGAGGTAAAGATAATTTCTTTGCTATCTGCGTTCACCAGATCAGCGATATGTTTCCTTGCTTTTTCCACTGCTTCTTCAGCAGTCCAACCAAATGAATGGCTGCGAGAGTGTGCATTACTGAACTCACCAAAGTAAGGTATCATCACCTCTAAAACACGGGGATCTACTTTAGTAGTAGATTGATAATCAAGAAATATTGGTAATTTTATTTTAGCATCATGTATTTTTTTACTTTCAACATTCATAAAGCTACCACAGAGACAAAATTTACAATTATTTTATAGCATTAAAACTTAATTTTTTCAAGATATAATCTTGCATCAACAAACGTTGTCACCAAAGGGATGTGTGTATGACGCTGGTTCACTCTGTGATGGTGTCATGCAAGTAGCTTGACGCTGGAATGGCTTTGTTGCATCGCTAGCTATGATGGATTAAAGATAAAAAAGATGGAGAATATCAGTAGCTTATTATTCTGGTATTTATAACAAGAACGGTCAGTGAATACCTAAATTTGAGTAAAAGAAATTTCACTACCACTCACTAATCCGGCTAAAATTCAAGAATTTCAATGCTTTAGCTATTTTCAATAGAATTAAGTTTATTAATATAAATAATAAATTACTATTCTTAAATTTGATCAGATTGATTGCAAAAAAACAAGATTTTCAATAGGTTGCTTATAATCCTAACTATAGTTAGCCTTTCATAAGTAGCGATGCAACAAAGCCATTCCAGTGTCAGCTACTTTCATGACACCGTCATAAAGGAACCAGTGTCAAGCTACTTTGATGACACCTTTTTTCTGCTTAGTTTAGGTTATGCAGAAGTCTAATACAATTATAGAACAAGCTTAAAAATTCTGGTAAAGTAGTTTTATTTACAAAGAATATGCTACTTGAAATTGAAAAGCGCAGCATAACAAATGCATTGTGGAAGTTACAAGAAGCAGATCAAAGGGAAATCTTAACTCTTATACAGAGATTTGAGTTGCCAGAAGTACTAGCAAGAATATTGGTTACTCGTGGTGTTAACATAGAAAATGCAAGCGACTTCTTATATCCACTAATCAGATTGCTATTACCAGATCCCTTTCACCTTCTTGATATGGATAAAGCTGTTTCTCGTATAATACGGGCAATAAAAAATAATGAAAACATTGCAATATTTGGTGACTATGATGTTGATGGTGCAACGTCGTCAGCATTGATCAACAGGTACCTAAGAGCAATCGGTATACACTCTATAATCTACATTCCAGATCGTGTTGATGAGGGCTATGGATTAAACACAGATGCTTTATTACAACTTAAAAAAAACGGGATCGATTTATGTATTTCCGTTGATTGTGGTACGCTTGCATATCAACCAATAGAAGATGTAAAGGTCTTTGGTCTTGATATTATAGTTGTCGATCATCATCTTGGTACGGAAAAATTACCAAGCGCCGTAGCAGTTGTTAACCCAAACCGCCTTGATGAGAGCTCTCCTTATAATAACTTAGCAGCAGTTGGAGTGTCATTTCTGCTAATTGTTGCTCTTAATAAAAGCCTACGTGAGCAAGGATTTTTTACCAACAAAAAAGAACCAGATTTATTTGATCTGCTGGATTTGGTTGCCCTGGGAACTGTCTGTGATGTTATGCAGATTACCGGCCTAAATAGAGCATTTGTCTCACAAGGATTAAAAGTGATGTCAGCAAGAAAAAACGTTGGCTTGCGTGTTTTATTTGATGCTTTGGGAATCCTTGAAAAACCAAGTGTTTCGCGGTTAGGGTTTAGTATTGGGCCATGCATAAATGCTGGAGGAAGAATCGGAGAAGCATCGCTTGGTGCACGGCTACTTTCTACGGATGATGAAGAAGAGGCACATTCAATCGTGCTAAAATTAATAGATTTGAATAATGCAAGGAAAGTGTTAGAAAATGAGGCTCTCTTAGAAGCCACAGCACAAGCGGAAAAATTTGCCCAATTAGGTGTAAATTTTATAATGGTAAGTGGCAATTGGCACCAGGGGATAATCGGTATAATTGCATCAAGGCTAAAGGAGCAGTTTCACTTACCAACGATAGTGATGTCTTTAAACAATGGAATAGGAAAAGCAAGCTGTAGATCAATTTTGGGAGTTGATATCGGTGCTGCAGTCCTTTCCGCAAAGTTTATAAATTTGATTATTGAAGGTGGTGGCCATAGTATGGCGGCAGGATTTTCAATTAAAGAAGACAAAATAAATGATTTGCATGATTTTTTTACTGAAAGATTTTCAAACTCTATAAATGAGAAAACTTTAAAAGCTGATAGTATAGTAACTGCTAAAGCAATAAATTTATCTTTATGGAATCAATTGCAACGCTTGGGACCATTTGGAGTTGGGAATCCTGAACCAAGGTTTATTATCCAAGGAGCAAAGATAAGAAAACCTGAAGTTATAGGAGTTGACCATATAAAATGTTTTATTGCTGATGATAATATTATGGTAAGAGCTATTGCATTTCGTTCTGCAAATACTCATCTTGGCTCTGCTATCATGCAGGGTAATGTTAAAGCTATTTTGGGTAAAATCTCTATGAATTACTGGAATGGCAATGAATTTGTACAATTTTTAATAGAAGATGTATTGACCATTAGTTGAGTGTATCTGTTCAGCAGAGTGGCAAAATAGGTAGACAAGATAAACCAAAAAATCAAGAAAAAGTGAGTGTACAACAAATGGTGTCATCCCAGTGCTTGACACTGGGATGACACCATTTGTTGTACACTCACTTTTACTCTATGGTTATACTACCTTGCCGCTATCCTGAACGGACACGAAAATGTTGTATAGTGCACAATCAATTTTTCTGGATCCAAGTAGTCAAGGCACTGCCTTTGTGTTTGAGGCAAAATCGGCTATAACACTTAACATACTGCCTTTGCAAACAAATGTTCGTACAGTTATGTGTCAGCTACTTGCATGACACCATTTGTTGTAAACTCACTTTTACTCTATGGTTATACTACCTTGCCGCTATCCTGAACGGATACCAATAATTACCTATCAACCTCACCAAAAACTATATCGAGTGAGCCAATAATTGCTGCAACGTCGGCAAGCATGTGTCCTTTTGCCATAAAATCCAAAGCTTGTAAATGCGCAAAGCCAGGTGCTCTTATTCGGCATCTGTAAGGTCTATTGGTACCATCTGAAACTATATACACTCCAAACTCGCCTTTTGGTGCCTCAACAGCTGTGTAAGCCTCACCTTTTGGTACATGATACCCTTCCGAATAAAGTTTAAAATGGTGGATGAGAGCTTCCATAGATTTTTTCATCTCCGCTCTTGGCGGTGGAGAAATTTTTCTATCTTCAGTTTTTACTGGCCCTTCAGGCATTTTCTCTATACACTGCTTCACTAAGCTAACAGACTGCCTGATCTCTGCCATTCTAACTAGATAACGGTCATAACAGTCGCCATTTTGGCCGATCGGTATATCAAAATCTAGCTGATCATATATTTCATATGGCTGGCTTTTTCGCAAATCCCAAGCAAGCCCAGCAGCGCGCAGCATTGGGCCACTAAAGCCCCAATCAAGTGCCTGTTTAATTGATATTTCACTAATTCCTACAGTGCGTTGCTTCCATATTCTATTTTCTGTTAAAAGTTCATCAACATCGTCTATATACTTTGGAAATTGCTCTATAAACTTTGCAATATCCTCAATCAAACCTTCTGGAACATCTGCTGCAATTCCACCTGGCCTGATGTAAGCTGCGTGAAACCTTGCACCTGAAGCTCTTTCGTAAAATTCCAGTATTTTTTCTCTTTCTTCAAAGAGCCATAAAAGAGGGGTCATTGCTCCAACATCAAGCGCTTGAGAAGAAACGTTCAGTAAATGATTTAGTATTCTCGTCAGTTCACAAAACAAGACACGTAAATACTTTGCCCTAATTGGAATTTCGCATTGCAACAATTTCTCCACACACAGTGAATATGCATGCTCTTGTGACATTGGTGATACATAATCAAGGCGATCAAAATAAGGCAAAGCTTGAAGGTACGTTTTATGTTCTATTAATTTTTCAGTACCGCGGTGCAAAAGCCCAATATGGGGATCTGCCCTCTCGATTACTTCACCATCCATCTCCAAAACAAGACGCAACACTCCATGTGCAGCCGGATGCTGAGGGCCAAAATTTAACATCATTGTCTTTAGATCAGGCATATCCGATAGTTTAAGATATTAGAATTGTATAGACTGAAGTACGTTGAAAGTCAATTAAAAACCCTCAGTTATATAATTGACATTGGTTGCAACATTATGTAATAATGAAGGATTACATCAATGAAGAGGATTATCATGCCTGATCAAAAAAAGTTTGCATCGTATGCATTAATAACCATAGGGTCCGTAGGGCTTATAGCCAATACCATAGCTTTTAAGTATTGTTCTAATTTATCGCCCTTGATTGCAGGGGGAATGATTGGCTCTATGATCCCGCTATTTGGATGTGCTGTTATTGGCGTTTTATTGCTTATGGATAGAATCCTTCTCAGAGCTTGTCCGGAAACTGGTAAACTCAAGCATATTCCCTCCTTAACATAACCCTACTCATAGCCAGGTATATGAAATTTTCAGTGGATGTTGTAAATATTCCTTTGATAGCCTTCTATTCCTCAAGCAAAAGTCCTTTCTACAACCCATCTTCTTGACTGTACTTTAAACCCCTGTTCCCTCATTGGTAGTAGTTCAGGTGGTGTGTCTTTGTGTACCCAAAACCTACATGGAGGCCTTTTAACAATTTTAATGTCTATTCCGTACTCTTTTTCTATGTACTCCTTTAAATTTCTTCCTTGATACCCCATATCAGACCACATTTTCTTAACGTTAGTATATTTTTTCCTTATATTATCCAATGCTACCATCTCTGTCATTTTCACTAGCAGCACCCACATAACAGCCTAATATAAAACCCTGAGATTATGTACCTTTTTCTACCTTTTACTTTTTTACCCCCATCATAACCTTTGACCCCCCTTTTTCTGTCGTTTTTACAGATTACTATGCAAGCACTTGGCTCCTCGTTTCTTCCCATTTTTGACCTACTATATTTAGTGATATCGTAGTTCATTTTTTCGAAAATTCCTTGCTTTTTCCACCTCCTAAATTGTTCATATACTTTCTTCCATGGCGTGCGGTAAATAGCGCCATTGACATCCTGTACGTAGTACATAAAAATTGCCGATAATACTTCTCTTTTGCTATGTTTTAGCGGCCTTCCTCCTTTCTTGTATGATACTCTAAAGTGTTTCTCTATTAGCGACCACTCTCTTTCACTAAGATCTGTAGGATACTTTTTTCTCATTTCTAACCCCATTTTTAAAACTCATATACTATACTTTTTTTCGTTTGCGGATAAGCTCTTAGCCGCTAACAAGTAGCGGGATGACGAGCTTATCGTCATCCCGCCGCGAACCGTCATGCTGCCACGAACCGTCATACCGCGATTCATTCCACAACTGTACGAACATTGCAATTTGCAGGCAATTTGCGTGGCAGATGGTGTCATCCCAGTGCTTGACACTGGGATCCAGCCTTTTCATAATCATCAAAACGTTGTATTTTAACATAAAACGGCTACTTTTATGCTTACCAACTTAATAAAATTCCTGGATCCCAGTGTCAAGCACTGGGATGACATCATAGAGGCGCTGGGATGACACCCTCCTGCTAGACAATGTTCGTACAGTTGTAGATTCATTCGCGGTATCTCTAGATCCCGCTAACACGTAGCGGGATGACGGTTGTCAGGGTGTCATCCTAGTAGTGTGACACTGGTTTCCTCTATAATGGCGTCATTCCAGCGCCCCTATGATGTCATTCCAGTGCTTGACACTGGAATCCAGCCTTTCTGCAATCTCATCGAAAACGTTGTAACCACTTTCTATGATAGTTTGCTTGCTCACAAGCAAACTTTCCTGGATCCCAGTGTCTGGGCACTGGGATGACAAAAAAAGGAGCACTGGAATGACACCATTTGTTGTGTTTAACAAAGTTCGTACTTAGCTTCATGTTAGCTATAAATATTTAAGAAACTTACCAAATGAAAAAAAAGGCAAAAGAAACCCTGGTCATTGTCTATTTTCAGTATTGGCGTTTTTTAAGTCTTAAACACTGCAATTTAGCTGCTTTTAAGTGCAACTAACCTTAGCTAAAATGTTTAAGAAATTTACTAAGCAGAAAAAAAGGCAAAAGAAACCCCGTGGTAATTAGTGTTCACTCTCTAATCCTTCAAATTGGCGTACTATACTGTCTTAAACGACTTATAAGCGCGTTTCAGCTTATATGGGTAAAAACCCAGAAATATTGTGAAGACATAAGGTGCACATAGTGCGAAAAATTAAAAATAAGACGCCAACTACGTTGTTTTTTTGCTGTTTAATCTGCACAGATGAAGATAACTGAATACCTTCAGTTTCATGATAAGGGGGCTGGCGAAATGTGTCAAGGAAGTTTTTCGTTTCTATCAGCTACCTAGATGACAGGATTGCTCTTGAATTTGTATAGCTACATTGTCGGTAAATCTAAATTGCTTTAATAATTTTGATTGAAAAATAGTTTTTCTATTATATAAATGCTACTTTAGGGTAATCAAAATGGAAAACGATAAATATAGCCTAGGTTTAAGAGTTATCCATTGGTTGATGGCTGTTTTTATTATCGGTATGCTTTGCTCTGGACTTTATATGAAAAGCTTACCACTTAGCAATGAGATTAAGTTCAACATATACGCTATTCATAAGGCTTGCGGTATCACTATTCTTGGATTAATCATAGTACGCATATTTTTTCGCGTCTTTACTTATGTTCCACCACTTCCAGCAAATTTTTCTCGGTTTGTAATCAATGCAAGTAAAACAGTACACTTTGGTTTATATTCTTTAATGGTGCTAATGCCACTATCTGGCTATGTTATGTCTTCTGCTTCTGGCAAAAAGATCAAGTATTTTTTTCATATCCCTTTGTTGATTAATCAAAACAAAGACCTAGCTAACACGGCTAATGAGCTACATTCGATGCTTGCATATTTTATGGTACTCTTTATAATCTTACATATACTTGGCGCTTTGAAGCACACATTTATAGATAAACAAAACATTTTTAAACGTATGATATAGGTTATATGTTAAGTAGCCTCTGGAAAAAAGGAACAGATTTTCTTGGCAGTGAGTTTGCGATAATGGGTGGTGCTATGAGCTGGGTTTCAGAGAGAAACTTGGTTTCAGCAATCTCAAACGCTGGCGGTTTTGGTGTGATTGCATGTGGTGCAATGTTTCCAGACTTACTGGAAAAGGAAATCATAGAGACACAAAAATTAACTAACAAACCATTTGGTGTAAACCTAATTACTATGCACCCAAAGTTGAGTGAGTTGATAGATGTGTGTATTGAAACGAAAGTAAGCCATATAGTGCTTGCTGGCGGATTACCAACGAAGCCTAATATAGAAAAAATTAAGAGTGCAGGCATTGAAGTTATGTGCTTTGCACCAGCATTAAGCCTTGCGAAAAGGTTAGTAAAAATGGGAGTAGATGCGTTAATAATAGAAGGAATGGAAGCAGGTGGGCACATAGGGCCAGTTAGCACTTCTGTTCTTGCACAAGAAATATTGCCTCATTTTAAAAATGAACAAATACCAGTGTTTGTTGCAGGTGGAATAGGCAGAGGCGAAGTGATAGTTAATTACTTAGAAATGGGAGCAAGTGGCTGTCAAATAGGCACATTATTTGTCTGCACTAATGAGTCGATTGCCCACAAAAATTTTAAGGAAGTATTTATTAAATCAGCCGCACGTAATGCAATACCTTCTGTACAGATAAGTGCTGATTTTCCTGTAATTCCAGTAAGAGCTATAGCCAACAAAGCAAGCGATGACTTTATGAAGCGTCAAAAAGAAGTTATTGATGAATACCAAAAGGGACAGATCTCAAAAGAAGATGGGCAGCTTGAAATAGAAAAATTCTGGGCTGGAGCTTTAAGAAGAGCAGTAATTGATGGAGATGTTGAAACGGGATCTTTAATGGCTGGCCAAAGTGTTGGCATGGTTGATAAGGAAAAGCCTGTAAAAGAAGTAGTGAATATGTTAGTTCAACAGGCAAGTAATTATATTGATAGCAAATCTGTAGAAGTAGAAAACCCAGTAATTAGAAAGCAAATGGTTAAGTGACTTTCCAATAAGCAAATTATCCATATATGGCATAATTGCCCAGTTTTAATGTAAAATTAACGCTAAAGAGGTATCTATACATTTTATTATGTATGGAGGAATGTTATGCTAAGTCCTTTAAAAAAATCTCAGAATAATACAGGAGATATTAACCGACAATTGCACAACACTATATACAAAAAGGTAACAAAAAAAACACATAATCATGAAAGCCCAAAAAAAAATGGAGATGGAACTATCAAAAAATGCATAGAGTTGTTCAAGAAAGAGGCTAATCCTAATGTATTAATTGAATTAGAAAAATCACTGAAAGAGCAAGAAGAATCTTATAATTATTACACCAAAAACTTTCTTCCAGTGTTGGAAACAGGAGTAATGGAATTAGAGGTCAAACTTCCAGTATTTAACAATAAAATAGAACAATCACAAAGATCACCAACAAGAAGAGGGAAAATATTAGAAATAATTTCAGGGATTATTAAAAGGAGCAGCAATAAAGATTCAAAAATAGAAGAACAACCTATTAATTCCATAAAAAAAGAGATCCCAGTGTCAAGCACTGGGATGACAGAAAATAATGTAGAAAGTCCAACTAAAGAAGAAGTATGTGCTAGTGACTCAGATAGTGGAGTAAGTTCACGCAAACCGAGTGAAGAAAGTTTAGAATCACCAATAAGTAGTAGAAGGAGCAGTATGAGCTCAATATTAAGCTCTGCTGGAGAAAATAACGATCCGCAAAAAGAGAATGAGAATCAAATGCAACCAGAGCAAGCTGCACCAGAAGAGCCACAGGTGTCATCCCAGTGCTTGACACTGGGATCCAGAGAAAAAGAAAGTATGGATCCAAATAGTCAAACTACTCAGATGACAGGCAGTCGGATACAAGATTCAACGCAATCCGAAGAAAAAAAGGACAAAAAAAATACCATTACAACTGTGCAGAAACTTCCTGTGAATGAGAAAAAGGGTGAAGATATTCCACTTAAACAACCCAATAACAGAAATCTTCACGTTGCATTTGTAGCAGGTTGTGCTCTCTCCACAATAGGGTGCATTGTTGCAGGAGCAATGACATCAGGATTGATAGGAGCAGGACTACTTGCTATGGCTGCAGTGTTTGCTATAGCAGCAGTAGCTGAATTGCATTCAAACTTCCTATCAAGTAAATTAATATCCATTAATGTGAGTCCTCTTGTTGATGATAAAGAGCTTACAGCATGTTCACAGCGGTAAAAATTAAATATGTGTTACTTGTAGTGGATAAGTGAATTCAGTTCTTGCCTATTGATATAAAAGTTGTTATATTTGAGGAATGTTTAAAAGGTGTTTAGTTGATGCGCATTCAATTGAATAAAGTTTTGGTTTTTATAGCCTTATTAAGTTTCATTTTTGCATCATATTCTAGCGAAGCAAGTTCGGTGAGTGATGAGTTAAAGGATGTACAAGAAACGGTAAAAAATTTTATTTCTTCATTTTCAATTAAAGATACTGTAGAAAATATGAGTCCTTCAACAATCATAGGGTTGTGTATAGCTGCGGTGATACTTGCAGTAGTGTTCAGAGGTCTAATCTTTTTTATGATAATGTTTGGTGTACTGGTCCTGATGTTCGGTAGTACAGAAAAGGCAACAGACTACTTAAAAGAAAAATTTAACTTTGCAAAAGATATAAAATTACAATCCGATAGCGAAAAAAAAGATAAAAATTAAGATAGTATTTTTATCTTTTTTAATTATCTTTATTGAATACGCATATGCAGCTAAAAGTACCAGCAATTAACTCTAAGTTTGAAAAAAAGAACAACTTAGCATTACTAGAAAGCATTGATTTAGATTTCATTCCGTATGCTTGTCATTACGATGAAGAAACCATACTAACAAAACAGGGAGAATTGTTAAAAATAATCAAGTTAGAAGATTATTCTTCTGTTGATAACTACAGCGACCTTAGAACTGAAATTAGAAAAAGCATATCAAAAAATATTAATAGCCTATATTTTACCGTTTGGATTCATACCGTTAGAAAGCGCAATAAGTTGAGCTTAAAATGGAATAAAACTGAAGACTTCTCTGATAAGCTACATTCAGCGCGGTTTGATAAACTTACTGATAGTAAATTACAGTATATAAATGAATTATATATTGTAATATTGTTTAGCGATTTTGGCAAGCATACTAATAATTCATTTTTTTTTAATAGAATAAAGAATAAGCATAAGCTGTCTTTACAAGGAAGCCACCAGGAGTTGCAAAAGATAACTGACTTAATTCACAGTGATTTAGGACCTTTTGGAGCTAAAAAACTGGGTCTAAGATTTAGTGAAGGTAAAATATATTCTGAAATGATAGAATTTCTCCACTATATTGTTACATTAACGCACAAAGATTATCCAATACATGAAGGGGACCTGTCGCAATATATTAGAAATTTTAAAATAGCTTTTGGTTTTAATACGTTTCAAACAATATTTGAAAGTCAACAGAAATTTGGCTCTATTTTCAGCATAAAGGAATACCGGGAAATCTCTTTAGGCAATATAGATAGATGCTTGCAGCTTGAATCTGAATTTATCATTACAGAAATAATGATATTTACTAGTAATAGTAAGGCAATAAAAGAATTTAACAAACAAATTAACATGCTGCAAATTAGTGAGGATAATACCTTACTTAAAAATTCAGGAATTGAAGAAATAATAGAGCTTGAAAAGACCTCTAGTATAGACTTTTGCCAACAGAAAATTATTTTTACAATATTTGCAGACGATAGGAATAAGTTAGCCGAAAATATTAGTGATTTATCTTCTATAATGTCATTAATTGGCTTCATGATATTTAGAACTGATTTACATATGGAAAGTCATTTTTGGGCACAACTTCCGGGCAATTTTACTTTTATTACACAACCGAAAAATATATTAGCAAAGTATGCTTGCAGTTTTGCTATGCTGCATGATTTTACGTCAGGTACATTAAAAGGAGGAAGGTGGAAAGAAGCGGTAACAGTTTTTTTCTCAAGAGAAAGAAATCCTTACTTCTTTAATTTCCATGGAAAAAGAAATAATGGCCATACTACGATACTTGGAGCTCCAAATTCAGGCAGAACTTCACTCATTAATTTCCTATTATCAGAATCAAGAAAGTTTAACCCAAGAACTGTCATATTGGATAACACTGGAAAGTCGATAATTTTTACTAAAGCAGTGAGTGGTAAATATTACATAATCGATCCAAAATATAAGGACAAAAGCCTAAAATTTAATCCACTAAACATTGAAGATAGTGCTTCCAATCGCAATATGTTGGTTGAACTGATCAGAAGAATGGTAGCCGATACGAGCTTGGTGGACGTAGAAGAAAAGATAAGAAAAATTGTGGATTCTATATTTGCTATACCCAAGGAATCACGTTCTATTTCACAAATTTCTGAGGTGCTCTTGCTCCTTGGGGGTAAGATAAGTAGATGGTGTGACGATGGTGACTTTGCTTACTTATTTCAAGATGGTGATGAATCAGATATTGACTGGGAAACAAAAATTATATCTCTCAACACCGCAAACCTTACAAAACAAAAGGAATGTATGTCCGTGATACTTTACTATTTTTTATATTCTTTTGAGGCAAAATGTGATGGCTCGCCTGCAATACTTGTTTTGGATGAAGCGTGGGAGATAAGTAATATTTTTCCTACAGAGAAAGAGTTTGATAACTGGATGCAAAGAATGACGGAACTAAATGTTGTAGTAATCCTAAGTACTGAAAATTTAAATCTCGCATTTGCTAGCAAATTTACTCAATATTTAGATAAACATGTTGATACAAGAATCTTGATGCCGAACGTCAATGCAAATAGATTATACATGAAAGCATTTTCTCTATCGAAAGAGGAGCTGAATATAATTCTGCAGACGCCAACACAGGAAGGTTTATTTTTGATAAAACAGTACAAAGGATTAGTAACTTTAAATTTAGATTTAAAGAATATGCAAGAAATACATGTACTTTCAGCTAACAAAGAGACTATAAAGTATATGTATGAGGCAATAAAGGAAAAAGGAGAAGAAGTTAATGAGTGGTTACCGGTGTTTTATGAGAAGTGTAAGGCTTAATTTTTCGTTGATATTCTTCTTGATATTTGGTCTTTCGTATCAAGGATATGCTGATTGTCCAACATTTGTAGAAAGTAATACTTGGTGGGAGGCAATAGCTGGTGGCAATTGGGTAAAAGAAATTAAGGTAAAAGCAATAAAAGATCAAGGAGTGGTTGGCTATTTTAATCCTAAAATTAGAGTATGTGCTTATGATGGAAAAAGTTACTGCTATGACTTGCAAAGTGGGGAATCCTGCCGCCAAATATATGGAACACAAAGTACAGGTGGGGGTGTTTCTGCTGCAGCTTTCATTGATTGGGAAGGAAATAGAATGTTAGCTGATGGAACAATTAAGACAGATAACAGTGAAAAAATTAAAGAAGGAATTGCGAAAGGTCTTGGGTGGGAGTGGGCAGATGATGTGACTGATGAGGAAAAAAGAAGATTCGCTAACTCTCCTAAGATATGTGCCTGCAGTCAAAAAGGGGCTTGTATGTCAGGAATTTCTTCGTGGGGTGCTAAAGTGTTTTCGGGAGCAAATATTTTTCGTCCTGGAGATATGGATAAAGCTTGTGACACCTGTTACCAAAAGAAGATAAAATGTGCTCCTATACCACTTGCACCTGGCCCCCCTCCATTTTGCGAGCAACTTGCAATGTCACCTCCACAAGTTAGAATTGTTCCTATAACAAATGGAGACAATGATTACTTTAACCCTAAAGTTAAGGTAATAGCTGGTGATCTAATAGAAGAAGACAGAAAGATTGGAAAAGAATTAGATTTTCCCAGAAAATACAAAAAAGATAAAGCTGGGGAGCGCCTTACTTCGGATGAAGTTGTTAGGGAGTATCCTATTTTGGATAAAGATGGCACGACACATTACTTCGCAACTTATAGAGAAAAAGATAAGCTCTGCGCTGAATACCATGGAACTCAAAGTATAGATGGAAAAAATCCACAGTTCGTCCGCTGCTTCCCGGCACCACCTGCTCCAGAACCTAAGATAGTGAAGGTAGCAAATGAAAACACGCTAGAAATAGAAATGAAGATGAGCGAGAGCACTTGTAGAGCACACGGAACCTACAGTAATGGTTCCTGTACTTTTAATGTTACCAACCATCCTGTAAATATTGGCCCTCTATCTTTAAAAGTAGTAAAACCAGCAATAGTAGCAAAAACGACTGATAGTAATAACAAAAAAAATTATATTGATAATATTATAGAAGGTATATTAGAAAGTAATCCGCAACAATTTAAAGTTCTGAAAGAATATGGCTATGTTCCTGATATTGAAACGGAATGTAAAGAGTTTCAGGGGAATAAGTGCAAATTGAACAACTTAGGACAACCAGAAATAGAAGTAAAGTATAAAGGAAATTCTAACAGTAAAATGCTTTGTCTTTCTGGTTGGCAACCAGAACCAGAAGAGTTTATCCTTAAAAGAGGAGAGGAGATAATACCACTAAAATTAATGGGAATAAAATATATTAAATACAATGCTGTTTACTCCAAGGAATCAAATCAGTTCTATTATCTTCCAAGCAAGGAAATAGTTGACCTTTTGAAAGAACCTCAAAATCGGTTGGATAAAATAATATTTAATAAGCAAGGATACGTTTTCTTCCCTGACGAAAATAAGCAGAAGAAGGGAGAATGCAGTTACTGCGTGAATTACGATAAAGACATAGATGAACAATTTACAAACAACAAAGTCAAAGTAGTATATAAGTTGATAGATACAGAGCATAAAGAAGGATGTAAGCAAGGTAATGATGGTTGCATCTGCTTTGATGGAAAGTGTAGCCGTTCAAAACAATATTTGAATAAAAATAAAAATGAAAATGATAAGCAATTTTACTTAAGGTATGAGGAAGTGGATTGTAAAGATAAGGATGGTAAAGTATTAAGAGATAAAAAAAATGAAGTACGAAAGTGTACACAATTAAAAGATCAACTGATTAAAGCAGATAGAACAGAGGTCTTTTATGCTGATAAATTGTGTAGGCTTGACTGGGAAGGTTTAAAAAAGAAATTAAAAGAGATAATCAAGAAACAACTGAAAGATAAGAAACAAGAACTGGAAAAAAATAGTGAAAAATCCTATAAGCCTGAAGATGGAGATGTTTATACAGATGACTTATCAATAATGTTTGACCGTGTTGAAATAGAAGCGTGGGGAAGTGGTGAAGCAGGTCATATACAAGGTAGTGGCTGTAAAAGTGAAAACTGCCATTCTACTGAAAGCAGAGTAGGAATGCCAGGAGATTATATTAAAGCTCAATTGGAAATTGATCCTAATTATCCTCGAATTAATATTCGAGTTACAGAGGGAGGAGGTAATCAGGAAAATAACTCCTCAGACAAGGACGGAGGACCTATTTTTATAAAAATGTGTCGTTCAGACAAACAAGATTGCAAGCCATTAATCACTGTTGCAGGGGGAGGTATGTATAGAACATATGGTCCTGAACGTACAAGTTATCGGGACACAATAATTCATGAACCGAGTTTAAAATTAGAAGAAAGGATCATAACAGCAGATGCATTGAAGTCTACTGAAGATGATAAAATAACATATATAGAAGATGGTAAAGTCAAGTATGAAACAGTAAATTGTGAAAGTAATTTTAGAAGCAATAAACCTGGTGCAGGTGGTTGCATTGATAAAAACAAAGAAATTCATGATGAAAACTCTCCAAGATATATGCAGAAAGGAATTTATGGTAAAGGCTCTCCAGGGTATGTGAAGATTAGACCTATTATGAAGGAATTTGACGAAGAAGAAATAAATGCTGCTATTAAAAAAGTAATAGAGGATCTATACGATCTTGAAACTATGACTGATTTTTGGGTAGGGGACCTTAACGTGAATATAAGAGAGATAATTGAAGAGGAAATCAAAAAAGAATTGTTAAGGTAAAAAGATATAAATTATGCTCTTGTTTTAGTAATTAATTAAAGTAAAGCATGTAGTAAATGGTGTATCTTAACAAAAAGGTATAACGAATGTAAGGAGGGAGTACTTTATGTCTCTAAAGAATAAAATTTCTGAGCTAATAGAACAACAATTTAGCATTAAATACCATGACAATTATTTGGCTTACGCTATACATAAGTGGGCTGCAAGTGAAATATCTAATTCTATTGCTTTTTGCATAATTGGTTGTGGAAATTGCAAGATTGGACATCAAGATGCTGCAAATTCATTCAACATAACAAAAGAAGAAATTGAACAAGGCAATATTGCAAGCATAGAAAGTAAAATAAAAAATGAAGCTGAAAAATCAGGTAGCGAGTTTTCTGAGTTGATCTCTAGGTTTGATCAATCGCTAAAAGAACAAAGTGGAAAGTCTATTGTACAAATTTTAGATTCATCTGCTGAGGAGATGTTACAGAGTTTTTGTGACAGCACTATATGGCAAAATAATTCTCCAGAACCTCAAGAAGTTAGTGCAACTCCTGCTTCATCTGAAGAGTCTGCTACAGAAGGTTTGGAAACTAGTGTTAGTCCAGATCCTTTTTCAACTTAATCAACCCCGTATATATGTTTTTTTTGTACCCATGCTTTACGTTTTGGGGTAGAAAGAAAACACCACTCTTCGTTGCACTTTTCTATTTTCATTACTACAAACTTGTCTATTTTCATAGTAATCTTGCTGTCTACACTCTGTTTTTGATATCCATAAGCGTCTTCTTTTACAATCGCGTAGTACTTATCACTAAGAAGATTGCCTTTTATCCATCCGCAGTCTTCATATATATCACAGACCTTTTTCCAACTCTCAAACTCTTCTATCACTTTCAGGGGCAGATTTTTGCAAGTGTATATCCATTTTACAGGATAGTGAAACCCTGGCCCCGTTCTCATGTTGATCTTATTTGATTTGGTTGAAACAAAGTTGTTAGCAAACAAGCTATGGCTAAATAATAAAAACAATAGGATAATAGTACTGAACCAAGATCCCAGTGTCACGCACTGGGATGACGTGAGTGATAGTGTAACAGATTTGTTCATCATAATTCACGATTAGATTGACATAAGATAAAGAGTAAATTAAAAATTGAATAGATCTTTAAATGCAAAATCAATGCCTATAGAAATATTAATGCCTGCTCTTTCACCGACAATGAGCAAAACTGGAGGAAAAATTGTAAAGTGGCATAAAAAAGAACAAGACAAAGTTGAAGTAGGCGACGTAATTGCTGAGATAGAGACTGATAAAGCCATAATGGAGTTTGAATCTATAGATGAAGGAGTTTTAGCAAAAATTTTAGTAACAGAAGGAACAAGTGGCGTGCCTGTAAATCAACCAATAGCTTTAATGCTGGAAGAAGGAGAAGATGAAAGTGCACTTAACAACTATACTTCAACTTCCATCAATAGTGCAGTTAAAAAGGAAGTGACAAAAAGTGCTGTTGATAATCAAAAATCAGAACACCAAGATTTAAACGGAAAGCCAACAAGTCATTCTTCGGTGTCATCCCAGTGCTTGACACTGGGATCCAACTCCTCAATGTCATCCCAGTGCTTGACACTGGGATCTAGAAAAGAAGCATGGATCCCAGTGTCAAGCACTGGGATGACAGAGGGTTATGTAGAAGGTAGAATAAAAATAAGCCCATTAGCTAAGAAAATAGCTCAAAATGAAGGGGTTAATGTGCAGCAATTAAAAGGTACAGGACCATACGGTCGCATAATTAAGGCTGATGTGTTGGAGTTTTTAGGCAGTGGTATACATACTGAAAGTCCTGAGAAAGATACCATAGTTGAAGTAAGCAACATGCGCCAAGTGATAGCACAGCGCCTAACTGAATCAAAACAGAATGTTCCACATTTTTATTTAACTGTAGACTGCCAGGTTGATAAGTTAATATCGTTAAAAAACGAGATTAACTCAGCAGATGAAAACAATAAAGTAACAATCAATGACTTAATTATCAAAGCTGTGGCTTTTAGCATGAAAAAATTTCCTGATATAAATTCTTCGTGGATAGATAATAAAATACTTAAATACTCGAATGTAGATATCTCAATCGCTGTGGCACTTGAAGATGGGCTAATTACTCCTATAGTAAAAAATGCTGATAAAAAGGGTATTTTATCTATATCAAAAGAAGTGAAAGATTTAGTAAGCAGAGCAAGATCTGGAAAATTGAAACCTGAAGAGTTTCAAGGAGGAGGGTTTACTATCTCCAACTTAGGGATGTTTGGTATAAAAGCCTTCAGTGCTATAATCAATCCGCCGCAATCTTGCATTATGGCAGTTGGTGCATCTAAAAAACAACCAATTGTTATGAATGAGAAAATAGAAATAGCAGAAATAATGACAGTGACACTCTCTGTTGACCACAGGACAGTTGATGGAGCATTAGGAGCAAAATTTTTAAACACCTTCAAGCATTATATAGAGAATCCTCTGGTGATGTTTATTGAAACTGCGGTAACCTATTAGCATCGTTATTACAAAATTAATACCTCTAAGTTTATAATTCTACTAGTTAATAGGCTTAGAGGTAAAAAAATGAATACTACAGTAGAAAAAAATAATCCAAAAATTTTTCCTAAAAATGAAGGAAAGGTTAATTCAAAAGGCATGGTTGCTCCACCTGTTCCTCCGAAATCTTCCCAAGCTAAATTTGCTGGAATAAGAGCAATTTTTGAGCAAAATGCATCTCATTTCCAAGCAAATGATAGTAATAAAACAGTGAGTAGCAATCTTGGAAGAACATTTGGCCCAACAATGCGAAAACTCATGGAAGACAACATTCATGTAAATGCTAGCACTCCTAACAAACAACGCCGTGATTCAGGGGATAGTGGTATCAGTGATGTTAGTAGCAGCACTCTTGATAAAAAAGCTAAAGCTTATAATCCACTTGATTGGAATCCAATCTATCAAGGTAAAAAGCGTTTTAGTTTAGACAATATGTCGAGCAACTCGTCTTCGTACAGTGAAAAAAGTAATATTTCAGATATAAGCGATAAGTCTAATAATTCAAACATTGTTAGATGTAATATTACTAGGAGTAACAGTAAGGAGGACCTTCATAAACCTGATGCTTCACATAATGACAAATCTGCAGGTAAAAAATTATCTAATGTCAATGTAAGCGAATTAATCAGAAAGTTTGAACAAGGTAGTGACATAGTAAAAGGGCGTTAATCAAATGTTACCCTATCCTTGTATATGCAAAGGTAGGGTATCTTTTCAAAATAGTATATCCTTTATAGCTTTGTTGATTTTTGATTCCTTCCCTGCAAAAGCGGTTTCTAGAGAGGTTTTAAGTTTTTCCCATTCCTCTTGACCATTTATGTGGGTTAAAATTAAAGATTTATATTCATTTTCAATTTTTTCCAAGGATCTTTGACATGAGGAATCTAGTTCCTCATATATATCAATATTTATTGATTGCAGTATTACCAAAAATGCAAACAAATTCGGATCAGGTAGTTCTTCCTTTATATAATTCAGAAGACATAGTTTTATTTTTTTTGCGCAATATTCTATTGTTTTCAGCGATAGTGATAGGCTTTCTGCATAAAGTATAAAACTATCTATAATCAAATTTTTTGATTTTTTCGGTAATTTAATATTTTCAAATAGTTCTTTTGTAAATTTTTCTATCGGTTGTTTTGGTAAATGTAAAAAGAGATCAGTAAAAGATTTTAGGTCAAAATTCGGTCCAAGTATTGTGCTGATTGCTCTCTGTACATTACTCTTATCTTTACTTACAGAAATAATGAAAACCAGCCCCTCCACATCAAGCATATGCTTTATAGATTCCAAAAAATCGACAACGAATTTAGGACGGCACACATCAAGATTATCCACCATTATATAAATGTTTTTGTCTTTTCTGATTTTATTAACCACATCCGCTAACTGTGTTTTAAAATCTCTAGTACTCTCTTTTCTTCTTTGGAGAAGACTTAATTCACTCAAGACAAAACCTATGTCTTTTTTATCAGCCTCTTTTGCAGCATCAAGAAATACTGAAAGCATAGCAAGTGGAGATTTACTGATCAGCTTTCCTATTGTGTTTAGAGAAAACAGTTCTTTGTTTATGTTCTTGAACTGTTGTATAACGCTTCTTTTTACTTCGTACGATGCAAATAAATCTTCAAATAGGAAATTTAAAAAAGAAGGAAGCGGTTGATCCAGTGCATTGATATCCCATGCGCTATAATAAGCTGCAATTTCATTTTGTTGCTTTAGCTCTTTTACCCATTCTTTCAAAAAAAACGTCTTGCCCCATCCATCATATCCTTCTAAAGATATTATTGTAAAAGACTTATCAATTGTTTTAATTATAGTGTTGAATTTACCTGAAAATTGCTTATAGTTTAGACGGTCATTTTCCCAAGCCACCACTTTAAGTGGTGGTGCTGTTTCTTTCTTCTTGAACGTTATTAACGATACAAGTTTTTTAAAGCACATACCTTATTTTATATTTAACTCATATTCTTGTCTTGAAGTAAGTGCTATCCTCAGCGTTCCTTCATCTAGGTAGTCAATTTCTCCGCCCATTGGTATGCCGCAAGCAAGACGTGATATTTTCACATTCAAGTTTTTTAGCAATTCAATTATATATTGTGCAGTAACTTGGCCCTCTAATGTCGGATTAATTGCGATAATTATCTCTTCAATTTTAGACTCCGTCACTCTTTCCAGAATAGTATCAAGGTTAAGTTCTTTTGGACCTATGCCGTTTATTGCAGACAATCTGCCACCCAAAACATGGTATAAACCTGAATATATATTTCCTTTTTCAAACGCCCATAGATCACCCAATTCTTCTACTACACACAGTAACTTAGTGTCACGTTTTGGGTTAATACAAATAGAACAAGGTGACTTAGTATCTAGATTTCCGCAAACTTCACACTCTATTATAAGATCTGCTAGCTCTTTAATCAAAGATGCAAGTGGTAGCATAACTTTTTCTTTATTTTGGAGTAAATGTATAACTAACCTGCGTGATGATGATGGCCCTAAACTTGGCAATTTAGAGAAAGCATGAACTAGATTTTTTATGTTAATGTTCATTCAATAAATTCAGAATAGGCAGTAAAATGGTAACATCAAACCCTTTGTAAAGAAAGTGGTAAGTTTCTCTTGATCCACTTTGATTAGCTATAGAAAAAATTTTTTACTCTAACGCAAAAAATTACTTCCGCATACTTAAAGCCTGATTATAATAAACTTCTTGCATAACCCAAACTAAGTAGAAAAAGGTATCATCCGAGTAGCTCTCCTTTGTCATCCGAGTAGCTGACTACTTGGATCCAGCCTTTCCATCCAAGACGGTGTCATTCCAGTCTGGAATCCAGAAGAAAGAATGGTGTCATGAAAGTAGCTGACACTGGGATCCAGGAAAGTTTGCTTATGAGCAAGCAAACTGATTTGGTGAGTATAAAAGTATAGCTAACGCGAGCTCTACGTCATACCGCGATGAATCGCGGTATCTCGGCCGCTAACAAGCAGCGGAATGACGGTTTTTCAAATTGTCAGTAAATCTAAGTCAGTTTAGCTATAATTTCCTAAGTTTGCTCACAATCTCTTGACTTGACACATATGTTTTTTTTAAACATTCCCAAATGTTACTATCTTCCTCCTTTTCCTTTCTCAATTTGTGCAACCATTTCCTTTACATTTGCATGCGTGAGAAGGGAATTTTTGCTGACATGAGATTTTGCTGCTGTTAGGTGATTCATTGCAGATCTTTTATTTCCTGTTGGAAATGAATGAGATTGTTTTTTCTTCACACCGATATCCGCTTGTGCTGCTGGGGTGGTTTTGCTTTCAGCAAGCCGTACATTAGCATTTCCTTTTACTTGATTTTGCTCAAATTTTTCTTTTAATGCCTTTACTTTACTGCCCATCTCGCGATTAGCTCCTCCTTTCATAGTAGCTGCTGCTACTTTTGGTATCGCCTTACCAGCAGCTTTTTGTGCTGATTTCCTATTGTCTTGATTTTCAGATTTTAGTGGTACTGTAGGTTTACTTTCAACTGATTTTTTCCCTACTACTTTTGGCTCTGTGTTTACTTTTTGGCTTAGATTTTTAGGCTTTGGCGGCACTGCAGGTTTATCTTTGACTACCACTTTCGATTTTTGTCTAACTTCTTGACCAGTAGTAAACATTTTTTTTGGTACTTGCGGTGCTCTTGGTGGTTTTGGTGGTACGAGGGATTGAGATTGTTGTTTCTGCTTACGTTCTCTTTTTGCTTCTATATGTTCTTTAGAAACTGTTGCATAAATTGGCTCTTCTTTGGGCGATTTTGAACTCTGCGAATTTTCTATTAAAATTTTACTCTTCTTCTCTTGATAATTTGATATCTCTTCGTATACAGACTCTTCATTTAATGAACTTCCATAGCCTAAATCTTCTCTCTGTTCATATAAAGGATTTTCCTTTTGCTTTTTCTCTTGATAATTTGATATGTCTTCATATTCATGCTCTTTATCTAATGAACTTCCATAGCCTGAATCTCCTTTTCTTTCTTGTAGCTCATATAAAGGATTTTCTTCTTGCTTTGACGCTGTTCTATCCTCTAAGTTCACTCCATACAATCTATGTTCCTCCTGATTTTTTTTACTTTGCTCTAAATCTGAAATTTTCTTTAAAACATTTAGGTATTCGAATGTTATTTTTTCAGCAAGACTGGGCAATTTATCATTAGCAAAATTTCTTATACTGTTATCCTGAATTGAAGTATCTTTTCCCAAGATTTTATTAAATGTTTTCTTGAATATTCCAAAAAAACCTGATGGCTTTTTGTTCACCGGTTCTATATAATTATTCAAGTCACTACATATAACAAACTTAGCTACATCTTCTGCCTTATCTGTAAAACTCTCTAATGTTTGGGATAAATCCCTCACTGTTTTATTATATTGTTCACCAATGTTTTTCAGCTTTATAGCTTCTATCAAGGAGTCGAGATTTTTTTTATAGTTCTCACTTTTAAATGGATCATTCATACTAATTACAGCTCATTATTTGTTAAAATATAGATCTAAAATATTAAGATCTAGTAAATATTACTTTTGTAATTCATGTAGAACTATAGCTACATAAGTAAGATTTCCCTACGTCATACCGCCACGGTATCTCATCCGCTAACAAGCAGCGGGATGACGATTGTCAGGCTAGCTGTCATTCAAGTAGCTGACACTGGTTCCTTTATGACGGCAGTGCCCAGAGGTGTCATCCCAGTGCCCAGACACTGGGATCCAGAAAACTTAATTCTAACCAAGTGGCTGCATAATAAAGACTGGATGCCAGTGTCAAGCACTGGCATGACAGCAGTCCTACGTCATACCGTCACGGTATCTCTAGATCCCGCTAACAAGCAGCGGGATGACGATTGTCAGGCTAGCTGTCATTCAAGTAGCTGACACTGGTTCCTTTATGACGGCAGTGCCCAGAGGTGTCATCCCAGTGCCCAGACACTGGGATCCAGAAAACTTAATTCTAACCAAGTGGCTGCATAATAAAGACTGGATGCCAGTGTCAAGCACTGGCATGACAGCAGTCCTACGTCATATCGTCACGGTATCTCTAGATCCCGCTAACAAGCAGCGGGATACTTAACCATCATCTACACCGTCATACCGCGATTCATTCGCGGTATCTCAAAGCATAGATCCCGCTAACACGTAGCGGGATGACGATTGTCAGGGTGTCATCCCAGTGCTCCGACACTGATTTCCATCCAAGACGGTGTCATCCCAGTGCCCAGACACTGGGATCCAGCCTTTCTGCAATCTCATCGAAAACGCTGTAACCACTTTCTATGATAGTTTGCTTGCTCACAAGCAAACTTTCCTGGATCCCAGTGTCTGGGCACTGGGATGACAAAAAAAGGAGCACTGGGATGACATCATTTGTTGTGTTTAACAAAGTTTGCACTTAGCTTCATGTTAGCTATAAATATTAAGAAATTTACCAAACGAAAAAAAGGCAAAAGAAGCCCCGTGGTTATTATCCGCTTTAAAATATTGGCGTTTTTTATGTTTTAAACGCTTGACAAGCGAAATTCAGCTGCTTTTAATTGCAACTAACCTACGCTGCAAATGTTTAAGAAATTTACTAAGCAGAAAAAAAGACAAAGAATCCCCGAGTTAGCTAGTCTTTTACTATCTCTGTCGAGTATTGGCATTTTTTGATGTCTTGTAACGCTTTATAAGCGCGTTCAGCTTATTTAGATAAAAATCTAGATGTAGATGAAGTTTTGTAAAGACATACAGTATCTATATACTGCAAAAAATTGAACATAAGACGCCGATACATTAAGTAATCCTTACCTTTTAATCTGCAGATTGGCGAAAGCAAATACAATAGCTTCAGTTTCATGATAAGAGGGCTGGCAAAGGGTGTCAAGCAAGTTTTTTCGTTTCTGCGGGCTACCTGAGTTTATTGACTTCATTAGAGCCAAAACTCTTGGGACCTAGGTGATAATTCTATCTAAAAGGATGCCAAAAAAGAGAAGCAACCCTACGTAGGAATTATTTTTAAATATGGACATGCATTGACTGGGATCGTCAGGATTGAAATTTTTGTATTGGCGGTGAAATATGAACCCTACAGCAAGTAGAGCAATATAAAAAATGTTATTTAATGATGATAAGATACCAGCATATGACCACGCCATAAGAGATATTAAATAAAATCTTTTCAACCAAGATTTTGTTGTATCACCAAAATATAATGCGGTAGATTTCATTCCGAGTTTTTCATCATCTTTTTTATCTTGATGGGCGTATATGGTGTCATAACTAAGTGTCCAAAAAATGTATCCTACATAAAAGAGTATAGGTTCTATACTAATCTGGTTCTTTATTGCTGTCCAGCCCATGAGCGACCCCATATTAAAAGTAAACCCTAAAAACAATTGTGGCCACCAAACGTAACGCTTTAGCAAGGGGTAGATAACTATCATGCACATTGAAATTATTCCAAGTATGAGTGTAGTTTTATTAGTTAATAATAAGATTACCAGGGCAATAGACAGTAACAGTGAAAGTAAAGCTAAAGCCTGCTTTATGTTTAATGCACCACTTGCAAGTGGCCTATATTTTGTTCGTTCAACGTGCGCATCTATTTCTCTATCGAAAATGTCATTGATTATGCACCCTGCAGGTCTCATTAAAAATGCACCTATAGTAAACAAAACAAGGAGAAAAAGAGCCTGATACGATAGAGAAGTTGAGGCTAAAAGAATACCGCTCAAACTGGGAAATAGCACAAGCCACAAACCTGTTAAACTGTGCAATCTCATTAATGAAAAGTAACGATTGAAATGCATTAATTAAGTGTGATTATGTAATATTTTGCTTACATTGACAAAATTATCGAACGCTAAATCAGGCTTGAAAACTAACTCAGGTATAAATCGCAAATCAACATAACACAATATAGATTTACGTATTGACCATGCAGATTGGTTCATTTCATTAACAACAGTGTTAATATCACAATTATTCTCAGAAGGATCTCCAGTGCGTCTTTTTTCTGAATCTGAGTAGTCAGCTACTTGAATATTCAATGAAGATAACACAATATATACATCTGCTTTTTTCAAATCTTTACTTAATTTTACGTCAGATACCGCTACATTTTTATTGAACACCTTCCCTTCCATTAGGACTCTTGATATTGCTCTATGCAATACCGATGCTATTTTTAGGTTTCTAATTTCCTTTTTCATATCCAGCTACTATAACACCCTTTCTTCTTGCACTAATTGATAAGCTTCTAAAATATCTCCAACTTTAATATCGATATTACCCTCTAGTGATACTCCGCATTCAAAGTTTACACCTACTTCTTTAACATCATCTTTAAATCTACGTAGTGCTTTTAACTTTCCTTCATGCACCAATTTGCCACCACGCACTACCTTAATTAAAGAATCTTTTTTTATGACTCCATCACTTACATAACATCCAATGATATTACCAGCTTTAGATACATTAAATATTTGCCTTACAGATGCAGAACCAACACGAACCTCTCGTGTAATAGGCTTTAACATTTTAGTTAAATACATTCTCATGTCGTCAATGAGCTCGTATATTATGTTATAAGTATGTATTTCTATACCTTTTTGTTTTGCCAAATCCCTTATTTTTGAGTCCACTTTTACATTAAAAGCTAAAATTACTGCACTTGATGCTTCTGCAAGCAGCACATCTGAATCTGTTATCCCTCCTACTGCTTTGTGTAGGATATTTAATTTCACTTGGTCTTTACCGAGTTTATCAATTGAACTTGATATTGCTTCAATAGAACCAGTTACATCGCACTTTAAAACTACAGATAGTTCTTCTGTTTTACTGTCATTACGACTGAATATATCTAAATTATTGTCGCCCAAATCTTCTTTCTTTTTCTTGATCAACTCTAGCCTGTATTCAACAATTTCACGCGCCTGCTTTTCAGAATTTACAACAACAAATTTATCTCCAGCATTTGGCACACCATTTAGACCAGTAATTTCAATTGGAGCGGAGGGTAGTGCTGCTTTTTCTCTTTGACCAAGGTGATTAACCATACTACGTACTTTACTGTATGTTGTACCAACTACCAATATATCACCAACCTTTAACGTTCCTTCCTCAACTATCAACGTAGCTGATATTCCTTTTGCTTTATCTATTTTGGATTCTATTACCCATCCAAGTGCTCGACAATCTTCTATTGCTTCTAGCTTCATTAATTCAGCGATTAACAAAATTGCCTCTTCTAGTTTATCTAAATTAGTTTTCTTTTTTGCTGATACTGGCACAATTATAACATCACCACCGAGCTCTTCAGGAATGAGATCATATTGAGGTAAGCTACTCATTACTTTCTCCACATCACCAGGCTCAGATTTATCAATTTTATTAATAGCAACTATAATAGAAACATTTGCTGCTTTTGCATGATTTATTGCTTCAACTGTTTGTTTCATGATTCCATCGTCAGCTGCAACTACTATTACAACTATATTAGTAATATTGGCACCACATGCACGCATCGCAGTGAACGCTTCATGTCCTGGTGTATCAATGAAAGTAATTTTTTGCTTATCTTTTGTCGTTATTTGATAAGCACCTATGTGTTGAGTTATGCCACCTGACTCTCTTTCTGCAACATTAGATTCACGAAATGCATCGAGCAATGAGGTTTTACCATGATCCACGTGGCCCATAAAAGTGACGATTGGTGGTTTAAGTTTTTTAAGCAGGCTTTCTCTGCCTTCTATAAAAAATAAATCCTTTTCTTTGTTGGCATCGCTCACTCGTTTGGCCGTATGATTAAATTTTTTCACTATTTCACATGCTATATCTGGATCCACCAGATCATCTACTCTATAACTCTCACCAACTTCTTCTTTGAACATTTTTAGCACACTCTTGCTATCTTCTGCCATACGAATAGATAACTCCCTGATAGTTATTTTGTCTAGTACAATAACTTCTCTTGATATATTTTTACCCTTAGTAAACTTTGACTTTCTACCTCTTATACCAAATCTTTGCTTAAATACAGGGGGTTGTTCAGTTTTTTCATCTATTGCCTGTGCAATTACCAGTTTAGAATGCTTAGAATATATATCTTTGTTGACTTTAGAAGACTTTTTATCGTCGCCCTCATAGTCAATATTATCTTCTCTTAGTTCAACTAAGTGAGTATCACTTAAAACTTTCTTATTTATTTCTTTAGATAAAGCGTCCGCTTCATTTTTCTCGTCAATCTCTTTATTGCTGTCTTCTTTTGCTGTTTTCTCTTTTTCTTCTCTCTGATTTCTTTCTTTCAGCAAAGCAGCATTCTGCACAGCATTAATGCGGAAAATTTGTTCTTTCTCTGTTAAAGAACCTAATTTACTCTCGTCAAATAAATTATGTTCTTCTGCATCATGAGATTTTTTTCTTCTTTTTTTTACTACTGTAGCTCCAGTACTTGGGCTAGCTGAAGAGTTTAAATTGAGGTCTAATTTAAGCTTGCTTAAGCCTTGGAGCGTTAATTTTTTATTACTGATATCTTCATTATTCATATTATTTTATTATATTAATCCAAGCTTTTTACGTGCTTCTATGATTATTGAATCTACTGTATCTTTTAGATTTTCTTTGCTATCAGCTGAGGAAGAGAGCATGCTGCAAAACTCATAACTTGATAAATCTGCTATGTCCTCTAAAGTCTTAATATCATGTTTACTAAGAGCAATTTTATTGTCTATTGATAAAGTTAAATTGATTACATCATCTTCCATACCTAAACTTTTTAGCTCTTCTATTTTTCTATCATTTTCTGTTTTCAGGTACTTGTTTGCTCTATTATGAAGTTCGTTTGCAATATCTTCATTAAAGCCCTCTATTGAAGCAAGCTCTTTAATTGAAGCGCTGGATATATCTTCTACGCTTGAAAAACCTTCTGTTACCAATAGCTGACCCATAATCTCTTCTAAGTTTAAAGCTTCAGCAAATAAAGCTGAACATTGACTAAGTTCTTTACTTCGCCTTTCTGATTCTTGCTGAGTGCTTAATATCTCAATTTTCCATCCAACAAGCTCTGAAGCTAATCTTACATTCTGGCCCTTTTTTCCTATAGCTAAACTCAATTGATCTTCAGCAACTATTAACTCTATGCAATTTTCATTTTCATCAATAATAACCTTCGATACTTCTGCAGGAGTAATGGCTTTAATAACAAATTGACCCAAATCTGAGGAGTAATTTATAACGTCAATTTTTTCACCATTTAATTCGTGTATAATAGTTTTTATTCTATCTCCCTTAACTCCAACACAAGCACCTACTGGATCAATGTTCTTGTCAGGAGAGAAAACAGCGACCTTAGACCTTGAGCCGGCGTCTCTAGCTATACCTTTAATTGTTACTAACCTGTCAGCAATTTCTGGTATTTCTTGATTTAATAATGCCTCTAAAAAGCCTTCATGAGTCCTAGAAAGAATAATTTGACGTCCATCATCAGAGCGCTTAACAGTCTGTATGTAAGCTTTAACCTTATCGCCTTCACGAAATGATTCACCACCGGTCAAATTTCGCAAAGGAAGGTATGCCCTAGTGCCATTTATGTCTATAATAAGATCTGAATATTCTACTTGTTTAACAATACCATACCTTATTTCTCCCGCCTTATCTTTAAATTCCTCATATTGCTTTTTTGACTCTTCATCTTTAATTATTTGAGCAATCTTTTGCTGGGCAATTCTTGCTGAAGCAAGATCAGTGTTAAGAGAGAGCAATTCACTAACAGTATCTCCAACTTTTGCATCTCCTTTTATTAATTTAGCTTGTGTAAGCGTAATTGATTCATACTCAGTGTTCTCTTCTTCATTTGATTCGTCATCAATAACTTTTAGTTTTCTGTATGAAGTAACTTTGCCTGTATTTCTATCTATATTAACTACAATTTTACTTTTGCTACCATATTTTTGATAAGCCACTGCTTCTATAGCACTTTCTAGTGCCTTTATTACAACATCAAAATCCAAACCTTTTTGAAGTGAAAGCTCTCCTGCTGTTTTTATTACATCAAGGCTTCCAACTATGTTATTCTTGTTACTTTTCTGCTTAACACTGCTTTTACGATTAGCAATCATAATAAATAAATCCAATGTAATTAGTTATAATTATAGCTTCAACGGGCAAAGAACGCTATCTTAAATGTTAAATGATTGCTAATTTAAGTCAAGTTTTTTCATGTCTTTGTATGACAAGCAACGCAGGAGTAAAGAATAAAGTTAAAACCGTTGCAGCCAATATTCCACTTGCTATGGTTGTTGAAATGTCAACCCACCACTGGCTTGATGGAGCATCATATGTGATTTGTAGCGTAAAAAAATTGATATTTAACCTGGTAATCATCGGTATTAAACCAAGAACTGTGGTTGCAACGGTAAGCAATATTGGCCTAACGCGAGAAATTGCAGCGTTTATTACACATCGCTTGATGTCATTTTTGTGTACCTTAATTTGGTGACGAAAGGCATCAAGCAATAGTATGTTATTATTCACTATAATTCCTGCCAAAGCAATTATCCCCACTCCACACATAACAACTACGAAAACTTGTTGGATAAGAAAGAAAACAAAAAACACACATGTGGTGGATAAAAACACTGCTGTCATTACGATAAATGTATGGTATACATTATTAAACTGTGTCACTAATACCAATATCATTAGTGTAATCGCTAATATAAAAGCCTTTAACAAAAATGCTCCTGATTTTTGTTGATCTTCTTTGTCGCCTTTAAAATCAATTTTTACTCCCTTGTCCCAATCCTGGGCAATAGAATTCTGAATGAACTTTACTCTTTCATCAACAAGATAGCTAGTATCCACATCAGCGGAAATTGTCACTGTACGTAATCCATCAATCCTATTTAGTTTGTTTACCTTTTTTTCGGGAGCATATTTTACTATGTTGCTCATAGGATACGGGCCATTAACTGTATTGATAAAAAGATTATCTATAGTCTTCATGTTGCGGTCCCTTCTGGGGAAACGGAGTACAATATCGATTTCTTCATCCGTGTTATTTGGTCTATATTTTCCAATCAACACTCCATTTGTAACCATCTTTATAAAATCGCCAATGGTTGCAACACTTACTCCAGAACTTGTAGCTTTACTCTTATCAACACTCATATTCCACTCTATTTCAGGTGCTGATCTGCTATCTTGAATATTTATAAACCCGGATGAAGGTTGGTCCATAATTTTTAGAATTTTCTCTGCTGCTAAATTCAGATTGGATGCACTTCCGCTGAGGTTAATTTGTATTGGCTTGTCAGCCGACGGTCCTGACTTTTCCTCTTGAACATTAATTATTATTCCTTTCATGTCTTGCACACTGCTTCTTATATCGTTTAATATGTGCTTAGCTTTGCGCCTGAAGCGCCAATCCATAAGTTCTAGTTGAATTCTGGCGATAACGTTGTCTGAAAATGCTCCTGATCTGGCATAAGAAACATGAATTTCTTTTTCAACGCTCAAAATGCGTTCTTCCACTTCTTTTAGTATCAAATCTCGTTCTTTGGCTGATAAGCTTTCTTTTGCTTTAACACTGATTAAAATATTATCTGAATCCACTTTCGGAAAAAACTTCACTCCAGGACCAAAGGTAAAGTACAGCACACTAAATGAAAACAGGACGAATACAGTAGCACATATGAATTTTTTAGGATGATCTAAAACCTTCTCTAGCATGCGTATGTAAGCTCTTATTATAGGCCCAGCATTTTTTATCTCACCACTTTCTATAGCACTCATTTTTTTTATTTCTTTTTTTGAAGTTATTGAAGGCTTACCAAATATTGCACCAAGTGTTGGTATAAAAACCAAAGCCATAATGAGCGATCCAGTCAAAGTTAGAATTATTGTAATTGGTATGTACTGCATGAATTTACCAACAGTATCAGGCCAGAATAATAGAGGAAAAAACACTGCTAATTTAGTTAACGTCGATGATAGAACCGGATAAAACATATCACGAACTGAAGTGTGAAAGGCTTCTACTTTGTCCATTCCGCAGATCATCTTTCTATCGGCATATTCGCTGATCACAATTGCATCATCAACCAGCATGCCAACAGCCATGATTAAACTGAAGAGCACAACGATATTTAAGGTTATGCCCATAAAGTAAAGAGCTATTATCCCAATGAGAAAGGAACCGGGTATCGAGAGTGCCACAAGAATAGCAATCCTTGTTCCCATAGAAAGCATCATTATGATCAATATTAACAACACAGCAAATATTATGCCGTTTTCCAAGTCATCAAGCACATCGCGGACGTTTTTTGACTGGTCATTTAAGTACACCACTTTTAAATTTTCAGGTAATTGATCTTTTGCCTTATCCATTAAGTATTTTACTTGATTTACTGTGTCTATTATGTTTTTTCCGTTACGTTTTGAAATTTCTAGCACGACACTAGGTAATCCATTAATGCGAGCAAATCCTTGGTGATCCTCAAACCTAGGGTATACTTTTGCTATATCTTTGATTCTCAAAACTGCATCGCCTTGAGATCTAATAGGAATATTCATAATATCTTCTATATCTTTTAATAACCCTGATATTTTAATCGAATATTTACCGGTATCATTTTCCAGTGACCCAGCTCCCACTAGTCTATTATTGCTTGATATAGCTTGGAATATTTCGTTTGATTGAATGTTATATTTTGTTAGAACTGTGGGCTCAACTATCACTTCTACTGTTTCTTTACGCATACCCGCTACTTCAACTTTGAGAACATTTGGCAGAGACTCTATTTCTTTCTTTAGCTTGCGTGCTATTTCAGTTAAGGCTCTTTCTGGCAAATTACCAATTAAGCCGACATTGAGTATCGGAAATAAGCTCAAGTTTATTTCATTGATTATCGCAGATTCTGCTTCAACAGGTAACTTCGATTTTATGTTTGAAAGCTTTGAACGGACATTATCGAGCACTTCTTTATTATCATACTCTGTTCCAAATTCGAGTATCATGTGAGCACCATCATTAGTCGCGAATGCCTTTAGTTCTCTTACACCTTCGATGGATCTTAGTTCGTTTTCTATAGGAAGCACTAATAGCTTTTCACTATCTTGAGCAGAAATCCCAGGAAGTCCAACAAACACGCTGATTATAGGAATCTGTATATCAGGGTTACTTTCCCTTGGCATTTTTACATAAACGTATGAACCGAAGATAAAAATTACTATAAGTAATAATACCACCGTCCTGTTTCGCTCTATGAGTAAGCTCTGCATGTTGAATGTTAACTGAATATGTGCGTTTGTACAATATTATAGTCGAGATACATTGCATATTAATTAATCCTTGTATAGCTTTAAAACTTTACGCAAATAATTAAAATTTTCGCAAAATTGCAAGTATAAGAAAATTTCTGTATAATAATTCTAGAACAGTATTTGAGAGGTTATTATGGTGGCAATTTTAAATGTAACAAAAGGCAAGAGAAAAGATACCGTCTTGTTAGTCAACAAAAAAGTCATAAAAATTCTCCAAATTGCATAATAAAATCAAAAAATACTTCCAACTGTGTAGCAGTATACAGATTATAGTTAGTGGATATGTTGATAAGTAAATTAGTTACATATAAAACAGCAGAAATTTACTTATCAACATATCCACTAACCAACAACATTCAATAAATTTGTGTAAGATGCCATTTTACATAAGATGAATTAGAAGCATTTTTTGATTTTAAAGTACTAAACCTTCAGTTAACCTTTTAGCCCTATAGTTCTTGATATGATCTGGATCAAAGGCCTTTTTTGAACTTAAAACACCAAAAACTATATGAAGTAACTTACGCATTGCAGCACCAACTATGGCCATAGCATGCTTGCCTTTCTCTTTTAATCTTTCGCAAGAAGCCATAATGATAGGATTATGCTTTTTAGCTGCTATAGCAGGAAAGTACATTGCCTTACGTAATGTTCGTGAACCGGTTTTACTTAATCTGGGCTTGGCATGTACGGATGAGCCTGATGTTATATTTTGTGGTATAGTTCCAGCATATGCTGCCAATTGCCTAGCATTTATAAAGGCTTTTATACCAGGAATTTCAGCTAAAATAGCTATTGCTGTTTCCTCTCCTATTCCTGGAATAGTTAATAGGAGTTGAAAATCTTCCAACAATTCTTTGTGTTGTTTTAATAGTTCGCGTATGGAGTTTTTTATTGTTTCTATTTTTTGCTCTATGTTCATTGCAAGGTCTTCCCAAGCATTTGCAACTTCTTTAGGCAGTCTCTCTTTCTTTTCTAAATGATTATTTGCTAATGTTAACTCATCCTTTAACGCATTTGAGCAACGATAAAGATGTTTTAATTTTTTCTTTTCAGGAGAAGGTGGTGTCCAACGAGAAGGTTCCTGTCTTTGACAATAATCTGCAATAATCTCTGCATCAGTCTGGTCATTCTTTTGTCGTGTAAGCTTACTTTTTGCATAAAATCTTATGCAAGCTGGGTTTACAACACTAACGAAATATCCAGCGTTGTGGAGGAACTCAGCCAAAGCTTCGCTATAACAACCAGTGGATTCCATGCAAGCTTTTACTTCTTCTACGTTATGTTTTTGTAGAAAGTTCAGTAGACCTTGAAACCCAGTATCATCATTTTTAAATTTCCTTTTCCTAGTTTCACGCTTTCCTTTTTTACTTATGAATGAGAGAGAAACATCAAAGCGTTCTTTTGAAACATCTATACCTAAAAAGTTGTTGATCATATATAACTCCATATACTACTATTAAAAATGAAAAGTAAGGCTTACCTTGTGAATACAGAATTAGAACCATTTAGGCCTTTCTACGATACCGTCCAGCCTCTACTTTTGAGAAGGGAACTCTTTTCTTTTCTACAGATTTTATATCTAAGGAATCTTCCAGAGTTCTTCCCTTCTCCACCTAATGCTTAAGCTTAAAAACACTAGATGCTTTTTTCAAGATACAAGTTATTGTGTCTGGATTAGCTGGAGCTTTATCAGCTTTAATATTTTTAACAGCAATCCACATTGCCGCAAAGATAGCCATTATCATTTCTGCTGCTGTGGTTACTTACTTATTACTTTCGCTGATTCATAAAATAAGAACTAAAAAAGAACGGCCTGCTGAAATTACTGGTGTTTCAGAAGATGAAGGGTATAGCAGTGTTGATGAAGGTGAAGAAAAAGATATGGAAATATCCGAAAAAGAACCAAAAAAAGAACCAAAAAGAACTGAAACTGAGCTAGAAGAAGAATTAAAAAATAAAAGAGCACAAGAACGCATGGAGAAAAGATTACTTGGTGACTCTATAAATGCGTTTAGCAAACCAATTATTGTTGAAATTATAGATACTGGAAATAGTAATCCTGTTGATTATACAAAAACTATGGTAGTGCCTGAGAAAATTATTCTTGGCATGCCAGATGATAAAACTCTTACACAAAATAGCTCTAGCTCTATAAAGAATCAGATGAAATCTCCCCCTGAACACATGGATGTATCTGATAATCCACTTCCTGGGCAGCCATCGAGAGACCTTACCAATGTAGGGCTTAAGTCTAAAAGCACGCAGAAACTATCTGCTGCAAAGTGGCTATCACAGTATGGGAGTATAACCAATAATTCAATGAGAATGCCAGAGCGGCTAACTATGGAAGATATTGTTAACCAACGTGGTTAGGGTTTATATCAAACTCTCCATCTTATATTGAGGATCAGATGCAATGCCATACACTCTATTTGGCGGAGTAATTTTGTTCTCTATACCAAAAACTATACCTTCAATTATTGCTGTAAGCACTTTTTCAAGGTTACAGTCTGCTCCAGGAACACGGTGCTCTAGGCGGCATCTTTTGGAATCGTTGCCAAAATAGGGAATTCTTATCGCAGCAGTTCTGTTATTTACTCCCCAACTAATCGTAGTTGGAGTGTGAATATCCGGGTACTGAAATCTTAAATATGAATCATCATTTGGAGCAAAAAACAACATATGTTTTTTCATCATTGCACATAATCCGCCAATACTATGAATCAAATAATCACTATACTTTTGCTCATTGCTATAAAATAAGTTATCGTTATTTGAATTCACGAGATTAACATGCACATTTAATGCACTGCCTGCTCTATCCAAATAAGGCTTTGCTTTAAAAGAAACGTTCCCACCAAGTTTTTGTGCTACTTCAGTAAGTAATTGTTTTGCTAACTCAAAATGCTTAATTAAATTGTCGGAGTTCGTATAACAACCACTTTTTATCTCATATTGATGTGTAGAATTCTCCTTCTCGCAAGAAAATTCAAGAAATGCTATTTTATTTTTGATGCTATTCAGAAATAAATATTCTTTTTCTATTCCTTCAATGTAAAACTCTAGTTCAATACCGAATACAGCATAACAACTCAAATTACTTAATATAATCATAAATTTGCTTCAGTAAATCTATATTAGGTTAGCTATATTTATATGAATACTTTACTTATTTGCCAGTAAATTTAACATCTTATTTATACATAATGTATTACTATTTTTAATAGCATGCTTCTAATCCTCGATACAAGCGACATTTACAAATTTTTCATTTCTTTGAAATAAAAATGATCAATTTTAGTGTTTTTATACCCTTTACAACCCATCAAAAAATCACCATAATTTTTAGTATGTATTAAGTAGTATTAGCTTTTCATTTTGCAGTAAGCTATTGATTGTCTTATATTTTTCTAATTATTGCTTTTTTCTTGGTGTGGTATATGAACTTAACTAGCCCTAAGGTTTCTACTATGTTTTTTGATCAGATTATTACAGTAACGGATCACAATGTTACTTGGGAAAAAATCCAAAATTGTCTTTATAATCTTTATGGAAAAGCAACATATAACAGCTGGCTGAGTTCGCTAAAATTTATCAGTAGCAGAAATGAGGAAGTTCTTTTATCCGTGTCAACAAGGTTTATAAAAGAGTGGATTACAGTTCATTACATGAAAAAAATACTATCATTATGGCAAAGCGAAGATAAAAGTATATGTTCTATTGATATTCAAGTAATTGAGGAAAGGAATTCAAATTCTAATGTTATACTAAAAAACAGAGAGGAAAGTAATCATAATCTTGGTTCACCACTGGATCCCAGATTCACTTTTGATAATTTTGTGGTAGGAAAGTCAAATGAATTAGCATTTACGGCGGCAAAGCGTGTGGCAGAATCTATAGATCCAATATTAGGCAGCAATCCTTTGTTTCTATATGGTGGAGTGGGACTTGGTAAAACACATCTAATGCATGCTATAGCTTGGCACATAGTCAATTCCCCATCAGAAAAAAGAAAAGTAGTATATTTATCAGCAGAGAAATTCATGTACCAATATATTACAGCGCTGCGAAGCAAAGATATTATGTTGTTTAAAGAGCAATTTAGATCAGTAGATGTATTGATGGTAGATGATGTGCAATTTATCAGTGGTAAAGATAGTACACAAGAAGAATTTTTTCACACTTTCAATGCATTGATAGACCAAAATAAACAATTGGTTATATCAGCTGATAGGTCTCCTAGTGATCTTGATGGAGTGGAAGAAAGAATAAGATCACGACTCGGTTGGGGGTTGGTGGCAGATATTAATGAAACAACTTTTGAATTAAGGCTTGGTATATTGCAGGCAAAAGTGGAGCAGATGAATATGTATGTTCCGAAAGATGTCCTAGAGTTTTTAGCAAGGAACATAAAATCTAATATAAGAGAATTAGAAGGAGCATTAAATAAGATTACCCATACCTCATTAATTGGAAGAAGTATGACGGTAGAATCAGCTAGTGAAACCCTAATCGATCTTCTTAGGTCAAATCATAGGTCAGTCACAATAGAAGAAATACAAAAGAAAGTAGCTGAATTTTTCAATATAAAGGTTGCAGATATGCAATCCAATAGAAGGCTTCGCAGTCTTGCAAGGCCAAGACAAATAGCTATGTATTTTGCCAAAAAATTTACGCAAAAAAGCCTACCAGATATTGGGAGAAACTTTGGTGGCAGAGACCATGCTACTGTTATACATGCAGTAAAACAAGTAGAAAATTTTATAAAGACCGACTCAAAATTTGCTGATGAAATCAATCGATTAAAAAAAATGTTTAAGTAGCGTTTTTAAAATAGCTAATAACAAGTCCTAAAATGAATCGACTATAGTTTTAATCCGTTTAAGTTTAAAATCTTCTGTTAGCTTCGCAGAATACATTTCCTTATTGTGTTGATTATAGAAGGTAAATTTGTGATCATCTAAGTTTAGTATTGCAAAGCCAAAACCGAAAAAGTTTCTAACCTCGTGTGCTAAGTAGTTTCTACCATTTGAATAGTCAAATTCTACATTTTGATAAACAGGCTCTTGATCTTGAGCGTGTAATAATGCACCACCGTTTCCAACTATAATCTGGTCTGGAGCATTATCCATTAATAAAATCTGGGCTATATGAATGTGGCCAGAAACTATGGTAGTAACATTGCTTGGAAATTTATCTCCAAAAGCTTCAATTTGTGTAAGATTACCATGGCTTTTTAATGTCAAAAATTCTTTTTTTGGAGATCTCCAAAGCGGTTTATGAGTTAAAAACCACGTGGGCTTATCTTGTATCAATTTATCAAATTGCCTTTCAAAAGCATCAATTGTGCTTTGGGTTGTAAAAATATCCTCACCGGATGAAGAGTCGAAGATAAAAAATTTCATCGGTCCAGCATCTAAAGACCAACTAGAAACAAGATTTTCACATTTTTCAGGCGAAAAAGGGTATGAATCTAGATATCTGAGCCATCCTTCATAAGCTCTATCACAACTCTCATGGTTTCCACGAACAAAAAGGAAAGGGGATTGTAATGAAATATCCTTTGCAGGCTCAAACCAATCAGCGTACCAAGCTTCTTTATTATATCCATAAATATCGCCACACTTTTTTGTATTTCTACATTTTGTTTGTCTATAATGATAATCACCAACATGGATAATTAAATCTGGTTTATGAAGGGCGATTGAATCTAAATTTTTTTTTAAAGGCCAGCTATCTACCGAATTACATTCCTGCTGAAATAACATATTTATTCTACAACCCGTGTCACCAATAAAAGCAATTTTATTAACCTTTTCTGGTAATATAGGAACTCGTAGATCCTCAATACTAATGTTTTTGGCACTTGTTTGTACTGTCAGTTCACAAACTGTTTCGTTATGATCACCATTGTTAATTGAGCTGCGATTCAGCATTTCTATTTCCTCGCCATCGACATAAACAATGGGACACATGTCATTGTCTGTAATTGCACGTATGCTTAATTTATTTTCTGGGATAACTTGAGACCATGTGTATAATATTTGTGCATGGACGAAATGAAAGCTAGTTATAAGAGAGAGAGCTAAAAAAATAAAGATATTAGCTATATTCATTTGTATAAAAACCTAAGTTAAAAATTAGTAGTAAGGTTATCTTAAATGATTAAAATTTATAATCACAAAATTCATAATCAAATTATACAGGTAATTTCTAAATTATTCTAGTATCAGATTGACACTCTAGATGAAAAATTCTAAAATGATTAAGTAATTTAAAATAATTATATAAAAACTAGAATATAGTGCGGCCGTGGTGGAATTGGTAGACACGCAGCGTTGAGGTCGCTGTGGCTCATAAGGCCTTGGAAGTTCAAGTCTTCTCGGCCGCACCAGTTTTTATCGCTGTTTAATATGGGTAAAAATGTTTATAGGAAATCAGAGTAGCAATAAGGTAGAAAGAGCTATCAGCGAAATCAGACGCGGTCGGCCAATTGTAATATATGATGAAAGTAATTACCTATTGTTCGCTGCTGCTGAGGCTTTAGAAAGAGATTTATTTAATCAATACAAGCTTATATCAAGTAATGTATATGTTACTTTAACTTCAAGTAAGGTAAAATACATATCTCAGAATAAAGAACATAATAGCAAACGTCTGTTGGTGAATAATTTTGATGAACTGCTCCATTTAATAAACTGCTCAAAGGAAGATTGCATAAAAGAGTTGCAATGCTCAAAGACAATAGATGAATGTGCTATTGCCTTGCTTAAGTTCTCAGAATTATTGCCATACGCGTTAGTGGCTGATATGATTTTTGAGAATAACCATGAAATGCGAAATTGGTGCGAGAAAAATGACGTTATTGCACTGGACACGTCATTCATAAATAATTTTCAAGAAAATCAGGATGTATATGAAGTGTGCAAAACATCATTATTTTTAAAACAGACTCAAGAAGTAAATATCATATCTTATAGAACCGAAAGTGGCGGAAGAGAACATCATGCAATTATCATTGGCAATCCAGATAAAGATGATGAACCATTAGTGAGAATTCATTCTTCGTGCTATACGGGTGACTTGTTAGATAGCTTATCATGCGATTGCAGAAGTCAGTTACATCAAGCAATTCAAATGATAGCTGACTCTGGAAGTGGTATTATATTGTATTTGATGCAAGATGGAAGAGGCATTGGTTTAACTAATAAGTTAAGAGCGTACAGTATGCAAAGAGGACATAATCTTGATACTGTTGATGCAAATAGAATATTGGGTTTTGAAGATGATGAAAGAAGTTTTGCTGTTGCAGCTAAAATGCTTAAGAAATTGAACATTAACAAAATCCAATTACTTACAAACAATGATAGGAAATTGTCAGAATTGGAAAGTAGTGGTATAGGAGTTACAAAGTGTCTACCACTTATTGTGGAACGTAATAAATATAACGATTCATATATGGAGACAAAGTTTAGTAAGCTAGGCCATAGATTAAGAGTTTTTTAGCTTTTTTGTTGTAACTACTTTGTTAATTTGCTATGTTTATTAACATAAGTTAAGATTTTTAGGAATACTAAAATGCTAAGATTTTTTAAGCGAGAAAAAAATACTGAATCCTTAGATAAGGATATAAATTGGAATTCAAACCGCTACAGCACAGTTATTGCTCAAAGGAATATTCTACTTTTATTTGCATTAATATTATTAGCAACGATCTCTATCAGCATATTAGTCATATTTAAAATTAGCACAAGTAGCACTATTGAGCCATTTGTTATAGAAATTGACAAGAAATCAGGAATAGTGCAATTGGTTGATCCTGTCACAGTAAAACAGTATTCTGCAGATGAAGCGCTAAACGATTATTTTATTTCAGAGTATATAAAAGCAAGGGAGGTTTTTGATCCATATCATTATAATTATAACTATTATACAAAGGTGAGGTTGTTTTCCTCACCTAATGTGTATAATGAATTTAGAAATTATGTAGGATCGCAGAATATGGATGATCTTTTTAATTTATACTCAGATACCAAAAGTGGATTTAAAATTCGCTCAATTCAAAAATTGGGTAACGATGCTCTTCAGGTGAGGTTTTTTGTGGAATTTACACGGAAAGATGGAAGTTCCACAAGAAAAAATAAGATAGTTATTATGTCATATAGATATGCATCGCTTGAAATGGATGATCAGCAAAGATATATTAACCCATTAGGATTTCAAGTTATTTCATATAGAGTAGATGATGAATATGTATAGGATATTATTAGTTTTAGCTTTACTTATAAGTGGCAATTTGAACGCATCCATTAATTATAATGAGCCTATTTCTGTAGATAGTAGAATAAAGACTTTTGTGTATAGCCCTAATGAAGTATTTACGGTGGTTTTTAGTCAGGGTTACTATTCTTATATTGAATTTGCGGAAGGAGAAAAAGTTAAAAATATTGCTGTTGGTGATGCATCAAGTTGGAAAATTAATCCTTATGACAATAAATTGCTTATCATGCCATTTGAAGTTAGTAGTCGCACTAACATGATTATTACGACAACTAAAAAAAGAAATTACATTTTTGATTTAATCTCAAGGCCAAACTACGATAAATACCCAGATACTGATGCTAAAAAAGTGGATCATGATTATTCTGCTGAAAAGGATATATCTTACGTAGTACGTTTTTATTATCCTCAAGAAGAAGGTGAATTTGATGTTGATTTAGATGAGGTTTCTTTACCTACTCAAATGCAATATACTACAGACAAGCCAGAAAAAATAATACAAGAAAATGATACGAAGTACAATTATACATATATTGATGAAGGTGGTAATGTGGATATAGTTCCGATTGAGCTATTTGATGATGGTTATTTAACCTATTTAAAATTTAGAAATAATAATAAAATACCTCAGATTTTTGTAGAAGAGGAGGATAAACCTTGTAAAAGGCTGTTATTTGATGATTATGTTATAATAAAAGGAGTACATAAAAAGCTATTTATGCGTTATGAAGATGGTGAAGTTGAAATTATAAATAGGTCACTTTAGCTGTGGTACATGCAATATGAATAAAGAAAGGCGTAACAATTCAGAAGATGAATCAGAAATAGAGAACAAGGTAGTAACAGTTGGCTCTAATCAAGGTCATAGGGCATTGATGGTCGTTATTTTAGTGCTTCTGGTTGGTGGAGTGTATTATCTCTATTTTAGTCCTTCTCCTAAAGAGGGTTTAGAAGTTATTAAAAAAGAGGAAACAAAGCAAAACGTTCAAGAATTGAAAGGAAAGTTGGAACAAGTTCCAGATAATGTAATGGTTCCTGAAAGAATAATAACTGATCCCTTACCACCCTTACCTCCTCTTCCTACACCACAAATCATACCAGAAATAAAACCAATAAAAAAAGAAGAAGAGAAACCAAAAGAAATCTCTGTGTCAAATATACCTATTTTGCCAAAGCAAAATTTTCCTTCTAGTAATGTTATGGGCAATTTACCTACCTCGTTTCCTACAATAGGGGGTGGCGGTTATCCTAGAGACAGACGTAGTGCACAAATGTTAACAATTTCAAGTGATGGTGGGGAGAACAAGGCTGCTGATGCTATTACTTCAGCACAATCGAGCAAAGCTACCAGAGTAGGAAAGCTTGGTTTAATGATTACTCAAGGTAAAATTATTGATGCTGTTCTTGAAACTGCAATAAATTCTGATCTGCAAGGAATGCTGCGTGCTATGGTGAGTAGAGATGTTTATGCAGAAACTGGTGATACAGTTTTAATACCTAAAGGCTCAAGATTGATAGGCAGTTATTCATTTGACTCGAATGTTGCAAGAGCCCGTGTAAATATAAATTGGAACAGAGTGATTATGCCACATGGAATAGATATTGCTATCTCATCACTTAGTACTGACGAGCTTGGTAGAGCAGGAATTGCAGGAATAGTTGATAATAAAATAGTAAGTGCATTATTCTCTTCAGTGGCACTTGCTGGTGTTTCAATTGGTTCAGCTGTTGTAGGACAAAAGGCCTCTAATCTTATTGGTACGCTAACTCCTATGGATGCGGTGAGATCCATCACTGTAACTGAAATAGATTTTTCTTCATTCAAAGATGTTATTGGTGAAGCAGCAAAGGGTAAATCTAGTGATAAATGGAAACTGGGCCTTGGAGCTATTGGAGAAATTCGTAATGCTAAAAATGAGCAAGATTTGCTGAAAATAATGAAAAAGGAAATAGCAAAAGCGCTAGAAATTGAGGAAGACAAGGTGACTATAAGCCTGGAAAATGTAAATCAACTGTTACAACAATTTCAAAGAAAAAGCAAGTCTGTTTATGATGAAGCAATCGGGAAATCAATCAATGATTTTTCTAAAGACATGCGGGATATAGTAGGCAGATCTACAGATAAAAAACCAACTATTTATGTTGATCAAGGCACTGCATTGAAAGTATTTGTTAACCAAGATATAGTATTTCCTTCACAGGCAATATTAAATCAATGAAATGAATTATGCTGCACTTGATACATATTTGGAGCCATTACAAGGCATATTTCAAGAAGAAGGCGTAAATGAAATATCAATAAATAAGCCAAAGGAAGTATGGATTGAAAATCGCGGTGAAATAAGGTGTGAAAAATTAGAAGTATTCGATCTTAACCATTTGAAATCTCTTGGCAGACTGATTGCTCAAGCTACAGAACAAAAACTTAGCGAAGAAGCGCCGTTACTTTCAGCAACATTACCAAATGGTTATCGTATACAGATAGTATTTCCGCCAGCGTGCGAGCCTGATAAAGTAGTAATGTCGATTCGTAAGCCTTCTAGCATGCAATTAGCACTCGATGATTACGAAAAAATGGGGGCTTTTTCTGAAACTGTTACAGAAGCAACTGATAATCTAGTTGACCGTCATTTGGATTTACTGTTAAAACAAAAGAAAATAAAAGAGTTTTTAGAATACGCTGTAATAAGTAAGAAAAATATTATAATTAGCGGTGGAACTTCCACTGGTAAGACTACTTTTACTAATGCTACTTTGCGTGCTATTCCAGCTGAGGAAAGAATTATTACTGTTGAGGATGCAAGGGAAATCGTTTTGAACGAACATCCCAATAAAGTCCATCTAATTGCCTCTAAAGGAGGGCAGGGCAGAGCAAAAGTAACCACTCAAGATTTGATAGAAGCGTGCTTACGTTTAAGGCCAGATAGAATAATAGTTGGTGAACTTCGTGGGGTGGAAGCTTTTAGCTTTCTCAGGGCAATAAATACTGGTCACCCTGGATCAGTATCAACCCTTCATGCGGATAGTCCAACAATGGCCCTTGAGCAAATAAAATTGATGGTTATGCAGGCAAATCTTGGCATTCCTCCAGATCAGATCATACCATACATTAGAAATGTGATTGATATTGTTATTCAGCTAAAAAGAACCGGTGGGGGCAAAAGAAGCATTTCTGAGATATTATTTACTAGATCTGCGAGCGAAAATGCTTAAATTTATACATAAGTTAAGGAAGAGTAGTTTATGAGTAATGGAAATCACCTGCGTAATATTCTCGTAGGAGGTGTAGTAGCTTTTAGCGTACTTGACTTTTGCTTCTATCTATCTGGTATATTGTTTGTTCTGTTTGCTGATGGTCCAGATGCTGTGGATTTTAAGGCAATTAATCCTAGTTTGACGCCTTTCCCTCAAGCTCTTTGGCCAACGATTTTTGATCATATACAATATTGTTGGCATCATCCAAAGTTATATAGCCTTGAGCTCAAAATCAAATTAATTATATCTTCTGCACTGCCTATCGTTGTTTTAATGATTATTTTGTGGAATTTAAGAGAAAGGATAATTGAGTGGCGACCGTTTAAAAAGAAAGAATCACTTCATGGAGACTCGCAGTGGGCATCAGAGAAAGACATACGAAAAGCAGGATTAAGAAGCCAAAAGGGATTATTGCTTGGTAAAGATAAAAGAGGATACTTCATTGCTGATGGGTTTCAGCATGCATTGTTATTTGCACCTACAGGTTCTGGTAAGGGTGTTGGCTTTGTAATTCCTAATTTATTATTTTGGACTGACTCGGTAATTGTACACGACATAAAATTAGAAAACTATGAAATAACAAGTGGTTGGCGAGAACGACAAGGACAAAAAGTATACGTATGGAATCCAGCGCAGCCAGATGGAATAAGTCACTGTTACAATCCATTACAATGGATTAGTGAAAAACCTGGACAGATGGTTGACGATGTGCAGAAAATAGCTAACCTGATCATGCCTGAACAAGACTTTTGGCAAAATGAAGCAAGAAGCTTATTTGTTGGAGTGGTGTTATACTTACTTGCTGCACCAGAGAAAGTTAAATCTTTTGGTGAAGTTGTGCGTACGATGCGTAGTGATGACGTAGTTTATAATCTTGCTGTTGCTCTTGATACAATGGGTAAAATACTACACCCTGTAGCATATATGAATATTGCAGCTTTTTTACAAAAAGCTGATAAAGAAAGGTCGGGTGTTGTATCAACCATGAACTCATCGCTTGAACTGTGGGCAAACCCATTGATTGATACTGCAACTGCGTCAAGTGACTTTAATATTCTAGATTTTAAAAGGAAGAAAATTACAGTTTATGTTGGTTTAACTCCTGACAACTTGACTAGGCTCAGGCCTTTAATGCAGGTTTTTTACCAACAGGCAACTGAGTTTTTATGTAGAAAATTGCCATCAGATGACGAGCCTTATGGCGTATTGTTTTTAATGGATGAGTTTCCTACGCTTGGAAAAATGGAGCAATTTCAAACAGGTATTGCATATTTTCGTGGTTATCGAGTTAGATTATTCTTAATTGTTCAAGATACTGAGCAGCTCAAAGGAATATACGAAGAAGCAGGAATGAACTCCTTTTTGTCAAACTCGACTTACAGAATAACTTTTGCAGCCAATAATATTGAAACAGCTAATTTAATATCGCAACTTATAGGAAACAAAACTGTACAACAAGAATCGTTGAATAAGCCTAAATTTTTAGATTTAAATCCTGCTTCAAGGTCATTACATATCTCTGAAACACAGAGAGCATTGCTATTGCCTCAAGAAGTTATTATGTTGCCACGTGACGATCAGATAATTTTAATAGAGTCGACTTACCCAATTAAATCAAAGAAAATTTTGTACTACAGTGATACCACCTTCACAAGAAGGCTGCTCAAACAAACTCGTGTGCCTACACAAGAACCATATGACCCAAACAAAGTTCTTTCTGCCGCTGCGAGCAAAGATAAGGTTAATAATGAGGGGAATAATGCTCTTGAGGGGCCTAATTCAGTTGATTATCCTGCTGAAACTAAAACAGAAGATGCAGTATATGATGAATCAGATGAATTTGCAGACGAAGATATTGATGATGAAGATATTGACGATAAGTTTGAAGATGATGACGAAGAAGATGAGGATAGGAGCGATGATGGGTTCGATGACGAAGAAGAGGAGGATGAATTTGAAGATGAGGATATTGACGATAAATTAAAAAATGATGATAAAGCCGAAGATAAAGGTTGACTTCGCCTATTTTTTAGCTTAGAAAAGTGCAAGTTATGCAAATAATTAGGTTTTTCATATTAAGCCATTTTTAATTAATTAGTATTAGATTAGCTATTTTAACTAGGGGAGTAGTAATGATTAATAAAAAAACATTAGCGGTTACAGCACTTGCTTTGTTGTTGTCACAACAATCTTTTGCAAGTGAAACAGAGGGGTTTTACTTTGGTAGTGGATATTACGGTCAATTTTTTAATGGCATGGGTGAGTTGAAAGCAAAAATTGGAGATACTGCTGCTACAGCTACCAATAATGTATCTGTAAATGACAGGAGTGCTCAGAACACAGAAGGTCAGTCACTAAGTAAGTATAAAGGAGATTATAATCCACCTTTTGCTGCAAATGTGGCATTTGGTTACACAGGAGAATTGGGTAACAACAGCTATAGGGCTGAATTGGAAGGGATGTATTCTTCTGTAAAAGTGGATAATATTGGTTTAACAAGCGGCCAGATGACAATATCCTACACAAGGGATAAAGCTAGACCAGAAGAGAGCTATGGAGCAATAGTCAATCATGACCAAATTGAGAACATATCTGTAATGGCAAATGTTTATCATCATTGGAAAAGTGACCGTTTCTCTTTTTCTCCTTACGTTGGTATTGGAATCGGTGCAACAAGAATGACAATGTTTGAAAAATCGTCAATAAGACCCGCAGGTCAATTAAAAGCTGGCCTTGATTATCGCATAAACGAAGATGTAAATATGCATATTGGATATAGAGGTTTTGGTGCTATTGGTAGCAGTGAGTGCAAACTAGAAACCTTACAGTGGGATCCCAATTCTGATAATGGCGCAGGTAAGCCAAAAGGTGGAATGGCTAAACAAAAAGATGAGAAGAATTTAGTATCTACTACCATACAGAACAGCTTTTTTCATACGCACGGCATAGAAGCTGGTCTTACTTTCCACTTTGCCAGCAAAGCTTAAACATGTTGCCCTTTAAAAAATGCATAAAACCGTTCCTGTCATCCTATGGCTTGACCATAGGATCTAGTTAAATATAGATCCCAGTGTCACGCACTGGGATGACGAGGTAGAGGGTACTGGGATGACATAGGATAATATGGGATGAAGGAGATAATACAAAAAAACATTAGCTATGTTTTTTGCATAACAATGCATCTCTTCATTCCTGCCAAATCATGTACGTACTCCTGAAAAGCTAATTCGTATGAGGGTATTATTTTGTCAATATCATTTTGATCTTCACCTATCTCCAATATCGCAAACCCATTTTTTTTAAGGCACTTTCTCAATATTGGAAAAATACTCAAATAACAACTCAGACCATCAATACCACCATCAAGAGCAATTCTTGGCTCTTTTTGCACTTCAGCTTGCAGGTCTTTTAATTTGCTTCTTTTTATATATGGAGGATTGCTAATTATCAGATCAAATAAATCGCTGCACTCTGTCCATGAGCTTGGAAATATTTTGGCTCTGCTGAGGAGATTATGTTTCTTTGTGTTCTGATAGGCAACTTTGTATGCTTCCAAGCTTTTTTCAAAACCGATACCAACGGCATATTCATACTCACTAAGTACGGATATCAATAAACAACCTGTGCCTGTACCAAAATCTGCAATTTTTATTCTCTGCTTTTTATTTGGGTAATATTTTAACACTGTTGAGATTAATGTTTCACTATCTGGTCTTGGATCCAAAACATGCTGGTTAACTATAAAATTTTTACTCCAGAATTCACGATTACCTATTATTTGCGATATTGGATATCTTTCCGCTCTTTTTTTTGTTAATTTCCAAAATAAAAGTTCTTTCTCCATCGGCACTTGATCAGCATGGTTCATAATTATGAATGATCTTTCCACTCCAAGTACGTGCTGTATGATGATTTCACAATCTAAATGTGGTGATTCAACTTTATGTGACGATAATAACTCCGATCCTTCTTGAATTAAAGTGCTGATTGTTTTCATTATTCTAAAAATGTATTCCTTTCAGCCAAAAATAGCAAGATGAGCTTCCAGTTTAGGGTAGCTGCACTAAATCCCAGTGTCAAGCACGCAACTGTACGAACATTGCAATCTGCAGATTCAAGTAGCTTGACTACTTGGATCCAGCTAAGTTGGTGAGTATAAAAGTATAGCTAACGCGAGCTCTACGTCATGCCGCCGCGGCGCTAACACGTAGCGGGATGACGAGGTTATCGTCATGCCACCGTGAACCGTCATACCGCGATTCATTCGCGGTATCTCTAGATCCCGCTAACAAGTAGCGGGATGACGAGTTACTATGCCGCCGCGAACCGTCATACCTACCCCTACAACAACATTGCAAGTATTGGTCTTTTTCCCTATGAGAAGAGTCTGGAAGCTCTTTTACTCTAAAAACGATGTTCACATTCTCGAAATTAATCTCTATTCGCTTAACTAATGTCCTAATAATATCACGTTTAGTTAGCCAGTCCGCATTATCAAGACTTGAGTTAATACTAGAGGAAAACCCCTCTAAATTTGTTACTATTAGAGTGAACTCTTCTGTGAGTTTTTTCTGATCAAATATCTTTTTCTTTTGTTCTTCAACCATTTTTAAGTTTTGTTTCATTGCTCTAATTCTTGGCTCAAATTCTTCTTGATTAATATACTCTTGAGCATAATTATCAATTAATCTTGCAATACCTCGTTTCAATTTATCTTCTTGTGCTTCAAGCAAAGCGCTTTTTTGATCTGGTGGTAAGTTCTGAAAGTCTTCGTTTATACTCTTCTAATATTCTATTCGGATTTTCTAGTAGATGCTTTACTTCTTCCCAAACAGCCATGTCTAATGTATCTGTACGAATTAATTTGTTGTTACACATTTTATTACCGCCAAAACGGCGTGCCAATACAACGATAATACACCTGAATATTAGTTTTTTTTCCCTCCTTATTCCTTGCAATACTAGCACCGTAATATGCATAATTACAAAGCTTACATACTACTAAACCTTGCAATAAATGTCTTGCTCCTCTTTGTCTTGTTCTTGCTATTTTTCTATTCTCAGCTAATTGTTCTTGAACTATATCAAATAAATCTTTGTTTACTATACTAGGTACTTTAATATAAATCCAATCCTCTTTTGGAACAGGATAAGTAGAATAATTATCTTTTGGTTGCTCGCAGGAGTTCTTTTTGGGTCTTATATGTTTTAATTTTACGCCTAACCTTATCTTACCAAAAGCTGCTTTTCCTCTATAAGCAGAGTTTTTTAACATACTCAAAACTACAGCTCTATCCCAATACTCTTTTCCTGTTCGTGTCTTAATGGACATAGCACCTAGCCTACGGCATACTTCTCCTATACTTGCTCTTTCTCGTCCTACCAAAAAAAATACTTTACGAACAACTTCAGCTTCTTCTTCATAAATTTCAAATAATGCTTGTCCTGTATCTGTATTTTTATTTATATAACGATAGCCATAAGGAGCAGCACTCATTACACTTATATCACCATTATTGGCTGCATAAATCTTTCCTCGTCGGCTTCGTTCCATGATTTTTGCACGTTCATATTCTGCTATCATACCTTGCATTTGTAATAGTGGTTGAGATTCCGGATTATCGCTAATTTGATAATTTGAAAAAATGACTTCTACTCCTAATTTCTTAAACTCTTCAAGTAATACCATCTGATATGCATACTTGCGAGATAAACGATCAGGAGAATGAATATAAACCTTATCAAGGTTACCCTCTGCTATTTTATCACGTAATTTTTCCAAACCAGGACGGATTATGTTAGAACCACTATAACCATTATCAATAAATTTATATTCATTTAATAATTTATGTCCATCCATACTAATTTGATTCTCTATAGCAGCAATTTGGCTTGCTATTGTACCTTCTTGTGCTTGTCTCCCTGAAGAAACCCTTGCATATAAACTCACTGTTACCATTTAACCCTCCTCAAATCTACTTTCTTACATTCAGAGTCTTCTTCCTTTTTGCTCACTTTTATTGGTTTACTTAACACCAATTTTCCATATGCATCTAATAGATACAACTCTGCTAATCGATTAACTTCATAACTACAATTAATACGAACTGTTAATTTCTTGTTGCCCACGAGCTCTCCCATTTATTATTCATCGAGACATATGGTTATTTGGTCACTAGCTCTATAAATAAATTCAACTCTCCGTTCTTTTTGTAGAAGCTTTCGGAAAATAGTTTTCTCTAGTTTTAGGTTTCTTGCAATATTGTTGGCGGAGTCCCAGATGCCATATGAAATAGCCAAGAAATAAGAAAGTCACTTTTTCCTACCTTAGGTGCACCAGCAAAGACTAAAAGTCCTCTTGGAGTTAAGATTCTTGGGGCAATTGTATCCTCCGGCATTGGTGATTTGTCACTCAAATATTGTCTTGCAGGAAATGAAACAAATCTCTTCGTCTTTAGAATATCAGTAGTTGGAGTATTAGTAGCAGGTAAATTTATACATGGGGTTGAAGCTAAAAACTCTTCAACATTTATTCCTTCTAACACACCATCTGCAGCATCCCAACCTTTTGGTTTATTTTGTTGGAATCTTAAGAGTAACAAGTGATGCAACACCAAGATCTGACAGCTTTTTGGCAGCATTTTCAGCATATCGTTTGCCTGCTTCATCATTATCTGGCCAAATAATAATATGCTTACCTTTAAGGGGTGACCAGTCTGTTTTATCAATTGGTGCGTTTGCTCCTGACATAGCTGTTGTTGCAGTAATTCCTTGTTCTATGAGCGCTTCAGCACATTTTTCTCCTTCAACCAAAATAACTTTATCAGACTTCAGAATGCCTGGAATATTGTATAGAGGTCTTATTTCTGGTGAAACATAATTCAACGTTTTAACATCAAATGAATGCTGGTACTATAGTAGATTACATTGTATCATTTTGCTTTAACTTTGACAGAGTTGCTTGGTGAAAAAGCTAGTGTAACTATGGATAAGTACGACTACACAAACTAAAAGTACTTATCCATAGTTACACTAATTTATAGAAGATGTAAGCCTAAATTTTCTTGTCATTTTTTATTCTTTTTAATCAAATAACTTGTTGACAGTAGAGACAGTATCTGGTTGTTATAGCGAAGATTTAGTTACCTTTATGTATGATCTGGGACATAATGTAAGTGTAGTAAACCCAGAAAGCTTTTGGCAAAAGTGAGTTACTTAGAAACAAAACAGACAAGTCAGATGCAGCTATGATAGTTAGATTTTGTATTGCTAATAAACCTAATCTTTGGAAACCTGCTCCTCCTGAAGTCAAGCGTTTAAGAGAACTTTATCGTTGTTTGCAAGCACTTAAAGATGACAAGTTGCAACAGATGAATCGCTTGGAAAATAAAAATATGGATTCCCGTTGTCAACAAGCCATACTTGAGGTCATTGCTACAATAGACAAACAAATTTCTGACCTAGAGAAAGAAATTAATGAGCATATCAATAACTACCCACACCTAAAAAATATGATAGAAAACCTTAAGACTGTGAAAGGTGTAGGACATATTACTGCTATTGCTGTTGTTGCGGAAATGCCATTAGTTGATAATTTTGATCATGCTAGGCAATTCACAGCCTTTGCTGGTCTAAATCCACAGCACTACCAATCAGGATCATCAGTAAATAAAAAAAGTCGAATATGTAAAATAGGATCTGAGCATATTCGCAAAGCTCTTTATATGCCGGCTATAGTAGTCAAAAATCGTAATTCTCATTTTCAAAAGTTTTGCCAGCGTTTAGCAAGTAAAGGAAAATGCCCAATGGTTATAATTGTTGCGTTGATGAGAAAACTAATGCATGTATTTTTTGGTATTCTTAAAAACAATCAACCATTCAATAGTGATTTAGTGAAATAATTTTAACAATAAGGAGTAACATGAGCTTATGCTCAACGGTTTTGAAATATATACTATTTAACATAAAAGACCGTGCTTAGAGTTCTAGTGCTATATAGGTTGTACCCTACCATTTCATTTTGATAGAGATACTCGGTTATCTTACAAAATAAGCCTTATTGTATAAGAAGACACGATGATAAGCTAGTGTAACTGTGCGCCTATACAAACTAAAAGCACAGTTACACTAATTTATAGAAGATGTAATCTTAAGTTGTTTTGTTATTTTTTATCTTTTTAGTCAAATAATTTGTTGACAGTAAAGACAGTATCTATTTTCAACGCGACTGTTCGTTAAAGGTATTACCTGCATCTATTTTATCATCATGTTTTTAGCATGTACAATGTACATACTTTTTATATAATTGAGAATAGCTTTTTACTAGTATTCATTATGGGCAAGACTCTCATCTACTTAATCGGCTTTCCAGGTAGTGGTAAGTCTACTACTGCAAAGGAACTGTGTAAAATCATTGATGCGGTGATAGTAAGCAATAATCTATTCAATAATATTATATTTGATATTGTTAAATTACAGAATGCTGAAGTTCCAGATGACCTATGGGAAAAAATTTTTGCAGTCAGAGAAAATATATTAGCAATACTGGAAAAATATTACGTAAAATTAAAACATTATATATTTACAAATGAATTGATAGAGGGTGATCCCTATGATCAGAAGATATACAACTCCGTGATAAATTTAAGTAAGAAAATGGGCGTAAAAATTTTTCCTGTAGTATTACATTGTAATAATGAGGAACTGGTAAAGCGTGTTCAATCAGAAGAAAGGTACCAGGAAAATAAAATTACTGATTCGGATTTTGCTATGAAAAGAATTGAAGGGAAAAGGCTATTTATACCGGAAGGTACACTTGAAATTGGTAACTCAAATTTAAGTGCAAAAGAAGTTGCAAAGAAAATTATTGAAGAGATGAAGGAAGAAAGAAATGGAAAATTAATTAAAACTTCCATAACAAATAATTTAACAACAGGGGATGCTTGTGATTAAGCAGAAAAGTGAATATCGTCCTTGTGTTGGCATAATGCTATTTAACAAACAAGGACATGTCTTTATTGGAAAACGCTTTGATAGCGACTCTTACTGGCAGATGCCACAGGGAGGGGTTGATGATGGTGAGGAACTGGAACAAGCAGCGTTACGTGAGTTGCTAGAGGAAGTTGGTACAGATAAAGCAGAAATTATAGCTAAAAACAAAGATTGGATATACTACGACTTGCCTGAAGAAGTTATACCAATATGCTGGAATGGAAAATATTCTGGTCAAAAGCAAAGGTGGTTCTTAATGAAGTTTTGTGGAGAGGATAAGAATATTGATATTAATTATACTGATCATCCAGAGTTCAAAGAGTGGCGTTGGCAAAGTGTAGATAGTTTAGTAGCCAGTGCTATATCATTTAAAAAAGAAGTTTATAAAACAGTGATAGAAGAGTTTTCTTCTACAATAAAAGCCTCAACAATAAGCTCATGATAGTAGATTCTCATTGCCACTTGATTTATTTTTCCGATGATGAAATACCAAAAGTAATTTCAAGGGCAGAGCAAAATGGTGTAAAGATTTTGCATAACATATGCATAAGCGTTAATGATATTCCTAAATTACTAAAAATTTCTTCATCCTATGATCAAGTTTACTCCTCTGTTGGTGTGCATCCACTTGATGCTGCCATAGAAAACGGTGAGTGTATACATGTTGATGAATTAGTTGAATTTACCAAAAATCAAAAGGTAATTAGTATCGGCGAAACCGGGTTAGATTTTTATAAATCTGGCAACAAAGACAATCAAAAAAAAAGTTTTGCATCACACATAGAAGCAGCAAGAATGACTGGGTTACCCTTGGTTATTCACACTAGAAATGCTGATAATGAGATGATTGATATGTTAAAGTCAGAAATGAAAACCGGTACTTTTGGTGGAGTGATGCACTGTTTTGCTTCTTCTAAAGAGCTTGCTTATCAATCTATAGATTTAGGATTATACATTTCATTTTCTGGGATCATTACCTTTAAAAATGCGAGCTTACTCAGAGGAATTGCAAAAAATGTACCGCGCGAGCGTGTTTTAGTCGAAACTGATGCACCGTATCTATCACCCGAGCCCTATAGGGGAAAAAAGAATGAACCAGCAATGGTGAAATACGTTGTTGATTGTTTGGCAGAATTATGGAATGAGTCACCAGAACAAGTAGCGGAGGTAACCACAAGCAACTTTTTTAGGCTGTTTACGAAACTTAAGCTCAAAGAAACTCTATAAAACCATTAATTTGCTTATGAACCTAAAGATTTCACCAGCTCTCTCACCGAGTTTACAGATTTATTAAACATTTTTTGTTCACTATCATTCATTTTAACTTCTAGGATCTTTTCAACTCCATTTTTTCCAATAATTACAGGAACACCAATAAACAAATCTTTCACGCCATATTCACCATTAAGGTAAGCAGCACATGGTAATATACGCCTTTTATCTTTTAAATATGACTCTAACATGCATATAGCTGAAGATGCAGGAGCGTAGTATGCAGATCCAGACTTAAGCAGATCAACTATTTCTTTTCCGCCATTGCGAGTGCGTTCAACTATTTCATCAACTTTTTTCTGCGTAATGAGACCCATATCGATAACTTGGGTAAGTGGAATGCCAGCGATAGAAGTGCAATTAATGAGTGGTACCATAGTGTCACCATGTCCTCCAAGCACAAAAGCAGATATATCTTCAACTGAGATATTTAATTCACTTGCAAGAAAATAACGAAAACGGGAAGAATCAAGCACTCCTGCCATTCCAACAACCATATTAGCTGGAAGGTTTGAAAATTTATGCACCACTGAAACCATGGCATCCAGAGGGTTGGTAACCACTATTACAAACACGTTTGGAGAATGTTTTTTAATATTTTCGCCAACCTCCTTCATTACTTTAGCATTGGTTTGCAGGAGGTCATCCCTGCTCATTCCTGGTTTTCTGGCAATGCCAGCGGTTATTATAATTGCATCGGAGTTTTTTATATCTTCATACCTATTTGTCCCAGTAATATTGACATTAAATCCATCAATAGGGGATGATTCTGCTATGTCGAGTGCTTTACCTTGTGGTATTCCATCACTAATATCAAGTAAAACAACATCACCGAGTTCCCTTAGTGCAATCATATGGGCGAGAGTTCCACCGATATTTCCTGCACCGATTAAAGATATTTTTTTTCTTTGTACTGTCATTTTCTACTCCTTTGTATTTACTTTTATGGTTTTACTTTCCCAAGGTGATAGGCTATCAAACATACGAAAATCTTGCGGTAAATCTATAGGATTATATACAACCTTTTTTGCCTCTATATCATATCTTACTTCCTCATAACCAGTGAGAGGGAAATCTTTTAACATTGGATGACCTTTGAATCCATAATCTGTTAGAATCCTACGCAAATCAGGGTGATCAGAGAATTCTATTCCATACATATCAAACACTTCACGCTCAAACCACGAAGCTGTGCTAAATATCTTCGCTACACTTGGAAGTATGTCGCTTTCACATAACTGAAGCTTTATGTGTACTCTAATATTATGCACAATGCTGAGCAGATTGTATATTAGCTCGAAACGCTTCTCTCTATTTGGATAGTCAACTCCAAAAATATCAACTAATAGTTCAAACCTACACTTTTCATCATCACGTAGAAAGAGTAAGTGCTTTTCAATTTCATCTAAAGTTGAATATATTACAATAATGCCATCATCTTTTTGAATGCACTCACACTTGGTCTTTTTTTGTATATGCCTTGCAGTTTTATCCATGCTTTATATTCTGAGTTCGTTTTATTTTGTTTTGTAGGCATAGCATTCCATATAGCAATGCCTCAGCAGTTGGTGGACATCCAGGGACATACACGTCAACTGGCACAATTCTATCACAGCCTCGGACTACTGAATAAGAGTAATGGTAATAACCACCACCATTTGCACAACTTCCCATAGAAATAACATACTTCGGGTCTGCCATTTGATCATAAACCTTGCGCAATGCTGCTGCCATTTTATTAGTTAGTGTGCCAGCAACAATCATCACATCTGATTGACGTGAGCTTGCACGGAACATTATACCATATCTATCAAGATCATAACGGCTGGATGCAGTATGCATCATCTCAACTGCGCAACATGCAAGACCAAATGTCATTGGCCACAATGAACCAGACCTTGCCCAATTCATTACATAATCTATTAAATCACCAAATTTAGTAACAAGAAACCCTTCTTTTTTATAACGACCCCAGTCATCATTAGATAGAATTTGATTTGTCATAAACTACTCCCACTCTAATGCACCTTTACACCATTCATAGATAAAACCTATAGTGAGTATTGCAAGAAATACCATCATAGACCAAAATCCACCATAGCTTATCTTAGATAAAGAAACAGCCCAAGGAAAAAGAAAAGCAATTTCTAAGTCAAATATTATAAATAATATTGAAACTAGGTAAAATTTAATGTCAAAATTTTTTCTTGCACTGGATAGTGGATTGAAGCCACACTCATATGTGGAAAGCTTTTCACCATCTGGCTTACTCACTGCAAGAAACATAGGCAATATACCTAAAGCAAAAGATACTACAATTGATACGCAGATAAAAATTACTATGGTTAAGTATTCGCTCATTTAACAAAACATATAACACTATGAATTTACATGCTTTCCTAACTTTTTACCACCTAAAATATGCACGTGAAAGTGTGGTACAACCTGCTCTCCATTTTCACCGTAGTTAGTGACTAATCTATATCCTGTTTTTTCTAGATTATATTTGTGTGCTATTTCTCTAACAGTTTTGAAAAAACTTATTATCTTCTCTTCAGGAGCTTTTAGAATGAAGTCATCATATGAAACATATTGATTTTTTGGTATAACTAAAATGTGAACTGGTGCGTCAGGGTACTTATCACAAAAAGCCAGTACATTTTCATTTTCATGTACCTTCTCACAAGGTAACTCACCTCTTAATATTTGAGCAAAGATGTTATCGCTATCATAAACTTCATTGCTCATATTTTAAGAGCGACCTTTCCCTCTTCCTTCGTTTTTCTCTACACTAGGTGTAGATAGTGGTTTTATCGTTTCACCAGAAGCATCTTCAAGATTTAAAGAGCTTACAAGTTCCCTTACTTTTACCATGTCCTGCTGTTCTTTCAAAGAGGTTTCTATTCCACTTACCCTTTTTCCAGTAATAACTCCTGGTTGTAAGTGATACATATCCCCAGGAACAGTTAGACTATGATGTCTTTCCTCTATTTTTATTTCACTCATAACATTCCCCTATAACTTATTTTTGCATTCCACAACTTTGCGACTTACCTGCTTTTATAGCTTCTTGCGCCCATTTTTTCTCACCTGAAGCTATAGTTTCTGAAGGCTGACCAGCCTTTAGTAACTCTTCGCTATTTGTAGGTCCTGCAGGTTTCGTAGCTCCTGATAACTGCTTTTGATTATCATATTCCTTATACAATTTTTCTGCAATACCATTTAGCAATTTTAAGTCTGTGTGAACTTTAAATTCTCCACCAGTAATTTCTGCCAGCTTCTTAAGGTCTTCGCTAACTTTATCAGCAATTCCTTGAAGAGCAAGCTTTTTTATCTCCTCTGGACTCTTTCCTTTAATGTCTTCAATTATTTTTTTAACATCAACTTCAATTACAATTTTGTTTTCTTCTCTAAAAATAGTTACATTCGGTAAACCTACTTTTATTTTACCCAATTGTTCATCGTTCAAATAAGGTATATCTCCCGTCAAAGTCCTTGACGCTAAAAAAGCTACCTTTCCTGTCCCTTTCTTTTGCTCTGTTATTTCTACACCAAGATTCTCACTAGCTTGTGTGGTTTCTATAGGTGGATCATATTCCCTTTTTTCTTTAGGTACATCTATACCAACAGCTTCCTTTAACGAAACTGTGGCATCATGTTTCATTTCACCCGTTGAAGCAAACGGCTTCTCTATAGGGTAAATAAGTGCTTTAGGCACAAGAGCAAGCACCTGACCTGTAGCTTTTACACCTGTTTTAACTGCTCCGCCTATCTTAGCCCAAATAGATTCTGCCATACATACCTCCAAGGTACTTTCTACAACTAAATACATTTTAATTATAGACGAAAAAATTTAAACTTCTATATCCATTATAAGATAGAATTATAGGGATTGCAACCATTATTTATACATTGTCTAAAACATGTGGTATTTGCTACTTTATTCAATTTACTTTAAAGAGTACTCTCTAAATTATGTTTAAATGGAACACAAATAATATCATTGATGCAACTGGTGGAAGAGGAGAGGGAGGTTGTTACAGCTCAAATATTTCAACAGACACAAGAAGCATAAAAAAAGGTGATTTATTTATTGCCCTCAAGGGAAAGAATTTTGATGGCCATAATTTTTTGCATGAAGCGTTTTTAAAAGGGGCTGCCGCTGCAATAGTGAGTGAGGGTAAATATAAAAATTTCCCTCTCATTATTGTACAAGATACCCTGAAAGCTTTGCACGATATGGCATCATACTATATTAGAAATGTTCTTGTTGACGCTAAAGTTATTGCAATTACAGGCAGTGTCGGGAAAACTACTACAAAGGATATGCTGCACACTGTTTTATCGCAATATGGAGTGTCCCATGCAAACGAAGGTAACTTAAATAATAATATAGGATTGCCTTTGACAATTCTAAAAGCTCCAAAAAACTGCCAGTACTTAATCCTTGAAATGGGAATGAATAAAGCTAGTGAAATAAAAGAATTATCACAGATTAGCAATCCGAATATTGCAGTTATTACCAACATCGAACCTGCACATACTGAAAATTTTTCATCACTATTTGACGTTGCACAAGCGAAGTTAGAGATTCTGTATGGTATGAAAAATAACGGTACTTTGATTTTGAACAGAGATAATAAATATTATGATTATCTCTCATCACATGCCAATAGAAATGTAATAAGCTTCGGTAAAGATAAAAATGCTGAAGTTTGTTTACTAAACTTAATAAGAAACGATGAATCTTCTGTCATTTCAGCACTATCTTCTGTCATCCCAGTGCCCAGACACTGGGATCCAGGAAGTTCAATTGCAAATGAGCATATCAGACGGTTGTATAATAAAGACTGGATTCCAGCGTCACGCGCTGGAATGACATCAAACCGAGTTGCTAATAGATTAAGTTTAAAAATCAGGCTGAGTGATAATCAAATTATAAACTGTAATTTACGTGTACAAGGTGAGCATTTTGCTTATTCGCTACTTGCTGTTGCAGCAGTTGTGCAAAGCCTCGGACTTGATTTATCAAAATTACCACTTGCACTTGAGAATTTTAGTGTAACGAAAGGTAGAGGCAATATTCATAAAGTCAAATACAATGGAAAATACATACATTTAATTGATGACTCCTATAACGCCAGCCCTACTTCGATGAAAGCTGCAATAAAAACTTTGAGTACATATTCTAATCAGAGAAAAGTAGCTTTGCTTGGTGACATGTTGGAACTTGGTGATAAAAGCATAGAATTTCATACAGATTTGGTTAAGACTGTCACAGAAAATAATATAGATAAAGTTTATACAGTTGGTAAATTTATGTTAGAATTACATGAGCTTTTGCCAGGTAATATAAAAGGCGTGCATTTTAATGATTCTAATCAATTGAAAAGTAATTTAGCTGACATTATTCAGAATAATGATGTAGTTCTAGTTAAAGGCTCACGAGGAATGAAAATGGATCTTATTGTACAAGAATTCATAATAGAATATTAAGTAAAATCATTATATTAGTTTACAGTAACAAATTATTAGGAACTTTAATTGTGACAAAACGTGTAATTATTTTTGGTGGAACGGGGTTTATAGGGAAACACATCGTAAGACGCTTGGCAGCAGAAGGATATTTAATAAAGATATTCACTCGTAATCAGGAAAAAGCTGCTTGTTTAAAATTGTGTGGCAATTTGGGACAAATATCAATATTTAAAGGCGATTTTTTTGATGAAAAATCAGTTCTGGAGGGTATGGAAGAATGTGATGTAGCCATAAACTTAGTGGGAATATTATATGAAGCAAAAAAGCACGATTTTTACGCTGTTCACGTTAAAATAGCTGAAAGGATAGCAAAAGCTGCAAAAATGAAAAATGTACCTATGATGATACATTTTTCTGCTATGGGAATAGAAAATAGCAAGTTGTCAAAATATGCTCAAAGTAAATTGGAAGGTGAAAAAGCTGTAACTTCAGCATTTCAAGAAGCAATAATAATTAGGCCAAGCCTTGTATTTGGTAAGGAAGATAACTTCTTTAATAAATTTGCAAGATTAGCAACTATTCTTCCTTTTTTGCCGCTAATTGGCAATGGAACGACTAAATTTCAGCCAATATGTGTAACAGACTTAGCTGAAGTGGTATATCGTATTATCAGTTTTAATAAGCAAGACAAGAAAATTTATAACATGGGTGGACCAAAGGTTTACTCTTTCAAAAGCTTATTGAAGTTTATTCTGAATGTTACTAACAGAAAGTGTTTGTTGATCAATGTATCTTTTCCAATGGCAAAGTTAATAGCTTTCTTTTTAGAAAATAAAATTATTTCTATGCTGCTAAAACCAATAACCGGAGATACGAACCCTGTGCTTACTCAAGATCAGGTGAAAGTTATGATGAATAGCTCAATCGAAAAGTCAGCTGACCTTGAAACAATGAAGGTTCGACCATTAGCAATTGAAAATGTGGTGCCAGAATACTTGAAGATTTATAGAAAGTATTGATAGAAGAGTGTGCCCGGTGGGATTCGAACCTACGACCCACAGCTTAGAAGGCTGTTGCTCTATCCAGCTGAGCTACGGGCACACAACATATATAAAATGCTTCTTAGTACAAGTGAAGTCAAGTATTTCGTGTGAATATGATGTTTATCTTGCAACACCTTGTCATTGCAGTTGTGTGTCACGCGCTGCCGAAATTGGATGCGAGAAGTCTATTTATTTTAGAAAATGTTATATAGAAACTTCCTTGACAAACCTCGCCACCCCCCTTATCATGAAACTGAAGGTATTCAGTTATCTTCATCTGTGCAGATTAAACAGCAAGAAAACAACGTAGTTGGCGTCTTATTTTTAATTTTTTGCACTATGTGCACCTTATGTCTTCACAACATTTCTGGGTTTTTACCTATATAAGCTGAAACGCGCTTATAAGTCGTTTAAGACAGTATAGTACGCCAATTTGCAGGATTAGAGAGTGACAACTAGCTAACACGGGATTTCTTTTGCCTTTTTTTCTGCTTAGTAAATTTCTTAAACATTTAAACTAAGGTGAGTTGCATTTAAAAGCAGCTAAATTGCAGTGTTTAAGGCTTAAAAAACGCCAATACTGAAAATAGACAATGACCAGGGTTTCTTTTGCCTTTTTTTTACTTGGTAAATTTCTTAATGTTTATAGCTAAAAGAGCCCAAGAGAGGTGTCATTCCAGTGCCCCTGTGATGTCATTCCAGTGCTTGACACTGGAATCCAGTTTTCCATATAATCTCATCGAAAACGTTGTAACCACTTTCTATGCTAGTTTGCTTGTAAACAAGCAAACTTTCCTGGATCCCAGTGTCTGGGCACTGGGATGACACCATTCTTTTTCCTGGATTCCAAACTGGGATGACAGCTAGCCTGACAATCGTCATCCCGCTGCTTGTTAGCGGGATCTATGCTAAAAGATACTGCGGCGGTATGACGGTTTGTGGTGGAATGGCGATAAGCTCGTCATCCCGCTTTGTTAGCGGATGAGATACCGCGGCGGTATGACGGTTTGTGGTGGAATGACGATAAGCTCGTCATCCCGCTGCTTGTTAGCGGGATGACAAGAAAGGAGCAGCAGGATGACACCATCATAAAGTGAAACTAGATTGTATCTTATCGGTAAAAAAGAAGAGCTATTTTAGGAAGTTTTTATAGGGCTAAAACTAAAGAAAACTTGCATATAAGTTCATCAAGATGTAAAATTGAAGTTATTTTAAAAGAATAGGTCAATTATGAATCTTGTAACAAAATCTGCTATCGATTTTACTGCTTCAGCCGTTCTCTCCGGCGGAGAAATTGTTGATGATTTCTGTCTGAGTAAGCACATAAAAAATAAGTATGCTATCCTTTTTTTCTATCCACTTGATTTTACTTTTGTTTGCCCAACTGAATTGATATCGCTCAATAATAGAATAAATGAGTTTGCAAAGCGTGGTATTGAAGTGATAGGAATAAGTGTAGATTCAAAGTTCTCACATTATAAATGGCGAAACACTCCAGTTAATGATGGTGGTATTGGAGAGGTTAGCTACACTTTAGTGTCTGATATCAAAAAGTCTATATCAAGAGACTATGGGGTCTTATATGATGACTCAATTGCGCTGAGAGCAACTTTCGTTATTGATGATAAATTTATTGTACGTCATCAATCGATAAATGATTTGCCTTTAGGGCGTAATATCGATGAATTCGTTAGAATCGTTGATGCAATTAAACATAATGAAGAGCATGGTGAAGTATGTCCAGCAGGGTGGAAAAAAGGTAAGCCAGCAATGCAGGCAAGCGATGAAGGAGTAGCTGATTATCTAAACTCATACAGTGAAGAATTATAAATTTAGTACAAAAGTTCTTATTATTGGATCCGGGGCAGCGGGTTATGCTGCCGCTATATATGCAGCACGTGCAAACTTAGAGCCAATTGTAGTAACGGGAATGCAGCCTGGTGGTCAGCTTACAATTACTACAGATGTTGAAAATTATCCTGGTTTTGTTTCAATACAGGGTCCAGAACTAATGGAGCAAATGAGGTTGCATGCAGAGAAGGTTGGAGCAAAAATAATAGATGATGAGATAAAAAGCGTTGAACAACTTGAGGATTCTAATGAGTATAGATTTAGATCTTCTGGTAATATCAATGACTACTACTCGGATGCAATTATAATTGCATCCGGTGCGCAAGCAAAATGGCTTGGTTTGGAGAGTGAAAAGGAATTTCAAGGTTACGGAGTTTCAGCTTGTGCAACTTGTGATGGTGCATTTTTTAGGAATAAAGTTGTAGCCGTGATTGGTGGTGGAAATACTGCTGTTGAAGAAGCAATATTTTTAACTCGATTTGCCAAAGAAGTGATATTAATACACAGGCGTGATAAATTGAGAGCGGAAAAAGTAATGCAAGATAGGCTCTTTAAAAATGATAAAATAAAAGTAATGTGGAACCATACCGTAGAGCAGATTCTTGGAGAAGAAAATCCGAAAAAAGTTACTGGTATTATAGTTAAATCAACGGAAGCTCAAGAGTTAGAAGTGGATGGAGTGTTTATTGCAATTGGGCATGCACCAAATACGGGTATTTTTAAAGGCTTTGTTGAAATGGATGAGCAGGGTTATATAATTACGAAACCTGGAACAACTTTAACTAGTAGGGCAGGGGTGTTTGCTGCAGGTGATGTTCAAGATAAGGTGTATCGCCAGGCAGTAGTTGCCGCAGGAACAGGGTGCATGGCTGCACTTGATGCAGAGAAGTTTTTAGAGTCGTAATTAATTAACTCAGAATTAGGATTTTATAGCTAAAGTGACTTAAGTTCACCGATAATTTTAAAAACAAAAATTCGTCATTCCGCTACTTGTTAGCGGAATCTATGCTGAGATACCGCGGCGGTATGACACCTTTCTTGGGTTAGCTATAGATAAATCGCTTGCAATTTTCCTTGTATCTTGAAAAAAGCATCTAGTGTTTTTAAGCTTAAGCATTAGGTGGAGAAGGGAAGAACTCTGGAAGATTCCTTAGATATAAAATCTGTAGAAAAGAAAAGAGTTCCCTTCTCAAAAGTAGAGGCTGGACGGTATCGTAGAAAGGCCTAAATGGTTCTAATTCTGTATTCACAAGGTAAGCCTTACTTTTCATTTTTAATAGTAGTATATGGAGTTATATATGATCAACAACTTTTTAGGTATAGATGTTTCAAAAGAACGCTTTGATGTTTCTCTCTCATTCATAAGTAAAAAAGGAAAGCGTGAAACTAGGAAAAGGAAATTTAAAAATGATGATACTGGGTTTCAAGGTCTACTGAACTTTCTACAAAAACATAACGTAGAAGAAGTAAAAGCTTGCATGGAATCCACTGGTTGTTATAGCGAAGCTTTGGCTGAGTTCCTCCACAACGCTGGATATTTCGTTAGTGTTGTAAACCCAGCTTGCATAAGATTTTATGCAAAAAGTAAGCTTACACGACAAAAGAATGACCAGACTGATGCAGAGATTATTGCAGATTATTGTCAAAGACAGGAACCTTCTCGTTGGACACCACCTTCTCCTGAAAAGAAAAAATTAAAACATCTTTATCGTTGCTCAAATGCGTTAAAGGATGAGTTAACATTAGCAAATAATCATTTAGAAAAGAAAGAGAGACTGCCTAAAGAAGTTGCAAATGCTTGGGAAGACCTTGCAATGAACATAGAGCAAAAAATAGAAACAATAAAAAACTCCATACGCGAACTATTAAAACAACACAAAGAATTGTTGGAAGATTTTCAACTCCTATTAACTATTCCAGGAATAGGAGAGGAAACAGCAATAGCTATTTTAGCTGAAATTCCTGGTATAAAAGCCTTTATAAATGCTAGGCAATTGGCAGCATATGCTGGAACTATACCACAAAATATAACATCAGGCTCATCCGTACATGCCAAGCCCAGATTAAGTAAAACCGGTTCACGAACATTACGTAAGGCAATGTACTTTCCTGCTATAGCAGCTAAAAAGCATAATCCTATCATTATGGCTTCTTGCGAAAGATTAAAAGAGAAAGGCAAGCATGCTATGGCCATAGTTGGTGCTGCAATGCGTAAGTTACTTCATATAGTTTTTGGTGTTTTAAGTTCAAAAAAGGCCTTTGATCCAGATCATATCAAGAACTATAGGGCTAAAAGGTTAACTGAAGGTTTAGTACTTTAAAATCAAAAAATGCTTCTAATTCATCTTATGTAAAATGGCATCTTACACAAATTTATTGAATGTTGTTGGTTAGTGGATATGTTGATAAGTAAATTTCTGCTGTTTTATATGTAACTAATTTACTTATCAACATATCCACTAACTATAATCTGTATACTGCTACACAGTTGGAAGTATTTTTTGATTTTATTATGCAATTTGGAGAATTTTTATGACTTTTTTGTTGACTAACAAGACGGTATCTTTTCTTTTTCATAATTATATTAGTAAATTATTAGGTAGGTTTAATATGCTTTATGGAGAGAATAGGACAAATACTAATGGTTACAGATATCAGAGAACTCTAGATGAACCAACACAAAAGTTATTTGAGGCTATTGATGATGAAAACCTAGAAGGTTTTAAACAAGCTCTGGCAGAGGGTGCGGATGTTAATGCGTTTGATAAAGAAGGCATGACACCTTTGGTGTCCATAGTTACTAATTTGTCTGCAGGCTTTAAAAAAGAATATCAGAATATGATTAGGTTACTTCTACTGCACCAGAGAATAGATGTTAATATTTGTGAAAAAAGTAATGACGATACAGCTTTACACCTAGCAATGTGCTTTCAACAAAAGAAAACGTTACAACTTTTGCTTAGTCACCCAAACATAAACACTAATATAACCAATAAGAAAAATCAAAGTCCTAGTGAGTGTGCTAGGCAAAATCGTGCTGAACATTTGATAATAGAAATACAAAAAGCACGAAAAGGAAGACAATTATTAGATGCTCTTTTTAATGGAAATATTAACCGAGCAAAAACACTGTTGGCTCAAGAGCTTAATCCTAATTGCTGGAGAAGAACCCAAGATGGAAGAATAAAAACACCACTTAGCTTAATTATAAAATCATGTTTACAAGGAATAACACAAGATAACGAAGAAGTATTGACTAAATTTTTAAAACATAAAGACCTAGATTTTAGTCAAATAAAGCCAATACAAGATATAGAGAAAAATCCATGGGTGAAGCAAATAATTGAACAAGCTATTACAGAGCGATTAGCTGATGCTATTAATAGCAAGGATTTAGATGATGTGAAAAAATTAGTAGAAGATAATTGTTTCATAAATCGTGCAATTGTTACTGCTGCATTTGAAAGTATTGAAAGTATTGAACGTATCAGAAATTATCTAAATGAAAAATTCCCTACAAGTGCAGAGCAACCTGTAGCAAATACACATAATGTTCAACCAGAAATAAACGACGAATTCATTGCTAAAGAGTTGCAGCAGCTCGAAAACCTTAGAGATGAACTTGAAAGAACAAAAACTCAACTTGTAGAGAAAGAGCAAGAGCTGGATAAGGTTGTACGTGAAAAAACGAGCGAAACTAGCAAAATTTCACAATTAAAAAGAGATTTAGTACAAGTAAGGCAGGAAAAATCGGCTCAACAAAGTGAATTAAGGGAAGAAAGAGATAGGCTTTCATCAGAAAATAGACTGCTCCGTACTAAAAGTCTGAGTAATAAAAACGAAAAATCCTCGGAGGCAATTTCTCCTGGTAGAAAACAAAGCAACTACGCTTCTGCTTTTTTTGTGTTGTCTGGAGCGTTTGCTGTTGGTGCATGTTTAGCAGTTTTATACGGTTATCCAGTAATAGGTGCTTGTCTTGCAGCAGTTGCACTTGTTCTTCTTTTAGTAGGATATTTTTTATACAAAGGAGATGAAAAAGACATAGGACCTGGTAGTGCCACAGATAATCCTCAAGTTACAAGGGTTTTAACTTCTTCTCCAGGCCCTGCTGAAAATTTTTATACATATTAAAAACATCTTGATAATTGAGGTGAGTGTAAACTTGAGTAGTTTCCAGGCTTGAGTGGCCAAGCAGTTGTTGTATTGATCTTATGTCAATATCTTCCTGAAGCAAATGAGTAGCAAAACTATGGCGAAATGCATGTGGAGATAAAATTTCTGGTAAATTTAACATTCTCCTTATTTTCTGCAAACGATTAGCCACATAAGTTCTTCCCAATTTTTTTCCTCTTACTCCCACAAAAAGATGTTGTGCTTCATCAAGGTAAGGACAGGCTTTTACATATTCTTGTATACATTTTTTTACTACTGGGAGAATGAATACCTGCCTTTGTTTATCTCCCTTACCTGTTACTATTAAACTTTCATTGTTAATATCACTAACCCTAAGGTTCAACGCTTCACTGATTCTTAAGCCTGTACCATATAGCAGGACGATAATCGCAATTTCTCTTTTTACCACCCAAGATTCGCCCAAGTCAGATAGTTTCATTTCTTTCACCAAAGTTTTTGCGTTGCCTCCTGTCATCCCAGTGCTTGACACTGGGATCCATTCTTCTTTTTTTCTGGATTCCAGTGTCATGCACTGGAATGACAAAGAAGAGTGAGCCCCGTGTAAATAGTGGTTATGTAAGAAAAAGTCTACTAAAGTTTTTATATTAGATATTGAAAGTGCTTTGGGCAAAGTTCTTCTCTGAATTGGCCTTGATAAGGAAAATACAGCTTCATTGTCTATATTGTGGTTGTTTTTTATGTACTTGAAGAAATTTCTGATTACTGAGAGTGCTCGAGTGTTGGATCTTGCGTTTACACCTCTTGCGTAACGAGAGGTAAGCCAACTTCTTAACTCAGGTATGCTTAAATTTTTCAGAGTACCAACATTTACTTCTCCACCAATGTGAGTATTTAGGAAACTTAGAAGATCCTTCAAGTCCCTCATGTATGACTCTAAAGTGTTTGGTGAATAAGATCTGTTGCACCTCAGCCACTCATACCATTTTTCAATGATTGAACCGAGGTCCACGGTTATTTTTTAAAGAAAGCATCGATGCACGCATCTCGAAAGGCTTCATTTATATCAGGATGAGAGTGACAAATTCTATATATATCCTCTGCTGCTGCGCCATATGCCATTGCAACCGCTGCTTCGTTGATTAGCGTATCAGCGTATGCTCCTATGATATGCACACCTAGTATTGTATCTGCTCTGCTACAAGTCAGCACTTTCACGAATCCTTCAGCATCATCAGTGATTTTTGCTCTGCCATTTGCAGCAAATTGACACTTACCCACTTTGTATTCACGGCCAGCATTTTTGAGTTCCTCTTCGGTTTTACCAATCGAAGAAACCGCAGGGTGAGTGTAAATGACAGATGGTATGATTCCATAATCAACGTGAGGTACTTGCCCAGCGATTATCTCTGCCACTGCCACTCCTTCTTCCTCTGCTTTATGAGCAAGCATTGCTCCACCGATCACATCACCAATAGCAAATATTCTTTCCACGTTAGTTTCATATCTGTTGTTAACTTGAACGAAACCACGACTATCTTTCTTTATTTTTTCAAGACCCTCAGTGCATGGTTTGCGACCTACTGCAACCAGCACCTTATCTGCTTCTATAGTATTTGTTTGGTTATCTTGAGCAGAGCAAACTTTCACACTCAAAGAGTTACTACTTTGTTTTATCTCCTCAACTTTAGTGCTAAGTAAAAATTTTATTCCTTGTTTTTGTAGACTAGAAAGTAGAGACTTACTTAATTCTCCATCCATTGCTGCAGCGATTCTGTCAAAAAATTCTACTACAGTGACTTCAGACCCTAGCCTCTTCCATACAGAAGACATTTCAAGTCCTATTGCCCCGGCTCCGATTACGACAAGTTCTTTTGGTACTTCAGTTAAAGATAGTGCACCGGTGGAAGAAATAATGTCTTTCTCATCGATATTAATTCCTGGCAGAGAAATAACGTCAGAACCGGTTGCAATTACTATATTTTTTGTTTTCAGTGCCTTGCCTTCAACTGAAACTTCAAGATTGCCTTGATCAAAAGAAGTAATTTTCCCAAGTCCATTGATTTTAGTGATTTTATGAAGGTTAAATAGATATTCTATACCTTTTCCAAGTTCCTGGACTCTGGCATCCTTATAGCCTAGCATTTCTTTTAAATCGAAACTTGCATCCTTAATTTTTATGCCAAGCTTTGACAGATCATTTTTCGTGTGAGCATACTGATAGGAAGAATGGAGCAATGCTTTGGAGGGTATGCACCCAACTCTGAGGCATGTGCCACCAAAAATGCTATTTTTATCTATACAGGCAACTTTTAATCCAAGCTTTGCAGCAGCGATAGCGCACTTATAGCCTCCTGGGCCACCACCTATAACAATTAAATCATAATCAGTCATAAAAAACAAACCTATTTTCTAAAGAATAAACACCATTCTTCTCAGTTGTTACATATATCTTATTGCGAGTAAACACTGGAGTGTGAAACACATTACCAGGTACTTTGACTACCTTTCCTGCACTTTCAGATCCCGGAAAAGCAAACATTGAACCTTTATTGCTTGTCACCCACAGTGTATGGGCATGCATAATTGGAGCAAATAGTTGCGTATTTTCTATTAAATCAGATGCCCAGACTGTTTCTCCATTTTTTATATCCAGGCCAATTATTTTATCGTCTTTAGTAACTATAAAAATTCTTCCGCCTTCTTTTTGTTTCTTTACAGGAATGAGAGGACTGTAATATGATTCAATGTCTGATACACTTTTTACTTGCAGTGACTTTGACCATAAAATATTTCCTGATTTCACGTCAATGCTATAAATATAAGAATTATTTGTAGCTATTAAAGTATCGCCAAGCACTCTTGGTGTAGTAGTTACATCTGTGAGCTGTGTATCCAAAAGGTTTGTAGCCAATTTTTGGCTCCACAATTTTTTACCGTCTTCATTAAAAGCTATTAACTCACCATTTGAAAATGGCGCTATTATTTTATCGTTAGAAATTGCTGGCGATATGGAATACCAACCTCGAACCTCATTGATACCGTTTTGATAAGTCCAAACGGAGCTGCCATCTTTTATATCAAACACGTACAGATAATTATCAATAGTCAATACTACCAATTTATTATTTATTACTGCTGCTTTCCCTCTTACTGGAGCTCTCAATTCTTTTTCCCACTGAATCTCGCCGGTTTTTGCATCTATTGTGTGTAGAACGTTATCCACTATAAAGAAAACATTTCCTCCGTGACGCAATAGGCTCATGTTACCAATTTTTTTCCTATGTGAGAGGTGTAATTTCCAATTCATAGCCTTTGAGTTATCAATATCAAAGGAATATAAAGCGCCGTGCTTGTCTGATAAAATAACGCTATCTTCTGTAAGCACTGGAGCTACATATCCTTGAGATAGTTTTTTATCCACTAGAATTATTCGCTCGCTTGCCATTGTGTAACTGCTACACAATAACATTATCATGACAATTATTACTTTCATTATTTATTGAAAACAAGATTCATTAATATACATCTTAAGAACCTTAATTACAACGGAAATGTTCTTGCTGCATGTTAAAAACGTTGATTTATGAACGAAATATTATATTATTATGTGAGATAATGCATACTTGACCTTACCCAGAAAAAGTGCCAACCTGCCACCTATCCACTCTGAAAAGTGATTATCTTCTCTTGCTTCCAACCAAGCAATACCTAATTCATACCTTCTGGGTAAGGTCATCCGCTACTTGGATGACAGAAAAGAGTGCTGGGATGACAGGAGGCAATGCAACCTCATTAAAAACTTAATTTCAACCCAGCCAAGAGCACATAACCAGAGTTGTTATTTTCTATTGTAGGTTCTTTGGTACTAAATTTTACAATATCGAAATAGTATGAAGTACCTAAAAAAAGAGAATTTTCAAGGCTTAAAGCATATGATGTTAACTCGTTTGTGCCTTTGCCTGCAATATCCCTGCCACTATTGAAATATGTTAAGCTCGATTTGTAAGAATCAGAATGGTAAGCGATACCTGCATTCATATAATACGTATTATTTATTTCAGGATTACGCCTCTCACCAGATTCACCACCATTACCATACGAAAAAATGCAATCAAGATCGAACAATTTTAGCTTCAAACCAAAATTCCAGTTTAGTAATTGATTACGGCATTCATAATTTTTAGAAGTTCCATCTGAGCAATCAGTTAAATTTTCTCTTGCAAATTCACCAGTCAAAGCAGTAGTAAAACCTATATCATCTGACAAGCTGTTTTTATAGGAAAGGCCAGCAGCAATTAAATTGCTGTACTGTAAGTTATTTTTTCCTGGAACATAGCTGAATCCGAGTTGAAAGTTATAGATTTCAGGGGAGATGTAGTTAATTGATGATTGTTTTAACCCTAGTTCGAGTCCATTATAATTACTGTAAATGTTGGGTTTTACCCAAAATACCTTGTCTTTATCATATCCAGGGTCACCATCTTTTTTATGATCACCACGCAAATTTGCATAGTTTGTCCAATGACCATTTACTCCTCCAGCAGCTGTATAAATTTTTGAAGTGTTAATTAACATGCCCTGACTAACTAAACTTCTTTTACCATATTCAATTGATCCAAGTCCCTGATTTTTAATGATGAAATACCCTTCCTCCATGTCTAACTTTTCTATGTCTAACGCTTTTAGGTTTGCAATACCAGAAACTCCTGCCTTAACATTAAACCCCATTTGAGTATTTGGATAAACTTGCTGTAAATAAAGAAAGCGCAAGTATGAATAACTTGAAGTTTTATCCTTAGGCTTAGCATTGAAAGAATCTCTGTTGAAAGCGTAGCCGGATCTCAGATCTACTTTTCCATCTAGTTCTGCATAAAATATTTCCTTATCCAGAATTGTTCTAGAGCTAGCACTATTCTGCAAAAATAATGATGAAAGCAATGCTACCAGGTAGTACCTTAACTTCATAAATAAACTTAAATCTTTATAAAAATTTAAGTTTAAACTCAATATAAATAAAAAACAACTTCACATATATTAACTAAGCTTTCTAGACCCCAGTGTTAGCTACTTGGATAACACCTACAACCTCGTCATTCCGCTACGTGTTAGCGCCGCGGCGGTATGACGTAGGGCTGTGCTAGCTATATCATTAGCTTACATATTTTTTAAAAAGACCAGAAGGCGCCGCTGGTTTTTACGTTAAGCATTAGATTTTTCTGCCCGTTTTTGAGCTATATTCCCATAAATTATTGATACACTTAGTAATTTTCGCTTTAATAACTGCTTATTAATGGCAGAATGTATACGATTAATTATTTTAGATGTACTTTTTACATCGCAGTTAATCAAAACAAAAAGCACTTTATTCTCATCAATATACCCTAGAAAATCATCACTACGGCAATTTTTATAAAAATGTTCTATGACAACTTTCAGTGCATCATTTGTCTCGCTACAGCTACTATTTAAGCCAATTATTCCTATAGCTGCATTAATTTGATGTTGAAAGGCGAAATTCAATATAACGTATAACTCTAGAATAGTGGACTCATTGCCCGGTATATCGAATAAGTCATGGTTTTTATATTTTTTACCCATTAGGTATTCATCTCTAAAGATTCCTAATTTATGGGACAAACTGATATCACGTATTAATAGCTCATAATTTATTTTATTACTGGCAAATTGTGCAGTGCGGAAAACTTTTACTTTTGTCCTGATATCTTCTCCTTTAGCATCAATTAAGGAAAAATCTATCACTTTAGGTAATATATCAAGTAAATCGTGTCCATTTTCGGTATACTCTAAATAATTCTTCACGTTGCCGGCTGCTCTTGTGCTTAAGATATTAATTAATGGCTTGTTAAGCAAATTCTCCTCTTTATATTTTAGCAAATCCCTTGCAACTTGATTGAGCCCCGAAATTAACACGGTTTTTTTCTTATTATCCTGACAAATAGATACCACAGCATCATCTTTCCTTCTTGCAGTTATGAAATCAGCCATATTTTCATTTTATATGATACATCTATAAGTATAATAAAATTACATTAAAATTTACTTACTTATTAATATGCTTGATTAGATATAAGTAAAATGTCATATGGGATGGCTTTGTTAGCTGCTTTAGGTGGTAATAAATGGATAGTCAAGCAAAATTACATTTGTAACTTTGCTTGACTTGTCCGTTTTTTTTATGTCTTTATTACAATCATAACCTCTAGCTCTGAGTTATACCCCTTTATTACATTGTATTAGATGGAAGTAGAACAGGACCCAATTTTGCGTTTTGTTGTTCTGAAAGACTCCCTAAAAGATCTGTACCAGGTTTTAGCTGCTCAGCAGAATCAAGATTACTGCTTGGTCCTGAATCTTCCAATTGCACGATAGTGCCGCAAGCTTCTTCGTATGATGGTGGTTGTGCTTCTGAAAGATCTGGGTACAATCCTGGCTGCTTAGGTCCATCGTATGGTGGTGCTGAAGGTTTTTTACCATAATCGCCTACTCCTGTTCCTTCTTGTTCTAATTTCTTCACATCTTCATTAGTTGCTTTCTCTGCACGCTTTGGTCCTTCTATGAAGTCTTGCATTTCCTTTTCAAAACTTTGCTCATAGCGTCTCTTTATTAGATGAGCCACACCTGCTGTTGCGTATAATGCAACGGCGATTGATAACATAATTGGTACTATATAAAAAAGTGTGATGTCAATCATAGGAAATAAGAAGCTAGGTCGTGGTCCATGTTGTACTCCCATACAAAACATGCCAAGACACATTACTGAAATACATGGTATGAAAAAGGCCAGAGACGCAGAAAGTACTAGTGTATTTTTCACATTTCTTACTCTTATAATTTTTTTTGCTCTACTATTAAGACTTGAATATGTTTCCCCAATATCAGTATCACCCTTAACATAAGCTGTTAGTTTTTTTTCCATTATCTCTATAATCCCGTCATTTAGTATAGAGAAATATTTGGATGGATAAGAATTTGATTTTGTTTTACCACCGTTAAGAAGGTTTGTGATGTCCTCTTTATATAACTCGAGTTTTTCGATCTCAGATGAAGCTTTCGTTATTTGTTCGTCTATTTTATCTATAGCAAGTGCTTTAGCCTCTTCACTGTGCATTTCTACATTATTTAAATTAGTTCTATCTTCTTGTAATTTCTTTTGCTTGTCTTGCAGATCTTTTAAATCTTTATCCATTGCACCTTGCAACTTTTGATTTAGTTTATCCAAGTCATCTTTGGCTTCTTGAAGTAAATTTTTATGAGTGAAATATCTTAATAAAATAGGTAGAGTTAAAGGATCTTTTTTATGAGTAAAATACAAAGCATCCAGAGTAACACTATCAGGTATTATTTCTCTTGGCAGAGTTATATTTCTTTTTTCATAATCCTTTGAGATCAGATCTGCTAGGTACTTTTCTTTATCACCATCAACTGACCTAAGAAATTTTTTGTTACTAAATATCTTAGCTAGTGCTTTCGTATCCCAGCCACTAGATTGTTTTATAATATCACTTAGCATTGAAACCTCACTAATTATTTTATGCACATAGCTTAACACTATTTTAATAATGCGTCAAATTAGTGAAAATATTAACTATATTATTTAATTAACAAAGCTTTGATTTTTTTAATAAAAAGCAATCTAAGAAACTGTTATAGATGATTGCTAAAAACTCTCATCGCTGCCTTTTTTTAACAGTGGTATCGCTAATGCTAGACTTTAAGTTACTGCAAAAAATGTTTTAAAACATAATTGACTTTATCTAGTTAATACTCCAAATTATAAAAAACAGATAGTTCTATGACGACAAGTCTATTACAAGGCAAAAAGGGATTAATAACCGGAATAATAAATAAGAGATCGATCGCATACGGTATAGCAAAAACTCTCTCAGAGCACGGGGCAGAACTTGCAATCACCTACCAGAACGAAATAGTAAAAGAAAAATTATTACTGATAGTAGATGAATTAAATGTGAAGCTAATATTACACTGTGATGTTTCAAACGAGGAAATCATAAATAATGCTTTTAAGGAAATAGAGAAGAAGTGGGGTACTCTTGACTTTTTGGTGCATGCAATAGCATTCTCCGATAAAAATGAGTTAAATGGTAAATATGTCAATACTTCACTGAATAACTTTCTCAATGCAATGCATATATCGTGCTATTCTTTCACTGCTTTAGCGCAAAGAGCTGAAAAAATGATGTCAAGTGGTGGTAGTTTACTTACTTTATCTTATTATGGCGCTGAAAAAGTTATGCCAAATTATAACGTTATGGGTTTATGTAAAGCAGCACTTGAAGCAAGTGTAAAATATATAGCATGTGATCTCGGGCCACAAAATATCAGAGTAAATGCAATTTCCGCTGGTCCAATCAGAACTTTAGCATCTTCTGGAATAAGCGATTTTCACTTCATATCAGAATGGAATAGAAATAATTCTCCGCTTAGACGCAATGTTACAATAGAGGATGTTGGCAAGGCAGCGTTATACTTATTAAGCGACTTAAGTAGTGGCACTACTGGAGAAATTTTGCACGTCGATTCAGGATATAACGTTGTGGGAATGAAGGTGGTTGACTAACAAAGCGCTAGTTCCTTCGGGTTCATACACAACTCTATCAGGAGTTTTGTGACTGTGATTGCAGAAAACATCGAACATAAAATTCCTATTGATAAAGTGACAGAAAAGCCTCTAATTGCTCCGCTGCCAATAATGAACATTATTCCTGCAGCAATTAATGTAGTGATATTTGAATCCAGTATTGTCTTTATAGCGTTTTTAAACCCTTCTTCAATAGCACGCACTGTTCTCTTTCCCGATTTAATTTCCTCACGAATTCGCTCAAATATTAAAACATTTGCATCCACCGCCATACCGACAGTGAGTGCAATACCGGCAATTCCAGGTAAAGTTAGAGTTGCTTCAAGCAGAGTGAGAATTGATAATATAAGAATTACATTAGAAAAAAGCGCAATAGAGGCCAATACACCTAATTTGCCGTAAGTGATAATTATAAATAAAGCCACGGCTATAATAGAGATTGTTGCTGCCATTTCCCCTGCCTTTATTGATTCTTCTCCAAGGCTTGGGCCAATGTTTTTTTCTTCAATTATTTTAAGTGGCGCTGGCAGTGCTCCAGATTTTAAAAGTATTGCAAGTTCGCTTGCTTGTTTTTCAGTAAAATTACCGCTAATTTCTCCCTCTCCATTTAAAATTGGCTCACGTATTGTAGGTACTGTTAAAACTGTGTTATCCAGAACAATTGCAAAAGGTTTTCCCACATTTTCTTTAGTGATTTTCGCGAATCTTTTACTCGCTATGCTGTCAAATTTAAAATGCACTGTTGGTTTACCTAAGTGACCAAATCTAACTGATGCATTAATCAGTGCATCACCACCTATTTCAGTTTTGCGGAATATTGGATAAGAATTACCTAAAGAATCCTTGAGCATGACAGTAGTTTCATAATCTATATCCTGCACCTTGGCTATGTTAGTGTTTGCCAAATGAAAAGCTAGCTTAGCAGTTTTGCCAAGCAGAGATTTTATCTGTTCGGTGTCTTCTACTCCAGGCACCTGCACTAATATTTTATTCTGCCCTTGTTTTTGAACGCTGACTTCCTTTGTGCCAAGTTTGTCCAAACGCCGCTGGACATTGTTTATTGATTCTGCAGCTACTTCACTGATCAAAGAATTTTTATAATGGGGTTTATACGAAATGAGAATTGAAGAATCTTTTCTATTTAGCTCTAAATTTGGATTTATCACATTAATCAACACAGATGCTTTTTTATAGTCATCAATATTATTTAAAGTTACAATGCTATTTTGTACGTTAGATTCAATATTTTTTGTTAGCAATGTCTCTTTTATCTCATCAGCTAGCATGCCTAGCTTTTCCTTAAAATAGAAGTCTAAGTCTATGTTTAGAAGCAAAGATGCCCCTCCTTTCAGGTCAAGGCCTAAGTTTATTCTTTTTTTCGAAATAAAAAGCTTATTATCAAAGAAATTTGGCAGTGTTATGTATAAAGCAAATAAACAGATGCATAATACTGAAAAAGATTTGACTATAAGCCTGTTGTACATAAGTTGTAGGTTTAAAATTGCAGTGTAAGTTAAAAATAGATTTTTGTAAAATTCTCTATTGTCCAAATAACCTATCCAAGTAGCTATAGAAACGAAAAAACTTGCTTGACACCCTTCGCCAGCCCCTTTATCATGAAACTGAAGGTATTCAGTTATCTTCATCTGTGCAGATTAAACAGCAAGAAAACAACGTAGTTGGCGTCTTATTTTTAATTTTTTGCACTATGTGCACCTTATGTCTTCACAACATTTCTAGGTTTTTACCTATATAAGCTGAAACGCGCTTATAAGTCGTTTAAGACAGTATAGTACGCCAATTTGCAGGATTAGGGAGTGAACACTAATTACCACGGGGTTTCTTTTGCCTTTTTTTCTGCTTAGTAAATTTCTTAAACATTTAAACAAAGGTGAGTTGCATTTAAAAGCAGCTAAATTGTAGTGTTTAAGACTTAAAAAACGCCAATACTGAAAGTAGACAATGACTAGGGCTTCTTTTGCCTTTTTTTTGTTTGGTAAATTTCTTAAATATTTATAGTTGCAATTTAAGAGCCCGTAAAGGGTGTCATTCCAGTGCTCCTGTGATGTATTCCAGTGCTTGACACTGCTCTCCTTTGTCATCCCAGTGCTCAGACACTGGGATCCAGTTTTCCATATGATTCCATCAAGAACGTTGTATTTTACATAACACTTTTATGCTTACCAACCCAGTGTCCAATCAAAATTCCTGGATCCCAGTGTCAAGCACTGGGATGACACCGAAGGGGCTACTCGGATGACACCCTTTTGGATGGAAACCAGTGTCAGCTACTTTCATAACATCATCATAAAGTAAAATGAGATCCCAGTGTCTGGGCACTGGGATGACACCCTTTTGGATAGAAACCAGTGTCTGGGCACTGGAATGACACCATCATAAGGTGAAACTGGATCCCAGTGTCTGGGCACTGGGATGACAAGAAAGAGGCTACTTGGATGACACCCTGACAATCGTCATCCCGCTGCTTGTTAGCGGGATCTGAGATACCGCGGCGGTATGACGTAGGACTACTGTCATGCAAGTACTAGAATCCAGTAAGCTTATTTATGCATATAAAAGGTTATTATTTTGTAAAGTCAAAGTTGCTTTTGGTTTTAAGTTAAAGTACAATAAATGCAAAGGCTCATATGATGAATTGTATAGTAAAACTGGATCCCAGTGTCTGGGCACTGGGATGACATCAGACAAACAGTCGTACACATGCTAGTCAAAATAGGTACCAGAGGAAGCAGCCTTGCAGTTGCCCAGGCTTTGGAAGCAAAACAAAAGTTGCTGGACTCTTTTCCTAACTTATCTATTGAAATTGTTAAGATAAAAACTTCTGGAGATAAGTATGCAAACGCAAATCTTGCTGAAATAGGGGGCAAAGGATTATTCATTAAAGAAATTGAGACTGAATTGCTCGAAAATAATATAGATATGGCAGTTCATTCGCTAAAGGATGTGCCTGCGTTTTTCTCAGGGGGTTTAACAATTCCTTGTGTTTTAGAAAGGCTAAGTCCATGCGATGCGTTTATTTCTCATAAATACAATAGCCTTGAGTCTTTGCCACAACAGGCTACTATTGCCACTTCTTCAATAAGAAGAAAAGTTCAGTTACTAAATTTTAGACCAGATTTAAATATAGTACCGTTACGTGGAAATGTAACAACCAGATTGCAAAATCAAAGTTTTGATGGAATAATTTTAGCTGAAGCTGGACTCATAAGATTAGAAAAGCATCACTTAATTACAGAGGTATTGCTACCAAAAGTTATGTTAAGTGCAGTGGGACAGGGAGCGATTTGTATTCAATGTAGGAGGAATGATGTAAAAATTATCGATCTTTTAGAGAAAATTAATAATAATATGTCTTTTATAAGAGTGAAATCAGAGCGCAGTTTTATGAAGACAGTGAATGGTTCATGTTTTACACCACTTGCAGCTTTGGCTGAATATGTGAACGAAAATATGCTACACCTTCGTTGTATGTTGGCAGATGGAAAAAATATATACTTCACTGAGCGCACTTCATTTATAGAAGATGCGGAGAAAATGGGTATGGATGCAGGGTTAGAGTTGAAATCAAAATGCTTATAAGCTTACCTAAAGTACGTGGAATCTATCGTTATGACATCTTAATGTCTAAAGCAACGTGGTTAAATGTCGGTGGACGAGCTGATATATTATTTAAACCACGTGATATTGAAGATTTAACATGCTTGATTAAAAACACTGAGTTGCCAATTAACGTTATCGGTGCAACATCCAACATAATAGTGCGAGATAGTGGCATTCGAGGAATAACAGTAAAATTAGGTAAGGAGTTTGCATATATTAAAAGTAAGGGTAACAACTCTATTGTTGCAGGTGGTGCTGCGCTGCTCAGGAACCTTGCTTACTTTGCAGGAGAGCAACAAATTAGTGGACTCGAGTTTCTAGTTGGAATTCCAGGAACAGTTGGTGGCGGAATAGAAATGAATGCAGGTGCATATGGTAGTGATATCGCAAGTGTTGTACAATCCATAAAAGCAGTGAATCTAGAGGATGGAAACCTATATGAGTTCTCCAGCAAAGAAATGGGGTATTTTTATCGTGGACATGGCCTAAAAGGGAATTGGATTTTTGTTGAAGCTGAGTTTAAAGGAGTAAACTCAGAGTATGAGCTTATATTGCAAAGGTTAAAGGAAATTATCGATAAAAAAAACAAAAGCCAGCCAACGAGAGGAAAAACTGCTGGGTGCATATTCAAAAATCCAAAAAACTATCGAGCATGGGAGTTAATTGATAAATCTGGCTGCCTAGGGTTAAATATTGGTGGAGCTAGAATCTCTAAGAAACATTGTAACTTCTTGCTCAATTACAATAATGCAACTGCATCTGACTTGGAAAACCTTGGCAACAGAGTAAAAGACGCAGTGAAGGATAAATTTAATGTTGAACTTGAGTGGGAGATAAGGGTTTTGGGTAGCTATTAGACAGTTTTTATAGCTTCTGTATATTCGTTCAGGAAACGGCAAATAAGGTAGACAAGTAATCTAAAAAAATAATCATAGAGAAAACGTGAGGTAATGTGGTTAATCTTGTAGAACTTTGCAAGAATCTATAGCTAAAGTGACTTAGGTTCTCTAATTGCACGGGAATGTTTAAAAAACCATACGCGTCAAGTTAAGGGAAAGTAGCATAAGGAAAAAGAAAAGTGGTAAAAATTATTTTAGATATTAAGCAATAAAGCTAGTAATTTATAGACTCTTCTAAAAGAATTATCTTATTTTAGATCAAAATTTCCAAAAAAATAAATGTAACAAACAAGTTTAAATGGTGCTATATTGGGCCTTAACTTGACGCGTATGGTTTATTTAACACTCCCATTTTCTGTGAAAGACAGATATAGAAAAACAAGAGTATCCACCTTAAGTTCATTGAATTTTCTTACCCTTGTTTCTTAACTTGACGCGTATGGTTTATTTAACACTCCCCTTTCTAATAGTAATTTTTGCGTCAAAACGCTCCTCAAATGCATCAACCCGGTCCTGTGATTCCTTCTCCACTAACTCGTTCAGGACTTGGACTATCTACTTGAGAATCTGGCTTCATTTCCTGAGCTTTCTCATTAACTTTTTGTTCTACCTCGTTTATTTCATTGTTACCAATGGCCATAATTGCAGGTTGAAATTCGCTCATAAAATCTACAAGTTTCTCCATGTCTTCCTCATGAGTACTAGTACCCTTGCTCATAAGATTGTTCAAAAGATCAGCATTATCTTCCCCTATTAACTGTCCTATGGCTGCTAGTTGCTCTTGATTCTGAAGCATTTTTATTATTTTTATTTCATTACTAAGCATTGTTCTTTCTCCTTCATCAGCTTCAAGATTCTTTTCCATTAAATTGCTTATTAACTTTTCAAAATTATTTTCTCTTCTTTGAACTTCAGGCAGCCTATCTATTAAATCTTTATATGAACTTTTTACTGCTTTCCCTGCTTCAATCGCGCCTTCTTTTATTTTTTCCCCTGCCTTTCCTATACCTATTCCTACATAACGTGCTCCAATAGCTACAAGTGCTATTAATGTAGCAAGCACAATAAGCGGAGAAAATGCTACTCCTAATACTATTCCAGTAGAAGCTATTCCAATTTTTTTGTTTGCAGATGCTGATTCAAAATAATTGACTAGATCATCCAGCGGACCTTTATTATTATTTATAACATTACCTATTGCTTGATCATTGACATGCTTTAGCGCATCTTCTATTACTTCTAAGTTGGTTTTTTCAAAAGTTGGACTTTTAAGTGCTTCTTCAATGAATTTTATAAATAATTCTTTGTTGACCTCCTTTTGCAAGCCTTGGTCATTAATCGCTAAACCTACATTATTAAAATTCATTTTTTCAACTTGTTCTGATAGGGCTTTAAGTAACTCCTCTTTTCCCTCTGATGGGGATTGTGCGATGCTTTCTATTATATCTGAAACAGCTTTTCTTAGTTCTTGGTAGTCAGTTTCATTATCAAAGAACTCAGCCACATTTTACTCCATTGACTGTAAATATACCTAATTATACATACTAATTATTAATTATATTATAATTGATATAACATACCCCTTTCCAAATATAGAATTTGTATTAAAATATCTAGATTATATGAAATCAAGGTACTTTATGGGTGAAAAAAAATTAAAAGCTGCTGTGGTTTTATCAGGGTGTGGTCACCTTGACGGTGCAGAGGTAAGAGAAGCGGTTTTAAGTCTGCTTGTGCTTGATCAGCAGGATGTGGATGTTAAATGCTTTGCACCTGATATCAATATCACACAAGTTATGAATCATAAAACAAAGGAGGCAGTGAAAGAAAAAAGGAATGTACTTGTAGAAGCAGCAAGAATCGCAAGAGGCGAAATATATGACTTAAAAGAAGCCAAAGCTGAAAATTTTGACATGCTAGTTGTACCTGGTGGATACGGAGTTGCAAAAAATTTATCTGACTTAGCTGAAAATAAAGGCATGGTGACAGTAATGCCTGAATTTGAAAGATTAGTTTCAGAATTCTTTGTTACAAAAAAGCCAATAGGAGCGATATGCATATCTCCAGCTATCATTGTTTCAATTTTAAGTAGTAAGATAGGTAAAGAAGAAAGTAAGGTTAAGGTAACTATAGGAGATGACAAAGAACAGTTGATAGAAAAGCTTGGCGGCGAACACATAAAGTGCGATACAGGGTTATCAATAGAAGACGAAGAGTATAATGTATTTTCTTGTTCTGCTTATATGCGTAGTGACGAAAGTACATACTCTGTATATCAAGGGATAAAGCATATGATTGACAGCATGGTAAAAAAGATTAACAAAAAAACTAAACAGCCATTCCTCTAAGATGTAGTAATTTAGACTTCCTTACACAATTAACTGTTGAATTTTACATTTCTAGCTGTATTATGGTTATATAGCTAAAGTGATCTAGGTTTACTGACGATTACTTGTTAGCGGCGTGGCGTAGGGCTGCACTAGCTATATATATTTAGCTCTTTTTTTATAAACGTAAGGTGTTTTATATGTCAGACCTTTTCTATATTGAAACTACGTGTTGTGTGGACGGTCAGTGTGATATCTATACAGGGGAAGTGAGTTTTAATGATGTCATGTTAGGCAAGTTCAGTCTAAATTCGTGCAGCGGGAAAGAAGCTATGATAAATCTAGACGTTATTACATTCGATATTAATATCGCTATTGATGGTCAAAATGGAAAGACAATAGAAAGAGACCTTAAAGGTCTTGAATTTGTAACTAAAGATGATGGTTCTTGGTATATTAATAAGAATTTTGGTAATGATAGATTTGAAGTTATAGTAAAGCAATCATAATTTTACATCTCAGGTGTAACATTTAGTATAGGTGCTATTCTATTTATAATGTTCTTTACTATAGGCGCAGCAATTATTCCCCCGGTATGGTGTATCCCTTGAGGTTCATCAATAGCAATTAGCACTATATACCTTGGGTCAAGCATGGTTAGCACTCCTATAAATGACGCTATGTTTGCATCTTTGCTATATTTACCATCTACAACTTTTTCCGCCGATCCAGTCTTTCCCCCTATTGAATATGCCTTTATTTTTGCTTTCCTGCCAGTGCCATCTGTTACTGCTGCGCGTAATAATTTTCTCATTTCCCTGGAAGTTCTTCTTGAGATAATTTGCTCTCCTATACTTCTTTTATTCAACATCAAGGTTGCGTTATGAAATATCCCATTGTTGATTAATGCTGCTGCAGTTTGTGCAAGATGTATAGGAGTTACAGCTATGCCATAACCATAAGATGCTGTTATTAAAGTGTTTTCACTCCATTTATCCGGGATTATCGGTGTAGATTTTTCTGGTATTTCTATTTTCAAAGGAGAAAATAGCTTCATAGCTTTAAAGTATTCTACTTGTTTTTCAATACCTAATTTGACTGCAATTTTTGCTGCACCAATGTTGGATGATTTTACAAATATATCTTGCACAGTAATTTTTGGAATTTTAGATTTGTGAAAATCCTGAATTTTATACTTTCCAATGGTGATTGGTGTTGATACGTCATATAAATCGCTAGTTTTTGTAACGTTTGCATCAAGCGCTGCGGCTATTGTAAAGAATTTTAATACCGACCCCATCTCATACACCCCAAGACTGGCGCGATTAAACTTTTGTACGTCTTCTGCCTTATTCTGTAGGTTGGGGTTAAAATCAGGTAGACTGACCATCGAGATGACTTCACTATTTCTCACATTTAAAACAATTCCTACTCCGCCGAGTGCCTGATATCTGCTTACAGCTTTAGTTAGCTCTTCATGCACTATGCTTTGCACTCGTGTATCTAAGGATAGTATTATGGGCTTTTCTTGCTCATTGTTTTTACTTATATATGCCTCAATTCCTGCAATACCATTGCCATCTATGTCAGTGTAACCAAGCACGTGTGAAAATAAATTACTGTGAGGATATATACGTTTTACATCGTTATAGAAGTTTATTCCTGGCACGCCGGCATTTTTTATTGCTAACAGTTCTTTTGGAGTCAAGTGCCGCTTTATCCAAGCAAATTTCTTTTCTGAAGTAAGTATTCTATATAAGTTCTCGTATTCGAGGTCATGCAAAGTAGAACACAGTTGTGCTGCTATACTTTCCGGATTCTTTACTTTGGTTGCATCTGTATATAGTGATGTTGTGGGCACATTTGTTGCTATTACCACTCCATTTCTATCTAAAATATCAGGTTGTTTATGTACTATATTATCTTTTCTAAAATTTTCTGAAGTAGTAGGTTGATCAAATGTTAAAGAGAATATGCGAAAAATAATTATTATATAAAATATAAATAATGGTACTATAAAACACAGTGAGCGGAGCTTATTTTTAAGTAATGCTTGCATATTTACTTGATTTGACAAAAATGGAAATCATCTTAGCTGAGCCGCGAGGTTTTTGTGCCGGGGTAAAAAGAGCTGTGGACATATTAGCTATTACTTTAGAAAAATACAAAAACAAGTGCCAAGTTTATGTGCTACACGAAATTGTTCACAATAAATATATAGTAGAGGACTTTAAGAAACAAGGAGTGGTTTTTGTGAACAGTATCGAGGAAATTGAAGATAATGGAGGAATACTGATCTTCAGCGCGCACGGAGTGTCAAAAAATATAGAAGATGAGGCAAAAAGAAAGGGTATTCAAGTGATTGATGCAACATGTCCTTTAGTCAGCAAAGTGCATAAAGAGGCAAAAAGGTATGAAAACAGTGGTAAAGAATTAATTCTCATTGGGCATGAAAACCATCCAGAAGTTAAGGGAATTAGAGGAAGAGTAAATAATCCTATCATTTTAGTGCAAACTGTGCAGGACGTACGCAATTTAAAAGTTAAAGATCCAGATAATTTGTCTTATGTTACACAAACTACGTTAAGCATCGACGATACCCGTGACATTATTGCTGCCCTGAAATTAAGGTTTCCAGGCATAACAGGTCCAGATTTAAAGGACATATGCTATGCAACGCAAAACAGACAAAATGCTGTTAAAAAGCTAGCTGAAATTGTAGACATGGTATTAGTTGTAGGAAGTAAAAATAGCTCAAATTCAAATCGCTTATTAGATCTATGCACTGCCAGAGGAAAAAGAGCCTACTTGATTGATAATTACAGCTGTGTGAATAAAAGCTGGTTTCAGGGCGTAGAAAAGATAGGAATCACTGCAGGTGCTTCCGCTCCTGACATATTAGTTGATGAATTAATAGACTACCTAAAAGTAAACCTGAGTGTAAAAATTTCAGTTATGCAAGGTGGTATTATTGAAAATGTTCAGTTTAAAATACCGAATTTGGTTTAAAACACAACTTATCTACTAAGCTTCTCTTGAAATCACACAAATCAGCATCTATAGCTAAGACGTCATACCGCGATTCATTAGACTTCTTGCATAACCTTATAACAAACTTTTATTGGGAATAGAAACGAAAAAACTTACTTGACAAACTCCGCCAGCCCCCTTATTATAGTATTAAGGGTATTTATGACTCAAAACTTGTTTTTGACCTGCAGGCTCAATGACAAAATTCAGTAAAAAACTCAGGGTATTTTTTGGCGGATTACATAAAATTATAGTGGCTGCATGTCTTTTAAAATTTTTCTACATTCAGCCAAATCGCGCTTATTTTAAGCGTTAGCACATTATTACAGCGCCAATTTAAAGTATTAGAGGGTCAAAACTCGCACCACGGGGCTTCTTTTGCCTTTTTTTCTGCTTAGTAAATTTCTTAAACATTTAAACTAAGGTGAGTTGCATTTAAAAGCAGCTAAATTGCAGTGTTTAAGACTTAAAAAACGCCAATACTGAAAATAGACAGTGACCAGGGTTTCTTTTGCCTTTTTTTTCGTTTGGTAAATTTCTTAAATATTTATAGCTAAACGACAATCGTCATCCCGCTGCTTGTTAGCGGGATCTAGAGATACCGTCACGGTATGACGAGGGAGAACAGTTAGCGGCTGAGATACCGCGAATGAATCGCGGTATGACGTAGGACTGCTGTCATTCCAGTACTCCTTTTTTTGTCATCCCAGTGCTTGACACTGGGATCCAGTTTTCCATATAATCTTATCGAAAACGTTGTATTTTAACGTAAAACATCTATTTTTATGCTTACCAACTTAATAAAATTCCTGGATCCCAGTGTCTGGGCACTGGGATGACACCATTCTTTTTTCTGGATTCCAGACTGGAATGACACCGTCTTGGATGGAAACCAGTGTCAGCTACTTTCATGACACCATCATAAGGTGAAACTGGATCCCAGTGTCTGGGCACTGGGATGACAAGAAGAGGGCACTGGGATGACAGGAGAAGGGGCTACTGCCGTCATAAAGGAACCAGTGTCAGCTACTCGGATGATACCTTTTTCTACTTAATTTGGGTTATGCAAGAAGTCTATTCGCGGTATCTCAGCATAGATTCCGCTAACACGTAGCGGGATGACGGTTGTCGGTAAGCCTAAGTCAGTTTAGCTATATGCTTTTAATTCCCCCAAAAGGAGAATTAAATATATGAGATTCTAGTTGATATAATTTAATGAATGGTTAGTTTAAATTACTAATTACTTAAGAAATTTTGATAATATTTAATCCACTCGCTTTTCTATTTTCCATATCGCGATGGGCTTGAATTATTTCATCAAATTTATATTTTTTATTGATCCGTACAGTTAAAAGTTTTTTTCTTATCATCTCGAAGATTTCCATTGTGGTAAGCACTAATGTGAATCTATCATGCTTATAATGGTATATTGAGGTTCCAGTTGCAAATAACGAACGTGAACTAAGTAAAGAAAAACTAATAGGAGCGTTACCTGATATCTGCCCATAGGAAACGTATATGCCGAACCTGCCTAAAGATTCAAAAGAGAGCTTGCTTGTAGCGTAACCTATGGGGTCATACACTGCACCTACTCCTCTGTTTTGCGTAATCTCCATAATTTTAGAAACGAAGTCTTTATCATTGTAGTTTATTGCGTATGTACAGCCACTTTGTAAAGCTGTCTTCATTTTTTCATCAGAGCTTACAGAGCCTATCACTACACCTTTTTTATCCTTTGCCCATTGGCATATTATTTGTCCTAAACCACCATTAGCCCCATGAACTAGCACGAAAGCACCAGGCCTAATTTTATAAGATTGATTAACTAAATAGTGAGCTGTCATACCTTTAAACAGCACTGCAGCAGCAACTTCATCAGATATGTCATCTGGAATTTTTATCAGATATTTCTGGTGTATAACGCGCTTTTCACAATATGCCCCTGGAGGAGCTGTGCAATATCCAACTCTATCTCCAACCTTCAATCCATCACTGATTTTTTTACCAAGCTTTTCAATAACTCCCACTGCTTCTACCCCAAGCACTGATGGTAAATTTTTAATTTTGCGCGTACCTTTTCTGTGCTCTAAATCATAACGATTTAAGCCAATAGTTGTGTGACGTACTAAAACTTCCTCGCCTTTTGGCTCACCTATATTCTTATCTACAAATTCTAATACTTCTGGTCCCCCAGTTTTTTTAATTTGTATAGCTCTAACCATGATGAATGTAAGATAAAAACTTTGATTATGTTATCTAATAATTAATATTTTGCAAAGTCATTGTTTCCACAATCAATAGACTTCTTGCGTTACCTCCTGTCATTCCAGCGCGTGACGCTGGAATCCAGATACGATTTCATCATATAAATCTTTCCATTCTTGATTTGTTTTTTCAATTAAGTTTATTTTCCATTTTCTCTGCCAGCTTTTTAGAAGCTTTTCTTTACTAATTGCTAAATTTATGTCTTGAAACTCCTCAAAGTAGACTAATTTACTAACATTGTACTTTGACGTGAAACCGGAAATGGCTTTGCTTTTATGCTCCCAAATTCGTTTAATTAAATTTGATGTTATACCTATATACAGGGTTCCATTTCGTTCACTTGCAAGTATATAAACATAATAACTTTTCATATATAGTAACCTGGATCCCAGTGGGCTTTGTTGCATAGCAACCGAAAAAATCTGGTGGCTACTGACAAAATTCATTATAAATAACCATTTAACTGTTGAAGAAAAAATATGCCACAGAAAATGAAAGTCAGTAACCAAAACGAATATAACAAATTCCTTGAAAAAAGGGGAAATATTTTTCGTTACATCGATGAAGCTATCGGAAATTGGTATGAAAATAGTCCAAAAATGCAGGGCGGCAACTATATTTACAGTGATAAAGTCGTAATTTTGGTGCATATAATTGTCAATCTTTTTAGAATTGGTTTAAGACAAACGGTGGGGTTTATAAAAGGATATCTGCAACAAATAGGAAAAAATTTGGCAGTTATCAGCTATTCACAAGCATCAAGAAGGTTTAAAAAACTTGATATTAAGATAAATGATTGCAGGGTTGATAAAAGCAACATGGAAAATATTGAAATTATCATAGATAGCACAAGTATCAGCATTTACAGTAACACTCCTGGCCACAGTAAGGAAAACAGTGCAGATAGAAAGTACCGAAGCTACGAGCAAGTAAGAAAGTTACATGTTATGTTAAGTGTGAATAGTAAAAAAGCTATAGCTGCAAGATACAGTAATGGCGTCTACTCTGACCACTATGGAGCTTGCGATTTGCTTGAAGAAGTTAATTTTCAGCACAAAATTATATGCAGATAGGGCATACGATAGGCACAAACTTTATAAATTGTGTAAGAAATACGATATAAAGACAAAAGTTCTACCAAAAAAGGATGCAGCAGAACATTCAAAAATAGATTATATGTCTGACAGAAATGCTGCTATTAGGTTAATAAAATTATATGGACAAGATGGTGTAAAAGAGTGGAAAAAGGAAGCAATTTATGGAAAGAGATCTTACATAGAAGGATTTTTCTCAAGGTTGAAGCAAGTATTTGGATTTAGCTTTAGGAATAAATCTGAAGTAAATCGTGAAAAAGAATTACTAATTAAGTGCTATTTGCTCAACAAATTCACTGATATTGGTATGGCTAAATTTGAAATCATTACATAAATTTGTCGTAAACCATCACTGCTTAAGGTGCTATGCAACAAAGCCATCCCAGTGTCAAGCACTGGGATGACACCATTTGTTGTAAACTCACTTTTACTCTATGGTTATACTACCTTGCCGCTATCCTGAACGGATACCTTCTTTCAGCTTTGGATGACAATAGGAAAAAGTTTGTTACTTAAGCTTAAAAAACGTGTATGATAGTGTTATTTCGCTCAAATCTTTTGTATTACTATCAAGCATTATCTCAGGATCTATATAGAAAGATACGGGCATAGCAGCTTTTTGTTTTGGTAGCAACATTTGCTCTTCAAAACAAAAGCATGCAACTTTATTGAAATACTTACCTGCTTTGAAAGGCGTAACGTTATATACTGCCATACCAAATGAAGACTGATCAGATAGATTTTTTGCGTAATAAAAAGCTAAACTTTGTTCTCCTATGTTTACGTCAACGTAGTTAGTTTCTGATTTAAACTCCCAAGGTAGATCGGACATTATATCAGCATTGAAATGGACCCTGATTTTTTGGTCAGTTGCACTTATTGTTGCATTAGTTACTTTTCTTGTTGTGCCACCATATCCAGTAGCTTTGCAAAAAATGCTGTATAGAGGCACCGATGCATATGCAAGACATAGCATCAACACGACTAAAGATATTAAAAAGAAAACTATAGAATTCTTACTACCTTTCCTTAAAAAGGAAAACATCTAGTCCCTATTATTGAACAAGTTAAGTAACCTGAGTAGATTGAGAAATATGTTAATAAAGTTAAAATAAAGATCAGTTGCACCCAGTATTGCCAATTTAGTAGTAGCGACTTCTGATCCGTCGTTATATTTATAATAAACGTCCTTGATTCTTTGAGCATCATACGCAGTCATTAAGGTAAAGACTATTACTGATATGAACGATATTGCAAAGTAGAGAGGACTACTTCCAAGGAATAAATTTACTATGGATGCTATAATTATCCCCAAGACTCCCATAATCAAGAAAGAGCCCATACTTGTAAGATCTCTTTTTGTGGTATTACCATATAAAGCCATAGAGCCAAACATAATTGATGTAATGAAAAACGCTCTTGCTATATTTTCTGCAGTATAAACTATAAAAATATAAGATAAGGAAAGCCCCATTAACACTGAGAACGAGAAAAATATAGTAACGGCAGACTGAGCACTTAGGTGTTGAATTCTATACCGCATATAGATCACCAATGCAGCTGGAGAGAATATTATCACAAGCGACAGAACAGGATTAGAATGAATTACCTGAAAAAGACCAGAAAATACCGTTAGAAACGCAACAAGCCCTGTAACGCCTAAAGCTAAAGCCATGTAGTTATATACTTTAGTTAGGTAACTTCTAAGCCCAGCACTATAATAAGCGCCTTGAGAGCGAATATCCTGTTCATTTCTCATGTAAGACATAATATAACTCCTTTTGTCTATTATTTAACACATTATAATATAAAACCACATTTTTATCAAGTATTTTTATTATAAACAGCTATGCGCTGGCATTTGTTTTAATATAAATAGAATATAGGCCTATTGCTGCTGCATTTGAAACATTTAAGCTGTCAATTACGTTTGACATTGGTATTTTTAAAAGATAATCACAATTTTCTTTAACTAACCTTCGCATTCCTTTCTCTTCGGAACCAAAAATAATTACTCTTTTTTTCTCAAAGCTCTTTATTTCATCTATATTTTCTTTAGCATTGCAATCAAACCCGTAACACCAGTAGCCGACCTCTTTTAAATACTGCATAGTTTTTACTATATTTGTAACGTATATTAGCGGGACAATATCTAATGCCCCACTTGCTGCTTTTGCAATAGATGCATTTTCACTCGGTGAATGGTTATGTGGTAAAACCAATGCGTTGACATTAAAACAAGCTGAAGTTCTTAAAATCGACCCAATATTGTGCGTGTCAGTGACTTGATCTAAAATGACTATGGTAGAGCTATCGTTCGAGCTTTCAGCTATTTCTTCAATGCTTAAGTTATAAAGAATAGGGGCAACATTTAAAGCAATTCCCTGATGGTTAGCACCTTTGGGTAAAACGTCATTAAGTATTTTGTTTTCTACTAATCGAACTTTAATGCCCTTACTGTCTACACATTGCCTAATTTCTTTTTCGTGTTCTCTATAGAAATTTTCTGTTGCTAACAGTTCTATACACCGCCTATTTTTATTCTTCAGTGCTGACATGCAGGTGTGCTTTCCATACAGCCAAAAATTCTCATTAGTTTTTGACGATTTCATCGTATTATTGAAAATCGGGTTTTTATAGAATAAGCAACATTTTACTATGTTTAGATATTGTTGTAAAATTATACAATTCGATTAATGCGTTTATGTCGGACGATGAGTTGGATTGGCAAAAAAATGTTAAGCCAATAGAATGTAGAAAAGTTACTTTGAAAGTTGATCATAAAGTAAATATAAAGTCTATGGTTGATAAAGGTACCTCCGACTTACAAGGGAATTTTCTTAATACCAATAATGGTAACTCATCATTTTGTCTTGACTACAACACAAAATCAAAGATTGATAGGGGTAAATATTTTATAAGCGATAAGCTCGATTTGCATGGCTATAATATAGAGGATGCTTACTGTAAATTGGTAGATTTTATTATCAAAAATTATCGAGCAGGAAATAGATGTTTATTGGTAATTACGGGATACGGCAGTGCAACAAATAAAACAGACACTATAAAGAATAACTTAAATAAGTGGTTAAATGATACTAAAATCCAGCATATGGTTCTATACTACCAGCAAGCTACGAAAAAACATGGTGGTAAAGGAGCTTTTTATGTTTTATTAAGAAGGAATAAAAACCTTGAGTCCTGATACTTAAAATTCCTTTTAAGCCTTAATTTTTCTTGTATAACCATATAAAAATCAGTGTTCGGCAGCGCATGACGCACAATTGTACAAACATTGTAGCCGTTATTCAAGTAGCTATAGAAACGAAAAAACTTACTTGACACATTTTGCCAGCCCCCCTATCATGGTACTGAAGGTATTCATTTATCTTCAATCTGTGCAGATCAAACGACAACAGTATTACGTAATGGCGTCTTATTTTTAATTTTTTGCACTATGCGCATCTTATGTCTTCACAACATTTCTAGCTATATAAGCTGAAACGCGCTTATAAAGCGTTTAAGACAGTATAGAACGCCAATTTGCAGGATTAGAGAGTGACAACTAGCTAACACGGAATATCTTTTGCCTTTTTTTCTGCTTAGTAAATTTCCTAAACATTTATGACTAAAGGTTAGTTGCATTAAAAAGCAGCTGAGTCGCGGTTATTAGACGTTTAAAACATAAAAAAACGCCAATGTTTTTAAATAGATATTAGCCGGGGTTTCTTTTGCCTTTTTTTTCGTTTGGTAAATTTCTTAATATTTGTAGCTAGAGACTCTCATCTTTAGCGAGCTTCAAGGTAATTGGTTGCTATTTGCGAAAATATTTGCATAATTTAAGCAACATTAATTGATAAAAATTAACTATGGAGCTTAATAAGATTGCAGCATCGATTTTACTTTCTGGGCTAATCATTATGATAGTCAGCAACGTAGTTGATATGCTGTATAGTCCAGAGGAATATAAGATTGAACACCAAACGATAGTAGCTGCTGAGCCTCAGCAAAAAATTGAGCAAGTGGCGCTTGATATTGGAGCGCTCATGCAGAATGCTAGCTTTGAGAAAGGTAAATCAGCAGCGAAAAAATGTATAGCTTGCCACAGTTTTGAGAAAGGTGGAATGAATAAAGTAGGACCAAATTTATGGAACGTAATTGGAAACAAAAAGGCCCATCTTGGCAACTCATTCAATTACTCAAAAGCAGTGCTTGAAAAAGGTGGAAAATGGGGGTATGAGGAGCTATTTGCCTTTTTAAAGAACCCAAAAGCCTATATAAAAGGTACACGTATGGCATTTGCAGGTATTTCCAATCCACAAGAAATTGCAGATCTAGTCAGCTATTTGCGTTCGATGAGCGATAGTCCGGTTGCTTTGCCAAAGTAGTATGGATTATTGTAAATTGTTTGATGGAAATAATGGTCACATAGCATATCGAAAGCTACAAGGAAAGAAAGCTTCTGTAGTTTTTTTCGGTGGATTTGCATCAAATATGAATGGAACTAAAGCAACTGCTATTTACAAATTTTGCCAAGAAAATGACGTAGCACTTGTGCTATTTGATTACTTTGGTCACGGTAACTCAAGTGGTAATTTTGCCGATTATACAATAAGTGATTGGCAAAAAAATTGTGCTAAAGTGATAAGTGAATTAACTAGTGGTAAACAAATAGTTATAGGTTCAAGTATGGGAGGATGGCTGATGCTGCTCACTGCCCTTCAATTTTCAGAAAAAATTGCAGCATTAATCGGCATATCGTCTGCTCCCGATTTCACTGAAGATTTGATATTCAAGCAATTGTCAGGCAAGCAAAAAGAAGAACTAGATTCTAAAGGTGTAATAGATTTTACTTCAGAGCATTGTACATACAAAATAACTAAAAATTTGATCGAAGATGGCAGAAAGAACCTTCTTTTAAACAAAGAGACAATAGATATAAACTGTCCTGTGCGCTTATTGCATAGCATTAATGATAAAGATGTTCCTTATCAAACTTCATTGAATTTAGCTGAAAAAATCAAGTCAACTGATGTTGAAGTACACTTAATAAAATCAGCAGAGCATAACATGTCTGACAATCATTCACTGGAAGTTTTATTTAAGACCATTAGAGAATTTTGTAACCGTTCACTTATTTGAGCTTTCTTCAATTTAAAGTAAATACAGAAAATTGCTGCCTATAGCTAAACTGACCTTACCCAGAAAAAGTGGAGAGAAAGTTGAGAATGTTTTTTTATAAAAAGAATGATGAATCAAAATGTTCAGGGATGCAATAGTTAATAGTGACGTTGTTTGTTATAAAAAATTTCTATATATTCAAATATAGCAGTTTTAATATGCTGTTTAGAGTGCTTAGAAGTGTCTATTGGTAACTCCCTTTTTAGAGAACTTTTCTACAACAGAATTGTCGTAACAACAACCTTTATGGCTCATCTATATTCTTTATGGCTAAGAGATATTGATAACCTTGTGAAGTATATTGTGAACCTTGATCACTATGTAACAGTAGGTTTTTGGCAGGTTTACGTTTATTAACGGCCATTAATACAGAGTCCATGACCAATTGTTTATTCATTGAACTACTCATTGACCAGCCAATCACCATATGTGAGTATAGGTCGATTACTGCTGCCAAATATAGCCATCCTTCCTTGGTTTTTATATAAGTAATCCCATACTTTATTTGGTTGATCGACAATAAAGTTTTGGTCTAATATTACGACTCTACTGTCCGTTTGTTGTTTCTTAATTTTAAATTTTCTTCTCAATATAGCCTGAATACCATTTTTCTGCATAATACTTTGCACTGTTTTCAAGTTGCAACTTTTACCCAAAGCCTTTAATTCAGCATGAATTTTACGAGCTCCATATCTACATTTAGAAGCTTTTTTTGAATATCTGCTTTTATTTGCTAATTCTCTATTGCTTATTTCCCTCGCAGCCCACTTATAGTAGCCACTAGCAGATACATTCAAAATCCTACATAATTCCCGTACTTTATAGCAGCTGCTATGTTCTTTTATAAAAAAATATTTTACTCTTTTTGACTGCCCAGGGCTTTTTTTAAAATGTCTCTCTCTCTTGTTACTCTTGCTAACTCTTTCTTTAAATCAAATCTTTCTTTGTCGTAAGGAGCTACATTACCCCTACCTGGAAAAGCATTTGCTACTGACTTCTTTTCGTTATATTTTTTTATCCACTTACCTAATACGTTAGAGCTTATACCTAGATCTTTTGCTACTTTCGAAATTGTTTCTCCTCTTTCTTTAAAAAGTTTTACAGCTTCTTCTTTCAACTCTGCTGTATATTCTCTTCCATTTGACATATTGTACCTCTCTATAAAAACATTTTTTTATTATAAAAACGTACCAACTTTCTCTCCACTTTTTCTGGGTAAGGTCACTTTAGCTATAGCAGTTAACTTTGCAGTTAACTTTTACAGCGTTTCAAGGTATAGTTTTTATAATAAAGTGTTCGAATATACATGAAAACCATTTTAGCTGTTGAAACAAGCTGCGACGAAACTGCAGTAGCGATTGTAAATAGTGACAAGCAAGTCCTTGCTCACGAAATTCTCTCCCAAGCAGAACACAAAAAACGCGGTGGCGTAATCCCTGAGATAGCGTCACGTGCTCATATGGAGCATTTAAGTGGTCTAATAAAAAGCGCTGTAGAAAAATCTAACCTCAATTTTCGCGATTTGGACGCGATTGCAGCAACATCAGGACCAGGACTCATAGGTGGACTAATAGTTGGTACAATGATGGCTAAAGCAATTGCGCATGTAGCACAAAAACCGTTCATTGCAGTGAATCACTTAGAAGCACATGCATTGGTTATTAGGTTACTGCATGAGGTAAAATTTCCATTTTTAGTCCTACTAATATCAGGTGGTCACTGTCAATTTTTAATTGCACAGGATGTAGGTAAATATATTAAACTCGGGAAGACACTCGATGACTCGTTAGGAGAAGCATTTGATAAAGTTGCTAAGATGCTGGGTTTAAGCTATCCCGGAGGACCATTAATTGAAAAGTTAGCTAAAAAAGGCAATGGTGCAAGATTTAAACTGCCAAGGGCAATGATAAAACGTTCTGGATGTAATTTTTCGTTTTCTGGAATCAAGACAGCAGTAAAAAACTTAGTGCAGAAACTCGAAATAAGCGAGCAAAATGTGTGTGATGTGTGTGCTTCGTTTCAAGAGTGTATTAGTGACATACTGCTGGACAGGGTTAGTAATGCGATTATTATGGCCGAATCTTTAAATATCAAAATCAATGACTTTGTGATTACCGGCGGAGTTGCAGCAAATAATTTTTTGAGAGAAAAACTGAAAGAACACATAAACTTAAACATATTTTTCCCCCCTAATAATCTATGTACAGACAATGCAGTAATGGTTGGATGGGCAGGAATTGAAAGGTTACAGAAGAATTATATAGATCCACTTAATTTTGCACCAAGACCTAAGTGGGAGTTAGAAAGTTATTAAAAACTCTCAATTCTGAATTAGGTAATGAAGGAAATATTAACTATACTTCTTTTTACCATTGTTTATATTTCCTATTTACATATATTAATATTTTATTCACTTAAAGTAAGCTAACTGCCGTTATTAATATTTTTGTAATAAAAATTGTATATGGTGCATGTAATTAAATTAAGAGGAAGATTGTGGAAATTACGCCATCAATAAAAAAAGAATTGAAGCAAAGTACTCTATATGTTTGCCTAGAAAAATGCAAAAGTGCATTTTGGTTTATCTTTTGGTTTAGTGCGGGAATCAATTTATTAATGTTATTCCTACCACTTTATACTTCTCAAGTGCTTGATCGGGTGATATCGAGCGAAAGTGTATCAACACTAACTATGCTGACAATTATCACTTTATCTGCATTTGCATGTTCTGCAATGCTTGAAACTTGTCGATATTTAGCCATGGCAAAAATAGGTGATTGGATCGATAAAACTGCAACACCAGATCTGATAGTAAGGTCAATCAGGCTAACGTCAGTGCAGAGCTCAACTTCAAGTGGTGAAGCAATACGAGATCTCGGAGTGATAAAAAATTTCATTACAGGAAATGGTATATTCTCACTGTTTGATACTCCATGGTCGTTAATTTACCTTGTTGTGATTTTCATGATACATACCTCCACGGGGTTTATAGCTATTACTGGAATTATTATATTAGTCTCTATGGCAATATGGAATGAACTTGCCACTAAACGAATATTACAAGAAACCAACGAAGAAACTATACGGAATATCAATGCTATAGATGTTGCAACAAGAAATGCAGAAGTGGTTGAAGCTATGGGCATGTCAGAATTCATAGTCTCTGATTGGTGTAAACGAAATGATCAGAATCGAGCAATGCAAATTAAAGCACAAAATCGCTCTAATGTAATTACTGGAATCACTAAGTTTTTGCGCTCAACTCTGCAAATATCAGTAATTGGAACAGGTGCATTACTTGCAATCACAGCTCATAAGACTGCTGGTAGCATCATCGCTGCTTCAATTTTAATGGGTAGAGTATTAGCACCATTTGACGCTGCGGTTCATACTTGGAAGTTTTTAAATCAGGCTAGAATGTCATATGGAAGGCTACAAAGACTTATATTAACATCGCCAAAAAGAGAGCAAACGATGGCTCTACCAGAACCTGAAGGAAAATTGGAATTTGATAGAGTATTTTTTACTCCTTATGGAAGCAATAAGCCGACAGTAAAAGGAATATCATTCATTATAGATCCTGGAGATGTAGTTGGTGTTATTGGTGCAAGTGCTTCTGGTAAATCCACTATCGCAAAATTAACTGTTGGTGTATGGAAGCCAATATCTGGTGTAGTCAGACTAGATGGCGCTGATGTATATACTTGGAATCGAGAAAATTTTGGTAATTATGTTGGCTACTTACCTCAGGATATTGAGTTATTTAACACTAGTGTCAAAGCTAATATTGCTCGCATGAGGCCAGATCCAAATCCTGAAGAAATAATCAAAGCAGCAAAAATTGCAGGAATACATGAACTAATACTAAGCTTACCAAATGGATATGATACAACAATAGGAGGTCCTGGAGGAGTAACGCTCTCTGGCGGCCAAAAACAGCTTCTTGGACTTGCCAGAGCTTTTTATGGTCACACAAAACTTTTAGTACTTGATGAACCAAACGCTAACTTAGATAGCAATGGAGAGGCATGCTTAATTAATGCAATTGGCATTGCAAGAAAACAAAATACTACTACTGTTATCATCACTCACAAGCTACCGTTATTGTCCGTAGTTGATAAGGTGATCCTCATGTCAGATGGTGTCATTTACGCTATGGGACCAAAAGATGAGATTTTGAGCAAATTAGTTGCTCCATCATCAAATACCACAGAAGATGAGCGCTCTTCAGCAAATGGTTAGTTTACTTACACTAAATTCTGTATCTGAAATAACAACTGTTCCAGAGAAATATATATTTCTTTACCATTAGAAATAATATTACAAGAATAGTAAATAGATTAATAACTCCTATTAATTAAAGTTAATCGGCAGATATAGCTAAAGTGGCTTAGGTTTACCTACAATTTGAAAAACAACAAATTCGTCATTCCGCTACTCGTTAGCGCCGCGGCGGTATGACGTAGAGAAACCTTTCTTGGGTTAGCTATAGTGTATATTTCTAATTAATGAACTTTCTTAATCTATTGTTTAAATAACTTAATATTAGTAATGGTTTTATAAAAAAATTATAATATAAATAATGTTGCTGCGAAAATTTATAACAATATTTCCCTCTAACGTTTAATGAATTTCAATAAATTGCCTTTTTAATTCTAGATAAGTATATGCTTTGTTAATATGTTTAGTTCAAAATCCAAAAGTAAGTTTATGCTTTCTATTGGAGAAGAAGGCATAATGTTACTATATTTTAAAAATAATACTTTAAATAAAAGGTATTTTGTTAAGGGCAAAAACGATAAAGCAGTTTCCGATTTAATTTCATGTCTTTCATCAGACAAAAAAGCACCTTTATACCTGGTGCTTAATCATGCAGATCAAAATTACTCGCTACAGTTTATTACAAGGGCAAACAAGATTAGTGCCTATCTATCAGCAAAAACAAAGATGGAGCATTTTTCTCGTAATAATGACATAAGTTCAGTTTTTTTGGTTGAGAAGCCAAACAAATTCAATCAAAACTGGTGCTATCTTCTTGTTTCATCAAAAGCAAAGCATTTAGTAGAATATTGGTTGAATGTGTTTATTGAGATAGGCTCCAACTTTAAGGGAATATTAATGTTTCCTATAGAAATAAGTAATATAACAAAAAAGATTCTACATAAAGATCCTAATAATTGGAAAATTATAGTTGCTGCAACTAAAACGGGAGGCTATAGACAAGTGGTTCTTAAAGAGAATAAAATGGTATTTACGCGTTTAACATCATTTACTAATGATAATTTACCAGGAATTATTGCTGGTGGAATATATCAGGAAGTGCAAGATACTATTCGATCCTTAACTAAGTTTGGGTTTGAAAAAAATAACCCTATCGACCTTTGCATCATAGTGTCAGAAGATATTAAAGCTAGTTTATCAGTCATAAATTTTTCAGAGAACAGTGTGAACATATTAACTCCATATGAGTTAGGCAAACTATTAGGAGCAGAACTAGCTATAAGTGAAAAAGATAACTTTTGCGATACCATAATTTTGTTTCATAGCTTTAAGAATAAATTAGCAGCTATTTTTAATACAAAGGAAACTAAAGAATTTTATCTATTCAATTACCTTTATTTAAACTCTCCTCGAATTTTTCTATACTTCGCCCTGGTTTTAGTTATAACAAACACCCTTTGTTTGCTAAATTTGTATTCAAATTTCAATGTTGCTGATAATTTATCAGCAAAGCAGAACACCTTAAATAACCAATTAACAAAACTTAGCCAAAGCTATAATGTAAAAAAAATAGATGAAATTTATGATTTTATTAATATCAATAATATTTTATCAAAAATAGAATACTCTCCTCTTACACAAGTTAAGTATGTAGAAAAGTTAAAAATACCAGGTATAGAGCTTCGATCATTTGAATGGAATTATAATGAGGCAAAAAGTTATATTACCACAACTTTAAAGTTTAATTTTCAATCCGGTAAAAATATTTCTCATCAATACGAGAAACTACGAAAAAATTTAAACGATAATTTTCGTACCTACGACATTAATATTTCTAGCTTACCTGCTGCTAAAGAGCAAAATCTATCTATTGATGTTGAAATAGGAGAGGCAATGTAGATTAATGACTATCTTTCAATTAAAAAGAAAAGCTACAATTCAGTTTATATCGTATTTGTTATTATCTGTTGGATTAATAGGGTTATTAACATATGTTGTTATCTATAGCGAAAAGATTTATAATAAAAACCAAATTGCGATTGATAAAATACGTTCTATTAATTTACAGATTACTGGAATTCAAAAAAAGGAAGTTGTTCTAAATAAAAACCTAGATTTATGGAAAAAAATTTCTTCTTCAAATTTACACAGTAGCAGATACATTGCAAATTTAAATTTCGAGCTTAGCAAGTTATATAAAAAGTACTATATATTAGAACCTGAAATATCAATTTCTATACCCGAAGAAGTTGAGCTCCACAACAAAAGTGAACGCACAAAAGTAATAAAAAGTGAAGTGGTCCTAAATTTAAGCTCAATCAGCGATAAGCATATTTTTTTATTTCTACAGTCTATTCCAAATCTGCCCGGTTATGTTATGATCAAATCTCTTATTTTAAATAAGCAGAGAAATATTGATGCTGCAACTATGAATCAGATTTTGAATGGTAATATGATAGAGATAGTGAGAGCTAATATAGTCTTTGATTGGTATACTATATTAAGTAGATAAGGTGATGAACATAAAGCTGTTTTTTATTTTTACGCTACTCATTTCCAATGTTAACGCATATTGCAGTTGTGAAGATATCATAGAAAGCATAGAAATTTGTAAGGAGTATTCTTGCCGACAATATATTGGCAATGAAGATTTTATTGAGCATAAAATATTAGGATTAAATAGTGGAAATTTATGCGTATATATAGAAAAACAAGGTAATGATGAAATGGTTTGTCATCATTCTCAGTATGGAATGATGATAGAAAAAAGATATTTTGAAAGTATTCTTAAAGTTGGCAATCAAGAAATCGATGATTTTATTGATATAGCAAATTTGCGTGCAAAAGAGTGTTTCTTTATTAACAATCAAAAACTAAGCTATACAGATCGGGACGATATAATAAGAGAAGCAGTGGAAAGTGACTTTGACGTTTTGTCACAATATAGTAACGTAAAAAGCATTTTTTTTGATGAAGAGCCAGTTAATAGAATGGTCAATGAAATGGAAAAGTTCAATTTACGATCTTCAAGAGCTGCAAAAGAGGAGGTATCAGATAATTTCAACTGTAAGGTAGTGAGTTTAGACTCAATTTTATATCTTTCTCCCGATACATGGAAAATATGGGTAAATGGAAAGCTGTTTATAAATACTAAGGATTTAAAAGTGCACTCAGTCACTGAAAATTGTGTGACTTTTGTATGGGCCGTAGATCAAAAAGCAATAAAAAAGCATGCGAATGATTCTCAAAATGTATATCTTGGACATGAGAGTATTATGTTTACGCTTTATCCAAAACAAAAATTTGACTTGGATAGCTTATCTATTAAATAATTTAGTATATAGCCAAAGTGACTTAGGTTTACCGACAATTTGAAGAACCGTCATCCCACTGCTTGTTAGCTGATGAGATACCGCGGGTCTATACATGCGCTTGTAGCTCAGTTGGATAGAGCGTTGCCCTCCGGAGGCAAAGGCCGTGGGTTCGAATCCCTCCAAGCGCACTTTTAATTAAATTTGACAATAGTACTTTCATATAAGATAATAAAGGGATTTATTTAGAGCATAATTATGTCTGGTGGTACCATAAACAAAGTCATACTAGTTGGTAATTTAGGAAAAGATCCTGAAATTAGGACTACACAAAATGGAAAAGAGATGGCAAGTTTTTCAATAGCCACATCCGAAAGTTGGACTGACAAACTTTCCGGTATGCGCTCTGAAAAGACAGAATGGCATAATATCGTAATTTTTAGTGAAGGATTAGTAAAAGTCGTCAAAGATTTTGCACGTAAAGGCAGTAAAGTTTATGTTGAAGGTTCTTTGAGAACTAGAAAATGGACTGACCAAAACGGTAGTGAAAGATACACAACAGAGGTGGTTCTATATAATTTTAATAGTGCTCTTACTCTCTTGGATTCGCGACCAAATTCCGATTACAAGCCGAGTGAATACAAGCAAAATGAAACAGAACAAAAAAATAAGCACGAAAGTTTTGACAACGATATAAAAGATGAACTAATCGACGATGAAATACCATTTTAACAATTTAAATTGAAATCTACATTTTTATGGACTGCTTGTGTTACTCCATTTAATTGCAATGGGGATAGCATAGATTATAGCAGTTTGCAGCGTTTACTGACAATGCAAGTTAAAGCTGAAAATGGTGTAGTGTTGCTGGGTAGCACAGGTGAAAGCCTATCGCTTTCTGATTCTGAAAAGCGTACATTAGTTGAATTTGTATGTGAGCTAAAATTAAATACGAAAATTATAATTGGTGTACCAGGAGTGAATCTATATCAGACTCTTGAATGGCTTGATTTTTGCAAGGGTATGCCTATTCACGGCTATCTAATGACAACTCCCATTTATGCAAAGCCCGGAATTATGGGGCAGACTTTATGGTTTGAAAAGCTGCTTGAGAAAGCACATGTGCCGGCTATGTTTTACAATATTCCATCGAGAGCAGGAGTGAGTCTTCACGCTGAAACTGTACGCAACTTATCCAGCCACGAAAAATTTTGGGCTATCAAAGATTCAAGTGGCACCGTTGATACTTTAGCTCAGTATAAGAAAGTTGCTCCAAATATTGAGGTCTTTTGCGGAGATGATAATATGATATCCGATATGGCCGCTTATGGTGCGGCTGGTCTAGTTTCCGTTGCTTCCAATGTTTGGCCACATGTAGCACATGAATATGTTAAGCAATGCCTACTGTCATTCCAGCACGTAACTAGAAAAAAAACAACTCCTCAAATGACAGGAAATGACATAAAAAGTTCAACAGATATCTGGCAACAAGCTTGCAAAGCTCTATTTATTGCCAGCAACCCAATACCCACTAAAGCACTTTTGCATGATATTGGTCTTATAGAACATCAAACTGTCCGCCTACCACTCAGCACAGAAGACTTGCCTTCTGTTGAGATATTAAGGCAAGCCAATAAAATGATTCTTGGATGGAAAGAACTGACTGACCTTACCCAGAAAAAGTAGAGAGAAAGTTAAGACGTTTTTGGAGTAAAATAAAACGTTTTTTCAAAGAGGTGTAATATGACAAATAGAAGAGAATATACAGCAGAATTTAAATTGGAAGCTGTTAAGCTGGTTAAAGAAACAGGTCAAACAAGTACAAAAATAGCAAAAGATCTAGGTATAGATGGCAGTATGTTAAGTAAATGGGTAAGAAAATATGATGGAAAAATGTCTGGAGCATACGCATTTCCAGGCAAAGGAAAACTAGCTCCTTATGACAAAGAAAGATTTGATCTAAAAAAAGAGTTAGCAAGAGTAAGAAGAGAAAGAGACATTTTAAAAAAAGCCCTGGGATATTTTGCCAAAGAAAAAGAGTAAAATATTCTTTTATAAAAGAGCATAGAAATTGCTATAAAATACAGGAACTATGCAGGGTTTTGTGCTGGTGGTTATTATAAATGGATTGCTAAAGAAAAAAGCAATAAAGAATTAGCAAGGGAAGGACTTCTAGCAGAGATTCAAAAAAAGCATCTAAATGCAGATATGGAGCCCCTAAAATCCATAAAAGCTTTAGGCAAAAATTATAACATCAAAACAGTGCAAAATGTTATGCAGGAAAATGACATTATAGCCAAACTTAGACGAAGATTTAAAACTAAAAAACAACCAAATAATATGGTTATTGCTCCTAATATATTAGATCAAAATTTTATCACTGAGCAACCAAATAAAGTATGGGATTACTTATATAAAAACCAAGGAAGGTTGTTGGCAGCAATAATTCTCACGCATGGTAGTTAATGAGTCATACAATGACAAAACAATTAATTGTGGATTCTTTGCTTATGGCTGTTAACAAACGCAAACCCCCTGAAAATCTACTGTTACATAGCGATCAAGGGTCACAGTATACCTCTCAAAATTACCAATTTCTATTGAATACAAAAAACATCATTTCCAGCATGAGCCATAAGGGCTGTTGTTACGATAATTCTGTTGCAGAAAGCTTCTTCAGTTCACTCAAAAGGGAGCTGCTTATTGATATTTCTCAACATTCTGCTCAACAAACTAGAACTGCCATATTTGAATACATAGAAATCTTTTATAACAAACAACGTAGACATTCTACTATTAACTATTGCATTCCTGCACAATTTGATGCATCATTCTCATGACAAAATCGTCTTAACTTTCTCTCTACTTTTTCTGGGTAAGGTCACTGAGAAGTGATTATCTTCTCTTGCTTCCAACCAAGCAATACCTAATTCATACCTTCTGGGTAGGACCAGTTTTTTGACAACTTTCCTTTACATGCCGGTGCTTCTAGTCTGCATTTTTCTTGAGCTCTCATTTGCGTAACGACGTTGACAAAGTGTAACCAAGGTGTTTCTTTTATAACATATTTTTAACTTACAACCGCCGCGGTATCTCTTAGCCGCTAGCAAGTAGCGGAATGACGAATTTGTCGTTTTTTAAATCGTCGGTAAACCAGAATTACTTTAGCTATAACAAAATAGAAATAAGTTGTTGTAAAAAATTTTTCATGGTAAAATTATTTATTTTCACCACATGTTTAAAGGAATTATCACGGATATCTGGACTATAACTGATACTACCACTCACTCCAACTCTGATCAAATTTTCCATATCAAAACACAAAACTTACCCTCTATAAATAAAGGAGACTCAATAGCTTGCTCTGGTGTGTGTTTAACTGTTGTTGATATAATGAGCGATACATTTACAGTCCAAACGTCTCAAGAAACTATGAAGGTTTCTAACTTAAATACGTGGAAGATAGGCAAAAAAATAAATCTCGAACAAGCAATGAGATTAAGTGATAAGATCGATGGCCACCTAGTTCAGGGTCATGTTGACGGGATAGTAAAAATTTTAACAATTGAGCGAAATTTAGATTCTCATGAAATCAAGCTATCATGCCCACAAGAATTAATTAAATTTGTTGCAAAAAAAGGCTCTGTTACACTAGATGGGGTTTCTCTCACAGTGAACTCAGTTATTAATCAGGAATTTACAGTAAATATCACTCCCTATACATGGGAAAATACAACTTTTCAGTACAACAAAGTAAATGATTATCTGAATTTAGAAATTGACATGATCGCTAGGTATTTAGATCAACTGATGCAGCATAAATACAATTAATTTTACAACCTCGTTATTTATAACTATTATATCTTGAAAACCATATAGATATAAAATATGCTTTTCGATAGTCTAATTATCTTCATTGTTGTTCTATGTGTAATAATCTCGATAACTAGAGGCTTTATAAAAGAGCTATGCGCACTAATGTTTCTATTTTTATCAGTTTTTCTGACAGCTAATCACTATGATTTTTTCACTCTAAATTATAGTAAATATTTTGATTCTAAAGTTACGTTAAACATACTCTCTACAATTTCTGTATTTATTATACTTAATCTTATATTGATGATAATAAATAACTGGCTAATGTACATATTATCGCCCATAAGGTTGGGGTTTATCGATAGAGTTACTGGAATCTTTCTCGGAGTGCTTAAAGGAATATTGCTCTCTTATATATTATTTTTTGCTGTGCACTTATATTGCTACACAGTATATGACAAAAAAGAGGAACATTCTGAAATAAAAGCAGAAGACATATTGCCTAATTGGATAATAAATTCACACTCTTATCAGACTTTATTTGTGACAGCAGAAGAAGTAATTGACATGTATGTACCAGAGTCGTTGATACTAAAAATAAAAGAGATCGGTGGAGAAATGGTTGATTAAGAAAAACCTAAAAACAATAAAAAAGAAGAGTAAATATTTATTTATAAATATGTTCATTGGGAGTATTCAAAAAGCCATATGTGTCAGGTTAAGAGCAAATATTCAAAATTGTAAGTCAAAAATATGGTTGAATAACTGTGTGTATAATTATTAATCTTTTCTAAGCATTTTAGCAATGGCTCTTTCTAAATTTCTCGACCCTAAGAATGATGGTGTGCTGCAGTAACAAACAAAGTAATGTTTGTTTTATTGAAGATGAAGGAAGGTCCTTCGAAATCGGTTTTCAGGAGCAGCCACCTTAAGTGGCTCTATTTAAGAGATAGGGTCATAAGCGTTAAGGAAAAATCAGCATATAAGCTGGAAGGTGTGGATCAGAAAGACGAACGTGAGTGAACCACTGATGAACGTGTCGAAAAGGGAAGTGAACATCGAAAGGGGGAGTGAGTCGTTCTCCTCTGCCAACGTTTGCTCCCAAGCTGCAAGACGAGCACTACAAATTAGCAAAGTACACAAATCAACGAACAAATTGCTAGCGGTGCTTGTTGTTCCATTTGGTTCAAACTCGGATACGATTTCTTCAGAGTTGAATACCAGAACCATCTGCTGCAATAAACCTATAGCCTCTCCAGCTCAGGCTCATCTTGATAGGCTGTTTGGATGCTTAAATTCTTTAAAACCTGTATTTATATCTTGCTTTAGAAAAAGCTTGCTTTGAGGGTGGAACTTAATGAGCTCACATTCTATTCCTAAACTTTTCTTAATTAACTTTAAAATCATAGAAAATACTGTCGTAAAAGCTTGTTCGTGTGAAACTCAACACAATGGATTCTCTGAAAAGCTTTCGAGTATATTATATTTTTAATTTGTAGAATAAGATTTTTTCCTTTTTGCATGTTTCACCTAAAAAGGACATATTTTAGACTTCTTTGTTGAAATAAAACAGAAACAAAAGTGCTGTTTATTGCAGCTTTTGGGTAATTTAATGGTAAAAAATTTAGAGAGAAGTTTTATACACAATCACTGATATTTTCCCTTAAGTTGACGCCATTGGCTGAACAGTTGCTACTTGTTAGCGAGATCTATGCTAAGAGATACCGTGGCGGTATGACGTAGAGCTCGCGTTAGCTATACTTTTATACTCACCAAATCAGTTTGCTTGCTTACAAGCAAACTAGCATAAAAAGTGGTTGTTAAAACACAACGTTTTCGATGAGATTGCAGGAAGGCTGGATTCTAGTGTCAGCTACTTTCATCTGCCTACCTGCAAATTGCAATGTTCGTACAGTTATGTGTCACGCTACTTGGATGACACCGTTGAAAGAAATGAACCGCCTTTTCAAAATTGTTTTGAATAGAGGAATAACATTCACAAGTAAAATTTCATATTACCATTTTTTAATTTATGTATTATAATAAGCTTAATTTATAAGAAAAACAAAGTTGGAAGGACTAAGCAAAAACTGGGTGATAAGAACGGGAAGATTTTTATCTTCATTGTTTTTTTTACTACTAATTGCGCTATCAATACGTAGTTTTTTATTCGAGCCATTTCATATACCTTCTGGTTCAATGAAAAGCACCCTACTTGAAGGGGATTACATTTTTACTAGTAAATACTCATATGGTTACAGTAAACACTCCTTTCCATTTTCTCCAAACATTTTTAGCGGCAGGATTTTTTACACCCCTCCAAAGCGTGGCGACATAGTAGTTTTCAAACCCACAAAAAACGACAGTATCCGATTTGTTAAGCGGGTAATAGGAACACCGGGCGACAAAGTGCAAATGATAGAGGGAGAATTATACCTAAATGATCAGAAAGTAGAGCGAAGGCAAATTGAAAGTTTTTTTGATTATGAGTCAAATCGTAACATACCAAGATATATAGAAACGCTTTTAAGTGGCAAGGAGCATGAGATTTTGATAGATAACATTTCTAATAAGCTATCATATAACACTCCGGTTTATTATGTACCTAACGATCAATTTTTTGTTATGGGAGACAATAGAAATAATTCTTTAGATAGTAGGTTTCCTGAAGTTGGTTTTGTACCAATGGAAAATATCATTGGGCGTGTAAGCATAGTTGGTTTATCGTTTAAATTGGGAAAGGTCGATTGGTTACCATTTAATTTCAGGTTACCTGTTGCTCTGAGATTAAATAGGGTATTGCACAAGGTTGTGTAAGCTTTTTCTACCTATTTGTTAATTCACACAACTCTAAAGAGGAATTTTCTAACTCGGCGATAGCGTTGTTAATTTCATTCAAGTCATTGCCTTGTAAAGCGTCTTTTGCGTTTTGTAATAGGTTTTTCAACTTTTGATCAGTGGAAAAGTTATTATTGTTTTCAACCAAGTGTATGAGTTTATTTCCATTAATTTTAGCGCCTGCAAGGGAACGAGCCTTCATATCTTCATCAAAGCTGTTTATTGACTGGTCAACCATATTTTGAATATCAGCTTCACTCAAGCCAAAACTTGAATTTACTTCAACTGTCTGCTCAATTCCAGTAGCTTTTTCTCTTGCAGTAACAGTCAAGATTCCGTCAACGTTAACTGTGAATTCTATTTCAACTCTTGCAGAACCTGCAGGTAGTGGCGGTATACCTTTTAGTTCAAACTGTGCTAGAGATTTGTTATCCTCGATCATTTCACGTTCTCCCTGACAAACGTGAATTTTCATTGCTGTTTGCCCATCAACATAAGTTGTAAACTCTTTTGTTTCTGAAACTGGTAGTGGCGTATTTCTTGGTATGATTTTTTCAACTATGCCTCCCATAGTTTCTATGCCAAGTGATAAAGGTAGAACATCCAGGAGAATATTCCTATCTTTTGAGCTCGAAGTTAAATCGTGAGCCTGCAGGGCTGCCCCAATGGCAACTGCTTTATCTGGATCCACGTCATTCAGTACTTTATTTCCAAAGAGTTTGACTAGTGAATTTTGAACCAATGGTGTTCTAGTTGCACCACCAACTAAAATTACTCCTTTTATATCATCAATTTTAAGATCTATATCGCTTATAGTACGAGTGACTATATTGATAGTCTTATTGACCAAAGAACTGATTGCCTGCTCGAATTCTTCTCTGGTAATTTCACACTTGAATAGCTCGCCGTTAATGCTGAATTCAAAAATGCCTGAGGTGTTTTTGCTCAGATATTCCTTCACAGTACGCATATTGTAGATTCCAGCGTCACGCGCTTCAGCATACGAACGTTGCAATTTGCAGGTAGTTTGCGCAGCAGGTGGTGTCATTCCAGTGCTTGACACTGGAATCCAGTTCTTACTATACAATTGCCTGGTGTGCTCATTTGCAATTAAATTTTCTGGATCCCAGTGTCTGGGCACTGGGATGACATCTTTCTTAATGGAAATCATACTTACATCACAACGTTCGTACAGTTGCGCGTCAAGCGCTGGAATGATATTTGATACTTTCTCTCTATACTCATCGAGCACAATTGAACTCAGCAAATGATCAAAATCATCACCGCCGAGTTTGGTGTCACCACCAACCGCAAGAACTTGAAACACTCCTTGATGCAATTTCAATATCGAAATATCAAATGTTCCACCACCAAGGTCATAAACTGCATATATTCCACTATTATTGTTCTTTTCAATGGAGTAAGAAAGCGCTGCAGCGGTTGGCTCGTTAACGAGGCGAAGAACTTCTATTCCAGCTAATTTTGCTGCATATTTAGTTGCGTTACGTGCTGAATCGTCAAAGTAAGCTGGCACAGTAATCACTGCTTTTTTTACTTCCAGCCCCTTAGACTTTTTTACCCTCTCACATAAAGCTTTTAATATCTCAGCAGAAATCTCAACAGGAGTAAGATACTTTTCCTCTGCGCATTTTACTCTAATAACTTTTTCACTTTCGTTATCTATTTCAAAATTGAGGCCTTCTTTATTTAATTCTTCAACACTTTTACCCATTAAACGCTTTATTGAGTAGATTGCATTTCGACCGACGTTACAGCCAGTTTTCAATGTATTATCTTCATATGAAATAACAGAAGGCAGTAGCTCTCTTCCTTGCTCATCTTTAAATATTTCTACATTGCCGGCTTTGTTTACCATGGCAATTAAAGAATTGGTAGTACCAAGATCTATACCAAAAACTACTTCATTTGAATTTGGTTCAGAAATTTGAATTGGTTGCATTCTTTTTCACCTCCTCAAATGACTTATATAAATATTTCAATCTTAAGACTTGTGTAGCAGCTCCATCAAAATTCTTTACAGCAAAAGTGTTAATTAGGTTTTTAATGCAACCTTTTATTTTTTCATCAACCATCCTACTTGCAAATTGTAGGTCGTCGCAGTCTAGTAAGTACTCTCTTATTTCCATTGATTCATTTAATATTTCAGAATTCAGATGATCCTTTTGATTTTTTACATTAAAAAGATCCAGCAAATGCTCAGCACGTTTTAGTGGAGACTTTAGCACTTGATAAGCTTTGTTGATATTTTCCATATTTTTGGACTGTCTTTCATTTATATCAGTCTTGCTTAGCTCAATATATTTTTTCTCTAGCCCATCAAAGCTGATATTGAAAGTTGGTTCAATTTCAAACAATGCAAAATAGTTGCTAGACATGAAAACTCTCTCCACAACCACATTTTCCTTTCTCATTAGGATTTTTGAAAACAAAACCCGATGAAAATTTTTCTTCTACATAATCCATTTCAGAGCCAAGAATAAACATGACGGATTTTGGATCGATCAACACCTTGACTTTTTGGCCATCACTACAGTTTTCCTCAATTATCGACTCTAAAGGACGAATATCATACGCATATTCAATGTCATATTTTAAACCAGAACATCCTTTTTGTTTAATTAGCACTCTTATTCCTATTGCTTCTTCCGGTTTCTCGAGGTTAGTATGCTTCTTTTGGTCCAATAAATACCTTATCCTTTCTACTGCATTTGCAGTTATAGTGATAAGTTTTTTATTCTTTTTTACAGTTTCACCTCCGCCTACTTCTTGATATTCACTCATGCTTTAGTTCTCAATGTCCACCTTTATTTTGTTTACTTTGATAATCATGAATAGCAGCCTTTATAGCATCTTCAGCAAGCACCGAACAGTGTATCTTCACTGGAGGTAAAGACAACTCTTCCACTATTTGAGTATTCTTTATCTGTGTAACGTCACTGATGGTTCTTCCCTTTATCATCTCTGTTAACAAGGAACTTGAAGCAATGGCAGAACCACAACCAAAAGTTTTAAATTTTGCATCTTCAATAACACCTTTGTCATTGACCTTTATCTGCAATTTCATTACATCACCGCACGATGGTGCACCAACCAGGCCAGTACCAACACTTGGATCATTTTTATCCAGAGAGCCAACATTCCTTGGATTTTCGTAATGATCTAATATTTTCTCATTATAACTCATAAAACTACCTATAAACCACTACATTTATTATAACACATTTAAGTTAAAAACTAAAGTAAAATACACTAGCAAACGGTATATTTTACTCACGAAATACCCGCAAAGTGAGTGCATTTTACTTTACAAATACACGTATTACATGTCATTCTTTATATTGTAATTAAGTTTATAATTTAAAAAGGAGTATTCCCTTGAGTTTATTTGGTAACCTTTATAAAGGCCTGTTAAAAACTTCTTCTCGCTTTAGCGACGGGGTGAAAAGTATTTTTTCTGGCAAAAAAAAATTAGATCAGTCGCTTTTAGATGAGCTAGAAGAATTGCTAATTAGCATGGATATTGGTCATAAAACTTCCAAGTTGATTATTGACAGGCTCACAAGCATCAAGTTTGACAAGGAAGTTGAGTATAATATCATCACACAGCAGTTAATGAACGAAATAGAAGCTATATTAAACCCTGTCGTGCAACCGTTAATTTTAAATAAAAAACCACATATAATAATGGTATGCGGAGTAAATGGTAATGGTAAAACCACAACTATAGGTAAACTTGCATATAAATATAAGGAGATGGGAAAGTCCGTTATGCTTGTTGCATGCGATACATTTAGAGCTGCTGCTAGTGAACAATTAAACATTTGGGCAGAACGTTCTGATTGTTCCATTGTTACTGGAGAGTACGGTAGCGACTCTGCAAGTGTGGCGTATAGGGCTGTGAGTCAAGCTATAAAAGATAACGTTGATGTTGTTCTAATTGACACAGCAGGCAGGCTACAAAATAATGTGAACCTTATGGAGGAGTTATCAAAAATATATAGAACGATAAAGAAATTGGATGACACTGCCCCTCATGACGTTATTTTAGTTCTTGATGCAACTACCGGCCAAAATGCTTATAGCCAATTAGAAGCATTTAGCAAAATGGTTAATGTTACCGGGCTAATCGTAACAAAGTTAGATGGCACTGCTAAGGGCGGAGTGGTAATTGGACTTGCAGAAGCTTATAAGATAAAGTTACATGCTATAGGAATTGGCGAAAATATAGAGGACTTGAGGGAGTTTACTAGCAAAGAATTTGCTGAAGCGTTATTTAATTGTAATTAAAGACTTCTCTTAATTCCCTTACGTGACCAAGCTTGATTATCTCAATATCATGAGAAGAGTAATTACCATTTTTAGGCATAATTGCTTTTTTGAATCCTAACTTTTGTGCTTCTTTTAGTCTGAGATCAGCATGCGAGACATTCCTAATTTCTCCTGAAAGTGCAACTTCACCGCAGATTATTGAAGAAGTTGGCAGCGGTAAATTTACTACACTTGAAATAAGGGAAGCAGCAACAGCAAGATCAGCCGATGGTTCCTGTATTTTCAATCCTCCCGCGATGTTTAGGTACACTTCTTTATCATGCAAAAACATTTTGCAACGAGCATTTAGCACCGCGATGATCATAGCCAATCTATTAATATCCCACCCAACTACTGCCCTTCTTGGGGTTGCCATATTAGTCCCTGCTATTAATGCTTGCACTTCCATTAAAATTGGTCTTGAACCTTCAATTCCTGCAAATACGGCGCTGCCAACTACTTCTCTGTCATGGGCCATCAGAAACAATGATGATGGGTTATCAACAGGCACTAGTCCTGCTTCAGACATCTCAAAAACACCAATTTCATTTGCAGGGCCAAATCTATTTTTAATAGTGCGTAAAATGCGGTATTGATTGCTATTTTCACCTTCAAAATATAATACCGTATCCACCATATGCTCCAAAGTTTTAGGTCCAGCTATTTGTCCGTCCTTAGTTATATGACCAACTATTAAAAGAGAAACACCATATTGTTTCGCAAGAATGGTTAATTCATGTGCACAAGTACGAACCTGAGTTACAGTTCCTGGTGCTGATGTAACTCTGCTATCATACATTGTTTGTATAGAGTCAATTACTAGGAACTTAATACTTTTATTTTCCTTTATTGTTGCTACTACATCAGTTAAAGACACTGTAGATAAAAGCTTAATTTTAGGTTCATTTATCTTAAGACGCTTTGCTCTGAGACTCACTTGCTCTAAAGATTCCTCGCCAGATACATAAAGACATTCAAAAGAGGAAAGTTGCACAACATTAGCTGCAATTCTAAGCAAAAGGGTGGATTTCCCAATTCCAGGTTCGCCTCCAATTAAAATGCTAGCACCTTGAACGATACCCCCACCAAAAACTCTGTCTAATTCTTCTACTCCTGTTAGAAAACGACTTGGAATGATAATTTCGCTACCCGATAACGTCTTTATTAAAATTGGCGCAGATATACTTCTTTTGCCCGTTTTTACTGCTATTTCTTCAACAATTGTATCCCAATTGTCACATGCAATACACTTTCCTACCCATCTGCCAGTGCTATGACCACAGGATTGACATACATATACAGTTTTCATTAAAATCAAAATTATTTTGTTATAATTGTAATAAAAATTAGCTGAATAGGCGAAGTAAATCTAAACACTGAGTCTCACAAACGTTTTGGTGCGAAGATAATTGTAATAAGTTGTGCCATTTAAATTCATGCACAATAATTGCACGCACGCTTCCCTCCAGGATCTAAGTAGCCTCTTCTCCTGTCATCTAAGTAGCCCCTTCTCCTGTCATTCCAGTGCTTGACACTGGAATCTTGTTTCAATGTTAAACAAAATACCATAGAATTCAAGAAGACAATTCCTAGAAAATTTCTACATCCAAAAAAAGGCATAAGTCATGTTAATGCTGTTTGAATGAGCTGATATAAAGATAAGCCAAATTTTTACAAGGAAAAGCAATACAAAACCTAGCGATCATAGCAGCATCTGATCTATCTGTTTTATTTCTAAGTAGCTCACTTTTGCCAAAAGCTTTGATTTGGGCTGGCACTTACATTATGTCCCAGGTCATACATAAAATTTTTCACTATAACAACCTGTTGCTTCAAGACACAGATGAATAAGCTCTGCTCCATGATTATTGCACCAAGTCACAAGCTTTTCAAAACCATCTTGGTTGTTGTGAAAAACTTTATGTCGTTTTTTGCTGCCTACCAACAAACAAGCATCAAATTTTTGTTTAGCAATATCTATAACTAAAATAGCATTTGTTTGCATAAAACCGCCTCCAAGACTATAAACAAAATTGAGAGTTCTTGTAAATACGGGATATAATTCCAAAGATACTGTTCAGTCTTTTAACTCTATTGGAAGGAGAGCAAAATCTAATTTTCGGCCTTATTGGCGTTAGTTCACATCCGGCTTCACCCTTCCCTGCAAGATATTTTAGCTCTAATACCTTACATCATAAAGATACAAGTTCATATTTAGAGATTTTGAGTGTATAATTATAAGCAAATTAAATAATTTAAGATGATGACTAATGTATCCAGTGATACAGAATCAATAAAAAGCATGATTGTAAGTATAATAGATCAAAATAAAGGTCACGATATAGTTACTTTCGATGTGCAGAATAGAACCATTATTGCAAAATATATGATTATTGCATCTGGTGATTCAAGTCGCCATGTGAAAGCGTTAGCTGAACACGTAATAAAAAGTCTCGAGCGACATGATAAAATAGATGTAGAAGGTATGGATGAAGGCAATTGGGTGGTTTTGAATTTTCAAGGCATAATGGTTCACATATTCAGGTCAGAAGTAAGGGAGTATTATAAAATAGAAGAACTGTGGAATTGATTGTCTGGGCCATTCAAGTACAACTGTATAAGTATCGCACCTTTAGGATAGCTCCCCAAGAAAAGGTGTCATCCGAGTAGCTGACACTGGGATCCAGAAAATTTTATTATAAACGAGCACACTATACAAGGAGATTATGAAACACAAGTCCGAGTTTTTAAATTTTATCCAAGAAAGAGGGTACCTATACCAATGCACAAACATTGAAGGACTAGATCAGTTATTATTGCAGAGCAATTATATAGTCGCATACATTGGGTTTGATTGCACAGCACCAAGTCTTCATATTGGTCACCTAATGCATATTATGATGTTCCGTCACCTGCAAAAATTTGGTTACAAGCCGATAGTCTTACTTGGAGGCGGCACAACAAAAATTGGTGACCCATCCTTCAAAGATAAAGCAAGAAGCATCTTGCCCGTAGAGAACATCAATCAAAATACATCCAATATAAGGAGAATATTAGAGAAAATGGTGTCTTTTAATGACAGCAAGACTGGTGCAATGATAGTAAATAACGCAGATTGGTTGGATAACATAAAATACATAGATTTTTTGCGTGATATAGGAGCTTATTTTTCTGTAAATCGTATGCTAAGTTTTGATAGTGTGAAAACCAGGCTAGATAGAGAGCAAACCTTAAGCTTTCTGGAATTCAATTACATGCTATTGCAAGCTTACGACTTTACTGAATTAAACAAAAAATATGATTGTCGTCTGCAGATTGGAGGGTCAGACCAGTGGGGAAATATAGTAAACGGAATTGAGCTTGGAAAAAAGTTGAATTTACCTGAGCTGTTTGGCCTTACTACGCCTCTTTTATTAAATGCACAAGGAAAAAAAATGGGCAAAACTGAAAGTGGAGCAATATGGCTCGATGGCGATATGCTAAAACCTTACGACTACTGGCAATATTTTCGCAACGTTGATGATCAAGATGTTGGACGTTTTTTGAGATTGCTCACTGATGTGCCAATTGATGAGATTAGAACACTAGAATCTTTAAAGGATCAAGAAATAAATGAAGCAAAAAAGGTCTTGGCAACAGAAGTGACAAAAATATGTCATGGTGACAAAGAAGCGGCACTCGCACTATCTGCTGCAGTCTCTGCTTTTGAGAATGAAGATAGCTCACTACTTCCTGATTACATCATAAAAAAAGAACAAGTTGCAAGCGGCATATCCTTAGTAAACCTACTGCGTGACACCGGTTTGGAATTTTCAAAATGCGCAGCAAAGCGTTTAATACAGGGCAATGGGTGCAAAGTTAATGATAATATTATAACCGACGTTAACTACATAATAAATTCCGAGAGCTTCAAAGGTCGGTCATTTATAAAACTGTCTGCAGGAAAGAAACGCCATATAAAAGTCGTGGTGGGTTAATAAATTTTTATGGAAGAAAGGATATATTAGAAAATTGAGGGCTTTATATATGAAATAAGGAGGCAAAAATGAGACTGTATTATAAAGATATCACAGGTCTTATCAAAGAACCCTACCTCTCTAGCGGAAGAGATTATTTTAACCAAAGGAAAGGTGCAGATCATATCTGTTGATGAATCTCACGCTAAATCAAAGGTGGTTGGGTCAAGTAAATATCAGGTAACACTAAAGCACGATGGTCCTCTTTTCAGTGGAACATGTTCCTGCCCTGCATTCTGTTACTTTGGTCCATGTAAGCATATGGCTGCAACGGGTTTTACTTTGATTGATCTTGACAGAAAGGAGTATCGATCATCTATGTGCCCGGGATATGTTGATAAACAAACTCTCCTTGAAAGGTTTTTACTTAAAAAAACAAACAAAGAGCTCATTTCAATAATTGTTCGTCTAGGTGACCAACATCCAGAGATTTTTGAAGAACTAGAGGATGAAGAATATGAGCAATTCACTCAAAGTAAGTTTCCAAAATCCGAGAATTATGTATAAAGTGATTGGAAAGATGGTGAGATCAGATAATCTATAGCTGGCCCAAGCAAGGTTTCCCTATGTCATACCGCCGCGATATCTCTTAGCCGCTAACACGTAGCGGGATGACGGTTGTCAGGGTGTCATCCCAGTGCCTTGACACATAGCTGTACAAACGTTTTTGGCTTGACTCACCAGTGGGTGTCATTCCAGTGCTTGACACTGGAATCCAGGTTGCTCACAAGCAAACTAGCATAGAAAGTGGTTACAACGTTTTCGATGAGATTGCAGGAAGGCTGGATCCCAGTGTCAAGCACTGGGATGACAAGTTCTCGGCAACCCCTACGTCATACCGTTACGGTATCTCTTAGCCGCTAACAAGTAGCGGGATGACGAGCTTATCGTCATCCCGCCGCGAACCGTCATACCGCAATTCATTCGTGGTACCTCTTAGCATAGATTCCGCTAACAAGTAGCGGGATAATGAATTTTCGTTTTTCAAATTGTCGGTAAATCTAAGTCAGTTTAGCTATATTACACAAACTATCTGCAGGAAAAAAACGTCATATTAAAGTTGTGGTGGGTTAGATTTTGCAGTAATAAAATAAACTTTTAGGGAGGTATAAGATGAGATTAAGTCATGAAGATATCAAGGATTTTATCAATGAGCCTTATTTCTCCAGAGGAGAGTTTTACTTTAATCACAGAATGGTACATATCGTATCTGTTAGCGATTTTGACGTTAAATCAAAAGTTGTTGGCTCAGGGGTATATAAAGTAACACTAAGACGTAATGGCAATTCTCTTAATGGAGAATGTTCTTGTCCAGCGTTCGAAAATTTTGGTCCATGTAAGCACATGGCTGCAACAGGCTTCGCTTTAATTCAATATAATCAGCGGGGATATAAATCGTCTAGAGAGTGCTCCGATCGCATTAATGAGCAAGATCACTTTGAGAAGTTGCTACTCAAAAAGACAAAGAGAGAGCTTATTGAGATGATCCTAAATTTGAGTGTTTATTATCCGGAGATTGTTAGTGAATTGGAATATGAGGAATATGAGTAGATTTAATAGACTTCTTACATAACCCAAACTAAGTAGAAAAAAGGTGTCATCCGAGTAGCTCTCCTTTGTCATCCCAGTGCACAGACACTGGAATCCAGGAATTTTGATTGGGTTGGTAAGCATAAAAGTATAGCTTAGGTTTTCCTACGTCATACCACCGCGGTATCTCCAAATCCCGCTAACAAGTAGCGGGATGATGAGGTTATCGTCATGCTGCCGCGAACCGTCATACCGCCGCGATATCTCTTAGCCGCTAACAAGTAGCGGGATACTTAACCGTCATACCGCGATTCATTCGCGGTATCTCTTAGCCGCTAACAAGCAGCGGGATGACGGTTGTCAGGGTGTCATCCGAGTAGCCCCTCTTCTTGTCATCCCAGTGCTTGACACTGGGATCCAGGAATTTTATTAAGTTGGTAAGCATAAAAGTAGCCGTTTTATGTTAAAATACAACGTTTTGATGATTATGAAAAAGCTGGATGCCAGTGTCAAGCACTGGCATGACACCCTCTTGGATAGAAATTAACGTCACGCGCTGCCCAGTTCATGTTAGCTATAAATATTTAAGAAATTTACCAAATAAAAAAAAAGGCAAAAGAAGCCCTAGTCATTGTCTATTTTCAGTATTGGCGTTTTTTAAGTCTTAAACACTGCAATTTAGCTGCTTTTAAATGCAACTCACCTTTGTTTAAATGTTTAAGAAATTTACTAAGCAGAAAAAAAGGCAAAAGAAATCCCGTGTTAGCTAGTTGTCACTCTCTAATCCTGCAAATTGGCGTACTATACTGTCTTAAACGACTTATAAGCGCGTTTCAGCTTATATAGGTAAAAACCTAGAAATATTGTGAAGACATAAGGTGCACATAGTGCAAAAAATTAAAAATAAGACGCCAACTACGTTGTTTTCTTGCTGTTTAATCTGCACAGATGAAGATAACTGAATACCTTCAGTCTCATGATAAGGGGGCTGGCGAAGGGTGTCAAGTAAGTTTTTTCGTTTCTATTTCCAATAAAAGTTCGTTATATGGTTATGCAAGAAGTCTAATTGGTATAACCATGCATGAATGCTATTTTCGGTAAAATCTCTTACAACGCTCAAAAGCAGAAAAACAAAAACTTGATTTTCGCAGCTAAATAGTGGACCATCAAAAGCACGCATAAATATCTACAATGAAAGAAAAAACTTTCACAATCATCGATGGCTATGGTTTTCTTTTCAGAGCTTATTATGTACTACCTCACTTAATTACCACAACAGGAATGCCAATAGGTGGTGTATATGGCTTTCTGAATATGGTTCTTAAGTACATTGCCCATTCGGACTACTTAACTATAGCACTTGATGTGGGGAAAAAGAATTTTAGGCACAATTTATATCCTGAGTACAAAGCGAACAGAGTAACGCCTCCTGAGGATCTAATTCCACAGTTTACCATACTGAGGGAAGCGGTAGAAGCTTTTAACCTCAGCTATGAAGAGATTGAAGGTTATGAAGCAGATGACATAATCGCAACACTAGCTGCAAAATACGCCAACCACCAAGACTTTAAAGTGGTAGTCGTTTCATCAGATAAAGATTTGTTTCAACTCTTGAACCACAATATTTTAATATTCGATCCCATTAAAAATATATACATAGATGAAAAACAAGTAATAGAAAAATTTGGTGTAAACTCACACAAGCTTCTTGATTTATTTTCTCTAACTGGTGATGCATCCGATAACATTCCAGGCGTTCCGGGAATAGGTCCGAAGACTGCAGCTAAATTACTAGATGAATTTGATTCATTGAATAATATTATAGAGAACATTGATAACATCGAGCAAACGAGGATTCGTAATATTCTTACCGAACATAAGGAAAAAGCACTAATTTCAAGAGAACTTTTATCACTATGCGAAAAAGTAGACCTTCAACATGATATTGCAAAATATGAAGTCCATTCTCCAAATATGGAGAAACTATTATCCTTTTTAAAGAAGTATGAATTCAATTCCTTAATAGGTAAAATGGAAAAGCTTTTTTCTTACAATGGATCTAGCACAGAAAAGAAAACAGAATATAGTAGTGAAGAGTTAGAGAAATTTTTGGAGCGTTGTAGATATGAAGGCAAAATTGCAATTCATTACCACCTTGAAAACAATGTATTAAGTCTATCTTATAGCGAAAATAATATTTTTTGTATAGAGCAAGACAGCATACAAAATGCACTCATTACAATCAACTCAACTTTACTCTCAAATGGGGTGCTTAAAATAATACATAACATTAAAGAGATCAGGAAAATCTTCCCTGCAGTAGAGAAGATGCTAGATTCAGTTGATGATTTGATGATAATGTCATATAGCTTAGACACAGGAAAGCATGATCACAGTATTCCAAACATAATTGCACATAATTTGAGTGGAGATGTAGAAATTTTCTCGGCAAAAACTTTAATAGCAATTCATGAAAAGCTAAAGCAAAGGTTATTTCAGGAAAAATTGTTCACAATTTACGAGCGCTTCGATAAGCCACTTATGAAAGTAATATTTGATATGGAGAAAAATGGGATATTACTGAACATACAAAAATTACAGGAGCTGTCCGATAAATTTCAGCAGGTAATTGCCGTGCTTGAAGATGAGATATATAATTTGGCAGGAGAAAGATTTAATATTGCTTCGCCAAAACAATTAAGTGATGTTTTGTTCAACAAAATGGGGCTTAATAAAAAGAAAAAGTCAAAATATGGGTCGTATAGCACCAATTCTGAGGTTCTAGAGGCGCTTGAAGCAGAAGGAGCGGAAATCGCAAGTAAAATCTTAAATTGGCGACATTTAAGTAAATTAAAAGGCACCTACACTGATGCATTAATAAAGCAAGTTGATCCACTTGATGGTAGAATACACACAAGCTTTTCAACGACTGCAACTGCAACTGGAAGGCTGAGCTCCAGCAATCCTAATTTACAGAACATTCCTATCAGAAGCGAAGAAGGAAATCTCATCAGACAAGCATTCATTGCGCCAAAAGGGTGCAAGATAATCTCTGCTGATTATTCGCAAATAGAATTAAGACTCCTGGCACACGTTGCAAACGTTGCAGCATTTAAAGAAGCTTTTGCAAACGGACAAGATATTCACGATATCACCGCAAGGCAAGTTTTTGGAGTGCAAGAAATAGATGAGCAATTAAGACGCAAAGCAAAGTCCATCAATTTTGGCATTATATACGGCATTAGTCCGTTTGGCCTTGCAAAACGGCTTGGAATTACCATTGCGGAGGCTGCTGAATACATTAATTACTATTTTTCCTGTTACCCAGAAATAAAGGTCTATATGGAAAAAACAGTGTCTATCGCAAGATTGCATGGTTATGTAGAAACTTTGTTTGGCAGGAGATGCTTTGTAAGAGACATAAACAATACAATTCCTTATGTAAGACAATTTGCAGAAAGGGCAGCAATAAATGCACCACTGCAAGGCACCGCTGCTGATATAATAAAACGTGCGATGATTCAGCTTTTTGACCAATTGAAAGTAGGTAAAATAATCCTCCAGGTTCACGATGAACTACTGGTTGAAGTAGAAGACGAAAAGGTACAAGAAACAGCAAAACTTATGAAAGATATAATGGAAAATGCAATAGAAATTTCTGTACCACTTGAAGTAGAAATAAAAGTTGGCGACAACTGGGGTCTAAATTCCCTTAATTATGACTTAAACATCGTGAATTCTAAGAGTATAGATTATTTGAATTAATATGAAAAATATGCTACAATTAAGACATAGGTAAATGCAAATAGGTCAGTTATGCCAGATATAAAACGAACTTTACCAGAAAAAAAACAAAGGCTATTTACTCAGGTAACTAACAAAGATGAGAAAACTTTTGAAAAAGAGGAACATCAGTTAATCTATCGTGCTTTCCTAGATACTTTAGAAAATCCAGAAAATCTAGAAAAGCAAACGAAACAGGAAATAGAAAAGAAGAAACAGAAATTGAAAGAAGAACTTTCAGATCAAGAAAAACAAAAATTACAGAGTGATCTGGAGTCATTAGTTAAACAATTAAAGCAATTAAATAATGAAGATGAAAAGAAAATTTTTACTTTTGTATTTGAGAATAGTGGAAAGATATTCAATAATATTAATCAAGAAGATATAAAGTTACTAAGTGAAGAGAATTTCTGTCAGTTTTTACTTTCTGTATTCAAAGAAATTAGAGAGCAAGGCTTAGCTAGAGAAGAGAAATTCAATAATGATAAAATACAACAAGTAATAACCAAGTGTGTAGCTGATATACGGGGTACAGAAGCTAAAGGTTCACTAATAAAGCTTCTCGGGTGGCCGCTTGGAGTAAAGGTAGATCCTAAAAACGCTCTTGGCTCTATTAAAGACGGATTATTAGAGAAGGTGCCATTTTTCGGTAAAGACAAAAAAGAGGAAGATGAACCACCACTCAGTGATGAAGAGATGGTAACAACGTTCTTACGTAAGATCTTTCTTCCTATTCTTTTTTCCATTGCTTCAATATCAATTTTTGGTCCTACTACACTTGCGGTAGTTGTTGCTGCTATTGGTGCAATATTTGCTATAAAAGGAGGAGTGGGAGTTCTTTTTTCAAATAACAAAAAAGGTACTTTGTATGACCCTAGCTCACAAGATAAAGATGATACAGAAAAGAGAGCAAAACTGAATGGAAAAATTCTCGAGGGCATTGATGATATTTTAAAAACCCCAGTTACAGGAGTTGAGAAAGGCACCTCTGTTTCTGAACAAATTTCCCAAGAAAAAGAAAAGAGTGAACAACAACCTGTTCCTGAGCAAATTTCCCAGGAAAACAACAGGGGAAACGAAAAGAGTGAGCAGCAAGATCGATCTTGGGCAGGAAAGGAAAACAAACGAAGGGAAGAGACCATAGAGCAGCAACCAAGTAAGACCTAGGTTTGCCAAAAAGTGAGTTGTGTAAGAGGTCTACTATTATTCTATAGCACATACAACAGGAGTATGGTCAGACGGATTTTCTAGCTTACGCAATCTATCATCTATGTAGCATGTTTCCAATTTATCTACAGCTTGTGGTGATAACAGCATATAATCTATTCGCATTCCTTGATTATTTCTGAGTGAATTGCCTTGATAATGCCACCAAGTAAATTGTTGCAAATTTGGGTGAGATATTCTAAACGCGTCTTTAAACCCAAGATTCAAGACTGCTCTTAACTTCTCACGTTCTTTTATATGAAAGCACACTTGGCCATTCAATAAATTTGAATCAAAGACATCAATTTCATCCGGTGCAACATTATAATCGCCAGCTATAATAGTTAACTCTTCATTCTTTAACAAAGTGCTCATCCTTTCATATAGATTATCAAAAAACTTGAGTTTATATTCAAATGCTTGAGAGTCCAGGCTTTGACCATTTGGCACGTATACACTTCCTACCCTTACCTTCTGATTATTGTGCTTTATTATGCACTCTATATAACGCGCTTCTTGATAACCTTCTACGATATCAATCTTAAACTTCTCCAGTATTGGATATTTAGATAAAACACAAACGCCATTTCTTGCAACTTGTCCATAGATAGCATATTCATATCCTAACTTTTCTATCTCTGCATAAGGAAATTGCTCTTCCGTACATTTTATCTCTTGCAGCAAAACTATATCTATCTGACTATCAACTATAAAACTACAAAGTTGGTTAACTCTTTTACGTATGGAGTTTACATTCCAAGTTGCAATCTTTAGCATCAACAGTCCTTATTAATTATATCAATTAAACTCTCCCCAGTAGGCAACCTCGATGTTATAATTTTTTTCCATTTGATTAACTTTAAACTATCAGCAATGTTTTTACTCATGGTATATGCAACTGTATTATTCATCACATGAGATAGCCCACTTTTTAGAACTAATGAACAAAATACCCTTGCTGTCTGTGAGGAAAAAAAAGCAACACTATCAATTTTACTATCCAACAGTAAATTTTTACACCTATTAGTTAGACTCCTTTTAATAATTGTTTTATAGAGTACAACTTCTCTTACGTTAAAATCTTCTTCAGATAATCTCTTTTTTAGGTCACATGATACTTCTTGTCCTCTTATATATAAGAACTTTATTGCGCTTGAATAGTGAGCTTTTATGAATGATATCAGACCATCAACGTTGCTGTCTGCTGAGATTATATCAGAAAATCCCAAATTTTTTGCAGCCTGCATGGTTGAATTACCAACTGTAATAATCGGAAAGTCATCCACTTTGCATATTTGACTAAAAGCCTTTACACTGTTTTTACTTGTAGATATCACAACGTCAAATTCGTACGCAGATATATCAGGATTTAAGTACTTTATTGTGAATACTGGTTCTATAAAAACTTTGTATCCATACTTTCTCAATATATTTCTTGTATTGAACGAATCCAATAAAGGCCTCGTTAATAAAATAGACTTCATTCTGATTTATTTCACTACTAGTAAAATAGTACCCTTTATACACAAATTACTGAATAAAAATTTTTATTTTGATGGCTTGAGCAACTATTCAAGTAATTGATGTTGAAATAAGGATACTCAGTCCCCTATTTACCACTAAGCTTTAAATTCACTTATACTTTTTTAATGCTAATTACATTGAACTCTGTTGAATCATTCCATTCACCTGGAGTTATATTGAATACTAATTCTCTCTCATCTAAAGATAAAGTTCCATTATCTATCTTATAGTTATTTGTATAACACTTTTTGATTCTGCTATCTTCTATCCTCTCTTCTATTTGTAAAGATTTTGGATTAAGCATTATATCTTTATGTACGTTTCCATCGGAACATATATATGTATATAAGTTTTTGAATACCAAATTCTCATATTCATCACGTTCTACTACATATGCACTACGATCTATCAGATCTGGATTATCCTTATTATATTCAGATATTACATAATGAGCATTATCCTCAAAAAAATCTGGGTGACTGTTTGAAAAATCCATATACTAACCTCTTTTATTATTAAACTATTAGTATTATAGCTAATATTCCTATACAAGTCAAATAAGTTAACTTGTTAACACTTAAACTGCTTTTGCGGTTGGAGAGAGGTTATCAGTAGGTTTTTCTGCCTGTGGTTTGCTGATCAAAGTCCGAATGATATTAGTTGCCATAATAGCACAACCTAAAATAAAAAAAGGTGTAGAAACAAAATAGATAACAGAAGACTCAAAAAGCGACATAGATGCAATACCTCCTATTAGAAATGAAACACTGGATACTATATCAAGATAGATCTTCGTTAATTTTTCTTGTCCAGGAGAGTTTTCTACACCAAGCTGCTTATTAAGCTCACATTTTCGAAAGTGATCAGTACGTGACCATAAATTTAAGCCAAGTGAAATTGCACTTAGTGTGATACTAAGAGCGGCAGAATGTACACTTAGCCCAGAAATATTAAAGACTAATATTGCTATATATCCAATAAAAAGGACAGTAGATAGCGCAGTAACTAAGCGTTTCGAGTAAGTTCGTACCTTCTTTCTGTAGGCTAACTTATCTTTTTCACCATACATAGCATAAATATTACCTAATACTTATATTGTAGCATTAATTAATTCAACAAGCAATATGGAAGCTAAGAGTGCCTGAGAGAAGACTTGAACTTCCACAACTTAAAAAGTTACTAGCACCTGAAGCTAGCGCGTCTACCAATTCCGCCACCCGGGCTTTTTATAGTTTACTATGTTAAAGTTAAATAATATACTTAAACAATTTTTAGTTCAAAGGTAATGCCAAATCTAGATCAAATATTTTTCGCTCAAAACAATGTTAATATTAATAACGTATATAAAATAGTCAATAGCGCTTTGAGCAATAGCGATGGTGGTGAGCTGTTTCTAGAATTTTGCCAGTCGGAGTCCCTGCTTTTTGAGGATAACATATTAAAACACATGGACTTGAATACTAGAAGGGGATTTGGTTTAAGGTCTTTTTGTGAGGATAGTACATCTTTCGTTTGTTCTTCTGAGATTAGCGAAAAAGAAATTAGTAATGCTGCTTCTATGGTAAAAAGCTCAGTGTCTTTAAACAAGACAAATTCAATAAATTTAAACGAAGAGACGACAAGCCTATATTCGAGGATTAACCCCATAAATGAAATGGATATGAATTCAAAGATTAAACTACTCAATGAGGTTAATGAGTATGTAAGGTCCAAAAATAACTGCGTGAAGCAAGTAAAAATAACTTTAAGTGGAGAATGGCAAGTCGTACAAATAATAAAAGGTGATCACAGATTAAGCGATATCAGGCCTCTGGTACGTTTCAATGTGCTAGTCATTGTAGAAAAAGATGGTCGTACCGAAAGAGGTTCTGCAGGGCATGGTGGAAGGGACTCTTATAGTAAGTTTATTTCTGAGAAAAAGTGGAAAGAAGTTGCAAACCAAGCGTTAGAACAAGCACTGGTAAATCTTGAAGCAATTCCAACTCCAGCCGGAGAAATGACAGTCGTTTTAGGTCCAGGCTGGCCAGGAATATTGTTACACGAAGCCGTGGGTCATGGACTTGAGGGCGACTTCAATCGTAAAAAAGTTTCAGCATTTTCAAATTCTGTGGGTAAACAAGTAGCGGCTAGTGACATCACAGTAGTTGATGACGGAACTCTGCCTAATTTGCGTGGCTCTATCAGCGTAGACGATGAAGGCACTCCACCCAGTTATAATATATTGATAGAGAATGGGATCCTCAAAGGATACATGCAGGATCATATGAACGCTAAACTCATGGGTGTAAATCCAACCGGTAATGGTAGAAGAGAAAGTTATAAAGAAGTTATTATGCCGCGCATGACAAACACCTATATGCTGCCTGGAAAACATACACCGGAGGAAATAATATCTAGCGTAAAGAAAGGTCTATATGCAGTAAATTTTGGTGGTGGGCAAGTTGATATAACGTCAGGAAAATTTGTTTTTTCATCTTCGGAAGCTTACCTAATAGAAAATGGTAAAATTACACAGCCAGTCAAAGGAGCAACACTAATTGGTGACGGTCCAACAGTGTTGAAAAAAGTATCTATGGTTGGTAATGATCTAAAGTTGGATCCTGGTGTTGGCACATGCTCAAAAGATGGACAAAATGTACCCGTTGGAGTTGGTCAGCCGACACTCAAAGTCGACGCAATAACTGTTGGTGGAACTGAGATATAGATAAGGGCTAAAACGGATTCCAGCGCATGACGTACAATTGTACAAACATTGTAGCCGTTATCCAAGTAGCCTGCAGAAACGAAAAAACTTACTTGACACCCTTTGCCAGCCCCCTTATCATGAAACTGAAGCTATTGTATTTGCTTTCGCCAATCTGCAGATTAAAAGGTAAGGATTACTTAATGTATCGGCGTCTTATGTTTAATTTTTTGCAGTATATAGATACTGTATGTCTTTACAAAACTTCATCTACATCTAGATTTTTATCTAAATAAGCTGAACGCGCTTATAAAGCGTTACAAGACATCAAAAAATGCCAATACTCGACAGAGATAGTAAAAGACTAGCTAACTCGGGGATTCTTTGTCTTTTTTTCTGCTTAGTAAATTTCTTAAACATTTGCAGCGTAGGTTAGTTGCAATTAAAAGCAGCTGAATCTCGCTTGTCAAGCGTTTAAAACATAAAAAACGCCAATATTTTAAAGCGGATAATAACCACGGGGCTTCTTTTGCCTTTTTTTTCGTTTGGTAAATTTCTTAATGTTTATAGCTAAAAGAGCCCAAGAGAGGTGTCATTCCAGTGCCCCTGTGATGTCATTCCAGTGCTTGACACTGGAATCCAGTTTTCCATATAATCTCATCGAAAACGTTGTAACCACTTTCTATGCTAGTTTGCTTGTAAACAAGCAAACTTTCCTGGATCCCAGTGTCTGGGCACTGGGATGACAAGAGAAGGTACTGGATGACACCCTGACAACCGTCATCCCGCTACGTGTTAGCGGCTAAGAGATACCACGGCGGCATGACGTAGAGCTCGCATTAGCTATACTTTTATACTCACCAACTCAGCTGGATCCAAGTAGTCAAAGCACTGGAATGACAATGTGGAGTGTCTGCTTCTGTCATCCTATGATAGGATCCAGTCTAAAAAAAAAGACCTGGATTGTATCTTAAAAAAAGTCAAAAGACTATGATAAGCAAAGGAGTGATACTGTGTCTGGGTAAAAACCGTTGCTGGCTTAAAGCAAAATGTAGTACGAACGGTAGGTGGATCTAAAAGATCGAATTACAATCCTGTATACAACATTTGCATTGATTATATTTATAGGTAAAAAAATGGCTAGAATAAATTTTATGGGAGTAGATGTTTCCAAGGGAACATTGAATTAATGGCAAGCATAAGCGCATAGCAAACATGAATGATGCTATATCTAAGTTTATAGAAACAAATATAGTCGATTTACCCATCAAGTTATGTGTAAACCGGCGGCTACGAAAAACTCGTTGCAAAATTGTTACAAGATAACTGTCCATAAAGCTCACCCGAATCGGGTATATGCATTTGCCAAAGCTTGCAATCACTTCGCAAAAACTGACAAATTGGATGCTAAATTACTGGAAAAATACGCTGAATTTATCAGTAAAGACGGTGAAGTAAAAGGATGTACAAAAGCAAGAAGAATTAAAGGAGCTAGGAGCAGTTGAGCGTAATTTAAATCATGCAAATAAGTGTCGTCTGCAAAATGCAACGGGAAAAGCTAGAGAATATATAGAAAGACAGATAGAGTTTGCTGAAAAACAATTGAAGGAAATTAGGCAAGACATAGAAGACGTGATAGCTGAATTGAAAGGAAAAAATGAGCTTTTAATCAGCTATAAAGGTATTGGGTCAAAGACGGCGAGCGTTCTACTGACAGAGGTTTGGTAGATTAGAGAATAGAGAAATTGCATGCTTGGTTGGAGTTGCACCTAAAACTAGCGAAAGTGGAAGAAAAGTTGGCAAAGCTCAAATCAAAGGAGATGCAAGGAAAGCACTATACATGTCAGCTCTTGTTGCTATGCGCCACAACAGAAAAATGAAAGCAGCGTTTGGTTGATTCTGGCAAAGCTGCTAAGGTTGCATTAGTTGCTGTCATGAGAAAAATTATCGTTTGTTTAAATGCCATGATAAAAAATAACAATTTTTATCTTGACTCTTAAGACGGTAGATTCCAGTGCCCAGACATTGGAATCCAGAAAAATTGATTGTGCACTATACAACATTTTCGATCAAAAGCTGGATTCCAGACTGGAATGACAGCAGTCCTACGTCATGCCACCGCGAACCGTCATCCCACCACGAACCGTCATACCGCCACGAATCGTCATACCGCCGCGGTATCTCTTAGCATAGATTCCGCTAACACGTAGCGGGATGACGAGGCTTATCGTCATGCCACCGCGAACCGTCATACCGCCACGAATCGTCATACCGCCGCGGTATCTCTTAGCATAGATTCCGCTAACACGTAGCGGGATGACGATTGTCAGGGTGTCATCCAAGTAGCCTCTTTTTTGTCATCCCAGTGCCCAGACTGGAATGACACCCTACTTAACCGTCATACCGCGATTCATTCGCGGTATCTCAGCCGCTAACAAGAGATCCCGCTAACAAGCAGCGGGATTGACGGTTGTCGTTTAGCCATAAATGTTTAAGAAATTTACCAAACGAAAAAAAAGGCAAAGGAAGCCCTGGTCATTGTCTATTTTCAGTATTTGGCGTTTTTTAAGTCTTAAACACTGCAATTTAGCTGCTTTTAAGTGCAACTAACCTTAGCTAAAATGTTTAAGAAATTTACTAAGCAGAAAAAAAGGCAAAAGAAACCCCGTGGTAATTAGTGTTCACTCTCTAATCCTTCAAATTGGCGTACTATACTGTCTTAAACGACTTATAAGCGCGTTTCAGCTTATATAGGTAAAAACCTAGAAATGTTGTGAAGACATAAGGTGCACATAGTGCAAAAAATTAAAAATAAGACGCCAACTACGTTGTTTTTTTGCTGTTTAATCTGCACAGATGAAGATAACTGAATACCTTCAGTTTTATGATAAGGGGGCTGGCAAAGGGTGTCAAGTAAGTTTTTTCGTTTCTATTCCCAATAAAAGTTCGTTATATGGTTATGCAAGAAGTCTAATACTCATAGTTTCAAGCATATACTGAAATATCTCATTAGCTATAGCAACATCTTGGCGTGGGGCTTTGCCGTGTTCTATAAACACAGAGATTGCGTAGCGCGGGTTATGGTAAGGGCCATAAGCGATAAATAACTTATGACTTTCGCCCTTAGAGTTTATTTCTGGTGTACCGGTTTTGCCGGCAATTTGTATACCGCTTAGCCCTTTTTTATAGGTTCCAGTTTTAGAATTCACCACGTCAAACATAGCTTTTCGAACTATGCTAAGATGCTCACGATTCACATCAATATCGGAAAAATCTTGTATCGGTTTACTCATCTCAATGCGGGGAATTACCTCTTTTCCTGTTGCAATCCTCGCCGAAAGAACTGCAAGCTGTAGTGGTGTTGTAAGCATATACCCTTGTCCTATAACTAGGTTGATAGTGTCACCTAAATACCACTGCGAATATAGCTTTCGTGTACGCCAATCTCTATCTGGCAACAATCCCGGAGCTTCTTCTTTAAACGTTCCAATCAGTGGCCCACTTCCAATACCAAATTTTCTGGCCATTTCTACTAGAGAGTCTACACTTATTTTTTTTCCTATGTTATAAAAGTAAGTGTTGCATGATAATGCCATTGCCTCATTTAAAGATACATATCCATGGACTTTGCTTTTCAGGCAACGAAATTTCCGCTCACCTATTTTCATATAGCCCTTACACGAGAATTTTTCTCCTGGTGTTATTATCCCGTCTTTTAAACCCGCAAGCGCAACTATTACTTTAAATATTGAACCAGGTGGAATTTGATACGACAATGCACGATTCACAAGTGGTAATGAAGGAGTATTCAAGCTTTCCCAAGTCTCATTTGATAATCTGCTAGCAAAAAGATTATTATCGTAAGAAGGTGAATTATATAATGCTAAAATTTCTCCATTATTTACATTAATTACCACTGCGGAGCCCTGGTGATCTTTAAATACCTCTGCGATTTTCTCTTGCAGATTAATATCAATTGTCAGTTGTACATCTTGTCCGTCTTGTTGTGGTATGCTTGATAATTCTTTTATGACGCGTTTTTTAGAATTTATTTCCTGCTCAGATTTTCCTGGCTTGCCTTTCAATATATGATCATATGTATATTCAATACCGCTGATTCCTACTTCGTTTATACCTTGCTGTCTTTTTGTATATCCAATTACATGAGAACATATTGAACCAAACGGGTAATAACGTTTATAAAGAGCAGTTACTTTTGTTTCTGACGATTTTGCTATTTTAGACTCGACTTCTGATAATGTTTGCAAATCAACTTCCTTACCAGAACCATCAAACAAAACAACATACGAAATTTTGTTTATCGCAAGTTCAATGCTATTCCTATCTAAAATTTTGCCTCGCTGAGGCATAATAGTGGTGATTCGTACCCTATTGTTATTAGACAGCGTTTCGTATTTTTGTCTGTTTCGTACTTGTAAATTATATAACCTATAGCTAAAAACAGCGGAAATGGTAAGCTGAATACCGCCTAATATAAATGCTCTGCGGTTAAAGACTTTGTTTTTTGTCCACATAACATTCCTTCAAAACGCACTTTTCCCCCCTCTTTTATTGTTACACTTCTGGCTTTTACCGTATTACAAACCCTTTTTTCCCACTCACTTAAGGTAACAAATTTGTAACCTGATTTTTTTAGTATTTTAATAATATGAGGTAAAGCTTCAATTGTGTTTGATCTGTTATTGTGATCATGAAACAGTATAACTGCTCCATTATGTACATTACTTAAAACTCTTTCAACTAAAGCTTCTGGTTTATCACCTTGCCAATCTAGCGAATCAACTGTCCATAATATTGAATACATATTTAATTGATCAGTATTTTCAATCAGATTATCGTCATGACATCCATATGGCGGACGAAACCATTTTACATCTTGTTTTATTACATTTTTAATTGCTGTATTTGTCTTTTCCAATTCTTGCAATTGTTCCTCACTTGAAAGTGATGTCAACTTCCTATGCGACCAAGAGTGATTGCCTAACTCATGACCTGATTCATGAATTTTCTTTACTATTTCAGACGTTTTTTCATTTATACGTTCACCAAGCACAAAAAATGTTGCTTTTGCTTCATAGCTTTCCAGAACATTAATAATATCGTTTACTCTATTGTTAGACGGTCCATCATCAAACGTAAGCACAACAAACTTATCGTCGTTATTCAACAATTTTTTTATATTACTTAAATTTCTATATGATAGATCCAGATTACAACTAAGCCCACAGTATGGTAAATTAAAATTACAATCACCACAGAAAACCGCGCTTGAGTATAGCAAAAGAAAAGTTATTATCCTTATAAACATTTTGTAATCAGCAAAGCGATAGGATACTATGCACTTTTTTGCTAAGTTAAGCCATCTTTAATTGCTGTAGCCTTTACTTCATCACTTCTTTAATATATTATATTAACAATTTTATATAATATATTATGATTGCAAATATAAATACCGTTGCGCTTCAGGGAATTAGCACAGTAAATGTCAATGCACAAATTCATATGGCAAATGGTATTCCAGCTTTTAAAGCAACAAGGACAACATTGCAAATTTAGAGTTCAAAAGGGTTATTCCTCGAGAACTACTGCGTCAGAAAGTTGGCGTTGAATTTGTATATAATGTTGACCTTGGAGGTTTTTATGAATAATAGTGAGAGAAAAGAAAAATTGGAAACTCGCATTTTATCAAGTAGAGGCAGGTCTTTACTTGACCATGAGCTACTGGAACGTACTCTATCTGAATGTGAAGAAGGAAGAGAAGTGGCCAAAAAGCTAATAGAGCTCTTTAGTAGTTTAGGAAGGGTAATTAACGCTGACTTTCATGAGCTAAAAAATGTTACAGGAATGAATGATGGAGCAATAGCAAGTATCTTTTGTCTGAAAGAGATTTTCGATAGGATACTGAAAGGTAAGTTAAAAAAGCTGTCGATTCTTGATAACAGAGAAGAGCTACTAAAATACTTTAAAACAGCAATAGGGCAGTCACGAAAGGAAAGCTTGCGAGTAATATACTTAGATCGAAGTGGTCATTTGATATACGAGTATATTCAAGACTGTGGAACTATAGACAGAGTACCTCTATATGTGAGAGAAATAATCAAACAGGGATTACTGATCGATGCATCATCTATTGCAATTTCACATAATCATCCAAGTGGAGATACAGAACCATCAAAGGAGGATGAGGATAACACACTTACATTAGCTGCAACCTGCGAAAATGTAGGAATGAAATTAATAGATCACATAATCGTAACACAGAAGAGCCACTTTAGTTTTTATGATAGTGGTTTATTGTAATCTGTAGACCGGAAGGAAAGTTCTCCAACTTTCCTTCTTTTTTTCTACTTCATAAATTAAAAAATTCAATATAAGCTTGAGCAGCTAAAATTAGTAATGAAAGGTGGAATTAGGCAAAAAAATAAAAGAACTTAGATTATACTGTGGTTTAACACAAACTGAGTTGGGAAAGAAAATAGGCGTTTCGTATAGACAAATACAAAGGTACGAAAATAGTTCAAACCAAATTTTGGCCAGTAGGCTATACGACTTAGCAAAAGCACTATCGATTAATGTGGCTGATTTTTTTACTGATGTGCATGTCGACTCACATGAAACTTATGATGAAGAAATACTAAAATTAGTCAAAGGATATAATGAAATTAAAAGCAAAAGGTTACGTAGCGTAGTTTATATATTGGTAAAATCTTTTTCTCAAAGTTACAATGAGAGTTAGTATTGCTTCAATACCTCAGTTAATATATTAATAAATGATTGTACAAGATGAACAACATCCTATTGATAAACAAATAGGTGAAAGAATAAGGAAGAGAAGGTTAATATGCGGTTTTAGCCAAAGAGACTTAGGAAAAAAGCTCGGAATTTCATTTCAGCATATACAAGGATATGAAACTGGAGAGGTAAGGCTTGTAATTGATAGATTGTATAATTTGGCAGAAGCTTTGTCCGTTGATATGTCATATTTTTTTACCAAAGCTTCTGAAGACTTACACGATAAGGCCTTTTGTAGCGATGTGGGTAGTGAAGAAATATCAAGGCTAGTGAGGGAATACAGGAAAATTAAGGATGAAACGTTGCGTGATATTGTGCATTCAGTGATAAAAGCGCTTGCCAATAAATAATATTGCCTGAATATATCTTCAATCCACTTCTACAAGCAATGCTAGTTAAGGTAAATTTTTTATGGTAATTTTGATTAAATTTCAAGAACTACTTTACTTTGCAATAATTATGGCTATGTAAAAACATAGCCACCAATCAAGAACGTCCTACAGATGTCGTTTTGGTATCTTTTAATTTGCTCACCCAAGAAAAGGTCTCACTACTTTTAGAATTTTGGTCGCCCCACCTTCCACATCTAGTAAAGCTGCCTTTTTCCACTACTTCTTTAACAGACATTCCACCAAATAAACAACCCTTTCCTACGATTTCTCCTATTTCTTGCAACTCGTTCCACATTTCTTCATCTTCTACCTCAACTTGTACTTGATGATAGTCTTCTGTGTCATGATATACCATTAAATTTAGCTCTCCTAGGCTAGTGCAAAGTGTTACTGTAAAAGCGCTGTTATCGGATATATCTACGTAATTTCTTTTACCGTCTTTCCCAGTTTTGACCTCAACTTCACCATCACCTATTTTTATGATACTACCGCCAAGGTTTAAGTCTCCTTTACTTAAGCCCAAATTTTTTGCACCTTCTACAACTTTGGCAACATCAACTATGCAGCTATGTGAAAATTCAATATAGAAGGTCTTATTATCGATTTCTACATCTTCAACAGTTCCTTCTATAGTAGCGTCTTCTCCAACTTCCCTAAGTTTCTTGAGCCTACTATATATTTGTGGCTCAATTTCTTTTTGCACTTTTTGATACATTTCAGCTATTTTCTTATCAACTTGTACATTAAAATCTGCTCCATGTAAGGCTAACTTTCTGATTATATCTTCTTGTTTATTTTCTTTGAATTCATCACGATACATCTTAAACATTGTAACGTTAGTGAAGCTAAAGCCATCTTCGTTGCGAGCGTTTACTCTTATTCCTAAATCCAAAGCTTCATCGACGATTTTACTTAATTTGTCTAGATTTTCAGCTGCAATAGCTTTTTCCAAGAATTCATTTAATTTCACATTTTCATATTCACTTAGCCTTATCTTGCATAAAGCTGATCGAAATGGATTGAGCTCCTCAGGATATGTTAAGACAGGTAATTTACTAATCTTTTTATTTGCTGTTGGAGCAGCTTTTATAAAATTAGGTAATAACCCTTCTTTTGCTATTCGCTCTACCGCTTTTAACATTTTACTAGACAATTTTTTACCATTTATTTTTTTCATTGTAACCCTCACTTAATTTCATTACTATTCGATCATATCGTGATAAATATTATTTAATTGTTAATATTATACGACTTATTGATTTACTGTATATTATAATAACAAGTTTTGCGGGCATCTACACTAGAAAAACACATCCTATAAAAATTATTTCAGTTTCAACAAAAATGGGGTATCGTAATCGTAAAATTGAAAAAAATGGATATCCTATCTTACTCTACTGAAAAGCTGAAAAAGCATTGTCAGCTACTTGATGATGAAGAAAAAATAGTTCTATATGAGCAGCTGCTAGACAAGGCTAAAGATATACTTGAAAACTCAAGAGATGATATTGCAAAGTTGAAAGAGGTAAGCAAAGCAGTTGTAGCAATAGAGGAAACTACCGATAAGCAGTTACTAGAAAAGTTTAATGATGATCACCCGCTAAGAGAAGTGGACATTTTAATCTACTCTCCTCAAGGAAATACTGAATATCTATTCAGCATAGATAACTCATCAGAGCTTTATGATTTAAAAGAAGATAAAGAAAAAGCTCTTTATAATGCAGTAAAGTTAAATGATGTTGAGCTTGTAAAAAAGCTGCTAATGATCCTTTCACCTACAGAAGTAAGTAATTTTGACACGAAATACTTGGAAGAATTGAAAATATTGCTGTCAGGAATTCACAAAGAATTGCAATTATCACAAGATATGAAAAATTATCTTGAGAAGACGATAAAGTTCTATAGTTTTTTATGTAGTAATTTTAACTTACTAGTTACAAATCCTACTGACGTAAAAGCCATAATTGATCTATTTGCTGCTCAACCAAATATTGATTACCAAATAGATAAGCTTCTACTTTCTTTTATTGTAAGAGATGTTGAGGAAAAAAAGCTAAACTCTGAAATTAGTCATATGATAGAACTTCTTGAGCAACACGAAAGATTTGCTGAGCTCGAATACAAGGTTAGAAGATTAAGATCAGAGTTTGCAAGTGGCAAAAGCAGATACTCGGCTGAAGTAATACGAAATAGCATTGCAGAACGAGAAAAAGAGATGAGGGAAATTGAGAAAAAATACGTAAGGCCAAACGATTTAATTAGCGAGAGGCAGAAATTATTAAAGCAATTACTTTGCTAGCTTTTTTTCCACTTCATAAAATTTGTTGTAAATTTGAATAAGAGGTGAAAAGTGCAATTAGGTAAAAAAATAAAACAACTTAGGTTAGATCGTGCTTTGACACAGACCGAATTGGGAAAGAGAATAGGTGTTTCGTATAGACAGATACAAAAGTACGAAAATGGTTCAAATTGTGTTTTGGCCAGTAGATTATATGATTTAGCAAAAGCACTATCGATAGATGTTGCTAACTTTTTTACTGATATGCACACTGACTCACATGAAGCTTATGATGAAGAAATACTAAAGTTAGTCAAAGGATATAACGAAATTAAGAGCAAAAGGTTACGTAGTGCAGTTTATATATTGGTAAAATCTTTTTCTCAAAGTGATAATACATAGTTAATATTACCTGATACGTAAAATGACTATACAACATCCTATCGATAAACAAATAGGTGAAAGAATAAGGAAAAGAAGGCTAATGTGTGGTTTTAGTCAAAGAGACTTAGGAAAAAAGCTTGAAATTTCATTTCAGCATGTACAAGGATATGAAAGCGGAGAGATTAGGCTTGTAGTTGATAGGTTATATAAATTAGCAGAAGTACTATCGGTTGATATGTCGTATTTTTTTACCAAAGCCTCTGAAGACTTACATGATAAGGCCTTCCATAGCGATGTAGGCAGCGAAGAAATATCAAGGCTAGTGAGGGAATATAGAAAAATTGAGGATGAAACTCTGCGTGACATTGTTCATTTAGTGATTAAGGCTCTTGCTAATACAGGCTTTAAAGCATAAATTCTCTCCTTGAGTCGTTGAAGAAAACTTAAACTTTCATTTTCTTCATCATTTTGCTTTTCTTTCACTTTGATGCGTGTAGTTATACCCTACACAAAGTATAATGTTTTAAAAATAAAAACCTGCACCATAAAATATTGAGATTTAGAATATTAACTTATAAAGTCTTTTCGGCAGTTTTAGCGAGGGTTTATTAGCAAGGATGTTGGAGGTTAGCAATGACTATATCTGAAGGTGTAATACAGCGTATAAGGCATAATGATAAGAACGCGATAGGGGGATGATTTTTTGGTCAAGGTGGCTGTGCTATAATGCACCCCATAAACTAGACCAAAAAAAAATGGTTGATCCGAGTAGGAAAGTAAAGGGGTAAAAGTATGGCAACAAAAAAATATGAACCAGAGTTAAAAGCAAAGATAGCTTTGGAAGCAATAAAAAATCAAAGAAGCACAGCTGAGATATGTAGTGAATATAAAATACCATCAACAAATCTATATGATTGGCGTGATAGAGTATTGGCAAGGTTAAAAGACCTATTTGTTGAAGAAAGTGAAAGTGCGAGAAAACAAAGAATCTTAGCGCAAGAAATAGAAAGTTTACATAAAGTAATAGGAGAATTGACAGTGGAAAATAGTTATTTGAAAAAAAAATTACTGAAATAAGCAAAAAAGATAGAGTAAGATTTATAGAAAAAGATTCTGATCTGTCAATTAGGAAACAGGCTGATTTACTGGGGATTTGCAGATCTAGCCTATATTATAGGCCTATAATTAATAACGAAAGTGAAATTTGATTCAAGAAGTATATTTGGCTTCTGATTGCCGTTATGGATATCGTAAAATTACTGCTGAGATCATAGCGAGTGGAGTAGTAGTCAATCACAAAAAAATCTTAAGAATTATGAAAAAAATGAAGATTAGTGGGCTGTATTGTAGAAAAAGATGTAATACAAGTATTAAAGAAAAAAAGCATAAAATATATCCTTATTTACTCAAAGATTTGATTATTTGTAGAGTTAATCAGGTATGGGCTACTATATATTATGGTAGAAGGTAAGTTTATCTATTTTGTGGCAATAATGGACTTGTATAGTCGCTATATTATTGCTCATTCATTATCACCATATCTCGATGCTGGATTTTGCCTTTATACTCTCAAAGAAGCTCTAAAACAAGGTAAACCTGAGATTTTTAATAGTGATCAGGGGGTGCAGTTTACTAGCTACAACTTTATTATGGAATTAGAGCGTGCTAATATTAAAATCAGTATGGACCATAAAGGACGTTGCTTCGACAATATATTTGTTGAGCGCTTATGGAGAACTTTAAAGCAAGAAGCTATATATTATTATAGACCAAATAGTATCAGAGATTTAAATCTTATAATAAATGATTTTGTTTCTTGGTATAACTATAGAAGGCGACATCAGACTCTACATTATAAAGTTCCTGCTGATCTTTATTATCATAAACAGTAAATGAATATATTGATAAATACTTTAAATGTGTGTCGACGTATTTATCAACATATTCATTTTAAAAATCGGATCACTTTGAAAAAAATGGTCTAGACAAATGGGTGCATTATAATGTATAACAATGTTACAAAAAATAATATCATAGAATTCAGTAGGATAATTCCTAGAAAACCCCTACATACTAAAAAAAGCAAAATGCTGTTAAAATGAGCTTAAGAATAAATAGCAAACATCTAACATAACAATTCTATTTGTAAATCAGGTGAGGCTTATCCTATAGAAAGCTTTCGAACTACGCAAGCGTATCTTTTGCCTTTAGTATTTCTTTATTGTTTAAGATAACTGTCTGAGCTCCTCTGCCTTAGCATTATATCTCCACTTTCTGCAAGTTATTCCATTAAGTAGTAAAAATATTAGACTTGCCGCAAAACTAAGAAAAAAAGACCAAAGATAGAGCAGATTGAACTTACAGTAAAAATAGAACAAAAAAACTCCAACAATAAATTATGCAAACTTCATCAGGTTAACTTTAACTTAAGAAAACATAAATCAAATTTTCTTGCTCAAAGACCTTGCTTTTTCTCCAACCTTACTCAAACGTACTCTAGCTTAATGCATAATTTTACCCATAAACAACCTTATCTTTGGTACTTTTATTAGTTACAAGTCATCTAGAAAACCCAGATGCTCTACGAAGCCCACCAATCAATATCAGATCCTGCTCTTGTCCTACAGCATTTAATATAGCGTATAACAAAACCATCGCATCTCCCCCAGTAATACGCTTGCATCCTCCACAAAATTCGTATTCACTTAACTGTCGATTTGCCTCCACCCTTTTTCGTTCAACTTGTTCTGCGGTGTTAGCATACTTCAACTCTATTCCAATTGGATGAGTATCATCATTTTCCGCAGATTTTGATAATACTAGGTCTATTTTCCTTCCTCTCTGTAGCTGGAACTCAATAATTACCTTGGCAGGATTATCGCAACTTTGAAATATCCCACGCAACAAAGCCTGAAATTTAGCTTCATTGTTCACGAGTAGACGGTTTCCATTTAATAACGGAGACAACAGACGAGAAATCTCATTAAATAAAACTTCATACCTAGCCCTGTACTCACCATTAACATTACCATCATTACCAAAATTAGGCTCAGCACTCATCAACTGATCTGCAAGTTGATGTAAATTCCTAACATTACCCATTTGTTCTGAAAACCTTCCCTCGAAATAACCTTCACTATGAGAACGTGAGTAAGCACGTAGTGATTCGAATTTCTTTGCAGAAGCCACTTCCAGATGACCCTGGACATCTACTTCACAAAGTACTTGACGCACCTTAGCATCATCTGTGGCTTGAGGCAGTAACGACAGGTTCAATGCTTTGTCTGGTAAAGTCTGCCACTTTAAACGACGAAAAATGTGAAGCACAACAAAACCAATATTTGATAAAAATAGAGCTAAAGTTAACGCATGGCTTACAATATCTGCTGCATCTCCCCTACCACCTGTACGTTTCATTTTCTCTCCCTGAGAGTGGTTAAATAGATACTTGGTAACCCTTACCTCCCGCCCATCATTTGTTTCTAAGTCCCTCCTTGTAGATAAAACATTTCCAAAAACAAACGATGACGTACAGGAAAAAGTGTTACAATGAGGCGATTGAGTGAACTCTGATGCTATGGGTTGTAAAAAACGTTTTACATTTCCCCTAACTCCATTTCCATGAGGATGTAGTAAACCCGGTATTAAGGAAAGACCACCTTCTGAAAAGGCCTGCACAGAAGTTCGGAGACCAGCACCTCCACGTAATTGAAAATTTAACGCTACACAAACAGCACTTGGTGATGAGGTATGAATAGGCAAAGACGAAACAGAACAACTTTTAGCATAATCTTTAGCTTGCTCTAATCCTTCCTCATCACCAACCTTCAACTCAATTATAATTGGAACCGAATCATTTGTCTGATCAACACCACGAACAAGCAAAACAACATCTGCATAACCTTTTCCTATAAGTAGCTCTGGGTAGAAATCAGCCACAGCTCGGTATCTAAAATTTACTAAAAACCCACACAGAAAACCGTGGTAATCAGACTCTGCACGAAACACTAAGCTATCTTCATGTTCATCATGGATATCAATAACATATTCCAAAATTCTTTTAACATTAGTACGCACTTCTCCTGTATCATCATTTGCCAACTCACTCATCAGGTCTAACAATTCACCTTGTTCTCTGATTGGGTTAATTTCATGAAAAATTGGAGCTCCAGGTTCATCACGTTGAGGAAATCTATCTATTTCATGAATAAACCTACATTCTTCTCCAAACCGAAATATTTTATACTCTTCCCAATCCAGATCCTTATCTTCCTGTAATTCTTGTGGAAGATTCTCTTCTACCTGCTGCTTCTCTTCTGCACTAAACCTTGACCCAGGGCTGTTCTCATTATCAGCAACAGTATAACACCTGACTATTCTTCTATTTTCTTTATTAGTGAGAACAGCAACTTTTAGATTTCCATAATTGTCAAAACGAAAATAGACTCTTTCATCTTCAACTAATATACCTGCATCATGTGCAGTAGAAAACATACCAAAAAAGAATGTAGGAAAAAAGCCAGGCTTATTAGCCGAATGCAAAAAAGATGGACAGTTGTTTAAAAAACCTACAAATTGTCTACTAAACTCATCACAACCTCCACTTAATAAAGCCCTAACTAATTCACGATCTTCATTATTACCATGCATAAATACTCCTATTTGTTAACAACTGCAGCAGGCGAAATACTAACATTAGTACCCACTAACGTAGATTGAGGACCTTCAGTGCTAGCAGAGAATAAATTCAAATTTCTCGCTGACTTACACAACTCTTCTATTAAATTGCAGGAGCTAGTTGCATCTATCATCTTAGAATTCCTTGTTTTATCTAAACTATTTGCTATCCTCTCTTTTAATGATTTAAAGCTTTTGTCTGAACAACAATCTTTAGCAAACTTTAAAATACTCAAGACCAAATCAACTTTTTCACCATCGCCAGCACTTTGAGTATCCTTGCTGTTCTCCTGATCTACAATCAAATTTGAAATTGCATTTTCCATTGCAACAAAAGCAATCCTATCTTTAAAAGGATCGACAACATTTATTTTATTTTGGTTAAATACACTAGATTCCCAAAGACTGCTAATAGCTGACCTTGCTTCATTCCTGTTATCCAAGTCATAATCTTTAGAAACTACAACAAATGAAAGCGATGAGAGAAGATGTGCATATCCTCTAGGTGAAAGCATTTTCTCTACTTCAGATCTTGAACATCCCTCGCTCAAGTACTGGATAACATACTTAGTTGTGCAAAGAAAACCGTGCTCTACTAAGTAACTAAGAGGACGATAGATCACACCCCTATCTTTCTTATTCGGTAGCCCAAGTAGTGACTTATGATCTACTTTTGCGCTTATGACTTTACCTAGAAGGGAACTTAAGGTAGAAGCAAGTTTATAGCTAGATTGCAATGGAGATAATTTTGCAATAGCAGAAACTAGCAATTTTTCTCTCTCTTCTTTCACTAATTTTTCTTCAGAACACAGACGATTATAGAAGTGTTCCACTCCCTTACTCCACTTGAAATCTACAGCCTTATTAAATCCATCTTCTGCTTCTATATTTTCTCTAAGGTTACCTGATTCTTGATCAATCCAGAAATTGAAAACAGGATCACGTCTTCCCATGGAACTTAACAATTCAACTCTTGCAAGCTTATCACTGCAAGCTAAATTCCTATCTTCCTCACATGCACCTTTATGAGATAAGTCAGATCTAAAAGACTCTAACGCCTTGTCAAATAATTGCTTAATTTCACTCTCTACACACTCAATACATGCTATTTTATATATAGCAAATGGATTCAACACACCTGATTTAGCTAATTCTCCTACCAATTTAGCAACATCTAGTGTCGCACCTGACCAACAAGATTCATCACGAAACGCATTACATAAGAGGTCCGATTGCTCAACGGTTAGACCCTCTACTGTTACAGGGTGAGCCTTGACCCATTCCTCAATAGCTGAAGTTCTATCACCTTTAACAACATCCTTCAGCTTACTTATTACTTTGCTAGAGATAATCTCTTTATTTTTTTTAGGATCAGAACTGAGACGAGATCTTTTGCTTGGGCCTGCATTACCCTTCAAATCTTCCGTTCCACGTTTAGTTTTACTTTTTGGCATCTAATTACCTCAAAATCAAATATTCAATGAAGGTATTATACAAGCATTAGAATAATATATAAATCGAAAAATTAGTGTGCACCTAAATTTAAGCAGTAATTATAGACCTGCTGCAAAAGAGGAGATATTAAAGAGAGATGTAGCAAGAGGGAATGAGCTTAAATTATCAAATTAACGTTATTCTACTTTACCTCACTAGCATTTTCCTTACCTTGAGCCTTACTATTACTCACAAATATAAACGTTCGTTACATAGCTCTTAATATGTCTAAAGAGACGAAATTTCCCGAATTATTTATAATGAACCCTTACGATCACATTCTGGGGACGTACATCAGAAAACTTTTATATTATTAGTTTTGTAGTAAAATTATATGAGTACATCGTATCTATTAAATCAGAAGCTTTATGGATTACAGATTGAGAGCTTATTTGTTTGGGGTTATCTGGTTTATACTTAGCTTACTTAGTAGTGTAGCTAATGATACTATATCAAAATATCTAAGTTTACATCTTCAGAGTTTTGAAATAATTTTTTTCCGCTTTCTGTTTACCACTATTACCCTTGTACCTTTTATGTTTTACTATGGAATAGAAACTTTTAAAACAAGTCAAATATCTACTCAAATAACCAGGGGTGGGTTGTTGTTTTGTGGAATGACCTTATGGACTTACGGGTTGACTGTTTTCCCCATAGTAACTGCAACGATTATAAGTTTTTCTATACCATTATTTGTTATACTTCTTGCAATCCCTTTACTAAACGAAAATATAATTTGGCAAAGATGGATAGTAACTATTATTGGTTTTGTTGGTATTGCTATTACCACCAAAGCTCATAGTGAAGACTTTAATCCTAAAATTCTTATTTTTATTGTATCTGCGTTAATCTTTGCTATATTAGACATACTTAATAAGAAACTTGTGATAAAAGAGTCAGTAATAAGTATGTTATTTTATTCAGCTCTAACGACAACTATTTTTTCTACTCCACCTTTGTTATTTTATTGGCATATGCCTTCCTTGTTGGAGTTAGTATTACTGCTGATTTTAGGAATAAGTTCAAACCTAATTCTGTTCTTCATGTTAAAAGCTTTTGCTCTTACTGATGCTACTGCACTTGCACCGTATAGATACATAGAGCTAATAATTTCTGCAATAGTAACATACGTTATATTTAATGAATTACCTGATAAAAGTGCTTTATATGGTACTTTGATATTAATACCATCAACCTTATTTATAGCTTATTCGGAAGGTAAGGCAATTAAGAAAAATAATGTAACAACAAAAGTTTATAATTGTTAATGGTATTTATTTTAGATGCTAAGCTACATTTTTAAGGTGATAGTAAAATGCACATAACTATTATAGGAGTAGGGTATGTAGGCTTAGTATCTGGTACAATGTTATCGGAGCAGGGCCATAAAGTTGATTGCATTGACATAAATACTGAGAAGATTGAACTTTTGAAATCAGGGAAAATTCCTCTATATGAACCTGGATTAGCAGATTATTTAGAGAATAATATAAAGTCACAAAGGATAAGATTTTTTGATTCGTATTCTCAAATAAATCCCAATACAGAAGTAGTATTTGTAACTGTAGATACTCCATCAGACTCCCTAGGAAATGCAAATTTAAAGAATGTATATAATGCAGTAAGTGAAGTTTCTGAGAGGGTTAATCAAGATTGCTTAATAGTGATAAAGTCAACTATTCCTCCTGGTACTGCAGAAAATATACATAATTATTTATCTAATAAGGGCTATAACTTTGATTTGGGAGTTAATCCAGAGTTTCTCAAGCAAGGCTCTGCAGTATCAGATTTTTTATACCCAGATAGGATAATAATAGGAGTAAAAACTAAGCTAGCTAGGGCAAAACTAGAAGTTATATATAGATCATTTATAGATAAGAATATTCCGTTAATAGTCACTGATACAGTTACTGCTGAAATGATTAAATATGCTTCTAATGCCTTTCTAGCAACAAAGGTTGCTTTTATCAATGAGATGGCAGGTTTATGTGAGCTATTAGGAGCAGACATTGACCTTTTAGCTAACAGTATGGGAATGGACCATAGAATAGGTAAGGAATTTCTCAAAGCTGGTCCAGGATTTGGAGGATCATGTTTTCCTAAAGATTTGTCAGCTTTAATAAGGCTTGCTGAAGACCACAATGTTAAGCTACAAATTTTAAATTCAGTTAAAGAATCTAACTATAATCATATAACAAACATTGCTAAAAAGGTAGAATATGTATTAAATGGAGTCCAAAATAAAAAAATAGCAATATGGGGGCTAACTTTTAAGTCTGGTACTGATGATGTAAGAAATAGCCCAGCTATAGATATTGCACAATTGTTAGTGAATAACAAGGCTAAAATTACTGCATATGACCCAATGGGGATGGATAATGCTAGGCAAGTTCTAAAGGATATAGAATACGCGGACAATGCTATAGGGGCTGCAAGGGACGCGGAAGCCTTGTTATTGTTAACGGAGTGGAAAGAATTTAAAAATCAAGATTTTGCAAGTTTAAAGAGTATTATGGCTGCACCTAATGTTTTTGATTTCCGTAATTTATTAGATAGCGAGCTATTACTAAGATATGGTTACCATGTTTATTCCTTGGGTAAAAAATCTATCTACAAAGTTTAACTGTTGAGAAATTTTTTTTACACCGCTTTACTTAGTTTTTTTAGATCTTTGCTTGATAGTATGGAAAAGCAAACGAGTGCAACAACAGAGCAAATGGAAAAAAATGAAAACATAATACTGTTACCACAGTGCTTAACAAGTACTCCTAAGAGCACGCATGAAAATATTGAACTTGCAATATACCCAAATAATCCTGTTAAGCTTACAATTGCACATACATTATTTTGTGGAGCAATTTCTACAGCTATAACACCTGTCAGTACTTGCACTCCAAATATAAAGAATCCTGATAAGATTGCACCAAGGTTCATAAGAATTATGTTTTGACCAAAGTTCATTGCAATAAAAGTGAGTGCTATACCCAACATATAAAGTGATGCCAGCAAGCTTCTATTTTGAAAGAAGTACATATCACTAATTCTTCCTGTTATTAAAGTTCCAAGGATTCCACCTAAATCATATACGCCTGTTATTAGTGAGGATTGTACAAGAGAAATTTGTAATTTATTCTTTAAAATTATAGGAAACCAAAAGAAGATTCCCATTTTTATAATATAAGCACAAAAAGTAGCACAACATAGAAACCATATGGAACTTGTTACCTTGATACCTATTTGAGATTTCTGCACCTTATAATAGGTAGTAAAGTTGGCACTTTCTTTGTAATATGCTTTTAATATTATATAAATTCCAAAAAGTAAGCATAAGAGACCAGAGTACAAAAATGCACTTTTTGCATCATATATTTTAATTATACTTGGTAATACAATTAAAGTAATACAAGAACCAAGTTGCTGAGATGCGCTCATAACTCCCCATGATGATGCAATTGAAGAGATGCTAGAGTTTGTAACCATAAACTTGGTAATAGCTGGCCAACCTAACCCTTGTGTCCAAGCTAATAATATTAATGTTAACAGTAATAAAGTTAGATTATTATATGATAAAGTTATACCAATGGTTAATAATCCAGTTGCAATATTGCATAGCCCAAACATAAATAATGGATTATTTTTGGAGTCCATGATTATTCCATTAACAAATTTTGATACTCCATAAAAAAAAGAAAAGCAGGCAAAAAAATAGCTTAATTTTACATGGTCAGTATCTATTAACAGTGGTAGAGCAATTGGTATACTTTGTCTTGATAAATAAAGCAGCATATATCCACAGAAGAATAGTAAATATTGAAAGAAGACAAAGTTCACACCTATTCCCAAATAGCTCTATGCAGATGCTAGCATAATACTATATTGGTATAATATTGTTTGACAAGAAGTTTGCAAACAATTAGTGCAGAAAATTACTTAGTATCTTTCTTATAGCAGATACAGTAGTATTAATATCTTCATAGCTTATATCTCTATGTGTTATAGCTCTGATTTTACCTTTGATGTTAGCCATTCTAATTCCATAATTTGTAACTAGTACGTTTATTAATTCTTGAGTAGATATACAATTAGTACGTAATGAAAAATACGCTATATTAGTTTTGTATAGGTCGATATCAATTATAACTTGATCTATGGAGTCTAGGCCTTCTATAAGGTGCTGCATCTTTTTATGATCTTCCTCTAAACAATTTATATTATTATGTAAAGCATATAAACATGCAGCTGAAATAATGCCAGCTTGGTGCATACCTCCGCCAATTTGAAACTTATAGTACCAAGCTTTTTCAATAAACTCTTCACTTCCAAGCAATATTGCGCCCATTGGAGCACCTAATCCTTTACTAAAATCAATGAATACCGAATCAAAATAACTTGCATACTCTTTTGGAGATATTTTAGTATGAGCACAAGCGTTGAACAGTCTTGCTCCATCTAAATGAGTGAATACGTCATTCTCTTTGCAGAGACTTGAGATCTCTTGAATATATTCTAAAGGCCACACAGCTCCACCACCAAAATTTGTCGTTTGTTCGATAGAAACAAGCCCAACTCTCGGAATATTTCTTAAACTAGGACGAGTAATAAACTCAACAATTTGTTCTCCAGTAAATATTCCTCTCGTACCTTTGATGGGCAAAGGAGTGGCATGTGCCTGGGCTGCGATCAAGCCAGATTGTACTATGAGCGGATGTGAAGTTTCATCAAGCAGCAAGTAATCACCAGGTCTTTGAATGTGTACTTTATAAGCAATGACATTGGACATCGTTCCTGAAATCAAAAAGATTCCTGCAGGTTTACCTAATATTTTACATGCGGTTGCCACTAATTCGTTCACAGTTGGATCTTCACATGCAGCTTCGTTTCCAACTTTTGCTTTAGCCATCGCTTCCCTCATTTTAGCTGAAGGGTCAGTGTTTGAATCGCTAAAGAAATCTATTTTTATTCTCATATTAAATTTAACACAACTTCCTTTATAATTTCAGCAGCTTTCATGATGTCTGTTTCCTTTGTGCCAAGATGGGTAACTGCTCTTATATGAGACTCGAGCCAAGGAAAAAGCAATAAACCATAAGCTTGGCACTTACTCAAGAAAACCTCATTAGTTACATTTAGTGCTTTTATACTAAAGCTTACTATATTAGTTTCTGGATAAGGTAGTACCAGTTTTATGTGTGGAATTTCTTTAATCTTATCTGCAAACAATTTAGCGAGCTTATTATCTTCTTTAAGCCTAGAGATATTATTCTGTAGTACGTATTTTGCTGCATTAGCACAATACCCTATCTGATGATAACCACTACCTAGCCAAACCTGTAGCTTTTTAGCCCTTTCAATTATCTCTCTTTTACCCATAAGCATTGAACCAAAAGGAGCGCCAAGTCCTTTAGTAAAAGAAAAGCTCATTGTATCCACATATTTAGCATAATCTGCTAAAGCAATATTTGTTTCGATATGAGCATTAAATATTCTTGCACCGTCTAAATGAAGATTTACATTGTGAGCTTTTAAAAAGTGATATAACTCGACTTGTTTTTCAAAAGGATAAATTTTACCATTAAACCCATTTATACTATTTTCTATAGAAACAAGACTCACCTGAGCAAAAATTTTATACCTCGGCTTAGAATTAATAGCATATTCTACTTCATCAACATCTAAGATTCCGCTATTATTTCTAATACAATTAAATACGATATTATTTACTTTTGCATTGCCTGCACTATCGAAAAAATTAATGTGATAATTATAATTAGTTATTAGTTCATCACCAGGACTTGTTTGAATGGCAATGGCTAATCTATTTGCAAGCATACCGCTGGTTACAAATAATGCTTCTTCTACTTTGAATAATTGTTTGCAATATTCTGATAAGTCATTACAGCTTTTGTCTTCACCATAAGCAAAATCTCCAACAGTTGCATTACTTATTGCATGTATAACGTTGGAGCTCTGCAGAGTTGTAGTGTCACTTCTCAGATCAATAATTTTTTCCATCTTATTTCTTGCCATTCAAACAACCAATTTGAGCATTCCAAAGTTCCTTGTAAAGACCTTGCTTAGAAACTAATTCAGCGTGTTTACCATCTTGGACAATTTTTCCTTTGTTAAATACTATAATTCGGTCCATGTGTAAAAGTGTAGAAATACGGTGTGCTATAGTAATCGTAGTTTTATTTTTCATCAATTTGAATAAACTCATTTGAATTGTTTTTTCTGTTATAGAATCTAACTGACTAGTTGGTTCATCGAGAAATAATATTGGAGCGTTTTTTAAAAATGCCCTTGCTATTATTATTCTTTGTCTTTCTCCTCCAGATAGCTTGATGCCTTTTTCTCCAACTGTAGTTCCATATTGATCTGGTAGAGTCATAATGAAATCGTGAATACCAGCCAGCTTTGCAGCTCTCATTATTTCTTCGATAGTAGATTGAAGTTTACCATATATGATGTTTGCTAAAATAGTATCATGAAATAACAATGGGTCTTGAGGTATTACAGATATTTGTTGCCTCAAAGAACTCTGTGTAACTTCTGATACTATTTGATTATCAATCTGTATATTACCTTTTTTAACATCAAATAGCCTTAGAATTAAGTTTATAAAAGTAGATTTACCACCTCCAGAATAACCAACTAGACCTACCTTTTCGCAAGGATTAATGGTAACTGAGAAATCTTGAAATAATGGCTCCTGACCTTCATAAGAAAAAGAAACATTGTTAAACGTTATTCTTCCACTTAATAAATTTAATTCTTTAGCATTTTCCTTATCTTGAATTTCTGGTACGGTAGTCAAGATTGGCAATGCATCTGAAACTTTGCCGAAATGAGTAGAAAATTGGGTAAGATTCCTAGTTAGATGGTTAAGAAACTCTATAATCGATATATTAATTCCAAGTACAAGAGCAATATCTCCTATTGCGATCTTGTTCAATTGATAATCATGAATTAAAAAATACAAGTTTACTGCTTGGAGTATATCGAATGAATAGCCATATATAAACCAAAGACAAAAGTATGCCCATTGTAATTTTCTCTCTGCAATAGTTCTTTTCTTGCATATTTGAAAAAATTTGTCTCTCTCATGTGCTTGCTGAGAAAATAACCTTACTGATATAACATTTAAAATACTATCTGCTATACTAGCTATTACTTGTGAATTTTGTTTAGAGTAATTATCAGCTAATTCAGTAAGTACACGAAAGCTGAAAATCGATACTAAAATAAAAATGCTTACCCAAGTGAATGTAGCGATTGCAAATTTTATGTTTACTAATGATAAGGTATAAATAGCTAAGACTAATGCTATGCTGTAACCGAAAAAACAATCTATAAGCAATCTTATTAACTCTATCACACTATCCATTAAGTTACTGACCTTATGTACTAAGCTTCCAGATAAATTGTTCTGATAATAGGAATGGTCTTGTTGGAGTAGCCTACAAAAAGACATATCAGCTATCTTTTGACGCATTAAGGTAAACATTCGAATGTCAACAAAATAGCCATAGAATCTAAAAGTAGTAGTGATAAGTAATGCCATACCAAAATAAGCGCTTACAGGTAATAAAAGATTTTCAATTACATTACCTTCCTGATATTTTACAGCTGTATCTAGAATATTTTTTACTAAATACTTTCTAAAAGACAAATCAACAGCTACCACCAGGGCAACTAAAGACATTATAAGTACATTAAGTTTGAATTTAGATACTATATTCAAGATGAACATCAATACACATTTGAAGCTATCAACTCTACCTCTGTTCATTTATAATTCTAGCTCCACTACGTTGACTTTTTTATTGAGAAATACAAGTAGTGAAAACCATAAATTTTTGTATATTTTTCCTGAGATGTCTCCAGCATCATGTAGTGCTGATGCTTGATTCAGAATAAGTAGCTTATATAAATCTCGCTTAGCCTCAGTAGTGTCGATCTCAGAAATATTTTTAGTTGTGTCTGTAATAAAGGCTAACCAGCTCTTGATAAGTTCTTCCATGTTTTTTGCTTTTATACTTTCCTGGTAGCCAAATAATGACAAGCATTTTCTCAGTATAGATTCTGTTAACTCACCACAATTGAGTATACCAAAAACTGAAGGCTGAGGTTTTGGCACATAGGGAAGATCTTGATCTTTTACAATCCACCTTGTTACATAAGCAAATCTATCTTTAGCATCTGTATTCTTATCACTACCATGCCATAACCGTGAATCAAAAACTATCGCATCTCCTGCTGAAATAGGTAGTGACTTAATTTTGTAATTTTCCCGATTACTTGAGTACTGATCAAAAAAATATGGGTACCAAAAATCAACTAAAGGCTGTATTTCCCATTTATGACTGTTTTCTATAATTTGCAGTGCACCTGAAGTTTCACTTACATTATTCAAAGCTAACCAAACAGAAAAGTGGTAAGGATCATTGAAACTATAGGAGATGTCTTGATGGAAGGGAACTGCATCTATTAAATCAGCAGTTTTACATATAACATTTGATTTTTTCTGCAGTATCTGACACTGAAGTGACTTTTCAAGGTAATTTTTAATAATTTCATCTAATGCTTGAGAGATAATTCTAGTTACTTGAGATGACGTGCCCCATCTGCCGGTACAGTTTAAGTAGTCAGAAGTTGAAACACTTAGTTCTTGGGATAGCTTTGATATCTTATTTGTTATATCACTTAAAGACTGAGTTATTAGCTCTAAAGGAACCAGATTTTTGATAATAAAAAAACCATTTTTTTGTAATGTTTCCATATGATTAACACCTGACATCAATAACTGATAAGTAATCTGTTAAAGGTATAACAGCAAAAATTTTGAATCCTTTTACTTGTTTGAGTATTTTTTCCCAATTGCTTAATGTTCTTAGTTTACCTCCTGTTTCAACCATTACATTAATATCTACAGAGCCTCCATCTGGAGAGCGGTAATCTAAAATAGTTTCTATCAATAAAATACGAGATATTCCTTTGACCAATTTTAAATAAGATAATACTTTATCATCATCATAATGCTGTAGAAAGCGGCAAAAGACACCTAATTCATAATTTGTAGCTGATAGTTCTTCCTGAGTTATAAGTTTGACTTTTAAATTTTCTACTAACTGTCTTGGCACTTTATGTTCGTTATATAGGCCTATGGAACCTTTATTGTGTATATCAGAATAAGCAAGAAATAAAGAGTGTACACCAAATAGCAATATATTCTTAGCACCATCTATATTAATCCTAGAATTAAACTCTTTAGTATCAAACCTAGAATATCCTAGCAATGCTTGGTAAAACGCTATTTTCTTATCTTCTGATGATTCTCTTTCCTTAAAAGATTCAAATGAAGAGATTGACTTCTGTTTTAGTATATCGGCAATATTTAACCAATTCTTTTCAGCGGCAACTCTTGCCCACATTGTTGCTGCTTTTGGCAAAAATGGTATTTCCTTAAAACACTTACCTTTTGATGATAGTTTCCATAAGTCCTCGTCCTTATCATAATCAATAAACCCTATTTCCCACAACGCCCTTAACAGCCTTTCTAGATTTGGTACGATAATGTTTAACTTTTTAGATAAAAACGGCACAGTTGCAGGTAAAATATTTAACAAATCAAGTTCAATAGCAACGCTTGTTAGGTAAGTTTTCCAAAAGGCTGAAAGTTCTGCAGAAATCCTATGCACTTGAGATTCTTTACCTAAATCAAAAATACTAAACTTTACATTTCCGGTAATATCGATTTGTCCTAACACACCTTCAAAAGTTTCAACTTTTGCCATCCCATTATAGAATGCTTCTACCATTTTAAATCTCTGCTGGTAAACAGGATCACCATTAATATCTATATGAAACCAACCATGTTGATCTTCTGCAATAGAATAACCTTTATGAAAAACATTAAGTTTTTTATACCATTTATTATGTACTAACTTTCCATGATGATTAATATGTGTAGCTTTACCATCCTTATAGACTACAGCGATACCATCCTTAAAATCTCCAACATAATCATATTCCTCCTGATAAATCCTGTTGCCATTTAAATTAATATGAAAACATTTATCATGTCTTCTAACTACACAAGCATCTTCCTGATAATTTCCAATCCATTGATAAGACTGTTTGTATACTCTACATCCAAATGAATCAATATGGTAACACCCTGTATCATCTTCTACGGCTGCTCTATTAAAGTAGAATCCAAAAGTTTTTAGAAATCTATTATGATAAACTGCTTCTCCTCTTACATTGATATGATAAGCACCTGTCTGATCATAAACCGGTGCAAGACCGGGCTCATGAAATTTACCAACCTTTATAAACCTATTTTCATACAAAGGATTTCCTAGTAATTCGTGAAAGCTCTCACACGGTGAAATTTTAATAGATCTAAGATTATCTTTGATTAATTGATCAAAGGTTTTCTCATGTTGCATGTTTTGCATAATTTGTAATTTAAATAATTCTTTTGTAAGCTTAGGTACTCACTACTCTGCCATATTTCCTCGAGTTTAACCTCATTAACATTACCAAAATTTCCTAATGTCTTACGGAGTTCATCTGGAGCACAGCAAGGACTAAACTTTCCTTCATTGTTTATCCATGCTTCTTTACCTAAAAATGGGCATTGACCACCTGGAGCCAAATCCTTAATACCTTCTTGAGAAAGAATTGTAAAATTTTCTAATTTTATCTTTTTACCATTTGGTAATAGCATATTATCTCTAAGCTCATATAACCTTCTCACCTCTGTATTCCATCTACTAATTGCTAACTCATCTCTTCTCATAGATAGATCCTTAATTTCCTCAAAATGTGCCCAAAGATGATGTCCTTTAACTCTATCTATGCCATTTTTTATGGCCATCTTAACTATGTCATAGAGTTCATGTAAATTACTTTCCAAAAATGTTAATTGTAAAGTAACGGTACACCTTTCACCTGTATCGCTAAAGTATTTATCTCTAACTTCAAGGAAAGTTTTTAAATTTTCTGTCACTACTTCCCATTTTGAACCTTTCATGATTCTTTCATGAGTTTCTTTAGTTGCCCCATTCCAGGAAATCTTAACATCAGATAAAATTGGTACCAATAGTTCAGCCCATTTTCTAGCTCCTTTAATGGGAAAAGAACCATTGGTTGTGAGGTTAAGCTTAAGGCCGAACTCATGGCACAAATTGATTATTTCATCAAAGCTTTTATACATTAAAGGCTCACCCATAGTAGAAGGAATGATTTCCCTTAAAGGTGTGCCAGCTGCTTCCTTAATTACTTTTCTGATAGTTTCTATCGACAGTATCTTAGGTTTTATTCCTTTAGCTTTCTTTTCTTCTTTAACTTTGCTGTATGGTGAAAAACATTCGCACATTATACAAGCAAAATTACAGTAATCTGGATTAGTATCAAAAGTAATTCTCCAAGGACCGGGTTTAACAGCTACTGATTTGCCTTTCTTTTCAATAGCATTACGGTAAATCTTGTTAAGTTTCTCAATATGCTCACTCATAGAAGGTATATTTCCATTTTTAGTATAAGGATAGCCTTTTTGGGTAAGTTTATTGTATAACTCCTGATTTGTAGATAGGACTTGCATTTTTTCTGACAAACTACTTGCATCTCTGTGCTTAAATAATAGTCCATCTCTTACATATTCTGCCATACCACCATAATCGGCTGTTATAACTGGTATTCTAAGTTGCTGTGCTTCATGTATTACTAACGGTGAATTTTCACCCCAAATTGAAGGAACGACTATTGCATCAACTTTATTAAATACGTCAGTAACTATATTCTTATTATCATAACTTCCCATCCACTCTATTCTTTCTTTAACAACAGGTGAAAACTGATCGGCAATCGCTTTTAAAGCTTTAGTTTCTTCTCTTGCTGCTCCCCAAATTCTAAGTTTTGCTTTAGATGATAAGTGAGAAAAAGCTTTCAATAATAGATCAACACCTTTTTCGGGAGTATGAGTACCAATATAACCGAAAATAAACTCTTTTTCTTGTACTCTATTTCTATTCTTAAGACGATTGAGATCAAAACCATAATCAAGATAAGAAATTTTGTTTATCGGAACATAAAAATCCTGAGTAAATTTATCCATCAAGAATTTCGATGGGGAAATAAAGTAATCTATATAGTCTATTATTTTCCTTGTGTGCTTCATTCTAGTTGCAACCCATTGTTCCCAATAATTTATGTCTGAATTCAGGAATTCTTCATCTCCTGTAAAATATCCCTTGTAACATTGGGTTGCACATTTTTGATCCTTTTGTCCATCACAAAGCTGTAATAAATCTTCAGAATTACGTTGAATAAACCTTCCTCTTGGACACATTAACCAAAAGTCATGTAGCGTAAAAATTGTAGGTATATTTTCTTTAAAAGCAATTTCTGGTAAAGTAATTGATAGATGATTAAGATGACCAAAATGTATAAGATCTGGCTGAAAGTTATCTATTATTCTTTTAAATTTTATATTTACTTCTTCATTGATAAATTTATAACGATATTTAGCTGTAGGTATATTAATTAAATGCAGTAAGATTCGAGAGTCACTACTATCTAGGACTGTAGTGTAATAAAAATCAGGTAAAAAGCTATTTTCATACCTAGTAAATACTTGTACCTCATTGTTATTTGCTAGTTCATGAGCAAGAGTTTGGCTATAAACCTCTGAACCAGCACTATAATAAGGAGGGTAACCATGAATAACTTTTAATATTTTCATATATTACCATATCTATATTGTTAGGATATTCTTGTGTATTGTTTTGTAGACTTTTTATAAATTTACTTAATCCTACTTCTAATGAATGTTTTGGAGACCAACCAAGTAGCTCTTTAGCTCTAATAAAATCACCATGGAACTTAGTTACATCAAAATTTCTTGGAGGATAAAAATCAATTCTAGAATCACTTTTCGTGACTTTTAATATTGTTTTTGCTAAGTTTTCTAAAGTACATGGGCTATTAGTAGTAAGATGAATAGCAGGAAGGGAAGATTTTTCGCTTTGTAAATATTTAACAGTTAAGCATATACCCTCTATAACATCATCCAAATAGGTAAAATCAAAAACACATTCTTTACCTTCTATTTTAATTGGATCACCTCTTAATGCATTAATACAGAGTGCAGGAATTACTCTACTGTTATGATCTAGTAAACCACCGTATACATTTGAAAAGCGTAATATTGCTACATTAAAATCTTTTGAACTTGTTATTTGTTCCTCAATAAATGCTTTACCTTTGGCATAATTATTTATTGGATCGATACTAGCAGATTCTGTAACTGGCAGTTCCTTCTGCTCTCCATAAACTTCCCTACTACTTGCATATATAAACCACGGTTTATTTGGAAGTGACTTACATAACCCTAAAAACCGCATTGTACCATCAACATTAATTTTTTGACACAGTGTAGGATAAAGTTCACCATGTATAACTCTAGAAATTGCAGCCAGATGAATGATTCCTGTACACTGAGCAAGTAGTGGTACTATATCTTCTGAAAAAAAACTGAGTGGATTGTTGTGAAACCTAATATCACAGCTTATTACTTCATGGCCCTGGTTTTCTAACTTTTTCACCAAGGTTGACCCTATCAAACCTGCAGCACCTGTTATTAATATCCCCATGTATACCCTCTCACTACAACTAGGAAAATTTGTCGTACCAATTATCTTACAAGTAAGAATTAAAAGGTATTATAAAACAAGTATAAAATAAATGTCAACTTAAATTAATGAATAAAAAAATGTAGTTATGAAAGAAAAGTTGGCTGCCTTTTTTTTTGAAAATAGTGTTCGGCTTTAATCAAATCCTCTTTATTATTTACTCCCATTGCTTCTCTTTCATCAGAAACTACATAACCTACACTCAAGTTATTGTTTGCTGCAATGGGTACTATATCATTAAGACAATATTCATTGGTCGAATTATTAAATTTTATTTCTTTTACTAAGGTAAAGAGATCTTTAGCATATGAAGCTATTATTCCAGAGTTTGCAAGAAGCATTTTATCTCCATTTTTTAGGATTTTTTGAACATTGCCGTAATTATCAATTACTAATCTTCCATATTGTTCATCTTGACTATTGAATCCAAGAAGAACTAAATTATTATACTTTAAACAATCAGTCATTTTCATAACTGTATCGCTAGATATAAAAGGAGTGTCTCCATACTGTATTAAAACTATGTCTTGATCAGATAACTCCTCCAGATTTTCTAGAGCAATTTTAACTGCAGTGCCAGTGCCTGTAATATCTTCTTGAATTATTAGTTTTATATTGTATTGATCGATTATACTTTTTAGAGTATCAAAGTTTTCTAAATCTTTTAGAAGGGAGTTGTTAACAACAATTGATAAGCTTTTTAGACTCAGCGATTTTGCATTAGAAATTATATGTTCTAAAAGAGTAAGATTTCCCACTTGGTGCAACGCTTTTGAATATTCAGAATTCATTCTACTGCTCTTTCCTGCTGCTAATATTATCAAAATGTTACTCATACATAACTCAGGAATTGATTAGGTAGTAAGTTAATTTATAATTAGTAAGATGTAAAGTCCACTGTAATTTTTATATATTTTCTAGATCTTGGCACCCTCATTAGAGTTTCATTTAAGAGAGCTATAACTTTAAACTCTTTACTCGATTTTCTACGCTGACATCTTGTAAACTCTGATCTGGACTTTTTAATATTTCTAATAATCTACTTGCAAGGTTTGAGTGTTTATTGATTACTGCAACCTGGATTAATGACTTGTCTTGATCATTACGAGCATTTGTTACAGCTACGCGCTCATCAGGTTTTATTGCTTTCAGCTTACTGATAATTTCAACATTACCATTTTTTGCATTCTCAAACAGCTCTTCTACTAATTTCAATAGGTTAGTAATATTTTGGTCTCGAGAAAGATCAAGTGGTGCTTTACCTTCTTTATTCTTGATGTTATAAATTGCACCATGTTTTAATAAAGATTTTACAACTTCCAAGGAGCCACCTTTAGCTGCAACATGAAGTGATGTAGTACCACTAGAAGTAGTTTTAGCATTAATAAAATCACTCAATTTATTGTGGCTTACACGTTGTAACAAAGCTTCAATAATTTCTTTATGACCTTTGGAAGCAGCAGTGTGTAATGGTGTATTACCCTTGTTAGTAACTTGAGTAGCATCAGCTCCATTTGCTAGCAAGATATTTACAACTTTTATGTGCCCATTATTAACAGCATAATGTAATGGCGTTCTTCCATCGGTATCTTTGAAGTTAACAATTACCCCTCTTTTGATGCAATTCTCAACCGCTAAAGGATTGTCATTTTCTATGGCCTCAAGTAACTTTTCAGAAAAAGCAGACTGTAACCTCTGATTGATTGACTCTAAAAACCTTTTTACAGGAATGTCAATATTAAGTTCAACCATTTCTATGAACGATCTTACATCTTTCTTTAACTCACTATGCAATAACTTATAATATTTTGTACCTTGCCCTTTGGAAACGAAGCATTCAGCCTTCCCACCGTAAGCTTCATCTGTATACCCTGACGTTATGTGTTTTGGATCAAATTCTAGTGCTACTAGCATATCATTTACTGACTGTATGCTTTTATTATTTATCGAACCAGGTACACAATCTTTGTATACCTCAACTAAGCGATATGCATTTCCTAGGTAATAAGAACCTTCCTTAAGAGTTTTCCAAGGAGAAGTATTCTTTTCTGAACTATATGGTTGCGACATGCTACGCAACATAGGAAGGTAAAGCTCAGAAAAACGGATATGCACCTCTGTAGCACTTTTAAGCTTCTCAAGTTGATCCAACTCACATTCAGGGCTAAACTGTGATTGAACTTGATCTGGCTCCTTCAGCATTTTTAACAATTTAGTTGCAATATTCTTATGTTTATTGGCTATAGCAACTTGCAATAATGTATTCCCTTGATTATTACGAGCATTTGTTATAGCTAAGAACTCATCAGGTTTTACTGCTCTTAGCTTGCTGATAGATTCAACATTACCATTTTTTATATCTCTAAACAATTCTTCGATCAATTTCAGTAAGTTAGTAACTCTTTGGTCCTTAGAAAGATCAATAGGTATTTTACCTTCTTTGTTCTCAATTTTATAAATTGCACCATGTTTTAATAAAGATTTTACAACTTCCAAGGAGCCACCTTTAGCTGCAACATGAAGTGATGTAGTACCACTAGAAGTAGTTTTAGCATTAACAAAGTCATTTAATTTATCACGACTGATATGTTGTAACAGAACCTCAACAATTTCTTTGTAACATTTGGAAGTAGCAGTGTGTAATGGTGTATTACCTTTATTAGTAACTTGACTAACGTTAGCTCCATTTGTTAGTAAGATGTTTACAATATCTATGTGTCCATTGCTAACAGCGTAATGCAACGGTGTTCTTCCATCAATATCTTTATCGTTGGCATCAGCTCCATCTTTTAACAGACGCTGAACAGTTCGTATATCACCTTTACTAGCAGCAATGTTGATATCTTTCTGCAGATGCTGGAGAACCTCTGATGCTTCGCTACCCTCAAGCTTAAATCTAAAATTAATCATCTCTATCTTTTTTAAAATATCTAAAACACTCGGATGACTTGGTCCAAAAACAGCTTTTCTTTGATCTAAACTTTCTCTGTAGACTTTAAGTGCGCTGATCCATTTCCCTTGAGCAAAAAGTACATTTGCTATGTTGTATTGAGTATTCAAGGTTTCTGGGTGATTTTGTTGTAAAGCTTTTTTCTGGATATTTAAAACCTCTTGAAAAGCTTTCAAGGCTTCATGATATTTATTTTGATTGAAGAGTACCCCAGCAATGTTATGTAACGTTCTCAAGGTATCAGCATGATTAATACCTAAAATTATTTTCTTCTTTTCAAAAACCTCTTTATAGATTTTTAAGGACTCTTCGTATTTACCTTGGTTAGCTAGTACCATTGCTATATTATTTTTGGCACTCACAGTGGCTAGATCATGTGTACCTAGTGTTTCTTTCCTCTTTTCAAAAACTGCCCTATTGATATTTAACGCTTCTTCATATTTTCCCTGTTTATCTAATACTAATGCCATGTGAAACTGAGTATTTAAGGTATCTGAATGATTTGACCCTAGTATTTCCTTTTGTCTCTGATAGACTTCTTGATAAATATTAAAAGCTTCTTCATCTTTCCCCTGTCTATGCAGCACTAAAGCGATTGTACTTCTTGTACTTAAAGTATCCTTATCGTTTAAACCCAGCATTTCTTTTTGTTTCTGAAAAATCTCTTTAAGCATATTTAAAGCTTCTTGGTAAATTCCTTGCTTATATAGCACTTTGGCTATATATGTCTGAATATCTAAAGTACCAGGATTGTCTGGTCCTAGTATTTCTTTTCTTCTTTCAAATGCGCTTCTGAAAATACTTAAGGCTTTTTGGTAATTGCCTTGATTCAAGAGCACTAAAGCTGTATCAATCTGAGCGGATACGTCACTTTGCGATATCTGCTTCAACTGCTCGACTTTTGAAAAGTTACTATGTACTGCAGCAACTACTAACGTTTTGTTCTCTCTATTACGAGCACTCATCACTGCTTTTACTGTATCAATATCCTTTATCTTATTTAGGTCATTAATAACTTGAGCATTACCATCTTTAACCTTTTTAAATGATTCACTGACTAGTTTAAATAAGCTAGTTATACTTTTATCCACAGTAAAATCTGATGGTGTTTTCCCACTGTCAGAGACAGCATTGTATACTGCACCATTAGATAATAGGGCCTTTACAACTTTTAAGTGAGAGAACTTAGCAGCATAATGCAGAGGAGTAAACCCCTTGTTACCAACCACATTAGGATTAGCTTTATTTTGTAATAGAATATTGACAACTCCATCATAGCCCTTCCATGCAGCATAATATAATGGTGTTACACTATCAGCATTTTTGGCATTAACAAACGCTCCTGCTTTAATGTAATTCTCAACCTCTGAAGAGCTATTACGTTTTACAGCCTCAAATAATTTCTCAGTTGATGCTAATAGATTGATAACGTCTTTATCGTTAGTCATTTCTAATGGTCTTCTACAAAGCTTGTCAACAGCGTTATAAACTGCACCATTTTTTAATAAAACTTCAATAACGTCTTTATAACCAAAATTAGCAGCAATATGCATAGGGGTTAAGCCATTAGTATCTTTAGCATTAACGTCAGCACCTTGTGCTATCAAATACTTTACAACTTCTAACCGACCTTTCATTGCAGCATAGTGTAGTAATGTCTGGTTAGCTGTACCAAGCTCATTAATACTCAACCCCTTGCTAAGGAAAAACTCTACGGTATCTTTATAACCTTCTCTAGCTGCAATGTGTATAGGCTTTGATCCAGAGGCATTTTTAGCATTAATATTAGACCCTTCATCTACTAGACATTTTACCATTTCCAAGTTACTTTCCTGTGAAGCAATGTGCAGTATAGTCCAATCATCATTGCCTTTAGCATTCATATCTACTTTTTTATACTGCAGTAACATTTTAACCACTTGCAAATGACCATGTGCAACTGCTAATTCTAAAGGTGTTCTGCTCTTATTGTCCTTAACATTAACTTTTGCTCCATTACTTAATAGGACTTCAATAACATTAACATGGCCGTGTCCTGCAGCTATATGTAGTGGAGCACCTTCAACATTTACAAAGTTAACGTTAGCCTTGTTTGCTATCAAAATTTCAGCAACTTCTTCATGGCCTTCTTGTGCCGCAAGATATAATGGTGTTGTACTATTAATAGTCATAGCATCAACATTGGCTCCCCTTGCTATCAGAGCATTTACTATTTCCTTGTGGCCTCTTTTAGCAGCCAAATGTAATAGTGTAGCATCTTCAGGACCTTTCATATTAGTACGGGCCTTGTTTTTTAGCAAAATCTCTACAATATCCCTATAACCAGCGAGCACTGCTAATGATAAAGGTTCACCACCTTCTGCATTAACACTAGCTCCATTTTCTACAAGAACTTCAACGATTTCCTTATGATTATGCTTAATAGCAGAAAGCAATGGTGTTAGGTTGTTACTCTTAACATTAACATTGGCTCTATTTGCTACCAAAATTCCAACGATTTCTTTATAACCTTCCTCCACAGCTACATGTAATGGTGTACTACCTGCAATACCTTCCATATTAACTTTGGCTTCATTTTTTATTAAAAGGTTCACAATATCTTTGTGACCCCCTACAATAGCTGCATGTAAAGGTGTAAGACCATAATTAGCACTAGTATTGACTTCAGCTTTACTTTTGATTAGAAAAGCAATAGCGTCTTTATGTCCACTTAGAGCAGCTACATGCAATGGCGTCATGCCATCATTAGTTCTAGCATCAACTTCAGCTTTATTTTTTATTAGAAGATCAATAATATCTTTGCTACCATTCATCGCAGCTGCATGTAATGGTGTACTACCCTTAATGTCTTGAGCTCTAACTTCAGCTTTATTTCTTATTAGGAGTTCAATAATATCTTTGTGACCTTTCAGAGCAGCTACATGTAATGGTGTTAGATTATTATTGGCTTTATCATTGATTTCTACTCCATTTTTTATTAAAAGCTCAGCAACTGCCTTATGACCACTCTCTGCTGCATAGTGTAATGGCGTAGCATTATTTTTATCTTTAGCGCGAATGTTAACCCCATGCTCGAGAAGAGCAACAACTATCTTCAAGTGGCCACTCTGCACTGCAAAATGTAGTGGGGTTATACCTTCCACAGTGGCAATACTAGCATTTGCCTTATTTGTCAGTAAAGCCTTAACAATTTTCTCATGTCCATCTTTTGCTGCGTAGTGCAAAGGTGTGTTATTATAGGTTTTGTCAACAACATTAACATTAGCTCCATGCTTCAATAAAATATTAGCTATCTTTTCATGACCGTTTTCTATTGCATAGTGTAATGGTGTACAACCATCTATAACTCTGGAGTTAACATCGGCTCCTTTGAGAATTAAAGCATTCACTACTTCTAGGTGGCCATTTAGTGCTGCTGTATGTAATGGTATTCCCTCCTTATCGTTTCTTGCATTAACATTTGCCTCATTTTTCAGTAAAAAATTAACTAGCACTAGATAACCACTTTCTGCAGCTATATGTAGTGAAGTAAAGCCACCCATAGTTTCGTTGATGTCAACATTCGCTTCTTTTTCCAGCATAATCTTAGCAACATCAATATGATTGTTTTTTATTGCATAGTGTAAAGGTGAAAAACCAGCTATATCTTTGGTATTAGTATTAGCATTATTTTTTAGTAGAATTTCAACAGCATCTTTGTGACCATTTTTAGCTGCAATATGTAGTGATGTTTTGCCACTATTATCTAGATCATCAACATATACACCTGTTTTTCCTATAAAAAATTCCACAATATTTTTCCTTCCATATGCAGCAGCAATATGTAGTGGGCTTTGACCATTAATATCTTTAACATTAACGTCTAAATTTTGATTAAGAACAAATTTTATAATTTCAAGACTAGGTCCCTTAGCAGCAAAATGTAATGTAGTCCATGAGTTAATACTTCTAGCATTGATGTCTGCTCCTTTTTTGAGATAACTCTTTAAGTCTTCAAGATTTCCTTCTTCCAACGCAGCAAACATTTTTTCCTGATTAGTAATAGTGATAAGGTTTTGATCGTATTTATCTTTCAGCTTGGAAGGATCATCTCTTACCGACTTGCCAATTTTCTTCTTACTTTTTATTACATTTTCTGAAATAAGTTTTTTAGCGTTCAAGATAACTGCTATTGAGGGATCAGATAACAATACATCAACTAAGGTATTATCGTGTGCTAAATGATTACGCAAACATTTTCCAGTTAATAAAGGAGTGTTATCATCTAAAAAAAGTAGATTGTTTTCTAGATGCTTCTCTGATCTACCTAAAATTGACATTATATCCAGAACAAGCATTTCTACTACTGCTTGCAACTTTTTATTCCTCTTGTAGGAAGGAAGCTTTTCAGTTAACTTGCCACTTAATGCGTTATTCCTCAAAATACTTTTCAGTTCAGATAACTTCAGTTCAAGCTGGTTATTGTATTTTTCTTCTGTTATGTTGTAAGCCTTCCTTTGTTTATGTATAGGAATAAACGAACCTTTCTCATTCAACTTGTTTCTTAATTCCTCAATCCATTTAAGGTCACCTGTTCCAAGTTCAGCAATGTAAAAAATCTCACAAGTTAATCTATTTACTTTATCAAGGTTGTCATCCTGTATTCTTGACCTAACACTATGAGAAATTTTCATTGATAGTTCGGCTATTTCTTTAAGATTGTGAGACTCTATTTGGGAAGGAATATTCTCTAGTGTTTTATTAGCAAAGAATTTTATTCCTCTAATAACATTATGGTCAATCTTATTGTCATTCAAACCAACATCTAAGCTCTTTAATGATATAAACGCCGTAACATAATCAGTTCTGATATTTTTTGATTTAGTTTTTGCAAAATTGATTATGTTATCAATTTTATTAAACAGCTCCTTTTCATAATTCGTCTTTTCAGTTATATTATTGCTTAATTCTTTTATGAGTTTTTCAAGCTTATCATGTTCCATCACTTTAAAACTCTCTGTAATCATTTCATCTAATTCAACGTTACTAAATATTCCAGCAACTTCTTTTATCTCGTCTAAGTTTTCACTACTGGTAATTTTCTTTAGCAATATTATGACTATTTTAATCTTGTTATTGTAAAGAATATCAGTAATTACATTATCGATTCTTTTAGTATCATTTTGAACACCAATAAAAAAGTTAACATCTGTATTTTCCTCAATCTCTGTTCTTTTAGAGAGCGAGTAAGCATGTGATAGTGAGTTACGTAAATCTATAATGACTTCTCTTGTGTTCTTTGGTAATGATAGTAGAAGAAGCTCGCTTGTAGTGCTAGATAACTTGGGAGATTCTAGAGTGTTTTTTAAATATTCACCAATAACCTGTAAAACCCTTGTAATAATTAACTGTCCTTCCCTTTCTTTAGGATTAGCTGATAATGCCAACTTTATATAATCACTTATTTTCTCTAAAGAATGAATATCCCTAATTTGTTGATAATCGCTATACAACTCTCCAAATTGAGGATAATTGCTAACGATCTCTGCAACAACCCTCTCACGTTTTAACTTCGGGAGATCAGCAAATTTACCAATGTCCACACCTTCTATAATATCTTTTTCTTCTTTAAGTTTCTTTGCAAAATTTTCCAAGTGGTCTAGTATTTTACTTTTATTCAATGTGGCATTATAGAATAGATTCATTTCCTGTCGTTTTATGTGAGAAGAAACAAAACTGATCAAACAAAATTCCATTTCTTCCCAAGGTAGTCTATCGTAGGTTGATTTCAACTGCCGCTTTAATATATGAATATTTTGTGCAATAAATTTTGCTATGAATAAAAACTTTTCATCTACTTTTTCTGTGTTTGAATACTCTGCCTTTAACAGGCTAATATTTTGAAGTACTAACTCAATCCGCTCTCTTATGTTATTAAGATAACTCTTCACATTCTGATCTTGTCCAGAAGCACTAGAGAAAAAACGGAGGTTTATCAACTTATTTTCAACAAAAATTTCTATCTCTTCTGACAAGAATACGTTCTTTAGTTTTAATTCCTCATAAGCTCGTGAAAGAATTTCATCTAATTCCCTGAAATGAACAGCAAAATAATTACCTGGCCATTTATTAATGAGTGTATCAAGAAGTTCAACATTACCTGAACGTATAGCATAATAAAACGCATTATGGCATGTTTCATCCTCATCATCTGGTAATATAGTAGTTTCTCTGATGCCAACAGATAAATTACTGAGAATTTTACTATTATTGCCAAGTAGGTATTCTAAAATCTTTACCTTATTGTGTTTACAAGCTAAGATAACTAAGTTAGTACTCTTAACAGGATTGTTAGCATTATCATAATAGTCTCTCAAAGTTACTTGATCTTCTGCATCACTTATGTAATCAATAAAATTGCTTAATTTTTTTAAGCTGTCGACATTACCATCTGATATTGCCTCTTCGAGTTCAGTTAAAACCAGGAGATAAAGTTCTTCAGCTTTTGCTTTTCTGCGGTAGAGCTTTTTATATTCTCTAATAAACTCCTCTTTTGATGTGTAAGAACGTGATAAAAACTGTTTATCTTCTTGATAAAAACTGGTTTGTTGTTTAGGTACATGCATAAACCCTCTCTGAGATATATTTACACCAGTATTAGAATAGCAAAGTTTACTTAATATGGCAAAAATTAAAATAGCATCTTTTGTTAATAAAATATTTTTGAGAGAATATCTACTAATCCTGCAATTTCAGGACGAAAAGCCTTCACAACATTTGATTTTGGGTGTGGGAAATGTGTTGGTTGTTTAAATTATTAGTAACACCTACTAATAATAACCCGTTTGAAAACAACAAAGAGAAATGATGATCAACTTACATAAAAAAGCACTAAGTTTAGTGTTTTGGCATTATAGCAATCTCTTATGTATCACCTCTCTGGAACCATACGACTAATTGTTGTTCATAAAAAACTCTAGTACTGACAAAAAATGTATTTATTCTAATCTTGCACGTTTGGTATCATTACTTATAGAAGTTTCATAAAGTCTTGTACCAGGCTCTACGAGATTATTTAAGGAACTTAAAGATTGAAAAGTACGTTTATTGGAATCATCAAACGCTACTATAAAGTTTAACAAGTTATCATTAGATAGATATTCAGTTATATTATATGTAGAATCATGATCCAGAATAATTTTCTTTTCTTTGGCATCTTGATCTGCCACATCTAATTTAGTATAAAATTGTATCTTACTTAACTTATTTAACAAATCTGCTCTTTCTAAAAAAGGTTTTACCTTATCTAATATGATATCATTATATATAGGATAGCGTATGGAATAATCAATTTTTGCTAGTCTTACAGATAATTGATTATTATATAGTACATGTATGTTGAAGTTATTTGTAACAAATTCATATAGTGGAAGGCTATCTTTTATTTCATCTGTTTTCATTTGAAGAATTTCACAAACACAGTCATCTAGATAACTTGATAATTTACTGTAATTACTGCATCCTTTATAAGGAGATAAGTCAATAATTTTTCCGTAATCCTTATTGAAGTTCCTTACTAAAGTAAATTTAATCAACAATTTAGCGCATGCTAGATCACTTACAGCGTTATCTAAAGATGTGGAACAATTATCATAAAGCCGTCGTTCACGATTTCTTATATTAATATCAGCTCCATATTCTAATAGTTCTTTAACTACTTCCAGATTTTTACCACTTTTTTTTACAGCATGGTTCAGTGCAGTATTGCCTTTACGGTTTGTTGCATTTACATCAGCACCATGTTTCAGAAGTTCTCTAACTAATTCTAATTCCTTCCCCAGTGTTATAGCAGAATGTAGTGGAGTTTCACTATACATGTTTCTTGAATTGACTTCGGCACCACCTAACAAAAGCTCTTTAGTAATTTCTACACTACTAGTAGTATGAAGTAACGTATCTCTATTCCTTTCTACTCTAAGGTTAGCATTAGCACCTGCAGACAAAAGAGCTTTAACTTTTTCTAAGTTTCGTTCATAGACTGCTTTTTCTAATTCTTTGTTAATATTATTATTTAGCATATTTTTAAAATCCTCCTAAATTTCACTATTTTGTAACAAAATTTTTGTATATTTTCTAGATCTTGGCACCCTCATTAGAGTTTCATTTAAGAGAGCTATAACTTTAAACTCTTTACTCGATTTTCTACGCTGACATCTTGTAAACTCTGATCTGGACTTTTTAATATTTCTAATAATCTACTTGCAAGGTTTGAGTGTTTATTGATTACTGCAACCTGGATTAATGACTTGTCTTGATCATTACGAGCATTTGTTACAGCTACGCGCTCATCAGGTTTTATTGCTTTCAGCTTACTGATAATTTCAACATTACCATTTTTTGCATTCTCAAACAGCTCTTCTACTAATTTCAATAGGTTAGTAATATTTTGGTCTCGAGAAAGATCAAGTGGTGCTTTACCTTCTTTATTCTTGATGTTATAAATTGCACCATGTTTTAATAAAGATTTTACAACTTCCAAGGAGCCACCTTTAGCTGCAACATGAAGTGATGTAGTACCACTAGAAGTAGTTTTAGCATTAATAAAATCACTCAATTTATTGTGGCTTACACGTTGTAACAAAGCTTCAATAATTTCTTTATGACCTTTGGAAGCAGCAGTGTGTAATGGTGTATTACCCTTGTTAGTAACTTGAGTAGCATCAGCTCCATTTGCTAGCAAGATATTTACAACTTTTATGTGCCCATTATTAACAGCATAATGTAATGGCGTTCTTCCATCCACGTTCTTCGAATCAATGATTGCTCCATCTCTAATGGAACTCTCAATTCCTAAATAATTATTATCTTCTATAGCCTTAAATAACTTCTCAACCAATTTTAGTAATTTTATTACTTCTGGGTTTCCTCTTCTTTCCGCAAAGTGTAATGGTAAAACATATCTACCTCCTTCAGCTCTAGCATTAAAGTATGCTCCGCTCATAAGTAGAGACCTAACTATATCTAAATTACCAATTTGTGCCCCTAAGTGTAAAGGCGTAGCATTTTTATCCATTTTTGCATTAACATCCGCTCCATTTATAATAAGAGTTTTAACTACCTTAGGATGACCATATTGAGCTGCAAGATGTAGGGCTGTGCCTTTATTTTGATTTTCTTTTACATTTACATCAGCACCATGTTTCAATAGAACGGTTGCTATCTGATCATAACCTTTTTCTGCTGCAAAATGTAAAGGAGTCCAATTTGTGTGATCTAAAGCATTAATATCTGCTTCCTTTTCTAAGAGCAATTCAACCACCTCTAAATGATCATGGTCTACTGCAAAGTGTAGAGGTGTAGTACTTTTAACTGTTTTAGCATTAATGTCTGCTCCTTTATCAAGCAAAGATTTAGCAACTTCTAAATTACCATCATATGCTGCACAATGTAGAGGAGTCCAACTTCTGTTATCTAGAGCATTAATATCTGCTCCATTTTCAATCAAGAAATTCATTATTTCCAAGTGATTATGTTCTGCTGCCAAATGTAGAGCTCTTCTACCATCATCCATCTTTGCATTTATATTTGCTCCTTTTGCAATTAAGCTCTCTACTATTTTTAAAGAAAAACCATTATATGCTGCATTATGTAAAGGAGTCCAATTCTGATCATCCACGGTGTTAATGTTTGCTCCATTTTTAATTAAAAAATCACTCACCTCGAAATGACTTTGCTGAATTGCTAGATGCAAAGGTGTAAAACCTTCGTTTTTTTTAGCATTAACATTGGCTTTTTTCTCTATTAGTAGCTTCACTACTTCTAAGTGACCATTCTGAGATCCTATATGTAAAGCTGTGGAATTATCGTGGTCCTTAGCATTAACATCAATTCCCCTTACGAGAAGAAGAGACTTAACTACTCCAAAGTGATTACGTTCTGCTGCTAAATGTAGAGGTGTAAGATTCTCATAATCCTTAGCATTAACATTAGATTTTGCTTTTAGTAAAATGTCTACTAACTCTAAAAAGCCATTTTGAGACGCTAAATGTAGAGGTGTAATCTTATCATCTGTTTTTGCATTAACGTTTGCTCCCGCTTCAAGCAGAACTTTAACTATATCTAACCTACCAGTTTGTGTTCCCAGATGTAAGGGTGTAATGTTTGCATCAACTTTATGATTACCTATGCCTGAAGATCCAGCGTTAATATTAGACCCTTGTGAAATAAGAGCTTTAACTACTTCGAGGTTACCATTTTGTACTGCAGAATGCAAAGGTCTTGCTCGATCATTATTTACAGCATTAACATCTAATCCCTTTTCAATAAAAACATTTACTATATCTAGATGACCATTCTCTGCTGCTAGGTGTAAAGGTGTATTAAGTTTATCTGTTTTAGTACTAAGATCTGCTCCATTTGCAATCAAGGTGTTGACTATATCTAAATATCCTTGCTGGGATGCAAAACTTAAAGGTGTAAAGCCTAGAATGGTCTTATGGTTTACATCTGCTCCATGAGCAATAAGAAAGTTAACCATCTCTAAGCGATTTTTTGCAATTGAAAAATACAGTGGCGTAAAGCCATCGTACTTAATCTCTGAATTAATATCTAAACCTTCTCCTAATAAAGTGTTGACTAAATCCAACTGACCATTTCCTGCTGCTAAATGTAGTGGTGTAAGACTAAGATGTTTCTGAATTTCATAATTTTCATTTAAAAACTCTACAAAAAATTGCAGCTGATCCAGATTATTAGATATTCTATTAGTAAACATAAAGGCCTCGCATGAAGAATTTATATAAAATATAGTATCTACAAGTTTTTAAGCAAGATAAATCTTCTTCTTAAAAAAGATACTGTAATCCAATCTGTATGCTTATAACTTCTTCATTTGATCATGAGTAGATCAGTTGTCTCAGCTGCAATAGAGACACCTGCCTTAAGTAGCTACGTCAATTTTCTCTGTTTTTGCCCCTTTTTTTTCTGATGAAGATGTCTTCATTCTTCTCAGTAGCCAACATTCTTTTTAAAGTATAATCGTTACGTGCACCAAAGCATTAATAATTATACACAATTGTGAAGAAATATTCAATCTTTTTATTGTTTTGAATGTGTTGATGAAAAAAACGTCTGTCAGAGATCATCTGAGAATTGCATTTTAGGCTTTAGATGTAGAAGGGGTCTTATCGTCTTTTTATCAATACTCTAAAAATAGGCTTAAATCGCCAAGAGATGGATATCATGAATTTAGTAGCGTAAAAACATCAAAGATACCTCATATCATAAAGTTTAATGTCAACATTTGGTAGCAACATTCCCGATTTACAAAGCAGAGTCAATAAAGGTTGCAAATAATCTACGTATGTTGGACGTTTCTGTTGATGCTATTTCTAAAATAACAGATTTATCTATTGAGGAACTTGAAAATCACGCTTCCAAAACTTAACCTGAATTAAAAGCAACATTAGTTTACTGATTTCTATACAATATATTAAAATATCAACAAAGGTAATTACATAATTAATTATCTGCATTGCTGAATGAAATTCTTGTGCTTCTGTATTCAATATATAATATTAAAAAAATATTTTAGTAAATTTATTAAAGTAGATACTAGAAACTCGCTTATTTCGTTTTTCTAGCTCAGTTATAGTTTTGGATTTTGCTTGCAGAATTTGTCTATCACTTTCTGGTTATCCTCTATCATTTTACTTGCCTCTTGCTGAAGAAATTTGATATTTTTGAGTGTAATATTGTCCATCTCAGTCGATGCTACTTTCAATTGCGATTGTATTCTTATGTATTTATCATCTATTACTTGTTCTAGTTGATAATCAACGCAATCCAATCCAGAAGCAAACATCACATTCAGTAGTGGCTTGATCCACCCTATTTTGCCAAATCTCCTTGAGTTAGCATACTTTATACTTCTATTTGTTCCACCAGTGCCTATTGATAGCAGTATAATCTCATCATTTGGAAATAATCTCTTGCCACTTGCATATGCACAAGCTGCTGGATTATTAGCAAACACTCCGCCATCTATCAACACTCTCTCTGTTTGGCTAATTTTCAGACGTTTTGGTGTGAAGTACGTTGGAGCAGCTGTTGTAGCTCTGAGTGCATCTTTCAACTTAATGTTTTTTTCTTTCCAACTTTTGAAGAAAAATTCACAACTATTGTGAATGTCATAACTGGTGAGCAGTAGATTACTTGCAACATCGGCCATAGTACTTTCACCAAAGTATTTGTTGAGAATAAATTCCATATTTCTATACGAGTACTGAGAACCACTCAGCCAAGAAGCAATTGATTTTCTCCAAAATGATGATTGAAAGATATAAGCTCCATACTCTTGGTAAAGTCCAACTAAATCATTGGCAGAGTATTGAGGTTTATTGCTTTTACAAAGTCCAGCAACAATAATCCCACCGGTTGAGGTGCCTGCCATTAAATCAAAAATCTGGGAAATTGGCTTTTTTGTCCTAGATTCAATTTCTGCTAGAATAATGGCAGGAATTATTCCTCTGATTCCACCTCCATCAACAGATAAAATATACTTTGCCACTTTTTTATTTTTGTCTCTGCTCAAGTTCATTAACTTCCTCAGCAAGGTTTTTGACCCTTTCTTCAAGGCGATAGATGATTTCTGTAGTCCTTTGATTTTGCTCTATAAATTTATCATGCATATGCACTCTTAAGTCGAGCTTAGCTAGCCACCAGATCAATGCTATTGTTTGTATCACCATAGTAGCAATTACTGCTACAGGGATCTTTCCTGTGTTTGTCATCTTTTTTAAAGGAAAAGTTGTATATATACATATACAAGATTCATCAAAAATACGTCCAAAAAATCTTTTCTAAAATAAAGTTAATTAGTTGCACTAAACAAGCGATGTAAATAATATAATCAACATGAAATCTAGCCTTTTTTGGAAATTGTTAACAAGTTCAATAATACCGATAATATGCGTTATTGTTCTGTATCAGCACTTTAGTACAGACCAATTATCAAAAGATGTGCCAATAAAAAGTAAGGCAAGTGGCAATGATCTGGAAACATTATCTACTGCAGCTGAAAAATGTAATTTAGATACTGTAAGATCCTTAATAAAAAATGTAGTAGATATCAATGCTACTCATCATTTTGGTGCAACATCATTACACTATGCTACAAGCGGAGGCTGTTTAGAAGTCGTAAAATTTCTAATTGAAGAAGGCATTGATGTAAATACTACTGATGCTTTTAGCTGGACAGCTCTGCACTATGCTGTACGAAAAGGACATCTGGAAATTGCTAAATTTCTACTGAAAAATGGAGCAAATCCTTCTGCTAAAAACAAAGATAAAAAAACTCCTTTAGATCTTGCTGTAGAGGAATTAAACAATAATAAAGAAGATATCTATGAGGAAATTATCAATTTACTTTCCAACTATCAATTATTCCCGTAACAATAGTACGATAGCCAAGGTTATCAATTACATGCTCAGCCCTATTTATTATCCATTTACCATAAACTCCTTTGCGAAATCCAGAAAGATTAATCTTTGCTTCAGCAAATAATTCAGGATTTCCTGGCATTGTGACATTGAGTGTTGCTGCATTACTCATCAGCTGATTCAACTTCGCAGATGCTGCACTTTGTGCCAAATCACTACTTGCATAAATATCTCGCAAAATATAGCTTGGTTCTTGATCACCTACTTTTTCCGTTATTGTCTCTGCTTTTTCATAATCATACCAGTAAGCAATAACCGAGCCATATTGATTACGCTCATTAAATTTTACTTTCCAATTTGTAATATCTCTAGGTGTTAAAGTAATAGTGCTTAAAGTTTTTCCGGTAACTGATTTTGCTTTTCCTTTTGAAACAAACAGTAAATATCCTCCTGCAGGTTTTGCTATTGCTCCATAAATTTGAGCAAGCCTGGTTAAAAAATGCATATCGCTCTCTGCAGTTTGATCAATATGTGATATCATGATATTTACAAACTCTGCAGCAACCTTAGCTTGATAGCCATGTTTGTCTGCAATCTTTTTTACCAAATCATTTAAGGTGATTTGATGCCACTCATTAAACACTTGTTCCTTTAATGACTCTTTTAGATCCGCTGCATGACTCTTGATTTTTAGTCCTTGTGGCGGGCCTTGTAGCGTAATTTCATTCACTATGTAATCTCCCATCGGCACAATGCCAGTTTCTTTATACCCAAGTAAAATATTTAGCTTTGCCCCAGTTCTAGGAATTTCAAATAATGAATCACGGTCATCAAGATGAATTACAGCAGTATCACTTATTACTCCAGCTTCATCAGTAATATGCATTGATACTAACCGACTTTTTATCAACTCAGTGATTAAAATTCCCTCTACTGAAATACTAAAGTCTGGTGTCATTTTAATCCCATAGTTTTACTACTTGCTTTTGTGTCTCTTTTTGAATAACAGGAAGTTTAATGATTAATCCTGCAGGAAGAAGTTCGTACTCTGAAAGCCCAGGATTAGCTCTTAACACAATCTCAACTGCTCCTGAGCTGAATCCATAGTAGTTCCAGCAGATTAAATCTAACATATCATTTTCCTTAGTTTTGTAATATATCATTATCAAGTTGTATATCATCAACTGGATTATTTAGTGATCCGTCTGACAACACGTTATCATAGTGCTTCAAACTTAAGTGAAACTCAATCTTTCTTGCTTCACCATTTGGAAAAAAATATCTCTGCGTTTCTTCTATTTTCACAATAACAAAATGGCCTAAAATGTTACCTTGGCCATCAATGAGTAAAAGAGGTTTCGATAAATTTCGCATATTATTTATTTGCCCCAGTCCTCCTGAATAGATTACTCCCGCAAGCTCAATAACGTCCTCTCCAGGACCAATACTTTGAAGTAATGGCTTTTCTCCAATACGCTCAAGTGCAGGCCAGCGATATTCATTCCTGCGTGTGAAACCTCGCTCAGTTAATGAAAATCTATATGGACCAAGAGACAGCATAATTTAATTTATATCATAAAGTGCGCCACTAAATTGCTCTCTAATTCGCTCCATTACTTCATCAGCAATGCTACGTGTATCTTGCCCAGGGGTTGAATGAATATTAATACTGAAGTGATTATTTTGAGTTTTATTCTCTACAGCTTTACTGTGTGCCGCAATGGGGTACTTAAGAGAATCACTTATAACGTTATTTACAGACTTAACTTCTAGTTTAGACTCATTTCTTTTATTCCACAGATTACTGATTGTTCTAAAGGGCTGAGTAATATTATTCCAAAATTTTCCTACCCAATCAGAAAAAGATTTCCATACAATTTTCACTGATTCCCAGATAGTAACAAAAAAGTTCTTTACCACTTGCCATTTGGTAATTATCAAAGTTGCAGCAACAGCAAGACCGCCAATAACGAGTCCCATAGGATTACTCATTAAAGCAATTGTCAATGCTTTAAATCCAACAATAATTGCTGGAAAAACTGCAGAAAGACCTATTTTTACTAAAGTAATAACAGATCCAAACATTTTCCAAGTAGACAAAAAAGCGAATAAGGAACCTTTTACAAAAGTCCAAGCATAGCCAAGAGATATAGCTGCTATTTTAATGCTAATCAACGCTGTAGTAGTACTCATGATTACTGTAGTCAATACTGGATATTCCTTGGCATAAAGTGCTACTTGTGTAGTTGCTGACCTCAGAAGATTAACAGTAAAATTTAAAGGTGGTAATAATACAGAACCAAGATTCATTCCTACTTCTGCTATTGAATTCTTAAGTAGCTGAAGATTATTTGCTGTAGTATTTGCTCTATTTTCAAACTCTCTTTGCATTGAGCCCTTATATTCCCCGTTTATTAATCGTAAAGATTTTTTGTACTCGTCAAGACTACCAATGAGTAGTGCTATATCGTCTTGATATTCAAGACCAAAGAGATCAAAAAGAACGCTAGAACGTTCTTGCTTACCTAGTTTTGCAATTGTTTCTAAAAACTTAACTAATGTGCCTTGTGCATTCTTGCCAATTGCTTTTTCAAATTCCTTAGCATTTATTTTTAGCTGCTGAAAAGCTTTTTGAAAATTGCCACCTTGCTTACTTGCTGTTTGCAACTTACTGAGCATCGCATTAATTGCTGTACCTGCTTTTTCGGGGGTCTTACCAAGACTAATGAAGCTACTTGCTAAAGCTCCCGCTTCTACTGCAGTTAAGCCAAATTGCCTTGCTGTACCACCGATTCTGTTTAATGCAGGAACAATGTCTTTAGCTTTTGCTGCAGTGTTATCAGAGATATGGTTTATTGCATCACCAATGCCTTTCATTTCACCAATTTCAATTTGATAAATATTAGAAAGTTTAGCAATAGCGTCTCCTGCTTCTTCTGCTGACATATCAAATGCAGTTGCCATTTTGGCCACAGTGTCTGTAAAAGTCGTAAGATCTTTAGCTTTAATACCAAGTTGACCACCACTTGCAGTAATTTGCGCAAGTTCTGCCGCAGATAGCGGAATTGTACGCGACATTTCCTTTAATGTTTCCCCAAGTTTTGTTAAGCCATTTACATCTGTATCTTCAAACTTTACAACTTTCTTTACATCAGCCATGGCACTCTCAAAACTAATTGCAGCCTTAAGTGGTGCTGCAAGGGTGAGGCCAAGTGCCACAGCATCCATCATTTGAGCTTTGAAATTTGCTCTTTGTGCTAAAACTCCTTTACGTTTTTGCATTACGGAATTTAAAGCTGTATAGTTATTTTTAAGCTTTTCAATAGAAGAGCCAAGTTTAACTTGATCTCCAATAAGAGATTTTATATCTCTACCACTTTTACTGAACTCCGTGCGTAAATGGTGGAGAGCACTTCTTTTTTGTAAATAAGCTGTTTTAGCTTTCAGCGCTGCAGTTTTAGACCTTGTAAACTCGTTTTGCAGGCTCTTACTTGGTGCTCCTGTATTTTTTATCTGCTGAGCAAGAGATTTTGTTTTTATTTCTAGTTCATTCCAAGAACGCCTAGCAAGCAGAGCATCGTGGCTTAATTGTTTAAACTTGAATACTGATTTACTTGATGATTCAAGTTGTTTTATCGTACTACCAATACGAGAAAGTTGCTTCGTGCTACCTGCTATCGTACTATTAAAACTGCTTTGCAGTGTTGCTCCAATTACTATAGAAATTGCCTTCATTTGTATAATTTTCCGCTACTTTCAAACCAAGTAATAAATTCTTCAATATCCATATCAAGCCACTGATTGATTCCACCACCAACCATTGAGCTAAGTGATAATATGCTCAACCTCAATTCTTCTGCTGAGACAAAAAACCTTGTAACGTTTCTTGAATCTTATTGTAGTCTGCTAAATCAAATTCTTCTACTGCTTCTCTTGAAATACTTGCAAGATTTGCAATCAGTGCTACTTCTTTCTCTGCATCGCTATTACCCATACGTTCAACAGCTAAACGATCTCGAACTTTTGGACGGCGTAGAGTTAGCTCTGAAACTAAAATTCCATCGATTTTTATTGGTTCAGTTAATTTAATTTTTTGCATTGTTTTACCCTTTTAGTTAAATTCCTAAAGCTGTGCGCATAGAAGTCATTTGATCAACACCATCGATCTTGCGAATCATATTCTCAGCGTCAATTTCAATCAATTCTCTGCCATCAATGGTAAGCTTATAATAGTTGGCAGCAATTATACATTTTAGTGTTGCTTTTTCAGCAGCCTTCCAGTTACCAAAATCAAGTTCCTTAAAGAGCCCTCTTAAGTTAATTACTACTGATTCGGCATCACTACTTCCCTGCAAACCTCCTCTTAAAGTAAGAGAAACAGCATTATTGTTTATCAATCCGAAAAGTCTAAAGAGCTCAGAGTCATATTCAGAAAAAGTGAAATCTGCTTCAAGCTTTTCCATGCCCATATCAATATTTATTGGAATATCCATACCACCAGCTCTGTATTCTTCTGTTTTTATGGTAAGTTTTGGCAAGGTTACTTCATCTATTTTTCCTGCATAGCCACGACCATCAACAAATACGTTAAAATTCTTTAGGATCTTTGGTAACATCTCTCTTTCTCCTTTTACAATATTGCGCCACTCACAAGGTGTGACCTGAAAGTAATCTGTTCAGCTGGATATGGTGGCGTGAACTCAAAATCAAAAGACACTTTTCCGCTTGCAATATTTGTTGGTGTATTGAGCTCTGGAGTTGCATAACATTTTCCGCTAATAATCGCCCCTTGCGCTTTTAAATTTGCAAGATAAGAATTTACCCCCTCAATCACATCATCTATATAAGTTTTGGTAATATTGCGATCAACTGCCCATAAATGAGCTCGAAGTAGACTATCGTTGATTAAATCTGCAGTCCTTCTCACTGACAAAAAAGCCCATTTTGAGTCATTTGAACATGTTCTATTTCCCCAAAGCCTATAGCCATTTTGATGAATTATCGTTGTTACTTCATTTTCATTTAAATGGTTTGCTCTACAATTTGTATTACCGAGCGTAAAATCAATAGGCCTGCTTGTTCCAACAATACCATTTATTTCTTTATTTGAAGGTGAGTGCCAGAAGCCTTGCTCGCTGTCTATCTTAGCTATTAAACCAGCTACAAATGGACTCGATGGCAAGATTTTTTCTTTTCCTTCAATAAATAACTTAATCCATGGGTCAACTACGTAAACTCTTGAGCTGCCTACACTTTTTCTCCATTTTATTGCTTCTTCATCATTAGTATTTGGTCCGTCTGCAACAATAATTGCTCTTAATTTTTCTGCTATGGAAATTAAAGCACTCACTACTGGATTTACTCCATCTATTTCAGGTAACTGATGAGTAAACTGAGGTGCAATTAATATTCTTGGAGCAACATGAACTATGCTTTCACTGCTTAAGAACGCTTGAATTCCCTGATATTCTCCAGTTTCTTCGTTAACTCCACCAATGACATTGCTGAGCGTCTCTTCTACTTTCTCCTCAACTCGAATAACTACTACTGTTGCACCAATTTGGGAAAAAATTGCATTAATAGCTGAAGGCAAAGTCCCAGATTGACCAAGTTTTGCTGCTTCTTTTAAGCTTCCTGCTATTAATATTGGTTTATTTAGTGGAAACTTTTGCCCGTCAGCATCAGGTGCAGTACCAATTACTCCAATTACCGATGATTTAGCTGTTCGTACTGTCCTCGCTCCTGAGGTAACCTCGATAACATTTACTCCATGTAGAAACTGTTCTGTCATTTCTTTTTCCCCTTTTCAACTTTCTTGCATTTTTTGTTTACAATCATCTAGCAAAGTTTGCAGCTCTTCCTTACTTTTAGCTTCACCGATTTCCCTTTCAGCTATATCCACCAATTCTTCGCACTTGATTATTGCTTTTTTCGCTCTTTTTGCTTTTTCCTGAATTATTCTTGCCATTTCTACTACTGAAATTCCTCGGACTTTTGCTAATGGCTCTATAATTTCTGCATCTTTTTTGTCTATAGATTCTGGTGCTGCTAAAATGTTCTCTGCGGCTTTTGCTTGTATTTCGTACGACTTAGACTTCTGATGAGAATATCCTGAGTATTGGTGAGTATAGTTATCATAATAAGCATGAAGATTAGAAAGTGCAGAAAACTTCGCATTTTGTAGTAACTCCAATTCAATATCTTCTTGATTCCGCTGAGCAATTTTGCCTCCTTCTGTTAAACAATAGCTTTTTTGCCAATCAAAATCTTCTGGTGCTTCATACCAATCATTTTCAGTTGGCTTGCTTTCAAGTGTTGTTGTTTCTACTTGTTTATCATTTTCAAATCTAATGTAGATAGACATTGTTTGTTACCTCCAAATCTCATACGTGTTAGATAATCCTGGACATTGCCAAGCTTTTAGCGTTCTCTCCACATCTACTTCAAGTCCTGTAGTTAGAACATTGCTACGTATGTTATAAATCCCCCACTGAATAAATTGACCATAGTTGTGTACATAATTTGATGCAAGCATACCTTGACTAACTTGTGTCCTGGAATACAGGTAAGATGATGTGTAAAGTAATATTGCAACTGTTTTTCCTGCTGGAATCTCCACATTACCAGATCCAGCTAACTTGCTATCAGAACTCATGTATTGGTAAACATTTTTCCATACTATTTTTGAAATACTTGATTTATTAGAATTAGTGTTATCAGGAGTTCCCACAAATAATCCTGCTCCCCCATACTCCGTACTCGAATACGATGATCCAACAAATTCTATTGTCTTATTTATGTTCACATTGGTTGTATTTTTTACAAATACTACTCCAAGTGCAGCATACGGATAATAGTATATCTCATCATAACTACCAGAAAAACTTTTTGTGCATAACTCTCCGTAAATAAATGTTCCTTTACTTCCCTCTATAAAACTTAGTTGTCTTGGCCGATAAAAACTAACGTAATCTGTATTGTACGTATGGCTACCTGCTAGTAGTTGTAACATATAGTCAGTTTTTGTTATATCACTACTCCACTTTCCAAGCTCTGTCGTAAAAGTTCCGTGGCCAAAATAATTATTTTTTCTGCCAAGTACACCAAATAAGAAAGGTAATGACCCTGGTTCAACCATGTTGCGCTTTCTTATTTCATTTATAAGAGACACTTTTAACTGTTCATCCCGAGTTTTTACCTCATTAGAGATGTTTTCAATTCGAGTTTCTATTTCTCCTATAATTGATGAGCCAGGTGGTACATTATTAACAGCACGAAAATCTTCTACTAAACCTTTAAGACCATCTTTATGACTATTACTAATGCTATTTATTGCTGCAATATTGGCATTCTTTCTCGTATCAAGTAGCGATAAATTTGTTGTTCCTTTTTCATCAATTCTCTTTAATAACTGCTTCTCTGATTCAGAGATCACTGCTAAAGAACTAGCTTTTTTATTATCCAGATCAGTTAAGTGTTTTTTTGCACTATCAAGAAGCTCTTTTAGCTTACCATCAGTCATCTGTACAATTTCAGAAACTGCACTTTTGTCGACTATTGATTCCAATGCTTTAGCAAGATATGCTAATTGATCTGGTGTACTGTTTGCTGCTAAATCCTTAAGCCTCTTTTGTAGTGCATCAATTATTCCTTTTACTTCAGTCATCTGCACAACGTTGGAAATAGCTTTTTTATCTGCTATCAATTCCAGCGATTTTGCAAGATATGCCAGTTGATCAGGTGTGCTATTTGCTGCTAAATCCTTTATCCTTTGGTATATTGCTTCTTTCATTTCCAAAAATTTAAAAAAGTCTCAAAATTAAACCGCTCAAAATTACTCTTAAGTTGATTGTGCTCATCTTCTCTTTCGGTAATATCTTCATCTATTTTCTCAATTGTGGTACGGATACGAACAACATCCTGCACAGCAATATTTTCTGGATGAGGCAAAGAATATCCTCTACTTGTTTTATCATCTGACATTCTGCTAAGTGATAATGATTCGTAGATTTTTGACTTTAGGGCGATAAACAACTGTTCCACTTAAAACCAATTTTATCCTTGTATCATTACCATTAAAATTTGATAGCACATGAGTTCTCTCTACCAAATTTTCTCCAATTGGTTTTCCTGATGTTAAATTTACTAATTGCCAATCCACGTTTTTTTGTACATATGCTTTTACATCTGCAGTGCCAGGTATTAGCGCATCATATGTTATGGTGATCTTGGTGTTAGCTCCTGCTGTAATACTTCTTGTAACATAATCTCCTTTTTCCCCTATATTACCCATAACTAACTGTAACCCAGGATAGAGAACCGGACTTTTTTCTTTTGACCCTTTTAAATTTGCCTTTACTGTTAGCTCTCCAGATAATCTTTCACGCAGTGCAAGTGGCAAATTATCAGACAAAAAGTTCTCTTTTCCCTCTTCATCTGTTAAGATAAATTCCACATTGGTATCAAATGCTACTTTTTCGACGTTCGTCAAAACAATTAAATCTGATACGTTATTTGCAGTAACCTTGCCAAGATCAATAATGTGAGAAACTTCGCTAAATTTTGCAGCCAAAAGCCGAAACGTTAAGTCTAAGTTCTGATGTGGAGTCCAAGTACTTGCGTTACTAGATGAGAGTAATACTCCTACTTGATATGGCTGACTTGTTACCCAACGGCTATTTACTGCATCATATTTGCCAAGTTCTGCTATTTTGACTGCAGTACCAGAATCATCAGTAAGTAGCACTATTGCATACTCCTCTCCTGCATGGCAAAACACTGGCGACCATTCTATACGTGTTGCTGTGCCATCTACTTTTATATCTTTCGGCTCAATATAGCTTTCAGCAATAACAGTCTGCGAGGGCATTCCCACTGCTGTTTCTCTAATCTGCACAACAACACGTTTTTTGCCTTTATTTACAAACCATAGTTCCACGCCTCCTATGTGCCTACTTTCATTTAGAGTAAATGTTTGCGCTAAAGGATCAACTCTTCTTGCTGCGATAACTCTTCTTCTCTCTTCTATGGTAATAGTTTTTTTACCAGTATAAGTTGCCTCTCCATAGCTTCCTTTATCCCCATAAAACTGTACTAATTTAGTACCTGCTGGAATATTTGCTGGTACTTTCACCTTTCCCTTTAATTTTCCCTGGTTGTTAGCTCTTTTTTCCACTTTTTTTTCCTCTATGCCATAGGTATAATAGAAATGCCATCAAATTTTATTTCCTTAAGCTTTTCATCTGGCTCAAAACCTTCAATTTCAAAATTCTGTACTGCTTCTCTCATAAATTCAGTTTCGTATGAAGTACTTGACAGCAGCTCTGTCGTTTCTTTAACATTAAATACTCTTGTTACTGGACTTTTCCAATTTGTTTTTACCTCCGTCCAGTGATCTATATTTTTATTTAGAGTAATTTGTGCCGGTACTGGATCAAAAGCTTGATATGGATTGATCTTTTCTCCTTTGGTCTGTAAAAGCTGCTCCAGTACCGGTTCAAGTTCATACGGCAACAAATAAGTTTTTTCTCCTCCATCAATATCAGCAATAGTTACATCTATTGGTAAAATTAGTTCCTTGTTTACTATCGCTGCAGACTGCGAAATTCCTTGATCACGCATATCATCGTCAAAAAACGAATCAACAAATACTCCTTTTTTCGTGGTTGGCTCTCTTGAATTTGCATCATTGCGTAGACGTTCCTGTGCAACAAGAGCATAAAGATCATTTATTCCTTTTTTCATTGCTTCAAGCTCATTCATCGGTACAGCATGAATAGCATTATTCACTATTTTTACCCCTTCTTTTTCTCCGTTTTTCCATGTCTGATGAATGTAGCAGAGCAAAAGTTGTCCGCTAGGTGCTTTAGGCATTGATGGTCGCCAAGGGTGAGCTATACCTTTTATTCTCCTTACTGCTCCTTTGCTATCGATAGTAATTAAATCATAGCGGGGCATTTTCCAGGTGTAATCAATCAAAACCAAGCTGTTATCAACGGCACCTCTTACTTTACATCCCTCTTCACTTATATCTTCAGGGCTTACATGAGTACGACAGCGGTAAGTTATTTGATAACTACTTCCAGGAGCTGGCTCTTTACCAGGTAATGACCAATCAACGTTTCCTGCGTTTAATTTGTAATCTATACTATTTTCATAAATAACATTGCCTTGTTTAATTTGAATAATTTCAAGTACTGCAGAGTCAGGTATCGGATCAATGGCTCCTGAATATGAACCGTGAGTAATGGTAATAGTTTTTTGAACAGTTATATCTACTTTTTTGATTTCACTTATTGGAAAATCATTAACCTTCAGTTCCATTACTCTTTGGCTATTTGGCTGAAAAGTATGTGGCTCTGATTCAACTGATTTTATATCCGGATCTTCATCAAAAGAAACACGAATACTGTGAGGTAACTCAATTTCATAGCCATCAACATGAGCTTTGCCCTCATTAATCACAAATATTTTTTTTCCTCCTTCTCCCTCTTCCTTTTGCAGGAACATTACTTCAAGACCATTTACGACATAGGAACCATTGGCTTCTTTGTCATAACGAGCAAGAGCAGTAGTTACTATATTTGCTTGTGGTGGCGGTGAATGTTCTATTAATACTCCATTTTCAATGTTATAAATTGGATAAAATTCTCCTTCAGAAAAACGTGGAGAAAGACCTTCTGCTTGATAACCCCAAATGGTGGAAACTTTAAGCCTTGCAGCTCCTACTTCCTGATAGTTTCTTGTACCAACAGCAGGATCACGAAGATTTTCGTCCTCAAGTTCTGTAATCGTAGATTCTAGATAATAAACACCTATGCGAACTATAGTACTCAGTGGAATAATAAATTCTTCTTTTTCGACTTTTCTAACTGCTCCACGAAGATAGATTTTTCCTGATTCAAGCGTAACTTTACCAGTTTCTCTATCTATAATACAATTGCTTCCTGTTATAACATCACCATCACGAAATATTGCATCGCCTATGCCTTTAAGCTTAGAGAGAGCATACTCCTGAGTTTCGTTTAATTCTGCAGACTGTAGACCTCTTCCAGCTAGAAACAAGCTTTTCTCATATTCTTTGTCAGGATTAAAGCGGTTATAATAGGCGTTTAAAGTCATTTTATGCTAGAAAAATTCAAAAAGTTACAACAAATGAAAAAGTTTCCCGAGTTGCTGCAGTTCTGATAAGTGGTACGGTGTGTTCTAAAACTAACAAAATTCCGGGATTTTCCACGTCTTTTGGTTCAAAATATCTCTGTCCTATAGGTAACCCTTCTTTTACTTTAGTACCAACCATAACCCCAAGTTCCCTGATAACTTGATTTGCAGCGTCGTTAAAATCGAAAGTAAATTTAAGGTACAAATTATTGGTTGGTACATTTGAGGGTTTAAACCTACCTGTGGGAGTTAGAAGCTCTCCATCATCATCACCAGTACAAAAGAGTATCTCATCAACAACACGACGTCCAACTTCCTTAATTAATGTTGCAGAAGTAATTAGTTCCGGTGGTGTGTCTTGAGTGTACTCTATAGTGATTACGCTATCTGCTATAATTGCACCATTTTCTACACGCTCAATAGTGCCTGAGCTACTATCAACTATATAATCTATGCTTGACTGATAAATTGTTTGCCCTGTATAAACTTTTACATCTTTAATAGTGTGGTGATCTAAACTTATCTTGCCGCCTGCTGCAAAAGTTTTTTCAACTTTGTAGCTGCTTTCCCAGGTAGAATCTCCAGATCCCCAAGCAAGATGTATCGGTTGCTCTTTTATGCTCGCAGCAATAGCTGCTCTGCCTGATTGTGTGAGTACTGACATAGTTGATTGTGCAGTTGATATTATGTATATACAAGATCCGTAGAAAAAACGTCCAATTTTTTTGCAATAATAGGATCAAAATCTTTCCAAGGGCGATTTAAGTGGCGATGTTCATGCCAAGTAACCATACCTGGATAGAATGCTGCTACGTAATTTTCTAGCCCATGAATGGGATCTTTCTGTTTTGAATCTGAATCATTTTTACAATCAACATGATATTCCACTAAATTAGACTCTATTATTTTTTGATCAGTAAAATTCTTCGCTTCATAGTAATAAGTTATACTAAATCGCTCTAAAATTGGTGTACGTTGAAAATTCCAAATCTGCTCAGAAAGTTTATCTTCACTTAAGTGAAATGTATGCTCTATTTCTTCATAAGTAGTTGATGCAAAACAAGCATTGATATCCCCTAAATTCCAACTATCTGACAATACTATCAATGCTTTAGCAAACTTAATTTCTGGCAATAAACTCTGTGGTAGAGGATATAGTGCTTCTAAGTTGTACCACTCATGATTTCTTTCATATGTACCGTTGTAATTCTTCGTGTGAGGCTCTGTCTCTCCTAATGTTGCAACATCTAACCTATATAAATCATTACTGTAACTTCTATCATAATGTGATCTAAAAGTGCCAAATTTAAATCTTGGATTTCCTATTTTCAGCTCAAATGAGTTTTTTCTTCCAAACGATAATACTGGTCCTTCTTTTGCTATTTTTACACCTGAGTAGTCTGAAAGAAGATCTCCAAAAATACTTTCATCTAACATAAACCGCTGAGCATTGTAATAGTCATTGAATATTCGCATTAATCGAGATCTTACCGGTGCAGAAAGTTTTGCCAGAGCAATTACACTATCGACAAAAAAGTCATTAGGAACATCAGAGATGCCAATTTGAAATTCAGCAAAATGCTCTCCTGGTGGTTCTTCTTGAATGGTAATATTATCAATGTTTGCCCACTTCAGCGCCATCTTCAGTGACTGTGGTGTACCGCGCAAACGTTGAAATCTTATTCCGTTTTGCTTAGCTAAGACCCATTCTTTTAATACACTCTTAGTAGCTTTCTTACCCCAGGATAAAATTTCTCCCAAGCCGTATTCCGCTACTAGCCACGGCAACATTTCAGTCTGTGGGTTAAATTTAAATCCCCGTAGAGAATTTGCATCAAAAGAATAATTAATTATGTCTGTAAGTATTTGCTCTTGCTTTGAAGCATTTGGAGGAAGTATCACCAATTTTTACCTAACACTTAAATTATTTAAAGTAACGCATTCATTATCTTGCACGACGATGTCTTCTATCGGCTCTGTAAGCTCTATATTCTGCATACCTTCTATAAAGAGGTGGGCAATAATCCATGATCTGGTAACATTCCACCCTAAACCTTTAGCAGATTCAAGATCTTTGATAAATTGTTCCTTTGCAGCTTCGATAACATCTTTGGATGCAGTAGGGTAAATATGCACTTTAGCATGAATAGTAATGGGAATAATACCACAGCCAATAACTGTAAGCGTATCTGTTAATACACGAATATCATCGCGAATAACGTGATTTCTGACGATCTCTAGCAATTCTTCTGAAGGTACTCCACCATTTTCTGTGGAAAGTATTGAAATCTGTACACTTCCTGGTATAGGTGATACCACTTGCGCATCTTTTACTCTCGTGTCAGCAGATAATGCATGATAGCGATAATGCTCCTTACTCCCTGCTGTTGACCAACCAACAATTTTGGCTTTTACCCGCTTCCTTAAGGATTCATCATTCTCTGACTCCTTTCTCAGCACACCATAAAATTCAGCCAAGTGATCAAGGTCATTACCTCTTGCAAAAGCAAGTAAATTTGCCTGTGCTGCATCATCAATCCTTTGCCTAAGCAAAAGTTCACGCCAGGCTGCTACTTCCAGTATCTTTATTGCTGGATCACTCTCAGTTAGTGCAGAAAAACTTGCATTCCGACGCACTAACTCTTCTTTCATTCGCGAAAAGATTTCCTCAAATTTTAATGTTTCGACAATATTTGGTGTTTTCATCCTACTACCTTATACTATAATACCATCAAGGCGGATCGGCTCTCCATTTGGTAGATAGGTTCCCTCTAAAATGAGAGTTACTTTACCTTCTTTTATTTCTGTTATTTGTACACGTTTAAGCTTAAATCGACGCTCCCACTTTTCTAATGCTTCTGCAACTGCTGCATAAAGTTCTTGTGCAAAACCAGGTACAATTGGATGATCAATCAGCTCAAATAACCTTGATCCGTAATCTCGGCGCATAACACGAGTGCCAATTGGCGTAGTTAAAATATCAACTATTGATTGTTTTAAATGCTCTATACCACTTATTGTTTTACCAGTTTCAGAACTCATACCACGCATATTATTTACCCTGCAAAAACGTTATCACTCCCTTCTTCTGCTATTGCTCCACAGGAAATTAGGTCACCAGTACGAGCAATGGCTTTGCCATTTACAAACACTGCTTTCGACCCTTGTGTCATTACTTTTCCTTCACTAAAATTATCTCCTTGCCTACAGACAGGTCTTCCGTTTATAAATACATCTCTGCTTCCACTTATACAAAAATGCAGCAACGCTCCTTCACAGTGATCTCCTAGGCGTATAACTGATTTATTCATTCCTTTCCCTAATTTAGATTTACTCTTTTTGCTTTTAGTTTTATTTCGCTCTTTGTTATCTCTACACTTGATTCCCCAACATTCAGTGTTATCTTGTCTACTACTTCAATCTCTAAATGATGTTTCTCTTTATCATATGTAAATCTTGTCCCATCTTGAAATTTTACATTATTTACTTCCTTTTTATTCTCTGGAGGAGGGTATTTTTCCTGATATATTGCCGGTAACACCACCCCCAAAGACAATTCTCCCAATGGTGATAATACTATTACCTGTTCATCAATATTTGGTGGTGACCAACTTTCAGCTCTATTTGTTATCCATGGAAGAAAATCTGTTACAAGTTCACCTATTTTAACTTTTACTTTAGCTTTTTCATAATCTATTTTTTCGACAATGCCTATACGGACAATGTTGGCCAATTTCCTCCGCAATTCTGAAATTGCAAAATTACTTTCCAACATTCACATCGATTAAATGAGGTTTTATTTTACTCACTTCCCAAATCGATCGCCCTACATGCAATTCGTGCGCCCAGTCTACCATCCACACTAAATATGCATCGAGCTCTGGCCTAAAATCATCTCCTCCTCCTGATATAAATTCTCCTGGTGAAACATTTTTCACGTTCCAAGTATTTTTATTTACTACTCTGGCAACCTCAGCAGCTAATGATCTGACAATAATAGGGGCATTTTCTATTGTGCTATCGATCACTATTCGTGCCTCAAATTTTGCTCTCAGCGCTAGCTCCTCTGTTCCTGGATCTTTTCCTTGCTCTAGACTTGACAATTCTATAAATACCGCTGGAGCTGCTAACTCTTTCCTTATTGCTGGATAAACCTCACAAGTTTGAATTGCTGGTATCTCTGCCTTTAGCGTATTACAGATTGCCTCATGTAAATTAGTCCAAAATGCCGTCATAAAATAACTTATGTGTAAAATATTTTTCAAATATCCTTTCAACTTCATAATTAACAAGATTTTCTATTATCCTTGAAGCCTCAGGTTCAAGTGGTAGTTTAACCTCCTGTATCGGTAGTGCTGTTCTTCCTACACGTTTAAAAATACCACGATAGCCTCTTGGCATCGTTGCCATAAATGCATCATTAAATGCTGTTCTTATTTTTGCTTGTTTTATATTTATATCATACAGATATGCTCTAATTAAAACCTTCAAAGTGCTTTTCCTTGCCTTGATAATTCTTAGTCTTTTTCTAATTACTTTTAGCCTAATTTGCTTTTCTTCACTGATTTCTCGGACAGCCTGAGATTTTAACCATAATGCCGTTTTGTTTAGCGCTCTTACCGCTGCCAATTCTATTTTGGCTTTGTTAGCATCAATGTTGTGAATAATTCTCTCAATATTTTCATTAACCTCAATGTTAAACATCCTTCTCTCCAAGTACTGTACATTTTATATTCCATACTATTCCTGAATTATCTCGCAGTGGTGGAGAATATACTTTATATTTACGGCCATCAATAACAAAAATATCTCCCACCATTGGCCTCAGTACATCAAAAACATTTACCTCAAGAAAAAGCATCTCTCCCACAAATTGTCCTTCACCAATCTCGTATAATTTATCTGGCTGTTGCTTTAATACCTGTACAATATATGACTTATCCTTTGATTTATATAAAGCCACTTCTCCTAAATGGGCAAAACAATCTTTAAATAATCGCTTAATATTTTCTTGCACATTTCTCCGTTATATACTAACATTTACATGCTAAGAAGAGGTAAAGCATTCTTCTACCTCACACTGCTTTATAATTGCTCTACCTGTGTTGTTATGTTGCAACAACCCTGACTAATACCCCAGGTCTGTGACACATTGGCAGAGGGTTTGACTGCGTATGTAAATCAGTCCCTCTATCAAACCTCCTTGGTTCTTGCTTTGCATATAGTGGCTGTCCAAGAGTATTCACTGTCTCATTAAAATCTGCTGGTGCAAAATATGTTGTAAATGTGCTCGCTGTTCCTAGTGGAAAACAATGCCCTGTATCTTTCTCAATAAATCTTCTCACGGTTCCTTCAGGATCAGTTGCTTGTCCTCTATATTCCTCAAACGTTATACCACAAAACGTAAATCCTGACCTCATATCATTCCTTAGCGCTGCACCTTCTTGCCATCTTTCATATGCTTCTTTCACTTTACTATGCGAAGTTAATGCATCAAAAAACTCAGGGCTTACCAAGGCATGAATTCCAGTCATATATTCACCACTTAGGTTATCTTCTATGTGCCTCAATACCTCCATACACTTACGCTTGACATCAGTTGTTGCAGTTCCTAGTGCAAAATTTACTACTTTTGGCGTAATTTCAAATTCGTTGTACAGATTTAATAATTCACTGCCATCTGCGTCCAGAATAATCCCTTTCAGCGCTCCCATTCGCAAATGCTCTAACGTTATTGCGTGTTTGTTTCTCATTAGCTGTAAATGATCGGTTATTACATCTGCCAGAGCTTTAAGTTCACTCTCTGATCCAAATGCCCTTATTCCTTGTACTTCTTCTGGCAGTACTACATCATCATGCGGAATGTGCGGAATCGTAAATGTTCTTACCTTTCTTTTTCCTCTTTTTCCTACTGTTGCTGGTGCTCCGGGTACTTGCGTTGGTAGTAAACTTAATACTCCATTTTGCTCTTCTATCGTAATATGTCTAAATCTTACTGACCTACTTGGAAACAAATTTAAATTTTCAACTCGTCCATAATTTATCGGCAATATATTTATCGCATTTGTTAGTGCTGTCATGCTAAATGCTGTATTTGTAAATGGATTTTGCATTTTTTATTTTCCCCTTTTGTGTTTTTAATAGTTTTTTTAAGCTCCCTTGCGGATAATGATCCCTCGTGCTTCAAGTTGCTTTACTGCTGCATTTTTCTGCTCTTCAGTAATATTTGCTGGCCACACAACTGCATGATCGGCAAGAAGAGCAATACGAGTAATTATTATTGCTTTAGTATCTCCATCTTTGCTATTTACATCGCTTGTTATTACACCTATCGCTCCATCTGTGGCAGTTGGATTTATTACCTTAATCATGTTGTCTTTATCACGACCAACAACTGTACCAAGTTTAAGATTTTGACCTTTAGCTACTGCTATTGAGTCTCTTGAATACAGGCTTGATGCCTCATACTTTAATAAGTCACCTAGATTATTTTGTTCGGTTATAGTACTCATTTTGCTTTTCTCCTTTTGTTATATATTTTAAATGCCTACGACTTTTCGCTACCTGCATCATCAACTCTTCTCCTGAATTCTGTGGTATTGCACTCAGTATCTCTGTCTTTTTCGTTTGCTCTGCAAGTAATTCCATTAAAACCTCCCTTGCTTGCTCAACACTTACGCCCTGCTCAATAAATTCTCCTATCTTTTCTGGCATCTTTGATATATTACATAAACGTATTAATTCAAGAACTTCAGTACGATACTTAGTTAAATTATTAGTTTCTTCTTTTAGGTCAGTTATAGTTTGTTCGTTCATAGTAATACTCCTGTTTTTATTAATATATTTAAACTCTGAAAGAATTGTAATTCCATCTGCAAGACCTATTTCTACTGCTTTCTCGCCAAAATATAGCCCTGCTTCTGTTGATTTGATTGCCTCTACAGAAAGGTTTCTATTGCGTGCTATTAGCTCAACCAGCATTCCATATAAACGATTCACTTCGCTTTTTAGGTTTTCTAAACTCTCAGAAGTTATTGGCTCATGTGGATTTAAATCATTTTTTCTACTTCCTGCAAATACTGTCGTATATTTTATTCCCTGTTTTTCATCAAACCCACTTTGATCTATATGACTTGCTATTACTCCTATGCTTCCTACTCCTGAAGTTCTACTCACAAATACCTTTTCAGCGCTAGAAGCTATAGCGTACGCTGCAGAATATGCATCATCATTTGCTATCGCTATTATCCTCTTTTTTCCCCTTGCACTGTAAATAAAATCAGCAAGGTCAAACACTCCATTGACCTCTCCTCCAGGACTGTCTATATCCAACAGGATTGTTTCTATATCACTATCTTCTATTGCTTGTGTAATTTGTGCTTCTATTTGATTATAGGAAGTCATTCCAAAAATATCATCAAAAGTTTCTGACTTTTTTGTCAAGATTCCATGTATCGGTATTATTCCTCTTTCACTATTTCTTACTGCATGTTTTATCTTTTTAAAGATAGGCTGCTTTCCTGTTTGTAGTGACAGTAATTCAAAACTCCTTGGTTCTACCATTACACATCTGTTTAGCCATATTGTTTGTTGTTTCATATCACCTCTTGATTGGCCGTAACGTCAGAATCAAAACTTAAGCCCAGTTCACTTGCACGTCTTTGATCTTCAGCAATTTCCTGCTCAATTTCTTCTACATCGTAACCCATTTCCGATACTACTTCTGATCGACTCTTAAATCCATTCCTTACTGCCATTTGCTGTGCTTGCTGATCTTTTAGCGGATCGACCCAATCAAATCCCTGTGGTATCCATTTTACTTCTTTTTTTGCTCCTTCTTTTCCCTTTGTCCATTCTTCACCTATGTCTAGTTCTCCAGAAAGTAGTGCTAACTCTAACCATCTATCCCATACAGGACGGCAAAACTGAAATACCATTATGTTATGCTGTAACATTGTACATCTCCTACGAAACTCTATTAATCCTGCTCTGATTGATGAATAATTAACGCCACTTAGATCCCCAGTTAGTTGCTCATATGTTATTCCTGTACCTATTGCTATTGCTCTCAGCTGCTGTCTCATGAATGCTTCATAACTTCCTCCAACATCCGATGGTTCTGAAAATTTTATATCTTCTCCTGGGTCTAAAAGCTGCATTGTTCCAGGCTCTAAACCAGATAGTGCTACTCCTTGCTCATTACTTTCACCTTCTCCTAAAATATTTGCTTCTGGATCGAGTCTCGTAATAAATCCTGCAAACATCGCCGCTGTCTTTTTTCTCACTAGCTCTGCATCATCGTATTGATCAAGCTCATAGAGCTTTAGCAGTATATTAGAAAGCCATGGCTCTCCCCTAATTTGCCCAGGTCTTAGTGGTCTATAGATATGTAAAACATCGTTTGCTGGTACTCTTACTGATTCTCCAAACGTACTTTCACCAGGGTGTTCTTTAAATAGGTAGTATGCTTCCCTTTGCCCAAGTCTATTGAACTCAATCCCGTTTCTTATTACATTACCATTTGCTAAAGTTTGATTTGTTTTATTATCTAAGTGTTCAGATTCAAGCACTTGTAATTGCAACGGTACACACAGACCATCTCCAGGTTTTCTTGTTCTTAACCGTATGAAACATTCCCCGCCTTCTATCATGCTCCTACAAACCAGTGCTTGCAGTCCATAAAAATCATTTACTCCACTACTGTCTGCTTCATCTGTCCATCTCAGCCATAACTCTTGCACTCTTTTCCGAAACTCTGGATCTTTAGCTTTTGATTGCGGTTTTATTCCTGTTCCAATCGAGTTACTTACTATTGTATCAATGATATTTGCTGCATATGGATTTTTTCTTACCATATCACGAGAGCGGCTACGCAAGTGCTCAAGGCTTTGAGAGAGTAAATTATTTATGCTTCCCGTTTCTCCTTGCCAATACATTACCCTTCTTCCTGAGCCAGATGCATCCCAGGCTGAGCTTTTGATTTTTGGCTTGCTAAATAGTTGTTTGAATGATTTTAGTAACATTACAAAACTCCCTTGTTAGTAGCAAAAATAATTTTCCTCTTCGGCTTCATTCCAACAATCTTTAGTTCAGCCTTAATACGTTGTCTTAAGCTTAGTAAATCATTTATATCTACTTCTGCATATCTCACCACATGGTCACCATATGCAATTGATACCACTCGCTCTCCGTTTTGCAGCTTCTTTATCGCTTCTTCAATTTGAACTAAATACTCTTCGTTATACATTTACTACTTGCTGATCCACTTACTTTTCACTATTTTCTTTGATTTTTTACTTTCTGGTTTTTCACTTAAACTATTCCATTTACTCTCTGGCCATCTGTCTACTCCCAGTGCTATTGATGCTGCTCTTGCGTAAATTCGGCAATCTAATACTTCATTTCTTTCTCTTACTTTTTGCCACTCTTGTTTGGTGTATCCTTTTACTACCTTGCTGACTAATTGCTCTGCCGTTAGCTGCTTAAAATACTCAGGTGCATACTCGGGAAAATGACAATACCCTGCTGGCACTTTCTCTTCTTCTTTTAAAACATTAAGTAATTGAAAAAGTTCTGACTTTAATATCGATACTCCTACTGGCCATAGCTTTATTCCTCTTTTCAGCTTTTGCCCACCAACTGTTATATCTACTCTGCTTGGACTGCTAAGTGGTACTAGAGCTTTATTTACACCTTTGACTGCCATTACTCTTCCACAGCCTTGATGACCTCTTACCCAATTGTATACTTCTTGCGTTGCATATCCAGCATCTACTGCCATCATACTTATCATATATTCAAGCCCATTTTCACCGATAAAATGATGATTTAACAGCTCTGAAAGCTTTTTCCATACTTCTCCACTTCCTGTATCTCCTTCAAATACTCGGTAGTCTATTGACCAACTTTCACGGCTTTTTCCCCAGGCTACAACTTCTACTTCTAACCGATCTTTTTGAACATCAACACCTGCAGTAAGTACCACTTCTCTCTTAGGTACTGTGCCTACGGGAAAAAATTCTCTTCTGTTGAATAATTGCTTCCAGTCTGGTACTTCTCCCTTATCTACCCAGGTTTCTCCAAGCGTTGTGTTGATCCAAACTTTCAGTAATTGTTCACTTTCCCTTGCATGCAGAAAATCCTCTACTGCTTGTTGCCAACTATACCACCCAACTGGGCTATAAAGACTTGAAAGGTGAAATCCTATTACTTTGCTATTGTGTACTTGATTTGTAGCTCTCCATTCTCCACGGTCTAGCATCTCTGTCTTTTGATGATTTTCTATTTTGCCGCTACATTCAGTGCAGACATAATGTGCTGTTTTTGAGTCATTATTTTCCCATTTTATTTGTGACCACTTTAATACTTGGTAATAATTACAATGCGGACAGGGAACAAAAAAGTACTGCTTATCTGTTGCTTCAAATTCCTTCTCAATTCTACTTATTCCATGAATCGTTGGTGTTGATACTAAAAAAATCTTTCGACGTGCAAATGTATTAGTTCGAGCAATACTGAGCAGTACTGGATCACCTTCTCCTCCTGAATCTCCTGGATAGGCATCTATTTCATCAAGAAAGAGATATTTTACTGGCATGGATCTAAGTCCTACACTGCTATTCGCTCCAGTTATTACTACTATTCCACCTGGAAACTCCTTACTTTGTACAGTATTGCCTGAGTCTCTTGATCTTGGGTCTTTTACTTTACTCTTTAAACATGGTGTACTCTCTATCAACGGTGCAAATCTTCCCTTCGACCAACGTTTTCCCATTTCGACTGTTGGCTGTACTACTAACATTGGACCTGGTGTTTGATCTATGATATAGCCTATCCAATTGTTACCAGCTTCTGTTCCTCCAATCTGCGCTCCTTTCATGAATACTACTTTTTCTGCAGGTGAAGACGGAGATAGTGAATCCATGATTTCTTTAAGATATGGTGTTCTCTCTGTTCTCCATTTCCCTGGCTCTGATGCTGCAGTTGATGCTAGAACTCGATACTCATTCGCCCACTCTGATACTTTAAGTAGTGGATCTGGTCTTAAACCTTCAGAAAAAGATGTGGCGTATATCATTGTCTGCATCTACTCATAATTGGTTCTATCTCGACATCATTAACAGTAGAACTACACTCCTCCAATTCCATAAACATCTTTTTCTGAAATTCCTTTTCTATATATCTTTTGCTCATCTCACTTATCATTATTGCTATAACAAGCGCAAATACTCCTGTTATTGTTGCAAAAATGATTGCACCGCTTATTGTTGTTGTGATTAACCCTATATATACTGCTACTGCTGTTGCGCTGACTGTAATACAGATGCAGATAATATTATTATATTTTTTCGTCCTCTTATCTGCTATTTCTCTCTGTGCTATATATTTATTATGAATGGTTGGAAAATTAACAACGGTATCTCTGCAGAGCAATGCCCCATTTTTTTCAGTAAACAAAACTTTGAGTAACTCTAAATTGTTTGATTTGATTGCTAAATGTAAAACAGGTGTATAATTTGCTCCTTTTTTCAGCAATAACTTTACTACATGTAAATGCTCTTTTTCCGCAGCGAGGTAAATCGGTGATAAACCTTTATTATTTACAATATCAATATCGATTTCTTCCTTTAAAATTGCATCTACAAGCTCAATTTCTCCCGTTTGTACAGCTAAATGGAGTAGACTATTCTTTTCAGAACCGTATTTATTACTCATCAAAGCCTTTTTTATCTCAGGTTTAGCGTAATCAAATGGTGTCTTGCCGCTATCGTCTTTTACCAGAGGGTCTATATCTTCTCGCGTTAGTAAAACTTCTATTGTTTTAAGTCTTTCAGCGTAATGTAGTGGTGTTTTATTTTCATAGTCTTGCAAATTGACTTGAGCATTAGGCTCCTTTATTAAGGATTTGAGGATATCAAGACATAAATCCCTTTCATCATAATTAGTATTACTTACAGCTATATGAACAGGCGACAATTTCATTGAGTTTTGTCCCATACGTGCACTATTTACATCTGCTCCAAGTTTCAGCAGTAACTTTACTATCTCTAACTTTTTATTATTAACTGCATAGTGCATTGGTGTCTGATTTCGCGCATCAAAGACATCTATTTCAGCTTTTCCTTCTCTTATCAAAATCTTTACAACTTCTGCATGTCCTATTCCTGCTGCTAGATGTAATGGCGTATGATGCAGAGCATTTCGTACATTAACGTCAATACCTTTTCCTATCAAATATCTGACTGCATTAACTTCACCTATCATTGCAGCTAAATGCAGTAAACTATCTTGTTCTGACCCGTATTTGTTACTAATTAACGCTTTCAATATTTCTGCTTTTTTCTCTTCTTTGGCGTAATCAAGAGATGTTTTGCCATCATTATCTTCTACAAAAGGATTGATATTCTTTTTTGTGAGTAGCAGATCCACCATACTTAATTCATCAAACTCTATAGCGCAATGTAGTGGGGTTTTTCCATTTAATCCTCTGACATTAACATCTAATCCAGGTTGATTAATGAGGCATTTTATTAATTCTAAACTTAAGTTATCAGCCATTATTTAAAATTTAATATTAGATAACTCTTCAAGTGAGTTTGTAATTTCCTCGGTCAATGTTCCATGAATTTTTTCAGTGTCACTCAGTGATGCAAGCAGTGCTGAAACTCTATTTGGAATATTAAGCAAATTATTACGAACAACTCTTGCTACGTTAAATGCTTCAGTTTTTACCTCTTCAATTGACACAAATTTGCCTATTTCAGCTTTCACTTTAGCTTCCAAAAGTTTACCACGCTCGGTTTCATTTTTTATTCGCGTTTTTAGCAATATCGTTGAAAGTGTTTCTCCGCGCTCTTTTCTCCTCAGTGGTTGACTTGGATCTCTTATTGCTGCTACCGCTTCATTTGCTTGTTCTCGGTCAATAAGTCCATCTTCCAGCTCAACTATTCCTTTTTTTACTAAAGAACAGACATATTGCCTCGAAAACCCTTTTTCCCTTGCCCATTCTGCTTGCGTAATTCTCACCTTTTTTTTCTCCTTATTTTAGCACTGCTCAGCTATAATTTCGTAAGTAGTTAACATTTGAAATATGTCTAACGCTAAAGAAGGCCCGAGGTCGGGACCACCAAACCCTCCAGCTTGGCCAAAAGGACCCACTTTTTATGATATTTCCAACATATTAAAATCTTTACTAAAATTCATAACATAGAACATTAATGCTAAAGAATCTGCTTCATTATCATCTGTTGGACAAAAACCCTTTTCCTGCACTGCTTCAATTACATCAGCTTTACTTGCATTGCCCTTGCCAGTTATAAAACGTTTAATAGTCTTAACCGAAACACCTTGATAGGGAATATTACTTTCTTCACACCAAGCAGAAAGGTGTGCTAAAAACCCTCCATAGATATGTGCAGCATCAGTTCCCAAGTGTCTTCTCACTTCTTCAAAGTATACAACTTCAATGCCTGGAAATTTATACTTAAGTGAATTAAGCCAATTACGAAAATTTAAAAACTGCATTCCACCACCACTAAACCTGCTAACATGAAAACTCTTACTTCCACTTTGCACTATTCCATCATTTAAAATAGTCCAGCCGGTTTGTTTGCCAAGATCTAGGGTGAGCATTTCCTTTCAATTGCCGAGTACATATATATACAAGATTTGAAAAAATTACGTCCAAAAAATCTTTAATTTTCGAAATTTAACAACTAACATAAAAACTCTTTTACAGCCAGTTTGTTTACCAAGCCTTTCAATTGTTGTGTACATATATATACAAGATTTGAAAAATTTTCGTCCAAAAAATCTTCAAATTTTTAGGAATTTTTTTTTATAATTCTTGAATTTGAAGACCTTTCAAACGGGTTTCTCTACTTTTAGAGGTTTTTATTATTCTACTCTTATATTTTATATGTTTTTATATATGTGTATATTTTTATATATGTATTATATATATATTATATATAAGGGTTTCAGGAAGCTAGAATCCTCCATATTGGCGGACTTCAGATATGCCGTTCCTAGGAACGGTTTTAGGAACGCATGGTGAAAACCCGCCATACAGGCTAATTCTAGATTCCTGCTTCCTAATTCCTGATTTAGGAAGCCAGTAATTAGGAACGGAACTTAAGGTTATAGAGAGCATACTTTTCAACTATTTTCCTCTTAAAAATTTAAGCTATTCTTTTAATAGCGAAATCCACATTTTTAGCTCTTTAGGTGATATTGAATTTCAAAATATGAAATTCTTATATGTTTTTAATATAACTTTAGGAAGCCTGAGCTACCCATTCTTAAAAATATTGAAATCCATTCAAAATAGGTTCCAAAAACCTGAACTGTATTATTTTAAATTGTATCAGTATTATTCTCAAAAAAAAACAATAGAATATCAATAGATTAAAAATTGCATCAGTATTATTTATTTTTGCTCCTGTCCTACATAAGGGCATTAATAACTTCCATCCTTAAAGCATTAATTTGTTTTAGGGAAAACCATGAAATTAAAAAATATAGCTATAATTGTTAAAAACGTAAAATACCAAGCCTATAGACTAAAACTTGCCAAGTGCTTTATTGATGAGAATAACGAAGACCTTGAGCAAGAACTCTTCTGTGAAATTTGGCCATGTCTTGATCAGTATGATGAAGATAAAAGTAGTTTTAACACCTTTGTAGCAAGATTAACTGAAAATAAAGCTATTAACATGTTAAAGAAACAGCAATGTGCAAAACGTAATATCAATAACTATATTAGCATTGATGTAACAGAGCTACTTGAGGGTGAAATAACAAAACGCATTGATGTAGACTATATGATCTCGGTTTTACCAAAGGAATGGCAAAATATATGTGAGCAACTTAAATTTTTTAACTTACATGAAGTTGCCAAAATGAACAACGTTTCAAGAACCACTTTAAACAATATTATCAAGAAGATACGTGCCAAACTTTCTCCTATTTACTACGAAGGCAAAAAGAAAAATTGAACAAAATTTTTGCCTTTCTTGTATATATATACATCGTAGCATGGATAAATAATGGTTCTTAAAATTTTGAATAATAATGAAAGATTGCAAACAATATCAACTGTAAAAATGGTCATCTTTGGTCCTTATGGTATTGGTAAAACAAGTCTCCTAAAGACCGTAGATGAACCAACACTTTGCCTTGATTTTGAAGCAGGGCTTCTTGCTGTTCAAGATTGGCAAGGAGATTCAATTAGTCTTCGCACTTGGAATGAAGCTAGAGATATTGCTTGTCTTATAGGGGGGCCTAATCCTGCGCTGAAGTCTGATCAAGCATATAGCCAAAGACACCATGAACATGTATCTGGTAAGTACAAAGATCTTTTCCCTGAGTTTTCTAAATACCGATGCATCTTTGTAGATAGTATAACCGTTGCTTCACGTTTATGTCTATTATGGGCAAAAATGCAACCTGAGGCTTTTTCTGAGAGATCGGGAAAACAGGACATGAGAGCTGCATATGGATTACTTGCTCAGGAAATGATGGCTTGGCTCAATCAATTTCAACACATCAGAGACAAAGACATCATCATAGTTGGCACTTTAGGTCAATATCTCGATGATTTCAATCGTCCAATTTGGCTACCTCAATGCGAAGGGGCTAAAACTGCTAGTGAAATTCCTGGGATAGTTGACGAAGTAATCAGTATGATTGGAATCAAGAAAAATGATGGAACGGAGAAGCGCTCTTTTGTTTGCCACACTTTAAACCCTTGGGGATACCCAGCTAAGGACCGTAGTGGACGCCTGAGTATGGTTGAAGAACCACACTTAGGTAAGCTGCTTACAAAGATTAAAAGCAAGTTTTAAAATTTAAACATGGAGAGTGATATATGTTACAAAACCTATTAACTGATTTTAACACTGTAAAACCGCAAAGTAGATTGATACCTAAAGGGACAATAGTAAAAGTAAAAATGACAATCAAGCCTGGAGGTTATGAGCATTGGTTTACTAAAAGCCCCACTACCGGTAGCATTTATTTAAATACAGAATTTACCGTTATTGAAGGCCCATACGCAAAGCACAAAATTTATCAAATAATTGGTATTAAAAGTAGTAAAGCAGAAGATACTTGGGGAGAAATGGGTCGTTCTATGCTTCGCAGTATCTTGGAATCGGCACGTGACATTCATCCACATGATAACTCAGAAAATGCAATCCTTGCTCGTAAGTTAAATTCAGTTGCAGAATTAAATGGCTTAGAGTTTACAGTAAAGGTAGGTGTTATAACTGATGAATATGGAGAGAAGAACAAAATTGCCTCGGTAGTTACTCCAGAATACCGCAAAAATTATGAAATTGACAGAGTACCATTTTGAAGTACGACGAGGAAAAGCTTTGGTCTGCTGTCGTTACTAGAGGTATTCAGGACGCAGTAGGAAAAAACCCAAAGCTAAGAGAAGAAGCAATTAATTGGCTGAATTCAAAATCTTTTGAAACTGTTTGTGAGCTAGCTAATCTCAACTTTACACGTATGAAAAATATGTATGGGAATTTTATGTCTAAAAAGCAAAAAGAGTTAAAGATGTTATTGATTGATAATATCAAGGAGTGTGTTTCTTACCTACTTCCAAATGGTGAGTTTTACCGAGAAAAAACTTATATTGGAGACTTAAATGGAAATACAATTACAGTTAAAATAGTAGGTAAGGAAGCTGGTGATTGGCGTAATTTTACTGAAGGAACTGGTGGTGATATTATTGATCTTTGGATTTTAATTAAGGGTGATATATATTCTGCTAGAAAGTGGCTCAATAAAAAATCAAAGAGTGGAGAAAAAAAAGGGCGGAAAAGAGAAGAAAAAATATTTTCTGTAAAGCAGTACTTAAGTGATCAATCACCAATACCAGAAGATATAATAGCTCCACGAATTCTCACTCCAGGTGGTCTTTTAGTCATTGGTGGTACGCCAAAGGTTGGCAAAAGTTATTTTCTTCTCTCTTTGCTTGCACATCTTGCAGCAGGAGTGTCGTTTCTTAAGATGAAGTCAGCAAGGCCACTAAAAATAATCTATCTGCAAAATGAGATGGAGTACAATTATATCAGGGAACGCATACAACAAATCATAACTAATCAAAGGCTGCCAAATCTAGCAGAGGAAAACTTGATTGTTACTACAAAGATGAGATTAACTTTAAATGATGAAGGTATAGAGAGAATAAAAGATATAATAGGAGAAAAATTTAAAACGATAGATCTTATCGTTTTGGATTCTCTTGACTATGAAAATATGTTTTCTGGCCTGCAAAGCAGAGTAGAAAAACTACGTTCTGTAATTAATCCTATGGCTGGAATCATTATTACACGTCATACCAGAAAAGTATCCACAGCTACACTCGCAAAAAGTCCTTTTCAAGCTTTAATTGGTGCTAATGCTTTAAGAAGTTTTTATACATCTGGTATGGTAATGTTTCAACCAAATAAACGTACAAATGTCTTGCAAGTAGTATATGAGCTAAGAAACGGTAAATCAATACCAGCAAAATTCATTAGCAGAGTAAATGGGCGTTGGCAGAACTCTAAAGTTATAGCTACGGCTTAATTTATCCACAAAAACCGACACTATGCTAGAGCTAAAAACTCAGCTTTTGCAAAACATCAGATCTTGTCTTTTTCATCTTTTACCAAGAGGGACATTTCGTGGTGATAAGTTTTATGTAGGTGATGTACAGGGTAACAAGGGCAAAAGTACTGTAATAGAGTTAACAGGCGAAAGAGCCGGATTATGGAAAGATTTTGCAACTGGAGAAGGTGGTGACATTATTGATCTTTGGGCAACGGTACACGGGAAGAATGCGAGAATAGAGTTTCCTGAAGTAATGCTCTCAATAAGTGAATGGCTTGGAAAAACCAACTTCAAAGAACAGAGAAATTTAGAACAATACTTAACTTGTAGTTGGAACTACTACGATGAAAATAACCAATTGATTGTAATAGTCTACCGTTATGATCCTCCTTTAGAGAAAAAACAGTTTAAACCATTTGATGTTAAAAAACAAAGATTCAAAGAGCCAGAAATAAGGCCACTCTACAACATTCCAGGTATTTTAAAATCTGATAAGGTTGTTCTGGTTGAAGGAGAAAAATGCGCAGAAGCACTTATAGAGAAAGGAATAACTGCAACAACAGCAATGTTTGGAGCAAATGCGCCTATTGATAAAACAGATTGGACTCCGCTTAAGGGCAAGCATATTATTATTTGGCCAGACAACGATGAAGCAGGTAATAAATATACCAAAAACGCTGAAAAGAGACTTTTAGAACTTGGTGTTGCATCACTTGCTACGCTTAAGATTCCACCGAATAAACCAAAGAGTTGGGATGCTGCTGATTGTGTGTTAGAGGGAATAAATATTGAAGAATTTATCGAAAAAAACTCAAGAAAAATAATTATTAAACCACCACTTGATATTTTTAGCTGGAGCGTAGAGCGTTTTGTAGGCCCAGTACCAAAGCAAAGATTCTTGGTTGAAGGATTATTTCCTTTGGGTGTAACCTCCATTTTGGCTGCAATGGGAGATACAGGCAAAGGTATGCTACTTCTTGACCTAGCCCTCAAGGTTGCAGGTAGCATAGATCAGGTATGCGGATTTGGTCCACTTGTTACTGAACATGGATCTGTGGTGGTATTTTCTGCGGAGGATGATACAAATGAAATACATCGTCGCTTAGAACGACTTGATCCAAAATGCGAGAGATTGAAATATAAAGGTAGGCTATTTATTGTACCATTACCAAACATCGGAGGATCTCTTACCATACTTAAGAACGTTCGCGGTAAAGTTGTAGAAATCTCTCCAGAATTTGAGTCGGTAATGAAGCAGCTGAGCAGGATAAAGGATTTAAAGCTCATTATATTTGATCCCCTTGCTTCTTTCATTCATGCAGATTTAAATGCTGATCCAGCAGTAGGGGATTATCTCATGTGTTTATTATCTGATTTAGCATGTAGCACTGGAGCTTCAATAATTACTGCACATCATATGAGAAAGCTGAAGGGAGAAAAGCCTATATCAACAGTAGAGCAAGCACGAGATGCTATTCGAGGCACTTCTGCTCTCGTAAATGGAGTCAGGTGTTCTTTTGCTTTTTGGCCTGTTGAAGATATGACTAAACCAATGATTTTTAGGTCAATTAGAAAAATCCCAAGACAAAATGCACTATTTTATGGAGCTGTTGTTAAAGCAAATGGCCTGGCTGATCGTACCATACGCACTTACCTAAGAAATGAAGAAACAGGGCTATTGGAAGACATCACTGAACAATTAAAAGCTCAAAATATTAGCGATAAAGATCTTAAAATATATCTTATTGATTCAATTGCGCGAGCTGCTATTTCAGGACATCCATTTACTCACACAGGAAGTGCAGGAATACATAAACAACGACATAGACTGCCTGAAGTTTTTCATAGTATGGGAAGAGATAGATTAGAGCGTATAGTGCAAGAGCTTTTACAGGCAAAGCAAATAGTTAAAGGAATGGCTAATGGTTCAAAAGAGGATAAATGGCTCGATATTAAAACAGGACCATTTGCACGTGGAGTGGGAAAATTTATTCATGGAGCTGAAAAAAACTATTTTTGATAACAAAAAACTCTATTTTTTTATAGTCAAAGTAAAAGGGTTAATACGATAACCATGTGATGATCTTTGCCAACCAAGGGTTTGTATTACATCATCACGTTCAATACTTAATCCTAATTTCTCAGCCAATGTAGCTTTGATCGTTTTTTGCATCTTGTTTAATGGTTTTCTGATTTGATGTTCTAAATCTGCTTCTAAACTAAGTCCCAAGAGTTTTTCTAACTGATTAATATTGAGAAGTGTATGTTTTTCAGGTGGTAATTCTTTCTCACAGTCATGTAAAAATTGCTTGAACAATATTCGAAAAATATTAAGGCATGATGCAGCTTTTTTATTTATAACTTCAATACTATTAACATATACCATACCTTTAACTACTTGTAACTCCAAAAGTTTTGTTGGTATAATTGGTTCAACACGTTTAAGCGAAATATATGAAGCTGGTAAAACTTGCAAAGAAGTATTTTCTACCACCTCTGGTACTCCTCTTTTATCTGCCTCTTGGAATATCTCAGTTACAGTCTTAAGCTGACAAAACAGTTTCACCATTGGCACTACATATAGATTCAGCAATAGATTTGGTATATCTTTTTTTAGAGTGATGAGAACTGTCGGATGGACTCTAAGTTTATCTATAGTTAAAAATATCGCATCAGTACAAAAATCAAGGATTATTAGATTTACAATACGACCTTGATTACAAATATAATAAACTCCTTTTTCCACTTTTTCCCACATAAGTCTTGAATCATTCAACTTTGTTTCAAACCAGTCTATGATTTTCTCTATATTTAAGTATATGGATAAGAGATGAAATCTCTGTTTTTTATAAGTATTAGGCAAAATATGACGAGAACAGTTTTCACAAATAGCGTCATCACATGCTTCATCAAAGTCTGGATCGATAAAAATCTCATTGCTACAACTTGGATCAATTACATTTGGCCAATCAAGATGATCTTCTTCACGAGAGCAAACAATATAGTACCTTTCTTGCATTTTTATCAATCCAAGATCAAATAAGTATCTTGCTGCTTTAATGTGATTTTGACTTGGATTAACCCAAGAACTATTTGAACTTAAAAGATCAGCAATTTGCTCGTGAAAGGATTTTAAGACCATAAGATTGTTCCATATGTTTCTTCAGGTCCTCTCTTTCTTTTTTATTGAGCGGATGCTCTGAATAATAAATTTCCCCACTTGATTTGAAAGAAAATGTTACCTTTTTGTTTTGGAACATTACTTTAGCTGATTGAATAGATTGTAGTATGTTGCCAATAGACGGCTTTAAAATATGTAACTCTGGTGCAATAGGATCGTACGGCTTTACACTTAAAGTAAGATATGTATTACTATTTTTAAAATAATCTGACTTAAAATTTAACTCAAATATACAAATATTAGGGTCAGAACCCTCTATACATGCTTGAAGGAATTTATGCACTTGTAGTAGAAAGTTCTTATCCTGTATATTTACAAAAGTACATTCGCAGTTAAAATAACCACTTACAATACTATTTGCTATTTCCACAGCTTTATTGGTATTTTTAGCACAGAGATTAACCTTTGTACCATCAATCGAAAAATCTAAAATCATCCACTCAGGTTTATGGCCATGAACAACTTTGTTTGAATTAAGCAGTAAATCCATGTCACTTCCTCGACGTACAAACATATATATCCGATCTTGATGATGGAAAAAACCCTGCAATTGGTTTTCAAACTTCAGTATCTGCTCTACAGCTTCTTGTGACATAAATTCCTTGAATGAAGTGTTTATTTGTCTTGGTGATTTCTGTAGAGCAAATGATACGAAACCTCTCTTTTGTACTTTATCAAAGTGATAGACAGATTTTAGAAGTTCACAATTTATGTGAAACAGTAAAAATAACAAGGATCTTTTATCATACTTAGTATTATTTTTTATCAGGTACGATCTCATTAACTCTTGAGTGAGGGCAAATCTTGCTACTTCACTGACTGTAGCTTCAAGTTTCGTACGATCAAAGTAGCTAATGAGATAATAGTTAAAAAGAGAGTCAGAGTAACTGGCAAGTATCTTACGTTTTTGTTGAGTGGATCTATCATCGTAGTCTCCGTCTTGAAAAAGTTGTCCATTTAAATGATTTTTAAAGCAATGCTGAAAAATAATGCTCAGTTGTTTACCAGAAAGGGAATCTAACCAAGACTGACGTATATTAGAATCCTGAAAACGATCTAATAAAAGGTTAACAGGAACTTCTAAGTCGCTCTCCCAGAATTTATGACTTGGATAAATCTCCATAACATATTAAATAAGCCATGTTATACATAATATGATGATTTAGGCAAAGATTTTTTGGACATAATTTCTTCAAATCTTGTATATTTATTAGGGAGAATTTGTGTGAACTAGATAGCTTTCTTAAACGAGACATAAGGTGTGCATTGGTTTAGTTTAATAGAAGTCTCCTAACCTATAAAAAAATTCACAGGAAGAAAAACATGCAAAAAGGAGAGTTGGCTATTTATTGGGGTTATAAGCCTAATCGATTGGCAGATACATATCTAGCAGATGCTTATGAACAATTATTGAAATGTAAAATAAAGGAGGTGAAAGAAAATGACAACAGTAAGCTTATATGCAAGAGTTTCATCAAGACAACAAGCACAGGAGAATACGATAGAGAGTCAGATTGTAGAATTGGAGCGTCGCATTAGTAGCGATGGACATGAGTTATTAGATGAGCATAAGTTTGTCGATAATGGTTATAGTGGATCAAATTTAGAACGTCCTGGCTTAGAAAATTTACGTGATAGAGTAGCAGAAGGTAAGATTGATAAGATATATATTCATTCACCTGATCGGCTATCACGTAAATTTTCATATCAAATGATCTTACTCGAAGAGTTTAAAAAGGCTGGATCTGAAATAGTATTTTTGAATCATAAGTTTGATGATAATCCGGATTCCCATTTATTTCTACAGATTCAGGGAGCAATAGCAGAGTATGAACGTGCAAAGATTATGGAACGAAACCGTAGAGGTAAACTTCATGCGGCCAAAGCTGGGTGTATAAGTGTGATGGGTAGGGCGCCTTACGGTTATCGCTACATAGCAAAACATGTAGGTGAAGGAAGTGCTCAATTTGAGGTTGATGAAGAAGAGGCAAATATAGTGCGTAAAATATTTAGTCGGGTTGGCCAAGAAAGAGCAAGTATAGGAGAAGTTGTACATGAACTGAATAAGATACCGGTAATAACACGAACAGGAAAAAGGTATTGGAAAAGGAGCACTATTTGGAACATGTTAAAAAATCCTGCTTATATAGGACAAGCAGCTTATGGTAAAACTAGGACATGCTCAAAACCACAAGTAAAAAAATCAAAAAAAGGAACTTGTGGTAAACTTAAAAGTGGTCGCTTTAATAGTGATAAAGAGAATTGGACTTATATTCCAGTACCAAAAATAATCAATGAGCATTTATTTGATTCAGTGCAGGCACAACTAACTGAAAATAGGCAAAGAGCAAGAGTACGACAAAGAAGAGAAACATATTTATTGCAAGGTTTAATGGTATGTCAACGTTGTCAATATACTTATTGTGGTACAAACCACGTTCATAAAAAGTCGACATATTATTACTATCGTTGCTCTGGTACAAACTCTAGCAAATTCAATGGCAATAAAATCTGCGATAATAAATCAATACGCACTGATATATTAGATGGAGTTATATGGGAAGAAGTCAAGAGTATCTTGAAAGAGCCAGATAGGATTGCAAATGAATATCAACGTAGATTATCAGAGAACAAAAAACCTTTACATAATCAAACACGTGAAAAGCAAGAAAGTAAGTTAAGATTAAGTATCAAAAAATTTATTGATAGCTATGCTAAAGGGTTTATAAGCCAAGAAGAATTTGAACCAAGAATCACAACAATGAAACAGCATTTGAAAGAAATTGAAGAAGAGAAAGAAAGAACGCTTGATCAAAAAAAACTACAACAAGAATTGAGCCTTGTTACAGATAGCTTGAAAAACTTTTCCTCAAGTGTTGAATCAAAGCTTGATCAAGTGGATTGGCAGACTAAGCAAAATATTATTAGAATGTTAATTCATCAAATTGAAATCAATCACAATCACTTGTATATAGTATTTCGCATAAAAAGTCTTGCAAATTTTGATCAAAATAGCCATAATAGAATTATGCAATGTTGTACTGGCAGTCAATATTGTTGGATTACCGGATAAAACTGTTGCAGAATCCAAAGAGCGCATCAGAGCAGCGTTAAATTCAATCAATCTACTACTACCTCCAAAAAGAATTACAGTTAATCTCTCCCCTGCGGATTTGCTGAAAGAAGGCAGTCATTATGACTTGGCTATTGCTATTGGACTACTTGTTGTAATGAATGTGATACCAGTTGAAAAAGTTCAGTCTTATATCATTATGGGTGAGCTTGCCCTTGATGGCAGAGTTATTCCAGTTTCAGGTGTGCTGCCAACAGCAATCAATGCAAAACAGACAAATAAAGGAGTAATTTGCCCAAGGGGAAATGGAGTAGAGGCTTTATGGGTAAAGAATGTTTCAATTCTAGCTATAGAGAAATTAACTGATATTATCAGACACTTTAAGGGTAAACAATTAATTCAGCCAGTAATTTTTAATTATAGTGATGCACCCAAAGAAAAAAGATTGATTCCCGATATGAAGGATATCAAAGGCCAAGTTGTTGCAAAAAGAGCAGCTGAAATTGCAGCAGCAGGTGGACATAATATGCTTCTTGTTGGCCCTCCTGGTACTGGAAAGTCAATGCTTGCTAAGCGCTTTATAGGATTGCTGCCTGATTTGACCGAACAGGAGATGATTGATGTTAATATTATTTCCAGCATAACAAAAACTGGTAATGAAATATTCAAAGTAGCGCGTCCCTTTCGTGAACCTCATCATTCATGCTCTATGCCAGCAATGATAGGAGGAGGAAAGAATGCAAAACCTGGAGAAATTACCATGGCTCATAATGGCGTGTTATTCCTTGATGAGTTGCCAGAATTTCCAAGACTTGTGCTTGATTCTCTGCGCCAACCACTTGAAGATAGAAAAGTTACCGTTGCAAGGGCAAATGCTCACATAACCTACCCTGCAAATTTTCAACTGATTGCTGCAATGAACCCTTGCAGGTGCGGTTATTTAGGTGATGCAAGTAGATCGTGCAACAAAGCTCCAAAGTGTGGCACAGATTACAAAAACAAAATATCAGGACCATTGCTTGATAGAATAGACATATGCATTGAAATGCCAAACGTTAGCATACTCTCTCCTGAAATCTCTGTGGAGGGAGAAAGTACTAAGATCATGAGAGAAAGAGTGATAGCAGCGAGAAAAATTCAAACTGAGCGTTATAGTAAATTGAATGTTCGTTGTAACGCAGAAGTAAGCGGTGAAGCATTTAATAAATTTACTGAACCAGATCAGGCAGGGTTAGAATTGCTAAAATACGTACTGAAAGAAAATTACATTTCCAATCGAGGCTACACACGCGTATTAAAAGTTGCAAGAACCATTGCAGATCTTGCAAAAACTGAAAAAGTAAAAAGAGCACACATTGCTGAAGCGTTGAATTACAGAATAAGGGTATATTAAAAAATTAGTTTACTTGACAGACAATTTGTTTCATTATATACTGCCCTTAATGAAATTTTAACATTCTATTTAAGGAGTAGAGTTATGACAATAAATATTACAGCAGAAGATTCTTTCATTGGAGCTAATAAAACAGGATATAATAAGTCTGAGAAAGGGTTTTTGAATACAACCAAGGGAGTTGCTAGCGTAAATTGGCAATACGTATGTCACCATCCATACAAAACGGCCGCGACTTTTGTAGCAATTGCAGCAGCAATTTCGCTTACAGCTGCTTATTTTTTGAGCCCAGCTTATGCGGCTTTCGTTGGTACAGTTGGAACAAAAGCTGCAACACTCGTTAGTCCTGCTATTACTGCAGTATCTGCATTTTTAGTTGCTCATCCATTAGTTGCTAGTTTGATAGTTGTTGCTGCGGTGGCAGCTTTAATAGCTGCACCTGTGTATGCATGTCTGAACAGTAGTAAGGCAAGTCAAATTGATGCAGTGAAAGAAGTATTCAATAAGTGTGAAAAAGATAAAGATGGTGATAAGCCTGCAATGGATGGTGATAAGGTTAAAGTAAAGGATGGTGATGCATCAACGCTCTTGACTGAAATTGGAGTAGCAATTGGAGTAGTTCCAGCACCAGCACCAGCAAAAGCATAATAAAGTAGCTTAAGCAGAATAAAAAGGGATAGGTTTCTATCCCTTTTTATAACATTTTCTATTTTTTTGTATCGATAGAATGATACCTTCTAAAAATACAAAGTTATTATTTGTTATTTAAAATGTTATTAAGAATAAGTAAACCATATTTACTATTTTATGTCTATAGGAGTGAAAAGTATTTGCTTATTATTAAAAAAGCGGTAACTTATTATCAAGTGAATTCGCTAAATTTGAGTAATTTAAATGTCTATTGATCTTAGTCTACCGGAGTTACCTATATTACACCCAAGGATTACCGTTGTGGGAGTGGGTGGTGCTGGTGGAAATGCTGTGAATAACATGATCCAATCCAATTTGCAAGGAGTGAATTTTGTTGTCGCAAATACCGATGCTCAAGCACTAGAAAAGTCTTTGTGTGATAAAAAAATTCAACTGGGTATTAACTTAACCAAGGGTCTTGGTGCTGGTGCTTTGCCTGATGTTGGCAAAGGTGCAGCAGAAGAATCAATTGATGAGATTATGGAGCATATAAAAGATAGTCATATGCTTTTCATCACAGCAGGAATGGGCGGTGGTACTGGAACCGGTGCAGCACCGGTAATTGCAAAAGCAGCCAGAGAAGCAAGAGCCGCAGTTAAGGATAGAGCGCCAAAAGAAAAAAAGATATTGACTGTTGGAGTTGTAACTAAACCGTTCGGTTTTGAAGGTGTGCGCCGTATGCGCACTGCAGAGTTTGGACTTGAAGAATTGCAAAAATACGTGGATACACTTATTGTCATTCCAAATCAGAATTTATTTAGAATTGCAAATGAAAAAACTACATTTTCTGATGCATTTAAACTTGCTGATAATGTTCTGCACATTGGCATCAGAGGAGTAACTGACTTGATGGTCATGCCAGGGCTTATTAATCTTGACTTCGCTGATATAGAAACAATAATGAGCGAGATGGGTAAAGCGATGATCGGCACCGGAGAGGCAGAAGGAGAAGATAGAGCAATTAGTGCTGCGGAAGCTGCAATATCCAATCCATTACTTGATAATGTATCAATGAAAGGTGCGCAAGGAATATTAATTAACATTACTGGTGGCGGAGATATGACTCTGTTTGAAGTTGATGCTGCAGCCAATAGAGTGCGTGAAGAAGTAGATGAAAATGCAAATATAATATTTGGTGCTACTTTTGATCAAGCGATGGAGGGAAGAGTTAGAGTTTCTGTTCTTGCAACTGGCATTGATGGTCGCAATAATAAATCAGAAACTTCACCTATAAGTCAGAGCGAAGACTCAGAGAAAGAGAAATTTAAGTGGCCCTATAGTCACAGTGAAAGTACGCAAGACAAAACACTGGAAACAAAACCAACTGAACAGGTAAGCGAAGGAGCTAAGTGGGGCAGCAATGTTTATGATATACCGGCTTATTTAAGAAGAAAAAAATAATGCAACTTTGGCTACTCAAGTCAGAGCCAAGTGAATACTCATGGCAAAAAATGGAAAAGGAGCAGGTAGTTGAGTGGGATGGCGTGCGCAATTATCAAGCTCAAAATTACATGAAAATTATGAAAGTAAGCGATCTTGCGTTTTTTTATCATACAGGTAAAGAGAAAGCAATACTTGGAATCGTTGAAGTATTTAAAGAGTATTATCATGTTAATGATCACAAGTTCGGATTAGTGAATGTAAAGTTTTTGAACCCTTTAAATAACCAAGTAACGTTAAATAATATAAAACAAAACCCACTTTTGAAAAATATGGCTATATTAAAACAACCACGTTTATCAATTACCCCAGTTTCGGAAATTGAATGGAATGAAATAATAAGCATGAGTGATGTGTAATACCTGTCATTTCAGTTCCTAAATGATGTCATCTCAGCACGCAACGCACAGCTGTATGAATATTTGTCTCGAAGGCAGTGCATTAAACGTTATAGCCGATTTTGCATCAAACACAAAGGTGTCATTCCAGTGCTTGACACTGGAATCCAGCCTTAATGCAACCACATTAAAGCCGTTGTGTTTTAATATAAGATTAGCTACTTTTATATTCACTAACTTGATGTCTAATCAAAATTCCTGGATCCCAGTGTCTAGGCACTGGGATGACATCCTTCTAGTGTACAATATTCGTACAGTTGTGTACATGACACAAGGGTCTATAACTCTTCTTTTTTGGATTCCAGTGTCAGCTATTTGCATGACACCCTTACTGATGTGTCACTCATGTTAGAAGTAAATATTCTTGACAAGAAATGGTGCAGCATCATAGAAAATCCTAAAGATTTTGTATTAGGTGTCATCAATACTTCTCTAAAAGAATTAAAAATAGACCACTATAAACCAAATATATCAATAGCTCTGGCTGATGATGACTTGCTACATCAACTTAATTTAAAATTTAGAGAAATGGATAAACCAACTAACGTACTATCATTTCCGTATGAACAATTGTCTAATGAGTGCGATTTAGGAGACATAGCAATTTCAATAGACACAATAAAAAGAGAATCGCATGAGTATTGTATACCCATTCTTGCTCACATTGCACACATGTTAGTGCATGGATTACTGCATTTACTTGGTTATGATCACCAAAAAAAAGATGAAGAAATTATAATGAAAAATCTAGAAAGAGAGATTTTAGCTTCGCTTGACTACAATATGTGCACGATTTAAAAGGAATTTAATAAAAATATAGTAGATGATAATAAAATATGTTATCTACAAAGGGTTTTAGCTATAAACAATAAAAGGTAAGTGATATGGTTCAGTTTTCTTTGCCAAAGAATTCTAAAATTAATCAAAAGGGCAAAATTTATCCTATTCCTGCTAGAGCAAAAAACATCAGAAGATTTCAAATTTACCGTTGGTCTGCTGATGACGAGAAAAACCCTAGAATAGACACATTTTTTATTGATATGGATAGTTGTGGCCCTATGGTACTTGATGCATTAATAAAAATAAAGGATGAAATAGATTCGACTTTAACTTTCAGACGTTCTTGTAGAGAAGGCATATGTGGATCTTGTGCCATGAATATTGACGGAACCAATACTCTTGCATGTACTAGATCTATACACGATATAAAAGGTGACGTAAAAATATATCCATTACCTCACATGTATGTGATAAAGGACCTAGTCTCAGACTTGAGCCAATTTTATGAGCAATACAAATCAATTAAACCTTGGTTACAAGCAGATAAGCCTGCCCTACCAAATAAAGAATACTCTCAATCTTCTGAAGATAGAAAAAAATTAGATGGCTTGTCCGACTGTATATTATGTGCTTGCTGTTCGACTGGTTGCCCAAGCTACTGGTGGAATAGTGATAAATTTTTAGGACCAGCAATACTATTACAAGCCTACAGATGGATTGCTGACAGCCGTGATAATAAGACAGGTGAAAGACTTGATGTTTTAAACGACCCATTCAAGTTGTATCGTTGTCATACAATAATGAATTGCACAAAAACTTGTCCTAAAGGACTTAATCCAGCAAGAGCAATAGCGAAAGTAAAACAGCTCATGGTAGAGAGAGAAGGAGTTTAAGTATTATCTTTTGCATTCTTCGTAAGAGAACAGCAAACCTTCCGAAGCGTAGGGTATTGTTAATACCCTGAACGCTTTTCCATTCGTGAAATGCATCGTATCATCATACGATTCAAATAATTTTTTGAATAACTCATGTCTTTGGTTACTAATAGTTTGAAAATCCTCTTTTTCTAAAAGCTTTTTAGATTCGAAGAGGTAAAGCATAACTTCATGATAAGTTGGGTAAGATGCCAAAAATTTTGGGTCAAATTGAAAGGTTTTTATGAAAGCATTATTATAAAATTTTAGCTTTTGATTCTTACTATATATTACTATAGCAACCGGCAACCTCTCAAGCAAATTTTTCTGTGTAGCTAAATAACTGTTTAATTCAGTATATAATTTCTCTGCATCACTAACATCTTTCCCATACATTACTATGCTACCAGAACCTTGTATTGGAATTTTAACAAAATCGAAAACCTTAGGTTCGTTCTTGTAAGTTACGACATGCCTTCCTGGTTTTGTGCTATGAGCGCTACTGGTAATAGCAAATTTCTTAGAACCATCTACATACTTATCATAAAACAAATTATAAAATTCCACCTTTCTATTCTTGTTATATTTTAGTATTGGAAATGGTAAAGAGTTGAAAACATTTTTATAGCTCTCCACTTCTTGTGTAAGCTTACTATTTTCTAACTCAAGTCCGTTAGCTTTTATCTTATAGTCTGAGACATTCCTTATCCATAACAGCACACCTATCACATTGGTAGAATCATCTATTATGCTTCTGCCGTAACATATGCAATAAACCTCACTGTCCTTTGACTTTAAATCTAGAGTAAAAGATTTATTTATTTCCTTTGCCTCAACAAAATTTTTAATTAAGCTTTCTGATTGCTCAAAAAAATTCACAAACTCATTAAACGAGTAAAAAACAGTATTAAGCAAAATTAGTAAGTTGGGAGAGAACTTTTCTATACGCTTTTTTGCATCCCAAATATAAAACCCATCATTCACAGTATCAATTAAATTATTTATGATAACATTTTGATGCTGTAAGTTCTTAATCTTATTACTAATTTTTAATTTAGAATAAGAGAGAAAGAATAATATTAGAATCAATATTAAAACCACTTCATACAAAAAAAACATAGCACTTTTAAAACAAATGTAAAAATTTGTAACCGCTCAGAATTATGCTGAAGAGGTATATAAGTAAAGATTGCCTAACATTTGAAAGCCCAATCTCTTATAAAGGTTCACAGAAGATTTCATACAATGTGCTACTATATATTTGCATTCAAGCTGCTTAGCTATCTTTATTCTTTCTAAAACCATTTGGGTACCTATTCCACGATTCCTGTAAATTGGTAAAACTCCATCACTATAAAAACCAGCTACGCTGTCTTGAACATAAAGACCGCATGTCCCAATAATTTCACTATTTAGTGTTACAAGAAAAAATCTTAATCTTGAGTTTTTATCATCATAATTTGATAATCCGCGAAAAAATGTGCTGACAATTCCAACGCCATGATAAAAAATTTTAGAAGTGTGTAAATCTAACTGTTCTAAGAGGTCGCTACCATTTACAGCATTTAACCTCAAGTTTGGAATAACATCAGCAGGTAAAAAGTAATTTTTCATATTAAGTAAAGCTTTTTTTGGTGTGCTAACGTGTTTTATTTCACACTTTTCTAAAATATCTCTTACTTTCATATGTGAATTTATTACCCATGTTGCTTCTATATCTCTTGTTCTGAGATAATCTAGAGTTTTTTGTATAGAAAGCTCGGTACATTGATCTCCACAGAACACAAAATTAAATAATGACTCCCTGGTACCATTTATTGTAAATGTAACGTTATCAAATTCATCGTGTACTTCCCACTCAGATAAATTCGCTGTGTACAGTATATAATCCTTTAGATTTTGAACAATTAAGCTTGAATAATAAATTTTTTTATCCTGCATACATCAACAATAAACAATAAAAGGCTCCTATAAGAACACAGGCTAAAATTGCAGCTATAATGTCATCTAGCATAACACCTAAAGGACCTTTGGTATTTTTATCGATCAAATTTATAGGCCACGTTTTTATTATATCAAAAAACCTAAAAGAAAAAAAGCACAACAACAATGAAGAGCAATTCATCTCTTGGCTTAACAATATCGAAACTAAAAGTATTGTCAGCAATTGACCAACTACTTCGTCAATTACTACCTCTTTTGGATCACATGAAGTCTCGTAGTGTTTTATATAATTGCCTATAGACCATAGTCCAATCAAAAATAAAAAAAAAATAATTGCTGCACCTAAAATTCTGTCACTCAGTATTACAGGAACAATTGGATAAGAAGCTAAGCTGCCTACGGTACCTGGCATTTTTTTTACTGTGCCAGACAGCCACCATGTTGATATCAATTTATATAAAAATTTCACAATACACCAAAGTACAAAACTAATTTACAAGAACAGAAATAGTATCCTCTATAGAGGCGCTTTCATACAATAATCTATAGACCGCTTCACATATAGGCATTTTTATCTTTAGCTTTCCTGCTAAATTAAATATGGGCTCAGCAGTGCTAAAACCTTCAATCACTGACTTGCCTTCTGACAAAATCTGCTGAACATTAAAGCCATTGTCACTATTACCTATTTTAAACCCAAAAGATAGGTTTCTTGAATTCAAGGATGTGCATGTCATAATTAGATCACCCAGACATGCCGGCCCAAGTAGTGTATTTATATCCACATTACCGTTACCAACTTTTGCTGAGTATAAAGCCTTAATTTCGCTCATACTTTTCGTAATCAATGCTGCATGAGCATTAAACCCAAGTTTACTACCTAGAACAATCCCACACGCTATAGCAAAAACGTTCTTTAACGCTGCACAAACCTGTATCCCTATAACATCACTACTAAGGCGTAATTTAACATTTTCTTGCTGTAGTTCTGATATTAGCTTTGAACCCAATATGTTATTTCGGCACGCAAGAACCATTGAATAGGGCAATTTTTTTGCAACTTCTATAGCAAAACTAGGGCCTGAAAAAATAGCAATAGGATTGTTAGGTAAAACTTCATTTACTATTTCACTAGGTAATTTTAATGTAGACTTTTCTATTCCCTTACAAGCTAAAATTATTGCTACATCTTTTTTCAGATTACAATTATGCAATTGCTGACATACCTCCCTCAGAGACTGAGTGGGAACAGCGAGGATTGTTACTGAAGCATTAATTGTGTCTTCAATAGCCAGTTTTACTGACACATTATCAGAAATTCGACAACCGGGTAGCTTGTCACTTTCTCTTTTCCCGTTGATTGATTCAAATGTAGTTTCATTGCGAGTCCACAAAATCACATCTTTCTTACTACCTAATGAAATTGCGATTGCTGTACCCCATGCACCAGCACCTAAAATTGATATTGCCACACAATATTCCTGAAAGTATTACTTATACTTTAAAATAGTAGGATAAGTAAATTAAAAATATAACACAGGCATATAGAATAGTTAAATATTTATTAACCGAAGTATTCTTTTAATAATAGTAACTTTAATTCAATATTTACTAAAAATACTATTACTATCATGGTATGTCTATTATATTTTAGATCTATTTATATAACTTTGGAACAATATATTTACTATTAATTAATAAGTGTAATTTTGATCATTTGTTAATAAAAATTTGATTTATTACTTTCCTTAGTTATATATATTACTAAAATTATAAATTATTTATGGGGTGTAAAATATGCGTATATTATTAATTGAAGATGATCAAGTAAGTGCAAAGACTGTGGTTAACGCCTTAACTTCTGATGGACACTTCTGTGACGTTGTTACTTCTGCACAAGATTATAACAATAACATGGTTTCCTCAAACGGAGATTACTATGACCTAGTTATTTTAGATATACACTTGCCTGGTGATATTGACGGATATGATATATTGTTAAGACTAAGAAGTGCAAAAATCAAAGTTCCTGTCTTAATACTTTCATGTATATCCGCTGTCAATCACAAAGCTAAAGGACTCGGGTATGGTGCCGATGATTACTTAACCAAGCCATTTCATAAAAGCGAGTTATTAGCTCGAATTAAGGCCATAGTGCGTCGTACTAAAGGCCATCCTGAATCGGTGATAAAGATTGGTAATATAAATATCAATTTTGATCACAGGATTGTTGAGGTGAAAGGTAAAACGGTTCACCTTACTAATAAAGAGTATTCTATGATAGAATTGCTAGCACTGCGTAAAGGAACAGTACTAACAAAAGAAATGTTCTTAAATCATCTTTACAATGGCTTGGATGAACCTTCAGATAACAAGATAGTTGATGTTTTTATGTGCAAATTACGTAAGAAACTTGAAAGTGCAAATGATGGAAAAAGCCACATAGAAACCGTTTGGGGCAGAGGGTATGTTCTGAAAGAGTATGTTGATGATGAAGAATATTCTAATGTTAATGTAGGCGAAAGTAGTGATGGCTATCAAGCAGAACAAGTGAAGGACAACGCATGAAATGCCTACACATTTAAATATAGCATGGCTTATATCGCACGTATCATGTGACGCCTAGGTGAAATATAAGCCGAGTTCTGTTTATGTAGCTATTTATCTGGAGTAAATGTTACCATTTACCTCATGCGATTTACCCGAGTAGATATGAGGAAAACATAAAATCTACTTCTATTTAATCTTGCTCCTAGTGTTGGTTACTCGACTACCAATGTTACCATTGCCATGGTGTGCTCTTACCACACCTTTTCACCCTTACCTAAGAATATTTTAGGCGGTAATTTTCTGTAGCCCTATAACTGGAGTTACCTCCGGCGGGCATTACCCGTCACTATTTTTCCTTGGAGCCCGGACTTTCCTCTGCTATGTTTATCACATAACAGCAGCTACTTATTTCACCCAGGAATTATACTTTAACATGAAAATCACAAAAGCAAAAGATAATTTCCTAACAGTCTACATATTAAAAACATTCAGACAAATAGCTAAAGGTGATATTCCGGCACATCATCGCTATCCCAAGATAAGCTTCTTTCACTCTTAGACTCCGCTTCAGTCAGTCAAGAGCTTGCTGAAGACGATGAGCTACTTCTTGATCGACTACTATTTTCTACTGATATACTGTCTAGCACTGTTTCAGATTGATCCATAGTTCGCATTCTGTCACCAGTGGTAAAAATTTCTTCATCGCTACTTGAAGATGATCGCCTTCTATAACCCAAATCAGTTAGTTCTAACACAGGAGCAGCATTACGACCCTTAACATATCTATATGCTATGAATCCTATAATTCCAACAATACCTATTGCTCCAACCAAAGATCCCCCTATCATTCCTGCCCTATTGGACCCTATAGCAAGTTGAGTAGGCTGTGGTGAAGAAGTAGTTTGAGAAAATAAAGTTGTAGTGAACATAGGAGTTGTCAACTCCCTTGTTCTAGTACTCGGCATAGTAGACACTGTTTGTGTAGTTCTCTCTGAGTTTGTTGTTGGCGCATTAGTTGGCATTGTAGTAATCACAGTCGCTTGTGAGGTGGCAATAGTTTCAGCTACTGTTGTTGGCTCTGATGACGTAGATGCCGTACTTATTTTAGTTGTTAACTCTGTTAAAGGCTTACTCATCGTAGTACTGCTTGCTGTAGAAGTCGACGCAACAGTCGCTGCTGTAGGTTTTACAGTACTTGTCCCAGTTTCCGAAGTTACTATCGGCGTACTAGTTGACGTTGTAGCAACCATGGTCGTTTGTGAAGTAGTAGTTGTTTTTGCTACTGTTGTTGGCTTCACTGTTACTGTACTTGTTTGAGTCGTTGACTCCGCTGAAGGTTTATTCATTGTAGAAGTAGGTGCAACGGCTTCTGTTGTTGGCTCCACTGTTACTGTACTTGTTTGAGTTGTTGACTCCGTTGAAGGTTTATTCGTTGTAGAAGTAGGTGCAACGGCTTCTGTTGTTGGCTCCACTGTTACTGTACTTGTTTGAGTTGTTGACTCTGTTGAAGGTTTACTTATTGTAGAAGTAGGTGCAACGGTAGTTGATGCTTCTGTTGTTAATTTGGTAGTCTTTACAGTGTCGGTTTCTGTTGTGCTAGTAATTGCAGCAGTCGGCGTTTTCTTAGAAGTCACAACCGTCTCTGTAACAGTTATAGGAGCCACGGTACTACTAGAAATGATATCAGGTGTTAATCGACCGTTAATGATATTAACAAAATCGCTGAGAGTTTTGATGCTACTTGCCGGTATTATTGTTACCTTAGAAGGTTTTTCAAATCTTTGATGATTGAAAATTGCGATGTTTTCTCCACTTACTGCAGTTACAATAAAACTGTCTTGACCATTGTCTTTAACGTACAATTGCTCTATAGAATCTGCAAATTCGCAAACAGTAAAGTTCGATTTTGATCCATTCTTAACAAGACTTATTAAATGTAACGTTTGTTTATTAGGCAACCGGTCTTCTGCAAGAAAAGCAACTAGATCACCACCTTCAGTTCGTTTCACATACTGTAGAAAATTTATTTCGCCTGGATTAGAAGTAATAGATGACGCTGTATTTATTTGACAATTTTTCTTACCAAGCAAACATTCATCTTTCTTTCCACTTTTTAGATCCTCAACCACTTTAGCCATCTCGAACTTAAAAATATTTGTTCTTACTTCTTGATTCCTAGCAATGTCTTTTCTCACTTGCGAATAAAGTATCGTATTTCCATCTAATGCCAATTGTCCTGGGCTATTAAACTTCAATAACTTTCTTTCTGTGAAACCTTGTTTTCCATCCAATACTTTAAATTTCCCGCTCTCGCTTGACTTTAAGTACCAAGAAACTAAAGTTTGATCCTTTAAGTTATGAGCGATTACAATTACATCACCATTACCAACTTTCACTGCTCTTGGTTGAGAGTAACTATTGCCCACATTTGCAGGACTACCATTATTAATATTCTTTTGTAATTTCCTTTTATCTAAATGTTCAACTGAAGGTACGTTGATTGATTGCTTGATTCCGTAAGTGTGAAAAGATAAACCTTTAACGTATTTTTCTCCTTCTTCGCCAATTCCCTCTTCAGGAAAGATAACTCCAACTTTATCTATTTCAGCTGAATCTTCTATTAATGTGAGAGATAATTGATCTTTGAATTCATTTGCTACGCTGATATTTGTACCCCATTCGTATGTTTTTGATTGATATAATGGACTAATAAGTAATTTTACTTTACTGCTCCCATTACCATTATCTTGATAGCTGAGTCCATAAGCGATTCCATCTCCTTCAATTAACCCTACGTTTGCTGGGTTAAAACCTATCGCTTCTTTAACTTCCGGTGTATTTGAGTTGATCCCGAGTAATCTTCTTAATATAGACATAATTTTATTTAAAATATTAATAAAATGCTATTATGATTACCCCTGTGTGTTAATGTCAATGAAAATTTTAACTAAAATTAAAAAATTAACGTCTTTATAATCCGCAGAGCGAAATATGAAAAATGAGTAGCAGTAAAGAATTCGCAAACTGGGTGGATAAGCAATACCACTCTATAGATAGCATGATACTGTAGAACGCTATCTCTTAAAAAACCAACAATTGCAATTATTAGCCCTTCAGATATAATCTGTTGAAATTCACATGAGTCTCACGAATGACAGAAAAAGAAAAGCAGTTTAGTTTTACATCAGAAAACCTTAAGAAAGCGGAAAAGTTTATAGAGATGTATCCCAAAGGTAGAGAAGGTAGTGCTGTTATGCCTTTACTATATCTGGTTCAAGAGCAATGTGGATGGGTTCCTGAATCTGCTATGCGTTATGTTGCTGATATGCTCCATATGCCACATATTCGTGTATATGAAGTGGCAAATTTCTACACCATGTATAATTTAAAACCAGTAGGTAAATATCTAATACAAATTTGTAGAACAACCCCTTGCTGGTTATGCAGTAGCGAAAAAGTTTTAAATACCTTTAAAGAGAAACTTGGAATCAATATCGGTGAGACTACTAAAGATAATTTGTTCACTTTAAAAGAGGTTGAATGTCTTGGTGCATGCGTTAATGCTCCTGTTATGCAGATCAATAATGACTTCTATGAAAATCTTACTCCTGAGAAAGTAGAAAACATCATAACAGAACTTTCAGGCAAATAGATGAAAGAAGAATTTGCATTTAAGATAATCAAGCAATCAGGTTCTGCAAGAGTTGGAACAATTAAAACTCCAAATGGAAGCGTAGAAACCCCCGCTTTTATATTCTGTGCAACAAAAGCTGCAATTAAAGCTGCAGATATTGAAAGAATTAGTGAAGCAGGTACTCAGATAATACTTTCCAACACCTATCACCTAATGCTTCAACCAGGAGAGAATACTGTTGCAAAACTTGGTGGTTTGCACAAGATGATGGGATGGAATGGGCCAATGCTAACTGACTCAGGTGGATATCAGATATTTAGCTTAGGCCACGGATCAGTTTCGGAAGAGATAAAAGGAATAAGAAAAAAACAAAAAACTCTGATCAAAATTAATGAGGACGGGGCAATTTTCCGTTCTTACATTAATGGTAAAACTTATTGCTTAACTCCTGAAAAATCTATACAAATTCAACAGAAATTAGGTGCAGATTTAATCCTAGTTTTAGATGAATGCACTCCATTCCACGTCAGCAAAGAATACACAGCAAAATCAATGCTCATGAGTCACAGATGGGCTGAACGTTCTTTAAATGAATTTGAAAAAAACAATAATGGCAAGCAGGCACTGTATGGAATTAGTCAAGGCGGAGTGTATCAAGATTTACGTAGAGAAAGTTGTGATTTTATCAACGATTTGCCATTTTTTGGTCAAGCAATAGGTGGATCACTTGGTCAAAGTAAAGAGCAGATGTACGATGTAGTTTCTTTCACTATGGACCACCTAAAAAAAGACAGGCCTACTCATTTGCTTGGTATTGGTGGAATTGTGGACATCTTTCATGGAGTAAGTCTTGGAATTGACACGTTTGATTGTGTGCATCCAACTCGTTTGGCAAGGCATGGTGGTGCGCTTATTAAAGTAAAAAATAGAGATTCTATTTCTTCAAAGTGCAAAGAGCATATTAATTTGCGGAATCAACAATTTGAGCTGGACAATAACCCAATTGAAAGTGACTGTTTATGTTTTACCTGCAGAAAACATTCAAGAGCTTATATACACCATTTACTGAAAGCTAAAGAGCTCCTGGCTTACACGCTCGTTACCATTCATAACGTTTTCTTCATGAATAAGTTAATGGAATCAATAAGACAGGCAATATTAGATGATAGGCTAGATCAAGAGAAAAATAATTGGATTAGTGAAATACCATTGCACTTTGATTTGGCTTCTCTTTAAGTCTTTTCTTTATGCTGTTGATTTTTACTTCTTGTTATATTTACTTTATTTATCACACTATTAATTAGAAAGGTTATAATAAATAATTAATCTATTAATGTTAACCTTTATCCATTATTTGTAAAAATTTGGAGGCAAAGGTATGGTTATAAAAAATAATACCCTATTAATATTTGATTTTGATAACACTATCACTAATGGACACATGCATGCTGTTTTCTCTGGTAGACACTCCGGAATTGAAAAAAGTGATTATAATTCTGCTGCGAAAAATGCAGTGACTGATCACAATATAAAAGATTTTCTAAAAAATACAGGTGGAATGAAAAATGAAGAGAGGTTGAAATCTACATTACAGTCTGCACTTTCAAACGGAATAGAAGTGAATATTGCATCATATACAAAATATCCGGATGCTGTAAAAAGGGTTGTAGAAAATCATTTGGGCTTATCTAAAGAACAAGCAGACAGTATTTCTGTATTTGGTAGATTTCCAGAAAATTATGATAATGAGTTAAAAGGTGATAAAGAACAACAAAGTAAAGTTGGAAAGAATTTGCATATCTGTAAAGCAATTGTGGAGTACAAGGATAAACATGGTGAGTTGCCAAAAAATGTAATGTTAGTTGATGATGATGTAAAAAATATTCAGAAGATTAATGAGTTTGTTGCATCAATGAGTAAAAGAGGGGGATGGCTTAAAGAAAATGGGCTGAGTATTGAAGAGATACAAAAAATCAAATTTGAAGGTGCGCGAGTGCCTAAAGAGGACAAAAATGTTGGTTATCTAGAAAGAGTACAAGAGTTTATCAGTCCTAGGAAAGAAGAGTCACCACAATTACCTCCTAAACTTAAGAATTTAAATGCAGTATCCCAGAATAATGAGGAGCCACCACAATTACTTCCTAAAAAAAGGAAATCAAGTGATGGTATGGTTGCTGATGGTGAGAATAAAAAACAAGATATTAAGGGCATGTTGTCATCTGAAACACAAGCAAACCCAACACGCTCAAAACGTCATGCAATGATGCTTGACCCTCAGCAAATAGAATCTATACACCAGAATGCTGAAGAGCCACCACTAGGTAAAAAATACGCACATACTGAAACCATCTCCTTATTAAAGGCATTTGAGACAATCAGAGATTTTTTTCAAGATTGTGGTCAAAAAATAATAAATACTATTCATAGATTATTAAAGAAGGAAGTAATAACAGGGGTTAAAGAGCAAGGCTATGATGTGAATAGTGAAAAAGGTAAAAGTGAAATTACGATTTATGGTAATAAATCGATAGATATTGACAAAATAAAAACGGATTTTATTGATACCTCTCTAATTCGAATAATGGAATTGGGTGAGGAGAAAATCAAAGATCTTAACAATAATTATAAAGGTGATCAGCTAGGGCGAGAGATATCGAAATTATTGAACGCTGGTTCGCAAAAGGAAAATATAAACTCAAACTATAATGATGGAGAGCCTATATTCCAGACTCGTAAAGAGGCATTGAACTATCCTCCGCAAAAGAAAGACATAAACTCGAACTATAATGATGGGGAGCCTATATTTCAGACTCGTGAAGAGGCATTGAACGCTGATCGGCAAAAGAAAAATACAAACTTGAATCCTGCAAGCAGAACACCACCATTACCTCCTAAAAATCATATGGAAAAGGTTATACAAAGCAGAAATGCAGGTGGGATTAAAATAGGTAAGTGATTCATGTATAAAAGACAAGAGTTAACTGACAGAAGAATTAAAACTAATGTCAGGCTCTTGTTTAATACATATAATTGCTTATATGTGTGGTTCATAGCACATTGTTTCAACTTTACGCTTCTTTAATCACTGTGCTAAATTATATTGTAAAGCAGCCAAATCAATATAACAGAATGCACTAAGCTTTAAGCATAGAAACCACTTTATCGTAACTTGGCAATGATTCAATTTCTCCAATTGCAGCTAGAGTGGTTTTTTCATGCTGAGATAACAATTCTTCTGCTGCTTTTTTTACGTTAGCAGTGGTAACTGCACTAATTTTTTCTATTAATTCATTTTTACTGATGTACCTATTATAGTTACCGTAGTAGTGCCCCAATGTTTCAGCACGTGAGCTCACACTTTCGCGTGACATTAAAATTTGGGATTTTACTCGCTCTTTCACTCTATTTACTTCTTCTTCCCTCAAATCATCTGTGGACAACTTCTTCAACTCTGTCGTTATAGATTTTAAAAGCTTATCTAAGTTACTACTGTCTGTACCAGCAAAAATGGAAAACATTCCTGTATCAGTATAGCTGGAATTAAATGAATAAACAGAATAAGCTAATCCCTGCTTTTCCCTTACTTCCTGGAATAAACGTGATGACATTCCGCTCCCTAATATAGAATCAAGCACTTGAAACGTGTGATATTTATCGTCATGGCGAGAAACACTAGGTAGACCAATTAGCAAGTGCACCTGATCTAATTTACGATGTTCTAAATACTCACCACCAGTGTAGCTCGTCGCATTTTGGCTTTTTTTCAGCTTTTTAGAATGAATCTTTGAGAGAAAATCTTTGGTTAATGCAACAACTTCTTCATGTTCAACATTTCCTGCAACGGCAAATAGCATATTCTCGCCAAAGTAATGTTCGTTTATGTAGTTATTTAGATTTTCCCTAGTAAATGACTTTACCGTATCTTGCGTACCTAAGATTGACTTACCAAATGGTTGATCTTTATAAGCTGCCTCAAAATATTTATCGAAAACAATGTCACTTGGTGAATCATTAGTTTGAAAAATCTCTTGTATTACAACACCCTTCTCACGTTCCAATTCATCTTCTGGAAACGTAGAATTCATCAATATATCTATTAATATATCAATACCAGTTTTTATGTCTTTCTTGAGAACCTTTGCATAATAGGTAGTGCTTTCCCTACCGGTGCTAGCGTTGAAAACCCCACCTATGTCATCAAAAGCTTTTGCAATTTCAAATGCAGTTCTTGTCTTCGTCCCTTTGAAAGCCATGTGTTCTAAAAAATGGGATATTCCATTTTGACTTGCACTTTCTGCTCTACTGCCAACACCAACTCGTATACTTAAAGCTACGGAATCAACATCACGCACCTGCTCAGTTATTATGCGCAGACCATTATCTAATTTTGTTACCTGGGGTACATTCATCTCATATACTCTTCTAAGTTCTCTTCTGCAAAATCCCAATTAATCAAATGATCAAGAAAAACTTTTATGTAGTCAATTCTACGATTTTGACAATCTAAATAGTATGCGTGCTCCCACACATCCATAGTGAGTAATGGCACTTGACCATAAGTTAATGGCAAATCTGCATTTGGAGTTTTGGTGATTTTGAGCTTTCCTTTTTCAAGCACTAACCACACCCATCCACTACCAAACTGGCTTACTCCATAATTGGAGAATTCTTCATAAAATTTATCAAAGCCACCGATATCGTCCTGAATTTTTTTTGCTAAAAGACTACTATCTTTAGGCTTACCACCACCATTTTTTTTCATTGAGTTCCAATAAAAAGTGTGGTTCCAAACTTGTGCTGCGTTATTAAATATAGGCAAGTTATCGCTATTACCATGCACTTTTGTTATTAATTCCTCAATTTTCACATGTTGATAATCCGTATTTTCAACCAGCTCGTTGAGTTTATTTAAATATCCTTTATGGTGCTTATCATAATGAAAATCTAAGGTTTTTGCAGATATGTAAGGCTCCAAAGCTGTTTTACCGTATGGTAATTCAGGTAAAGTAAAATTCATTCAACCTCCTCAATTTCTAACCTACTGCGATGTTAGAGCAATATATGCTTTTGTGCAACATATAATTTGGTTAAAATATTCATATTATTGCAATTGTTCTAAAATAAGTTATACTAGTACAGTAATGTTAATAATAATTACATTTTTTATTATATAGTTCTTTTAGGAGGCTAATATGTCAAGTTTATGTGAAAACCTTAAGTATTCATATGAGAATTTTAAGCAATATGCTCAACACGGAACTGTTCCTGCTGTAGAAAAAAATAACAGTCAAGTTCCACAAAACTGTTTCTATAAGTCTGTTCATCATATCGATAGTGTTGTGGGACCAGTGAAGGATATGCTCGTAGGGGTAAATAAAGATGCCGATACTTCAACAACAACTTTGGGAAAAAGAGAGAAAAAAGTCTGCGGTACGAAACATAATGGACTTTATCATGGCTTTGCAAATTTATTACTTGTACTCTATACAGGGGTTGCATATTTAACGTATTTGCCAGTAAAATTAATTTCACATTTAAAGGGAACAGATGGTCCAAAATCTCTTTTAGGGTATACCAATAATTTGCAGAACAAAGCAGAACAACATGGTGAAACCTGCGCTAAGTTCTTAAGTTTAGTCTTGTCTTACATTATTTCAGCCGTCATCTGGGCTGCAGCACTCATTATTACACCACTGACTTGGGCTGTTGATAAAGTGTTAAGTAAGTTTAGTGACGCAAAGTCTGAAGCTGCTGACCTTAATGGGAAAGCTCCTCTACTAAGCTAATCTGCACAACATGGCTTTAACACTTGGCCACCGGAAAGGGTGTTATCCCAGTGCTTCGGTACTGGGATCCAGCCTTCCATGCAATCCCATCAAAAACGTTTATTTGAGCATAAGATTAGCTATTTTCTATGCTCACCAACCCAGCGTACAGTAGGAATTTCTGGATTCCAGCGTCACGCGCTGGAATGACACCATTCGTTTCGTTAAAAACAAATGTTCATGCAGTTATGTGATCTTCATTAGTTATATCTGCAATCAAACTTCCTAAAAACACTTTATAGCTCTTGAGTATAAAAAAAATTCCTTTAAATAATAGATATGCTAATCAGGAATTTAATAAAACAAGCGACTAAAGTAGGAAGCAGTGAAAATGCAATACGGTATGTCGAATATCTCTATCAATTTGAAAAGTTTAGAAACACATTAAACCTCACTTTATCACTAATAAAGCAAAATAGGCTCTCATTTGAAATATACCAAGAGGGATTAGTGGATATGGAAGAGGGGATGTGTAAGACAATCAGGTCTTCCAGTGTAAATAAATATGTTATTGTACTGAGGAAGTCAAACCCATACATTATAGTGCATGAACTTTCACATATGGTTGAAAATGAACTGAACTTAAGTTTGGAACAGGAATTTCTCCATAAAGTTTATCAAGATGTCGAGCAGAACCTAAAGCAAGCAAATATTCTTGTGCAGAAAATTATCGGCCAAATTATATTTAAGGAGATACAGGCTTATCAAACTGCAAAATCACGTGCATCTGAATTATTTGCACGCTATTTTGAGCTATTTGCTTGGGCGCAGGAGGTTTACCCTAAAGACAAAGAATACTTAATCCGCACTCAAGACCTAAATAAAGTGTTCCTTGCTACTGACCAATGGAAAAAGAGCTACCTGGATCCACAAATAATGGAGAGAATAGATAAGGAAATCAAGGAATACAGCAATAAAACTGCCACTAAAGACGTAACCAAAGTGCAAAGCAGTTGGACTAACAAATTTTCTCCTGGAGGCAAAAAAATTAGCTCTATGTTTGGAGATGATGATTAGCTTAGTATAGCTAGTGCAGGCCAGACGTCATACCGCCGCGGTATCTCTAGATCCCGCTAACACGTAGCGGGATGACGGTTGTCAGGCTAGCTGTCATCCCAGTAGCTGACGCTGATTTCCATCCAAGAGGGTGTCATCCCAGTGCCTTGACTACTTGGATCCAGAAGACTTAATTTCAACCAAGTGGCTGCATAATAAAGGCTGGATTCCAGTGCCAAGCACTGGAATGACAGCAGTCCTACGTCATACCGCCGCGGTATCTCTTAGCATAGACCCCACTAACAAGCAGCGGGATGACGGTTGTCAGGCTAGCTGTCATCCCAGTGCCCAGACACTGGGATCCAGGAAAGTTTGCTTGTAAACAAGAAAACTAGCATAGAAAGTGGTTACAACGTTTTCGATGAGATTATATGGAAAACTGGATTCCAGTGTCAAGCACTGGAATGACATCACAGGGGCACTGGAATGACACCTCTCTTGGGCTCTTTTAGCTATAAACATTAAGAAATTTACCAAACGAAAAAAAAGGCAAAAGAAGCCCCGGTTAATATCTATTTTAAAACATTGGCGTTTTTTAAGTCTTAAACACTGCAATTTAGCTGCTTTTAAGTGCAACTAACCTTAGCTAAAATGTTTAAGAAATTTACTAAGCAGAAAAAAAGGCAAAAGAAACCCCGTGGTAATTAGTGTTCACTCTCTAATCCTTCAAATTGGCGTACTATACTGTCTTAAACGACTTATAAGCGCGTTTCAGCTTATATGGGTAAAAACCCAGAAATATTGTGAAGACATAAGGTGCACATAGTGCAAAAAATTAAAAATAAGACGCCAACTACGTTGTTTTTTTACTGTTTAATCTGCACAGATGAAGATAACTGAATACCTTCAGTTTCATGATAAGGGAGCTGGCGGAGTTCGTCAAGTAAGTTTTTTGTATTTTAACCTTAGATTTGAGAAATCTTATAGGCTTTTGTTCTCATGAAAATTATGTTCTCATGGGTAAATTAATGTTATCCTTTTTTGTTGATCTAAAGTTTTTTATGTTCATACACTTACGTGTTCATAGTGTTTATTCGCTGCTTGAAAGCTCGGTTAAAATTGAGGAGCTGATCGGCCTTTGTTTGCGAAATAAAATGCCAGCGGTTGCAATTACTGATTCAGGCAACTTGTTTGGCTCGCTTGAGTTTTCAGAATATGCAGCAAGTAGGGGAATACAGCTAATAATAGGATGCAATATTATAGTTAAACATTCAGAACAAAATTTACCTATATTATTGCTTGCAAAAAATGAGCAAGGGTACACTAATTTAGTCACTTTGGTGAGTGAGTCTTTTAAAAAGCGCAAGAATAACAGCGATATTCCTTACGTTGATTTTGATGAGCTATTGAATTTAAGTACGGGTCTGATCGCTTTAACCGGTGGATGTTTGGCTCAACTATTGTTGGGGCAAGATAAAGAAACGGTTGAAAAACTGCTTTCAGCATTCAATGGTCATTTATATGTTGAATTGCAGCGTCATGGATTGAATAAAGAGCTAGAGCTTGAAGAAGCTTTGATAGACTTTGCTTATCAGCGCAATATACCACTGGTTGCAACGAACGATGTGTTTTTTCCAAATAGGTCTGACTATGAAGCTTATGACATATTAACGTGCATATCGGAGGGGAGTTATGCCCTGGAGAATAACAGAAAGAAGTTAACTACCGAGCATTACTTCAAATCTGTGGCAGAAATGGAGGAGCTGTTTAGCGACATTCCCGAAGCAATTCATAACACTTTAGTGATAGCTAAGCGGTGCTCTTACATGCCAAGAAGCAGGCAGCCTATCTTGCCTAAATTTCCTTGTCGAGAAAATAAAACTGAGAATGAAGAACTGAGGGAGCAGGCAGTTGCAGGATTGAAGCTGCGTATTGCAAAATCCTCTTCTGTCACCAGAACACCCTCCACTGTCATCCCAGTACTTGATACTGGGATCCAGAGAGATTCCAGCGTCACGCGCTGGAATGACACCAAACCAGATGATGACACACAACATGATATCGATTTCAAGCAATACTACGACAGGTTAGATTATGAACTAAGTGTAATCACTTCAATGAACTATGCTGGTTACTTTCTAATAGTTTCTGACTTTATCCGCTGGAGCAAAGCAAATGGCATTCCAGTTGGTCCAGGAAGAGGCTCTGGTGCTGGATCAATTGTTGCTTGGGGCTTGCAGATTACAGACCTTGATCCAATAAAGTTTGGCCTAATATTTGAAAGATTTTTGAATCCTGATCGTGTATCGATGCCTGACTTTGATATTGATTTTTGCCAGGAAAAAAGAGACCTGGTTATTGATTATGTTCAGAAAAAGTACGGTTATGTCGCTCAAATAATCACTTTTGGAAAATTGCAGGCAAGGGCAGTATTGCGTGATGTTGGAAGGGTATTACAAATGCCTTACTCTCAAGTGGATAAAATATCTAAAATGGTTCCATTTAATCCAGTAAATCCTGTAACTTTATCACAAGCGATAGAGTTTGATCAAAACCTGCAGAAAGAACGGGATAGTGATGAGGTAATTGCAAAGCTTCTTGATATATCTCTTAAGCTTGAAGGAATATATCGTCACGTTTCAACTCATGCTGCTGGAATTGTAATATGCGATCAAAAATTAGAAAATTTTGTTCCCGTGTATTATGATCCAAATTCGGCTCTGCCAATCACTCAATACAGCATGAAATATGTGGAGAAAGCTGGGCTAATAAAATTTGATTTTCTTGGACTTGGTACGCTAACGCTAATAGATCATGTGTGTCGTTTAATTAATCGTGATGAAAAAAAGATCGATATTTCTTCAGTTTCTTTGAATGATCAAAAAACCTATGAGATGCTCTCTAGCGGTGATTCAATTGGAGTGTTCCAGCTTGAAAGTTCGGGAATGAGAGAAGCTTTAATCAAGTTAAAACCAGACTGCATCGAGGACATCATCGCTTTAATCTCTCTTTATCGTCCAGGACCTATGGATAACATTCCAACTTATGTTGCAAGAAAACATGGACTTGAAAAGCCAGATTATATTCATCCATTACTTGAGGGAATATTAAAAGAAACGTTTGGGGTAATAATCTACCAAGAACAGGTGATGGAAATAGCGCGTATTCTCTCTGGATATAGTCTCGCAGAAGCAGATTTGCTAAGACGTGCCATGGGTAAGAAAATCAAGGAAGAGATGGATAAACAACGTACACTTTTCGTCCAAGGGGCAACGAAGAATGGCGTTGATTATGACAGGGCAAGTTATATCTTTGACCTTGTTGCAAAATTTGCTGGTTATGGATTTAATAAATCTCACGCAGCTGCATATGCGGTTATATCTTATCAAACAGCTTACCTTAAAGCTAATTATCCATTAGAATTTTTTACAGCACTAATGAATCTGAATATTGATGATAGAGATAAACTGAATTTATTTTATCATGCAGCAAAGTTTAGTGGCGTTACCGTTCTTCCACCTGATATAAACAAATCTAAAGCTGAATTCTCAATAGAGAACGAACGCATACGTTATGGTATTGCTGCCTTGAGGAATGTTGGTTTTTCTATAGCGGAGGGAATAGTGAACGTACGTTCAAGCGCTTGTAAGGACATATGGGAATTCATTCAAAATTCAGGTCATATAATAAATAAGAGAGCGCTAGAAAGCCTGATTAAATCCGGAGCATTCGATAGCGTGCATAAGAACAGAAAGCAGCTATATGAGTCAATGGACACACTGATTTACTTTGCAAATAAAAACAAACAGGATAGAGAATCAAGTCAAGCTGCTTTGTTTGGTAGTCTTGATGTCCTCAAACCGAAATTTGAGAATGTGGAAGATTTTGATGAAGAGGAAAAATTAGAGCATGAGTTATTTTCACTAGGATTTTATTTAACTAATCATCCACTTGAAAAATTTAGAACTCTTCTGGAAAAGTTAAATATTGGGTTTATCGGAGAAAATAGAACAGCAAAAACTGCTGGGGTAATATTAAATGCACGTATGAGAACCTCAGAGCGTGGAAGGTTTGTTATACTTACACTTTCTGATCCCCATAACGTTTCTGAAATAGCATTCTATAATAATGAAATAATAGAAGAAAAAAGAGATTTATTTTCACCAGGAACATTTGTGATAATTGATCTTGAAGCTTCAGAAAATACGACAAGATTAGCAGGCAAGGATATATCTGAGTTTACAAAAAGAATCACTTCTACAATAAAAGAATTAGTTCTCACCACTGAGTGCACGGATTCGCAAAAAGCCGCTATGGAATTAAACACAATATTAAAAGATGAAGGCAGAACCAAAATAATGCTAAAACTTCTTCTCGAAAAACATAAAGTGAGCATCTTATTACCAGGTGCATACTCAATTGCTCCTCAAGTTGTTTATGAAATATCTAACTTAAGCTGGATTAAAGGCGTAGAAATTAATACAAATAACTTGCTTATATAAAAAAGCTTTATATAATGAAATATTTAATCGGTATTAAAGGAAGATATAGTGAATCTTTATGAATTTATTTTTATAGCACAACAAGGATTATTACAGCAAGAAGTAGAGGAGATGGTCCAAGAGCTAGCTGTTTCATTGAAGAATATTAAAGCAGATGTTATTTTCCAGAAGATTAAGAGTCTTATGGAAAGGCAAAATAGCACGCTTACAAAACAAGAGTTAGAAACGCGTGCTGAAAACATTAAAGAAGGTCTAGTTGCTTACTCTGATTTCTTGGAAGATCTTACAAAAATTTTATGGGTTGAATTGGAAAAAGATCTTTCAAATTTGAAAGAAGTGAAGTCAAAAATCGATAAAGAGTTGAAAGATGACCTAAAAGATTTAGGAATAACGCAAGATTTTATAAGATTTCTAGGAGGCAGTGAGCAAATTACTAAAAGTGCGTTTATCCATAATGCAGTAAATGCTTTGAAGAGAAATATTTCAGAACATCTAATAAAGATTTTTCAAGATATTTTGAAAGATTTTAGAATAAACGGTCCAACTCAATCGAGCAAAGCATTGGAAATGCTTTTGGAAAACATTGAAGCATCAGGATTAATCAAGTATGAACATTGGGGTCTTTTGGATTTTGCATATCCAATAAATAAGATGAAGAGCGGTCATTATTGTATAATGTGTATAAGTTCTACTGCAAGCATTCTGGATGAATTTGTGCGTAGAATGAAACTTAATGAGAACGTTATTCGCCACTTGTCTGTGCAGGTTGATAAATTTTTTGAAGGTAAATCTTATATGATGAATAAACAAATTGAGGAGCAAAACGCATAATGATGAAAAGACGAAATAGTTTTAATAATTCTTACGTATCTGTAAATAATAGGACTGGCTTTAGGCGTTCTAAAGTTTGCCCTCTTGCTGCGTCTAAAGATGAAGACATAGATTATAAGAATACAGATTTATTATCCAAGTTTACCTCTGACTATGGTAGGATATTACCTAGAAGATTAACAGGCGTATGTGCAAAAAAACAAAGGAAGTTACGCTTAGCGGTCATAAGGGCACGTTTTTTGGCTCTTGTTCCTTACTGTACTAAAAAAGTTTAGGTAATTTATGTTGATAATTTTAAAGGAAAATATAAGGACTTTAGGTAAGCTTGGTGAAGTTGTAAAAGTTAAACCAGGTTATGCACGTAATTTTCTTTTTCCACAAAGAAAAGCGGTGAAAGCTACCAAGGAAAATTTAACAAAGCTAGAGGAGCAACGTTTATTACTGGAAGAAGAGAATATAAAAAGATTAAATGTAGCAAAAGAGCTTGTATTGTCACTACAGGATAAGTTTGTGGTATTGACAAAGCAAGCTTCAGAGGATGGTAAAATTTTTGGTTCTGTAACAACACGTGAAATTGCGAAAGTTTTACTACAAGAAGGACGTGCGATAGATCATCGTAGTTTATCTTTTGGTGGAATAAGCATCAAAAACTTGGGTGAATACCAAGTAAACGTAGAATTACATAGTGAAGTAGTAGTACCAATTACTATATACGTCGTGAAATCCGAAACAGATGCAAATGAGCTAAGGCAAGTAAAATTGCAAAATCAGAAGTCTGAGCAACAAGAGGCAGAGCAAGATGCGAATAAAGAAGCTACTGATGGTGATGATAGCTGATCAAAGATGATCCCTTGTTATAGCCGAAAAGAAATGTCTGCCATGGCTAAGCTGGTGTCATCCCAGTGCTCCTCTCATGTCATCCCAGTGCGTGACACTGGGATCCAGTTTATTTCATCATGGACATTATTTTATGCTTCTAGAATCCGTTGTCCATTGAATAATTTGCAAATACTTTTATATCTGGATTCCAGTGTCACGCACTGGAATGACACCATTATTGGAATAAATCAAAAATGATTCCTCGTTATAGTCATAAAGAGATGTCTGCGATTTGGGAAGAAAATAACAAATTTAATATATGGCTCAAAATAGAAAAATTAGCGTGCGAAGCTCAAGCAAAGCTAGGAATTGTCCCTAAGGATATTGCTCAGAAGCTCTCTGATGCTATTGAATTTGATATTGAACGTATCAACGAAATTGAATCCATTGTAAAACACGATGTTATAGCTTTTCTGACGTATGTTGCTGAAAAAGCGGGAATTGATGTTCGTTATCTTCATTATGGAATGACAAGTTCTGATGTTTTGGATACATGCCTTGCGGTGCAGTTGAAAGAGTCATGTGATATTTTACTCGAGAATTTAAAAAATATACTTGCAGTATTGAAAAAAAAAGCTGAGGACTATAAAGATATTGTTTGTGTTGGGCGTAGTCATGGAATGCATGCAGAACCAACAACTCTTGGATTAAAATTTGCTAGATTTTATGCTGAATTTAAACGCAATTATCAGAGATTAATTAGCGCGCAAAAAGAGATCTCAATTTGTAAAATATCAGGTGCAGTAGGTAATTTTGCAAATGTTGATCCGTTCGTTGAAGAGTATGTAGCGAAAGAAATGGGACTCATACCTGAAACCATATCGTCTCAAGTCATTCCTCGTGATAGACATGCCATGTTCTTTTCAGTTTTGGGAGTGATTGCAAGCTCAATAGAAAATATTGCAATTGAAATTCGTCATTTGCAAAGAACTGAAATCGGCGAAATTTCTGAGCATTTTTCCATTGGGCAGAAGGGAAGCTCTGCTATGCCACACAAATGTAATCCTATTTTAAGTGAAAATCTGACTGGACTCTCACGTTTAATACGCAGTTATGTTTTTCCTGCGTTAGAAAATGTTGCATTGTGGCACGAACGTGATATATCACACTCGTCTGTGGAAAGATGCATTGCTCCTGATGCTTGTATAACAATGGATTTTGCTTTAGTGCGATTAACAGATTTGATAGATAAATTGGTGATCAATAAGGAAAACATTGAGAAGAACTTAAATTCTTCAAAAGGTTTAGTTTTCTCACAGCATGTATTGCTTGAGTTAGTAAATAGTGGTTTGGCGAGGGAAGAGGCTTATAAAATTGTTCAGAGCAATGCAATGAAAGTGAAACAAAACAACAGTGATTTTCTGGCCGAATTGAAACAAGATAAATCCTTACTTAAGGTTATTCACTCGGAAAAACTTGAATCTTTGTTTGATTTGAAATATTATACAAAACATGTAGGTCACATATATAGCAAGGTTTTCAATTAGGCTGAGTAGCTCAGTTGGTAGAGCAGGAGGATCATAATCTCTTGGTCGGGGGTTCAAGTCCCTCCTCAGCCACTCGAACTAAACTATGTTTAGCAAGATAGTGCTATTGGTGAAGTAGTGCGACCCAGTGTCAGCTACTTGGAATGGTTACGTTCAGTTGTGTATCCACTCAGGTGTACAGTTTAGAGGACAATGGATAAGAGATTGTGAAAAGGGTTTAGCTTTTGGCCTATGATCTCTTTAAATGACAGAATTTCACTACAAAACTTAACTTTCTTCTATGCAGTTAGCTAAGTCAAGAAAGGTGAATCTATCCCTTGTTGCAAACGCAAGATCGACCACTTTACAATATTGTTCTTTATTCCAACTGAGGTGCTCTGGTAAGTGTGGAATTGATAGATCTTCAAATATTTTTTGCAGGTGTTTTGCAGGTAGTAAATTTTGCTTAATTAAACTGGAAATATTATGCCATTCTTTACAAATAATCTCTTGGATTTTTTGCTGCATAATTTGCTTCTGTTCAAAAGTTCTTACAAATTCGATATTATCAAAGCACTGAGTTATATGTTTTACATCTAAAGTGGTCGGTTTGATAATCGGGTTTTGTATTGATAATATCTTTTCCTGCAAATTAGCCATGGTAATCGTCGTAACAGCAATTTTTTCGCCATGTAGTGAGGAATGATCTCTTGTTACCATTTCCATTGCGTGAGCTATCATATGCTCTCCTTGGCTTGCAGAATAGCTGCCTTTTGATATTACCATTCCAAGTCCTGAAATTAATAGAACTTTCATAAGTAATAGGACCACTTTTCTACTTCTTTTAGTAAGCGCCGTATACTCTCTTAGCAAAATTTGCTCCAAATCGCGAACAAGTGTAAAAGGTAATTCATTGTATTCTGTGCCAAGCAACAAATGAGATAGTAGCCAATCAGCCTGAACTGTTGAACGGCAAATGAAATCTGCAAATCCGCTTAATGTGAGGCGCAGTGGTGCATTGGTAAGTATGTCTATATCTATATATATCGCTCTTGGAAGATGTGCTTTGAACGATTTTTTATATCCATTTACTAATATTGAAGCATTTGCGGATGTATATCCATTCATGGAAGCGGCTGTTGGGAACGATATATAATCTTTTTTCTCGAGGTAGCTTGCATATTTGCAGATATCGTTAACGGTGCCGCTACCAAATGCAACTATTAAGTCATTATCTTTTGCTTTGTTTCTAACTAGATTTACGGTTTCAAGAGAGGCAGCTCTGCTTGGTGTCATCCGAGTAGCTGACATTGGGATGACAGGTGGAGTGGAGTTACCCGGAATAATTAAGTTAGGAATTTTATTAAATACGTTTTTGTTTAAAAGTTTTGCTGTATTTTCATCTGCAACTAGAAAGATGTCATTTCCGTGTCGTGTGCATATTTCATAGATATCATCAGCAAGGTGGTAATCTGTTATTACTTCTCTTAGAAAAGTTTGTTCGGTTTGATGTAATATTTGTTTTAAATAGTGCATAGAGTGTTTACAATATAGCAATATAATTATTTTAAGGTTGACATGAAAATTGACCCTGTAGAGCTAACTAAGAAATTGATCTCTTTTGAGAGTATAACACCAAGGGACGGCGGGGCAATAGAGTATATAGCAACAATCTTCAAGAAGAGTGGCTTTGATTGTGAAATTTTAGAGTTTGGTGATAAAGTTAAAAATCTTTATGCGAAATATATAAATGGAGTACCAAATTTGTGCTTTGCTGGGCATGTTGATGTTGTACCACCGGGTCAGTTAAAAGATTGGGCATTTGGTCCATTTAATCCAGAAGTGAGGGATGGTATATTATATGGAAGAGGGGCGGCTGATATGAAAAGCGGAGTAGCTGCGTTTATTGCTGCTATGGTAAATTTGATTGCAGAGAAGTTTCAATTCAATGGTTCAATAAGTGCATTGATTACCAGTGCTGAAGAAAGCACGGAAGAATATGGAACAAAGGCAGTTTTGGAATGGATGAAAAGTAAGCAAAAAAAGGTGGATTTCTGTGTGGTTGGCGAACCAACCAGTAGTGAGAAATTAGGTGATACCATAAAAATAGGCAGAAGAGGTTCTGTAACATTTGAATTAATTTGCCATGGAAAACAAGGGCACGTTGCCTACCCAGACCTAGCAGATAATCCAATATATAAGGTAATATCGATATTGAGTAAGGTAAAAAATACTACTTTTGATCATGGTAATAAATATTTTCAGCCTTCACATTGCGAAGTTACTACTATCGATGTTGGAAATAATACTAGCAATCTAATACCTGGTTCAGCAACTACACGTTTTAACATTCGATATAACAATACACAAACACCTGACAGCTTATATAAGCTGATTGATGAAATATGCTCCAGTGTAACTAACGATTATAAACTTTCTATGCATAGCAGCAGGGATGTTTTCCTCTCTACTCCCGATAGAAATACTGATATTATGCTTGATGCGATAAATAAAGTTACCAGTATTGATGCTGTGCTGAGCACAAGTGGTGGCACATCTGATGCTGCGTTTATCAAAGATGTTTGTCCAGTGATTGAATTTGGTATAATCAACAAAACCGCACATCAGACAAATGAATGCGTATTAGTAGACGATATACACAAGTTAACAGCTATATATAAGGAATTTATAGAAAATTATTTCAATCCCACTAATAAAATATTGAATCAGGTCAACGTAGTTAGTAATATATCTAGTGGTCCATTGTTAGCTTAGATCTCTTGCATAACTGTTGTTTGAGTAACAACTAGTATCATTCCAGCAAAAACCATGAGAGCTATAAAAACTTGCTTGACACCCTCCGCCAGCCCCCTTATCATGAAACTGAAGCTATTGTATTTGCTTTCGCCAATCTGCAGATTAAAAGGTAAGGATTACTTAATGTATCGGCGTCTTATGTTCAATTTTTTGCAGTATATAGATACTGTATGTCTTTACAAAACTTCATCTACATCTAGATTTTTATCTAAATAAGCTGAACGCGCTTATAAAGCGTTACAAGACATCAAAAAATGCCAATACTCGACAGAGATAGTAAAAGACTAGCTAACTCGGGGATTCTTTGTCTTTTTTTCTGCTTAGTAAATTTCTTAAACATTTGCAGCGTAGGTTAGTTGCAATTAAAAGCAGCTGAATCTCGCTTGTCAAGCGTTTAAAACATAAAAAACGCCAATATTTTAAAGCGGATAATAACCTCAGGGCTTCTTTTGCCTTTTTTTTCGTTTGGTAAATTTCTTAAATATTTATAGCTAACATGAAGCTAAGTACGAACTTTGTTAAACACAACAAATGGTGTCATCCAAGTAGCTGACACTGGGATGGCTTTGTTGCATAGCACCTTAAGCAGTGATGGTTTACGACAAATTTATGTAATGATTTCAAATTTAGCCATACCAATATCAGTGAATTTGTTGAGCAAATAGCACTTAATTAGTAATTCTTTTTCACGATTTACTTCAGATTTATTCCTAAAGCTAAATCCAAATACTTGCTTCAACCTTGAGAAAAATCCTTCTATGTAAGATCTCTTTCCATAAATTGCTTCCTTTTTCCACTCTTTTACACCATCTTGTCCATATAATTTTATTAACCTAATAGCAGCATTTCTGTCAGACATATAATCTATTTTTGAATGTTCTGCTGCATCCTTTTTTGGTAGAACTTTTGTCTTTATATCGTATTTCTTACACAATTTATAAAGTTTGTGCCTATCGTATGCCCTATCTGCATATAATGCTTTTATTTTGTGCTGAAAATTAACTTCTTCAAGCAAATCGCAAGCTCCATAGTGGTCAGAGTAGACGCCATTACTGTATCTTGCAGCTATAGCTTTTTTACTATTCACACTTAACATAACATGTAACTTTCTTACTTGCTCGTAGCTTCGGTACTTTCTATCTGCACTGTTTTCCTTACTGTGGCCAGGAGTGTTACTGTAAATGCTGATACTTGTGCTATCTATGATAATTTCAATATTTTCCATGTTGCTTTTATCAACCCTGCAATCATTTATCTTAATATTAAGTTTTTTAAACCTTCTTGATGCTTGTGAATAGCTGATAACTGCCAAATTTTTTCCTATTTGTTGCAGATATCCTTTTATAAACCCCACCGTTTGTCTTAAACCAATTCTAAAAAGATTGACAATTATATGCACCAAAATTACGACTTTATCACTGTAAATATAGTTGCCGCCCTGCATTTTTGGACTATTTTCATACCAATTTCCGATAGCTTCATCGATGTAACGAAAAATATTTCCCCTTTTTTCAAGGAATTTGTTATATTCGTTTTGGTTACTGACTTTCATTTTCTGTGGCATATTTTTTCTTCAACAGTTAAATGGTTATTTATAATGAATTTTGTCAGTAGCCACCAGATTTTTTCGGTTGCTATGCAACAAAGCCATCCCAGTGTCAAGCACTGGGATGACATCATAGGGGCGCTGGGATGACAGGGGGGGGAGGCTACTTGGATGACACCATTCTTTTTCCTGGATCCAAGTAGTCTGGGCACTGGGATGACAAAAAAAGGAGGGCACTTGGATGATGGGAGAAGGAGCTACTTGGATGACATCGTTTACTATTACAATGTTCGTACAGTTCTGGATAAAAAAATTAGCTAACAAATTTATAAACATCAGTATATAACTCATCAACGCTTGGTTCTTTACTATTTTTGGCAAAATCTTCCGACTTTTTTACTAAATCACGTACTTCCTTATCAATTACTTTACATTCTTCTTCTGAAGCAATTTTATTATCTATCATGTACTTCTTTAAAGTGCTTATAGGGTCATGATTTTGCTTCATATCTTCAACTTCTTCTTTTAAGCGATAAGTAGCAGGATCTGACATCGAATGGCCGCGATATCGATATGTCTTCATTTCAAGCAGGATAGGCCCTTTTCCGCTGCGTGTGTGTTCCGCTGCTTCGCTTGTAGCCGCATAAACAGAGAAAAAATCCATTCCATCAACTTGTTTTCCAGAAATACCAAAACTTTCTCCTCTTTTATATAACTCTGTTACTAAAGTTGATCTTTGCACAGAAGTTCCCATTGCGTATTCGTTATTTTCTATGATGTAAACCACAGGCAACTTCCACAAAGCTGCCATATTAAATGATTCATATACTTGTCCTTGATTTGCAGCACCGTCACCAAAATACGTGAATACCACGTTATCTTTTTTCTTATATTTATTAGCAAATGCTATTCCTGTGCCAATTGGAACTTGTGCTCCCACTATTCCATGTCCACCGAAGAATTTTTTTTCAACGTCAAATACGTGCATCGAACCACCTTTACCTTTCGAGCATCCTGTTTCTTTGCCAGTGAGTTCTGCCATTACAACATTTGGATCAGAATCACATGCGAGCATTAAGCCATGGTCTCTATAACTTGTGATAAAAGCGTCACCTGATTTTGATGCAGCTTGAGTTCCAACTGCAACTGCTTCTTGCCCTATTGATAGGTGACAGAATCCGCCTATTAATCCCATTCCATATAATTGTCCTGCTTTTTCTTCAAATCTGCGTATGAGTAGCATTTTCCTGTAGAATCCAATTATCTGTTCTTTAGTGAAATTTTCTGCTTTCATATCGATTTCTTTTTCATTAAACTAAAATAATATCAGAAATTTTTAACATTTTGTAATAAATCTCAATGGATTACTACCACTGGCTTGAAGCTTTTCACATTATCTCCGTCATTATGTGGATGGCAGGTATGCTTTATTTACCCAGGCTTTATGTCTACCACGCAACTGTAAAACCGGGATCGGAAAATGATAGCTTGCTTCAAACAATGGAAAAGAGGCTACTTAGATATATCATAAACCCTGCAATGCTTTTCTCACTTGGTTTGGGAATGACATTAATGATTATAAGAGAAGCATATCGTGAAGGGTGGTTTCATGTGAAAGCACTAGCATTATTTTTTATGTTTGCTATTCATGGACTGCTTGCAAAATACAGAAAAGATTTTGCAATGGGTTCAAATGAAAAAAAACACGTTTATTTTCGTGTTTTAAATGAAGCAGTTACAGTATTGATAATAGTTATAGTTATTATGGTTGTTGTAAAACCTTTTTGACTGACCTTACCAAAAAAAAGCAGAAAGCTCGTATCTGTTCAGATGCATGGCTAATGTACAATACTGAAATAAAAATTCCAGTGCTCCCTTTCTTGTCATCCCAGTGCTTGACACTGGGATCCAGCTTTCTTTACAAATTCACCAAAAGTGCTTCATTCTATAACGCAAAACCCATACTCACCAAACTCAATGCATTACTTGCAATTAAGTTTCCTGGATGCCAGTGTCAAGCTACTCGGATGACACCATTCTTTTTCCTGGATCCCAGTGTCAAGCACTGGGATGACAAGAAGAGGGCACTGCCCTCTTGGATGGAAGCCAGTGTTAGCTACTTTCATGACACCCTGACAACCGTCATCCCGCTACTTGTTAGCGGGATCTAGAGATACCGTGATGGTATGACGTAGGGGTTGCCGAGAACTTGTCATCCCAGTGCTTGACACTGGGACCCAGTTTTTCGTATAACTTTATCTATGTGAAGTTTGCAGCAAAAATGATGTTATGCAAGTAGGTAATACAGGGCTAATTTTCATTGTATAATCAGCTAGTAAGTTTTCTGGATCCCAGTGTCAAGCACTGGGATGACAATGGTGTATGGTGAGTGATAGTGAATGAAATTAAGTAAACATGAAAGGCTTATATATTAAAACTTACGGCTGTCAGATGAACGTTTATGACTCCGTTTTAATGGAGAATATAGTTAAGCCTCTAGGGTTCAACGTTGTTAGTGATGCAGAACAAGCTGATTTGGTGATATTGAATACTTGCCATATTAGAGAGAAGGCAGCAGAAAAGCTTTACTCAGAGCTTGGAAGGATTCATTCATCAAGAAAAGAAATGACTATAGTGGTGGCTGGATGTGTAGCGCAAGCAGAGGGAGAAGAAGTGTTCAGAAGAGCCCCATTTGTGGATATTGTTGTTGGTCCGCAAAGCATTGCCGCTTTACCAGAACTGATAGTCAAAGCAAGCAGAAGTAAAGGTCATGTAATAAATACTGATTTTCCGGAAGTTGCAAAGTTTGATAAATTGCCAGATGAATGTTACGGCAATAGCCAAGGATCTTCTGCGTTTCTTTCCATACAAGAAGGTTGTGATAAGTTTTGTACATTTTGTGTAGTGCCCTACACTCGTGGAGCTGAGTACTCACGACCAGTAAATGAAATATTTCGCGAAGTATTGAAATTAGTTGCAAATGGGGCAAATGAGATCAATTTGCTTGGTCAGAACGTCAATGCTTACCATGGGGAATGCGAAGGGGAAGTGTGGGATTTAGGAAAATTAATTAGTCATATTGCTAAAATTGAAAAGCTAGAGAGGATTCGTTATACAACTTCTCATCCAAGAGATATGCATGAATCTCTCTACTTGGCACATGCGGAAGAGCCAAAACTCATGCCGTTTGTTCACCTGCCTGTGCAGTCAGGTTCGAATAAAATATTGCGCGTGATGAACAGGAAACACACTGCAGAGGAGTATTTGGAAATAATAGACAGATTTCGCAAATTGAAACCTGAAATCGAATTTTCTTCTGATTTTATCGTTGGTTTTCCTGGAGAAACCGAAAAAGATTTTGAAGAAACTATGAAATTAGTAGAAAAAGTTAGATATGCTCAGGCTTATAGTTTTAAATACAGCCCAAGACCAGGCACACCAGGAGCAGAAAGAAAAGATCAAGTGCCAGAAGAGGTTAAAACAGAACGCCTTCTTCGTTTACAGAAATTAATTAGTAAGCAACAACTTGAGTTTAACCAGAGTATGGTAGGCAAAACTATACCTGCTTTGTTCAGTGATAAAAAAGGCAAACACCAAAACCAAATTATTGGTAAAAGCCCATATATGCAATCAGTATGCATTGATGATCCTGAAGGGAAGTATAGAGATAAAATAGTAAATGTGAAGGTATTGGAAGCTCGGCAGAATAGTTTATTAGGATGTGGGCTTTAAAAATAGACTTGTTGGGCATCTATCACAACTGTACGAACATTGTAATATGGTACAATGTTACAACGATGTCATTCCAGTGCTTGACACTGGAATCCAGAAAAGTTTGCTTGTGAGCAAGCAAACCAGCATGGAAAGTAGCTGATCTTATACTAAATGAATGTTTTTGATGAGGTTGCATAGAAGCTGGATCCCAGTGTCTGAGCACTGGGATGACAAAAAAAGGAGCACTGGAATGACACCTTCATAAGGGAACCAGTGTCAGCTACTTGAATGACACCATATGGGTGCAATCTTTCTACACTCCCTCTTTTGTCATCCCAGTGCCTTGACTACTTGGATTCAGAACATACTAAATTATAAAAATTTATCATTTAGTATGAAGAATACTATATAGGAGTAAATGTGTTTCTTTTTGAATTTGTAATTTTTCAGAAAGCCCTATATTCTTTAGTTTTACATAGCGAACATGAAGTCAAAGCATTATCCTGATACAGTAAGTAGTCCTGATTTTTCGTCGTTAGAAAAAGAAATCATAAAATTTTGGCAGGAAAACAAAGTTTTTGAGCGGTCAGTTGAGGAACGTTCCAAGGATAATTGTTTTGTCTTTTACGATGGGCCTCCGTTTGCAAATGGACTTCCCCATTATGGGCATTTACTCACTGGTTTCATCAAAGACGCATTTGCAAGATATCAAACTATGCTGCAAAAAAGGGTCGAACGTAGATTTGGCTGGGATTGCCATGGATTGCCGGCTGAGATGGGTGCGGAAAAGGAACTTGGAATATCTGGTAGAACTGAAATAGAAAAATTCGGCATTGAAAAATTCAATAACCATTGTCGTACTTCTGTAATGAAATTTTCATCAGAATGGGAAAAGTATGTAAATAGGCAAGCAAGGTGGGTAGACTTTCACAATGACTATAAGACTATGGATAAATCATTTATGGAGTCGGTCATGTGGGCATTTAAACAGCTTTATGATAAGGGTCTGGTGTATGAATCAGTGCGCGTTGTTCCATATAGCTGGGCGTGCGAAACTCCATTATCCAATTTTGAAACAAGGCTTGATAACGCATATAGAGAAAAGACTAGCAAAGCTGTAACTGTTGCATTTGAGCTTTTAGAAAACCCACAGCAGTTTAAAAATGTATGTAAATTACTTGCTTGGACTACAACTCCTTGGACGTTGCCGAGCAACTTGGCTTTGGCGATAGGGAAAGATATTGAGTATTGTGCAGTATTAGTCAATGGTGAAATCCACATCTTCGCTGAAAGCTACCTAGAGAAATTTATCAGCCACTCTGAACAAAACAATATTCCATATGAAAACTGCAATATAAAACTTAAAGCGAATGATCTTGTAGGTCTTTCTTATAAACCACTATTTGATTACTTTAAAGATACGAAAAATGCATTCCGCGTTTTCATCGCTGATTATGTTACAGGAGAAGATGGTACTGGCGTTGTGCATACTGCTCCTGGATTTGGTGAGGAAGATTTTTACCTTTGCCAAAGCCATGATATTCCAGTTATTTGTCCAATTGATAACAGTGGAAAATTTACTGCTGAAGTTTCAGATTTGGCAGGGGTTCATGTTTTTGATGCCAGTGATACAGTAATAAAAAAATTGAAAGGGCAGGGGAGTTGGTTTAAGACTGAGCAATATATTCACAATTATCCACACTGCTGGAGAACTGACACTCCTTTGATCTATCGCACTATGCCTTCTTGGTACGTTGCCGTGACAAAGTTCAAAAGCAGAATGGTAGAGCTAAATAAGAGAGTTAATTGGATACCAAACCACATTAGAGATGGTCAATTTGGAAAATGGCTTGAAGGGGCACACGATTGGTCAATTTCACGCAATCGATTCTGGGGTACGCCAATCCCTGTATGGAAATCAGATGATACAAAATATCCAAGGGTAGATGTATATGGTTCAATAGAAGAACTGGAGAGAGATTTTAATGTTAAAATAGACGACTTGCACAGACCATTTATCGATACTTTAACAAGACCAAATCCTGATGACCCAACAGGAAAATCGATTATGCGTCGTGTGCCTGACGTATTTGACTGTTGGTTTGAATCTGGCTCGATGCCATTTGCGCAAGTCCACTATCCGTTTGAAAATAAAGAGTGGTTTGAAAATAATTTTCCCGCAGATTTTATAACTGAATATATTGCACAAACCAGAGGGTGGTTTTACACACTTTTTGTGCTCTCTACTGCTTTGTTTGACAGTGAACCCTTTAAGAACTGCATATGTCACGGCGTTGTTTTGGATGTAAAGGGACATAAACTGTCCAAACGCTTGAACAATTATGCAGATCCAATGGAGGTTTTTGATAGATACGGTTCTGATGCACTGCGTTTTCTTATGCTTTCTGGATCTATTGTTTGTGGTGGTAATTTGCTACTCGATAAAGAAGGAAACTCAATACGAGATGTTCTGAAAAATGTAATAAAACCTATTTGGAACAGTTATCACTTTTTTACTATGTATGCAAATGCAGATGGAATTAAAGTTGAAGTTTGTAAGGATTATCACAGTACTATTGATTGCTACATGATTTCCAAATGTTTTGAAGCTGTAGAAAGTATCCAAGCTTCTATGAACAGCTATAACTCCCAAGAGGCTTGCAAAATTTTGATGAACTTTTTTGAAGTGCTGAATAATTGGTATATTCGTCGCAGTCGCGAGCGTTTTTGGAAAAGTGATTTGGATCAGGATAAAACTGATGCTTATAATGTTCTATATACGGTTTTTTATTACATACTAAGAGCTGCAGCTCCTTTATTGCCACTTATAACAGAGACTATATGGCAAGGGCTTAAGTATAAAGAAACATCTGTTCATTTGGCTGATTTTCCACAATTAGAGAAGTTTGATAGTCAGCTCATTGCCAAGATGGATTTGGTGAGAGAGATATGCAACTCTGCGCTCTCTATTAGAAACACTTTTAACATACGTATCAGACAACCACTTAGTAGTATGACGATTTATCATCAGTCTTCCTGCAGTTTCCTTGACGATACACAACCCTCTGTCATTCCAGAGCTCTCTCCCGTCATCCAAGTAGCTGACACTGGGATCCAGAAAGAAAAGAAATGGTTAAGTGCTGGAATGACACCAAGCATGAATGAATATCAAGAGATGATAAAAGACGAGGTAAATGTAAAAGAATTAGAAATAGTAGGTGAGTTGAAAGAAGTTGCATCACTAGAACTGAAACTAAATTTTCCTATGCTTGGAAAGAGAGTTCCAGGCAAAATTAAGAAACTAGTTCAATATGTCAAAGAGGGAAAATGGAAGCAAGTTGAAAATGAGCAAGTTTTTTTAGGTAATGAGTCAGAAAATTACATCATAGAAAAAGGCGAATATGAACTATTGTTAAAAGCAAATAGTGGATATTCTGCTGTGTTTGATAACAACAAAGGAGTTGTCATTCTAAATACTGAACTAAATGATGAATTAATTCTAGAAGGGTTAGCGAGAGATGTCGTGAGGCTCATTCAAGAAACCAGAAAACAAGCTGACTTTCATATATCAGATAGAATTAAAGTAATAATCAAAACAGAAGATGAGAAAATCAAGGAAGCAATAAATACGTGGAGTGAGTACATAAAAGAGCAGACTCTTGCCTTATCTTTAGAAATTAATACAGAAATTGGAACCAACTTCTATTCTAAGAAATACCAAGATTTAGTTGTTAGTGTTTGGTTAAATTGTTAATAGTTGAAAATTGTCAGTGTTTGTGCTATACTTAAAGTACTTGGATAAGGTTATGGTATGAATGCTGTTGCAGATGATTATGAAGAAGTTGTTAACAATAGTGGTAATTTAGGTAAAGTAGAATCTACTTCCAATGTTACTTTGGAAGAGGAAGAAGAGTTTTTTGATGCTTTAGAGGAACAAGATTGGTTAATTAGTAATATCACACAGAAATCTACTGACACTTCGGAAGGACAAGAGCCGTTAGCTAATTTTAACGTTCCACTCAGTATATTTCATTATAAAGATTATAACTCTGATTTTTTTACTTCTTGGTATAACGTATCAAGTAGAATATTTAAAGAGATAAACCAAGCTTGCCCGGAGAAAAAAGTATTAAATTTAGCACTATCGGTTTTAATGTTTCCTTATATAGTTTTTACTGCGTTAGGATTAGCCGTATATAATAAATTAAAAACAAATGATAAGACACAAATCAGCTCAGAGGAAAATAAAACAAAAAAAGTAAGTGAAAGTACAACAAAAAGATTAGCATATGGTGTTCTTGCTGCAGTAGCGATTCTTGTTAGTATACCTATACTTCTACTCTTGCTTATTCCTGCAACACCCGCCTTAGCTACTTTTTATCTTTTAAATAGAAAATTATCTCATTCTTTGATTGATGTTCTTAAAGTGAGTAGTGGGTCATATCAGAAAAAACACCAAAATATTGAGGTATCTTTTCGTGAAATAGATGCTGGTAAGTCAGACATTAAGTGGGATATGGAAGTTAAGTTTCCACCGCAATTTAAACAACTACTTAGAGATTTATACGAAGATCCAGAACACAATGCTGTACTAAAATTGTCAGCTAATATCCACTTAAAAAACGGTCTCGTGCCTTTGCGTGATGAGATCAGGAGTGTGCTTGCAACTTCAATTCAAGGATTCGCGAAAACTATGGAAGAGCTGATAAAGCTAGAAAAGAAAGATATTACATACGATAAGCTGAAGGAGTTGTTGAACGAATTCAGACTGGAAGTGGTGAATAGTGTAGGTCCTAAGTTGACGAGTCACTTAATACAAAATGCTTATCAAGTTGCCTTTATACAAGCAATTAAATTTGCACAAGAAAGAAAAGGAGATTTTTCAGAAGATGTGCTAAGAGATATATTAGTGAAACAAGAGTTGGAGAGCCAAGGTAAGGAATTACCAAGCAAAGAAACAGCAGAAGCTTCACGTAAAGCTGAAGAGATGATAAAAGAGTTAGAAAGAATGGGAGAAGAAAGGTATGGGAAGATACGTGAAGAATTAAAAGAGATATACGAAAATAGAAAGAATAGTGGCCTGAAAGATGATGCCTTAAAAAGGAAGTTAGAAGACCTTTTTAAATTTGAATATAATGATCAGAAGGTTGAGCAAAAGCTAATAGAATCAAGAATAAGAAAAGCTAAAGTTGTGTTAAATCAATCAGATTTAACAATTGATATAAGACAAAGTTTACTTGATGAATTCTATAATTTAAATGTGAATGTGTGTTCTCATCACGAAGTAAATCTCTTGCTAGAAAAAATGCATTCAGAAATAACAAAATGTGGAATTCAAGGGTTATTTAAAGAGCAAGAGAAGAGTATAAAGAATATAGAAGATAATACTGGCATATTCAATGAAGAAGATGAAAAACGTCTAGTAAACAAGATTGTTTCCTATCGGAAGAAAATTGGAGAATGTTTAACGCAACCTGCGAAATTGAAGGAAATAATAGAAAAGCAGAATAAGAATTTGGATGTTAAGAAAAATAGTAAAGAAAAGGAATCTTCAAGTATGGAGTTAATAGAGTTATGTTTGAAAAATAACCAAGAAATTCTGGAAGCATTAGAACAATTAGAGTTAAAAAAAGAAAGATTATTGATAAATGAAAAAGCAACAAATGATTACAGAGAAGAACTAGAATCTCGTGAAAAAATAAAATTTGCAATAATAGAAGATAAGTTGTTGGAGGTGCTTAAGCAAGAAACTTTTAATGAAAAAGAAATCAAGAAATTATTCGAGAAAGCAGAACTTGAGTACTGTTTAGCAGAAAGATGCATCAAATATCCTGTAATTAAAACAAAAGATAATATCAAACATTTTAGTCAAAATTTATTGTCTCCTTTGATAGATAGGTTGGTGGAAAATATAATAAATAATGTGCCAAAAAATGATAAGAGTTCACTTTTGCAACCTGTGAAATCTTTTTGGACATGTTGGGGGTATATTAAAACAGGCCTTGTCGTTGCAATACATGGGGATGAGAGTACAGAAGGAAAAGCGTTAGATGTAGCACACACCTCTTATAAGGAAGGAGAGACATTTCTTCAACATTTCGAGTCAAGTTATGAGAAAGCTGGGGCTTTTTTAGGTGATTTATTTTCTGATGAAGGAGAAACATTTAAAAATGATGTATGGCCTAAAATAGAAGAGCATTTGCATGGAATGTGGGATAGATTTTTTAAGGATGTTGAATTCACGTTGGTTAAGAGTAGATTAGATGAGGTAAGCTTGGCACAGCAAGGATCTGTTCAGCAGAGTGGCAAAATAAGGTAGACGAGAAAAGACAACTATAGGAACAAATGGGTGTCATGCCAGTGCGTGACACTGGCATCCAGTCCTTTCGCGCAGTTCCATCAAAAACGTTGTAAAGGCTTTCGTGTTTACCAACTTAGTGCCCAATCTGGATCCCAGTGTCAAGCACTGGGATGACAAGAAAGGGAGCACTGGAATTTTTGTTTCAATATTTGTATATTAGCCATGCATCTGAACAGATACACAGCAAGAAACTATGATTGTGGCTCAATGATGAGTTCTCAAAGTTCCTCCGGTATTTTCATATACTAAATTAACTATAGCACTTGATTCTTTTTGGATCTCTTTTTCAGTTAAAGTGTGGATTGGAGAGCAGAAAGTAACTGACAATGCTATAGACATCTTATTCGGTTCTATATTATTTCCATGGTATACGTCAAATACTAAAACTTCTGTGATGAGCTCTGAGCTTTTTTTTACCACATTGATTATGTTACCTACTTTCACATCCTTATTTACAATAAATGCAAAATCACGTTTTACACTTTGGTATTTATAGTCGATAAATTTCTTTCTACTTGCAGGTAAATTTTCAATATTTTCTAGTATTACCTCAAAACCTACAACTTTTTGCTTGATATCAAAAAAATCCAGTATACTCGGATGCAGTTCTCCAAAATAACCTGCTACTTTATTCTTAAAAGAGAGAGTGCCTGACTTTCTTGGGTGGTAATATTCTTTTTCTGCTCTTTCTATCGTTAAATTATCACAATTGACGTTAAAAAACTCCAAAGCTGCTATGCAATCAGCCTTTGCGTCAAAAACATCTACTTTCCTATCAGTATTATAATGGTTTCTCGGCAAATTATTTCCTGTTCTTATTCCACTTAAAACATGTTTAGACTGAGCTCCACCATCGTAAATCGGCCCAATTTCGAAGATTGCAAGATCAGATATTCCATGGGCAATATTATCAGCAGTGACTTGCAATAAATTTGGTATGATACTTGGTCTCATTATATTGAAGTTGTTATTAAATGGGTTATCGATGATAAATAACTTATTCGAGTAACCAAATTTTTCAGCTGTTGATTCACTCATAAACGACCAGGTTAGCACTTCATGAAACCCTCTGTTTGTCATCAAAATACGCAAATTGTCGTATGTACTATCTACTTCTTCAACATTATTTGGTAGTGGTTCTTCTTTTATTTTGTCATAGCCGTATATCCTTGTTACTTCTTCAATTAGGTCAGCAGGTATTGTCACGTCCGATCTCCAGCTTGGTACTTGTACATTCCAACTGCCTTCGGTTTTTTTATCAATACTAAACCCTAGTTTCGTTAAGATATCGAACACTTCATCAGGCGATACAGACACACTTCCAAACTTGTTCACATCCTGATAATCAAAGCTCACCTTGGTGTCAGTCCTATCTAAGCTGCCAGCAGACACTACGCTTGAGGTTTCTCCACCACATAAGTCCAAAATCATTTTAGCTGCAAGATTGAGTCCCTCAAGGGTAAATCCAGGATCAACTGAACGTGCAAATCTGTAACTAGCGTCTGTGGAGATATTCATCTGCCTTGCAGATTTAGCGATAGATATAGGGTCAAACCAAGCAGACTCTAAAAAGATATCAGTAGTTTCAAGAGTACATTCACTGCACTTACCACCCATAATTCCAGCAACTCCATGAATATTTTTATCACCTGCAATAACGCTTGTGTCCGTGTTTAATAAGTATTCTTTACCGTTCAAACCAGCAAATTTTTCTCCGTCATTTGCTTTGCGTACTGTGAGCTCTCCTTCTATTTTTTTTGCATCATACGCGTGCATTGGGCGGCTGAAAGATATCATAATATAGTTCGTGATATCAACTATTGCAGAAATGGAGCGCATTCCTATCGATTCCAGCCTATCTTTTAACCATTTTGGGCTTTCTTGATTTTTTACATTGGCGATGTATATTCCACTAATAAAACTTTCCCCGTCAGTAACTTCAACATCGATTGGTGAATTTATGGAGCTGGTAAGTTGTGGAATGCTTAAAGTCTTTAATGTCCCAATTCCAGTTGCAGCAAGGTCGCGAGCTATTCCATAAATGCCTAAGCAATCTCCACGGTTTGGAGTAACATTTATATCAATTACAGGGTCACAATTGAAAAATTTATCCCCTATTTTATAATCATCAGAAAGCTCGATTATTCCTTCACTTTTCTCTTGAACCAGCGCAAGTTCAGAAGCAGAGCAGAGCATCCCTTCACTTAGCACTCCTCGTATTTTTGTGGGCTTGATTGTGAAATCACTTTCTGGCAATGTGCTACCAAGAGATGCAAGCACAGTTTTCATACCTTCTCTAACATTGTTTGCTCCGCAAACTATTTGTAGAATTTTACTCCCATCATTTACTTTACATAATTTTAATTTATCAGCATTTGGATGCTGTATCACCTCTAATACTTCTGCAACAACAAACCCAGCTAATTTGGCATTATCAATAATATCTTCTACTTCTAACCCTATATGAGTTAATTTATCGGTAATTTCTTCTAAACTAGCATTGGTTTCTAAATACTCCAGTAACCAAGATAACGTGAATTTCATCGATCTAACAAGAAACAAAAAAGTTATTGTAATATAAAATGCGGTGCTTTTAAAGTTTGTTGTAGTAAATGGCTCCCATATTGCAAGAAACAATAAAAAAGCCTACTTACGTAATTATATACCTTTCTTAAGAGAAAGTATCTTTTCCATATCACCTTCTAAGTTTACTTCCATGAAATACTGAAGATTAACCTTATGGTCATCATGGTGAAAATGACAAACATAGCCGCCAACGGTTAGTGGTCCTAACGTGTTATGATTTTCATCTAATACTTGACCTATCATTCCATAACCACCGGTATTCTCATCAAAATAACCGTCAGTGAATCTAATATATCCACTACCAAATTCTTGCTCTAAGTTTAAAGGATGATTAGTGTTAATAAAATCTATTTCGTTCATAATAATACCTCACTAAAAATTAAATTATAATTAAAATAAGATGTTAAGTCAAGATATTGAATAATTTAATAAGATTGGTAAATTTTAAAACACAGCGCTGGCTATAATTGGCATTCTAATTACATATTTTGTTAACATGCTAATGCTATAATGATACAGAGCCCCACATAATCTTAACCCTTGACTTTGTCCTATAAAATTCATACTTTATTTACTGTTGATAATTCAGATTAAAATGGCATTAAATCCGCTGGAGCAGTTTAAAGTATATACGGTAATAGAGTTACCTAGGTTATTTGGGTATGACGTAAGCTTTACCAATTCATCTTTTTTCACGATGATTTCGGTGATATTGGTGATACTCTTTTTGCTTTTTGGAATAAAGAAGGGGTCAGTAATACCAGGATATTTGCAAGCTGCAGTTGAATATGTATATGATTTTGTTGTTTCAATAATAGAAAATAACACTGGAAGCAAAGGCTTGCAGCACATTCCATTGATATTCACAGTATTTATTTTCATTTTATCATGTAATTTGGTTGGTATTCTTCCTTATAGTTTCACGGTCACAAGTCATGTGATAGTCACCTTCGCTTTATCGATGGTAGTTTTTACTTATATAACGATTGTTGGATTTAAAGAAAGGGGAGTAGAATTTTTACGCATATTGCTACCAAAAGGAACTCCTTTGTGGCTTGCACCCATGATGATTTTTATTGAGTTATTTGCTTACCTGGCAAGGCCTATAAGCTTATCAATAAGGCTTGCTGCAAACATGATTGCAGGTCATACAATTATCAAAGTAATAGCAGGGTTTATCGTAAACATGAACGTGGTTCTAACCCCTATACCATTTTTATTTATAATCGCATTAATAGGGTTTGAAGTGTTTGTTGCAATTCTACAAGCTTATATATTCACCTCTTTAACATGTGTATATTTATCAGATGCAGTAAAATAATTGACTTCCCTACAGGATATTTTATAATTAATACTGTAAAGAAATAGTTAAAGGTAATATATGGATTTAGAAGCTTTAAAATTTGTAGCGATTGGTTTTTCTATATTTGGAATGCTCGGAGCAGCTTTGGGTGTGGCAAATATATTTTCTACTATGTTAAATGGGCTTGCAAGAAACCCTGAATCAGAAGATAAAATGAAAAAATATGTCTATACAGGAGCAGCTTTAGTTGAAGCAATGGGATTATTTGCGTTTCTACTTGCGCTATTGTTAATATTTGTTGCTTGACATATGCCACAACTTGATGTTTCAACTTTCTTTTCTCAAGTTTTTTGGTTTTTAATTTTTTTCTCTTCACTTTTTTTCGTAGTAAGTTGTTTATTTTTGCCAAAGTTAGATGAAATAATAAGCACTAGAAGTAAAGAAGTATTGGATTCTTTTAGTAGTTCTGTTCATCTTTTAAGACTTACGGAAGATCAGATTGCCAAGTATAATGCCGCTTTAAACCAAGCTAGAATACAGGCAAAAAGGATCATAGATGATGCACTTGCTCAGGTAGAAGAAATGAGAGCTAATGTTAAGAGTATATTAGAAGAGGAAGACAAAAAAAAGAGCAAGCTTATTGAAGAAAAAGTGGCAGAATTTAAATCTGAATATACTGATCAGTTAAAACAAATGGCTACTAGTATTGCTTTAATTTATTATACTAAATTGACTAATTCTGAAATTGAAGAGAAATTTATTGCTGACTTGGTGTCCAAAGAGTTTTAGGAGTTTTTATGTCTGCATCACTGATTATCGGTCTTGCCTTCTTGGTAGGCCTTGTTCTTTCGTATAAATTGCTGAAGAAAGTGATAAAAAATGCGCTTAACAATAAGCGTAACAAAAGCAGATTTTCAAGTGAAGAAACTGAAAAATTCAGAAAAGATATGTTAGAGTATTACAAAAAATCTTCTGAAAAATACAAAAAATTAGATGCAGAAGTTAATAAAATGATGAATGAAGCACTTGATAAAGCTAATAGTATCATTAAGCACAATAGACAGCAGCTGGATCAGACGTTAGATGACAATGCCCATTCTAATTTGAAGAAAGTCACTGACCAAGTTGAAAAAGCTCTTGGAGATTTACAGGCTAACACAACAAATATAGCTGCTGATGCTGTAAAAAAAATAATGCATGAACGTAAAGATGATAAGCGTAGTAGCGAGGTCATATCTTCATTTTCACGTAACTTAAATAAAAAATTGCATTAGGTTTAATGCAACAATTGCCTATACTTCAAGCTGATAATGTAGAAAAAATTAAGTTTGATTCTAGTTTGTGCAAAGAGCCAGAGAAACTTTTTTACTATAAATTTAATATAATTCCTTGGCAAAAATTAAATGATACTACTTTTTTTATGGTTGAAGACACAAGCCGAGATGTCAACCGTTGGGTCGAAGCTCATTACGGTATTGACTATGTATTAATAAAAGTGGATAGCGAACAGATTTTAAATCTTCTTAACTCGCACTTTGGTATTTCAGAATTTGCAAGCAACTACTTATATTACAAGAATCCTAATTTTTCAGCTAAAAGCATTAAACTAAGCTCAATATTTTTTGCTTCTTTCTTTATTGTAACTTCAATTTTAACACTAACAGAGAAATATACATATTTTGCTTTGATGTTGATATTTATAATCGGCTGTTCTAGTTATTTATTCAAGTTTATAGCTACAATTTTTAACTTATGTGAAACCTCCAACCAAAAAGTGGATTATAGTAAGCTGAATGAAGAAGATTTTCCTATATATACTATTTTATTGCCTGCTTTTAAAGAAAGTGCAGTGATAGAGCAATTGATCGAAAGCATTGAAAGTTTGGATTATCCAAAATCAAAATTAGATGTGAAGCTTCAGGTAGAAAGTGATGACCAGGAAACGCTAGCAGCTATAGAAAAGTATACTTTACCGCAGTATTTTGAAGTAATAAAAGTGCCTCATTCTTTGCCTAGAACAAAAGCCAAGTCATGCAATTATGCTATGAGCTTTGCTAGAGGAAAGTATGCAGTAATATATGATGCGGATGATAAACCAGACCCATTGCAGTTAAAAAAAGCACTGATTGAATTTAATAAGGGCGACGATAAGTTAGCCTGTGTACAGGCGAAATTAAATTACTATAATTGTGATTATAATTTTCTCACAAAATCCTTTTCTCTGGAGTATATGAACTGGTTTCAATACTTATTGCCTGGATTCCAAAAAATGAACATGCCAATGCCTTTGGGTGGTAGCAGTAATCATTTTTCAGTAAAAATTCTAAAAAAAGTGTTTTTCTGGGATGCTTATAGTGTTACCGAAGATGCTGACCTCGGTTTGAGACTTGCGCAAATGGGCTATAAAACCAGGATGATTGACTCAGAAACATTGGAAGAGTCACCAATTGCTGTATTTGCTTGGATTAAGCAAAGAGCGCGCTGGATCAAAGGCTATATGCAAACTTATATTGTTCATTTAAAAAATATAAAGTCACTTTATAAACACACTGGATTTAAGGGAATTTTGCTATTGAATCTTTTTGTTGGCTCTGCAGCTTTTATATTTTTTACTACTCCATTTTTACTGCTTTCATTGATATTAACTAAAGTTTTAAATGAATTATTTTTGTACTACTTTTTAGTGGTATACGTTACTAACCTGATTCTTTTGGTAATAGCTGTCAAACAGCAAAAGATGCCTTTTTATTTTTATATAGTATCGATATTTTTTCCGGTCTATAGTCTGCTACATAGTGTTGCAGCTTTTCTTGCCTTGTGGGAATTTATTCTTTACCCTGAGCGATGGAACAAAACTCAGCATGGTTTATGGAATCAAAACCTGTAGCTATTTGGCTTTTTCTCTGCTGTATCATGGTAATTCTCATGGTGGGGATTGGTGGATTTACCAGACTTTCAAAAGCAGGATTGTCAATCACGGAGTGGAAACCCATTACTGGAACATTACCACCACTGAGTGAACAAGACTGGCTACAAGAAAAATTAAAATACGAAGCTACACCTGAATATAAAGCACTTAACTATGGTATGAGTATAGAGGAGTTTCGCGCTATATACTTAATAGAATATGTACACAGATTGGTTGCAAGACTAACAGGTTTAGTTTTTGTCCTGCCATTTATATATTTTACATTAAGAAGAAAAATATCTAAAAAGGTAGTAATAAGGCTATTGATAGTCTTATTATTTGGAGCGCTGCAAGCTTTTGCTGGTTGGTATATGGTAAAAAGCGGCTTGGTAGCCAAGCCTCATGTTAGCCACTATAGGCTCGCACTTCACTTATTATTAGCATTAGTTATTTTTGCACTATTATCGTATCAATTTTTTGATTATCAGCCAGCGTCACGTACGCAACTGCACGAACATTGCGATATAAGAGTAACTTTCACCAAGAAAGATGTCATCCCAGTGCGTGACACTGAGATGACAGGATTTCAATCTACTAACAGTAGTATATATTACACAATACTTATTCTGATTCTAATTGTAATACAAATAATTTTCGGTGCGTTTGTTGCGGGATTAAATGCTGGTTTAATTTACAATACCTTTCCACTAATGGACGGACAAATCGTTCCAGAAGATTTATTTTTCTTACACCCTATATGGCTGAATATCTTTGAGAACAGAGTGACAGTGCAATTTATACATCGAGCACTGGCATTGCTAATACTAGCTTTGGTAGTAATACTCACAGTAAAAAATGCTAGCGTAAAACCGGTATATATTATGCTGCTCTCCGTTATCATTCAGATCATTTTGGGTGTAATTACTCTATTATTGCACATACCAATAGCCATTGCCATAGCTCATCAAGTGTTTTCATTTATCTTGTTTGGGTCAAGTTTATACTTCTTGTGTTATTTAAGAAAGCAGAGCTAATACTACATCACCAATCTGCACATTTTTTCCTTCTTGAACGGGAATATTTTTTATCACCATTGCTGCTTCAGCACATATAATATTTTCCATTTTCATTGCCTCCACCACAAATAAAGGTTGTCCTATTTCCACCTGATCTCCTGTATTTACGTGCAACTTAACTAATAAGCCAGATATTGGGGATTTTACAGCATCTACTGAAATCCCTTCTGTTTCATTATTTAGCATTAACTTACTTAATTCAGCTACATGAGGTTTAAATATACAACACTCAGCTTTCATGCCTGCATGTCTTATGAAGTATTTGCTGCCTTGTTTTTCTACTTTAAGTGTTATATCGGTATCATCGTTAATCGTGATGTTTAGCAACCTATAACTTGATTTCCACTTGCCTACTACAGAGTATGTATTGTGGTTATATACTGTTGTTAATATATTATCTTGGTACTTTGCGTTTACAGAGTACTTATTGTCATTTATTACAACTACAAGCGTTTCATTCACTGCTTTATGATGGTACTTTTCTTCGTTTTCTAAATAAACATATAACGAAACAAAAATAAATACTTTTATATATTCTTCTGTAACAAAATCGCCGTGAAACCCACTAGGGTAATGGTCTGGAATGAATCTCGTGTGGAGCTTTGCTGCAATAAAATTTGGGTGATGGGAGATGGATTCTAGAAATTCTATATTATTTGTTACTCCTTCTATATAACATTCAGACAATGCTTTTTGCATTCTGCTGATCGCTTCTACTCTATCTTTTCCATATGTTATCACTTTTGCAATCATTGAGTCATAGAATGTGCTAATTTCTGAACCTGCGGCAACTCCATCATCTATTCTTATATAATCATTTCCATTGGGTTGGTCGTAATATTTTATTCTTCCACTGGAGGGGAAAAATTTCTTCGATGGGTCTTCAGCGCAAATTCTACTTTCTATTGCAGAACCAGTAAGTTTAATATCATCCTGATTGAATCTCAATTTTTCTCCACAGGAAGTTCTAATCATTTCTTCTACTATGTCTATTCCAGTTATAAATTCTGTTACTGGATGCTCAACTTGTAATCTCGTATTTACCTCAAGAAAATAGAAGTTTTGGTCTTTATCTACAACAAACTCAACAGTACCTGCTGAAAAATAGCCAACTTGCTTTGCTAAAGAAACACATTGGGCATACATTTTTTGTCTTACTTCTTCACTAATGAATGGACTTGGCGTTTCTTCTATTATTTTCTGATTATTCCTTTGTATCGAGCATTCTCTTTCTCCAAGACAAACTATATTGCCATATTTATCTGCTATGATTTGTATTTCAATATGTCTTGGTAACTCTATATATTTCTCTATAAAGATACTGCCATCCTTAAAACTTTTCTCTGCTTCATTTGTTGCTGATGTGAACGCTAGTTCAATTTCTTTTTTGGAATTTACAATTCGCATTCCTTTGCCACCACCACCTGATGCAGCTTTGAGCATAACGGGAAAACCGACCTCTTCAGCAACTTGAGCTGCGTGGGCAGCATCGCTGATCTTACCCATATATCCTGGCACTACATTCACTCCAGCTTTTTTTGCCGCTTCTTTTGCTGTTATTTTGTTGGCTGTAACTTCTATTGTTTCTGCACTGGGGCCGATGAAGTCTATATTATGTTTTTGAAGAGCACGTGGAAAATCTGGATTTTCTGCTAAAAAACCATAGCCAGGATGAACTGCCTCAGCACCTGTTTCAACTGCTACCTCACATATTTTTTCAATGTTTAAATAACTGAGACAAGATGGCGAAGGGCCAATGTACCTTGACTCATCTGCTTGTCTTACATGCACAGAATTTACATCTGCATCCGAATATACGCATACACAAGATATACCCATCTTATGGGCAGTTCTGATAATCCTGCAGGCAATTTCCCCTCTGTTTGCTATTAAAATCTTACTGTACTTCTTTTCCGTCATCTTATGAGTATACTTTCTTAAGTTAAGAAAGTAAATTTCTATATCATTGCCTGCAAGTAATTTTAATCTTCATGCTGGAGCTAAACCACCTGAACTCTGCATAACATTAACTTCCGCTAAAGTGCTTTCGTTATGCAAGGCATGTATCTCGTTACATGCCTTAACTGACAGGTATGTGACTCCGCCAGAAGCTATTGCAACCATCGAGCTTAGTGCAAAAGTCTGAGAAGATAGATACAGAAAATATAAAGATAAGCACAAGGCAGCAATACACGCTATAGCCCCTACTATATATAAACACAGGTGAAACTTCTGGTTACATATAAAGCTGTCTTTTATGCCTGCGATTTGCTTAATTTCTTTCTGTTGTGCAGCATTTAAGTAATAAAGAGGAGTTTCCCTCTTCTTATTAAAAGCATAGCCTTTACTGCAGAGCGCATCTTTAATATATTTTTTATTACATTTGAGTTCCTCTTTCAATCTGCTTACTTCTTTCCGATCTCCAGCTTCTTCTGCTTTCGTAATTTTGTTATCAGCTTCCGTCTCTAAGTCATTCACAATCTCTTGTACTGCAGGCAGCAAAATTCCACTTCTTGCTGCTTCATGAAATGGATTATCTCCATATTCATTATGCGCAGTTACAGAAGCAATGTTCTTCTTACAAATGTCTACAAATTTACCTTTGTTTTGTATTCTTGCAGCTAAATGCAGGAGATTATCTGCCTGTACTCTTTGTTTTGTTTTATCAAAAGGGCCGGTGTAACGCCAATTGATATTAGCTTCATTATCTGAAAGCAATTTTGCTATATCTACAAGTCCATCCATAACTCACCTCGCTATATTCAACCAATACTAAATTATACAACACAATTTATGAAAAATAAATAAAATTTTATCTCTCAGAATAAATAAATTCTAAATTGTTACAAACATAAATTTTAGCTATCATCATTTATATTACTGTAACGGACAAATATGCCAGGTATAGTCACGAGATTCGCTCCATCACCCACAGGGTTTTTGCATATTGGAGGGGCCCGCACTGCGTTATTTAATTGGCTCTATGCAAAGCATCATGGTGGCAAGTTTTTGCTGAGAATTGAAGACACCGACAGAAAACGTTCAACGCAAGAAGCAATTGATGCAATTATAGAAGGGCTAAGATGGCTCGGTATGAGCTATGATGGGGAAATAGTATATCAGTCAAAAAGAATAGAGCGGCACATTGAAGTAGCAAACCTTTTAGTTGAGAGGGGTAGGGCGTATCACTGTTATTGCCCTGAAGATGAAGTTACAGAAAAGAAGACAAAAGCAAGAGAAGAAGGAAAAATATACAAGCATAAATGTACTAGTGTGACATCAAACGTAAAGCCTGTTGTCCGCTTTAAAGTGCCAGACTCGCAAGAGATCGTCATTGATGATAAAATATACGGCCAAATCAAAGTAAATAGCGAGCAGCTTGATGATATAGTGATCTTACGCTCTGACAACACTCCAACATATATTTTTGCCGTGGTAGTTGACGATCATGATGCTGGAATAACCGATATTATACGTGGTTCTGACCATCTCACTAATACCTTTAAACAGTTGCTAATATACCAGGCTCTTGATTTTGACATTCCACGTTTTGCACATGTGCCGCTTATTCATGGGGAAGATGGAAATAAGCTATCCAAAAGGCACGGTGCAACAAGTGTTTGCGACTACGAGAAAATGGGAATATTGCCAAAAGCGATGCGTAATTACCTACTGAGGCTTGGTTGGAGCCATGGTAATGATGAGATTATTAGCGATGAGCAAGCAATAGAGTGGTTTAATTTAGAAAGCATTGGTCGTTCACCTGCACGGCTCGATTTCAAAAAACTGGAGCATTTGAATAACCACTATATTAGTAATATGAGCAATGAAGATATTCTGGCTCTAATACTTGGAGAAAATACTCTAACTGACAAGAAAAAGAACTATTTATTACAGGGGCTAACGGAACTAAAAAAAAGAGCAAATTACCTGGCTGAACTGCTGGATTTAGCACAGTTTTATATAAGAGATCCGCCGCTTGATTTAAGTGAAGAGGCTGAGCAAATTGTCAAATCTAACCTCGATATAATCAAGTTACTCGCGTCATTTCTGTCAAAGATCGGTGATGAAGACTGGAATAAGGGTTTTTTATCTTCTCAGATCAAGGAATTTGCAAAATTGCACGATATGAAAATAAGCGATGTATACCACTCATTACGTGCTCCCATAACCGGAGTAATGGATGCACCTGGAATCATCGATATCATGGTGATTCTTGGTAAAGACGAGTGTATAAGAAGGTTACAAGCAATTTAAATGAAATAAGAAAATTTCTTGACAAGCTTTGCCAGCCCCTTTATCATGACAGTGAAGCTATTGTATTTGCTTTCGCCAATCTGCAGATTAAAAGGTAAGGATTACTTAATGTATCGGCGTCTTATGTTCAATTTTTTGCAGTATATAGATACTGTATGTCTTTACAAAACTTCATCTACATCTAGATTTTTATCTAAATAAGCTGAACGCGCTTACAAAGCGTTACAAGACATCAAAAAATGCCAATACTCGACAAAGATAGTAAAAGACTAGCTAACTCGGGGATTCTTTGTCTTTTTTTCTGCTTGGTAAATTTCTTAAACATTTGCAGCGTAGGTTAGTTGCAATTAAAAGCAGCTGAATTTCGCTTGTCAAGCGTTTAAAACATAAAAAACGCCAATATTTTAAAGCGGATAATAACCACGGGGCTTCTTTTGCCTTTTTTTTCGTTTGGTAAATTTCTTAATATTTACAGCTAAACGACAACCGTCATCCCGCAGCGGGATCTATGCTTTGAGATACCGCGAATGAATCCATAACTGTACGAACATTGTGATTTTGGCCCATCAGGAGGGTGTCATCCCAGTGCTTGACACTGGGATCCAGAAAACCTAACTTTAAATAAGTGGCTGCATAATAAAGACTGGATTCCAGTGTCAAGCACTGGAATGACACCATCACAGAGTGAACCAGTGTCAGCTACTTGAATTTGCCACCTGCTAATTACAATGTTCGTACAGCTTTGTGTCAAGCACTGGGATGACAGCTAGCCTGATAACCGTCATCCCGCAGCGGGATCTATGCTTTGAGATACCGCGAATGAATCCATAACTGTACGAACATTGTGATTTTGGCCCATCAGGAGGGTGTCATCCCAGTGCTTGACACTGGGATCCAGAAAACCTAACTTTAAATAAGTGGCTGCATAATAAAGACTGGATTCCAGTGTCAAGCACTGGAATGACACCATCACAGAGTGAACCAGTGTCAGCTACTTGAATTTGCCACCTGCTAATTACAATGTTCGTACAGCTTTGTGTCAAGCACTGGGATGACAGCTAGCCTGACAACCGTCATCCCGCAGCGGGATCTATGCTTTGAGATACCGCGAATGAATCCATAACTGTACGAACATTGTGATTTTGGCCCATCAGGAGGGTGTCATCCCAGTGCTTGACACTGGGATCCAGTTTTCCATATAATCTCATCGAAAACGTTGTAACCACTTTCTATGCTAGTTTGCTTGTAAACAAGCAAACTTTCCTGGATCCCAGTGTCTGGGCACTGGGATGACACCATTCTTTTTCCTGGATTCCAAACTGGGATGACAGCTAGCCTGATAACCGTCATCCCGCAGCGGGATCTATGCTTTGAGATACCGCGAATGAATCCATAACTGTACGAACATTGTGATTTTGGCCCATCAGGAGGGTGTCATCCCAGTGCTTGACACTGGGATCCAGTTTTCCATATAATCTCATCGAAAACGTTGTAACCACTTTCTATGCTAGTTTGCTTGTAAACAAGCAAACTTTCCTGGATCCCAGTGTCTGGGCACTGGGATGACACCATTCTTTTTCCTGGATTCCAAACTGGGATGACAGCTAGCCTGACAATCGTCATCCCGCTGCTTGTTAGCGGGATCTAGAGATACCGTGACGGTATAGTAATTCGTCATTCCCCTACGTGTTAGCGGCTAAGATACCGCGAATGAATCGCGGTATGACGGTTCGCGGTGGTATAGCTATAGAAAACTTGTATAGATTTTTTCTACTTCTGTGATATCATAAGCCCGTAATGATAAAATAAGTAAATATGGATAAGTCAGCGTATGAGATCATAGAACATGAGTATGATGTGGTAGTAGTAGGTGCAGGTGGAGCAGGGCTCAGAGCAACGCTTGGGATGGCTGCAACTAATTTTTCAGTTGCCTGCATTTCTAAAATTTTCCCTACACGAAGTCATACAGTTGCAGCACAAGGCGGAATTAGTGCAGCTTTAGGTAATATCGGTGAAGACGATTGGCGCTGGCATGCATATGACACAATAAAAGGTTCAGACTGGCTTGGTGATCAAGATGCAATAGAATATATGTGTAAAAACGCTGCTAAAGCTGTTATTGAACTTGAAAATTTTGGCGTACCTTTTTCTCGTACAGAAGATGGCAAAATATACCAGCGCTCTTTTGGTGGAATGACAACTCACTTTGGTAAAGGAAAATCAGCTCAACGCACTTGTGCGGCAGCAGACAAAACTGGGCACGCAATCCTTCACACTCTATATCAGCAGTGTCTTAAATTCAACGCTGAGTTTTTTGTTGAATACTTTGTGATTGATTTAATTATGGATAGCGAAACATGCTGCGGAGTTCTTGCTTGGTCGCTATGCGACGGTACATTACATAGATTTCGTGCGCATAGAGTGGTGCTAGCAACAGGTGGATATGGACGTGTTTATTTCTCTGCAACAAGTGCGCATACCTGCACAGGTGATGGTAATGGCATGGTAGTAAGGGCTGGATTACCACTTGAAGATATGGAATTTGTACAATTTCATCCAACAGGAATATATGGCTCAGGGTGCTTGATGACAGAAGGGTGCCGTGGCGAAGGGGGATATCTCGTTAATTCTCAGGGCGAAAAGTTTATGGAACGTTACGCACCAAAAGCAAAAGATTTAGCTTCTCGTGATGTGGTAAGTCGCGCAATAACAATTGAAATTAGAGAGGGAAGGGGAGTTGGACCGAAAAAAGATTACATGTATTTAACTATAGCACATCTTGATCCGGAAGTAATAAAACTCAGATTGCCGGGCATTAGCGAAACCGCAAGAACTTTTGCTGGAGTTGATGTCACTAAAGATCCAATACCGGTCATTCCGACTGTTCACTATAACATGGGTGGCATTCCAACCAATTATTATGGAGAAGTGATCACGCTGAAGCAAGGTAAGGAAGAAGTGGTAGATGGACTATTTGCAATTGGAGAAGCTGCGTGTGTCTCTGTGCACGGTGCAAATCGACTTGGTTCTAACTCGCTTCTTGATCTTGTGGTTTTTGGCAGAGCTGCAGCGCTCAGAGCAAAAGAGAAACTAAAATCCTGTACACCACATAAAAAATTGAGCTCAGATTGTACAGATTGGATAATAGATAGGTTTAATAAAATGCGATTTGCTTCTGGGAAGCTCAAAGTAGCAAAAATACGCAGCGAAATGCAGCACACTATGCAAAAGTACGCATCAGTGTTCCGTGTTGCTGAAGTTTTAGAAGAAGGTAAAAAAGCTATAAAAAAGGTAGCAAAAATGATGCCTGATATTTCACTTGAGGATCGCAGTATGATGTGGAACAGTGATTTAGTTGAAGCGCTGGAGCTTGCTAACATGATCCCACAAGCGGTTATTACCATGGAATGCGCAGCCAATCGAAAGGAAAGCAGAGGTGCACATGCTCGTGAAGACTTTCCTGAACGTGATGACAAAAACTGGATGAAGCACACTATAGCGTGGCTTGAAGAAAAGAAAGGGCAAATTAACGTAAAAATTGACTACAAAAAAGTTGCTGAAAAAACTCTGAGCGGTGAGATTGATTTCATAGCGCCAGAGAAGAGGGTTTATTAGTCAGCCCATCTAGCTTATTTATGAATTGACGTAGTATTGATATATCGCTCATTTTGGTAGCTGGATTTTCTGCACATTCTGATTGATTTGATGATTTTTGCACCTCTTGCTCTTCTAAATCGTTGGACTTATTTTCTATATCTTTAACAGAGTTATTGCATTGTGTATCATTTTTTGGTGCGTTATCTTGAAGTGTAAGTTGCTTTTCTTCAGTAAACTTTCCTTTAATTTTTCCAAATCCTTCATAAATATTTTCTAAATTCAAGTAAATAAGATAACAAACTCCAATAACTGCTATAATAGATGAGGCAGTTGCAATTGTAATAATTCCTTGAGAAGCACTGAATATTGCTGCACAGGCTAAAGCAGCAAATACAAGCGTTGTCACTGCTTTACAAGCAACATTATTGATGTACTTCACAATATCGCGTGCTTTTAACTTCTTGCCAAAATTGCACTTCAGTTCAGTTCTCATATCATCTGGAATAAGCGCTCTACCCGTTGGTTTCTCTATTCCTTTTATAGTTTTATAATACTCTTTGCTCCATAATCTTTCGGGTAGTATTAACTGCTTTGGATCAACACCATTTTGCAATAATTTTACACAGAACTTGATCGTGTTATCACGGCTCTTAGGATTGACCAAATTATGTTTATCTTTTGTCGTCTTAGTAATTAACGCTACTTGTAGTGGTGTTCGTTCTTTTTCGTTAGTGGCGTTTGCAGCTTTAGAGGTTGTCCGGAAACTAGTAAACTTAGGCATATTCCCTCCGTAACATAACCCTACTCATAGCCAGATATATGAAACTTTCAGTAGATGTTGTAAGTAAATCGTACTCTTTTGATAGTCTTCTATTCCTATTGATCCAAGCAAAAGTCCTTTCTACCACCCACCTTCTCGGCTGTACTAAAAATCCAGGATCCCGTTGTGGCAATAGTTCTAGTGGTGTATCTTTATGCACCCAAAACCTACATGGAGGCCTTTTCACAATTTCAATATCTATGCCATATTCTTCCTCTATATGGGTTTTTAAATCTTTTCCTTGGTACCCCATATCAGCCCACATTTTTTTTACTTTAGTATATTTTGTTCTCATATTGTTTAATGCTATTTTAATACCATCTCTATCATTTTCATTAGCAGCTCCTACGTAACAACTTAGTATAAAACCCTGAGTATCTGTAATTATATGTCTTTTTCTCCCCTTTACCTTTTTCGCACCATCATAACCTTTGACCCCCCTTTTTCCGTGGTTTTTACCGACTGACTGTCCACTATGCATGCGCTCGGCTCTTCATTTCTTCCCATTTTTGACCTACTATATTTAGTGATATCATAGTTCATTTTCTCAAAAATCCTCTGTTTCTTCCATTGCCTAAACTGCTCATATACAGTCTTCCATAGCGGAAAATCATTTGGTAAATACCGCCATTGGCACCCTGTACGCAATACATAGAAAATTCCCTCTAACATTTTTCTTTTACTATATTTTGGCGGTCTTCCTCCTTTTTTGTATGATACTCTGAAGTACTTCTCTATTTGTGCCCATTCCCTTTCACTTAGATCTGTTGGATACTTTTTTCTCATCTTTACCCCATACTAAAATTTCAAATATCATAGCCTTTTACCTGTTTCCGGACAACCTCTTACTAAATTTCTCTTTTTCCACCGAATTTAAAATCAACTCTAAACATGTAACTTTTTGTTCTCCTTTGAATGAAGCAATATAGTGCAGAGCATTTTTTTCATCTTTATCTTGCACAGTAATATCTGCACCATTTTGTAGAAATAACTCTAAGGCTTTATACCTCTTTGTTTTTTCAAATTTTCTATCTGTACATGATCGATCCTCATTCTTTTCTTTTATATGCTGAAGCAGCTGATGAAGAGGTGTTTGTTCTTCCTTGTTAGTAGTATTTACAGCATTACTAAATCCATCTTTATCTGAAATCAACTTCAAACATGCAACTTTTTGTTCTCCTTTGAATGAAGCAATATAGTGCAGAGCATTTTTTTCATCTTTATCTTGCACAGTAATATCTGCACCGTTTTTTAGCAATAGTTCTAGGGTTTCATACCTTTTAGTTTTTTCAAATTCCTTAAGTGATCGGTTCTCACTCTTCTCTTGTATGCGCTGGAGTACCAGATGGAGCGGTGTTTGCCCTTCTTTTTTATCATTTACAGCTTTTATAAATTGTTCTTTTTGGCCTGCTTCTAGCAATATATTGAGAAGTTCAAGTTTTTGTTTTGTTTCAGGTTTAACAATCAAGTGTAAAGCATTGTTACCATCTGTGTCTTTAAGGCTAATATCCGCCCCTTTTTCCAATAGTTCTTTAAAAAGTTTTTTATCACTATTTTTAATTACTGGATGTAATAGATAATTATCATTACTATCTGGAGTATTTATGGTATGTGGTATAATTTCTTTAATTTTTGCTTCTGTATTGATTCTTATTTCTGGCTTTAATTTAGATTTCTTTCCTTGCTCTGCTAATTTTTCTAAGAAATTACGATAGTATGTCTTTTGCTCTTCTTTTAAGTCTTGTAATTTTTTTGTAGATAATCCTAAATTATCAGAGCTGGCTCCATGCTCTAACAATTTTGTAAGAAACTTAAGTGTGTTATCGTTACTTCGAATTGTATTAGACTCATGTTTTTCTTTTGTTATCTTGTCAATTAGTGCCACCTGAAGAGGAGTTTTTTCGTCCTGATTTTCACTATCAACAAGTTGTGCTAAATCTTCCTCGGTGACCGTTTTTATTAGGGTACCTAGAAACTTGCATTTCTGTTTCTTTTCCAACGACGCGATAAGGTGTAAAATATTTTTCCCTTCTTCAGCTTTTATGCTGCTAATATCTGCGCAACCTTTTAGATATTTTTTAAATTTCCTGTTATTTCCATTTTTGATCGCTTTTAGTAATAGAGCATTGCTATTTGTTATTTCGTTGCTTTTCTCTACTTCTTGATCTTCATTTGCTGTATTAGGGTTACTGATTGAATGTTTCTCATAATCATCACCAGCATCGCTACTGTAGTCACTTTCAATTCCACTGTCCCTACGATCATTTTGGTTACAATATTTGCTATTATAAGTAATTTCTGAAATTGCTTGCTTTACTCGCTCTTTTGTTTCATTTGATATTTTTTTCGATCGTTCTATTGCTTTATCTAGCACTGGAAGGAAGCATTGGACATAATACCTATAATATTTTTCTTGTTCTCTAAGTGATTCTTCTAATTTAGTTAATACTTCAGGACTAGCATCTTTCTCAAATAACCTTTTACACTTCTTGAGGGTTCCATCTTGACCTCTTGGTTTTTCACGCTTGTGTTCTTCTTTTTTTACCTTTCTCTCTATAGTGCAGTGCAATTGCTCGTCTTTTCTATCCTGCTCTCGCTCTTGCTTTTTATTTTTATCTATGCATTCACCTAATTTATCTGCATTAGTAGTTAGTGCAGTTATATCTATACCCATACTAAAACCTCAATATTAAAAGCTATTTAAGTTGTCAGCACTAAACTAACAACCAAGAAGTTTGACTTTTAATTTGAGCTAAACGTTGTATATGTGATCAAAATATAGGTGGAAAGGCAGAAAACTAGTTTCTATTAGAAAATCTGTTATCATAGTCAAATCCTCACTTGAACAGTTGCTACTATTTTAACCATTTAATCTTAAAAAATAATAAATATAGCTAAACTGCGAAACGTGCTATTGGCTAAAATAGGATAAGAAACTATAGCTGCAAATATCCAAATTGATGTTTTTATCAGTCTTCCAGACTTGGTTTTTCTTTTAGTTTTTTAAGTCTTTCTTTATTTAGTATGGAGCTTATCTCTTCTACACTTTTATCAATATCATCATTGATTATTACATAATCATATTTATCACGTTTGCTTATCTCTTTTTGAGCTTCGGCTAATCTGCGCTCTATTTCGCTTGCATCATCACTATTACGCTTTTGCAAACGCAACCTAAGCTCTTCCATTGAAGGGGGAAGTATAAAAACACTCACAACTTTTTTTCTCATGAGCTTGAATAAGTGAAATGCTCCTTGCCAATCTATGCTTAGTAAAACGCTTATTCCACTGCTCAGGTTTTGCTCTATAAAATCTCTTGGTATACCATAAAAATTCTCAAAAACTTTGGCGTATTCAAGCATTTGGCCAGCTTTGCATAACTCGTGAAATTTTTCTTCGGTAACGAAAAAATAGTCTTTTCCATTTATTTCGCCGGGGCGAGGCTTGCGCGTAGTCGTAGAAACAGACCTAACTAAATTAGTTGATCGCTCAAGTAATTTTGCTGATATGGTAGTTTTTCCAGCTCCAGAAGGGGAGGATAGAACCAATAATACGCCCTCACTTTTTACGGTCATTTTTCTTTGCATTTTTTAACATGGCACTTTTTGGATCAGAGTTTAAAAAGCTAGAACCTTCTAAATTAGAATTTGATAAGTTGGTGCCAATAAGAGAAGAATTATCAAAGACAGTATAGCGCAAATCGGCTTTTTCAAAATTTGCCTTATTCAAATTAACGTTTACAAACTTTGCTCTACTCAATGTTGAATTAGAAAAATCGGCATTTTCTAAATTCATATTCTTAAATTCAAAGTAAGAATAATTTACATTAAATTTTTCACCCTGTGATATTTTCTCTTGCAAATCTTTAATCGAAGTTATAGCATTTTCTGAACCTGCAAGTTTTTTCTGTCCTTTATTGTCAATCAAAATTGAATTATCAAATTTGCAACCTGTTAAGTGAGCATCAACAACTGAACTTTTATATATGCTTGAAGAGAGAAAAGACATATCACTAATTGTTGAATTGCTCAAATTGCTAAGAAAAAAGCTAGTTTTCCTAAAGGCATTAGCGTGAAGCAAAGAAGATCTGAAATCGCTTTCAATAAAATTTGAATTAGTTACTTTTAAATTAGACCAGCTTGAATTATCAGCTAATAAATTAAAGAATGTTGAATTTTCTATTTCACTGGAATCAATATTATGGCGAGAAAGTGTACTGTTATAAACTTGAGAGTCTTGGATTTTTATCTTATACATTGAAGTTGTAGAAAGGTCTGAATCTTCTATCTTCACATAGGTGAATAGTGAATGGTCAAAAAATGAGCCATTCATGTTAGAATTTGCAACTTTAGTATTATGAAACTTTCCGTGACGAATGTCAGCATTAGAGACATTAACTTGATGCAGTTCACTAAAACTAAAATCAATATTGGATAAATCAGCATCGTGAAGATTTGCTTCAGAAACATATGCATGTTTTATCTTGGAACCATTTAGTATAGATTGAACAAAACTTGAATTATCGTCATTCACATAGGAAATTTGTGTGTTGCTTAAATCAGTTTCGTCGAAGTTACTGTTAATTATGATAGAAGAATTAAGGCAAGCATCGGAAAGATTGCTACCTGTAAAGTCTGATTCTTTTAACTCTGCACCATATATGTTAGCATTTTTTAATGAAGAAAATTGTATCTTTAATTTATATGCATCCACTCCAAAGAAACTTGCATTATCAAGGTTGTTTTTCTGCATAACAGTATCGTTTATTTCACTATCACTAAAATTTACGTGGCTAACATTCGAGTTTGATAAGTTGGAGAAATTTATTTTCACATTCGAGAAATTAGTATGCAAACCAATTACGTTGTGCATACTCACTTTTTTGAGATCGGAACTGATAAAATCAGCATAACTAACATTAGACTGATCAAATACGATATCTGTTAAGTTTGCAGAAACAAATTTTGTAAAACTCAAATTTGTACCTTTTATTTTAATGCCATGTAAATTAGCATTGGAAAAATTAGCACCACGTAAATCAACATCAATGAAAGACACGTCGGATAAATCGGTGTTAGAAAAATCGGCACCAATCAGACTGACTCCATCAAAAACAGATTTACTTAGGTACAGTTGGCTAAAATTAGCTCCATTTAAGTTAGAACCAAAACCTTTCTTAAAATCTTCTGGCACGCCCTCTTTGTGGCACTGCACCAAAAATTCAGCAAAGTCTTTTTTACTGTAAGATACGTATTTTGCATCATGCAGAGCGTTTAAAAAATCACTAATCTGATTTTTTTCATCATTTGTTTCGTTTCCATAACATAAATGACCAACTAAAATTAATATCAAGAATCTAATCATCTTGCTTATCGCACTGTATTTCTTTCGTTTTCACAGCCCAATCGTACATTGCTGAGCTTTCTTTATTGTCTATTTTTCTATCCTCCAAAAGGTGTGGCATCATTTCGGCAATCACGTTTATTATATTGACCTGCTTTCTTTCGATTGCTATATCAATTGGGGATTGAAAATTATTATTAACTACTCTAAGATCAGCACCTTGTAATAAGAGAAAACGAACTGTGTCTATTTCACCTTGCTTCACTGCATAAATTAGAGAAGTGTCACCCAATTTATTTCTAAACCTTAGTATCTCTTGAGTTGTTAATCCAATTTTTTCTAGCTTACTTATTATTCCTCTTAAGCAAGTTAAGTTGTTCTTCTTAATGCAGTAAAAAAATTGTTTACTGTAATCGTCAATAAATATAGTCGTAGGAAGATGCTCATTAAGGCTATCATATTGTCGTTTATATATTGACTTGCTTTGTATATCTTTATGACCCCATTCTTTTATTGGTTCTCTGTTTAGCTTTGTCCATTTTTGTAAATTTTTCTTTTCACTTTGCTCTTCTTCATCTTTTTTAGTTATAGGTTTTACTCTATTGCGGTCCTTAGAATTATTACTTCTTCTTTTTACTTTTTTTTCTTCAAACTGACTCTCTACTTTTTCTTTTTTTTCCTCTAATAATTGACTCGCATCACTTTTTGAAAGTTCATTATCTTTTATATCAATCTTCTGATCAGCTTGTAGATTTTTTTGCAGATCAGCTATATTCTCATTTAAATCAGCACTTAAAGGCAAAGGCTCTGGTTTTAAATCTTTATTCACTTCTTTATTGGCCACATTTGGTAAATTTCGAGCAAATTTGTCTGTGCTTTCTTCTAGCGGGTCATTTGGCAAATCTTTATCAATCTTTTCACCCTCACTTATAGTTTTTTCAACCACGGAAGCCTTGTTCTCGTTGTGTTGCAGCTTCTCTTTATCGGTAGTGCCGTCTAATCTTTTGCTCTCAGCTTCTTGTGTTTGTTTAGCATCGACGTTGCTTTTCAACTCATCTTTTTGATTTGTGCTGCTCAGTAAATCTTGCTTCCTTGCACCTACATTTTCGTTTTTATGAACTGATTCAATTTTCTTTTCTTCAAATTGCTCTACAGCAAACAGGATGGGTGATCCGAATACGACAGCTAATAATATAAAATATAAAATATTCTTCATAAATATCCCAAGCATAAGCTTAATTAAAATGATACTATAATCAAATGATTAATCTACAGTAAAAAATGCCTTAGGATTTAATTTATAAAAAAACAATAGATTTTTTGCACTTTAATTACTATAGGTTAAAAAGTTAAGACAAAAAATAAAAATGTGGGTTTTGTTTTGACTTTTTGTGTTAATTTTGCAGAATATTAAGATTATCATTTAAATAAAATACATGACGAAAGAGGATTGGGAAGCGGTAATTGGGCTTGAGGTGCACGCTCAAGTTTCTTCTAATACGAAGCTATTTTCTAGCTCATCAACGGAATTTGGTGCTGAGCATAACACTCAAGTTTCTCTAGTTGATGCAGCAATGCCAGGTACACTGCCAATACTAAATTATTACTGCATAGAGCAAGCAATACGCACCGGTCTTGCACTTTCTGCAGAAATTAATAAGTGTTCTTACTTTGATCGGAAAAATTATTTTTATCCCGATTTACCGCAAGGTTACCAGATAACCCAGTTTTTTGAGCCAATAGTTAAAAATGGTAGAGTATTTATCAACGACAATGAAAAGGAAATAAGAATCGCGAGAATTCATTTAGAGCAAGATGCAGGGAAGAGCGTTCATGAGGAAAGCAAAACTTATGTGGATTTAAATCGTGCAGGAGTTGCTTTAATGGAAATTGTTTCAGAACCAGATCTCCGTTCATCTGCGGAAGCTGCAGAATGCATGAAAAAATTGAGGCAGATTTTGCGTTACATTGGTTCATGTGATGGTGATATGGAAAAGGGATCACTTCGTTGTGATGCAAATGTTTCTGTCCGCCTAAAAGGCAGTAGCACATTTGGCACTCGTTGTGAGATAAAAAATCTGAACTCGATACGTTATATTGTGCAAGCTATAGACTATGAAATACAAAGACAAATTGAAATTTTAGAAAGTGGGGAAGAAATAAGTCAAGATACCTTATTGTTTGACGTTGCTTCGGGAAAAACAAAAGTGATGCGAAACAAAGAGGATGCAAGCGACTATAGATACTTCCCTGAGCCTGATTTATTACCTGTTGAGGTAAGCCAGGAGAAGATTGATTTAATTCAATCATCTTTGCCTGAGTTACCAGATCAAAAAAAGCTGCGATACATTGAGGAATTGGGTATCAACGAATACGATGCAAACGTCATTACTTCCGATAAGGCAACCGCTGATTACTTTGAGGAATTGATAAAAAAACATGATTCAAAGCTCGCGGTTACTTGGTTAACTGTAGAGCTTTTCGGTCGTTTGAATAAAGCAGGTATTGATATTGTGAGCTCTCCAATCAAAGCCAATGCCTTGTTGGAACTCTTAGATTTTATCGTTGATGGAACAATCTCTGCTAAACTTGGCAAACAAATTTTTGATATTATGTTTGAAACTGGCAAACCTGCATCTCTAATTATAGAAGAGCAAGACCTAAAGCAAATAACTGATAAAGGTCAAATAGCAGAAGTTATCGACAAAATCATCAATAACAACCAAGATAAAGTTCAAGAATACAAAAGCGGTAAAACAAGATTATACGGATTCTTTGTTGGCGAAGTTATGAAACTCACCAAGGGAAAAGCCAGCCCTGATGTCGTGAATTCAATTTTGAGTGAAAAGTTAGATAAGGTGCCCGAAGGTTATCCTGCTGGAGAGGTAAAACGCTTTTACCATGGTATTACCTATCAAAAATTGTGGCTCATATTCTTTCTCGAACGTGCGATGGATAAAAAGTGTCCTTTCCTCTTGGCTACGGAAATGGAGTTAGCTGAAGGTTTTGGTGATATTGTTCTTCGGTATGAACAAAACAGAAGAATAATACATAGATTCATACAAATCAAGCACAAGCAAGATGGACACAGAAAAATCAGCATAGGTGACTTATTAACATGGCGAAAAAGTAGTGAATTCAGCTTAGTAAAATATCTTGTTGCTTATTTAAAAATCAAAAGTAGAGGAAAGTTCGAGGGTGAAATAGAAGATTTTGTTATTGCCACAAATGTCGGTTTTGACTTTGAAAGTCTAGCAGATAAGGGAATTTCATTTACAAGGATGAACACAGAAGATGAGTTTCTGAATATAGGCAGTAGTATAAGATATAAATTTGATAATAGTATTATCTCACACTTGCAGGAGAATATGGATTTTATAAAGGGTGAGGTAGGTGGACAAGTTAGCGATGGAGAAATAAATAAGAAAATAGAGGAATTTCTAGATAAATTGGTGTTTGCAGTTAATTTACCTAACCATGCTGAACTGGAAGGATTAATCAAAAATGAGATAAGTAACAAATTGATCGAAAAGTTCAACTACTTTGGTAATGACGAAACTGCTTACAACGCGCTTTTTATGAAAATATGGGGTTGGATGAAGGATAGAGAAGGACGTTTCCTTTCACATAAAGAAGGCGAAGAGCTTTTCCGAAAAGTAGAGATGTGTGCTAGTACTTTAAGTGAGATAAGACAAGAAGTAGAGAAAGGGAATAAAGAAATAGGTAAAATAGCAAAACAACAGCGTAAGGATAGTAAAATACTGCATAAAATACATGCAGTTGCAACAACACAGAATAACAAGCAGATAGAGAAGCCTATTCAGTTTAATATGGTATATCCAGTTGAGATGTTTGTTGGGAGGGACAGCGAATTGCAAGAAATATATGGTAAATTGCATGAAAGTACTGGCAAACTAACGGCAATATCACAAATGGTTGTTATCGGTGGTCTTGGAGGAATAGGAAAAAGTGAGTTAGCTAGGAAATATGCTTATGAGTATAGAAAACATTATGATGGCAATGTTGTATGGGTAAACGCTGAAAACTTTGGAATTATGAAGAATTCTTTTCTGAAGTTAGCTGAGGATGATAAACTAGGTATTCCTCCCCAGGATAAGTACGGAAATGACAAGACGATAGAAACTATTGTTAAAGAAATATATGCTTTCTTTGCAAGAAGGGGAAGGAAAAGCCTGTTCATTTTTGATAATGCTGAGGGATATGAGGATATTAGTAAGTTTTTGCCATTCTCTTTAGGCCAGGACTATAACAAGCCTTGCGTATTAATTACTTCTCGTAGTAAAGATTGGAAAGTAGGAGAAGAGGAAGGTAAGATACAAGTAATACAATTAGATGAGTTTACTGAAACAGAAGCTTTGAGGTTTGTGAAGAAGGCTTTGAATATAAGAAATAATTTACAAGATGAAGAAATAAAAAAACTAACAAAAGAATTGCAGTATTTTCCATTAGCTTTGGGGCAAGCAGTAAAATATATAAACGAAAGCAATATTGTACTAAGTCGTAGAAGTAAGAAAAAAATTAGTGTTAGTGACTACCTGAAAGAGTATGAAGAAGAAGCAGAGAAACTGCTTGACTTTGAATCCAAATATAAAAGTGACTGTTATACTAAAACAACATTTGTAATTTGGAAAATTACAAATGTCCTACCTTGCTCCTGATGATATTTGTATAAGAGAAATTTTTTCAAATAAAGTTACTTTTAGCTCATGGTGCATCCCGTGACTATTGAAATTTTGCATTTAATTTATAGCTCAGCCTCTGTCAGGCCATAGGATGACAGAAGTGGGCTTGAATAGCTGTAGTACTATAGCTGTTATACGCCAAAAGTAAGTATTAGATATAACAAATAGAAGAAATTAGATAGAATGATTAAAGGGGCAAGGATATAAAGGTTTAACTTGAAATAACCTGATAAAATTTGAATCACACTCCCAAGTGCTGGCACCCATGAAAGCAATAAAGTCGCAAAAATTAGCAAGTTTTTTGTGGCTTCTGGCATTGTATATCCGTTTTCTAATTTGTGGTATGATTTTCGTATAGAGATTGTTATTCTACCTAAGTACCAATTAACTATTCCACCAAGGCTTGATCCTAGTACTCCAAAAAATAACATAAGTAGTGGAGTATAATACGACCTGAAATAAAGCATCGTATTGAACACAAAACCTTGATGTATGGGTAAGACTAATGATGATAATAGGCTGTCTTTAAACAGCAGAAAGTAATCTTCCATATAAGTTACCAAGTTGTTGTACCATCTTCATTGTCAGAAATTGTAATCCCCATTTGTTTCAACTGATCCCTTATTTTGTCTGCAGTATCGTAATTTTTATTTTTTTTTGCAATTTTTCTTAAGTCTATCAACCTTTCTATTTCTTGATGATTTACATCCACAGCAAACCACTCTTGATAACTTGACTCAAGAAGACCAATAAATCTGGCACTCTTAACAAAACTCTCAGTTAATTTAAGCTTTTCACTTTCATTACTCATTTTGTTGATTTTTGCAGCCATTTCATGTAATATAGCTAGGGCTTCAGGAATGTTTAAGTCGTTTTTTAAAGCGTCTATAAAATCTTTAGAAATCTCTGCATTACTTTCATCAATATTTATTGTATCTAAACCACGTGATAACCGATTAAATTTATTTAAGGTTTCCTGTGCATCAGAAATAACGTTTTCTGTCCAATCAAGTGGTTTTCTGTAGTGAGTTTTGAGCAGTGCATAGCGTATTACTTCACCCTTTATTCCACTATCTAGCAAATCTCTTACTTTGACTATATTAAATAAGGACTTGCTCATTTTTTCTTCATTTACTGTAAGAAAACCGTTATGCATCCAGTATTTTGCAAACATTGATCCAGCAAATGCAGACTTACTCTGTGCAATTTCATTTTCATGGTGAGGAAATTGTAAATCTATGCCGCCACCATGAATGTCAAAATCCTTGCCAAGGTAAGCATATGACATCGCTGAACACTCTATATGCCATCCTGGTCTTCCTTCTCCCCATGGGCTATTCCAATAACTTGAAAGTTTGTAGTCAATATCACTTGCAGGTTTCCACAGTACAAAATCTCCAGGGTGCTTTTTATTTTCATTAACTTCAACTCTGCTACCTGGAACCAATTCATCAGTTTTTTTTCCTGATAAAGCACCATATTCATGGTAAGATTCTACACTAAAATATACATGTTTATTGGATTCATAAGCATGACCAGATCGCAGCAAATGTTCAATTAATTCTATAATATAATCTACGTTTTCCGTTGCTTTTGGCTCGTGTGTTGGCTCTTTACAATTTATGCTTTCCATATCATCATGAAAAGCTTTAATGTAATATGTGGTTATACTTTCTATGTTGCTATTTTTCTCACTTGCTGCATTAATTATCTTATCATCAATGTCGGTTATGTTACGCACGTAGGTAACTTTGCCATAACAAAACTTAAGTAGCTGAAATAACACATCATACACAACAACAGACCGTGCATTGCCTATATGTGCTGTGTCATATACTGTTGGTCCGCAAACATACATTTTCACATGATCTTTATCGATTGGTGTAAAAAGTTCCTTTTTTTTTGTTAAGGTATTGTAAAGCCTAACCATATACGAAGCTTTTGAGAAAAGAAAATGCCCCAATGATAAGTTGTGGCCCTTTGACTACTACAACAAGAGTAAGCAATAACCCACACAATGATATTAAAACTCCCAATATGGATAGAAACCCATCTTTACTCATAATGCCAAGTGAAATAAGAGTCGTACCAATTGCAGGAATAAAGTTGGTAAGAGGTAATGGAAGAGCTATTGATAACGCACAAAGCAACATTATAAAAGCTAAAATCTTTTCACCGGGCCCATAGAAAATAAAAGACATTCTTGGTTTCATGAACTTTTCTATTTTTCTTAATGCTGGAGAAGTTTTTTCCACCACAAGAGCTAGTGTTGAACGCTGAAAAGATCTTCTTTCCAACCAATGCGGCATCCAAGGAGAATCAAATCCAAATAAAAGTTGCAGTGAGAATAAGATTAAAGGTATAGAAAGAATAGTTGTATAACCAGGTGGAACCGGTATAGGCACCGATAGCGGCAAGGAGAAGATGATTATTAAAATACCAAAACCGCGCTCATGCAAAGCTGTTTTAATGTCAAACAAAGTTACTTTATCGCTATCATTGTTATTGGTATCTGCAACCTCTTTTAGAATATCAGAAGCTAATTTTTTATTTTCGGTCAGTTTCTTACTTTTTTGCACAGTTACTCTTTAATAAAACTATTCTTTCTAACTAACATAATTATTGCCATATTTCAATATGCATTATTCATTTTGCGCTAGTAATTCGTTCTTTTGTTAAAGTGTTGTAAAGCTTTTAAGAAGAGAAAGTGCTCCGGTTATAAGTTGTGGTCCTTTGACTATTACAACAAGAGTAAGCAACAACGCACACAATGATACTAAAACTCCCAATATGGATAGAAACCCGTCTTTACTCATAATGCTAAGTGAAATAAGAGTTGTGCCAATTGCAGGAAGGAAGTGAGTAAAAGGTAATGGAAGAGCTATTATTATTGCACAAAGCAACATCATAAAAGCCAGAATCTTCTCACCAGGCCCATAGAAAATGAAAGACAGTCTTGGCTTCATGAATTTTTCTATTTTTTCTAATACAGGGGAAGTTTTCTCTACCACAAGAGCTAGTGTTGAACGCTGAAAAGATCTTCTTTCTAGCCAACTGGGCATCCAAGGAGAATCAAATCCAAATAGAAGCTGCAGTGAGAATAAGATTAAAGGTATAGAAAGAATAGTTGTATAACCAGGTGGAACCGGTATAGGCACCGATAGCGGCAAGGAGAAGATGATTATTAAAATACCAAAACCGCGCTCATGCAAAGCTGTTTTAATGTCAAACAAAGTTACTTTATCGCTATCATTGTTATTGGTATCTGCAACCTCTTTTAGAATATCAGAAGCTAGTTTTTTATCTTTAGTTAGTTTCTCACTTTTTTGCACAATTATCCTTTAATAAAATATTCCTCCTAAGCTAACATAGTTGTTGCTGTATTTCAATATTTGTTATTTATTTCATACCAACACTTCATCTCTTTCATTCTTTAACCTGACTAAGTTTTTAAACAGATGACATGCACTAAGGTGCATGTCACGAAGTATGAGGACGCTAACGATCTGGTTCGTTAGGCGATAATTTTTCTGAGTCCTTAAGCTCCTGTTTAAGGTTTTTGATGCCTTTTCCTAAATCACCCATAACTTGCGGTAATTTGCCTGCACCAAACAGAACTAAAATTATTATTAAGACTAGAAACAATTGCCATGGTCCTAAACTCATTTCCACCTCCATTTAAAATATTGACCTTTAAATATTAAAACTTGACTGAAGTCAAGTAACACATAGATTATATCACCTTTATTTAATTATAAATCAAGGTTTTTTAATATTTAATTCTATAGCTAACCCAAATTAGGTTTACCGAAACAAATTTTATGGTTGTATTGAACAATTTAAGTTAGCGCGTGACGCTGGAATCTAGATTTTTTTCTATGGTCAAGCCATAGGATGACAAAAGAGTAAACTTTATCTGTGTGAGCTATATCTTATAACAATTCCAGACTAGATTATTTTCTTGCAGCGAATAAGTGGAAACTTTTCGCTTAACTATAGAGTAGAAGAGAGCTCACTAAAAAACTTTGCTAGCGTATCATCTTTAGGCCTATGGTATATATCGCTAGAAACTCCTGATTGAATAATTTTACCATTTTTCATTACGTAGATAAAATCTGCAACTTTCAATGCTTCTTGCGGGTCATGAGTTACCATTAGCACAGGGATATTTTTACTTCTAAAAAGGGACAATATATGTTGTCTTATTCGGCACTTGAGCAGTATATCTAAATTAGAAAATGGTTCATCTAACAACACAACATCAGGGTTTTGTGCCATCACTCTTGCTATTGCAACTAATTGTTGCTGTCCTCCAGATAAGGCGTTAGGGTACATATTTTCGTATTTTTCTATATTGAGTAACTTCAAAATTTCCAATGCAATTAGGTGCTTTTCTCTCTTGGAAGAGCTGCGGATAGCAAAGGTTATATTTTCTACTACTGTTTTATGAGGAAATAATGCAGAATGCTGAAAAATCAATCCGATATTTCTATGCTCTATAGTGACTGATGCCTTATTGCTTGCAACTAACCTATCATTTATAAAAATAGTTCCAGATTTTGGATTTTCTATCCCCGCAATTAATTTCAAAATTGTTGACTTGCCACAGCCAGAATGCCCCAATAAACATGCAACATTTCCTTTCTTTACTTTAATGTTTATATTGTTTAAAGCAAAGTCGTTTTGATTGTTATAGAAATAACCAATGTTGTTAACTAGCATTAATCTTACTTAAACCATGTTATTAAATATAATAGCATTATACTCAAGAAGTACAGAAATGTTTTTTGTCGTCATAAATTGGTTATGCAAGAAATCTAGAAAAGAAAGGATTTTTTGCTATAACTTTACATGAATGGTAGGAAACACGGGACTATAGCTCAGCAGGATAGAGCGTTGGACTCCTAATCCGAAGGTCGTGCGTTCGAATCGCACTAGTCCCACCACATTGCTTCACAAATTTCATGGAGATTTTTTTTCACAAATACACACACCTTTTTTTGCGGTTTTGAGATATAAATTCCCTTTAAGTTAATATGTATAGCTGGCCCAAGCAACACGTCATACCGCCGCGGTATCTCAGCCGCTAACACGTAGCGGAATGACGAGTTACTATACCGCCGCGGTATCTCTTAGCCGCTAACAAGTAGCGGGATGACGATTGTCGGTAAACCTAAGTTACTGTAGCTATAAAAGCTTTCACAATAACCTATTTTCCTTGAAACTAAAATAGCTACTGAATGTAATAATAATGTGATCTATTAATTCTATTCCTATACTTTGGCAAGCTTCTGCTAGTTGTCTAGTGAGAGATATATCGCTATTTGAAGGTTGTGTATCTCCGCTTGGATGATTGTGAGATATTACAATGGACGTTGAACCAATCAAAAGTGCGCGCTTGATGATCTCTCTGACATAAAGAGGAGTTTGATCTACTGTACCAATGTTTTGCAGGTCTTCCGCTATTAGACGATACTTTTTATTCATATAGATGACGCGAAAATTTTCCTTATTGAGGCTTCCTATACTTGTTCTTAAATAATCAAGCAATTTTTCCCAGTTATCGATTATAGGCAGGTCTTTTATTTCTTCTCTTGCAGAACGAACAAAGGCTTGTTTTACACAAAAGATGGCAGATATCGCTGCATTGCTGACACCATCAACGTTTTGCAGTGCTTCCAGGTCAGCATTAAAAACTTTATTCAAACTGCCAAAATTTTCTATCAAACTCTTTGCTATCGGTTTTACATCAATTCTACTGTATGCTGAATATAAAATGTGCTCTAAAACTTCATAATCAAGTAATGATTGTCCATTATCTAAAATAATTTTCTCTCTTAGGCGCTTTCTATGCCCCTTTTTGTAATTTTTCATCATTAATGAATTGCCTATCTCTTATATAATAAGAAATTAGATTTTTAAGTAAAATATTTAATAAAGCGCGTGACGCACAATTGTAAATTTTTGAAGACAGCAAATGGTGTCATGAAAGTAGCTAACGCGAGCTCTACGTCATACCGTCGCGGTATCTCTTAGCCGCTAACAAGTAGCGGGATGACGAGGTTATCGTCATACTGCCGCGAACTGTCATACTGTCACGGTATCTCTGAGCATAGATCCCGCTAACACGTAGCGGAATGACGATTGTCAGGCTAGCTGTCATCCCAGTTTGGAATCCAGGAAAAAGAATGGTGTCATCCCAGTGCTCCTTTTTTTGTCATCCCAGTGCCCAGACACTGGGATCCAGGAAAGTTTGCTTGTTTACAAGCAAACTAGCATAGAAAGTGGTTACAACGTTTTCGATGAGATTATATGGAAAACTGGATTCCAGTGTCAAGCACTGGAATGACATCACAGGGGCACTGACCTCTCTTGGGCTCTTTTAGCTATAAACATTAAGAAATTTACCAAATAAAAAAAAGGCAAAAAAAGCCCCGTGGTGCGAGTTTTGACCCTATAATAATTTAAACTGGCGCTGTAATAATGTGCTAACGCTTAAAATAAGCGCGATTTGGCTGAATGTAGAAAAAATAAAAAAGACATGCAGCCGCTATAATTTTATGTAATCCGCCAATAAATACCCTGAGTTTTTTACTGAATTTTGTCATTGAGCCTGCAGGTCAAAAACAAGTTTTGAGTCATAAATACCCTTATTGTCATAATAAGGGGGCTGGCAAAGGGTGTCAAGCAAGTTTTTCGTTTCTACTGAATGACAATTGCGGCTTGGGAGGTGATGCAAGAAGTCTACTGATGGCTTTCAAAGCAGTTGAGCTTAATTATTAGAGTAGTAATTTTTATTTTTATATTGACTATTGAGGTTTATTATTTTATAACTAAAAACTTAGTTATTTTAATGAGCTTGAGTTTATAACATATGCCTACGATAAATCAATTAATACGTAAGGGTAGATTAGGATTGACCCATAAGAAAAAGGTACCAGCTTTGGGAGAAAGCAACCCTCAAAGGAGGGGTGTTTGCACTAAGGTGTATACTACAACTCCTAGGAAGCCTAACTCAGCACTCCGTAAAGTAGCCAGAGTAAAAATTAGTGGGTATGGTGAAGTGACAGCTTATATACCTGGTGAAGGTCATAATTTACAAGAGCACTCTGTTGTTTTGATACGTGGTGGGCGGGTTAAAGATTTGCCAGGTGTGCGTTATCACATAATAAGAGGTGCCCTTGATCTGCGTGGTGTGCAAAATCGAAAGAAAGCTCGTTCAAAATATGGTGTAAAGAAATCTGGTTAAAGTTTATGGCTCGTCGGAATAAAGCAAAAAAAAGAGAAATAAGTCCTGATTCGCGTTATGGCAGTGTTTTGCTGATGCGTTTCATTAATACAATCATGAAATGTGGTAAAAAATCTACTGCAGAAAAGATTATCTATGACGCTTTGTCTTTAGCTGAAAAGAAAATAGGTGAAGGTGGGTTATCAATTTTTGAAACAGCGGTAGGAAATGTTACTCCTTCTATAGAAGTGCGTTCTCGACGCATTGGTGGTGCAACTTATCAAGTGCCTGTTGAAGTTCGACAAGATAGAGCGGTTTCTTTAGCGTTAAGGTGGATTGCTAAAGCAACTTCTGCTGCTCGAAAAAAGAGTGGAAAAACCACTGTTGATTGTTTGCAATCTGAAATACTGGATGCTTATAATAAACGCGGTGGTGCGTTTAAGATGTGCGAAGAAAAATATAAAATGGCTGAGGCTAATAAAGCATTTTCTCATCTTCGTTTTTAATGTTAGCTAATTAATTGTGATATGGAAATTGGGATATCTAAATACAGAAATATAGGGATAATGGCTCACATAGATGCTGGTAAGACTACCACAACAGAGCGTATTTTATTTTATACTGGTAAGCAAAATAGAATTGGTGAAGTGCATGATGGGGCAGCTTCTATGGATTGGATGGAGCAGGAAAAAGAGCGTGGTATTACAATCACATCTGCTGCAACAACATGTTTTTGGAATGATCATAGGGTCAATATAATAGACACTCCTGGTCACGTTGATTTCACTATTGAAGTTGAGAGATCTTTAAGGGTTTTGGATGGTGCAGTTGCTGTATTTGATGGAGTTGCTGGAGTTGAACCTCAATCTGAGACAGTTTGGCGTCAAGCTGATAAATATAGCGTTCCTCGTATCTGCTTTGTTAATAAGATGGATAGAATAGGGGCAAATTTTTATCGATGTGTTGATATGATAAAGACGAAGCTTGGTGCAGCACCTTTAGTCATTCAGTTGCCAATAGGAAGTGAGAAAGATTTCAAAGGTATAATTGACCTTATTTCTATGAAAGCCATTATATGGCAAGAAGAAACGTTGGGCGCTAAATTTTCTTATGAAGATATTCCTTCTGATTTGCTTGACAAGGCTCAAGAATATCGAAATCTTTTATTAGATGCTGCAGCTGAGATGGATGATGAAGCGATGAACACTTACTTTGAGTCTAATGATCTGCCAGTGGATTTACTGAAAAAATGCGTGAGAAATGGGACCATTAAAGGAAAATTTGTTCCTGTATTATGTGGATCAGCTTTTAAAAATAAAGGCGTACAACCACTTTTAGATGGTGTGGTTGACTTTTTACCTTCTCCTATTGATGTTGATGTAATTGTTGGAACTGATCCTAAAGATTTAGAAAAGAAAATTGAGATCAAACCTTCAGAAAAAGAGAAATTCGTTGCTCTTGCGTTTAAAGTGATGACGGATAAGTTTGTAGGCAGCTTGACGTTTATTCGTATTTATTCCGGTAAGTTAAAATCTAAATCTGCTGTGTTAAATGCGGGAAAAAATGAGACTGAAGGAATTGGCAGAATGCTGCTTATGCATGCAAATAACAGAGAAGATATAAACGAAGCTAAAGTTGGCGATATAGTTGCCCTAGTTGGATTAAAGAGAACAATTACTGGCGACACTTTATGTTCACCTGATTTTCCTATATTATTAGAGCGTATGGAATTTCCTGAGCCTGTTATTGAAATTGCTGTGGAACCTAAAACTACTTCAGATCAGGAAAAATTAGGTATTGCTTTAAATAGATTGGTTGCAGAAGATCCTTCTTTAAGAATGTCAGTAAATGCGGAAAGCGGCCAGACTATATTGAAAGGCATGGGTGAGCTCCATCTTGAGATTATTGTTGATAGAATGAAGCGCGAGTTTAACGTTGAGGCTAACGTCGGTGCGCCTCAAGTTGCATATCGTGAAACTATCACTAAATCTGTTGAAATTGATTACACTCATAAAAAACAATCTGGTGGGGCTGGTCAGTTTGCTAAGGTTAAAATAAAATTTGAACCTCTTGAGCCTGGTTCTGGGTTTCAATTTGAAAGTAAAATTGTAGGTGGTGCTATTCCAAAAGAGTATATTCCTGGGGTAGAAAATGGCTTAGAGTTGATAAAAGAAGGTGGTATAATTTCGGGATTTCCGTTGATTGATTTTAAGGCTACCCTTCTTGATGGTGCTTTTCATGAGGTTGATTCTAGTCCTTTAGCTTTTGAACTTGCTGCTAAAGGTGCTTTTAAAGAGATGGCAAATAAAGCTGGTCCAAAAATGTTAGAACCTATAATGAAAGTTGAAATCATTACGCCTGAAGAGTATATGGGTGATATCATGGGCGATGTAAATAGCAGAAGGGGGCAAGTTTCAAGTATGGAAACGCATAATAGTAGCACTATAATTCTTGCTTTCGTACCTCTTGCGAATATGTTTGGTTATATAAATGTTTTGCGTTCTATATCTCAGGGAAGAGCTCAGTATAGTATGCATTTTTCTTATTATGAACAAGTACCACAATATGTGGTTGATGAGTTAAAGTTAAAGTATAATTAAGGGTAATAATTATGACAGCAGTAGTGGAAGCATTTGGAAAGCCGCATGTAAATGTGGGAACAATAGGACATGTGGATCATGGGAAGACAACGTTAACAGCGGCGATAACAAAGCATTATGGAAATTTTGTAGCGTACGATCAGATAGATAAAGCGCCAGAAGAAAGGAAGAGGGGGATAACGATAGCAACAGCGCATGTTGAGTATCAGACGGAAAAAAGGCATTATGCACACGTTGATTGTCCTGGACATGCTGACTATGTAAAGAATATGATAGTAGGTGCAGCACAGATGGATGCAGCGATATTGGTAGTGTCGGGAGTTGATGGGCCAATGCCACAAACGAGAGAGCATATATTGCTGGCGAAGCAGGTAGGTGTTGGATATATCGTGGTGTATATAAATAAAGCTGATGTTGCTGATGCTGATATGATAGATTTAGTAGAAATGGAAGTGAGGGAATTGCTGAGTAAATACGGATTTCCAGGGGATGAAGTGCCTGTGGTAGTTGGGTCAGCACTCAAGGCGCTGGAGGATGACAGCGGCGAATATGGAAAGAAATCAATAGACAAATTGATGGAAAAGTTAGATGAATATGTGGCGGTTCCACCAAGGCCTGTGGATTTACCATTTTTATTGCCAATCGAAGATGTATTTTCGATATCGGGGCGAGGGACGGTGGTAACAGGAAGAATAGAGAAGGGAGAGATAAAGACGGGAGAAGAGATAGAGATAATAGGTCTGAAGGAGACGCAAAAGACGATATGCACAGGTGTAGAAATGTTTAAGAAGTTGCTGGATAAGGGAAGTGCAGGACTCAATGTAGGAATATTGTTAAGAGGAACAAAAAGAGAAGAAGTGGAGAGAGGGCAAGTATTAGCAAAACCGGGGACGATAACGCCGCATAGAAAGTTTAAGGCGGAGGTTTATATATTAAAGAAAGAGGAAGGAGGAAGGCATACACCATTTTTTGCGAATTACCAGCCACAGTTTTATTTAAGGACAACGGATGTAACTGGGAGCATAAAATTGCTAGATGGGAAGGAGATGGTAATGCCAGGAGATAATGTGAGTGTAGAAGTAGAATTGCAAGTACCGATAGCAATGGATAAGGGATTGCGTTTTGCGATAAGAGAAGGCGGTAGAACTGTTGGTTCTGGTGTTGTTTCTGAAATTTTGGAGTGAGAGTTTGAGTTATAGGAGTGTAGCTCAATTGGTAGAGCGCTGGTCTCCAAAACCAGAGGTTGTAGGTTCAATTCCTATCGCTCCTGCATTAATGTTGTGGTGAAAATGTTAAAAAGTTTGTGTGTTTTTTTCTGTGATATAAAGCAAGAAATACGAAGAATTGCTTGGGTAAAGAAACAGGAGGTGTTGTCATCTCTATTTGTTGTAATGATTGTTATATTATGCTTTTCGATTTTCTTCTGTTTTGTGGATTTTATGTCTCTTTACGTAATTAAGGCTTTATTTGGAATTATTTATGGAATGTGAATATAAATGGTATATCATTAAAGTTGATTATGGATATGAGCAAAATATACGCGAATTGGTAAGTGATGCTGTTTATTTTAAGGAAGTGTTTATTCCTTATCAAACGGTATGTAATTCAAAGTCTGATATAAAAGAGTTATGTGAAGTGTATGTATATATGCATCTATGTGATGAAAGCAAAAATATTTTGAATCAAACGCCTGGATTCTGCAGTGGCGAATCTGGTGATTTTGAGATGATTTCAGATGATGAAATAAGTTTAAAGTGTAAAGAATTTAATAGATATAAATGGTATATCTTGAGAGTTGCTTCCAATTGTGAAGAGAAAGTGCGCCAACATATATTGGAAAATTCTATGAGATTGGGTGTTAATGATTACTTTAAGGAAGTTTTTATTCCATATGAAGAGCTAAGTGAAGTAGAGTTGAAATCTAAGAAAATTGCTACACGAAGGAAATGCTTTCCTGGTTATGTCTTTTTATACGTGAATTTATGCGATGAAGTATTGAATTTTATCAATAATATACCAAAATCTCTTAAGGTTTATGGATTTTTGAAAAATGGTAATATTCCAAAGGTGATTTTGGATGATGAGATTCACTCAATGTGTAATGCACTTTATGATGCTCAAGAGACAAAGAAGTTAGGTTGTGGTTATGAAAAAGGTGAAAAAGTGAAAATTAATGATGGTCTTTTTCAAAATTTTACTGGTAAGGTAAATATGGTAAACGATGAGAAAAAAATTATTAATGTGGAAGTATCAATTTTAGGTAAGCCGACAATAATAGAGCTTGATCTGGCTCAAGTAGAGAAAATAGAGGATTAATTATGAGTGTTATAGTTGCTAAGATTAACTTACTTATGGAAGCTGGGAAAGCAGTTCCAGGACCGAAAATTGCTTCAGTACTTGGTCCACGTGGTATACCTGTTCCTAAGTTTTGTGAAGCTTTTAATAAAGTTACTAGCACTGCTAACGCTAATTATAAAGTAGGCGATTTAGTAACAGTGCGAATTTCCATAAAGGATGATCGCTCTCATGATTTTACTGTCAGCGGTCCGCCTGTGGCTTATTTACTTAAGCAGGAGGCTAAATTAAGTAAAAGTTCTGGTAATCCTGGTAAAGAATTAGTGGCTAAATTACCTATGTCTGCTATAATTAAAGTGGCAAAGTGCAAGATGGTTGATATGAAGGTGGATAATGAAGATTCAGCAGTGAAAATGGTTGTAGGCACTGCGAAATCTATGGGTATAGAAGTTGTGGAAGGTTAGGTAAATGAATACATATAATGATAATCCTAAGCAGTGTTTGAAGAAGATTGTTGAGTCTGCTTCAGCAAAATTTAATGAATCAGTTGATATTGCAGTCAATTTAGGCGTAGATTCACGTAAATCTGAAGAGCAGGTGCGTGGTACAGTAGTTTTGCCTAAAGGTATCGGGAAAAATATTAAAGTAGCTGTTTTCGCTCAAGATAAACATTTATTAGAAGCTGAAAAAGCTGGTGCTGATATTGCAGGAGGAGAGGATTTAGTTGAAGAAATAAAAAAAGGTAGAAAATTAGATGTTGATTGGTGCATTACTACTCCTGATTTTATGGCAAAAATCACTCCTATTGCAAAAGTATTGGGTGCTAAAGGGCTGATGCCTAACCCTAAATTTGGTACTGTGACTTCTAACATTGCAGAAGCTATTAAAACCATTAAGTCTGGTCAGGTGAAATTTAGAACAGATAAAAATGGTGTTATTCATGGTAAATTAGGAAATATTAAATTTGATATTGATGACTTGCTAGAAAATTTAAAAGCCTTTCTTAAAGTAATTAAAGATAATAAACCTATTTCTGTGAAAGGAATTTACTTTAAGGGTGTTTTTTTAAATTCAACTATGGGTAAAGCTTATAAGATAAGCAAAGTGGAAGATGTAATTTAAGGGAGTGATACCGTGAAGCGTAAAAATAAGGATGAATTTATACAGAGCACAATAAACGTATTTGTAAATAATGATTTCTTAATATTAGTAAATTTTAAATCTATAAATGCTAATGATTCGTTAACTCTGAGAAATAGCCTGAAGTCTATAGCAGGTGGGGTATTAGTAGTTAAAAATACTCTAGCTCGCTTGGCTTTAGAAAGGACTGGTAAATTTTCTTATTTATCAGGCAAATTTTCTGGTCCTGTTGCTATTATATACTCTAGTGGCATAGTAGAAGCTGCAAAATTAATAGTTGATTTTACTAATGCTAACAAAGAAAAAATGTCTGTGATTTGCGCAGCTCATTTAAATGAATTGTTAACAGTGGAAGATGTTAATAAACTGGCTAAGTTGCCTTCTCTGGATGAATTGCGTGTTAAAATTATGCGTTTAATATCTTATGATATTCCTGCTCGGTTGGCGTTGTCTATTAATTCATCTTCTATGAGGCTTATGAGAGTTTTGGATTATTATAGTTCTAAAAAATAAATTTGTTGTTAAGTAAGGTGATAATTATGAGTAATGTAACAAGTGATTTGGTTGATAAAATATTATCTTTAAACCTATTAGAGGCTTCTGAACTTGTAAAAGTTCTAGAAGAGAAAATAGGGTTGCCTGCTGGTTCTTTTCTTGGTGGAGCTGTTGGTGCTGGGGCGCCTATTAGTGATAATGCTGCTGCTCCTGCTGCTCAAGAAAAAGCTGAGTATAAAGTTGTGATTAAAGAAATTGATGCGAGTAAAAAAATAGGAGTTATTAAAGCTGTGAGAGAAGTTAATTCTACATTGGGTTTAAAAGAAGCAAAAGAGTTGGTTGAATCTTTACCTAAAGATTTGACTGCTAATGTTCCTAAAGACGAAGCAGAAAAAATCAAGCAAAAACTTATTGAAGCAGGAGCAACTAAAGTGGAGCTTGAATAATATTTAATGTATTAATTTTATATTGATATAGCTCTTTTAATTAATTTGGGGTATTTTAATGGTTGATTCTTCTTATATGTACGCTTCTGGTGCTTTTGTTCCTAGAGTTTCTTATTCTAGGTCGATTGATTTAAAAGATTCTTTATTGGATTTGGTTAAGGTTCAAAAAGAATCGTATGATTCATTTGCTCCTAAGAATAAGGGTAATGAAAGACTTGAAGTTATCTTTCATACAATCTTTCCAATAAATGATCCTTTGCGTAGGGCTACTATTGAGTTTATAAGTTGTAGGGTAGATGATCCTAAGTATGACGAATCTGAGTGTATAAAGCGTGGTGTAACTTTTTCTGCTCAGGTTATTGCTTCTATACGTCTTGTTGTTATGCAGGATGGTATTTCTCTTGATGAATATAAATCGATTAAAGAGAGTGGAGATCATTCTAAACTTGCAACCGTTGTAAAATCTATAGAAGAGCAGAAAGTCCACTTTTGTGGGTTGCCTATGATGACTGATAAGGGCACTTTCATCATTAATGGTGTGGAAAAAGTTATCGTCTCACAAATGCATAGGTCTCCTGGTGTATTTTTTGATAGCGATAAGGGAAAAACTTACAATTCTGGTAAATTGATCTATTCTGCTAGAATTATTCCTTATAGGGGTTCTTGGCTTGATATTGAATTTGATGTTAAAGACCATTTGTATTTTCGTGTTGATAGAAAAAGAAAATTGCCAATCTCAGTTTTATTAAAGGCGTTGGGTCTATCAAATAATGATATACTCGATAGATTTTATCAGAAAATAAAGTATGTAAAACATAAAGATGGTTGGAAAGTGCCTTTTGTTCCTGATAAATTTAAAGGAGTGAGGCTGCCTTTCGACTTAATGGATATTGAAGGTAATGTGCTGCTTAAAGCTAACGTTCGTATTACCTCAAGACTAGCTAAAAAGCTATATGATAATGAATTAAAAGAGTATCTGGTTCCTTTTAATTCTATATGTGGTTTATTCCTCGCAGAAGATTTAATGGATAGTGCTAGCTCTACGAAAATTTTATCTGCTGGTGAATCTATAAAGCTGGAAGACATAAAGAAGCTTGAGTTATTGTCTGTGGATGAAATATCAGTATTGAACATAGATAATGTATCTGTTGGACCTTATATATTAAATACGCTTTTCTTAGACGAAAACATGTCTTATCAGGATGCGCTATATGAAATATATAGAGTTTTGCGTCCTGGTGAAGTTCCTGTTTTAGAGATAGTAGAGGAGTTTTTCCGTAATCTTTTCTTCAGTCCGGAATATTATGATTTGTCTAACATTGGTAGGTTGAAGCTTAACTCTTACCTTGGATTAAATTATGATGAGGATTTAACTGTTTTAACATATGAAGATATTATTGAAATTGTAAAAAAAATAGTATTGTTACGTGACGGTCAAGGATCTGTAGATGATATTGATCATTTAGGAAACAGAAGAGTAAGATCAGTTGGAGAGTTTATAGAAAATCAATTTAGAACTGGGTTGTTGAAATTGGAACGCGCAATAGTTGATTCTATGTCCACTTCTAGTTTAGATAAAGTTTCTCCATCTGATTTTATTAATCCAAAAGTGTTAACTAATGTCTTAAGAGATTTCTTCAATTCTTCTCAATTATCTCAATTTATGGATCAGACTAATCCGTTATCTGAAATAACACATAAAAGAAGGTTGTCCGCGTTAGGTCCTGGCGGTTTAACAAGAGAACGGGCAGGATTTGAAGTGCGTGATGTTCATCCAACTCATTATGGAAGAATTTGCCCTATTGAGACTCCTGAAGGGCAAAATATAGGGTTAATCAACAGCTTAGCTATATACGCGCGTATTAATAAATATGGTTTCATTGAAAGTCCTTATAGAAAAGTAGTTAATAGGGTTGTTACTGATCAAATTGAGTATCTGTCTGCTATAGATGAAGGTTTATATTATATAGCTGATACCAGCGTAAAGCTCGATGAAAATAATTGCTTTGTTGATGACATGCTATACTGTAGATATGCTGGTAGTTTCATTATGGTAAGTAGTGATCAGGTGAGTTACATTGACGTATCTCCTAAGCAGGTAATATCAGTTGCAGCTTCCTTGATTCCATTTTTAGAAAATGATGATGCTAATAGAGCATTAATGGGCTCAAATATGCAACGTCAGGCCGTACCTTTATTGAAGCCTACCGCTCCTCTGGTTGCTACTGGTATGGAGTCTTTTGTAGCTTCTGGCTCTGGTGCTGTAGTTTTAGCAAAACGCGATGGCATAGTTGATAGTTCTGATAGTAACTCTATAGTTATACGTGCTTTTGATAAAGAAAGGGTTAACTACTTGGATGTAGATATTTATCATCTAAGGAAATTTCAGCGTTCTAACCATAATACTTGTATTAATCAAAGACCGCTAGTGTGCGTAGGTGATTATGTTAAAAAGGGTGATGTAATAGCTGATGGTCCTGCAATTAACAGTGGTGAGTTGGCGCTTGGTAAAAATTTGCTAGTCGCTTTTATGTCTTGGCAAGGTTATAACTTTGAAGACTCTATTATTATTTCTAGTGAAGTTGTTAAAAAAGATCTCTTTACTTCTATTCATATAGAAGAATTTGACTGTGTTGTACATGATACCCCTTTAGGATCAGAAAAAATAACTCGTGCTATACCTGGTGTTAATGAAGAAAATCTATATCACTTGGATGATAGTGGTATAGTGAAAATTGGTACAAGAGTTGGTCCAGGCTATATTCTGGTAGGTAAAGTTACACCTAAACCTTCTCTTTCATTGCCTCCTGAAACGAAGTTATTAATGACAATTTTTGGTGAAAAGTCATTCGATTGTGCGGATTCCTCTTTATATACATCTCCAGATGTTGAAGGGACAGTAATTGATGTACAAGTCTTTACACGCAGGGGGGTTGAAGAAAATGAAAGGGCATTACTCATCAAACAAAAAGAGGTAAATGACTTTGAGGAAGAGCGAGATTATATAATCAATGTTACTAGTGAATATTTCTATGATGAACTGAAGAAACTTCTTATTAATTCTGGTTCTCAAGATCGAGAAAAATTTGACTCTATTGAACGTGAGCAATGGTGGGGTATAGGATTAAAAAACCAATCCATTTCTGAGCAAGTTAAGAGCTTAAAAAAAGATTTTGATGAAAAAGTATCACATGCAATAGCACAGTTTAAGCGAAAAGTAGAAAAATTACATGAAGGTTATGACCTGCCTCAAGGTGTGTCGATGTCAGTAAAAGTTTTCATTGCTGTGAAACATAGTCTGCAACCAGGGGATAAAATGGCTGGTAGACATGGGAATAAAGGTGTGATTTCTCGAGTTGTGCCAGTGGAAGATATGCCTTATTTGGAAGATGGTACTCCTGTTGATATTATTCTTAACCCTCTTGGTGTTCCTTCACGAATGAATGTAGGGCAAATACTGGAAACGCATGTAGGTTGGGCTTGTAGAAAATTAGGGGAAAGGGTAAGTAATATTCTCGATGAGATCAATAAAATCAAAAGTGCTTTTTGCAAGGGAATTAGGTCCCTTAACGATGATAATTTTACACAATTTGCAGTAGCATACCTTGACAATAAAAAAATTGAAAATATTGATGATGATGAAATAATGGCTTCTGTTTTAAATACACCTAATAAGAATGCACTAAATGACGAGTTGAATGCGTTAGTAGAGAACTATTTGAACTCTTGTAAAAGTTCATACAGCAATTTACGTAATTTCCTGATTGAGGTTTATAGCTATGGTAGTAACGTATCTATCTGTAATGATATTCGTAATATTAGTGATAATAATCTCATTGAATTTGCACGTAAATTACGTGATGGCGTTCCTGTTGCTGCACCTGTATTTGAGGGTCCAAAAGATGAACAAATAGCAAAATTATTTGAACTTGCTGGTTTGGATAACTCTGGACAAGCTGTATTATATGACGGTTGCAGTGGTGAAAAATTCGACCGCAAGGTTACAGTTGGTTACATGTACATGCTTAAGTTGCACCACTTAGTTGATGGTAAAATTCATGCGCGTTCAGTAGGGCCTTATAGTTTGGTTACTCAACAACCTCTAGGAGGAAAATCTCATTTTGGTGGTCAGCGTTTTGGTGAAATGGAATGTTGGGCATTACAAGCCTATGGTGCTGCTTATACTTTGCAGGAAATGTTAACTGTGAAGTCTGATGATATTAATGGTAGAGTTAAGATTTACGAGTCGATAATAAAAGGTGACAGTAATTTTGAATGTGGAATTCCTGAATCCTTTAATGTGATGATAAAAGAACTACGTTCTTTATGTTTAAATGTAGATTTAAAGCAAAATGATGTAGTGATTGAAGATATATCTCACACTAACATTGCACAACCTTTTAATGAGGTTAGCATATCGATTGCTAGCCCTGAAAGTATTAAGCGTATATCTTGTGGTGAGATAGAAGATGTTTCAACTGCAAATTATCGTACGTTCAAAGTTGAGAAAGGTGGATTGTTTTGCCCTAAGGTTTTTGGCCCTGTCAATGACGATGAGTGTTTATGTGGAAAATACAAAAAAAGAAGACACAGGGGTCGCATATGCGAAAAATGCGGAGTAGAAGTTACATCTTCTAAAGTAAGAAGAGAAAGGATGGGTCATATAGAGCTTGCATCTCCTGTTGCTCATATATGGTTTTTGAAATCGCTTCCTTCAAGAATTGGAGCATTATTGGATATGTCTCTCAGAGATATTGAGAATATTTTACATAGCGATAATTATATCGTGATAGATCCTCTTGTTTCGCCTTTTGAAAAAGGTGAGATTATTAGTGAAAAAGCTTATAATGAAGCTAAAGATAGCTATGGGATCGATAGTTTTGTAGCTATGCAAGGTGTTGAAGCTATAAGAGAGTTGCTAACGCGCCTTGATTTACATGAAATTAGGAAGGATTTAAGACTAGAATTAGAGTCTGTTGCTTCTGAGATAAGAAGAAAGAAAATTATAAAGAGATTGCGTATTGTTGAAAACTTCATTAAATCTGGAAATAGGCCTGAGTGGATGATACTTACAACTATACCTATTTTACCACCTGATTTGCGTCCTTTGGTATCGCTTGAAAGTGGTCGTCCTGCAGTTTCTGATCTGAATCATCATTATAGGACTATTATTAATAGAAATAACAGGTTGAGGAAATTGTTGAGCTTAAATCCTCCTGAGATTATGATTCGTAATGAAAAAAGAATGTTACAAGAAGCAGTTGATTCTCTTTTTGATAATAGTCGTCGTAGTACTTTGGTAAATAAAGCTGGTGCTGTTGGATATAAAAAGTCCATTAGTGATATGTTAAAAGGAAAACAGGGTCGTTTTCGCCAGAACCTCTTAGGAAAAAGGGTAGACTACTCTGGACGTTCTGTAATAGTTGTTGGTCCAACTTTGAAACTAAATCAGTGTGGATTACCAAAAAGAATGGCTCTTGAACTATTCAAACCTTTTGTTTACTCAAAGCTTAAGATGTATGGTATGGCTCCAACTATTAAGTTTGCTAGTAAGTTGATAAGAGCAGAAAAACCAGAAGTTTGGGATATGCTTGAAGAGGTAATAAAAGAGCATCCTGTTTTGTTGAATAGAGCGCCTACGCTACATAGACTTGGTATTCAGGCTTTTGAGCCAATCCTTATTGAAGGCAAAGCAATACAGCTTCATCCGCTTGTCTGTACGGCGTTTAATGCTGATTTTGATGGTGATCAAATGGCAGTGCATGTGCCAATTTCATTGGAAGCTCAGCTTGAAGCTAGGGTGTTGATGATGTCTACTAATAACGTTTTAAGTCCTTCTAATGGCAGACCGATTATAGTTCCTAGTAAAGATATAGTACTTGGTATATATTATCTGACTTTACAAGAACCTAAGGAAGATAATATACCATCTTTTGGTGCTTTTTGTGAAGTTGAGCATTCTTTGAGTGATGGTACTTTGCATATTCATTCTAGTATAAAGTATAGGATGGAGTATATTAATAGCAGCGGTGAAACTCACTATAAAACTGTTTGTACAACTCCTGGCCGTTTAATATTATGGCAAATTTTTCCTAAGCATGAGAATCTAGGCTTCGATCTAATAAATCAGATATTAACAGTCAAGGAAATAACTAGTATAGTTGATTTGGTATATCGTAACTGTGGTCAAAGTGCTACAGTGGCATTTTCTGATAAATTAATGGTACTTGGCTTTGAGTATGCCACATTTTCTGGTGTTTCTTTTGGTCGTTGTGATATGGTTATACCTGAAACTAAAGCTACACATGTTGATCACGCGAGGGGTGAAATTAAGAAATTCTCTATGCAATATCAAGATGGGCTAATAACTAGAAGTGAGAGGTATAACAAGGTTATAGATGAATGGTCTAAGTGTACGGATATGATAGCTAATGATATGTTAAAAGCAATATCTATATATGATGAAAATAGTAAGTACAACTCAGTGTATATGATGGTTAACTCTGGTGCAAGGGGTTCTACTTCACAGATGAAACAGCTAGCAGGAATGCGAGGGCTCATGACCAAACCTTCTGGTGAGATTATAGAAACACCTATAATTTCTAATTTCCGTGAAGGATTGAACGTATTTGAATATTTTAATTCTACTCACGGTGCACGTAAAGGTTTAGCTGACACTGCGCTTAAAACTGCAAACTCTGGATACTTAACTCGTCGTTTAGTTGATGTGTCTCAAAATTGCATAGTTACAAAGCATGACTGTAAAACAAAAAATGGTCTTGTTGTGAGAGCTACAGTTGAAGGAAGTACTATAGTTGCATCTCTAGAGAGTGTTGTGCTGGGTAGAACAGCTGCAAATGATATATATAACCCAGTGACAAAAGAATTATTAGTAAAAGCAGGGGAATTAATTGATGAGGATAAAGTAAAGCAAATCAGCATTGCAGGTCTTGATGCTATAAAAATTAGATCGCCTTTAACTTGTGAAATAAGTCCTGGTGTGTGTTCTTTATGTTATGGAAGAGACCTTGCAACTGGTAAAATTGTTTCAATAGGTGAAGCAGTTGGTGTTATAGCTGCTCAATCTGTTGGAGAGCCAGGTACTCAGTTAACGATGCGTACTTTCCATATAGGTGGAGTAATGACTAGAGGCGTTGAATCCTCGAATATTATAGCTTCTATTAATGCTAAAATAAAGTTAAACAATAGTAATATAATTATAGATAGAAACGGAAATAAAATTGTGATAAGCCGTTCCTGTGAAGTCGTGTTGATTGATAGCCTTGGTAGTGAAAAGTTGAAGCATAGTGTACCTTACGGTGCTAAACTTTATGTGGATGAGAGTGGGTCAGTAAAAATTGGCGATAAAGTTACGGAATGGGATCCTTATACATTGCCTATTATCACGGAGAAGACTGGTACAGTGTCTTATCAGGACTTAAAAGATGGAGTTTCGATCACTGAAGTGATGGATGAATCTACAGGAATATCAAGCAAAGTAGTAAAAGATTGGAAATTGCATTCTGGTGGAGCTAATTTACGTCCTCGTATTGTGCTGCTTGACGATAATGGTAAAGTAATGACACTCGCAAGTGGCGTTGAAGCATGTTATTTTATACCAATCGGGGCAGTGCTCAATGTACAAGATGGCCAGAAGGTTCATGCAGGTGATGTTATTACAAGAACACCAAGAGAGTCAGTTAAAACTCGTGATATTACTGGTGGTTTACCGAGGGTTATAGAGTTATTTGAAGCACGTCGTCCTAAAGAGCATGCTATTGTTAGTGAGATAGATGGCTATGTAGCGTTTTCTGAAAAAGACCGTAGAGGAAAACGCAGTATATTAATTAAACCTGTAGATGAACAAATTTCTCCAGTTGAATATTTGGTATCAAGAAGTAAGCATGTAATAGTCAATGAAGGTGATTTTGTACGTAAAGGTGATCTATTGATGGATGGTGACCCTGATCTCCATGATATTTTACGTGTGCTTGGGTTAGAAGCTTTAGCACACTATATGATTTCTGAAATACAGCAAGTTTATAGATTGCAGGGTGTTCGTATAGACAACAAGCATTTAGAGGTGATCTTAAAACAAATGCTACAAAAAGTGGAAATTACTGATCCTGGTGATACTATGTACTTGGTTGGCGAAAGCATTGACAAGCTGGAAGTTGATAGGGAAAATGATGCTATGAGTAACTCTGGCAAACGGCCTACTCATTATCTTCCTATTCTGCAGGGGATTACTAGGGCAAGTCTTGAAACTAGCTCCTTTATTTCTGCTGCCTCTTTCCAAGAGACAACAAAGGTACTTACAGAAGCAGCATTCTGCGGAAAGAGTGATCCTTTAAGTGGATTAAAAGAAAATGTTATAGTAGGAAGATTAATTCCTGCTGGTACAGGTTTGATTATGAATAAGATCAGAGCACTTTCACTTTGTGATAATATAGATGAATATGAAAAATATTTTGATATTGAAACTTATGACGAGAAATGGTTGATGGATAATGGTTGTTATTTACACTCTGGTGAGGAAGAGAGCGTAGTGGCATATGATCAGTCGAATTGAGTACAGCTAGTGTGTTTCGTATCAGTTCAGGAGAGTGACAAAATAAGGTAGACAAGGTAGCATAATAAGATAACCAATAAAGTAAAAGTGAGTTTACAACAGATGGTGTCATTCCAGTCTGGAATAACATCATTCTCTTGTCATCCAAGTAGCTGACACTGGTTTCCATCCAAAAGGGCAGTGCCCAGACACTGGGATCCAGAAAAATTTGCTTGTTCACAAGCAAACTAGCATGGAAAGTGGTTACAACGTTCTTGATGAGATTACGGCAAGGCTGGATTCCAGTGTCAAGCACTGGAATGACACCCTTTTTGGGTCTTCTAAATAGCCTTCTCTTCCTGTCATCCAAGTAGCCCCTTTTCCTGTCATTCCAGTAGCCTCTTTCTCCTGTCATGCAAGTAGCTGACACTGGGATCCAGAAAACTTAATTCTAACCAAGTGGCTGCATAATAAAGACTGGATGCCAGTGTCAGCTACTTGCATGACAGCAGTCCTACGTCATACCGCCGCGGTATCTCAGCCGCTAACTGTTCTCCCTCGTCATACCGTCACGGTATCTCTAGTCCCGCTGCGGGATGACGGTTGTCAGCTTCTCCTGTCATCCCAGTAGCTCCTTCGGTGTCATTCCAGTGCTTGACACTGGAATCCAGACTTTAATTGTTATACTTGTAAATAAGTCTGGAACGTTCATCTCAAAATGCAGTATTTTTGTTGAAATAGCTCAACTGGATCCCAGTGGGCTTTGTTGCATAGCAACCGAAAAAATCTGGTGGCTACTGACAAAATTCATTATAAATAACCATTTAACTGTTGAAGAAAAAATATGCCACAGAAAATGAAAGTCAGTAACCAAAACGAATATAACAAATTCCTTGAAAAAAGGGGAAATATTTTTCGTTACATCGATGAAGCTATCGAAAATTGGTATGAAAATAGTCCAAAAATGCAGGGCGGCAACTATATTTACAGTGATAAAGTCGTAATTTTGGTGCATATAATTGTCAATCTTTTTAGAATTGGTTTAAGACAAACGGTGGGGTTTATAAAAGGATATCTGCAACAAATAGGAAAAAATTTGGCAGTTATCAGCTATTCACAAGCATCAAGAAGGTTTAAAAAACTTAATATTAAGATAAATGATTGCAGGGTTGATAAAAGCAACATGGAAAATATTGAAATTATCATAGATAGCACAAGTATCAGCATTTACAGTAACACTCCTGGCCACAGTAAGGAAAACAGTGCAGATAGAAAGTACCGAAGCTACGAGCAAGTAAGAAAGTTACATGTTATGTTAAGTGTGAATAGTAAAAAAGCTATAGCTGCAAGATACAGTAATGGCGTCTACTCTGACCACTATGGAGCTTGCGATTTGCTTGAAGAAGTTAATTTTCAGCACAAAATAAAAGCATTATATGCAGATAGGGCATACGATAGGCACAAACTTTATAAATTGTGTAAGAAATACGATATAAAGACAAAAGTTCTACCAAAAAAGGATGCAGCAGAACATTCAAAAATAGATTATATGTCTGACAGAAATGCTGCTATTAGGTTAATAAAATTATATGGACAAGATGGTGTAAAAGAGTGGAAAAAGGAAGCAATTTATGGAAAGAGATCTTACATAGAAGGATTTTTCTCAAGGTTGAAGCAAGTATTTGGATTTAGCTTTAGGAATAAATCTGAAGTAAATCGTGAAAAAGAATTACTAATTAAGTGCTATTTGCTCAACAAATTCACTGATATTGGTATGGCTAAATTTGAAATCATTACATAAATTTGTCGTAAACCATCACTGCTTAAGGTGCTATGCAACAAAGCCATCCCAGTGTCAAGCACTGGGATGACACCATTTGTTGTGTTTAACAAAGTTCGTACTTAGCTTCATGTTAGCTACAAACGTTAAGAAATTTACCAAGTGAAAAAAAAGGCAAAAGAAGCCCCGTGGTTATTATCCGCTTTAAAATATTGGCGTTTTTTATGTTTTAAACGCTTGACAAGCGAGATTCAGCTGCTTTTAATTGCAACTAACCTACGCTGCAAATGTTTAAGAAATTTACTAAGCAGAAAAAAAGACAAAGAATCCCCGAGTTAGCTAGTCTTTTACTATCTCTGTCGAGTATTGGCATTTTTTGATGTCTTGTAACGCTTTATAAGCGCGTTCAGCTTATTTAGATAAAAATCTAGATGTAGATGAAGTTTTGTAAAGACATACAGTATCTATATACTGCAAAAAATTGAACATAAGACGCCGATACATTAAGTAATCCTTACCTTTTAATCTGCAGATTGGCGAAAGCAAATACAATAGCTTCAGTTTCATGATAAGGGGGCTGGCGGAGTTTGTCAAGTAGGTTTTTATGACTTAAAAAGCCAGTGTCAAGCACTGACCACTTTTGCTTCAATATTTGCACATTAGCCACGCCCCTAAACAGATACGTGTGTCTCTTGACCAAAAAAGCCAATAATATTTTCTTTCACTTCTGTGCTATCTGTCATGTTATTTACTCTCATACGAAATTCAGATGAGCATTGAAGCCCGCTACTGTACCAACCTATGTGTTTGCGGGCCATCTTTATCCCCGTGTCATTTCCATAGTACTCAAGAATATTATCGTAATGCTCAAGTATGATGCTTAATCTCTCTGAAGCTGTTGGTTCAGAAGTTTTACTTCCACTGAGAAAGTGCATTGCTTGATTAATCAGCCAAGGTTTACCGTAGGCACCACGACCTATCATCACTCCGTCTGCTCCGGATTCTTTAAGAGCACTTTGAATATCACTCAAGTTTTTAATATCGCCATTTACTATAACTGGAATTTTCACTTGTTCTTTAACATTTCTAACGAATTTCCAATCTGCTTGACCGTTATAGAGCTGCGCTCTTGTCCTTCCATGCACAGTAATCATTTTTGCCCCTAAGTCCTCTGCGATTTTTGCTAAACGTGGAGCATTGCGATTTTCATCGTTCCATCCAGTGCGCATTTTCACCGTAACTGGTATATTTACTGCATTGACCACAGCTTCAATGATTTCAGCAGCTTTTTTCTCATCACGCATTAGCGCTGATCCTGCATAACCGTTTACAACTTTTTTAACAGGGCAACCAAAGTTTATGTCTATAATTTTTGCACCCATATCCTCATTTAGTTTTGCAGCTTCTGCCATAACATCGGGCTCGCATCCAGCAAGCTGCACAGCAGTTAATTCATCGACTTTTGCTTTTTGCAGACTCTGGCGAGTTTGCATAATCATAGCTCTGCTTGCAATCATCTCTGAAACTAACAAACTTGCACCAAGTTTCTTTACAATACTTCTGAACGGATAATCAGTCACCCCAGACATTGGAGCTAAGATTACCGGGGAATCAATCGTTAGATTTCCTATTTGCAGGGGCATAAGGTTAATGGTAATTCTTCATTGTAAACTATATAGCAACCTGAGCTGTATTCTGCACCCTTGAGGTAAGAGAGGTGTCCGTTCCTGGTGGAAGATCGCACAAAAGCCCGTTTTTTAAATGCTCTTTCCACCCTTCATCCTCCATAAGCGCTTTTGTAAACTCTCTTCTTTTCCCATTCAAATCAAATTTATATTCTGATAACTCTTTGTCAATTTCGTCAAATGATTTGCCTTCGTTGAGCATTTGTGTAATTTTATGAGCATTTTCTAGTGCGAATATGCCACAGTTATGTCCATCGCTTTGTTGTTTGGCTCCGGAGCTTCTTATATTACAGTTCTCTATTTCCAAAACTGCTTCCAGTGCGCTCACTATATTATCAGTATTTATTGGGACATTAATTAATTCATTTTTCTTGTCCCGACACGTTTGTGCTGTTTTTCGGACATCTTGACCCATTTCTTTTTTTCCTTGTGCATTTAATTCACTGGCTTGGTTAGTAAGAGGTGCAAATAACTCGTCTTTAATTTCATTTGCAAGTTCTATTTTCTTACGTTGACTACCAGGACTTGGTAAATCAGCACTAAAAGAATCGCAATAATAAGCTCTAAATTTTTTACTATCTGGATTGTATGCAATAACTAGCGTCACCCAATGATTACCACCTAAATTAATAACTGAGGTAAATATTCTCAAATTCTCTTGTTCTGCTTTATTTTTATATTCTCTCAATCTTTCATTCAAGGATTCAAGATTACCAGGAATACAAAAGAATATATGGCCATCTGAACTCTCTGAATAGTTATATACAGCTCTTGCAATATGAGCAATATCATGTTGTTGTAGCCAATAGGTATAATTTTCTCTATTTGTCTGATGCACAAGAGTATCCAAATTTTCATGAAACTCTTTACCACCCAAACCACTATCTAACGAAGTAGAAGAACTTCTACGCTCTGTATCATCTGAACCGTCTGTTTTTCTTGATATAGTATCCACCCCACTGTCCATTGATTCACTCTTTTCCCCCTTTGAAGCTCCTTTTCCATTTCCATTAATATAGTTCTTCGCTAATTTGTATGCTGTTGTAAGAACTACTCCCATTATAATCCAAATCACAGGATGAGAAATTAGCATAGCAAGTGGAAAGGTCAATAGAGGGGATCCTATTACCGCTCCTAAACAGCCAGCAGCGAATGTGGCTGCTAGGCATACACAAGTAGCGCAGATAACAAATTTCCCACCAGCAAAGTAAGTGCTCTCTTTAAATTGATTATATTTTTCTGTGATGCCCAACATACTATATCCTATGAACGCTAAGTTAATTAAATTTTAACAAATTCTAACAAAAAAATCAACCATAATAATTTTAGTAGTATGAGAAAATATTGAATATTAAGAGCTTTTGAAGTACAGTAATAATGTTAGTAATAGCACAATATATGCATGATATAGAATATATACGCAAAAACCCTAAAGGATTTGAAAAGGCAATGAAAAGCAGGGGGATAAGAGAGTTTACTGCAAAAGAGGTATTAGAAATTGATCACGAGAAAAGGTCATTAACCACTAAATTGCAAGATTTAAATAGGCAGCGCAATGAAATCACAGAGGAAATAAAGAAGCTTAAAATGAGCAAGAGCCCTTGTGAAGAGCAAATAAAATCATCAAAAAACATCACGAATGAGATAGAGGCAATTAGCTTAAAAGAGCAAGCAGAAAAGGATAAGTTAGTGAATGTTTTATCTAACTTGCCAAATATTTCTGCGCAAGATGTGCCAATAGGCGCAGATGAGAACTCTAATTTAGAGGTGAGAAGATATGGAGGAAAAAGACAGTTTGATTTTGTACCAGAATCTCATTATGAACTCGGAGAAAAATTAGGTTTAATGGACTTCGAACAAGCGGTGAGAATTTCCGGATCAAGATTTGCGATATTAAAAGGACAGTTAGCTAAGCTTGGACGAGCGCTAATAAATTTTATGCTTGAAATGCATGTTAATGAATTTGGCTATACTGAAGTGTATCACCCAGCTTTGGTGAAAAACGAGGCTATGTATAACGTTGGTCAGCTACCGAAATTTTCTAATGATTCATATCTAACTACCGACGAATTAAGGCTGATTCCCACAGGTGAAGTGGTTCTGACAAATTTGGTTGCTGATAAAATAATAGAAGAAAAAGAACTGCCTATTCGCTTTACTGCGTATTCAGAGTGTTTTCGTAAAGAAGCAGGCAGCGCAGGGCGAGACACAAGAGGCATGATAAGGCAACACCAATTTGGTAAAGTGGAATTGGTGAGTATTACAACTGAAGACCAATCAAACGATGAACTTGAGCGCATGACGAGTGTTGTTGAAGAGATATTAAAAAAACTAGAATTACCGTATAGAGTAATGCTACTGTGTAGTGGTGATATGGGTTTTGCTGCACAAAGGACTTATGACATAGAGGTATGGTTACCTGAGCAAAATAAATATAGAGAAATATCAAGCTGCTCAAATTGTGGTGCATTTCAAGCAAGAAGGATGAACGCTAAATACTCTTCAGAAACTGATAAAAAGATAAAAAAATATGTTCACACTTTAAACGGCTCAGCTTTAGCTATAGGAAGAACGATTATTGCCATAATGGAGAATTACCAAAATTCCGACGGATCGATTATAATACCAAACGTGTTGCAAAAATACATGAGTAATGATACTGTTATAAGCAAATAATAATTTTGACATATAGAAAAGCGAGGAAATAAAGATGAAGGTTCTGGTTATAGGTTCTGGTGGACGTGAGCACGCTCTACTTTGGGCTCTAAAAAAATCTCCTATCTTGACTGAGTTATATGTAACTCCTGGTCGCCCGGCCATGGAAGATTTGGGAGTTCTTGTGGATGTAAATATTCAAAATTCAGTGGATGTTACACAATTTTGCAAGAGAGAAAATATAGAGTTGGTTGTTATTGGTCCAGAGCAACCAATAATTGATGGGCTTGCTGATGATTTAGTTGCAGAGGGAATAAATGTTTTTGCTCCGAGTCAAGCAACTGCAAAGCTTGAGGGATCAAAGTCTTTCACCAAGGGACTATGCAAGCGATATGGCATACCAACTGCCAAGTATGAGTGTTTTGTTGATGAAGGATTAGCTAAAGATTTTGTACGTAGCAATAAAATAAAGTTTCCACTTGTAGTGAAAGCAAATGGAATTGCGGCAGGGAAAGGCGTGATGATATGTTGCGCAGAAAACGAAGCTTTTTCAGCAATAGATTCAATGCTAGTGGAGAAAAAATTTGGTGAATCAGGTGAAGAAATAATCATAGAAGAGTTTTTAATTGGAGAAGAAGTAAGTTTTTTTGCTCTTGTTGATGGGTTGAAAGTAGTAACTCTTGGGTGTGCAAAAGATTATAAGAGAGTTGATGAAAGTAATGAAAGCCAAAATACTGGAGGCATGGGATCGTACTCATCACCTTCAATTATAAGTAAGGACATGGAGCAAAAAATTATCCAAAAAATAATATACCCTACAGCTCAAGCATTGGTTAACATGGGTACGCCTTATAAGGGAGTACTCTTTGCTGGTTTAATGATTTGCAGAGATGGCCCAAAACTTCTCGAGTATAACGTTAGATTCGGTGATCCAGAAACGCAATCTATATTACCTAGATTTGATTCAAATTGCGATTTGTTAAAATTGATGTTGTCAGCTGCAGAAGGAAAGTTAAATGTCAAAATGGTGGAGCTTAATAACAAATCTACAATTTGTGTAGTTGTTGCAAGTAAAGGCTATCCGGGTGATTATCAAAAGGGAGAAGTAATTAAGGGATTAGATAAAATTGAAAGCATTCCTGGTATATTGGTGTTTCATGCTGGTACTAAATTAGATGAGAGTGGTAATTGGGTTTCAGATGGCGGAAGAGTGCTAAATATAGTAGCAGAAGGGAGCACTATAGAGGAAGCCAAAAGTAAGGTGTACTCAGCATTAAATTTTTTAGAATGGCCAGGGGGTTTCTTCAGATATGATATTGGTAGTTAATGTTAGCTGTCGGTTAGCGGGTGGCTCACAGAAACGAAAAACTTCCTTGACAAACTCCGCCAGCCCCCTTATCATGAAACTGAAGCTATTGTATTTGCTTTCGCCAATCTGCAGATTAAAAGGTAAGGATTACTTAATGTATCGGCGTCTTATGTTCAATTTTTTGCAGTATATAGATACTGTATGTCTTTACAAAACTTCATCTACATCTAGATTTTTATCTAAATAAGCTGAACGCGCTTATAAAGCGTTACAAGACATCAAAAAATGCCAATACTCGACAGAGATAGTAAAAGACTAGCTAACTCGGGGATTCTTTGTCTTTTTTTCTGCTTAGTAAATTTCTTAAACATTTGCAGCGTAGGTTAGTTGCAATTAAAAGCAGCTGAATCTCGCTTGTCAAGCGTTTAAAACATAAAAAACGCCAATATTTTAAAGCGGATAATAACCACGGGGCTTCTTTTGCCTTTTTTTTCACTTGGTAAATTTCTTAACGTTTGTAGCTAACATGAAGCTAAGTACGAACTTTGTTAAACACAACAAATGGTGTCATCCCAGTGCTCCTTTTTTTGTCATCCCAGTGCCCAGACACTGGGATCCAGGAATTTTATTAAGTTGGTAAGCATAAAAGTAGCCGTTTTATGCTAAAGTACAACGTTTTGATGATTATGAAAAAGCTGGATTCCAGTGTCAAGCACTGGAATGACACCGAAGGAGCTACTGGGATGACAGGGGAAGCTGACAACCGTCATCCCGCTGCTTGTTAGCGGGATCTAGAGATACCGTGACGGTATGACGTAGAATTGCTGTCATCCCGCTACTTGTTAGCGGCTGAGATACCGCGAATGAATCGCGGGAAACCTTTCTTGGGTTAGTTATAGACAGAAAATGCAAGAATTTCAGAATGATCTGCCTGGTTTTTTATCTAAGTAATATCACTCCCTTTAGCCTCTCTATATTTGCTGAACAACTAAAAAGGGGAGGGGAGTGGCTATAAAATAGTTACACTACATGAACTCATCAGGTGAGTGATAATGATCTGATAAGTGATCTCTAACATCGTGACCTAACTTATCCACATCAGGTTTAAGCAAAGAAAGATTGTCATCAGATTGTTCTTCCTCTTTAGACCCAAATAACCATGAAAAGAATGACGAGATAGAATCAATAATGGATTTAATTGCTGAAAAAATATTGGATAAGAAGTTACTGGGTTGCTGAGTATCCTCTTCGGGTTCTTTTCCTTCTGTATGATCTACTTCATCCACATCTTGTTCAGGTTTACTTCTGCTTATAAGTATCTTATCTAACCAGTCGGACATATTCTTGTCTGGATTATGAAAATACATTTGACTTATCTCCTTATTTTCATCAATAGAAATTACTACAGTTGTATTCTGACTTAATTGCCCTTCATTAATGAGCGATTCATGAGAGTTCTTAATGTCTTTGATAAATTGAAGTTTTTCTTCTTCTGCTGAAAGATAACCATTGTGTTGTATATCATAATTGGTTCCTTTATATTTAAATTGAAACATCCATCCACGGTCGTTATATTCATCTACACCCATCTGCTTGCAAATAGCTTTATAATTTTTTTCTTCTACCTCAAGCCCAATTGCATTTGCCATCAGCTGACTATTTACCTGGTCCAATTCCCTTACTTTTGTTGGGGAAAACTTGAATTGAAATACGTGACCCAATTCATGGGCTAAAACATTATCCATATAAGCACTTTTATAGCACATCAGGCTTTCTTCAGATGCCATTCCCCCAGAATTATCAATCATACTCTGATGTCCAGCAAATCTCGGAATTAGAGCACCATATTTCCTATAATCATCTTTATTATTAAAAATATAGATCTGTACAGCTCCTGGTCTATCAATACAAAACTTTGCTTTATATGCATCATAAGCACTTTGGATATCCATTTTTACTTGATCTTGCTCGCGTTGTGATAGGCTATCAAAATTTATGGTGAAATCTAGATCTTTACACCTATAGTTGAATTGATTAGGCAGCACATCTTGTAATCCTGCGTATTTTGTGTTCTCATCAAAGTTTCTTGATTGTGCAGTTTTATATAAATTATTATAGTATGTAATAGAGTTTCCGTCAGGCAACTTAGGTATCTGTGCGATCGTTCTTCCATAGTTATCGTAGAAAGAAATGTCAGAATTACCAATCCTAAAATCCGTTATAGATTGCCCACAAGTACCATCGTTTGCACAATCGTGATGGTCAGTCTTCTTATAAGACCATGCGTTGATGTATTTTCCCATTTTGATACCTCACTACCAAACCTTGCTATATTATTATCTTGGTAAAAATCATAATAATTCGTTAACTTGTATTTTAAATCTGTATATCAAATGTACTTTTCTCATAAAGTGCCAATTGTGAAGCTAATGAATTTTATTTGTTTAAAATTTTGCTGAAATAGCTCTTTTTATACTATGTTTTATATAGCTAAACTGACTTAGATTTACCGACAATTTGAAAAACGACAAATTCGTCATTCCGCTACTAGTTAGCGGAATCTATACCGCGAATGAATCCACAGCTGTACGAACATTGCAATTAGCAGGTAATTTGTGCAACAGACGGTGTCATCCCAGTGCTCCGACACTGGGATCCAGCCTTTCCATAATATATATTATGTAATTTTCGATACTAATAAAACTATTTCCCAACCTTTCAAACAGCAACTTGTTGAACCTCCAGATTAGCACTTAAGAAGAAGTGTTAAAGTATCTCTTTAAGTATTATATATTAGTATTTAGAGATCATATTTATTATAGATCTTAAAAGTACTCATAACGCGTAAACTATGATACTGTCTGAGCAACACTCGCTACTTTGTTTGAGGTCTGGTCCATCTAGTTTATTACTAGGTTTTAATACTGCATATGTAATGCCACCAGCAACAATCCCGACTGCCAGCGCAGCAGCTACAGCTATACCAACTAAAGCCAATATTGGTAATTGAACACCACTGCATCTAAAATAGCTTTAGTTCTTTCTCCCCCATCATTAAAACCTAGAGCATAGACAATCGGTGTTGCATACGTATTTGCACAAATAAGAACCTCTTTTAATATACCTTCCTTTTTAGCTGCACCTAAAAGAACTCCAGCTTTTTCTTTCCAATCATTAAAATCTAGAGCATAAGTAAACGGTATTATATATTTCATATATTTCGTACTATCTGGATACTTTTTACATATATTTGCAGAAGTAAGAACTTTTTTTAATATACCTTCCTCTTTAGCTGCACCTAAAAGAACTCCAGCTTTTTCTTTCCAATTATTAGAATCTAGAGTATAGCCAAGCGGTGTTATATCATACTCCACACCATCTGGGCACTTTTTACGTATATTTGCAGAAGTAAGAACTTTTTTTAATATACCTTGCTCTTTAACTATAAGTAAGACCTCTTCAGTTATTTCTTCCCTCTCATTAAAATCTAGACGATAGCTAAGCGGCGGTACAGCAAAATCTAGAGCATAGCTAAGCGGCGGTACAGCATATTCCACACCATCTTGGCACTTTTTACGTATATTTGCACAAGTAAAAATCGTCAAAAAATCATCTCTTGATCTTCCCTTTAAAAGGTCATTAACACTCTCGCCTTCGCCTTGCTCTATTATTTCCCTTAACTGCTCGTATACTCTCTGTAATCTTTGATTTACCATATACTTACCTAACATAAAAACTTAAGCTTAATTATTCCATATTTTAACAAAAAAATCAACCGGAGTGGCATCACATATCACATACACTCAAACAAGAAAAGGCGCTCAGGTATTCATCTTTTTTTTCAACAACTAATATTCTTGTTTTTTTAAGCACTCTATCTATATTCAATCCTTTGCCTTCTTCTCAATATACCTACATATCAGAATGGACAATTCATATAGAATCAGCATTGGTATTGCAAGCCCTACTTGGCTTAATACATCAGGTGGAGTTAAGATTGCAGCAATAATAAAAATTACCACTATTGCGATTCTACGTTTATTTGACAAACTTTGTGCAGTCAGTAGCCCAACTCTCACCATTAATGTGAGTATGACTGGAATTTGAAATGCAGTGCCAAATGCAAACATAAATTGGAGAACAAGGTCTAAATATTCGCTAACTGATGGCATAAACTCTATCGGTATATCGAAGGATTTACCACTGTGTTCGAAGTTGATAAAAAACTTCCAGGCTAAAGGAAATATATAGTAATAGACTACAGTAGCTCCCGTTACAAATAAAACCGGTGTTGCAATTAAGTATGGCAGCAACACTGCCCTTTCACTTTTATATAACCCAGGTGCTAAGAACATATAGAATTGCCATGCAAACACAGGAAAAGAGAGCAAAAGTGCACTCATTACAGCAACCCTAAGATATACAAAAAATGCCTCTGTTAAGTCTGTGTAAATTAAAGAAAAACCTTCGCTACCTTTTGTTGCTTCTATTAAAGGTGCAAGTAAAAAACGGTATATATTTTCCTTAAAGTAGTAACAAAAACCAAAAGCAACGCAAAAAAATAGAAAGCAAAAGATAACTCTTTTTCTGAGTTCCGCAAAGTGCTCATAAAAAGAGGCATATTTGTTCGAGTTTTCATTCATACTTTACTATGGCTCAATAATGCTATGTCTAACATTCTCAGCGAAAAAGCCCACTCATTGTCATACCACGCTGCAACTCTACAGATGTTGCCTGTAACATATGTACCAGTTGAATCCACAATTGCACTATAAGGGTTATGCACAAAGTCTATTGAAACTAAAGGTTCCGCACATACAGAAAGCACATTGCTTGCTGCATCCTTAAACATTTCATTTATTTCTTTAACGGTCGCTTTCTTATCAGTCGTAAATGTAAAATCAACCATAGAAACATTGCTAACTGGAACTCTGACGGCAGTGCCATCTAGCTTTCCCTTTAATTCAGGAATTACAGAACCGATTGTTTTTGCTGCCCCGGTTGTAGTTGGCACCATAGATAGTCCGCAAGCCCTTGCCCTGCGCAAATCTTTATGATTACCATCAAGAACATTTTGATCATTCGTGTAGGCATGTATAGTAGTCATGAAGCCACTTTTTATACCTAGATTGGAGTGTAGAACCTGCACAATTAGAGCCAGGCAATTTGTAGTGCAAGAACCTGCTGATATCACTTTATGCTCTTTTTCGAGCATATCGTTATTCACACCGTAAACTATAGTGACATCAGCATCCGGAACTGGAGCAGAGACAATTACTTTCTCTGCATTGTGCCTTATTGCTTCTTCACGCTTGTTAAATGCACCAGTACATTCAAGTATTACATCAACATTCCAAGGAATATTTTCAGGGCTCCGTTCTCTATATAAAGAAAATTTTCTGCCGTTTATAGATAGCCAATTTTGAGACTCATTAAAATCAATATCACCACTGAATTTGCCATGAACAGAATCATATTTAATCAAATGTGCATGCTGCTCAGCACCGAGCGATCCGTTCACTGCTACAACTTCTATCTGCTTGCTATATTTTTCCACTTCATGGATAGCGCGCAGAACACTTCTTCCTATTCTACCCAGACCATTAATTCCTACACGAATCGTCATCTCTTCATTCAAAAAATTTAATTATAGAGGATATCGCTTGATATTTCATTCTATTCTTTTGACTGCTAATTGGCATTTTATTCCTTAATATATTAATTATTTATCTTGATTAGATAACTATAGTACCATATTATTTAACTAAATGTTTAAATATTAATGGTAATTATTATGGATTTAGAAAACTTACAACAAGAGTTGCTTGAAATAATTCTTCTCATAACTGCAGAAAGTAGTGAAGAAGAAGTAAGAAATATGCAAGATCGAGCATTTAAGATTATCGATGAATTAAGAGATCATATTAATGATGATATAGAAATTAATGATAATCTGAGAATGACAATTTTAGACTGCATTGTCTCTTGTGATAGTCAAAATGGTGTAAGGTTAAATAACAGATCGTTGTTAGACTTAGAAGATGCTGTAAAAAGTATCGGAGGGAAAACTTCACAAGAGTTAGGGCGAGTACGTGAGGTTTCACAACAGGAACAAGCTACGATGTTGTTTAGAGAAATTATGGAGTCTAGGGCAGAACTTATAGCATCTATGCAAGAAGAAAGACGAAATAGAATTTTAGGACAATGGTCAGGAATAGATATATGTCGTGGAGTACTTGCAATATCCGCTGTAATGACATACCCAGAAACTCGTCTGGGAGAATCAGAAGTAGGTAACATTGTTACGGCAACACTTGGAGGATTGCTGTCCATACCATACCTTGTATTATCACGGCAACTGAGATACTCAGACTCCATGGATATTACAACATCAAGAGAAATAGCACAAAGGTTAGTACACTCAATAAGTGAACCAATGGCTGGATTATCAGCAGCTTTAGCAGGAGGCATGGTAATTTTAGGTTTCAGCATAACTAGAAGAGCAATTGGAATAAATGTGGGATTTCAAGAATCATTAAGATCTGGTCTGATAGCTGCAGCCGGAGCAGGAATTGGTGCTGCATTGTCAACGGCTTTGGTGAGAAGGGCGCTTGCTCCTGTCTCTACAAATTTGGAAGATGTTGCAACTGAACAACCAAATATGCAAGGACAGAACAGATAGCTCTCCCCTACCCTTCTGTATACAAAATAGCAAGTCATAAAACCTTGCTATTTTGTTACTTAAAAAAAATACTTCCCCTTTTTAGAGAACTGCATATAATAGATTTGACATTGCAGTGCATTATACAAACAAAATTCCCAATACTATAACCTACAGGAGGCTTTATGAATAAGAAATTTCTCTATTCACCATTGTCAATAAAAAGTATAGGAGAAAACGGTGTATTTTCTGGTTATGCTAGCGTTTTTAATATAGTTGATAAACAAAATGACCTGATCTTACCTGGGGCATTTAAGGAAAATTTAAACAGAAATAAAATAAAACTCCTTTGGCAGCACAATCCAGGTGAACCTATAGGTAGTATCATAGATATTTATGAGAATGATGTTGGTCTATATATAATTGCACATTTACTTTTGGGTATTCAGAAAGCAGAAGAAGTGTATTTGATGCTCAAAACTGGAGCAATTAACGGACTTTCCATCGGCTATATACCTATAGAGTATGATGTTGATCATAAAAGCGGAGCTAGAGTGTTAAAACAAGTGGAATTATGGGAAGTCAGTCTGGTCACTTTTCCTGCAAACTTGGCTGCTCAGGTAATCAATGTGAAAAATCAGAACAATGAACAGGAAATGTTAGCAAGAGCGATAGGAAAAGCAAATGCTGTACTTACAGACATGTGTATTTCTGCTTAAAGTGTATTAGGCGGGCAAAGACTTTACCATAATTTGACGCCTGCGTTAGTATTTATTTAACATTTATACTAATATATATAACTTTATTACTGTTAAAATTTTCTGTAAATTAAAGTTAAAAAATAAGGTAATTTTATGCTAAATATTAATAATACAGTTAATTATAAAATTAATGTTAAACGAAAGGAAAAAAAATACAGCTGGTCTACTGTATTTGCTTGGTTGTACTTAAAAACAATTGGACGAATACTACCAAAGAAATGGAACAAATGGGCAGAAAATATTCTATATTACGATAAAGCTACTGGAAGTAATGAAATTCGGACTGATGATCCTGAAATAACAGATGAAAGTGCTCAAATTGAACCTGAGATTGCAGAAAAAGGGAGTCAAAGTGAAGTAATAAGTAAGGATGAAACTACATTTCAAGATACAACAATGCAGACCGAATACATTGAAACAACGGATAAAAATATTGAAGCTGATTTAGAATCTGAAGTTGCAGAAAAAGGGAGCCAGAGTGAAGTAATAAGCGAGAATGGAGAGGTTCAAGAAGATGAAGAATATTTAGAGAATTTTACAGTGTTGTCAGAAAGTGATAGTACTGTAGAAAAAATAGATAGCATTTTATTGGAGGTAGGTAAAATTGGAAAAGAACATGAGCACCTTGGCGCTGATCTAAAGAAGCTTATGGATAAGTTCGGAGCACAGGGCATAAATAGTACACATGATCAGTTAATAAGTACCATTAAAGATGGATATAAGGGAATTCTTAATGAACAAAATTTGGTTGCTCAGGAAAGTGAAGTTCTTAAAGAGAAGGTACAAGAATTTATTGATATTTTAACAAATTCAGAATCTGTACTGGGTAGTACTTTTAGTGTATTATTTCAGGAAAAGGAAGAAGAAATTAGCAAGCTAGCAGGTGAATTAAAGCAAGCTCAAGAAAAAAATGCAGAATTAGAAGGCAAAGTTGGGAATTTAGATCATGAAATAGGAAGGCAGAAATCAGATATAGACAGATTGAATGATCAATTAGCTGGAATGGAGGAATTGAGAATACAATTGAAAAGCACTCAGGAATCTAAGCAACAATTAGAGAAAGAAAAGATTGATTTAGAAGATAAATTGAAAGATTTAAATAGTCAATTAAGAACTGCAGTAAAAGAGAGAGAAGACTCAAAAAATGAGGTTTCTAAATTACAAAAACAGGTGCAGATCTTAGAAGGAAGTAAAGAATGGGAGTTAGCTGGAATAGATGATAGCTTAAAGAAAGTTTTTTTGGATGTGATAGGAATGTTAGAAAAAGAGCTATTAATAAATAATCGAGAGCAACGACTACAGGGAAAAGAAGTTGACTTAGAAGATAAATTAAAAATTTTAGTCAGTCAGCTAAATGCTACTGAAGAAGAAAAGCAGATCTTAGAAGGGAATAAAGCTGAAGAAATAGAAAGACTAAAGGCAGAATTAAAGAAAGAATCAGATGAAGCGTTACAAGAAAAGCTTGCAGAACAAGAGAAGTTGATTGAGCAGCTAAAAAAGGAACAGAAGCAAGTAGAAAGCCAATTGGAAGCTGATATTAAGAGACTACAGGAAGAAAAAAGGGATCAGTTAACTGAAATAGATAGCTTAAAGGGAAATTTGTCAATTGTGGAAGAACAGTTAAAGCAACAACTACTGTTAAATAATCAAGAACAACAAAAGTTGGAAGAAAAGTTAAAGGATGTTGATAAAAGATTAGAAGATATTGATGAAAAAACTAAAAAATCACAAGAACAAACAAAAGCTCACAAGCCAGATGCAGTGAGTTTGGTAAGCACAGTATCTACTGGAAAATCAACTACTAGCTCTAGTAGATCAACCCTTTCAAAATTGCAGAACTTGCCCAATAAGCTTTTTGGGGATAAGAATCTCAATAACTTTTTATCTAGGAAAAACGAGGAGTTAAAAAAAGGTTTTCCTGAATTTAAAGAAAAGCACTTTTGCCATAACGTGCTTGATGAAACCATAAAATCTCTATCAAATAAAAATAGTGGAAAATTTGAAAGTAAAGAATTACTTAAATTATTAGAAAGTAATTTAAAACAATCCGCAAGGGAGATCATAGAAGCCAAGGTTAAAGAAGTTGTCAACAAACATTGTAACATTGGAGAAAATGTAGGTAAAGAACTACGAGATGGCACGTTAAAAGCCAAGTTGTCACCTTCTGTTAGAAAATGCGTAAAAAAATTAGAATTTAACAAACAAGAAGGGGTAAATAAGATTGTAGACTCTATCTTGCACAGCTTTAATAGCAAGAATAATAATAATAACGACTCAGTAGAATTACTTAAAGAAATTGTTGTGAAAGAGCTAGTAGAAGCTAGAATGAGATTTTTTTTAGATAAGATTCAAGAGTTACAACTGACATCAAGCATAAGAGATAAATTTTTATCTACAGATCAGGGAATGTGTAATCAAACTCAAGGAGGAGTAAACGAATACCAATTAACAGAAAAAGCTAAAAAAGAATACACACCTAATTCCTCGATGAGTCACACTAATACTGTAAGCATACATTCATTGAACAGTCGGAAAGCAAGTTAGAGTAGGCTCTTAACATAAAGCACCAGCTCCTCTTTTGTTAAAGTGTAGGAGCTGTCTTCCCAATGTTGTTTTAGCAACTCCAAGCTCCTACCTAAACTTTTTCCTGGCTGGTGACCTATACTTATTAAATCATCGCCAGATAAAGGAAATTTTGGAATATTGAATGTGTTAGCAAATGAAATGTATTTATCAACATTTTCTCCAGACTCAACACCACAAATTTTTGCTAAATCACAATATAATTCTCTACCAAATAAAGATATGTATTTTTTTTGCTCTTTTTCTGAGAGTTCTGTTTTGATATCGTTGGATAGTAAAAATAGCAGCTTTTTCTTTTGCTTGTTCGAAAGACGTAAAAATTTGCTTACATATTCTCCAAGACTTAGCCTGTCATTTTTGGTGGTCCTAAGGAGTAACGCTAATTTTACTAGTGCATCAGTGCCCAAAAGAAGTGACGAAGACAGAATTTCGCATTTGACTTCTTTTGGAATAATTTTTTGTAACACATCAGATTCTTGCATGCTCTTAAGTGTTGGAAAAGGATCATTGCATTCCAGCAATTTAAGTATTTCATCTCTTATTCTCTCTCCAGAGAGGTTTTGGATCATATGCGAATGCTTTTTGCATACGCTTAGTATTTCATCACTCAAATCTCCGACACATATTTTTGCATGAAAACGAAATGCTCTTAAAATACGTAGATAGTCTTCTTTAATTCTATCTTCAGCGTTGCCTATAAAGTTTAACCTTCGCGCCTTTAAATCCTCGATACCACCAAAGTAATCATATATATGGCCATGCTTATCTGCATATAGAGCGTTAAATGTAAAGTCGCGCCTTGAAGCATCCGCTTGCCAATTATTAGTAAATTCTACTTTTGCATGCCTGCCATCACATTTCACATCATGCCTTAGTGTTGTGATCTCAAAAGATCTTTGATTTAGAACCGCAGTTATAGTCCCATGTTTTAAGCCAGTTGGAATAGTTTTTATATTACGGAGTTTTAGCGCTTTCATCACCTGATCAGGAAGCAAATTGGTAGCGAGATCAATATCATGGACATCACGCTGCAAAATTGAGTCTCTCACACACCCGCCGACAAGCCTAGCCTCACCACCAAATTCCTCTATGGCATCAATAATTAAACTAGTTTCATGGTCAACTTGCATTTAGGTTAGTACGTACTGCAAGTTCATATTATATGAAATGCTTGCAAAAAGCCCCATATAAAAATATATAGGGCTATAAAGATTTTACAGGTGTGGTTGTTGATGAAATGCTTTTTCTATTCTTGGTTCCTCCATACCACATCTTGGTAAATTTGAAGGGTTTTGCTTCTCAGAGCGCTCTATGCGCTGCTTTATATCACTAACGCACTGCTCTACAACATCATAAATTTTTCCATTAGCATTTTCTGCCAATAACTCATCAAATCTCTTCTCAACCTCTGCTCTCTCAGAGATATCCTTTGAAAGGTTACAGTACTCTAAGATCTCGTCTACCTGAAGTTTTTTTGCTAATAGGAAATCTTCTTGTTCTTGCTCTTGTTTAAGTTTAGCTTCCTCTTGTAATTGTTTTGCTAAACTTTTATTTCTATCAAGCAACGGTTCGAAATGCAATCCGCCTTTGTTTATTACATGCACAATACTACTATCATCATAATCAACTTTATTGTATTCACCTGCATTTTTTGAACCTGAATTGTCTATTAATTGATGCAAAAACCGATCTTGTTGGATGTCAATAGCACGCAATGGGTTACTCTCTACAACATGCAATTTCACACCATACTTTTCACAAAGTATTCTGCCTTCAATGTCAGAATCACCCCATCTACTGTTGTTCATGATATTTGCTGTATAATCACTTACAGTCTCATTACGGCGCTGGCCATTGTTATCATAACTATTGGCAATTGCATCTATAAACCATTCTGGCGGATTCTTTTGCGCAAATTCCCTACAATCATTTCTTAATTTTTCGACAGTAACTTGCTCTCCTGTCTGTTGTTCTAGACTTTGTCTGAACGAGTCAAAAAAGCAGCTTCCATTACCAATTGCTTGCCCTACATAAAAATTGTCAGGGTAAGAATTACTATTTAAAGAAGTTACTTCACTTTCAACATTGTAAAAATCACTTAGTAGCTTCTGCTTCTGAGCTGTAGTCATGGTTTTACCTCAATTTAATATATATTACTATACCAACAAAATTGTAACTAATTAAGTATAGCAAAAATTCTTAAATTATGCAATAATTATGGCTTTAAATAGCAAATATGAGCTTTAACTGTGGTATAGTTGGGTTACCAAACATAGGAAAATCAACCTTATTTAATGCTCTTACAGAGTCAAGTGCAGCCGAAGCTGCAAATTATCCTTTCTGCACAATCGAGCCAAATATAGGCAAGATTTCGATAAAAGATCAGCGCTTGAAACAAATCGCAGCAATTGCCGGTTCAGAGAAGGTAATCTACAACCAATTAGAAGTTGTAGATATTGCAGGTCTGGTAAAGGGTGCGAGCAAAGGTGAAGGGCTCGGCAATAAATTTTTAAGCCATATCAGAGAAGTTGATGCCATCGTTCATCTGCTCAGGTGCTTTACGGATGACGATATTAGCCACGTACACAGTAAAATAGATCCAATATCAGATGCTGAAGTGGTAGAAATGGAATTAATCCTAGCTGATATTGATAGCATAGAAAAAAGGCTTCCTCAATTGGAAAAGAAAGCAAAGCAAGGTGATAAAGAGCTAAAGAGACAACTTGAATTAATGCAAGAGGTATTAGCTACTTTAAAATTAGGTAAACCTGCAAGAAGCTTGGAGAATATCGATGGAGATGAGATGAAGTCGCTTCAATTGCTCACAACAAAGCCCGTTATGTACGTTTGCAATGTTGAAGATACAAATGTTATAACTGGCAATGAATTATCTAAAAAGGTAGAGAGAATGGCGGAGGAAAATAAAAGCAAATTTTATTGCATTTCAGCAAAACTTGAAGCAGATATTGCAAATCTTGATAGTGAAGAGGAAAAACAGAGTTTTTTATCAGAATTTGGCTTACAAGAATCAGGCCTTGATGGAGTAGCGCGTATTATGTATGAAGTGCTGAGTATGATAACTTTCTTTACTGTGGGCCCCAAAGAAGCACGGGCATGGCCAGTAAAAATAGGATCAACAGCTGACAAAGCTGCAGGTGCAATCCACACTGATTTTGAGAAAGGCTTCATAAAAGCAGAAACTATAAGCTTTGCAGACTACATAAAGTATGGAAGTGAACCGGCTTGTAAAGACGCAGGAAAAATTCGCTTTGAAGGCAGAGATTATATCGTACAAGATGGTGATATAATGCACTTTAGGTTTAATGTGTAGCTTTCTGGGGAGAAGAAACTCTCCTTCTACAGTGTATCCGTTTAGGGGAGAGGTTTAAGAAACAATTGACCTTACCCAGAAGGTATGAATTAGGTATTGCTTGGTTGGAAGCAAGAGAAGATAATCACTTCTCAGAGTGGATAGGTGGCAGGTTGGCACTTTTTCTGAGTGTTCTTGTATAAAGTATATGAAAGAAGACCTCGTTACTCAGATTCTGCCACCGGTGAGGCTCACAAAATGTGATGACCTCGTATAGGAGTTTGGACCAACCAGTACTCTGATATATTGAAATGTGCAATTGGAGGAAAAATATGCGTCACATAGGCATTATACCAATAGTTTTACTGTTTGTTACTTGCAAGAAGGAAAATCGGAGTATATTCAAACGTTTCGCTTAAAAGACTTAAATAATTTTATCAGAAATCTTCAAGAAACAGATGAAATAGCTAACAGGCAATAGCTGTTTTTTTTATGACGCAGTGTCACCTTATGTTAAGCGCGTGGTCTCCTGGACAGTTTGAAGTTGTTCGTCGCTCTGTGAACAAAACGGACAAGCACGATGCGCGAGCTATTGCTTTTTTTCTAAGCAAAGGTATGTTGCCTGAAGCAAAGCAAACAATGCAAGCAGTTAGCTTCTCTTCTTCAAACAAGAGACCAGTTACGGGTATCTTTAATCAATAAAATGCATGGTCTTTTTAATTACCATGGGATAAAAATTAAAAAGGAAGCACTTACAACTAAGGTGGGTGCTATTGGAAAGTATACTTGGGATCCTTTAGAAAAGGTTGAAATTGAAGTAATTAGCTATCATTTGGAAGCTATTCGGGAAAGTCTTAAAAAACTTGAGAAGGAAATTATAGCTTTTGCCGAACAGCTTCCTGAACCTTATCAGCATAAAAGGAATTGGCCCAATTTCTGCAGCTATTTTTATTGCAACAATTGGAGACATTAATGATTTTCATAGGCCTGAGAAACTTACTGCATATTTTGGAATTGTGCCACAAATCTAATCAACAGTGCACGATCGGAACAAACGTGATATTCTTTAGTGCAGTGTACTTGGGTTGCTATACGCTTATCTGAACAGCTTATGTAAAAAAAAAGCGTGGTTCTACTAAGGCTATTATTGCTACTGCCAGGAAATTTCTTACAACTATTTTCTATACTCTTAAAAATGACTGGGTTTTTAAAGATTTCACAAAATTTGAATTTTTTATTGGACAACAATCATAGGAGAAAAAGTGAAGAGAAAGAAAAGATACCGTCTTGTTAGTCAACAAAAAAGTCATAAAAATTCTCCAAATTGCATAATAAAATCAAAAAATACTTCCAACTGTGTAGCAGTATACAGATTATAGTTAGTGGATATGTTGATAAGTAAATTAGTTACATATAAAACAGCAGAAATTTACTTATCAACATATCCACTAACCAACAACATTCAATAAATTTGTGTAAGATGCCATTTTACATAAGATGAATTAGAAGCATTTTTTGATTTTAAAGTACTAAACCTTCAGTTAACCTTTTAGCCCTATAGTTCTTGATATGATCTGGATCAAAGGCCTTTTTTGAACTTAAAACACCAAAAACTATATGAAGTAACTTACGCATTGCAGCACCAACTATGGCCATAGCATGCTTGCCTTTCTCTTTTAATCTTTCGCAAGAAGCCATAATGATAGGATTATGCTTTTTAGCTGCTATAGCAGGAAAGTACATTGCCTTACGTAATGTTCGTGAACCGGTTTTACTTAATCTGGGCTTGGCATGTACGGATGAGCCTGATGTTATATTTTGTGGTATAGTTCCAGCATATGCTGCCAATTGCCTAGCATTTATAAAGGCTTTTATACCAGGAATTTCAGCTAAAATAGCTATTGCTGTTTCCTCTCCTATTCCTGGAATAGTTAATAGGAGTTGAAAATCTTCCAACAATTCTTTGTGTTGTTTTAATAGTTCGCGTATGGAGTTTTTTATTGTTTCTATTTTTTGCTCTATGTTCATTGCAAGGTCTTCCCAAGCATTTGCAACTTCTTTAGGCAGTCTCTCTTTCTTTTCTAAATGATTATTTGCTAATGTTAACTCATCCTTTAACGCATTTGAGCAACGATAAAGATGTTTTAATTTTTTCTTTTCAGGAGAAGGTGGTATCCAACGAGAAGGTTCCTGTCTTTGACAATAATCTGCAATAATCTCTGCATCAGTCTGGTCATTCTTTTGTCGTGTAAGCTTACTTTTTGCATAAAATCTTATGCAAGCTGGGTTTACAACACTAACGAAATATCCAGCGTTGTGGAGGAACTCAGCCAAAGCTTCGCTATAACAACCAGTGGATTCCATGCAAGCTTTTACTTCTTCTACGTTATGTTTTTGTAGAAAGTTCAGTAGACCTTGAAACCCAGTATCATCATTTTTAAATTTCCTTTTCCTAGTTTCACGCTTTCCTTTTTTACTTATGAATGAGAGAGAAACATCAAAGCGTTCTTTTGAAACATCTATACCTAAAAAGTTGTTGATCATATATAACTCCATATACTACTATTAAAAATGAAAAGTAAGGCTTACCTTGTGAATACAGAATTAGAACCATTTAGGCCTTTCTACGATACCGTCCAGCCTCTACTTTTGAGAAGGGAACTCTTTTCTTTTCTACAGATTTTATATCTAAGGAATCTTCCAGAGTTCTTCCCTTCTCCACCTAATGCTTAAGCTTAAAAACACTAGATGCTTTTTTCAAGATACAAGGCGTTTTTTTATAATAAAAATGTTTTTTCAAAAGGAGTAGTAATAACAAAAAGAAGAGAATATACAGTTGAGTTTAAATTAGAAGCTGTGTATAAACAGCATAAGCATTCTGCTATTAATTATTGCATTCCTGAGCAATTTGATTCATTATTCTTTTTGTAAAAAATTTTCTTAACTTTCTCTCTACTTTTTCTGGGTAAGGTCACTTTAAAGGAAGTCTAATAGATGCTACATAGAAATCCAGATGAGTTCCTAAAGTCTATTCCAAAAGATAAGCGCATAATGTGCCTTGACATGGGAGAAAAGCAACTAGGCATAGCATTTAGCGATAAAACACAGCTTATAGCCACAGCTCATAGTGTATATTATAGGAAAAATATGAACAAAGATTTAGGTTATCTGCATAGAATATTTAAAGAAAATGAAGCTGGATCAATGGTAATAGGACTACCATTCAAAATGGACGAGCAAGAAACTAAATGGTGTAAAACCATAATCCAATTCGCAAATAAAATAATAAAAAAATATAAAGTAAATATATACTTACAAGACGAAAGCTTCTCAACATCTATCGCAACTCATACACTAAAAATCACTGGAATATCAATCACAAAATCGAAAAAAATAGATGATAAAATCTCCGCATGTATTATTTTGCAACGAACGTTAGACAAGATAAATACAATCAAATAGTTTTTTCAGATCTGGAAATCTTCAAACTGAATCTCATATAAAAGTTACTCAACAAAACAAGAACCTTTCGTATAAGCATGACAAATTGCTACAGCAAGAGCATCAGCAGCATGGTGACATTTTATACTCAAATTTTTAACTATTTGCTTCACCATAAATATAATCTGATCCTTATCAGCATGGCCATTTCCGGTAATGCTTTTTTTTACATAGTTTGCATCATATTCATTCATAGTTAGCTTTGTTATTTTTAACGCTAAAATTACAACCCCTCTTGCATATCCTAAAGTTAGTGAAGATTTAGGATTTTTATTAACAAAAATTTTTTCTACTGCAGCTTCATTCGGAGAATATTGAAATATTACTTTCTTTAATTGTTCAAAAATTATATGTAAGCGTTCACCTGTACCCAATTTACCATCAGTTGATATGGTACCGCCGCCCAAAAATTCAATATTATTTTTCTCGTTCAGGCTGATAATAGCCCAACCAGTCTTGCTTATCCCTGGATCTAGACCTATTATTTTAACCACTTAATAAACGCTTAACCAATAAATAAATAAAAATAAAAATATCCAGACTACATCTACAAAGTGCCAATACCAGGAGGCAAACTCAAAGCACAAATGGTCCTGAAGTGTAAATTGGCCTTTCCGTGCTCTAAATAAACACACTGATAAAAATATTATTCCTATTATAACGTGTGCGCAGTGAAAACCGGTAATCATATAAAAATTGGATGTATAAATAAGCTTTTCTCCTGTTTCTTGTAGAGAAAAACTCGCTTCATGATACTCTATTGCTTGCACTATTATAAAAAAAACCCCAAGCAATATAGTTATGGACAGCATTTTAATCATGCTCTTTTTATCATTTTCAAGTAAAGAGTGATTTGCCCAAGTAATTGTTGTACCAGAAAGCAATAATATTAATGTATTCATGAATGGTAGTGACCACGGATCAGGTGGCAAAATTCCCTCAGGGGGCCATTCAACTTTTTTTGCAGGAGAAAACGCCTCAAATAAAAAAACTGGATCAAGCCAGGCTTTAAAGAATGAACAAAAGAACACTATAAAAAATACGACCTCCGAGAGAATAAATAAGTACATTGCAAATTTGAGTCCATGTTTTACAATGGTAGTATGACATTTATCATAAATGGCCTCCCTTATTACATCTCTCCACCAGTAGAACAGCACCCCTGATACCGCGAAGATGCCTAAAGCTAAACCAAACATTCCGAAAATTTGTTTATGAAGCGCGCCAACTAATCCAAGTGCAAGAATAAGAATTGCTGCTGATATAGCAATTGGCCAAGGACTTGGGTCCACTAAATGAAAATCATGTTCTTTACTTTTCATAGCATTTAAAAAAATACTTACTAAGGATACAAATTAGCTTAAAATTGTCAATGTTCCTTAGGAAATTGATTGAATCTTGAAAAATTATATGCACCGTTCAAAAAATCTAACACAAATTGTGCAGTTATTCTAAACAACTCAAGCATTTTGCTCTTTTCATTTTCTCTTGCTCTGCTGCAATATCCATCAATAATATTTTCCAAAATAATGCATCCAGACTTTACTGAATCACTGTAACAAAAATTAAACCAATCCCTATATCTATTATTTTTTTTGAATCTATTTTTCATGCTATCAACGACAGTCTTGTATATAAACATGCAAGAATACAAAACCGTCATAGCCTCATAGGTATTACTATACGAGATGGATAAAAGAAAATTAGTGAAATTAAAACACTCAAGAGATTTCTTTCCACGACTTATACCGTACATAGTAAAGTAGTAGTTATATAGCACTCTATTAACAGTCACTGCTCTTTGGGCTACTTCAGTAAGCGAGATAATACTACTATAATCTTCCATTCTGGATGCAGTAATTAAGGTGGTACGAATATAATCATCTAAGAACAACGTCTTTTGTTGAGCATAGAATTTGAAGTTCTCTATATTTAGGGTGTTATTCGCCAACTTAACATTAAAAGGATGCTCAATTATATCCTTTAAAAGATTTGACCCGTAACAGCTCCTAATTATGCCACTGAACACTGTAGTTACCGATAAAGATCAAGTCAACGTAAATAATCCGCTGCTAATATTCTTTGCTAGATATATTAGAGTAATACACCTCATCCCAGAATATTACCTCAAGTTCTAATCCGTTACGAAAAAACTCGAGCATCTTTTTCTTCTCCTTATTACTAGATTCTCTATACAGCTTATTCACAATCTCAGTTATAGCATCAGCTGTGTTATCCACTATATTAGTATTATAGAGATTAATCCATTTTTTATACTTATTGCTTGAAGGAATGCTATCTTTTACCGTATGTTGAAAGGTGATCTGACACATACCAAAACATGGATAAGAAGCTGCTAAGCTTTCAGCTACTGAATTATGGTATGCAGCACGCATGAAGAAATCAATGAGGGCAGAACTAGATTTCGATCTTTTGTGGCTATCGGATGAGTTACATTCTGTAAACTGCTCCTCACATAGACTTCGCATACTGAATATTTTACGAGCTATAAAGGTTAATTTATCCATTGTTTCAATATCATTAGCTCTAGATGCAATAATTAAAAAAGCACGAGTGCAATCCACTAAGCATAAAAAAGTCTGTTGAACGTAGAACTTGAACTTCTTATAACTTAATTTGCCATTCATCAATTCAACATAAAAAGGATGTTCTTCTATTCTATCAATAAGATCAGATGATTCTTTTATAGCTATGCTACAAAATTCTTCTTTTATGTCATTATACATTGCATGAGCCTCACAATAAAAACTGAATATAATAATTATCACTAATATAGTATAATTATTATGAAAAAGCAATTATACTTTAACAATAAGCTAATATATAAATGTGGGGCTGTAAATCAAAAATTTCAGCAACCTAAAGAAATTTTACTATTACCTTCTATATTGAATTCTCTACAAAGATCAGCAGACAAGTTCATGCTTTCCCAAGAAAATCCACCGTCATTTTCTGACTCTTTACCAAAATGTCCATAACAGGCTGTACGTTTATATATAGGATGATTAAGCGATAAATGCTTGATTATACCTTTTGTTGATAAATCCACACTATTCTCAATAAACTTTTTAATCTTTTTTTCATCTATCGTATTTGTACTAAATGTGTCAATATAGAATGAAGTAGGTTGTGATATACCAATTGCATAAGAAAGCTGCACAAGACAACGTTTAGCCAAACCTGCAAAGACAATATTTTTAGCAAGGTATCTTGCCATATAAGCTGCAGATCTATCAACTTTGGTTGCATCTTTTCCGGAAAACGCTCCTCCACCGTGTGGAATATAACCTCCATAAGTATCAACCATAATTTTCCGTCCGGTTAATCCACAATCACCAACCGGCCCACCAATAACAAATCTACCTGTTGGATTGACTAAGAGATTTTCCTCATGACACATCCATCCTTCAGGTAAAGATGAAACTATGTAAGGGTAAATTATTTCTTTTACTTTTGATTGATCCAAATCCTCAGGGTGCTGTATTGAGACAATAATACTTTCAGCACGTACCGGGAGGTTATTCTCATATGCCAAAGTGATTTGTGACTTTGCATCCGGACCAAGTTTTGCTTCTTTAACTGCGCTCATGATATTTTTCAGAATCGAGTGCGCATAAAAAATGGGAGCCGGCATAAGGTTTTCTGTCTCTGTTGTTGCATAGCCATACATTATGCCCTGATCTCCAGCACCTTGATCCAACCCTATTGCAATGTCATTTGATTGCTCATGTAATAATATATTTACCTTCACTTTTCTCCAGTGGAAACCATCATGCTCATAACCAATATCTTTTATTGTATTCCGTACAATACTTTCAATCCTGCTATTTTTGATGTTAGGTCCGAATACTTCCCCAGCTATAATAACGTTATCTTTGGTGACTAAAGTCTCTATTGCAGCTCGCGCAAAAGGATCAGTGAAAAGGTATTCATCAAGTATTGCATCTGAAATTTGATCTGCTACTTTATCTGGATGACCAGCCGCCACTGATTCACTGGTTACTAAATTTTTATATGAACTCATGCTTTAGGTTTCTGCTTATATAATACCAAAACTGCTATAAAAAACACAGTTAGTAATTATTAAATGGTGGGTCTGGGAAGAGTTGAACCTCCGACCTCACGCTTATCAGGCGTGCGCTCTAACCACCTGAGCTACAGACCCATGATTTATTCAAGCTGAAGCTTTCATATTATCTGTAGGCAAGATATCAATAAAAGTCTTTTTATTTGCTGACCTTCTAAAGCTGACCCAGCCTTCTATTTTAGCAAAAATCGTATGATCTTTACCTATACCAACATTCTTTCCAGGATGGAATTTTGTGCCTCTTTGGCGCACAATTATGTTACCAGGAATAACCTTCCCATTCTTCTTTATTCCTAACCTACGACCTGCTGAATCTCTACCATTACAGGAACTACCACCTGATTTTTTAGTTGCCATATTTTACCTCTTACTTTTGAAGATTAATTTCATTGATACGAAGAACAGTTATATACTGCCTATGACCAGTTTTCCTACGGTAATTTTTTCTTCTTTTCTTCTTAAAGATTATAATTTTTTCTCCTCTGCACTGCTCCAATACTTCAGCTTTAACAGTAGCATTAGATGAATAAGATAAGCCATTATTTGAAATACAAATCACCTTATTGATTTCCACCTCTTTTTTTTCTTCAGCTTCTAACTTCTCTACCTTTATTATACTGCCTTCTTTTACTAAATATTGCTTTCCACCAGTCTCAATTACTGCAAACATGATAAATATAAATTATTGTTATTAATTTTAATCGTAAACGATGTCATATATACTGTCAATATAAATAAAAAACACGACTTAACGTTCTTTTTGAGCTACTTAAATACTTCTATCTTTTTTCACCTTGTTATCTGCTTTTTCTCAGACAGTAATTAATTCTCAAAAAATCTTATTGTCTACAAAAGCAAAACTTGGTCATTTTTAATCCCCCTCACTTTGCTTTTATAGCAGGTCTCTAATTAAAACTCCATAATATGGCTTATTAATTATCTAGCAAAAATTCAGCTTCAATTTGAAAAAAGTACAACCTGTTGCTATTCAGTTGGGGTTTTATAAGTTATAATTTATTCCAAGCTCAAATCCATGATTATAATCTTCAAATGCTTTCAATAGACGGTAACCAGCAAAAACACTTGTCCTTGAAGAAAGCGGAAAATCAAGACCAGAGCTTATTTTATATGAGAAACCAAACTTTGACTGTCCAACAAAATCGATAGCAGCACCTATACCAACATTAACATATAGAGCGATATCTGTGTTTGTAAACTCGTAGTGATAACGTAAATTTGCCAAAATTCCTCCTTGCAGTTTTCCTTTAAAAATACTTGCAACTGAAATAATAGGCTCAACTAAAATTTTTACGCTGTTTGTGTAGTGATAACCGACACTATAACTAAAATCGCCAGAACTGTATGACGAAGAAGTATAGATTCTATCTCTAATAAAATCAACTCCAAAACATGGTACTGACAAAGAAACAGCAGGCAATATAGCTACTAAAGTAAATAATTTTTTCATTTTTACCTCTAAATATCGGTACACGCATGTATACACATATAAACGTTAAAAATAGATAATTATAGTCAAATTACTTTATTTTTTTAATCACTTGCTTTTCTCTTGCTATTGCAAGGCTTTTTTCTGGTACATCCTCAACTATAACACTACCTGCTGCAATTACAGATTCATCATGAATATTAAGTGGCGCAATTAGTGAGCTATTGGCGCCAACAAAGCAATTGCTCCCTATATTCGTTTCATGTTTATCTTTCCCATCATAATTACAAACAATAGTGCCTGCTCCTATATTACTCCCCCGCCCTACTTTAGTATTTCCTATATAACTTAAGTGTTTTATTCTAGTGTTTTGACCAACTTTACTTGTTTTCACTTCCACAAAATTTCCTATTTTTGCCTTATTACCAATTGTTGTGTTTCCGCGTATTCTGGTAAATGGACCGACCTCAGCATTACTTTTAATTAAGCAGTTTTCTAAATGCGAAAATGGCAGTATTTTCGCACCAGACTCTATTTTCACTCCAGTACCGAAAAAAACATATGGGTGAATAACCGAATCTCTGGAAATTTGCGTATCAAGAGAAAAGAAAACAGTCTCTGGTGCAACAAGCGTTACCCCGAAGTCGGTAAAAACTTTTCTTTGATTTTCTTGAAAGTAAAACTCAGCTTTTGCAAGGTCATTTCTGTTATTTATTCCAATTGCTTCTTCTCCACCGGTAATAACGTAACCGACGTTCAAACCATGTTCCACCGCAATGGAGACTATATCGGTTAAGTAATACTCATGAATTGAGCTATTGCACTCTATTTTCTCCACCAATTCACGTAAATTCTTTGCATATGCAACCATTATTCCAGCATTGGCAAGAAACTCTTCATGATTATTTTTATCACTCTTTGCTTCTACGATCTCTATTAAAGAACCATCCTTGATAATCAACCTACCGTACTCTTTATTGCTGGTTTTAAAACCAAGACAAACTAGGGCTTTGCCCTCTTCTAAGCAACTAACCATTTTAGTTATTGTGCTGCTTTTTATGAGCGGAGTATCTCCATACTGCACAACGACTATGTTCGAATCTGGCAATTCTTTCAGGTTTCTCATCGCAGTTTTGACTGCATCTCCCGTACCGAGTGTTGATTCTTGTGTAATTAACTGTATATCCTCAAAGCACTTTAGTCTTTCAATTAAAGGCTGATCAAGTACAACAGCAATATTTTCAGGATTTAACTGTTTTGCATTGTAAATGACATGCTGGAGCATGGAAAAACTGCCTATTTTGTGTAGGACCTTAGGCAAATCTGAATTCATCCGCCTGCCATGCCCGGCAGCAAGTATAATGAACGTATGAGTTTTACTTATCACTTATCTTAAAGATGAAAAATGAAAACCATAATGATCAAGCCAGCTGATTTTGTTGTCATAAAAGCTCCTTAAGTCGCTAATTTGATATTTTAGCATTGCAAGCCTTTCTATACCAATGCCAAACGCAAAACCGCTGTATTTAGTGTGATCTATTCCAACATTTTGAAATACATTTGGATGCGTCATACCGCATCCCAGTACTTCTATCCATTTACTACCTTTATAACTTATGTCCACTTCTGCAGAAGGCTCGGTAAAAGGGAAAAAACTATTACGAAAACGTATCTTCAGCCCTTTATCTCCAAAAAACTTATTAAGGAAGTGATGAATAGTAAATTTTAACTGGCCCATATTGACGTTTTCATCGACATATAACCCTTCTATCTGGTGAAACATAGGAGTGTGAGTTGCATCAAAATCATTTCTGTATACCCTACCAGGGGCTACTATTTTAATAGGGAAATTTTTTGTTTTTTCCATGGTTCTAATCTGCACAGATGAGGTGTGAGTGCGCAGTACCATTCTTTTATCGTTTATTTTATTCTTTAAGTAGAAGGTATCTTGCTCCTCTCGTGCAGGATGATGACTTGGAGTATTCAGTGCATCAAATACATGAAATTCATCTTCAATGTCAGGGCCATCAACTGCTTTAAAACCCATATGTGCAAAAATAAGCTTTACTTCATTTATAACTTTACTGAGTGGATGGATCTTGCCAATTTTTTCTGGTCTAACGGGCAACGTAATATCAACTGCCTCGTTCTGCAATTTAAAGTTAACTTCTTCTGTTTTTAGTACATTTTCCCTATTCATGATAAGATGATCTATCTTATCACGTAAAGCGTTAATAACTGCGCCTAAATCACGCTTTTTCTCTGCATTTTCTATCTTTTTTAAGTTATCAAAATAAGCTCTAACTACACCCTTTTTTCCCAAATATAATAGCCTAACTTTTTCTAAATCTTGCAAAGAAGAAGCATTCTCAATTTCGGAAACTGCTTTATCTTCAAGTGAAAGTATGTCATCTAATAACTCTTTATTCATCTTAAAATGCTGGCTTAAACTTTCATTATAGTGAAATTTTAAATATCATCAACAATCCGAAAAATTGCCCTATTCTGATTATTAATTTATTGACCGATTAATCTTTTTTATTTACCTTTGTGTTGATGAATTTGCTGTATCAACTATGCACAACAGTAACACTGAAACTAAGAATAAGTATAAAATAGAGGATTTACCTAAGCTCTTTAAGGAAAAATCCAAAAACATAAGTAAAGCATTTTCTAGCGAAACAATTAAGATCAGTACTATTCGCTCGAGAAGTATTGAAAGCAATATACAAAAATTTTCATTTGAGCTAACAGCAACAGATAAAGACACCTTTAATATAAGATTATTTAGAATAAACCCTTTAATTGATTTTTTCAAAATCTGCCTTCCTCAGGAAAAAAATTTTACAGTCAACATGAAAGTGCCGAAAGAAAGCAGTGAATTATATAATAACTACCGTAAAACTAACAGTTATAAAACTGTAGAAGAATTCATAAATAATGCTCCATCTAAAATTCTCTTACAAGGAGTAACAATAACACTACAAACAGATGCTAAAGACATTAACCTGGATAATTTGCACCAAATTGGGTCATTTTTAAACGAAAAGTCAAAACATGCAGAAAAAACTAAAAATGAAGACAAAAAAGAACAGAGTGAAACTAACCAAAAAAATGCACAAAATAGACAAATCGTACCAGTTACAGGCTCATTTGGCTTCGATGTAACAAATAATGGAAAACAAGTTACACGCGCTTCGATAGCAGTTGCTGCAATGCATGAAAACGTTTTCTGGTTTAGATCTTTTTTCTGTCTACCCAATCTTTTTAATACGTCACAATTCTTTTCTCAACAATTGCCAAAATTTTCTATACAGAGCAACAATATACTATTTGGTGTCATTCCAGCGCTTGACGCTGGAATCCAGGAAAAAAGAAACATGGATCCAAGTAGTCAAGCTACTCGGATGACAGGGGGTAGTATAGAAAATCCAATACCTCAAGAAGCAGAACAGAATGTAGGTCAAACTACTTCGCACACAGAGTATTTTAAAGCTAATAGAAAAAAATCGAAAAAGCAATCTCAAGAACTACCAGAAGAAGAAAAACAATCTACCATAAAACAAGCACGAAATGATGCTAGAGTAGCTATGATAGATAACCAAATTGAGCACAGGGGGAAAAAACTCGATGAAATATTTATTGAAGTGATGAGTGGATACAAAAATCAAGATCCAGAAACATTTTGCAATATTTTCAGCTCAGTATTCAATATTGTTTACTTTCAAGATAAACAATTACATGCAATATTAGAGCCAGGCGAAATATCAGAAGTATTACAGATACTCGAAAGGCCACAACCTCTTAGTAACTCACTTTTAGGTAAAGAATATTTACAAAAACAAGTATATAGAAAAAAAGAGCAATTGCTTAAATTAGTTTCAGGTGTTTATATACAACAACCTTCTCCACAACATGAAAATACTCCTCACAAATCTACAAACCCTTTACCAATTAAAGATCTTTCACCAGCAACAAATGAAGCTAAAACTCTACCACCTACTAACATTACACTCAAATCATCATTAAAAACTGTATTTTCCTCAAAAAAGGCTTATTTTTGTCTATTTATAATAGTAGCATCTGCATCGACACTTTGCTTATGGCATTTTCCGTTAGGAAAAGTGTCAATGTTAAAAGGATTAGTGCCACCAGAAAAAAGAGAAAGTATTGGGTTAGCATTGAACATAGGACTACCAATATTAATCGCGCTGTGTATTTTGAATTTAGCTCGCTTTATATATTCTGAATATTCTATAGAATCTGTTAAGCAAGTAAGTGAAAACGATCCCCTTTCTCACGCCTATAGCTAGTGCAGGCTCAGTTTTTCTACGTCATACCGCCGCGGTATCTCTAGATCCCGCTAACAAGCAGCGGGATGACGATTGTCGTTTAGCTACAAACGTTAAGAAATTTACCAAACGGAAAAAAAGGCAAAAGAAGCCCCGTGGTTGGCTAGTTACTTACATTATACTTTCAAGTATGGCGTTTTTTTATTCTAAACACTTAATAACCGCGATTCAGCTGCTTTTAAATGCAACTAATCTAAATTATAAACATTAAGAAATTTACTAAACAGAAAAAAAGGCAAAAGAAACCCTAGGGTAGCTAGTTATTCACTATCCATTTTTTAAGTTGGCGTTTTTTGATGTTTTAAATGCTTTATAAGCGTATTTCAGCTTGTGTAGGTAAAAACCTAGAAATTTGATAAAGACATAAGGTGCACATAGTGCAAAAAATTAAACATGAGACGCCAAATACGTTGAGTTTTTTTGTCATTTAATCTGTACAGAGAAGATAAATAAATAGCTTCAGTTTCATGATAAAGGGGCTGGCGAAGGGTGTCAAGTAAGTTTTTTCGTTTCTCAACGTGCTGCCAAAAACTATGCAAGAAGTCTATTGAAATCGCGTATATCGATCGTTGTAAAATCACACAATTGCTCTGTAGAGCTATGTCCTGTAATAATTACTATACCATTTTGCTCAGAGCGTATTGAGATTAGGTTCAGCACTAATTCACACGTCGCACTATCAAGATTACAAAATGGTTCATCTATCAGCCAAACGTTTGCATTAGAAATCAAGAGGCGGGCAAGCGCAACTCTTCTTCTCCAGCCTGCAGAAAGTTCGCCATATCTAATATTAAGTACAGGCTGTAACTGCAAGCAACAAACAGCTGCCACAATCAATTCCCTAGTATTTCGTATTCCTGCCCAGAATTCTATGTTTTGAGTAACAGTTAAGCTATCCTTGCAGGCATTTTTATGCCCTACGTAGACCATAGAAGGTATATAGGATTTTGGATCATCATATATGTCTTTTCCGCAGTGCCTTATATTGCCTGATACCGGCGGCAAAAGTCCAGATAAACTTCTAATTAAGCTGGTTTTACCACTACCATTTGGACCAGTGATTAGAATCTTTGATTTTGGCTCAGCTTTAAAGCTAAGATGTTTAAATAATACTTTGTTATTACGAGCGCAGGATAAATTTTCACATTCAAGCATGGATTATCTGCCCTTCCCCTTATGTTTACCTTGAGTTGAAGCCTGAGCTTTTACAAACAGCTCCCAAAATCCTTTCTGGCCGCCTTCTCTATGTATCAATTGTGCAAAACGCTGCATTAAACCATTACCCATCATAACCATCTTTGTCCATTTACCTACCGGTTTTGCTATGTCAACTATTTCTGGATCTTCTTTATAAACTTGCACATCTTTTTGTTTCTCGCGTAGCGTTTCTTGTTGCTTCAGCAACTCTTTTTGCTTATTTTTTTGATACAATTCATTGAATTTTCTGTCTTCTTCCCACTCTTCTTTAAAAACTTTTCTAGGAAATATGATTTTTCTAATGCGATTTTTGTATATTTTTCTCAAAAAGAGAAATACTGCAGCTACAGCAAGTAATGTTACGCTATATAATATGATCTGTGTAAGTGGCATTTCCTGTATCTAATTCATTAAAAATACCCTTATTATTATACCATAATTATAGAAATTGTGCAATTTTTTTGCGGGTAAAGACAGTATAAAAGCAACACTGCTCTATTTCGTAAATTGGACAAATATCTGACGAATGGGCTTGTATGTAGTAAGGTTTATTTCTATACTTTTTAAAGAATTTAGAAGTGAAACAAATATGAACTGCTATAAAACTCACACGTGTGAAGAATTAAGGAAGAACGACGTAGAAAAGGAAGTTACCCTCTCTGGATGGTTATATCGTAAGCGCGATCACGGTAACTTAATTTTTGTTGATTTAAGAGACTTCTATGGAATCACTCAACTAGTATTTAATAATGATAAAGATTTTTTTGATGAGATTTCAAATTTAAAATCAGAAAGTGTGATCACTGTTACAGGAATAGTTGAAGCTAGAACTGAAGATACGGTAAACAGCTCTATCGCAACCGGAGAAATTGAGGTTGTAGTTAGCAATTTGCACGTTGAATCGGAAGTCGAGTTCCACCGTGATGAAGAAATAGCGAAAGAAGAGAGAAGTATATTAGCGAGCATTGCTGGCGAACAAGAATACCCAGAAAATATGAGATTTAAATATCGGTTTCTTGATTTAAGGCGTGAAAAAGCCCGCAACAATATTATTCTGCGCTCACAAATTATTGCAGAACTCCGCAAGCTCATGATAGAGCAAGGGTTTTTGGAAATTCAGACTCCAATACTTACTGCTTCATCTCCTGAAGGTGCACGTGATTATTTGGTGCCAAGCAGACTAAATCTTGGTAAATTTTATGCATTGCCACAAGCTCCACAGATTTTTAAGCAATTGCTTATGGTTTCAGGGTTTGATAAATATTTTCAAATTGCACCGTGTTTCCGTGACGAAGACGCAAGGGCTGACCGTTCTCCGGGAGAGTTTTATCAGCTAGATCTTGAAATGTCTTTTGTGACTCAAGAAGACATCTTTCAGATTATTGAGTCTACCTTATATAAAATGTTCGCTAAATTTTCTCGTAAGTCTGTTGATAAAGATTTTCCACGTATTACATATAAAGAGGCAATGCTCAAATATGGTTCTGATAAGCCAGATCTGCGCAATCCACTATTAATCAGCGATGTTACAGAAATTTTCCGTGATTCAGGGTTCAATATTTTCAAAAGCAATATTGAGCGTGGTATGGTAGTGAGAGCCATCCCTGCACCTAAAACAGCAGAGGAACCACGCAGCTTCTTTGATAAAAAAATAGAACATGCGCAAAAAGAATTCGGTGCTAAGGGTCTTGGATATATAACGTTTTATAAAGATGGTACTGCGAAAGGCCCAATTGCTAAATTTCTTGATGACAATAGGCTAAACCACATAAGAGAAATAACGAATGTAAAGCCTGGAGATAGTGTGTTTTTTGCTTCTGACAAAGAGAATGAGGCAGCAACAATTGCAGGAAAAGTGCGCACTCTTTTAGGGTCAGAATTAGGTCTTATAGATGATAATATCTTCAAGTTTTGTTGGATCATTGATTTTCCCTATTTTGTATATGACGATAAAAGTAAAAAAATCGATTTCTTTCATAACCCATTCTCCATGCCACACGGTGGTCTGAAAGATTTAGAGGAAAAGAATCCACTCGATATCCTTGCTTACCAATATGATCTTGTTTGCAATGGAATAGAGTTGTCAAGTGGAGCAATTCGCAATAACAAACTGGACATCATGTATAAGGCCTTTGCCATTGCAGGTTATAGCCGGAGAGAAGTTGATACAAAATTCGGTGCACTTGTGCGTGCATTCAGATTTGGAGTACCACCTCACGGCGGAATAGCACCAGGGGTTGACAGAATGGTTATGCTGCTTGCTGATGAGCCAAATATTCGTGAAGTAATCTGTTTTCCTATGAACCAGCAAGGTGAAGATGTTCTAATGGGCGCCCCTTCCAAAGTGGACAATAAACATTTACGTGAACTGTCTTTGCAGGTCATTGAATGAAAAATTTTATAGCGAAGCAAATAGCATATTACATTATGGCAAATTGAAAATCATGAATAATATCCAAAAGGCAATACTATCAAGCATAATCTGCAATATGATTATATGGTATGAAGTAACTCTGTTTGGAGTTTTAACGCATATAATAAGCAACGTTTTTTTTCCTTCAGAAAGTAATTATTTAAGCACAATCAAATTTCTCGGTACCTTTGCAGTTGGCTTTGGATTTAGGCCACTTGGTGCATTTATTTTTGGCTACATTGGAGATAAATCCGGTAGAAGGAAAGTTTTACTTACTTCAGTGATATTAGTTTCAATACCATCTACTGTAATTGGAGTTATACCTGGGTATAAAGAAATAGGAATATTTTCTTCTATACTACTTCTATTGTGTAGAATCATGCAAGGAATGGCAGCGGGTGGAGAAACAAGTATCAACTCAGCCTTTTTAATAGAGCATTCAAGCGATAAAAAAAATCTAGGATTTCTGGGAAGCATGAAACCTTTTAGCGGCGCTCTTGGTTCTCTTACATGCTTTGTAATGATAGCTGTTTGCAAAAAGTTTACAGGTGAAAATTATGAAATTTGGGGCTGGAGATTGCCTTTCTATTTCTGTTTCATTATGGGCATAATAGGTTTTTTAACAAGATATATAATGGAAGAGAGCTTAGCATATAAAGTGCACGATCAAAATAAAAGCTTATCTAATTCTCCATTTTTAGAGTTAATCAGGGACTATAAAAAAGCATTTGTGATAGCAATTGGACTTGGTATTGCTCAAAATGCAATCGTTTATTCAGCAATCATGTTTTACAACATATCTGTAAAAGAACTTATTCTCTCAGGCATCAATATTAAAAATGTAGTAAGGATTATAGTTGAAATTACATTTGGAGCGTCTGCAGTGCTGTTTGCAATACTGTCTGATAAAGTTGGAAGAAAAAATGTAATGATTCCTACATTAGTAGCTCTAGCTTGCGCCGGTTTGCCGGCACTTTCGCTATTATCATATGATAACCACTATATTGTAACGCTCACTTTTCTATTGATAAGCGTACCGATAGGTGCATCTTTTGGAATATATAATTCTCTTGTCTGCGAGTTATTTCCAACGAAAGTTAGGTGCACGGGCTTTAGCCTCGCAAATAACATATCTGCAGGAATTTTTGGCGGCCTTTCTCCATCTGTATGCATATGGCTTATAGAAAAAACCGAAACAAAACTTGCAGCAGGCATTTATCTTACTGCCTGCGCATTAATTAGCCTAATATCTGTGCTTCAAATCAAAGCCAAAGACAGAAAAGTTGATTGGTGAAATCGTTTCAGTCGAAAAATAGCGCTTCAATAGACTTTTCAATGTGCTTAGGAATAGGAGCGGTAATAGTGATTTCTTTATTATTTGGTAATTTTAAAGATAAAGAATGTGAATGAAGGTGAATTTTACTTGCTACTCCATCAATAAAAGCTTTTTTACCACCGTATTTACCGTCACCAAGAATAGGGCAATTTATATGAGCTAAATGTGCACGTAACTGATGGGTTCTGCCGGTAATTGGTTGTAATTTTAAATAAGCAACATTGTGTTTGGATTTTGCTATAATTGAAAAATGCGTAATGGCATTTTGAGGTGAATTTTCATCAACAACTACCTTTTCTTGACCAGAAATATATTTTTTCGCCAATGGATAGTCTATTGTTCCACTATCCTTGCTCGGTATGCCAGAAGTCAATGCTAAATAAGTTTTTTTTACTCTTCGTCCTTTAAATTCCTCCATAAGGTATCTTGCAACATTAGCATTGCGTGCGAATATTATCACTCCACTCGTATCTCTATCTAGCCTATGGACAATTTTAAATGTTTCTCCCTCTCTTATTTGGTCAAGCAAATCACTAATACTAATCTTTACTTTTACGCCACCTTGAACGATGACCCCTGCGGGTTTGTTTATAGCTAATATATATTCGTCTTCATATAATATGTTCTCTCTTAGCAGATTCACTAACTTTTCATTATATTTGCGATCAGAATTAGCGTTTTCAATATAATTCAAGTGCTTCAGCGTTATAGTTTGCCCAGAGTTTACTCTGTCACTAGACTTTGCTTTGCAATCATCAACTTTGATTAATCCTTTCCTTAAAGATTTTTCAATTACAGATTGCTTTAGATCAGGAAAGATTCTTCTGATGTACCTATCCAGCCTAACGTTATCGTCTTCTACTGATATGGTTTTTATATTCTCCATTACTTTATTTGGATGTATGCTAATATCAGCTGTTTGCATGACATAAAATAAAGTATAGCACAAGATATAAACTCTTCGGCTACATGTGCTATTTATTTAGTAGATTAAATATGAAGTTTAAAACTCTGCTATTAACTTCCTGTAGAACTAGTGAAAACCAAACTTGCTTAAGACCACTTAATTAGTTATAGTTGTAAGTTTGAGGTACAGTGAAATGACAGCTTTTGTCCCTTTGATCATTTTTTTAATCTTATACCTTGGAAGTGGTGCTTATTTTTCTTTTATCGGAACTGATAATCCACTTCATCAGGTTTCACCAGTAATATGCTTGTTACCAGCACTATTTTTTGCTGTCTCACGTGGTACAAATAAAATTCAACATAACATAGATACTGTTATCAAGGGCATGGGTGACAAAAATACCCTTACTATGTGCTTGATTTTTCTATTTTCCGGAGCATTTTCTGCGGTTACTCAATCAATTGGTAGCGCAGACACTGTTGCTAATTTAATTCTTAATTTCCTTCCAGCACGATTACTACTTCCTGGAGTATTTTTGGCTTCTGCTTTTATTTCAACTGCGATTGGTACATCTATGGGAGTTGTTGCGCTGATGGTACCTATAGCTGTTAATCTGGCAAAAAGTGGAGCTTTTGGTCTTGAAATAGGAACTGCAACTGTAGTAGGTGGTGCTGTATTTGGCGATAACCTTTCGATGATATCTGATACCACCATTGCATCTGTTTCTTCACAGGGAGCTTCAGCAAAAGATAAACTTAAAATGAACTCTAAAGTTGCACTTATTGCCAGCATTATAACACTCACCTATCTGGCAGTAATTTCAAGTAGTACAAAAATTATTTCTATATCAAATTTAGATTATTATTCTATAATAAAAATTATTCCTTACATTTCTTTAATAATCATGGGGCTGCTTGAAGTCACCACTTTAGTAACAATAACTGTAAACATAATTATTGCTGGTGTGCTAGGAATAACTTTTTTTGACTATGCTATCATTCAATTTCCTCATGACGTGTATGACGGTTTCAAAAAAGTAAACGAGATAATGATATTTGCTCTATTTATCGGTGGGTTGAGCCATATAATGTACAAACAAGGTCAAAAAGCGTTGCATAAACTCATCGATGAAAGCAATATCACAAAAACTAAAGCTGAATTTGTGATAGCAGGAATTGCGTCTATGTTTACTACCTTGGTTGCCAATAATACCATTGCTATTTTACTAAGTGGTGGCATTGCAAAAAGACTCGCACAGAAACACGATATTGCACCATACCGCAGTGCATACTTATTAGATGTTTTTGCTTGTGCTACAAAAGGTATCTTACCTTATGGTTCTCAACTATTGCTGGCAGGTAGCATCGCCTTTGTATCACCTGTTTCTTTATTAACACAGGTATATTACTGCTTTATTTTAGCAGCAGTTACAATAGGCGAAATAATCATCAACAGCAGAAAAGAGAAACATCGTGCGGCTGCAACTTAGAGTTTCTCTTTTTTTACCCATAAGGAACGGAATTACTTGACACCCTTCGCCAGCCCCCTTATCATGAGACTGAAGGTATTCAGTTATCTTCATCTGTGCAGATTAAATATTTCTAGGTTTTTACCTATATAAGCTGAAACGCGCTTATAAGTCGTTTAAGACAGTATAGTACGCCAATTTGCAGGATTAGAGAGTGACAACTAGCTAACACGGGGTTTCTTTTGCCTTTTTTTCTGCTTAGTAAATTTCTTAAACATTTAAACAAAGGTGAGTTGCATTTAAAAGCAGCTAAATTGCAGTGTTTAAGACTTAAAAAAACGCCAATACTGAAAATAGACAATTACTAGGGCTTCTTTTGCCTTTTTTTTCGTTTGGTAAATTTCTTAATGTTTATAGCTAAAAGAGCCCAAGAGAGGTGTCATTCCAGTGCCCCTGTGATGTCATTCCAGTGCTTGACACTGGAATCCAGTTTTCCATATAATCTCATCGAAAACGTTGTAACCACTTTCTATGCTAGTTTGCTTGTTTACAAGCAAACTTTCCTGGATCCCAGTGTCTGGGCACTGGGATGACACCATTCTTTTTCCTGGATTCCAAACTGGGATGACAGCTAGCCTGACAATCGTCATCCCGCTACGTGTTAGCGGGATCTAGAGATACTGTGACGGTATGACGTAGGACTGCTGTCATCCCGCTACTTGTTAGCGGCTAAGAGATACCGCGGCGGTATGACGGTTCGCGGTGGCATGACGATAAGCTCGTCATCCCGCTGCTTGTTAGCGGATGAGATACCGCGGCGGTATGACGGTTCGTGGCGGTATGACGTTAGCTATTGTGCTACACCTTTCCCCTTTCCCCTGAAACTAAAATCTATATACTTAACTTTAGGAACTTCAAAATACGATGCGATCTAATATTAGGCAGTTATTTTACTATATAAAGCCTAATCTATCTTATTTCATCATAGCTTTTATTGCAGTTTTATTTTCAGCCTTAACGATCCTCCTCTTTGGCAGAGGCTTAAGCAATATAATTGATTCTGGTACAGAGCACGATTTTACTACCAAACTATTAGTTGCAATACTTATAGTTTTAGCCATTTCTCTCACTGCATTTACTCGGTTATATTTCATTGGCATTGGCAGCGAGAAAGTTATCGCAAGAATCAGATATGACTTATATAGCAGTATCACTGACTTGCAACCAAGTTTCTTTGAGAACACAGGCGTACAAGATGTTATCTTAGCGTTAATTACTGATACCTCTGTGCTGCAATCAATAATAAACAGCAGCTTACTAACCATATTACGAAATTTTGTGATTCTGATTGGTAGTGTTGCCATGTTATTATATACAAATATACAACTAACTGCGTATGCAGCCGCAATAATACCTATACTACTCATTATCATGACCTCACTTGGAAAAAAAGTGCGTAGCTATGCACGCTTTGCCCAGGATAAATTAAGTGAGCTTGCGTCATTTAGTGAGGAAAATTTTCGATCTATAGTGACTATCAAATCGTTTGTACTCGAAGAAAATGAAAAAACCCGTTTTAAGGAGTATTTAAACTCAGTATCAAAATCATACGTAAAATTAGTACTCTTGCGTGCTATTCTAGTAACTCTAGTTATCACGTGTGTGATAGGCTCACTAGTTGTTTTGCTCTTTTTTGGTATTAAAGAAGTCTTAAGCAATAATATAACTATTGGAGAACTCTCCTCATTTGTGTTTTATTCAGCGCTCGCAGCAGGAGCTATAAATAATTTGAGCAATAATATCAGTGATTTACAACGAGGTCTTGGAATAGTAGAGCGTTTATTTGAATTTAAAAATATGAAAAGCTCTATAGCAGATCCCGACGATCCTATAAAAATTTGTAGTGTTCAAAAAGGAATTTCGTTTAATGGCGTAACATTTTTTTATGCTGATAAGCCAGCATTAGATAACGTATCATTTTCTATAGAGGCAGGTCAAGCAGTATCAATTGTTGGACCATCTGGCAGTGGTAAAAGCACCATTTTAAAGCTTCTGCTCCGTTTTCATGATCCAAACAAAGGTAGCATTACTATCGATGGGCACAATATTAAGTCAATTGCGCTAAATGACCTCAGATCGTTGTTTGGCTTAGTGCCACAAGATCACATGATATTTTCTTGCTCAATAATGGAAAATATACTATATGGCAAACCGGGTGCTGAATATGAGGAAGTAAGGCAAGCAGCTATCGGTGCTTATGCGATGGAATTTATTGATAAGCTGCCTGATAAATTTGATACATTTGTAGGAAAAAGAGGGTTAAAACTTTCTGAAGGACAAAAACAACGTATTGTAATAGCAAGAGCCATACTCAAAAACCCTCAGGTTTTAATACTGGATGAAGCAACCTCCGCACTTGATTATGAAAGTGAAAACCTCGTGCAAAAAGCATTGAGCAAGTTAATGCAAAACAGAACAACAATCGTAATTACACACAGATTATCAACCGCACTTAAAACTGACAAGATTATAGTAATTAATCATGGAAAAGTAGAAGAAGTAGGAACTCATGACTCTCTAATAAGTAAAGACGGGCTATATGCAAAATTAGCGAAGATACAGTGGAATTGAAAGAAAATTTAAATCATACCGTTAGTTGATATGCTAGATTTATAATCACAATTATTAAATCTTTAATTATTGTGATTTATAATAACATCATAGTATTTTTTAAAGGATTATTATGTTTTCTCATTGCAGTAATTTACCAAAACTACCATTTACGGGTTATAATTTGCCAGCTTTACCAGCACCAGTATCGAACTGTGCACAAGCTTGTGCACCTGCATACACACCTTGTGCTACTAATTCGTGCCACAATCATTTTAACTCATATCATAACTATTATGACACATGTCATAATCCTTGTGATGAATTTGGTTTTTTTTGTTAGAAGATTGTTTTTAAACAATTCATAAACGCACGTCTAGCTATACGTGCTTCCAAGAGCACATGGGTGTTATTCAACCCATGTGTTTCATATTTTGCTTGAGAAGATAAGCAATTGTTATTCGCAGTGGCTATAGCAGTTCTACCAAAATTTATTTCAGCAACACGACTAATTTGACTGCTGACAGCTTCTTCTTGGAATCTTAATTCTGCTCATAGTAAAATTTCTAAACTCTAATATCTATTACTTGTATAACGGCTGGAAAGAGGACTTTGAGTATGCTAATTTTAATCTTTAAATTATTACTTTTTTAACCATTGTATACTATAATTATAGTAATTTTTAATTACTAAGGAAACTATTATGAACTACAGTCTTTTTTCACAATCATACGCTTCTCCATACACGGCTTACACCTCTGAACCACGAAATTGTGCACACGTGCATCCGTGTATTCCTACACATACAACTTGCACTCCCAAACTATGGAACCACCATCCTTGCTTTGAACCATGCAACCCTACCACCATTAACATACGTATACCACCTTGTCCACAGCCTGAACCTAAACCTGAACCTAAAGAACCAATTGACTTTTCAAAGCTTGCAATACTAATCAACCCAGTTACTGGCGAGATTCTTGATGCCACTACTAAGGAATCTACTGGTAAAAATTTTAAAGAATGTCAAAAAATTATAGAAGAAACTAAAAACGATCTTGAAATTGGCCCAAACAATAAACTCATAGGAGGATGTGATAGCGATGCTTCATGTAAAGCTTGTGTGGATGCAATAAATTCTTCCATATCAGATTCACGTAAAGTAACAGCATTTTTTTCTGAAGAGATGTCAGTACCAGAAGATACTTTTGAAGTTATTTAGGAGCACTACAGAGGTGGGTATTCACTGCACCTCTACTTATAATTAATTTTTAATAATCATGACTTACCAATGGAGGTATACTATGTTAAAAAATAACCTTTTTTATCCATGTCAACAGGGTAAAAGCTATATACATCACCGACCACTTAGAATATGTGATACTAATAATATGCCGCTGGTAATCAACAAGGATAAGACCGGTGGATGTGATAAGAATGCAATACAGAAGGAGATAGAAGGTAAAATAAAGGAAAATGTTAAGAATGAACTGAAGAAAGACCTTAAGTGTGAAATTGATGATAAGACTAAGGGTGAAATAAAGGAAAACGTTAAGAATGAACTGAAGAAAGACCTTAAGTGTGAAATTGATGATAAGACTAAGGGTGAAATAAAGGAAAATGTTAAGAATGAACTGAAGAAAGACCTTAAGTGTGAAATTGATGATAAGACTAAGGGTGAAATAAAGGAAAATGTTAAGAATGAACTGAAGAAAGACCTTAAGTGTGAAATTGATGATAAGACTAAGGGTGAAATGAAGGAAAATATTAAGAATGAACTGAAGAAAGACCTTAAATGTGAAATTGATGATAAGACTAAGGGTGAAATGAAGGAAAATATTAAGAATGAACTGAAGAAAGACCTTAAATGTGAAATTGATGATAAGACTAAGGAGGAAATGAAAAATAAAATAAAAGACGAAATAAAGGATGAGATAGATTGTAAATGTGATAAGGATGCTATACAGAAGGAGATAGAGGATAAAATAAAGGACAAGTTGAAAGAATTTATTAAAGATACTGTAATTGAGGAAGTCAAAGGTAATATTGATAAAGAATGTCCTCCTGAAGATGGTATTATTATTATGCCTAAAGTAATCACTCCAGAACACGCTATAATTAACAAATGCGGAGCTTACTCTGGCTATTATAAATACTCTCCTGAGAATCAGGTAGGTCATTATGCTTTTAATACATCAGATATACTAAAGAAACTGTATCCTGAGATGTTTGATAACCCTAAAATTATGGAACACATAAAATCAGGTGCAAATGCTCCATATTCAGCACATAATTTTAAGCTTGCTTTTTCAGATGATATTAACTATGCGTGGGGTAGCCCTAGCAACATGTGGTGTAAAAAGTGTACAGAACTTCCCAATGACTCCGTTTGCAAGAGTGACACAGAGACTAAAAGTCTTTGTTATTCTGCAAAGAGCAGTTACGACACTAAAGAATATAGCAAAAACTTCTTTAATGAAGAATGTCCTAACCTTGTTAGTAAACCTATTCAAATGGGATCGGAAGAACAAAATATAATTACGAAGCAGGGTATGCCGCTGTTGCTTGTTAATTACAAAACAGGAAAGATAATAAATAAAGATGGTGAAGAAACTGATCAGCATTATGCTGTATGTCAGCGTTACCTTAAAGATGATGGTAGACCTAAATCGATAGAGGATTGTGGTAATGGTGAAGCCTGCAAGAAGTGCATTAAAACACTGAACGAATCCATTTGGGATGCTGGAGATAAAACGATTATATTAAAAATTCCTGCGTTTAATGACCAGATGCTCAAGTCCGATATGGCAACAAGTGCAACAAGTATATATGAAAATGAGAACGATAACGCTTCTTATTATACTAGCAATAACGACTTAATATAAACCATAACTTTTCTGGGTCGAAAGACCCAGAAAAGGTCGCCTTACACCAAACAAAGAATAGAGATAAGATAAACCTTCAACTAGCCCCACTTATTCGCTATATTGTTGGAGGTTTTCATAGTTTTTCTAGTTGATGAACATTTTTAAACAGGTTTCCTCTCTAATTTCCAGCAAATTAAATGAGTTGAAGCAAAGGGGTGTTATAAGCACGAATGCAACAAACTTTATCGTAGAGCCTCCAAGCAATAGAGCACATGGAGATATTTACACAAACGTTGCTATGGTGCTTGCAAAGCATGAAAAGAAGAATCCCATTGAAATTGCAGAGATCTTAGCAAGAGAATTTAAACCTTTTGATGAAATTGCAGAAGTGGAAATAGCAGGCCCTGGTTTCATCAACATGCACTTAAAAATAGAAGTGTGGCATGGAATTTTAAAACAAATAAATGAGCTAAAAACAGAGTTTGGTACCCTAGATATAGGGAACAATCAGGCCATCAATGTTGAGTTTGTATCTGCAAATCCAACTGGTCCACTGCATATTGGTCATGCAAGAGGGGCAGTATTTGGTGACGTTCTGGCAAATTTATTGAAAAAAGTTGGTTATAAAGTTACTAAGGAATACTATATTAACGATGCTGGAGCGCAGATAGATACACTAATAAAGTCAGTATATTTGCGGTATAAGGAAGCTCTGGGAGAAGAAATTAGCATTGAAAAAGGTTTATACCCAGGTGAATATTTAAAACCGATAGGGGAGGAGCTGGCTAAAGAATATGGCAAAGAGCTTCTAAAAAAGCAAGATAATCAGATAATTAGAGACTATACTTTAAGTTCTATCTTAGAACTCATAAAGGAAGACATGAACTTACTTGGAGTAAGTCATGATGTTTTTACTTCAGAGTATGAGCTACAAAAAAGTGGCAAAATTGAAGAGAGTATAAAGATATTGTCTGACAAGGGTCTAGTGTATGAAGGGTACTTGGAGAAACCAAAAGGCAAAGAAAGCGAAAATTGGACTTCCAGAAAAGAAATGTTATTTCGCTCTACAAAATTTGGTGATGATGTTGACCGCGCATTGAAGAAAGAGGACGGCAGTTGGACTTATTTTGCCTCGGATATCGCTTACCATTTTGATAAGATATCACGTGGTTTTAACAATATGATCTTAGAGGTTGGTAGTGATCATAGTGGTTATATCAAAAGGCTCAAAGCAGTCGTCTCTGCGCTAAGTGATGATCAAGCGAAAATAGAGGTAAAACTGCATAATATTGTGAATTTTTTTGAGAATGGCAAACCTGTTAAAATGTCCAAAAGATCAGGAAACTTCCTCACAGCAAGAGATGTAGTGGAAGAAGTTGGCAGGGACATAACTCGTTTTATAATGCTAACACGCAAGAATGATATGGTCTTGGACTTTGATTTTGCTAAAGTTAAAGAACAGTCAAAAGACAATCCTATTTTTTACGTGCAATATGCGCATGCTCGTGCTCATTCGTTAATGCGTAATGCTCCAAAAGAGCTCCCAACAGCAGATCCTTCACTTTTAAAGACCGATGGGGAGATATTCCTCATAAAAACCTTAGCAAAGTGGCCAGATGTAGTAGAAACTGCAGCAAGGCTTTATGAGCCACACAGAATTACTTTCTACTTACTTGAAGTTGCAGAAGCGTTTCACGTTTTATGGGGGTATGGCAAGAGTGATTTAAACATGCGTTTCATACTGGAAGATAACTTAAACCTCACCGCTGCAAGAATGTTTCTCGTCCAAGCCTTAGCGCACGTCATCGCTTCTGGACTTTCCATCTTTAATATAGAACCTTTGGAAGAGATGAGTTGACTTTTTTGCCATAATACATGATAATTAAAATATTATTGAAGTAGGGGTAAAATTATGACAATGAACTATGAGCAGTGGAAAAGAATGTTAAGCGCAGTTGATAAGGAGGAAGGCTTAAGTAAGGATAACGTAATTGAAAAAATAAAAGAGAAATTAAAAGCAGAAAATGGAGAAGATGAGTATAAAAAGTGGGAAGAGGCTGGTTTTAATGTAAATCACCTATTTGAAACTGATGATACATTGTCTTCATGGTTTTCATGTGATAAACTTACGTTATTGCATTTAACTGCTCGCAATAACCTAGGAAATGTGGCAGATGTCCTATCAAAAGTAGAAGGAATTGATGTTAATGCAGCTGCAAAAAATCCTAAATATACCCCTTTGCATATAGCCGCTCTTTATGACAGCGAAAAAGTAGCAGGTGCTCTGTTAAAAGCAAAAGAAATTGATGTCAATGTTGCAACATTCTTTTTACCTCCTTTACATTTAGCTATTAAGTTTTACAGCTATAAGGTAGTAGAAGTTCTATGTAAGGAAAGGCCAGATATTATCAATGCAAAAAATAAGGATGGCGACACTCCTTTACATCAGGCTATCTTTCCACCCAATGAACAAGCCATATGTATTTTGCTAAAAAATGGAGCAGATGTTAATGTAGTAAATGAATATAGAAATACTCCTTTACATGAGGCTGCTTGCGGAAGCAACACAGATATATTGAATATTCTCATAAGAAATGGAGCAAGTATCGATGAAGTAAACAAGTTTGGAAATACTCCTTTACATCAAGCTGTTAATCACAAACGTGAAAAGGTAGTAAACATTCTAATAGAAAACGGAGCAAATGTTAATGCAATAGGGAAAGGTGGTTATGCTCCTTTATATTTGGCTGTTGAGAATAATCATGTGGGAATAGTGAATTCTTTATTAAAGAGAGAAGACATAAAGGTTAATATAATGGATGGGGACGGCGACACTCCTCTATATAAGGCTGCTTCCAAGGGTTACATAAAGGTGGTAGATACTCTATTAAAAGCAAAAGGAATCAATGTTAATGTAATGAATAGGGACGGCGACACTCCTTTATATGAGGCTGTTTTCAATGGTCACATAGAGGTGGTAGATGCTCTATTAAAAGCAGAAGGAATCAATATTAATGCAGTACATAAACCATATTTGTGGACTCCTTTACGTTTGGCTGCTAAAAATGGCCATATAGATATAGTACGAGCTCTAGTAGAAAAAGGAATAGACCTTTTACTGAAGGATCAAAATGGTAAGACTCCAAGAGACTTAGCTAAAAATGATGATATGAAGGAGCTTCTCAAGGAAGCAGAAGAAACCCAATTGAGACAGCTAGCAATTAAACGAGCAACTAAAAACGGTATTATTGCCGGCTGTTTAACTGCATTATTAGGTGCTGCAGCAGCAGTAGCACTTTTTGCAACCGGAACAGTTGCAGTTGAGTTAATACCTATAGTAATAGCAGTGGCTGCAATTGCAGCAGCAGCACTAGCAGTTAGTGGTATCACATATATGATGTTAAAACCTAGTACTAAAATAGATGAAGTGGAAGAAGAACAAGGCATAACTGGGGATGAGCGGAAAGCTTGATCTGCTGGATTCCAGTGTCAGCTACTTTCATGACATCATCCTTTTTTCTGGATCCCAGTATCGGCTGTGTGCTGCAGTAACAAACAAAGTAATGTTTGTGAGAAGCTTTATTGAAGATGAAGGAAGGTCCTTCGAAATCGGTTTTCAGGAGCAGCCACCTTAAGTGGCTCTATTTAAGAGATAGGGTCATAAGCGTTAAGGAAAAATCAGCATATAAGCTGGAAGGTGTGGATCAGAAAGACGAACGTGAGTGAACCACTGATGAACGTGTCGAAAAGGGAAGTGAACATCGAAAGGGGGAGTGAGTCGTTCTCCTCTTAAAAGCGTACAGGGAACCTGACTACTGTGTAGGCGGTGTTCGGCATAAAGGTGGCGTGAGTCTGATCTGGGCTTTGATAAGGAACTGCAGGAACCAGTCGATTTGATGCAAAGCGAGATAAGCAAGAGGCTAATCCTCAAGTTTTAGAGTAGCGATACAAATCACTGGGGCGGATTAACTCGTAGTAGTGAAGAAGTGGTTGTAATGACCATGGAGCGAAGGGGTTAAGCTAGTCGACTTTAGTAAATCATTCAACTTGTAGGAGGATGAAAGTGATTGAACGAACAAAGCCTTTTGACATACCAAAATCTCTAGTGTTTTTGGCTTATAAAAGAGTTAAAGAAAACAGAGGAGGAGCAGGTATTGATGATCTAACAATTGAAAAGTTTGATCAAGACTTAAGCAAGAACCTTTACAAGCTATGGAATAGGCTATCATCTGGTAGTTATTTTCCACCCGCAGTGAAGGCTTGTGATATAACTAAGACAGATGGAGGGACAAGGACACTTGGAATACCAACTGTCTCCGATCGTATAGCACAGGAAGTTGTAAGAAGTGTTTTAGAACCAGAGCTTGAGAAGGTATTTGATGAAGATTCATATGGTTATAGGCCAAATAAATCGGCATTAGATGCCATAGGACAAACCAGGAAGCGATGCTTCGACCAAAATTGGTTAATAGAGTTTGATATCAAGGGAATGTTTGATAACATAGACCACAATCTACTGATGAAAGCAGTCAGAAAACACACTGCAAACAAATGGGTTCTCTTATACATACAAAGATGGCTAGATGCAGATATACAGCTTGAAGATGGAACAAAGATAAAGCGTCTCAGCGGAGTACCGCAGGGAGGTGTAGTGAGTCCTATCTTAAGCAACCTATTTATGCACTATAGTTTTGATGTATGGATGAGGAGAGAATATCCAAGTATAAAGTGGGCAAGATATGCTGATGATGGTGTTATACATTGTGTAAGCAAGAACCAAGCACAACTAATTTTGAGTCAACTTGAACAGAGACTGAAGATTTGTAAATTGGAAATAAAACATACAAAGACCAAAATTATCTATTGTCAAGATGGAAAGCGGAAGGAGAATCATGAGAATGTATCATTCACATTCCTTGGGTACGAATTTCGAAAAAGACTTGTACGAAATAGAAAAGATGGTAGTTTATTTGTAAGTTTTACTCCGACTGTAAGTAAAGAAAGTTTGAAAAAGATGAGAAAAGAAATTAGAGGCTGGAAATTTGCTAGAAGAACAAACTTGGAAATAGAAGATATATCACGAATATGTAATCCAATTCTAAGGGGTTGGTTTAACTATTACGGGAAGTATCACATAACTGCGCTAGAGGACATAATAAGAATGTTTAATAGGAAACTCAGGAAGTGGTTTCAGACAAAGTATAAGAAGCTGAGTGGGCATAAAACCAAAGCAGCTAAGTTACTAGAAAGAATCGCAAAGAGTAGACCAAATCTTTTTGTACACTGGAAATTAAGTATAGGACTAGGGCAATGATTAGTGGGAGCTTTATGAGATGCGAGTGTGCGCCGTGGTACGCATTAAGAAATACTTAGCGGAGCTAAGCGGGGTTCAGAATAAATGGCCTCGAGGTGAACAACTAACTTTAACCCGAAAGGGAAGGAGGACAAGAGCATGTATGTAAAGCGAGAGTTATCTGAAGATGTGTAAGATAACGGCTTGCAACACCTGATCAATATGGTTAAAGCTAAACTGCTTGAATTCTAATCTTCAGGGGTGGGACTTCACATCCATGGGTATCGCATTTAAAACCCCATGTCTACGGTAAGCACAGATTAAACTTTCGTTTGTGTGACATTCTGGCTGTAGAACGATAAGTAGTGAACTTATTTAAGAGGATGAATGGAAAACCTAAGTTGATCTAGAACAGTTCTTAGTGACGGAACATGGGATGACCTAAGGAACGCGAGTTCTATGGTTACGGAGTCATCGTAGTAGTCGTGAAAGTAACGAATCACCGGGGAGTGTGGGAAAGCCACATACAGGGCAAAGGGTGACAGATAATTGAATGTTGAAATTGGGAGGTACGCAAGATGCGGAAAGCTGAAACAATACTTAACATTATACGTGAACGTGGACAAAGAAATTTGCCGGTTAAAAACGTATATCGCCTACTTTATCAGAGTGATCTTTACCTTCGAGCGTATGGCAAACTTTGTCGTAATAAAGGTGCTATGACAGAAGGTGTGACAACTGAAACAGTTGATGGTATGTCTTTGGAGAAAATCGATAAAATCATAGAGGATTTACGCTATGAGCGATATCGGTGGACACCAGTAAAACGTATCTATATTTTAAAGAAGAGTGGTAAACGCAGGCCGTTAGGGTTGCCAACATGGTCAAATAAGTTACTTCAAGAAGTAATCCGATTAATATTGGAAGCCTACTATGAGCCTAAATTTAGTGAATGTTCACATGGATTTCGACCAAAGCGTGGATGCCACACTGCATTAAGAGCAGTAATGCAAAAAGGCAGAGGTACAAAATGGTTTATAGAGGGAGATCTCAGTGCATGTTATGACTCAATTGATCATACTATGTTGTTGAAAATACTGAGTGAAAGCTTCCAAGATAACCGTTTTATTCAGCTAATCAATCGACTGCTAAAAGCAGGATATATGGAAAATTGGAAGTACAATAAGAGTCATAGTGGGGTACCACAAGGTTCTATTATTGGTCCAATTCTGAGTAACATATTACTCGATCGGTTAGATAAACATGTGGAGCATATACTAATACCAGCAAATAACCGAGGTAAGCGAAGAAGGACAAATCCAAAATATTTAAGGTTAACCATGCAAGTATCGATGATGAGAAAACAAGGGAACTGGGATCAAGCAAAACAACTGCGTCAATTAGTGCAGGGTATGCCATCTAAGGATTCTTGCGATCTAAATTATCGACGTCTTTGGTATGTTAGGTATGCTGATGATTTTCTGGTAGGGTTTGCAGGACCAAAGAATGAAGCTGAACAAATTAAGAATGAGATTGCTGGGTTTCTCAATGAGGAGCTCAAACTTATGCTTAATGAAGATAAAACGTTTATTACACATGCGTGTGATAGCAAAGCCAATTTTTTGGGTTATGAAATACATGTTTTGCATGCAGATGACAAACATGATCATCGGACACAACGATGTATTAACGGTAGTATTGGGTTACGTGTACCACATCATATAAAGCAGAAAAAGTGTTCTGAATATATGCGTTGTGGTAAACCGATACATTTACCTCAACGTACAATTGATACAGCTTACAGTATTGTTGCTCAGTATCAAACTGAATATCGAGGAATTGTACAATACTATAAAATGGCCTACAACCTTCACACACTAAGTTATCTGAAATATGTGATGGAAGTATCATTAGTAAAGACTTTAGCATCTAAATACAAAACAACTTGCAGGAAAATTTATAGAAAATTTGGTGCGACGATTGAAAACGATGAAGGTGAAAAACGAAAAGTCATCCAAATCAGAGTAGATCGTTTACCATCAAAGATACCATTAATTACACACTTTGGTGCTGTGTCGCTAAAATGGAATAAATGGGTAAGCATAAGTGATAACCTTATACCAATATGGAATAAGCGTAGTGAAATAGAGCAAAGACTATTGGCACAAACTTGTGAATTATGTAAATCACAAGAGCAGATTGAAGTACATCACGTACGTAAACTTGCTGATTTGCTAGGTAAACGTAATACTGAACTACCGGAATGGAAAAAGAGAATGATTGAACGACAGAGGAAAACTCTTGTTGTTTGTCATGAATGCCATAAGAAAATCCAATATGGAAAATATGATGGTGACTCCTTAAAACGTTAGATTATTGGAGAGCCACGTGATACGGAAACGATCATGCGTGGTTCGGAGAGGGGTTGTTGGAAAAGTACTTAACAAGTAACTCGCTGGCTGCCCACTCTACCTCACGTAGGGTTCTGCGAGGGGCCAGGAAGGAAGTTTTCCTGGTCTACTCTCCACTTGGATAACAACTAGCCTGACAACCGTCATCCCGCTACGTGTCAGCGCCACGCACAACTGTACGAACGTTGTAGTTTGGGCCACCAGTGGGCAGTGCCCAGACACTGGTTCTATGCAACTTAATTAAAAACGTTTGTTTTAGCGTAAGACAACTACCTTTAGCTCATCAGCTCAGTTATAAGCAAAATTTCTGGATTCCAGACTGGAATGACACCATTTGCTGTCTTCAAAAATGAATGTTCGTACAGCTATGCATAACTCTTTCAGATTTCATAATATCTCTTGCCACTCATCTGAACAGATACTCATTTTGGAGGGATACCAATAATAGTTGTGAGCGGCTAGTCCACAAGCATAACACGCTCACGAAACTTTAATGCGATAGCTTGATTTCTACTGAAAGACAGCATTATGCCAAGTGCGATGCTCGAAGATAAAAGAGAAGAACCACCATAGCTAAGTAGTGGCAGGGTTATGCCGGTGGTGGGAAAAACACTTAATGTTACCCCTGTGTTTATTATGAATTGTGTGATGAATTGAATTGAGATACCAAGAATCACCAATAGATTGAATAATTCATTTTCCATATATGCAACGTAAAGCAAGCGGGCGGAAATGATGCCAAATAACATCAATGTGGCTAAGCATGTAATCAAACCAAATTCTTCTGCTAAAACAGAAAACACAAAATCTGTATGACAATCAGGAAGAGAGGTTTTTACGCTACCTTCACCAGGTCCAACTCCAGTTAATTGACCTCTTTTGAATGCTTCTAATGATTTTGTGACTTGAAAGTTATCGCGTTGCGTAAAAAAGACAAAATTGTAAATCCTTTGCTTTATATGTGGGAGACATAAGTAAGCTATTGTAGTTCCAGTTGTAGCCATTCCTATTATGCATAGAAAGTATAAAAGTGGTATACATGCAATAAACATTTGACCAATAAAAGAATATGTTAAAAGCATGGACATACTGAAATCAGGTTGCAAAAGTAACAACACAAAAACTAACAGAAATATTATGATTGATATGTGCATTTTAAACTTCATTCCGCTGGCTAAGATACTAGCTATGACAACAGAAAAAAATGGCCTTACGAACTCAGATGGTTGAACTGAAATTTTGACAATATGTAACCATCGTTTCGCACCTTTTACCTCTATACCAAGTATTATCGCAGCTGCCACTAGAATAGTAAATAAAATGAAACCTGCGAATGAGAGGTTAAGTATAGTTCTTGTGTTGAGAAAAGAAAATGTTACTAAGGTAATCAGTGATAGAACTATATAAATTGTATGGCGCCGTATAAAATAATCCTGTGGTAGAGAAAGACGCTGCGCAATTACAGGGCTCGCTGAATAAACAAGAATGAAACTTATAGTGAGCAAAAAAAACACTGGAAGGATAAGATAATAATCTAGGGTTCTATACCAGAGTTTAATATTCATTTTGTTCCAATGTGTAATGCCACTATTCCATAGCTCATATTATGAAACTCAACATTCTTAAAGCCTACCTCTTCAATTTCCATTTTAAAATCAGCCTGAGTTGGAAATTCTCTGATGCTCTTCACTAAATATTCATAAGAACTCTCGTCTTGAGCAACTATGCTGCCAATTTTAGGAATTACTTTAAATGAATATAAGTCATAAAGTTTGGTAAATATCTCATTTTGATAGTGCATAGGGGCAAATTCTAAGCAGATAAATTTTCCATGTGGTTTTAATACCCTGTGCGCCTCATTTAAAGCCTTCTTGCGGTCAGAAACATTTCGAATGCCAAAAGCTATTGTGCAATAATCAAATTCGGAGTCTTCAAATGGTAAACTTTCTGCGTTCGCACATACCCAATCAAAATTAATTTGGTTTGAATTTATAGCTTTATCACGTCCTCTGCTTAGCATATTCTGATTTATATCGCATACTGTAACCTTAGCACTTGGCTCTTTTCTTACTATTCTTATTGCTATATCTCCAGTTCCTCCAGCAACATCTAAAACCTTAGAGTTTTTTGTAAAATGCACACTATTTACCATTTTATCTTTCCATAATCTGTGCATTCCAAGGCTCATTATATCATTCATGGTGTCGTAGCGACTTGCCACGGAATCGAATACCTCTTTAACTAATTGTGATTTCTTCTCGATTTTTATAGTAGACATTACGTAAAGTCGCTCAACTCCTTTATAATTAGTAAAAATTAATTTGAATTAACATAAATATTAACGACAGGCCTTGAGCCTGTTAAAATCTTCTTCAGCGTGGTATGATGACCGAGTTAGTGGGCTTGATGCAACCACTAAGAAACCTTTGGAGTAAGCAATGTATTTATAATGCTCAAACTCTTCTGGGGTAACATACCTATCAAGTTTTGCATGTTTTGGAGTTGGTTGTAGATATTGACCAATTGTAATAAAATCAACTTCAGCACTGCGCAAATCGTCCATAACCTGAAGTATTTCCTCTTTTTTTTCTCCAAGACCAACCATAAGCCCTGACTTTGTGAAAACTTTAGGATTAATCTGCTTTACCATCTTCAGTAAATATAGTGAATGAAAATAGCGAGCTCGTGGTCTTATTTTTGCATACAATCTCGGCACTGTTTCAATATTGTGGTTATAGACATCAGGTGATGCAACAGCAATTGCTTCAAATGCTCCTTTCTTATTTAAAAAATCAGGAGTTAAAATCTCTATTGTTGTTTCTGAAGTTATCTTTCTAATTTCTTCTATGCACTTTATAAACTGATTTGCGCCACCATCTGGCAAATCATCACGATCAACAGAGGTAATGACAACATGTTTTAAGTTTAACTTTTTTATCGCTTTTGCTAAATTTTCTGGTTCATGAGGGTCTAGTTTATCAGGAATGCCAGTTGCAACGTTGCAAAATGCACAAGCACGAGTGCAAACAGAACCAAGAATCATCACAGTAGCATGACGTTTATTCCAACATTCACCAATATTTGGACATGCAGCTTCTTCACATACCGTATGTAAGTTATGCAGTTTAACGATGTTTAAAGTTTCATTGAATACTTCACCAGTCGGAGCTTTTGCTCTGAGCCATTGAGGTTTGCTATGCATCTGAAACGGCTAACTCTACCTCTTGCTTTACTAAAACTTTTTTCAACCTTCTTTTTATCTTCTGCGCTTTCTCACTTAGTTTAATCGTTCTTGTGTTGAGCAAAAAAGCATCTAAATCACCTTTGTAATCTATAGTTCTCAAAGTTCTTGTTGCCACACGAAATCTAAACTTTTTATTCAATAGATCACTTGTTAACGTAACCTTATGTAAATTTAAAAGAAAGGTACGCTTTGTTTTACGATTCGAATGTGATACCTTATTACCAAAAGATTTTTTTCTATTTGTTAATTCACAAACTCTACTCACTTCAATATACCAAATTATTCTATGTACTTAGATTACCTTATATAGTCAAATAGTCAATACTCTCTTGCTTAATTTTTATACCATATACTGCTTTGTAGCCAAAAAATATCGTAATTTTTTCTATTATAAGAGAAATCATATGCTGAATTTCTAATGCTTTACTGCCATTTGTTACTACCAGATGCAATACACCCGAATTTATATTCTGTGCATATGAGATCTTTTTCGGTTTTGTACACTCTGCTATTTCTTTCCCTACTATATTTCGCCAGTTTAAAATCAGACGTATTTCATTTTTGCTAATCTTATTTTTCATGCATTTTAATGCGTAATTTTCAATTATAGACTTTAATTTTTTTGGACCGCTACGTTTGAGCATTTTTCTGTTTTGTTTCTAGTATAACTAAATAAGTAAGGTTTACTACTACATTGGATTTCCTCAGTGCCAAATCCAAGTAGCTAACACTGGGATGACAACCTTCTAACTACTTTACAAACCTCTAGCCTCACACCATAAAAGCAGTATTTTTATGTAACAATCTACCTTAACGTAGCACTTGTTAAGTAAGTCGTTCCATTCAAAAATTTTTGTTTTGCCTCATAATTAACCTTCTAGCTGTTTTAATTGTAATTAGTTAAATTATTATTAACCTGAGTGAATTTTAAATTAGATTTAAAAAGTACAGTATTGTCTAAAATGAATGATATACGGTGTCCGAATTTTAGACTCCTTCTTTTTTGTTGTCATCCCAGCTGGGATCCATTTTTCTTTTTTTTCTGGATTCCAGCGTCACGCGCTAACTTTTAATAGCGATAGTTATTTCTTATTTGTAAGATCTTTCCTCAATCCAAGCTGCTTGAATGGCTTCGAGTATTTTCTCGTTACAGCGTTTTTCATCATCATCAAATTCCTCTAAACTCAAGACCTTTTTTTTAAGCTCAGTGAATCTGATACTAATTATATTCTCATCTGAAAATTTTTCCTCCAGAGCTTCTACAATATCTTCTATATCAAGCCATTTCATACTTTTTTGTATTTATCTGCTAAGTTAAATTGGTGCCCATGGGGAGACTTGAACTCCCAAGGTCGCAAAACCCACGGATTTTAAGTCCGCTGCGTCTACCGATTCCGCCACACGGGCTTTTTTTACCTATCTAGAGTAAAACTCTACTACTAAATTGACTTCCATGTCCGCTGAATAAGGAACCTCAGAATATTGAGGCGACCTCAAATATTTCACTGAATGCTCTTTACTATCTGCTTCTAAATAATCCGGAGCCTTGCGCTCTTGTTTTTGTTCAGCCTCTACTACTACAGGGATTTTTGCTGCCCTTTCTCTTATTTTTATTATATCACCTGGTTTCACTCGATAACTTGATATGTTAACCACCTTATCATTAACTGTAACGTGCTTATGAGATATGAGCTGCTTCGCTGCATAAATTGTTGGCACAAGACTAGAGTGGTATAAAACAGAACTTAATCTCGATTCTAAGATACCGATAAAATTATCAGCCGTATAACCCTTTCTGTTATAAGCATCTAAAAATGTACGTCTGAGCTGCTTACTTGAAATCGCATAGTAAAACTTAAATTTCTTATGCGCAGCAAACTGCTTACCAAAGTCGGATAACTTCTTGAATCCAAGAATACCATGTTGACCAGGAGGGTATTTCCTTTTGTTTACTGGGTCTTTAGCTCTACCCCATAAATTTACACCAAGTCTACGGCTAATCCTATACTTTCTAGTGATAACAGTTGTCATATAAAAACTCTCACGATTCAACTCTAGATTATTAAGGATTTTAGCACTCAGTGTCAACTTGTTTTTGCTGGTATAATCTTTTATACTTCATTTTTAAGTTTTTCTATGAATCATCTACCTTTGGAATCTATGGCAAACGCCATCCGTTTTTTATCAATTGATGCAGTACAAAAAGCAAACTCTGGACACCTAGGTATGCCACTTGGCATGGCAGATGTTGCAACTGTCTTGTTTGCTAAATATCTGAATCATAATCCTGATGATTCTAAATGGTTCAATAGAGATCGCTTTGTTTTATCAAACGGTCATGGGTCAATGTTACTATATTCAATATTATATTTGACAGGTTATATTAGCATAGATGAGCTAAAAAACTTCAGGCAAATGGGATCCAAGACCCCAGGTCATCCAGAGTTCGGCTTGACTTCTGGGGTAGAGGCAACAACAGGCCCGCTCGGTCAGGGGTTTGCCGCTGCTGTTGGCATGGCACTTGCTGAATCAATCCTTAAAAAGCAATTCAGAATCAATCACTACACTTACGTAATGCTAGGGGATGGCTGTCTTATGGAAGGAATAAGCCATGAAGCAGCATCACTTGCTGGACATCTTAAATTGAATAAATTAATAGCCCTTTTTGATGATAATGATATCTCTATAGATGGCGCTACTTGCCTTTCCTGTTCTGATGATGTAGAGAAACGCTTCTTAGCGTATGGATGGAATGTTGACAAAATTGATGGCCATGATTTTGATGCCATATCCTTTGCAATAGAGCAAGCAAAAAAGTCTGATAAACCTACAATGATCTGCTGCAAAACCATTATCGGAAAATTTTCAAGCCGTGCTGGCACATCCTCTGCTCACAGTGGTGCTTTTTCGGAGGAAGACATCAAACAGATGAGAGAAAAATTGGATTGGAACTACGAGCCATTTCATGTGCCAGAAGATGTGAAAAACGCCTGGAAGAAAACTGTTGAGAGAGCAAAACAAAATTACACGATGTCATTCCAGCGCGTGACGCTGGAATCCAGAAAAGAAGAAAAAGAATGGATCCCAGTGTCAAGCACTGGGATGACAGAAGAGAATGCTGGGATGACAGGGTATCATGCAGAACTTCAAAGACGGTTAGATAAGCGTTTGCCGGATAATATCGATAGTGTTTTGGCTAACTTGAAGAAACAAATACACGAGACAATGCCAAACGAAGCTACTCGATCTTCTTTCGGCATGGTAATGGAACTTTTAACACAACATATGCCGGAATTAATCGGCGGTTCTGCTGATCTTACTGGGTCAAATTGCACTAAATATAAGCACATGCAGGTAATAGATAGTAATAATTATAGTGGTTCTTATGTCCACTATGGAGTGAGAGAACACGCTATGGCAGCTTGTATGAATGGTATGGCTCTTCACGGCGCGATTCTTCCTTATGGTGGCACTTTTTTGGTATTTTCCGACTACTGTCGTCCTGCTATACGTCTTTCAGCTTTGATGAAACAGCAGGTTATCTATGTGATGACTCATGACTCAATTGGAGTAGGGGAAGATGGCCCAACTCACCAACCAATAGAGCATTTAGCTTCTTTGCGTGCTATACCAAATTTGTATGTTTTTAGACCAGCCGATGCAGTTGAAACTCTGGAGTGTGTTAGCATTGCACTCGAAAAGAAAGAATCTCCAGCACTGTTTGCGCTCTCAAGGCAAAACGTAAGTTACATGCATTCTGATATCGATCAATCTGCTAATCTATCGAAGTTTGGTGCATATATTTTGTGTGAATGTTCAAAAGAATTAAAAGTGACAATATTTGCTACCGGATCTGAAGTTGAAATTGCAGTTGAAGCAAGGGAGAAATTGCAGGAAAAAGGTATAGGTACAAGGGTTGTTTCTATGCCATGCTGGAGGCTTTTTGACGAGCAAAGTGATGAATATAAAGCGGCGATATTAAATAATGACAGCATTAAAGTTGCAATTGAAGCTGGAAGTGAAATGGGTTGGCATAAGTATATAGGTTCAAACGGTATATTTATTGGCATGAAAAGCTTCGGAGAATCAGCACCTTATAAAACACTTTATGAGCATTTTAATATCAGCGCTGATTACGTAGTAAAATGTGTGTGTGAGAAGTTAGGTTGCATTCAGTAAACCTCTTGCATAACCATATGAAAGCCCACTCTTCTTTGTCATTCCAGCACGTGATGTTATCCAAGATGATGTCATGCCAGTGCTTGACACTGGCATCTAGTTTTCTTTACAAATTCACCAAAAGTGCTTCATTCTATAACGCAAAACCCATACTCACCAAACCCAATGCATTACTTGCAATTAAGTTTCCTGGATCCCAGTGTCTGGGCACTGGGATGACACCTCTGGGCACTGCCGTCATAAAGGAACCAGTGTCAGCTACTTGAATACATACCACCATGTCATTCCAGCGCGTGACGCTGGAATCCAGAATTTTTTAAACTGGATCCTATATAGGATGACAAAAAAGTAAACCTTATCTGTGTGAGCTATATATTTCATGTTCTCCTTATGAAGCAAATGGATCAATCAGGTGAACTATGAGAATCATACTGTGAATCATCAACTGGTTGTTCAGATTCGGATGATGATTGTGTTGGCTCATCAGACCCAAACAACCATGAAAAAAAACTACCAAAAAATGATGCAACTAATGAAAAAGGCTTCATAAGTATACTAAACAAACTACCAAAAAAAGAGCTCGGCTGTCCTTCTGTTTGTGTAGAAGCAACAGGATTTACACCGTTGTCTTGTACATCAGTTCCTTGTCCTGCACTGGTGGTGGGTTGTCCCCCCTGTTGTGTTTGTGGTGTTCCACTCCCCGAATTTACAGTTTTATCAGCTTCTTGCTTTGTAATGTCTGATCCTGATTGAGCATCACCTTCTTGTTTTTCTTTCTCTCGTGTACCAGCATCTTCCTCTGAATTTTCTTCATTGTCCGTCGATGGCTTATCCACTGAACCGTCGCCAGGGTTTTCTGCTGCTTTTAATAGAGTTTTTATTTCTTCGTTAGTAGTTAAATCGAAAGGAGTTTTTTCATCTTTATCTTTTACATTAATATTTGCTCCTGCTTTTATTAGGGCGTCTACTATTTCTTTGTTGTTATTTTGAGCAGCCAAGTGTAAAGGAGTCTTTTTTCCATATTTACCTTCTATATTAACATTGATTCCTTCTGCTCCCAGTAGCGCTTTCACTATGTCTATCTTGTTCTTTAAAACAGCCCAATGGAAAGGAGTCCATTCTGCAAGTTTATCTTTTATATTAACATCGATTCCTTCTGCTTTCAGTAGAGCGTTCAACACATTTATATCTATGTTGTCCTTTTCCTTTTTAGCAGCCAAATGCAAAGGAGTGTTGTTAAGTTCATCTTGTGCATTAACATCGATTTCTTTTGCGCCCAGTAGAGCGTTCAATACGTTTATATCTATCTTATTCTTTTTAGCAGCCAAATGCAAAGGAGTACTGTTACCTCCATCTTGTGCATTAACATCGATTCCTTCTGCTCCCAGTAGAGCGTTCAATACATTTATATCTATGTTGTCCTTTTTAAGAACAGAATGTAAAGGAGTATCTTTATTCTTATCTGCTAAATTAACATCGATTCCATCTTTTCCCAATAGGGCTTCTACTGCCTCTTTATGGCCCCTTACAACGGCCCAATGTAAAGGAGTCATGTTATCTCTATCTTGTGCATTAACATTGATCCCATTTACTTGCAGTAGGGCTTCTACTACCTCTTTGTTGTTATTTCGAGCAGCCAAATGTAAAGGAGTATTTCCATTTTGATCTGTTGCATTAACATTTGCCCCTTTCTCCAATAGAGCTTGTACCTCCTCCTCATGACCCTTTTCAGCAGCAGCCTCAAGTAATTCAGCTGTGTTTTGTAATAGAGTTTTTATTTCTTCGTTAGTAGTTAAATCGAAAGGAGTCTCTCCTTTATTATCTGTTGCATTAACATTTGCCCCTTTGTCCAATAGAGCTTGCACCACCTGCTTATGGCCCTTTTCAGCAGCGAAGTGTAAAGGAGTCTCTCTTGTGTCATTTTCTGCATTAACGTCTGCTTTTTGCTCTAATAGATCTTTTACTGCTTCCAACTTGCCAAGCCTAGCAGCCAGATGTAGAGAAACCTTGCAATGTTTATCTTCTATGCTTAGGAATCTATCCCACACGTCACGTTCTCGAGAAAGGTCATAAGTAATAAAATCTGCTCCATTATCTAATAGAACTTCTGCTGTAGTAGAGTGATTATTTTTAACAGCCCAATATAAAGGAGTATGCAAATCTTCAACTGCGTTAACGTTTGCTCCTTCACTTATTAGATGCTTTACTTCATTAATATCACCACTTTTAGCAGCCTCAAGTAATTTAGCTGTGTTTTCTAATAGAGTTTGTATTTCTTCGTTAGCAGCTAATTTGAAAGGAGTCTTTCCATTTCGATCTGTTATATTAACACTTGCCCCTTTGTCCAATAGATCTTTTACTATCTCTGCATGGCCCATTTTAGCAGCAAAATGTAGAGGAGTGCTGTCATATTTATTTTGTGCATTAACATCGATCCCTTCTACTTGCAGTAGGGCTTCTACTACTTCTTTATGGCCATTTTCAGCAGCCCCATGTAAAGGAGTGCTGTGATGTTCATCTACTGCATTAACATTTGCCACATTATTTAGTAAAACTTCTACTACCTCTTTATGGCCCTTTTCAGCAGCCCAATGTAGAGGAGTCTTTTCATTTCCATCTACTGCATTAACATTTGCTCCTTTACTTATTAGAGAGTTTACTTCCTCAATATTACCTTCTCTAGCAGCCTCAAGTAATTTAGCTGTGTTTTCTAATAGAGTTTGTATTTCTTCGTTAGCAGCTAATTTGAAAGGAGTCTTTCCATTTCGATCTGTTATATTAACACTTGCCCCTTTGTCCAATAGATCTTTTACTATCTCTGCATGGCCCATTTTAGCAGCAAAATGTAGAGGAGTGCTGTCATATTTATTTTGTGCATTAACATCGATCCCTTCTACTTGCAGTAGGGCTTCTACTACTTCTTTATGGCCATTTTCAGCAGCCCCATGTAAAGGAGTGCTGTGATGTTCATCTACTGCATTAACATTTGCCCCATTATTTAGTAAAACTTCTACTACCTTTTGATTGCCCCTTCTAGCAGCCCAATGTAGAGGAGTCTCTTTCAACTCACTTGTTGCATTAACATCTGCTCCTTCACTTATTAGACTTTTTACTTTCTCAATATTACCTTCTAGAGCAGTCTTACGTAATCCAGCATTTATATCTCTGTTTGAATTGCTCATCCCATACCTCCTGTAAAACTATATTGTTATGATAAAGTCGTTAATAATCTATGAGCTCTCACCCCCTGTAAAATTATATTATCATGATAAAGTCATTAATAACCCATGAGCTCTGGATCACGCAAATAATGGTTATTCCCTGTGTTTTTCAGTACATTTGAGCCGGCTGTACATAAGAACCGCAATTGTAGAACATGCTATTGTTAATAGTAAATTTGGTAAAATACCATAGCGAAAAAATTTTCCTACTATATATATTCCAATAGCCCCAAACATCATATTGCAGAATGAGAGGACTGCACTACCAAGCCCTATACCTTTGATCGTTTCTAAAGCAGAAGTTACGTTATTGCTTATTATTAATGCAACTCCGATATTGGCTGGAATCCAGACGACTTGAAGAATTAATATATTCAACTTGTCCGCGAAATAAAAATATACCAATAAACTATCGGATATTATCGGTAACACCAAACCTATTATTAGCATTTTGCTAACCCCTATTTTTGGTACATACCTTCTATTAATTAAAGTTCCAATTATGTAAAATATGACTATGATCGATATGAGGTAGCCAAAATACTGTACTTCAATGCCCATCGATTCAAATATGAACGGGTAGTTAGCAACGTATGCCCAAAGCCACATGAAAGTTAATCCATGAATAATTGAAAACCCAAGGAAACGATAATTTCTAAATATTGATATATATTGCTTGAAGATATTAGTAGTTATGTTAGTTATACTGGTTTCATTTTTATTTACAGTGAGTGTTTCTTGTAATTTAAAGTAAATAAAAATAAGCATAGCAATTGCCGCAAGTGATATAATAAAAAACAAAAATTTCCAATGATAACCATGTGAAATTATATAACTGCCCACCACTGGAGCTATTCCAGGTGAGAGTGCCACAACCATATTTAATTTTGAAATTACTCTCGAGTATTCACTACCCGAATACATATCCCTTATTGCTGCATACCCAACAACACCTGCAACACCAGCCCCTGTTCCTTGTATGAAGCGAATTAGTATCAAGAGCGCAATACTGTCGGCTGTATAACACATGACACTTGCCAAAGTAAAAATTGTCATACCAATCAGCATCATTGGACGCCTACCATAATGGTCCGATAGTGGACCATAAATTAATCCAGATACCGCAAATCCAACTAGATTCAAGCTAATTGTAAGCTGCACTACACTGCCTTCTACTTTAAAATAATTGGCAATGCTTGGTAGTGCAACTGAGTATAGGTCAGTTGCCATATCGACAATTGCTACAGACAATATCATAATAAGAGAGATGATATTTTGCGAAAGAGCTGTTTTCACTTAATGATTTACTGGATTAAATATACTTAATTATAATATATTTTTTTCATTAGTATATTAATTTAACTACTGAAATTAAGAGCAGCTATTCGAGAAAAAGCCTGTGAAGGCTCTATCCAGTAGGGTGTCATCCCAGTGCCATGACTACTTGGATCTAGTTTCCATTATACAATTTCATCAAAGCAGTTTACTTACTTGCAATTAAGTTTCTGGATCCAAGTAGTCATGGCACTGGGATGACAGGAGAAGGAGGCTACTTAGATGACACCCTCCTAGTGGATTCAAATCACAATGTTCGTACAGTTATGTGCTTTGACACTGGAATCTTAAGCTCAAATCATAAAAAGCACGAATTTCAATATCTTATCTTTGATTATTCACTTTAAGCTTTAAGTCTTCAACAGAAGATACATTTGCCTCACTTACTACCTTTAGTGGTTCACCAAGGCTATGTTCCACTTTTGCTCTTTCCAGCTTGTTGTCTATCTGTTTATGGTATAAATCTTCTCCTCTTGTCCAAGATAGGTCTCCAGACACTGTCTCAGCATAGTTACCATTGTTCTTTCCAAAAGCAACTAGCTCCCATTGGTTTTTTTCTCCATTAACTGGGTTACTACGGGCCATATTTATAGTATGAAGCAGGGCTGGATTTAAACCTGCTTCATCCACTATATTCGAATTATATAGAGCTTCTATTCCACCATTGCTTAAAATTTCAAGCTTCTCATTACATATTTTTTCGTGATTTATAAATTGTCTCTGAAGCCTTTCTATTCCATCTGTGCATCCTAGTTCTTTCAAGGTGCTAAACACAGGTGTTGAAACAACAACACTTTTTGCTTTTTCATCTTGCACATATTTTACAGCCTTATTATAAATTTCTTTTTGGCTTAATAATTTATCTTTATACTCATATAAAATATTAATTGCTACACTTGGATTACTTATCGCAATGAGATCATTGTTTTGGGTTACCATAGTAAATATGCGGAATGATCCTAACAATATTCCTTTAGGAATCGTTATATCTTTTCCTATATGGTCTTTAATATTATTCAAAGCATCAAAGTCTATATATATTGCACCTTTCTGTCCTGTCATTTTTTCTGAAAGAGCAAGAGCAATTAACCTAAAGGTATCTATTTCAATAGCAAAATATGTTCTTTGTTCATCTATCATATCATACATATTTTTAAAGAAATCCTTAATACTGATATCCTTGCCATCTATCTTCCACCTTTGATCTATTTCGCTCCAGTCATACTGGTGTAAGTCTACAACGTGTACTCCTTGAATTTCTTTCAGTTCACGTTTTAAATCATCTATCTGATTCTGCTCAAATCCCGGGCCATTTATAACCAAATATATGTCCCTCTCCTCTTTATTTTTTAACTTATGGTTTTTTATTATATCCAAGTAATTAAGAGCACTATTCTTACCATCTGGCAAAGATGCACCACGTACTCTTGGCACCCACGTTAGTATTATTGGTGCTTCATTTGATAATTCTTTAGTCATTACTTTCCTCACAAATATTAGTTAATATGATGTTTCATTCTGAAATAAATGTCAATAGATGTACTACAACCTTGTGAGCAGAAGATTAAACTAATAACTTACAAAGTTCTATGCTCTTGTAAATGAGCTATAACATTTTTGCTTCCGTGTTATCCAATGAATCACCGTAAGTCACTGCTTTTAGGTAAAACTTTTTTCCCCTTTGCACTTCGAAAGATATTATTGAATCATCAAGTAGAACAAATTTTTCACCTGCGGTGTCTTTAGTACCTTCTTGCCCTCTAATTAGGTTGCTAAGCTTATATTTATTTTTATCTATGAGTTCAGCATTCTGGAATTTCACTATCTCTTTTCCGATTAATGCTGAATTTGAATCGATAATTCCTAGCAGCTTACCAAAACGTAACACTACTATAAGCCCCTCGTCGGTAGATTCCATTACATATCCATAAGTAGACTGCTTATTTGTGCTTGCGATAGGTTTATAATCCTTATCGTCGCCCGAAATAAAGAGTGTTGCTCCTTTCCAATTCTTTTCCTCATTAATTAAAGTAAAGCTTGCGCTATTACCTTTAACATACGGTAAATCTATCATTTCTATGATGGTTTTGCTGATGTGAGAAGGAGGGTATTCCTTCAGCATAAGTGACCTTGTTGAAGGAAAAGAGAGCTTATATATAGAGCGATCATAACCAACACCGCTTACTTGAATAGACATGCTTTCAAATTTCGTTTTTATAATTCTCACCATATGCTTTTTCTCACCGTCTAAAATCGTTATTACATCACTTGGCGCAAGCCATGCATATTTTATCGGTAGCTTGAAATTGTATATATTTCTCTCTTGCCACGAAGAATAAAGTAAAACCTCAGCTATATTTTGCGCCTCTCCCTCCTCCATAATGAGCGGTATTTCAACTGTTATAGCAGTGCCTTGCTTTGGCAACTCAGCATATTTAACATCAATTGGATAGCCAAAATTGCGATTAAAATAAACGACGTTAACTTTATTGTTTAAATCCAGCTGACTAATATTAACAAGTTGCATTTGCTTTGAATTGTTACTGAAAACCATTTCACCAATTGGTATTCCAGTCGTAACTGCCCTGCCCTTTTGGATAAATTTCAGTTTAGAGTCCTGTTCAACCACATCAAAAAAATAGCAACTTTGCAGCATTTTAATAATTGAACGTACGGGTTGCTGATCGTTTATCACATACCCAGACAATAACCCTTTGATGTTGCTTGTATCGAACTGATCGCTTTTTAAACCTGTTTTTTGTAACAGATCCGATAAAACATCGGAAATATTAAGCTGTGAAAGCTTTCCCTGAATCCAATGTCCTGTCTGCCAATTATGGCAGTCAGTCCACATATCACACAAATTGGGAAAGTAAGGAAATGGCCTTGCATCCCATGCCCAGAGAAACATTTTTTCTACCATTTCCGAGCTTTGCCACTTTTTTAGCGTTCCTTCAATTGCAATTTTCTGTGAAAGAAAGCTCACCTCTCCGTTTGAATATCGTGGATATTTGCTCTCTATGCTGCCTTTATCAACAAACACATTTGGCTCATTAGTGCAGCCGTTCATACTGGGAAATCCATACTCGGTAAACCATATTTTTTTCATTTTTGGTTGCCATTTCGTTTTACTACCACTTGGATTTATGTGAGTTTCACTCCACCATTTCTCTATATTTTTCCACGCATACCTGCTGTCGTTATACTTTACTCTTTCAGGCTCACCCTTTGAGTAATCATAGAAATAATCATACCCCACTCCACTGCTCCAACCACCCATTACATCTTCCGCAGAATAGCCAAAAGGAGGCTCTGGACCATCAGTCAGTGGAAAATAAGCATCTATGCCAACAACGTCGATGTACTCTGAAGACCACAGTTCATCCATATTATACCAACCATCATATGAATGGTATTCACTCCAATCAGCAGCGTAAGTTACCGTTACTTCTTTTCCAAGCTGAAGTTTTATTCGCTTTGCAAGCTTAACTAGCTCTATAACGGCAGGGTAATTACCTTGTTCATCTCTAATTTTGGTAAGCCGCACAAGTTCAGAACCGATGATAAACCCTTCCACTTTAGTTTGTTTGGCAATGCTTGCATAATGCTCTATAAATTTGTTATATTGATTCTTAAAAAAATCACTTATATCCCCAGGGGTCCCGCTCAATTTTCCTCGCCACTCTTTGTTCTTTGTGTCAAGCAAGGGCATCGGATAGAGCATCACCTTGTAGCCTCTGCTGCGTAACTCTTCTATATATCTTATCAGCGCTGCATCACTAACTGTGCCACCATATCTTGGGTTTCCACTCGCATCTTTTGAAATTAGCTGAGCATTATCTCTGGTTACACCCCCTACTTGCCAATCATCAGGTAATATTGCGGAATCATCTTGAAATTCAACTGCAGGATATATTTTACAATCTTTAATGTTCAGATCATTCACAAACCAATTGACTACTACCGACACCCACTCAACATTTGGCAAATCTTCTTTTAATTGATCCAAAGAAAGCATTGCATCGCTCTTTTTAGTGTGGTTGTTGTGATTTACCCTTTGCGCCAGTCCATATGGGATATATTGGTTGCTGCTTATTTTCTCTTGCGCGATTTTCTTCTGTATTTTTGTATCATATACAAACTCTCCTGAACCTGGTATGATATTGATATTCTGAATATTTTTCGCCACTGAAAACTCATTTGACTTTACTGCAGTTTGCACTTCAAATGTAAATACCGGAACACGATTATTATAGTCTGCTAAAGGAAAATTCTTGATGACTATGTAAGATATTCCCCTATAAGCCGGCACATTCCCCTCTCCTTCAATTGATGACATAAATGGATCAGGATTTTGATCTTCTGCACCGCGGTAAAAAGTATAATCTATTTCATCAAAGCTAAGTGATGTTGTATCTGCCCAGATTCTGTTTAATTTTTCTACTTTCCCCTTGCAGATCGCAATTGCAAGCGTTGCATAGTAATTATATGTAACGTTCATACCTCTTCCAATTTTACTTTTGGTGGTTATCGCCTCTTCTTTTATTGGCTGTGACCAAATAATGTTCCCTGCAACACGAGCAGTGCCATGGATAATTGGGATCGTTCTGCCGTAGGTTGAGGTTTGAACTTGCAGATTTTTTAGCCTTGCCCCATGCGTTACTTTTTGCTCGGCATCAAGACCAAACATTGCGCTATCTAGCTGTGCACCAAGAAGAGCACCGAGTTCTGAGCCGATAATCCGGCCAATTGGACCAAAAATGCTGCCTGCTTGACCAAAAATTGATGATAAAATTATTGTAGACATAATGATCCTCCTTTTGATAGATTTTTTTGAAATTGTTGAGAAAAGATCCAAGTGTCACGCTACTTGGATGACACCTATAACCTTGTCATCCCAGTGTCAAGCACTGGGATCCAGGAATTTTGATTGGACAACGAGTTGGTAAGTGTAAAGGTAGCTAATCTTATGTTAAAACACAACGTTTTTAATGGGATTGCGTGAAGACTGGATTCCAGTGTCAAGCACTGGAATGACACCATCCTTTTTTCTGGATCCAAGTAGTCAAGGCACTGGGATGACAAGAAAGGGGCTACTCGGATGATAGATACTATGATAAGAAATTCAATAACTTACAATGAATAGTTGAAGTTTTTAATTAAGAAAAGCACATGAGTAAATCGTGTAGCTATAATTATTGTAAGCAACAATGAAAAAGTGCGGAAGTAAAAAATTTATGTTGATTTTACAATATTAATTATTAGTATAATTAGCATGATTATAAGTATGGTAAAACCAATGAAAGTTAACTTATCTAAAGAAAATAGTGAGAGAGTCTTATCCGGTGCAAAATGGATTGCTAATCTTGGTCAAGGTTATTTTGCATCACTGAATAATAATAGCACTAAACCAACTAGCTCTGGAAAGAGGTTAATTGATGCCTTTTTACTTGTTCCAATCATCGTGCCTACTGCTATAACAGCATTATCTCTTAGCTTAACTATGCTTTTTTTGAATGCTGTTAATGCTCAAAAAGATGATTCTAAATTATCTAAAGTAATAAAGTTTATAGTTAGCTCTCTAATCTATATAGCTGCTGCCGTGGTTTTAATTCCGTGCATTGTATTAAATCTAATAATTTCACTGATACCTGGTCTTATTTTTTATTACATTAATAAAGACATGTTTAGTCAAAAAGACATAGAAAACAGTCAAGGTCAACCAGTAAATAAAGTCGAGATAAGTAATGATGAAGAATACAATAAGTGTGTTGAAGAAAAAGTTAACAAGCTAGGGCAACAGAATGATGTGGAGCAGGATCAATTAAATACTGATTTATGCCAACCACTAATGAGAAGTGGTCTGTTGCATAATCAACCAAATGTAGAGGTAATATCTCGAGTAGTAGAAGGTGAACAAACCGTAGATAAGACTGTTATAGCAAAGGATATAAATAATGATGGTATACGAAATGGTGAAATGATGGTGCGAACAGTTGGAAATGATCGTAACATCACTGTTTGTGGTGTTGTTACCGGAAATGCTACTAATAAACAAGAAGGTTTCGCTACTGCTACAAAGTTGTCGTGTCAAATTGTTGAAAATGGAATAGATATGCAATTTGGCTGCAGTATGCGCACTGGAACTGACAAAAAGCAGGCAATTGAACGTTTGAGAGAAAGTGAATCAGCGCGAACTTTGCTATCTGGTGATAGTGGAATATTGTCTATAGAGCAGCCTGGTAGCTCACAACGAAAGTAGTAATTATTTCACCAGCGGCAAAGTGATACCATGCTGATTCATATATTTTCCTTTCATATCATCATATGATTTCTCACACTCACTTTCGCCGCTTAAGAATACGAATTGGCATGCGCCTTCATTAGCATAAATTTTTGCAGGAAGTGGAGTGGTGTTTGAGAATTCGAGTGTGACATGACCTTCCCATCCAGGTTCTAAGGGAGTAACGTTTACTATAATTCCACACCTTGCGTAAGTTGATTTACCAACACAAATGACCAGTACATTTCTTGGTATACGAAAATATTCCACTGTACTTGCAAGCACAAAGCTATTTGGTGGAATTATACATACATCTGTTTCTTTATCTATAAAACTATTCTCAGAGAAATTTTTAGGGTCCACGATGGCTGAATTAACGTTAGTAAAAATCTTAAATTTATTATCCACTCTTGCATCGTAACCATAAGACGATAGTCCGAAAGATATGACCCCCTTACTGCTTTTGTGATTCACAAAAGGTTCTATCATTCCAAAGTTTTCAGCTTTTTCTCTTATCCATTTATCTGGCATAACTGCCATAATTGCCCCTTAAAGTTGTGTAATACTTACAATAATATAAAATAAAATTTAAATGTAAACTGTAGCTTTTGTCATGCAATTAAAGCTTTTCAGTTTGATTTTTTGTTACAATAATTAGATTTATGTTCTTAACTAAAAATAATGCTTAGAAACTTTCTCCTGATTTTTGTATTCGTATTATTCACGCCGCTGTCAAATGCTGATGCCAGGAAATACATCAGAATTGTTGGATCTTCAACTGTTTTTCCTTTTATCTCGTTTATAGCCGAGGAGTTCAATCGTGTATTCCCTTTCAAGACTCCAGTTGTGGAATCGATAGGAAGTGGATCAGGGTTCAAAATGTTTTGCTCAGGAATAGGGGAAGACACGCCAGACATCACCACTTCATCTCGCCCTATGAAGGAAGTAGAAAGAGAACTATGTAAAAGAAATAAAATTAATGAAGTGATAGAGATCATCATTGGCTATGATGGAATTGTCATTGCAAATTCAAATCAAAGCCATAGATTTGATTTCACAAAGAAGGACTTATTTGAAACTTTATCTGCATATTCTCAAGAAAATGATAAATTAGTAAAAAATAATAAGAAGTTTTGGTCTGATGTAAATCAAGCCTTACCAAAAACAGAAATTGAAATTTATGGTCCACATCAAAATACAGGTACATACGAAACTTTGGTTAATTCTATTATGCTTGATCAATATTCATGCATGAATTCAAGAATTTTTAAAGAGAATTATAAAGATCAGGAAGAAAGAAAGAAAGCATGTGGTAATATAAGGGATGATGGAAGGTATATAGAAGTTGGAATTAATGAAAACATAATAATACAAAAATTGAAAAGTAACAAAAACGCCTTAGGGATATTTAGTTTCAGCTTTTTAATGAGGAATCAAGATAAAATACAAGGAAGCACAATTGCAGGAATTGAGCCAACCTATGAAAATATATCATCAGGAAAATATATATTATCAAGACCTCTATACCTTTACATAAAGAAAGAACACCTGGATACTGTTGATGGATTCAGAGAATTCATTAAAGAAATTATAGATTCGATCGGCATTGAAGATGGGTACCTATCTAGGCTTGGTCTAATCCCACTTTCAAGTGAAGATATAAAGAAAGCTTCAGCAAAAGTTTATGATATAACGTGACGGCAACGCTTCTTGTATCCGTTCAGGATAGCGGCAAGGTAGTATAACCATAGAGTAAAAGTGAGTTTACAACAAATGGTGTCATGCAAGTAGCTGACACTGTAATCTAATTTCACTTTATGATGGTGTCATTCCAGTGCTTGACACTGGAATCCAGGAAACTTAACTTTACACCAGGTAATAAAAACTGGATCCCAGTGTCTGGGCACTGGGATGACACCCTCCTGGTAGCACAACGTTCGTACAGTTGTGTGTCAGCTACTCGGATGACAGTAGATAATGTAAGAAGTCTATTGATTCAATAACTGCTCGTTTTTGTCAAATACCTTGTCTACACTTGGATTTTTCACTTTCTCACAAACCTTAGCAATACCAGCACCTATTAATATAACTGCTGCCAAAACTGCTAAAGCTAATGTAACTGCAGGATACGCTAGCACATAGGCTGCAATAGCACCAGCTACGCATAGTCCAACAACGCCTAGAGAAATCTTCCCTTTGTGTTCACTCCAGAAGGTTGTTTCGTTCTTTTCTGGGGTTTTGTTGCCAGTAGTAGGTTCAGTAGTGTTAGTTGCTATAGGAGCGTTGGAATCAAGACCCATTACCCTCTTGTGCTCTTCCACTTCTTCAATAACTGTTTTAAGAGCAGGATATATATCTGTGTTATTAAGGTCAATTTTTCCTTGAAAACGTTTAAGATTATCTATTGTATCCGTAAAATATGGTTGATCTTCAAAAAATTTTGTTACCTTGCAACCACACAAAGAATCACGAGTTTTTTGATCAGCCTCCTTCCAAATTAGTTCAATGATCTCTACTTTAGTGTTAACGCTAGCTTCAGGACAGTCAATAACAAAATCTAAAATGGTACCTTTGTCACTAGTCAAAGTCCTCTTGTGGCTCAAAACTGCTTGTATATCATTATGTTCATTATTGTCGAGTACGTTCTGGACTTCTTGAAAATTGCCATTCCAGACTGCCTGTCTTAATGAACCTAGAATTTCTTCTTGTGCATTAGTTAATCCAATCATATCTTACCTCTATTTTCTATAGCTTAATTATCACACATATTTACAAGTAAGTCAAGTGCGCTGTTACAACAAAGTGCTTGACGTTAGAGTAGCTTTTATGGCTTTGTATAGCGAGGAAGTAACTCTATGAAAAATCATCAACGTTTACAAACTTTACGTTCAATTGCATTTATTGTGGGAATATTCCTATTGTTATTTAGCTTAGCAATGCTTATTCCTGCTATTACCAATAAGTATCTCAGCTACGAATGGAAAAATTTCCTCGCTGGATTCATAATTACCTGCACATCTGGCGTAATTTTTATTTTACTCGGTAAATTAAGTAGATTGCATGGCATGCCAGCAATTTTTGCGGTTACTAGTTGCACCTGGATTGCCTTGTCTTTGTTTGCAGCTATTCCTTTCTATTTTGATAATCTGAGCTATGTTGATGCATTATTTGAAACGATATCTGGCATCACAACCACAGGGGCAACTATATTTGATGATATTGAAAAGCAATCTTCGGGAATACTGCTGTGGAGAGCAATGCTGCATGGCATAGGTGGTTTTGGTGTAATCACTTTAGGAATTGCAGTTTTTCCTATGCTCAAGATTCTCAGCCTAAATAATTTACTTTATTCTGAATATTCAGATGCTACCAAAAGGAAGTTGCCGAACACGCGAAGCGTAGTGGTTCATGTTACGGCAATATATTATGGCCTAATTTTGTTATGTATATTTTCCTATTATCTAGCTGGTATGCCACTGTTTGATGCAATATGTCACGGAATGTCCGCTGTATCAACTGGTGGATTTGCTAACTATAATGATTCTATAGGGCACTATAATAACCCTATGTTAGAAGTCATAACGATCATTTTTATGATTTTGGGTTCTCTGCCTTTTCTTAGCTATTTAAAAATTATAAGACGGTTAGACATTTGCTATGACGAACAGGTCTCTTACTTTGTTAAGATAGTTATTGTTTCATCTTTATTTGCTTGTTTTTGGTTGTATAAAAATGTTGATTTAGGAGTGTCATTATCATTTAGATGCAGCACATTTACCATCACTTCCTTGATTACGTCAACTGGTTATGCAATCTGTAATCATATAGATTGGAGCTTCATTTCAGTCTTAGCTTTTTTTCTAACCTTTGTTGGTGGATGTAGTGGTTCTTCAAGTGGTGGCATCAAAATCTTTCGTTTGATCATTTTTCTAAGGTCTATAGAAAATCACTTTCGCCTTTTATTAAACCCAGGCGCAGGCAATAGGGTAAAATTCAATGGAAAAATTCTGGAGAATGATGAAGTTCACTCTGTCTTTATATTTTTTGCAATTTTCATGTTAACGTTTACCATTTCATCAGTAGTGATGTCTTACTTAAGCAATGCAGACTTTATAACTAGCATCAGCTCAGTCTCTGCAACGCTTACAAACTCTGGTCCAGGATTTAGTAATTTAATAGGCCCTTCAGGTAACTATTCTTCTTTCAGTAATGAAGTAAAATTATTTCTATCGTTTTTAATGCTGCTTGGCAGACTTGAAATATTGCCAATCTATTTTTGTATAGGCAACTTATTCTTATTTAATAGAAAGAAATAGTTGGTGAAGTTGTGAAACTTGATATTATAGCTAAACTGACTTACGACAATTTGAAAAACCGTCATTCCGCTACTAGTTAGCGGAATCTATGCCGAGATACCGCGAATAAATTCACAGCTGTACGAACATTGTCTATCAGGAGGGTGTCATCCCAGTGCCCAGACACTGGGATCCAGGAATTTTATTAAGTTGGTAAGCATAAAAGTAGCCGTTTTATGTTACAATACAACGTTTTGATGATTATGAAAAGGCTGGATTTCAGACTGGAATGACACCATTCGCTGTACAGTTTACCTTTAAAAATGAATGTTCGTACAGCTATGGAATAAATCGCGGTATAGCTATAGATAGTGTCAGCTGTTTAATAAAAAGATCGTAGCTAAACCAAGAAATATAAGAGCTGAGAGAATATCAGTTGTTGCCGATGTTAGGATTGAAGAAGAAACGGCAGGATCGGACTTTAAGCGATGAAGCATTATAGGAATGAAAGTTCCGATGAACGTTGCAATAATTGACATCATAATCATGGAGACCACAAAAATCATCTCCACTTTGAAGCTGTGAAATCTTATTGCTAATACTATTAATGAAATAGTAGATAAGATCACCCCGTTTATAAGACCTATTAAAAATTCTTTCATCAGTATTCTTTTTGCATTTTGCTCAGTTAGATATTTTGTTGCGATTGCCCGGATGGTTAGCGTTACTGTTTGGGATCCTGCATTTCCGCTCATTGATGCAATTATCGGCATGATTATTGGCAGTACTATAAAACTTTTTATTACATCATCGAAAAAGCCAACTACTATGGAACACATTGTTGCAGCTAAGAGGTTAAACAGTAACCAAGGTAGCCTTTTAATTATAGTTTTATGTATAGGGGCATTTATATCGGCTTTAGAAGATACACCGCTTATTTTGAGTACGTCCTCTTCTGTTTCTTGTTGAACAACTTTTATCACATCTTCAATTAAGATCACACCAATAATTTTACCATTCTTATTTACTACCGGAGCCGATAATAGAGAGTAATCTTTAAATATTCTTGCTACTTCCTCTTGGTCTACTCCAGTTTTAATGATTTTTATGTCATGATCCATTATCTCTTTTATTATTGTGTCTCCTGAGTGAGATATTACCTTATTTAAATTAACACTGCCTATAGGCTCTAATTTTGAGTTGATAATGAATATCTGGTGAAATCTTTCTGGTATTTTTTTATAGTTGCACACAAATTCTGTCAGTTGATTTATTGTCCAATAATATGGAGCTATAACCATATCTTTATGTATTAACCTTCCTGCACTTTCTTCTGGGTATGATAACAACTCCTCTACTGATTTCTGAGTTTTGCTGGGCAAATAGTAAAGTATATTTTCTACAGACTTTCTATCTAAATCTTTCACTATGGTTACTATATCTTCTACATCAAGGAGCATTAGTAACTTTGCTGTATTTTCTATTCCCAATATTTCTATGATCTCTATTTGTAAATCTGGCACTACATGCACTAGGGCATCACTTAACAAATGTTGATCGAGGATATTAACTAATTTCTCTCTGTGATCACTGATCGAAGTAGATAAAAAATAAGCTAACTGAACACTGTCTATCGTTTTTACAATATTATGAACATTTTCTAGCTCCTCGTTATCAAGTGACTCTATTAAGTCATCAATAGCCTTTTTGTCTAAACCATAATGAGAACTTATTTCAACATTCATTATTTTACCTTATTTTTTAATAAATATACACACTTGATTTTGTTAAACATTAAAGTATAATAAAATTATTTTGAATTAACTACTATATGGTTAAATTTCTATTTTGTTTGCTGTTATTGTTAGTAATAGTAAATATATTAAAATCTAAAGTATAATGAAAACTTATTCAGAAATTCTTGAACACTTTCAAAACTTAAATAAAAGTATTTCTCTTATCAGGAGGTGTCTTTGACATAGAAAAATTAAAGTTGCGTCTTGAAGAGCTGGACTCCCAAGCGTTGAATGATAATCTGTGGCAAGACAATCAAAAGGCACAAGAAATTTTAAAAGAACGTTCTAAAATTAAGAATGACGTAGAGTCGTTTTTAAAGCTGGAAAGCGACTACAGCAACGCTATCGATTTAATGAAATCCGCTATTGATGAGAATGATGAAGAATTTTTCTCTGAAGTTGAAAGTGAATTAGCTAAGCTAGAGAAATTAATCAAACTTAAAGAGACAGAATCCTTATTTACTGGTGAAGCAGACAATAATAACTGTTTTTTAGAAATCCACTCAGGAGCTGGCGGAACCGAGAGCAATGATTGGGCTGAAATGCTAATGCGCATGTATGTAAGGTGGGCAGAAATTTATCACAACTTTAAAGTTGAAGTTGTAGAAAAATTAGAAGGAGAGTCGGTTGGTATAAAGTCTGCAATGATAAAAATCGTTGGAGAAAAAGCTTATGGATGGGCAAAAAGTGAAAGTGGAATTCACAGGCTGGTTAGAATATCGCCGTTTGATGCAAATGGTAAACGTCATACCAGTTTTGCAAGTATAGGAGTAACTCCAGTGATCGAAGATTCAATTGATATTGCTGTGGATGAAAAGGATCTAAAGATCGACACCTACCGAGCTTCCGGAGCAGGCGGTCAGCACGTGAACAAGACTGAAAGTGCGGTACGCATTACGCATATTCCAACTGGTGTTGTAGTTCAATGCCAAAATGGTCGTTCTCAACACAGAAATAAAGATGAGGCGTTAAAATTACTTAAAGGACGTTTATACCAAATTGAACTGGAAAAAAAAGAACAAAAGATGGCTGAAGAGTATGGTAAAAAATGCGATATAGGCTGGGGCAATCAGATCAGATCGTACGTTATGCATCCATATCAAATGGTGAAAGATTTAAGAACTGGACATGAAGTAGGCAATATAAATTCTGTTTTTGATGGTAATATAGACTGTTTCATAGTTAGTGTGCTTACTAAGCAAAATTAGACTTTTATAGCTAAAGTAATTTAGGCTTACTGACAACCGTCATCCCGCTGCTTGTTAGCGGCTAAGAGATACCGCGGCGGTATGACGTAGGGCTGCTGTCATTCCGCTACTTGTTAGCGCCTCGGCGGTATGACATGGGGCTGTCTAGCTATAAGAATTCATTTGGTGGTATTACATATAGCATATTAAAACCTAGTACTAAAATGGACGAAACGAAAGAAGCGCAAAACGTAAATGAAAAGAAGGAGCTGTGTAGAGAAGGTTGACACAGTTGTTATAAATTTCCACTAGGCAGCCAGTGCCCAGACTACTTGGATCCAGAAAACTTAACTTTATACCAGGTAATAAGAACTGGATCCCAGACTGGGATGACAAAAAAAGGAGCACTGGAATGACACCATTCGTTGTGTTTAACAAAGTTCGTACTTAGCTTCATGTTAGCCATAAACATTAAGAAATTTACCAAGCGAAAAAAAGGCAAAAGAAGCCCCGTTGGTGACTAGTTATTTATATGTACTTCAAAATATTGGCGTTTTTTATTCTAAACGCTTAATAACCGCGATTCAGCCGCTTTTAAATGCGACTAACCTAAATTATAAACATTAAGAAATTTACTAAGTGGAAAAAAAGGCAAAGAAACCCTAGGGTAGCTAGTATTCAAGTTCTCCCTTGTCTATTTGACGTCTTTTACTGTCTTAAACGCTTTATAAGCGCGTTTCAGCTTATATAGGTAGAAACCTAGAAGTTTTATAAAGACATGAGGTGCACATAGTGCAAAAATTAAGCATGATTTACGCCAAATACATTAAGTTTTTTGTCATTAATCCACTGCAGAGATTGCGAAGATAAATAAATAGCTTCAGTTTCATGGTAAGAGGGCTGACGGAGTTTGTCAAGCTATTTTTTGTAGCTCTCATAAGCTGGATTCCAGTTGCATGACAAGATGGAGTGCCTTTAGTGTCATCCCAGTTTGGGATCTCTTATTCCATTTTATCAACAGTTTGTTTTGCAGTATCAAACAATTTTAATCCTATAATCCCGAATGTAACTAAAATAAAGCATATTACTTCGAATAAATTAACTGGTTCATTAAATAGGTAAACTCCAAGTATCGAAGCTCCTATAGCGCCCACTCCAGTCCAAATTGCATAGCATACTCCGATAGGTATAGAACGTGTAGCGAGCGAAAGTAAATACGTACTAAGAGCCATGGAGAATATGCTAATTATTGATGGTACAAGATGAGTAAATCCATAACTATGCTTAAGTGTTATGACCCAGAACACTTCAATTAGTGACGATAAGAGTAAATATATCCAATTCATGCATAAATTTTTAGGTTTAAATAGAGAGCTTTAGCCCTATGGTTCCTATTACAATTAAAACGATACATAAAACTTGAGATAAATTAATATTCTCTGTGAAAGTGGTTGCACCAATTATAGTTATTCCAATTGTGCATATTCCAGAGGAAACTGCATAGCATACTCTAATAGGTAGAAAGCATGCTGCAAGAGATAAAAAGTAAATGCTAATGATCATAATTACCAATGTTGCAATCGAAGGCACAACTTTAGTAAAACTGTTACTAAACTTTAGCGTTACAGCCCACAGTATCTCTAGGATACTGGACAGCAACAAATATAACCAGCACATTTTCGTAACATTTCAATCTTGTATTGTAACAGAAATTGTTAGTCAAAACTACACTAAAGTGCAATAGATCTCTCTTTCGGAATTGCTTTAATATCAAACTTAAAACAACATCCTAAAAAACTTTTCTATGAAATTCAATTCCTGCACGTCATTTGCTGCATAAAGTGGTGTAGTTTGTTGTTCAATGCCTGGTATTTCTACAAAAACTTTGCCCACTTCTTGACCTTTTTTAATTGGTGCAGGTATCATATCTTTATATTCAATACGCACCTTAATTTGGTCATGCAATTTGCGGTTGTAAGTTATGGTAACATCGTTTGCAACTGTGACAGGTACTTTTCTATCTTTCCCATAAAGAACATTTACTTCCTCAACTACACTGTCTTTAACGAATATTTTCTTAGTATTAAAATGATTTAAGGAGTATTGTATCAGTCTTTTTGCTTCTTCTATTCGCTCTTTCTCAGTGTTTAAACCATTTACGACAGCAAAAATTCTCCTATCATTTCGTTTTGCAGATGCTACAATGCCGTAACCACCAGCATTTGTATAACCGGTTTTTAAACCGTCAACCCCAATGTCGTGAAAAAGTAGAAGATTTTTATTCTTTTGTGCAATTTCATTATATGTCAAATATTGTTCAGAAAATAAATCATAATATTCAGGAAAATCGGTGAAAATCCTTTTTGCCAGTATTACCAAGTCTTTTGCGCTCATGAAATGATCTTCGTCTGGCCACCCACTTGAGTTGACAAAATGACTGTCATTCAGATTCAAATTTTGTGCAACCTCATTCATTTCAGCCACAAAATTCTCTTCTGATCCTGCAATGCCCTCAGCTAGTGTTATGCAGGCATCATTACCTGAGACTATTGTAATTCCTTCAAGTAATTCCCTCACCGTAACAAATTGACCTTCTTTCAAAAACATAGAAGAGCCTTTTCTTTCCCACGCTTTTCTGCTTACTCGAAATTTATCCTCCATATTTATTATTCCAGCTTTTAGATAATCAAAGGCTATATATAAAGTCATTAGCTTGCTCATTGAAGATGGGGCCATTTTTTCATCGGAATTATGGTCAAAAATGAGCGAGTCTGAAGCTAAATCTAAAACTACTGCTTGCTTTGCTTTGGTTCTAAACTGGTATGAGTATGAAGAAAAAGGAAGTATGGAAACTAATAGCAAAATTACCAATCTGCTTAACATATTTATAATTTTAAATTTACAGTGTACTAATTAATAGTATAATTTTACAGGGGCATTTCAATAGATCTCTTACATAAAAATTCCTTGACACATTTCGCCAGCCCCCTTATCATGGTACTGGAGGTATTCATTTATCTTCAATCTGTGCAGATTAAACGACAACAGTATTACGTGATTGGCGTCTTATTTTTAATTTTTTGCACTATGAGCACCTTATGTCTTCACAACATTCTAGGTTTTTACCTATATAAGCTGAAACGCGCTTATAAAGCGTTTAAGACAGTATAGAACGCCAATTTGCAGGATTAGAGAGTGACAACTAGCTAACACGGGATATCTTTTGCCTTTTTTTCTGCTTAGTAAATTTCTTAAACATTTTAGCTAAGGTTAGTTGCACTTAAAAGCAGCTAAATTGCAGCGTTTAAGGCTTAAAAAACGCCAATACTGAAAATAGACAATGACTAGGGCTTCTTTTGCCTTTTTTTTCATTTGGTAAATTTCTTAATGTTTATAGCTAAAAGAGCCCAAGAGAGGTGTCATTCCAGTGCCCCTGTGATGTCATTCCAGTGCTTGACACTGGAATCCAGTTTTCCATATAATCTCATCGAAAACGTTGTAACCACTTTCTATGCTAGTTTTCTTGTTTACAAGCAAACTTTCCTGGATCCCAGTGTCTGGGCACTGGGATGACACCATTCTTTTTCCTGGATTCCAAACTGGGATGACAGCTAGCCTGACAATCGTCATCCCGCTACGTGTTAGCGGCTGAGATACCGCGGCGGTATGACGGTTTGCGGCGGTATGACGATAAGCTCGTCATTCCGCTACTTGTTAGCGGCTGAGATACCGTGACGGTATAGTAATTCGTCATCCCGCTACGTGTTAGCGGGATCTATGCTTTGAGATACCGCGGCGGCATGACGATAAGCTCGTCCAAAAGAATCATAGCTGGGTTGACTTATATTACTTAGCTTTAAGATAGCTATGCTGAGATCCCGCTAACACGTAGCGGGATGACGAGAAAGGAGTGGCGGTATGACGGTTCGCGGTGGCATGACGATAAGCTCGTCCAAAAGAATCATAGCTGGGTTGACTTATATTACTTAGCTTTAAGATAGCTATGCTGAGATCCCGCTAACACGTAGCGGGATGACGAGAAAGGAGTGGCGGTATGACGTAGTAGCTATCTCTTGTAATCAAATTTTATCAAAAGTCAGATTGCAGAGTTAAATCTTCTACCCAAATAACCACACACTCTACTTGCTTGTTTGGATATATCTCTTGTACTAAGGTTTTATAGATCAACATCTGTTTTTTTATTTCATTTAATGAGGAAACAGAAACGTTACGGTGTGATTTATAGTCAATTATGATTGCTTTATCTTGCGTTATGCATAGCCTATCTAGTCGTACTAATACTGACTTGCCATCAATTGTTCCACTCAGTGTAATTTCTGACTTACCTTCCAAATCAAACAAATAGCCATATTTTTCATTAAAGGCTAATATTTTACTGTAAATTTCATCCTTATCTTCACTGGTGTTTATATTGTCAAGATATTTTCTGACCCAATTTTTTCTCCTTTCTTTTTCTATCTTGGGCATATACTGCAATATGCTGTGAATGATCAGGCCTCTTGCATAACCATCTGTCATCCCAATGCTCCTTGTTGTCATTCCATCACTCTCATCTGTCATTCCAATACCCCTATTTGTCATCCCAGTGCTTGACACTGGGATCCAGGCCTTTTTTTCTCCAGGTTTCAGCGTCACGTGCTGAAATGGCACCGGAGAGTGAGCTGACACTTGTTCTCCTTCTTTTTTACTGGATCCCAGTGTCAAGCACTGGGATGACAGGGGAGGATGCTGGGATGACAGGGGAGGACGCTGGGATGACAGGGGAGGACGCTGGAATGACACCGAAGAGTGGGCTAAAGCTGGCGGAAGCGAAATCACTGGAACGTCAAAATAATCACGTTTTTTATAAATGTAAGGGTAGTTTGCGTTCACACATAGCACTTCAACTTTTTCTTTAAATATTGGCTGTAAGTATGCTTGTTTCTTTTCATATGGTTCTCCATACTGAGTGATTAGATCATACCAAGAGCCCTTTTGCACTGGCTCTTTACTTAAGATGTATAACTCATCTTCAGCACGCGTGAGTGCTACGTATAATAAACGCAAATATTCATTATAATCCTCTAGTTTTTTCTCTCTTTTTACTTGATCGCAATAAGCGTTATTGTTTTTTCCACACCAAAATGGCACTTCTGTTCCATCAAAGATAATGCTTTCACTGTTTCTTGGCACTGTGTTTGTATCAACCAAAAATACTATGGGAGCTTGCAGACCTTTTGATTTGTGAATTGTCATTATTCGCACAGCATTGCGTTCTGATTGCATATCATTCTTAATCTCCGGGTTATTCTCCTTGATCCATTGAACAAATGCTTGAAGAGATGGGTTTTCAAATTGCAACACAAGGTTCATAAATTCGTCTAGAACCTCGAAGCACTCAAGACCTAGCCTTGCAGCAAATTTTTTCTTACCTGTACGCAATATATGTGTAAATAGTGCAAGAGGAGACTCTATGCGAGATAAGTTAATGAGATAGTTTAATTCACTATAGATAACCACAGAATAATCCTGAATTCTTTCCCATAACGACTGTTCTTTACGGTCATATGCAATGTTAAATAAATCATCCTCGGTAAAATTGAATAACGGTGATTTTAAAGCATTTGCAAGAGCTAGATCATTTGCCTGGAGAAGTAAAAATTCGGCCAAAGCTATTAAGTCCTGCACGGCTATATAGTCCATAATTCTAAAATAATCTCGGCCTACAACTGGCACGTTTGCTTTTTTAAGTTCGCTTATTATGTAATCAACTAACACGTTTCGTTGTCGTACCAAAATCATAATGTCTCTTGGTTCTATATGGCGATCTTTAGCGACTAAAATCCGCCCTTCATTTAACCAATTGTGAATTCTGTTGGCTATTGTTTGAGCAAGTAATCGATCTGCTATTGTATAACCTTCCCTGCATGTCAGAGGAATTTGTAAAGCTTGCTGTTCTTTCTCTTTGCGCCTTGGTAACGCTGGCCAAATTTCAATATATCCTTGGTCATTTTCTCTATGTGGAACATGTTTTATTTCATTATCATTAAAAGATATTTCTGCGCGGAAGTTGTTAAATAATCTGTCTACAAGTGTTAAAATTTCTGGAGTTGAGCGAAATGACTTTTCAAGTTGGCATGATATCCAACCAGTTTTCGTATGAAAGTATTGTTGCATATAGTTAAATAGATGGGGATTTGCTCCTTGAAATCTGTATATGGACTGTTTTACGTCACCAACAACAAACAAGGTTCGCTTTTCATCATTGCCGGCAAAAAATTCATCGCAGAGATTTGTTATAATTTTCCACTGGCTGATGCTATTGTCTTGCGCCTCATCAACAAGAATGTGATCTATTTTTTGATCCAAGTTAAACAATATCCAATCTTTGTAGTTTGGATTGCTGAGAAGATTTGTTGCTAAGTCAATTATATCATTGTAGTCAAGCAGTGCATTTTTTGATTTTTCGCTACTATATAGATCAACATATACTTTAAATATACCAAGTAAGCTACTGGTTCTCTTGAATATTTGATAAGAGTTCATGTCTCTTATATGGGTAAATACTACATTCTGAATATTTTCTATTATTTGCTCTGCATCTCTGAATTTCTCCAAAATACTTTTTGTTGCAATGGATGATATGCTCTTTTTTTCGTGCGATTCTGATTTTAGAAATACCTTGGCTAGGTTTTCTACTTTAGTGTCATTCCACTTTATTCCGGTGTCATCCGAGTAGCTGACACTGGTTCTTTTTTTCTGGATTCCAGTGTCAAGCACTGGAATGACACCATTTGGTACGGACGGTTTTGTGCTATTAAACCAATCAGAGAGTATTGCACTATAACTCTGATCTCTTTTACTGCCTTCACTTAATATCTCGGCTAGTCTTTCCACGTGCTCAATTGTTTCACTCTGTAAGTCATGAATTTCATCTGGGGCGCTCAATTTATCTTTGATATATTTCGAATCATTTGCTGACGCAAATCTTTTTACACATAAAGTATAAAGCAAATCGCGTAATTTATTTTCATCAATTTCAGTTGCAATGAAGTTTATACTATCTTGCACAGCCTCATTATGAAGCACTTTATTGAATATGATGGAATGTAATTCTTTACATTCACTCAGCGTACAATTTGGGGCGATGCCAGCTTCTATGGGAAAGCTGGAGATTAATTTGTAACAGAAAGCGTGTATGGTTTGTATAGTTAGACCAAGATTTTCCAGTTCAGAGAAAAGCCTTCTTGCTCTTGTTAAATAATCTTTATTTTTTCTGGATCCCAGTGTCACGCACTGGGATGACAAATAAGGGTGCTGGGATGACAAGTAGGGGTGCTGGGATGACATCGAAGGGTGGGCTACTGGATTTTCACTTAAATCATGGTTATGTGGTGCTATCACCTCAGCATCATTCTCCGTTATTTCTGCGTCATCCCCTGTCATCCAAGTAGCTGACACTGGGATCCATTCTTTTTTTTTACTGGATTCCAGCGTCACGCGCTGGAATGACATTGGAAAGAAATCTAGTTGTTCTAGATCTGCCACCAACACACTCTCTGAGCATACCGCCCACTTGCTGAGTATGCTGTGAATGCGATTCTCCATTTCGTTTGCTGCAGCGTTGGTAAATGTTAAGCAAAGAATATTTCTTTTGTTTTCTAATAAAAGTCTCAATACTCTGTCTATTAAGATTTTTGTTTTGCCTGTACCAGCGGACGCATTTACCCATACAGAGAAATTAGGATTTATGGCATTTGATCTCATCAGAAGTGCGAAAACCTTATAGAAGTTGACTAAAATAGCATTATACATATAATGTAAAAATAGTGTTAGTGAAGATATATAATGAAAAGTTTTTGTGTAAAGGCGCCTGCAAAAATCAATCTTTTTTTGCATGTTGTAAATAAGAAGGAAACAGGATATCACTTGATTGAGGGTTTGTTTGTCTTTGCTAATCTCTCTAATTTTTTGGAAATAAAAGTAGGTGAGAAGGATTCTAGATACGATAACTCTACAGTTGAATTTATAAACTCCGAGTCTAGAATAAATAACCAGTATAACACTGTAATGAAAGCGGTTAATCTGCTGCTTAGACATGCTCCAGTGCGTACTAGAGTTTCTATCAGAGTTGTAAAGAACATACCAATTGCTGCAGGACTCGGTAGCGGGTCCTCAGATGCTGGAGCTGTGGTACGTACGCTAGGGAAGCTGTGGGAGATTGATAGGACGATTTTAAATGAAATAGCCTTAAACGTTGGTGCTGATGTTCCAGCAAGTGTAGATAGCAAGCCTGTTTTTGTTAGAGGTATTGGCGAAGAATTGTGCTATGTCCAAAAATTTTCCTTACCCACAAATGTGGTGCTTGTGAAACCGAAAAAAAAGTTTTTGAGTACACCAGAGGTATTTTCCAAACATGAAGGAGAATTTTCTGAGCCAATTAAATGGAGCGATGACGCTGAAAAGGATTTGTTGAAGCTTCTTAAAGAGACGAGAAACGATCTTCAAGAAATAGCAATAAGCCTTGTACCTGAAATTAAGGATGTGATATCAACACTTAAGTCACAAGAAGGCTCTATACTTTCTCGCATGTCAGGCAGTGGTGTATCATGCTTTGGAATATTCGATAGTGAGGAAAATGCAAAAGCTGCTGCAGCTAATATCAGAAAAAAGCAACCAGAATGGTGGGTATGTGACACTCAATTAATAGTTTGACTTTATGGATATAACTCCCTTAATTTCCGAGAATAAAAATCTTATAAATGGTTACAGGGAAGGAAAATTTTTGGTGAATAATAGAGAGTATTGCGGCTCAATTATAATTTTTCCTGAAAAGGTGATTGAATTGAAAGAAAGTGATATAAATAGCAAGGAACATTTTAAATCTTTTTTAACAGAGGAAATAGAAATTTTGATAATAGGTACTGGTAAAACACGCAATATACTAAGTTCTTCAGTGAAGTCCTATCTTATGGAACAAAAAGGTTTAAATTTTGAATTTATGACAACCGGTGCAGCATGCAGAACCCATAACATTTTGATATCCGAAGATAAATTTGTTGTCAGTTATCTAATAGCCATATAGCATGCTTGAAATGTTTACCCAGGACTTTTTCATCAACAGTCTAGTTGCAGTAGTCGTAATTAGCCTAGTAACAGGCGCTTTAGGATCGTTTATGATATGGCAAAGGTTATCTTATCTTGGTGATAGTTTGTCCCATTCTTCATTGCTCGGTGTTGCACTTGCTTTGATTTTTAAGATTAGCCCATCGCTTAGCATAATGCTCATTGCAATTACATTTGCTATACTACTTTCTCTTAATTTTAACAGATTATATTCTGCTGATACGATATTGAACATTGTTACCAATGTAGTTTTATCATCGAGTTTAATACTTATGTCTTTTCTTCCATCGGGCAATAATAGTATTATTAGCTCACTGTTTGGTGATATATTAATGCTCGATCAAAGTGATATAGTATTGATTTTTTTAACCTCTGTAATAGTTACTTTGATATTAATATTTAGATGGCGTTATTGGTTAATGATTTCAATTAATCAAGATTTAGCAGTAGTTGAGAAGATTAATGTTAATTTTGTTAGACTAGAATTTTTAATCACTCTTGCTATATTTATAGCAATTGCTGCCCAATTAATAGGAATATTACTCATTGCTGCATTCTTGCTAATACCAGCAGCATCTGCAAGGCTCATTTCGAAAACTCCAATGCAGATGATTATTGTTGCAACAGTTTTTTCTGTGATTTCTGGGATATCGGGTCTGATGTTATCTGCAAGTTTTGATTTGTTAACTGGACCTGCAATTATACTTGTTGCAGCTGTATATTTAATTATCGCTTATTTTATAAGGCTAGTATTAAGCAGGTTGGCTTAATTTTAATCTCGAATGTTAATAATTTTGTAATATACTCATTATAAAACATCACTATCTTAGCACAAAATAGTCTTTGCTATATTATTGTTTATGTGCTAATGGTAAGGTGTTAATTTTATGGAGTAAGCAATATGAGCGAAGAAGGATTTTTTTCCAAATATATATCTCAACCTGTGAAAAAATTTTATAATTATATTACAGGAAAAACAGAAGAGTCGGATAATGTGCAGAGTACGGCAGATGATGTGCACAATATTGCGCAAGAAAACTCAGAGTCTTTGGATGCTCATGTACAGTCAAATGAGAATGATATCATATAGATGGCATGAGGGTCACACCATCCAAAGTTAAAAAATTCCTAGAGAAACCTGATGCTTTAAGTGGTGTGTTAATTCATGGAAGTGATAACAGTAGGGTTGGTTTTTATGTACAAGAAATAATTGCTAATTTGGATGAGTATTCAGTTCAGGTGATGGATTTTGCAATAGTGAATAAGTCACCCGGTTTACTGTTTTCTGAATTGGCAAACATTTCGATGTTTACCAGCAAAAAATTAATTAAGCTGATAAATGTGAGTGGAGGTATATCCAAAGAGTTAAAAAACGTATTGGATTATAACGCAAGTGGTCACTATGTAATGATGGTAGCAAGTGATCTTCTACACAATTCTGCAACCAAAAGTTATATGGAGAGTTCAAAAATTTTTGGTGTAATTGCTTGCTATAAAGACAGCAACAGCAATCTTTGTGACATTATATCAAGTTACTTAAAACAAAATGATATAAAATGCACAAATGAGATAATCTACCATTTGCAATCTTACTTTAACCATAGAAAGCTACCTATACGTTCAGAACTTGAGAAATTAGTTTTGTACTTAGGGAAGAGAAAAGACCTAAAACTTACTGATATAGAATTATGCTTTTCAACTTCTGGTAACGACTATGCTACACTTGATGATCTATGCTCTGCCATAGCAAGTAAAGATATGTCGCGCTTCATTAGAATTTCTGATGCATTGATATCGCAAGAAAATTTTTCACCGATAGCGCTAATTCGCATTATATCAAATTATTTCCTACGCCTTGAAAACGTTTTGCTGTCAGTGCAAGGTGGAATGAGTGAGCAGGCTGCGATTGATCAGCTAAGCCCTCCATTGTTTTTTAAACAATTGCAGAGCTTTAAATCTCATTTGAAAAGTTTGCAACTTTCAGAACTTAAGAAGATCTTGGGAAAATTGATAAGCTTAGAAGTTACTTGTAAAAAAACTGATTTAGATCATAAAATGATTTTTCAACATGCACTGACGGGTAGCTGACTACTCGGATCCAGCCTTTCTTATAATTTCATCAAAATGTTGTATTTTAACATAAAATAGCTGCTTTTATGCCTACCAAAATTCATTCTTTAGTGTGTGTCTCACAAGTATTCTTTACTAATAGGATATTTTCGAATATAATTGAATATAACTAGATAAAAATACAGATATGTTTGACATTTCAAAAATTGTAATAACACCTGAAATGTTAAAATTAGTTGCTGAAATTGATGAATTTAAAGGAGCATGGCAATTGTTTGGTAATTTAGCTCCAGAACGTTTACAAATGCTCAAGAAAACTGCAACAATTGAAAGTATTGGTTCTTCTACTCGTATTGAAGGGGCAAGATTATCAGACCGTGAAGTTGAGCAATTACTATCCAAACTTGATACACACTCATTTCGCTCTCGGGATGAACAAGAAATAGCTGGATATGCGTGCGTGTGTGAAGAAGTATTTCAAAACTTTGAAAATATGCCGTTTACAGAAAACATTATAAAACAGTTTCACATCTGGCTTTTACAATTTTCATATAAAGATCAAAGGCACATGGGAGAATATAAAAAATTCCCCAATCATGTTGAGGCGTTTGATGAATCTGGAAAAAGCTTGGGCATAGTTTTTGAAACAGCCTCTCCATTTGAGACAGCAACACAAATGCAAGAACTTATTTATTGGACTAGCCAGCAATTAGAGGTGAAATCGTTACACCCTCTATTAATTATTGGCATTTTTATAGTTACTTTTTTAGCTATTCATCCCTTCCAGGATGGAAATGGCAGATTATCACGCATTCTCACAACTTTCTTGTTACTAAAGTTAGGGTATATCTATGTACCTTACAGTTCCCTTGAAAGTATAATTGAAAGTAATAAGGAGAGTTACTACTTAGCTTTGCGTCGTACTCAACAATCCTTAAAGACGAGCAGCTATGATTTTAATCCATGGCTTATGTTCTTTTTAAGGTCACTACAAAAGCAAAAATTTCATCTTGAACAAAAGGTGTCACATGAAAAAGTGTTAAATCTCTATTTACCACCACTTTCTGCTAAAGTATTAGCACTACTCAGCAAACATGGACGTCTTACAATTAAGGATTTGGAAAATATTACTAAAGCGAACCTTAGTACCTTAAAAAAACACGTATCTAATCTCGTAAAGAGTAATCACATTACTCAGCATGGAAAAGGCAGAGCAACTTGGTATGTAATATAGAGCTCAATAATATATGTATTCATTTTGAATTGTTAAATTATTCAGCTATAGAATATAGATCACAGCTGTACAAACATTGTAGTTTGAGCCCACTAGATCCCAGTGCCCTATTCTTGTCATCCCAGTGCCCAGACACTGGGATCTCATTTTACTTTATAATGATGTCATGAAAGTAGCTGACACTGGGATCCAGAAGACTTAATTTCAACCAAATAATAAAGGCTAGATCCCAGTGTCACGCACTGGGATGACAAAAAAAGGAGCACTGGAATAACAGCAGTCCTACGTCATACCGCGATTCATTCGCGGTATCTCTTAGCATAGATCCCGCTAACAAGTAGCGGGATGACGGTTGTCAGGGTGTCATCCCAGTACCTTCTCCTGTCATCCCAGTGCCCAGACACTGGGATCCAGAAAAGTTTGCTTGTAAGCAAGCAAACTAGCATAGAAAGTGGTTACAACGTTTTCGATGAGATTGCAGAAAGGCTAGATTCCAGACTGGAATGACATCGTTCACTATGTACCATATTGCAATAGTTGTGGTCAAGGCACTGGGATCTGAAATTGCAGTGTTCGTACAGCTATAGAATATAGATCAGAAGTGACAGAGCTTAAAAAAAGGCATAACATTCTTAATAAACGTAAAAAGCTTTATGAAAATCAGAGTTGGAGTAATAGGCTGCTTAGGCAGAATGGGCAAGAAAATACTCAATGAATTAATTACAAATACCAAAGTGGAAATAGCAGGTGCTGTTGCCCGTTCAGGCAGTAAGTACATAGATTCAGATATTGGATCAATTATAGGCTGCGGTTCCAATCTAGGAATTAAAGTTACAAGTTCTATTAGTGGCATATTTAAGTTATCCGACGTTGTAATAGATTTTACAACCAAAGAATGTATGTTAGACTGCCTTAAAGCAGCTGTAAAATTTAAAACACCGCTGGTTAGTGGCACAACTGGAATAGAAGGTGTCGATTTAAAAGAATATGCTGCTGAAGTTCCAATATTATGGTCAGCAAATATGAGTGTTGGGGTTAATGTATTGCTGAAATTGGTAAAAAAAGCTGCTGAGCTTTTAGGTAATGAATATGACGTTGAAATTTGGGAAATGCATCACAACTTAAAAAAGGACTCACCATCTGGAACAGCTATGGAACTTGGCAAAACAATTGCTAACGCTTCAAAAGTGGATTTTCAGTCCAATCAATATCTACATAGCGGTTCAAACATAAGAAAAAAGGGGGGAATAGGTTTTGCAGTATCTCGTGGAGGTGGAGTAATAGGAGATCACAGTGTGATGTTTGTTAATTCTGATGAACGGATAGAACTAAACCACAAAGCAATTGATCGCACAACGTTTGCTAGAGGAGCTGTTCAAGCAGCAGTATGGCTATACGAAAATAAAAGAGAAATTCCGGGGCTCTATTCAATGCAGGACGTTATATGAGCGATATACACGCTTCCGTTAACAATCTAAATCTTTGGTATGGCTCTAAACAAGTTTTATTCGATATAAATTTGAATATTTATAAAAGAAAAGTTACTACTTTTATCGGACCATCTGGGTGCGGTAAATCAACATTTTTGCGTTGTTTTAATCGTATGAATGATTATGTACCTGGATGCAAAACTGTTGGTGAATTAGATATCGATGGGCTGGGTGATATATATTCACGCGATATGGATGTTGTGCTACTCAGAGCAAAAGTTGGCATGGTATTTCAAAAGCCAAATCCTTTTCCAAAATCAATATATGACAATGTTGCTTATGGGCCAAAACTGCATGGTATGGTGAAGGATAAGCAAAAATTGAATGAGATGGTGGAAAATAGTTTAACTAAAGTTGGCTTATGGGAAGAATTAAAAGACAGATTGCAAGATAGCGCACTCAATTTATCTGGTGGCCAACAACAGAGGCTATGCATCGCTCGCGCAATTGCAGTGAAGCCAACTATTTTATTAATGGATGAACCGTGCTCTGCTCTTGATCCAATGGCAACCAATGCAATTGAAAATCTTATACAAGAGCTGAAATTAAGATTTACCATAATTATGGTAACTCATTCAATGAAACAAGCTAAAAAGTTATCTGATAGTGTAATTTTCTTTCATAATGGCAAGATCGTTGAATCTGGAAGCACTCAAGAAATATTCGAAAATGCTCAATCTCCCTTAACAAAGGAGTATATCCTGGATCATTAAATTTCTGTCATCAAAGTAGCTTGACTACTTTAAAAAATGTACCCGTATGCCGTATCTGTCGTTCAGCATGGTATAGCTAAACTGACTTAGATTTACCGACAACCGTCATCCCGCTAGCGGGATCTAGAGATACCGCGCAACTGTACGAACATTGCGATTTGGGCCCATCAGATCCCAGTGCTTGACACTGGAATCCAGGAATTTTATTAAGTTGGCAAGCATAAAAATAGCTGTTTTATGTTAAAATACAACGTTTTAATGATTATGGAAAGGCTGGATTCCAGTGTCAAGCACTGGAATGACAAGAAGAGGGTACTTGGATAAGAGGCATTGCCCTTCTGGTAGGCCCAAATCGCAATGTTCGTACAGTTATGGAATGAATCGCAGTATGACACAGGGAAACCTTTCTTGGGTTAGCTATAGTGCAATAGAAGTCTAATCTACTTTCAATTCTCCAGTATGTAAATTGCGTGGTAAAGATTCTAATTCCTTTGCAGTACTTAAACTTTTATTTTTTGCATGTATACCAAGCTTATTGAATTCTCGGGCAGCAGGAAACACCCTTGCTTCAAGCGAACCAGCGGTTTTATTGTAATGATCGACAGCGCTTTTTAAGCTCCTGCGCAAATCATCAAAGTTTTCACCCATTGTGCAAATGCGCTCATATAAAATATGACCTAGTTCACTGATTTTCTTTGCGTTTTCAGCTATCATCTCTTGCTTCCATCCATACGCTATTGCTCTCAGCAACGCAATTAGAGTGATCGGTGTTGCAATGATCACTTTTTTTTCCACTCCAATCTCTATCAAAGCGGGCTCATATTCCAGTGCTGCGCTAAAAACCCCCTCCCCTGTTAAGAAAAGTACCACAAGTTCTGGCGTATTTTCAAATTGATTCCAATACTCTTTTTTACCCAAGTCATTTATGTGTTTTTTTATTGCCAGGGAATGGTTCTTTAATTTCTCCTTTTGTATTTGCAAATCATTTTGTGATATAGCATCCATGTAAGAATCAAGCGGCACTTTAGCATCTATTATTATTTGCTTTCCAGATGGCATTTTGATTATTAAATCAGGACGCAATAAATTATCCTCGTTTTTATCAATCACTGACGGCTGAGTAAAAAAATCGCAATACTCAATCATTCCTGCCATTTCTACCACTCTTTTGAGTTGCATTTCACCCCATTTGCCCCTAATGTGAGGTTTCCTCAGGGCATTAGCAAGGTTGGAAGTTTGGTTCATCAGCGCTCCAATTTGCTCCTTTAAACCTTCATAGGCCCCTACCCTCTCCTTTTCTAGCTCACGTATTTCATTATCGAATTTTTCTAATTTTTCTTTTATTGGAGTTACAACTTCGTTGATCGTTGCTTGTCTTTTTTTGAAATCGCTTTCCGTTTCTTTTAATTTACTATCGATTACTTCCTTTGCTAAGCTCAGAAAATTATTGTTATTTGTTTGCAAAGCATCAAGAGAGAGCGCTTTAAAAGTGTTTGTTAATCTCTCCTCTGCTTTTGTTAGTAATTCTATTTCCTTTTTCTTTTCCTCACGTTCTTTTTGCAAAGTTACTTCAAGTTCTGCTCTTTTGACCCTTAAATCAACTATTTCTTCATTCTTCGTAAGCAAACTTTGCTTTGTTTCTTGAAGTTCTTGCTCTAATTTACATAAATTACCCTCAAGGTTTGCTTTCTTTTCGCTCAGTTTTTTTACGATAATGTAGAAAAATAGTAATAGAAAGACAACCAGAGCTATAGAATTGAAAAGCATCAGAATAAAAAAACTGCGTTTACAATTCTATATGATTTTTGTGTATATAAGAAAGAAAAAAAGAGCACCTATAAAAGGCGCTCCTTTTGAAGAGTTTGCTACAATGATTATGCATTAACTGATAGATCATCGCCAACAGTGTGTTGTTCTGCTTCTGGACTAGTAGTTTCTGAATTTGGTAACCAAGGTTGGTTTTCTTCTGCATCAAAAAACCCCTCTTCTAAAGCAGCAGGTGAGTTTGCTCCCTCTGGAATAACAATATCATTAATAGCAGTACCATTAACTTGAGATTCACTTGGTACTTGACTTCTCGGTTGACTAGTTCCACCTGCTTGATTTGTCTTGTTACCAGACTTCCACCCTGATGAAATTTTTCTTGCAATCCATGAAATCCCTGTGTGATCAGCAATCCACTTAAAAAACTTTTTTATGTTTTTCCACATATTTTACTCCTTAAATTAATAATAAATTAACTGAATTATTTCATAAATAGTATAACATGTCAACCATTTTTTACTTTAAAGAGAAAATAGACTTCTCACATTATAAAAAACCATTAGCCCACTCTTTGATGTCATTCCAGCGCGTGACGTATAGCTGTACAAACATTGAGATATAAGAGTAATTTGTACCAAGAAAAAAAGATGTCATCCCAGTGCCCAGACACTGGGATCCAGGAATTTTATTAAGTTGGTAAGCATAAAAGTAGCCGTTTTATGTTACAATACAACGTTTTGATGATTATGAAAAGGCTGGATTCCAGTGTCAAGCACTGGAATGACAGGAGTGGAGCTATACAAAAAGAAGTAAAACGGCTATAAAGATGATGCTGCGGAAGTTTTTAGTACTTGCTCGCAACTTTCAACAATTTAATAGCACTGGTGTTTACAACCTCTCCGCCGACACGCTTAGTGACAAAAAACCTCACATAAGGTTTATTCGTATAAGGGTCTCTTAATATTCTCATTCCTCTGTTATCTACAATCTTATAAGCTTGTTTGAAATCTGCCATCGCAATTACTGGTAGCTGAATGTTTGATGCAGGTGGCATATCGGCAGACTGGTATACTGGCACTCCCATTAAGGTATCTGGAGCTTCAAGCGACAAACTTGGTTGCCAAAGATATTGACCTGTTTGAGCTTTTAGTAGCCTAACATTCTTCAACGTACTCCTGTTCATCAAAAATGACGCATTTTTGGAATAATATTCGTCCAGAGAGTAATACAACACCATTATTGAATCGCTATCCAATTTTTCAGTTTTAACTTGCTCTATTTTATTATAACTGTTTCCATTTTCATAAGCTAAAATCCCTTTTGGTTGAAAAGTGCCCTCACCCTTAATGAAGGCTTCGCTTTCTTCCTTGCTAAAAGTCTCGGTAATCTTTTCCACCAGCCAACTCTCAACATCGACAAACGCATCATCGAGTAACTTTTGTGATATCTGTGGTTGAGCATATAACTCGTAAGTTGTTATGGAAATTTTTTGGATTTTAGGTGTGTCCGTATCTTTTGCAAAATCATACTTAGATTTATTACCACCGTCCTCATCATCTACTGTTTCACTACTCCAACCTGCACCGGCACGGTCAAAATCTTCTATAATGTAATCCTATGTTTCAGTAGAGATTCTTTGACTGGAGCATATTTGTCGCATTGGGGACGAATCAGTTACGCGCTTGTTTATGCGTTTTACAATATGCGGAGTAACTAGATACCCTCCGATATCATTATCATCTCCACTGAGGGTTTTGTGTGATAAACCGCTTTCCATTCCCTTGCGGATATAATCAGAAAAATATTTATCGCTTGTGCTAAAATCTGTATTTACTTCTGGACGTTGAGCTGCAGTTTCGATCAAGTCTAAACGCTCTTTGCAACTATCAATGGTATTATTTACCTTGCATAGCTGCTCAATTGTTGCAGAATCAGCACGTCCTTTGCTTTCAATTTCTTTTAGTTTGCGATCATTTATTAATTTAAATTGCTCCCATGATGAAGCGAGTTCATTGATACGGTGAGCGATATCGGTAAGTGACATAATAGCCTCCTTTGAAAATGAAATGAAAATGGAAATAAGGTAATAGGAATGGTACTCATAGATGTTTCCCACAGTTGTACGAATATTGCAATATGGTACATAGTAAACGATGTCATTCCAGTGCTCCCTTTCTTGTCATCCCAGTGCTTGACACTGGGATCCAGGAATTTTAATTATAAGAAAGCACACTAATTAATAAGTATAAAAGTAGCTGGAAAATAAACATTTTTGATATGGAAACCAGTGTCTGGGCACTGCCGTCTTGGATGGAAAACTGGATTCCAACGCCACGCGCTGGAATGGCATCATTTTTTATCTGTTGAAAATGTAAATCGGAAAATAGCGTGGCACTTTGTACCACGCCTAGTACTGTAAGCTTAATTCAGTAATTAAATTAAGCGGGACAAAATAAAAGATAACAACACTATATAATGTTTGTTTTTTTATGTCAAGCACTTTTTTTTATCTGCTTCAATTAGTAAGAGATTTCAATATTAATTCTGCACTACTTGCAGGATCATCACTTCTTGTAATGGGCCTACCAATTACGATATAATCAGCTCCTGAATTTATTGCTTCTTTCGGCATTGCTGTCCTTTTTTGGTCGTCATGACCTGGATCTATACGAATTCCTGGAGTAATAATTTTAAAGTCTTCACCGCATTCTCGGCGCACTTCTTGAGCTTCCAATGCAGAACAGACTATTCCATAGAGTCCAATCTTTTTTGCAAGCTTTGCAAGCAAAATTACCTGTGATTTTGCCTCTCTTGCTACTCCAAGCTCGTTTAAATCCTCATTGCTCATACTAGTTAGCACCGTTACTCCAATCAGCTTTATTTTTGTGCCTTGCACTACACTTAGCGCTTCTTCAAGCATTTTTGTTCCACCGCTGATGTGCAGAGTTAACATTTCAACGTTCAGAACTTTTATTACTTCAACTGTTTTAGCTACAGTGTTTGGAATGTCATGCAATTTCAGATCTAAAAAAATTGGTACATTGCATTTTGCAACTTCTTGCACTCCAGAGAGACCATGAGCAGCAAAAAATTCTAATCCCAGCTTTACCATGCCAACTTTACCACACAGAGCATTAGCTAGAGAAATAGCCTCATTTAAGTCTTGTGTATCCAGTGCACATATTATTGGGTTCATTATCTTGCATGATTTATTTTATAATAAGACTAATTGTTGTATTGTCAAGTTCTACATTCCGGAATTGACTGCGTCTACAACGTTCTGCCCATGGTGAAATTGGCAACTTGGTCGGAGTGGATAAACAGCTGTTAGGTAATCCATATCCAGAATCTCCCTCGGATTCATATCCAGGATCTCCTGCATGTAAAGGAACAGATGTTTCGTTTGGCGATGATGCATATACAAGATCTTCCAGCAAAGAAGCAGGCGTTTCGTCTGACAAAAGTCGTGCAATTTCTTTTTGTAACGCAAACTTTAATATTTGAGTCGTGTTTAATATTGCTTTTTCATCATTATCTCCTGTTGGTCCTTCTATTTGGTCTGTTATACAGCTTATCAACAGTTGCATAAAATCTACTTGTTCTTTCTTCTCTTTCAAAAAACCTTCTTCAAGTTGTTCTATTTGAGTAGCTTGCTCCCGAAGTGAATCTTGTAACTCTTTTACCTCATTGTTACAATCTTTTCTTATTCCGTCTAACTCAGAAGATTGATTTTCAATTAAACCATTTGCTTCATCTAACTCTTTAAATCTCTTTTTTAATTCTTGAGATAAGTTTTTATTTTTCTGATTAATTTCTTTAAATCTACATTGTAACTCATCTAATTCTACATAAAGTTCTTCTTGTCTTTTATATAATTCTTCTTTTTTATTATATAATGTATGTTTTTCTTTACATAATTCCTCTTTTTCTTTAGATAATTTTTCTATTTCTTTATGAAATTCTTCATTTTTTAACTCTACATGTTTATTATTGTCTATTTTCCTTTTCAATTCCGTTATGCGTTCTTCTTTTTTAGCTATATCATTTTCTTTTTCTTGTAACTGTTCACATAAACGCGAGATTTTACAAAGTAATTCTTCTTCTTGCTCACCAAGCTCATCTTTTTCCTTCATTATTTTTTCTAATTTGCCTGTTATTTCAAATACACGGTTTATTTTAGCTTCTAATTTTTGCTCTAAAGATTCTTTTTCTTTAAGAAGAGATTCTTTCTCAACTTCTGACTCATTTACTTTCTGATTCAATTTTTTTGCTCTCTTGTCTAAATTTTGCTTTTCTCGAGTTAATTCACGTGATTGATTCTTTAATTTTTCCACTTCTTTGTTTGCAGCTTCTTTTGCCAGAGTTATTTTATTTTCTAACTCTTGCTCTTTTTGAGCGAATTTATTTCTCTCAATCTCTATTTTCTTATTATTACGAATTATTTTATATAAAAGTGCAAGCACCAAAATAGATAATGCAGCTAAAGCAAGAATTAGAGGAAGAGGCACATTAGAAGTTACAATAAGCGCTAAAGATGTAAGTAACGTCAAGGAACTAGCTATAAAATAAAATGTGTTAGCTTTGTTAAACAAATTGCTCATTACCCCTCCTCCATACACAAAGCAGTCTTGTATATATTTGTTAAGATTCTCTTATCTGTGGAGGTTCCTGCACTTACATCTTTAAGGTGTGATAGGAATTATTTGTTGTATCTTTAAAAGGCGATGAATGAGGGCTGTTTATATTTGTATCAAGACTTTCGTGATTTAGTTGCTCTGAATTTTCTTTATTCTCATCCTCATCTTCCTTTTTAGGAGATAGAGATTTTCTAAGATATCTTCTTGGTGTGGATGTGTGAGGAGAAAGTGGTTTCGGGAAAGTTAGTCCATTAGCGAGCTTATTTTCACCTGTTCCTTTAAATTCTGATGAATGTTCACTACTTATATCTAGTTGATTATTTATACCTAACTTTTCATATATAGGTTGCATAAATTCATCAACTGCTTCTTGTATACGGTCTGTATCTTGCATGTCTTGTTCTTCTAAATTAAAAAGTCCTTGCTCTACTCTTTCTTTCACTACACTGAGTACAGTAAATACTGTTTTCGTTACATATTCTCTCTTTTTTTCTTCAAATTTATTTACATTTTTCTTGTAATCATCCTTAACGTTTATTGATTGATTAACAAGTTCTTCCTCGTCTGCTTTTAAAGATAATAATTCCTTTTCCAGCTCCTCAATTTTAGATAAGTGCTTTTTCTCCTTTGTACTTAATTTGTCAACTTCATTTTTAAAACGAGTGTGCTCTTGACGCTCATAACTAACTTCACCTTCTAATCTTTTCTTTTCCCTTTCCAACTGGTATAACTTCTTCTCTAATTCTTTTATGTCGTTACTTAATTCTTTTGCTCTTTTCTCCGAATCTTTTAATTTCTTCTCCAGAGAGGAAGTTTCATCCCTTTTTGTTCTTAACCGCACTGCTGCTTCTTTCCTTTTCTTTTCTAAATCTGCTATTTGTTCTTCTAACGAAAGAGCTAAAGTTCCTTCATGTTTTAATTCATTTAACTGCGCTTTTAAGGAATCTACTTCCTTTTGAGATTGAAGTAATTCCTCTGTTAAAGAATCTACTTTTTTACTCAATGTTATATTTTCAGTATGTAACTCTTGTTGTTTTGAAAAAAGCACATTCTTCTCATGTTTTAACTGATCTTCTACTTTTGCACTCGGTTCTGTATTTTTAATACGTAACTCTTGTATCTTCTTCTCCAGATTCTCTATTTCACTTTTTAATTCCTGAATTTCACTATTCTTATCACTTAACTCTTTTATAGCACCATCTAATTTTTGCTGTGCATCATCTTGTTGTTTCTTTAACTCCTCCACTTCTTTGCTTGCAGCTTCTTTAGCTTCTTCTTCCAGAGTTATTTTATTTTCTAACTCTTGTACCTTACTCTCAAATTGTTGTTTTACGTTAGCCAGCTTTTGCTCTTTTTCAGCAAATTTATTTTTCTCAACCTCTATTTTCTTAATCATTTTACATGAAAGTGCAAGCACCAAAACAGAAAGTATAGACAAACTCAAGGCAACAGGAAGAGCTACATTAAAGGCTGCAACTGAAGACAAGAACTCAACATAAGGAGCAACAGCAAGTGTCCCAGATGCAAGCAATGCTAAAGTAGCAAAAGCACCAGCTATAAGATACGGTGCATTGGTTTTACTATACAAATCCCTCATCCTCACAACTAATAATGATTATAATAGCATGGATATCAAAGGAAGTAAAGCTATAAAAATCAGTATAAATCTATATTCACTATGTATTTCCCGTCTTCAGTTTTAAGCTCAGACTGCATCCACTCTATCATTTCCGCATTGCAAACTGCCTGCAAATCATCCTGTGCAGATTGATCTAACTTATCCTCTTGTACGCTCGCTTTTATCATCAACTTTTTTATCAGATGCTTAACTGATACATTATTATCTGCCTTCATCTTTCTGATAATGTTTAATATCTGAATAACATTATCTCCCATTTCCTCTGAATATTTATCATAGATAAGTTCTTCTTTGCTCGGCCAATTACTTTGATTGTGTACAGAACTATAACTATACAACTGGTGGTATATCTCTTCTGTAATGTATGGCAAAAAAGGTGCAAATAACCGCAAAATAATATTCAGTACATACGCCAAGCTTTGTTTTGCACTTAAACTGCTTCCGTACGCACGTTTTTTTACTAATTCCAAGTAGTTATCACAAAAATCCTTCCAAAAAAATTCCTCTACTGCGCCCAAAGCTTCGCAGTATTCAAACTGTAATAGGTTATTCGTTGCTCTTTCTATAACTTTGTATAACTTAGACAATATCCACTTATCCATTGTCTCGTGAGCAGAATTTATGCTCATCACTTGATGCTTTTCCATGAACATGGAAACAAACTTGCTAGCGTTCCAAAGTTTTGTAACTAGGCGCTTGCCAATTTTGAATATATTTTCAGAGTAGACTGTATCAACTCCAAGCCTTGAGTTCGCTGCCCAATAGCGCACTACATCAGCTCCATAAGTTTCAAGTATTACATGAGGAGTGATGATATTACCTTTTGATTTACTCATCTTTTTCTTATCATCGGCTAAACACCAACCGCTGATCATAATGTTTTTCCAAGGTAAAGAATTTGCATGATAATATGCCTTTAAAATAGTATAAAAAGCCCAAGTTCTTATTATCTCATGGCTCTGGCTGCGCAGATCTGCAGGAAATATTGTATTATAGCGATGATTTGGTAAGCTAAACTCACTGTTTACTGCCAGTGCACTCAGTTGAGGAGTAATTGAACTTGTGGCCCAGGTATCCATTACATCTTGATCTGGAATAACCTCTTCTTTGCTATACCCTTTTGGCAAATCTTTGAGTGGATCTATAGGTAGGGCCTTTATTTCAGCTAGAATAATTTTACCTTCTTCTCCCTTACGTTTGGAATACCACGCTGGAAATGGCACACCAAAATAGCGCTGCCTTGAGATGCACCAGTCCCAATTTAGCCCTTCTATCCACACTTCCATACGTTTACGCATAGTAGCTGGATGCCAATTGCATTCTTTTACTTTATCTAATACTTGAGCTTTTTGCTCTAAGGTCTTGATAAACCATTGATAAGTAGGCAATATCTCAAGTGGTGCACCAGACCTTTCTGCGCATTTGACAGAATGAGAAATGCTAGTGCTTTCTATCAAAAGTCCTTTTCTACTCAGGATTTCGATCATCCTCTTTCTTGCTTCTTTAACCTTTAGTCCATTTATTTCATTTAGTATATCGTCTGTCATCCCAGTGCGTGACACTGGGATCCATTCTTCTTTTTCCTGGATTCCAGTGTCACGCACTGGAATGACGCCGGGGTGTGGTAGAATGACGCCTTCTTTTGTCATCTGAGTAGCCCTTTCTCCTGTCATCCCAGTAGCCCCTATGGTGTCATCCCAGTGCCCAGACACTGGGATCCATTCTTCTATTTCCTGGATTCCAGTGCCACCTATGGTGTCATCCCAGTGCCCAGACACTGGGATCCATACTCTTTCCTTCTGACCATGTGGTGGATGCAGGTTCATCCTCCCATCCTGATCGATGATAATTTTCATCGGTAGATTATGCTTTTGCTGCCAATATATGTCGAGTTCATCACCAAACGTACAGCACATAACAAGCCCAGTGCCTTTATCTATTTTAACCTTATCATCTGCTATTATTGGAACTTTCTCCTCTGCTATTGGCACCACGGCTGTTTTTCCGATCAGATGAGTGTAGCGCGTATCCTCTGGATGACAAAAAACTGCAACACATGCTGGAAGTAATTCAGGTCGCGTAGTTGCAATATTGATCTGCTCATTTTCTTCAGTAGAGAAAACTATCGTGTTTAAGGATGACTCAAAAACTTTATCTTCTATTTCTGCTTGCGCAATTGCGGTTTTATCAACCGGGTCCCAAAGGATGGGCTGCATTTTTCTATATGCATATCCCTTATTATATAGATCAATAAACGACATCTGTGAAAGCGTCACAGTTTCCTTGCTGATCGTGTGGTATTCCAAATCCCAGTCATAACTAATGCCAACTGATTTAAATAATTCCTTGAATTCTTGCTTTGATTTCTCAATAACCTCATGGCACATCTCTATAAATTTTTCTCTGCCAACTTCTTTTGCACGGGTTTTATAGGTTTGTTCAACCAATCTTTCAGTGGGAAGCCCGTTATCATCAAACCCAATTGGGTAAAACACATCTTTTCCCAGCATGCGCTGAAACCTTGCAATAAAGTCCGTGTGGCAATAGCTAAATATATGGCCAATATGGAGTTTTCCCGATATTGTCGGCGGAGGTGTGTCTATAGTGAAAGTGTTATCCTTTTCACCATTCCATTTATAAACTTTACTGCCTTCCCATAATATGTTGCATTTGTCTTCAATTTCTTTAAAGCCGTATTTTTCTTTTAACATAAATATTTCTCAATTTTAAGCTAGCTAAGGTTTCCCTATATATATTAACTAAGTTTCCTGGATTCCAGTGTCAAGCACATAACTGTACGAACATTCATTTTTGAAGGTAAATTGCACAGCAAATGGTGTCATTCCAGTGCTTGACACTGGAATCCAGCCTTTTCATAATCATCAAAACGTTGTATTTTTACATAAAACGGCTACTTTTATGCTTACCAACTTAATAAAATTCCTGGATCCCAGTGTCAAGCACTGGGATGACACCCTACGGTGATTTCCATGATTACATAACACCTAAAACCATGTCATTCCAGCACGTAACGCTGGAATCCAGTAAGCCCTACTTATTATTTTAGCTATAGCACAATTAAGTAAATACAGCAGTTTTACGCCAAAATTTTTTGTTTACGAACATAAATTTTCTATGCTATGATAAAAATATTACTTGACCTTAGGTTCTAAAGGTATTATGTAATGTTAATTATACATATTGAGGTTTAATATGCTTACAGGGATTAATGGTACAATACGGATTGCTGGTAATAAAATAGTGCTTGTTATAAAAGAAGATGATTATGAAGAATTTAAAAAGTATAAAGACGTAGATAAGAGTGGTGATATAATTGATGACAAGTTTTATGCGGGCTATACGCTAAATAATAAACAACTATATGTTACTGGTTTTTATCTTCAAGAAGAACTAGGAGATGATATAATCATAGATGTAAAATTCGTTGGGGAAAAGGGTGGCAAATATCATGGTCGCCCAGAAGAAATGAAAAATCTGTTAGGCCTTAACGATGAGAAAGAGGAGGTTGTGGTAAAAGACCTATCTAAACATCCCATGATACAATTGTTAGAAGAGAAAAATGCTAAAATAACAGAATTGGAAGCTGCAAATAAAACAATTGAGGAGAAAGTTGAAGAATTAGAAACTGCAAAGAAAGAAGCTGAGGAGAAAATAACAGAATTAGAAACACAGCTAAAAACCCGACCAGATGCTGCTCAGTTACAAGAGAAAGAGGATAAGATAAAAGAATTAGAAGCTAAAGATCAAGAAATAACACAATTAAAAACTCAAAAGGGTGCAGTTGAGAAGGAAAAACAAGCATTAGAAGATGCAAATAAGAAAGCTAAAGACGAAAAAACAACATTAGAAGAGCAGTTAAAGAAGAAAGGCGAAGAATTAGAAACTGCAAATAAAACAATTGAGGAGAAAGTTGAAGAATTAGAAGCTGCAAAGAAAGAAGCTGAGGAGAAAATAACAGAATTAGAAACACAGCTAAAAACCCAACCAGATGCTGCTCAGTTAAAAGATAAAGACGAGAAAATAAAAGATTTAGAAGCACAGTTAAGCAACCGACCAGATGCTGCTCAGTTAAAAGATAAAGACGAGAAAATAAAAGATTTAGAAGCTGAAAATACTGATGTTACAACGTTACAGACGGCAAATCAAGAATTAGAAGCTGCAAAGAAAGAAGCTGAGGAGAAACAGAAAGAATTACAAGGTCAATTGGAGAAAGCTAACAAGAGCAAAGAAGAATTAGAAGCTGCAAAGAAAGAAGCTGAGGAGAAATTGAAACAAGAATTAGAAAAGGAAAAGGAAGAATTGAAAGCTAAAACACAAGACTTACAAGCTAAATTAACTGGAGCTGAGAACAAACAGCAAGAATTACAAACTCAATTGGACACAGCTAACACGGAAAAAACAGACTTACAACAGCAACTAGCAAGTTCAACAGATGAACAGAAGAAAGTTAATGATGCAATTGATAGTTTATTTACTGAAGAGTTAAACGGAGGAATAAAAATTCTCATCGAATCAGAAGGTCAAGAGTTAGAAGGCAAAGTTAAGAGCTTATATGATGAAAAATTAAAGAACACAATAGAAGATATCATAAGCAATAATTTATCAGAAGTACAAGGTAAGGAGTCATTGCATAAAGAGTTACAGGGCAAAATAATATCTTTAATAGAGGGTAATAAAGATAAAAGTGTAGATGCAATTGTGGAGTCGATTAAGAAAGAGTTAAAGAACAGTATAATAAATGCAAGTAAGTCCAGTAAGGAAGTTGCGGACTTACAGCAACTGTTAAAAGAGAAAGAGAAGGAAATAAGTACACTAAAGGTTGGAGTTGCTCAGTTACAAGCTAAAGATGAGGAAATAACACAATTAAAAGCTCAAGTTCAGCAGTTGCAAGCTAAAAATGCTGAAGTTGTGGAGTTAAATAAACAATTAGAAGAGAGTAAAAGTCTTGTTGATAAATTACAGAAGGAAAAACAAACATTAGAAGATAAAAGCAAAACAACTGAGCAACCAAAACAAGGCAATGGAGCACGGTACACTGCTACTGTTGGTATGGGTCTTGCTGCTGGACTGATAGCATTTACTGCACTTGAACGTACAGTTAGGTTAGATATGTTAGTAATGATTGGTATAGCAGTAGCATCTGCTCTTGTAGCCGGTGGTATTACATATGCAGCATTACCTAGTACTCAAGTAGATGGGGCGAAAGCACAAGAAGTAGATGGGAATAATAAAGGGAAGTAACAAGGGTTGAGCCATACGCGTCAAGTAAAACACTTGACGCAAACTTCAGTTTTTGTATTCTTTCATTAGCATAATATAATTTTGTGCCGACTGTGCAATATGTTTAATTTCTTCATTCGACATTTTTTTGAAGAATTTTGCTGGCCTGCCAGCCCATATTTCACCACTTTTTATCACTTTTCCGTGTGTTACCAGTGAGCCAGCAGCTACCATAGCTTCAGGCTCCACAACTGCATGGTCCATCACGGTAGAGCCCATACCAATAAACGCTTTATCATGCACCGTGCATGCGTGCAACATACAAAAATGTCCCACTGTTACCATACTGCCAATAATTGTGTCACCACCTGGGTTTCTATCCACATGAATTACCGTTCCATCTTGAATATTTGTTCCATCACCTATTTTTATTGATCCAACGTCTCCTCTGATTACACAATTAAACCAGATGCTTGCATCTCTTCCTATTTCAACCTTGCCTATGATATGCGAACCACCTGCAATGAAAGCACTTTCGTCTATTTTTGGTTCATAATCTTTGTATTTTAAAATGTGATACATATTAAGCCCAAAGTTTTATGCATATGTTAATCAAAATAAGGTAAGCAGTAAATACATACTTAGATTTCAAGCTACTTGGGTAACAGATGTTCTTGACTTACGTGCTTTGTACTGCTAAGATTTTTATTTTCAGCCCTATCTATAATGTCAGTAGCGGTATTAAGTATATTTCAAATAATATTGGTTGTTGTGTTAGTAATTTTAGTGCTCTTGCAGCCACCTGGGAGTAGTTCATTAAGTGGTTTTAGTAATACACAACAAGGGGTCAATTCGATGATTCCGGTGAAATCTTCTGAAAACCCGCTCAGCAGAATAACGGCTATTGTTGCTGGATTGTTTATTATAAACACATTGCTATTGTCAGGATTATGTTCAAAAGACGTACATAAAAAATCGATCGTAGAAAAAATTATATTAGAAAAAAAGCAAGAAAGTGAATCTACTTCTGTTCCATTTGAAAATTAATGAAGGAAGCTAAATTTATCTTTGTCACAGGTGGAGTTGTATCGTCGCTTGGTAAAGGCTTAGTTTCTTCAAGCGTTGGTGCGCTTCTTCAAGCTCACGGTTTTAAGATCCGTATCAGAAAACTTGACCCGTATCTCAACATTGATCCTGGGACAATGAACCCAACTCAGCACGGAGAGGTGTTTGTTACCGAGGATGGTGCTGAAACTGATTTGGATCTTGGGCATTATGAGCGTTTTACTGGAATTAAAGCAACAAAAGATGACAATATAACAACTGGTAAGATATATCATGAGTTATTGAAGAAAGAGAGGCGTGGTGATTATCTGGGCAAAACTGTGCAAGTCATTCCTCATGTAACAGATTTAATCAAATCGTTCATTTTTAATGGTACGGAAGGTTTAGATTTTGTAATATGTGAAATAGGCGGAACTGTAGGTGACATTGAAAGCCAACCATTTTTGGAGGCTATACGCCAAGTTAACTACACATTAGGAAAACAAAGAGTTATCCTTATTCACTTAACTTTAATACCATATCTTACTGCAGCGCAAGAATTAAAGACAAAACCAACGCAGCATTCAGTTCGAGAGTTAAATTCCGCGGGGTTACAGCCAGATATTATATTATGCCGCAGTGAGAAAGAAATTTTCGATAATCAAAGAGAGAAAATAGCTAAGCTTTGCAATGTTTCTTTATCCAATGTGATACCTGCTCCTGATGTGAGTCATATATATGAGTTACCGGTGTTGTATAGCCAATGTGGGCTTGATACGCAAATTTTGGAGCACTTTCATTTAAGTGAGCCAAAACCAAGCTTGATTGAATGGGATCAAATAGTGCATTCCATAAGGCACCCAACACAGGAAGTTACTGTGTCTATAGTAGGGAAATATACCGAATGCCCTGATGCGTATAAATCACTAGTTGAAGCATTAAATCATGGTGCAATTAGTAATAAAGTCAAAGTAAGGATAAATTGGGTTAACTCAAGAGAAAAGGAAGAAAAACCTATAAATGAGAAGCTTATAGAAGAAAAATTACAGAATTCTCATGCAATCCTTGTCCCAGGGGGGTTTGGTGATGACGGAGTAGAGGGTAAAATATTAGCAATAAATTATGCCCGTACAAATAATATCCCATTTTTCGGAATTTGCCTTGGTATGCAGCTTGCAATTATTGAGTTTGCTCGTAATGTTGTTAAGCTTGAAGATGCACACTCTGAAGAATTTCATAACTGTAAACATCCAATCGTTAAGTTAGCTGGCGATCAAGATGACGATCTTGGTGGAACCATGAGACTTGGGGCATACAAATGTAACATAAATGCAAACTCTAAAATGATGGATGCATATAGTAACACTACTATTTCAGAAAGGCATAGGCATAGATACATAATCAATTCAGATTATAAAGATGATTTGGAAAAAAATGGGCTTCTATGCAGTGGCATATCAGAAGATGGAACGTGCATAGAGGCAGTGGAGTTAGAGAGTCATCCGTGGTTTATTGGTGTGCAGTTTCATCCAGAGTTTCAATCAAAGCCGTTTTCTCCTCATCCTCTTTTTATATCGTTTATTAAGGCAGCAGTTAATAAAATTTAAAAAAAGAAGATTAGCAAAGGAAAGTGTTCAAGTATCAATATATGGAGCTTGCCATAGAGCAAGCCAAACTTGCTCAAAAAAATGATGAGGTTCCCATAGGTGCTGTAATAGTAAGTAGAAGCAATGTTGTTTCTTCTGCACACAATATATCCAGCGATCCAACTGCACATGCAGAGATGTTAGCGATCAAGCAGGCATGTGAGTTGCTCTCAACTTCAACGCTTTATGATTCTGACATATACGTAACATTAGAACCATGTCCGATGTGTGCTCAAGCTATTTCCTTTGCCAGAATTAAACGATTGTACTTTGGAGCTTATAATCCAAAAGGTGGAGGAATTGAAAATGGTGCTAAGATATTTCAATTTTGCAGCCATATACCTGAAGTTTATGGTGGGATATTAGAAATAGAATGCTCTTTTTTGTTAAAGGATTTTTTTGAAAGACTAAGGACCTAATTAGGTCTAACAATTTCAATTAGATTTCTCTGTCATTCCAGCGCGTGACGTACAACAGAGGGTGTCATCCCAGTGCCCAGACACACAGCTGTACGAACATTGTCTACCAGGAGGTTGTCATCCCAGTGCTTGACACTGGGATCCAGTAAATTTATTTCCTATATATAAAAAGTTATTATGTTTATATACAGACACATCAGGAATGGAAAGATTTATATGATAAAATTGCATGATAAAGGCTGGATCCCAGTGTCTGGGCACTGGGATGACATCATCCTTTTTTCTGGATTCCAGTGTCGTATCCGTTCAGCAGAGTGGCAAAATAGGTAGACAAGGTGATCTAAAAAGATAATCATAGAGTAAATGTGAGTTACAATAAATGGTGTCATCCCAGTGCCCAGACACTGGGATCCAGAAGACTTAATTTTAACCAAGTGGCTGCATAATAAAGGCTGGATTCCAGTGTCAAGCACTGGAATGACATTACAGGGACACTGGGATGACATCATCCTTTTCTCTGGATTCCAGACTGGAATGACAGCAGTCCTACGTCATACCGCCGCGGTATCTCTAGATCCCGCTAACAAGCAGCGGGATGACGGTTGTCAGGGTGTCAGCTACTTAGATGAAACCCTTTCCCGGTCTATCAAATCACATAAGAGAAAACTAAGACCAATCACATTTTTTATCTTGTGGCTTTATTTGCAATATTGCTACCACACTGACCAACAAGCAGAAGACTATATAAAGCCCAGCAGCAAGGTTTGTTTGAGGAAATGTTACAGTCAACCAAATACAAACCATAGGGGTAAATCCTCCATGTAATGCATAAGAGATGTTACGTGATAAGCTTACGCCACTAAATCTGACATTGGTGGGAAAGAGTTCAGATGCAACTATTCCTATGGGAACTATACCCCTTTCTATTATAGAGAGAACCATTACGCTCAACGCAATCACAAGATAATTTTTGTAGTAATATGCAATAGATAACGCAGGACAACACAGTGCCATTGTAATTGCTATAAATAAGATTGCAGTGCGCTCTTTTCCAACTTTATCAGCCAACATTCCAAACGCTATTGAAGATATCGGCATTAATACACTGGTTATAATCAATACAATTTCGTTGATATATGTCGTTACATAAACATCCACTGATGCTATTTCCTTTGCGAGTGTTCGAAGAAATATGGTAAATCCAACAGCAACATTAACAGGTACAGATATTAAAATAGCAAGTATAAGAGCTCTCTTGTGGCGCTTTATAAGCTCTATTATTGGCAAATCAGGTAAATTTCTTTGTTTTCGATTTTTTTCATATGCTGGAGTTTCTCCCAATGTGTATATGCTATACGCGCTAATTAATCCTAAAATAGCTGAGAAAACAAATGGCAATCTCCAACCCCAGATACAAAAATCAGTAGTTTTTTTGCAGATAATTACTATCACCGCAGAAAGCAGTACACCAATGGAACGACCAAAGCCCATTATTCCAAAATACATCCCTAAGTTCTCTTTCCTACTGGATAAATGCTCTATAAGATAAACAGAACTTCCTTGTTCACCACCAAGTGCAATTCCTTGTGTCACATGGATTGCAAGAAGCAATATAGTAGAAATTATACCTACTTGATTGTGACTTGGAATAAATGCAATGAGACTTGATGGTATCGATATTAGCAAGATAGTAATTATTAATGCTATCCTCCTTCCATACCTGTCACCAACGTGACCAAATATGAATGCACCAAGTGGCCTTACAATTGCGCCTAGCCCTACAATTCCAAATAATTGCAGTATGTTACTGTAGACATCTTTTGCAAAACAAAACTCTCTGCTGATTATGTTAATCAAATCAATAAAGAGCATGTAGTCATACCATATTGCGATTCTGCAGAGTATGGTTGATATCAACACCCTTGTTTGCACTAAATTCAATTCGTAAATGTTTGCTTATTCTATTCTGGCTGCTTTTTGGGATTTTACAACCTAAACATATATAGCTAAACTGACTTAGATTTACCGACAATTTGAAAAACCGTCATCCCGCTACTAGTTAGCGGATGAGATACCGCGAATAAATCGCGGTATGACGTGGTTGTCATTATTCCGCTACTTGTTTTCCGATACAAATTCGTCATCCCGCTACGTGTTAGCGGGATCTATTGCCGAGATACCGCGGCGGTATGACGTGGTTGTCATTATTCCACTACTTGTTTTCCGATACAAATTCGTCATCCCGCTACGTGTTAGCGGGATCTATTGCCGGTTGTTCAACAGCATTACTAGGCACTGCAATAGTAGTAGCACTTTTTACAACCGGAACAATTGCAGTTGAGTTAATATCTATAGTAATAGCGGTAGCCACAGTCGCAATAGCAACACTAGCGGTTGGTGGTATTACGTATATGATGTCAAAGCCTAGTACTAAAGTGGAAGAAGTGGAAGGTATTTGTTCAGGAGAACGGCAAATAAGGTAGACAAGTAATCTAAAAAATAATGCCTCCTTCTCCTGTCATCCCAGTACCCTCTTCTTGTCATCCCAGTGCCCAGACTACTTGGATCCAGAAAACAAGTCAGGTTTCCCTACGTCATACCGCCGCGGTATCTCTAGATCCCGCTAACAAGCAGCGGGATGACAGCAGTCCTACGTCATACCGTCACAGTATCTCTAGATCCCGCTAACACGTAGCGGGATGACGATTGTCAGGCTAGCTGTCATCCCAGTTTGGAATCCAGGAAAAAGAATGGTGTCATCCCAGTGCCCAGACACTGGGATCCAGGAAAGTTTGCTTGTAAACAAGCAAACTAGCATAGAAAGTGGTTACAACGTTTTCGATGAGATTATATGGAAAACTGGATTCCAGTGTCAAGCACTGGAATGACATCACAGGGGCACTGGAATGACACCTCTCTTGGGCTCTTTTAGCTATAAATATTAAGAAATTTACCAAATAAAAAAAAAGGCAAAAGAAGCCCTGGTCATTGTCTATTTTCAGTATTGGCGTTTTTTAAGTCTTAAACACTGCAATTTAGCTGCTTTTAATTGCAACTCACCTTAGTTTAAATGTTTAAGAAATTTACTAAGTAGAAAAAAAGGCAAAAGAAATCCCGTGTTAGCTAGTTGTCACTCTCTAATCCTGCAAATTGGCGTACTATACTGTCTTAAACGACTTATAAGCGCGTTTCAGCTTGTGTAGGTAAAAACCTAGAAATATTGTGAAGACATAAGATGCACATAGTGCAAAAAATTAAAAATAAGACGCCAACTACGTTGTTTTCTTGCTGTTTAATCTGCACAGATGAAGATAACTGAATACCTTCAGTTTTATGATAAAGGGGCTGGCGAAATGTGTCAAGCAGCTTTTTCGTTTCTATATGCGCTACCTTAAGACTTCAACGTCTCAACGCACCTGACCCCACTAGCATATAAATTTGCATGGCTCTTTCCAGTATTAAGCAATGCAAGTCCAATGTTGTCTACACTAGAGCGCAGTTCCCCTATTTCCTCATTATTTTCATTTGTCACTTTAGTGCCAATATCTGGAAGTGCGTTATCCCCCTCAACAAGGTAAAGCTTTCTTCTGAATATTTCTTGTCTGCTCATTCGATTTACGACTTCCTGACCTATATAACACCCCTTATTAAAGCTTATACCGTTTACTTTATCGATTAAAAATTGCAGTGGGAACGATGAATTTTGTACCATATCTTTTGCTCCATCTGGAACGAGATTTTGAATTCTAACTTTTTCATACTGAGTAAAATCCCCAACCGGCTCTTTCATTTCATCTTTATGTATGATCCTCATTCCTAGCAGTTTGTGCCTTGGATCTTGAAAAATAACTTGTGACTTACCACTACACTCCGTTGACTTAGTATTAAACAAAACTCCAACCTTATATAGTGCACTAACGTCTTTAATCTTCACCCTCAAATAAGTTTTAAGTAAATCTAGTTTCTCGATTATTTGCTGCAAGTGCATGTTTTCGCACTCCAAGAGGGTGTATTTACCATATTCAATAAGAAAAAAATCATATAGATATTTTCCTTGAGGGCTAAGCAATAAAGAGTAAATGGCTTTTTGGCTACCCAACTTATTAATATCATTGGTTATAATACCCTGCAGAAAATCTCTAGTGTCAGGCCCATATAGCACTATCACACCACGACTTAAGAATGGTATATAACTCATGAAATCTCTATAAACAAATCTAAATTTTATTATATAACATTAGGCTCTTTTAGAAACTGCTTTTGGCGTGCATATTTTATAATGGTGTGCATATTTTACAAGCTCCAGCCCTTGAAATCTAACTTACGAGTATATATATAAAGTTATAGGTTAATTTGTTGAGAGGAAAAGCAAATGTCAAATGTAAGTTTAAATGTATTGGATGATAGCGTGCTGATCAAGCCTGTTAGCGAGGAAAAGCAAGGTGGAATTATGCTTCCATCAAGTGCTGAAAAGAAACCTACTAAAGGTGAAATTGTAGCAACTGGTGAAGGTTCACGCAACTCAAATGGCGAACGCGTAGCTTTAACTGTGAAAGCTGGTGATAAAGTGTTCTATCGTCAATGGGCTGGTACAGAAATAGAACATAATGATGAAAAGCTTATCGTGATGAAAGAGTCCGATATACTTGCTGTCATTAAATAGCAGTCTTTATTTTACTAAACTGAAACAAAGCGCAACATGGCGCATTGTAAATGGTTTTATTATAGTTTTCTAAATTTTTTATTAACAAGAGGTGATAAAAATGACTAATGTAGTAGTATCAGGTGAGCAGTTGCAAGAAGCCTTTCGTGAAGTCGCAGCAATAGTAGACTCAACGGTGGCAATAACTGCGGGACCTAGGGGAAAAACAGTAGGGATTAATAAGCCCTATGGAGCACCAGAAATTACAAAAGATGGTTATAAGGTGATGAAGGGCATCAAGCCTGAAAAACCACTAAATGCTGCAATAGCAAGCATCTTTGCCCAAAGTTGTTCTCAATGTAACGACAAAGTTGGTGATGGTACAACAACGTGCTCAATACTAACTAGCAATATGATAATGGAAGCTTCAAAGTCAATTGCTGCTGGAAACGATCGTGTTGGTATTAAAAACGGAATACAGAAGGCGAAAGATGTAATATTAAAGGAAATTACGTCAATGTCTCGTACAATTTCTCTAGAGAAAATAGACGAAGTGGCACAAGTTGCAATAATTTCTGCAAATGGTGATAAGGATATAGGTAACAGTATTGCTGATTCCGTGAAAAAAGTTGGAAAAGAGGGTGTAATAACTGTTGAAGAAAGTAAAGGTTCAAAAGAGTTAGAAGTTGAGCTGACTACTGGCATGCAATTTGATCGCGGTTATCTTTCTCCGTATTTTATTACAAATAATGAAAAAATGATCGTGGAGCTTGATAATCCTTATCTATTAATTACAGAGAAAAAATTAAATATTATTCAACCTTTACTTCCTATTCTTGAAGCTGTTGTTAAATCTGGTAAACCTTTAGTTATTATTGCAGAGGATATCGAAGGTGAAGCATTAAGCACTTTAGTTATCAATAAATTGCGTGGTGGTTTAAAAGTTGCTGCAGTAAAAGCTCCAGGTTTTGGTGACAGAAGAAAGGAGATGCTCGAAGATATAGCAACTTTGACTGGTGCTAAGTACGTCATAAAAGATGAACTTGGAATTAAGATGGAAGATCTGACACTTGATGATCTTGGTACTGCTAAAAATGTTAAAATTACTAAAGATAATACCACAGTTGTCAGCGAAAATAGCGATTCTGACAGTGTGAAAGCTAGAATCGAGCAGATCAAATCTCAAATTGAAACTTCAACTTCTGATTATGATAAAGAAAAGCTAAGAGAACGTTTAGCGAAATTATCAGGTGGTGTTGCTGTGCTAAAAGTTGGTGGAGCAACTGAAGTGGAAGTTAAAGAACGTAGAGATAGAGTTGAAGATGCGCTGCATGCAACAAGAGCTGCAATTGAAGAAGGCATAGTTCCAGGTGGTGGAGTTGCGCTTCTTTATGCTTCATCTGTTCTCGACAAATTAAAAGGTGCAAGTGACGAAGAGCAAATAGGCATAAACATTATCAAGAAAATTCTCAGTGCTCCAATTAGAAGGTTAGTTAAAAATGCTGGTCTTGAATCTGCTGTTATAATTGACTATTTGATTAAGCAGAATGATAAAGAGCTTATATACAACGTTGAGGCTATGAATTACGCTAATGCATTTACAGCTGGTGTGATTGATCCAGCAAAAGTGGTGCGTATTGCTTTTGAAACAGCGATATCTGTTGCGAGTGTGCTGATTACTACTGAATCTATGATAGTTGATGTACCAAGCAAAGAAAATGCTTCATCTCCTATGGGCGCAGGAGAAATGGGTGGCATGGGTGGATTCTAAGTAGAGTGAAACCGTGGAGCAATTGCTCCACGGTAGTTCCAAAAAATCTCACATTTTACTATTCGTTAAAGGTAATACGTTTGGTGCAGAAATGTACTACTGTTTGCATCCGTTTCACTCTTTTATATTATGGTTGTCTATAGCTAACCCAAGAAAGGTTCTCCTACGTCATACCGCCGCGGATAGATTCCGCTAACAAGTAGCGGAATGACGAATTTTTGTTTTTCAAATTGTCGGTAAATCTAAGTCAGTTTAGCTATATGTGTTTTCCACAATGACTTATTCTTTTCACCCATTTATATTACAGTTGTATATATTAGAATAATGCTATGTTAATAAATAATCTATATAATACTATTAAATATAATAATTAAAATCTAAATCACTTTCTCTATAAAAGGAGAATTTTACCTTAATGAAAATACATATATATTTAATATTGTTTTTATTTTTTTCTTGCACTCAACTATATGCTGATGAGGAAATTGCAAAATTTGATTTACTTATTGGCGAGATAAATGAAGCAAGCCTCACTCTTAAAGGTGCAATAAGGGTTACAGTAGAACCAGGCTGGCACATATATTATAAAGATCCTGGAGATTTCGGTTTTCCCACTTCTTTTGATTGTAAGGGTAACACATTAAACATAGATATTTACTGGCCTACTCCAAAGGAACATAGAGATAAAGTAGGAAGAGAGATATTTATCAGTAACGTATATGAGGATATGGTATTATTTCCCTTTAAGATGAATGTGTTTTCAAATCAAGGGTATATTGACCTTAACTTCCATATAAATTATGCGATATGTAAAGATAGGTGCATCCCTAAAAGTGCTGAGATAAAAATCAAACAGCCACTAAAGAATTTTATAAATTCTGATGTCAATGAACTTATAAATGAGTGGTATGAAAAATAGAGTTCTCAGGGGGCGAGTAAGTTATCAGTCCAGTGATAGGTTCAATAGTTTAAAAATGTTATCCCTATGTCCTATTGAAATAATAGTTACTATGCGTTTTGCGGTATTTACATGGTAATCAGCAACTTTTATTCTTCTATGTCCCTTTAATCTATTGCGTAATAATATACCATTACTAACAGGATCAGTCTCAAGACGCTCTTTTATTGCGTTTTTAATACTTGGCTTTACGTCCTGTGGTAAGGAAGGCAAATTTCTCTTAATAACATGTTTGAAATATTTAATAGTATATCGCTTATTTCCAGATGCCTTCACTATCATCTACTTCTTCTGCATCATCATCACTTAATTCTCTAATCACTTTAGAAAACGCTACATCTTCTACTTCAAGCTCGATCGCTTCTTTGACTAGCTTTCCTGTTAATTTTTAAACAGTTGTTTAGTGGCTTTAGCTAGTTCAATAAGGTGTTGTGAAGTTTCTGGGTCGAAGGTTACATTAACTCTTGAATCTGCCATAAGTTCTACCAAAGTTTATGAGTAATTATACAGCATTTTCCTGAATTTTTCAATAAAGAATTTGCAGATTAAATAATAAGAGGCATAAATCTTTTCAAAAGATATCATAAGCTATATCTCTGAAAAGCAATTATACTGATATTAGTATATCATTAATATTTACATGTTAATATTATATTGATTTTTTAATTAAGGAGTATATTATGGATATGGATAATGTGTTAAAATGCAGAGATAAATGTACGGTACTTGGTTCTGCAGATGGAAAAGGTAATAGAGCTGAGATGGTAGATATTGATTGCTTTGAAAAATGTATTTCTCAGAGTCCTCAAAATTCCCCATCTCATTCATCAAAACCAACACTTAGTGGGAAATTAACAGCTAGTGCAAATAATCTCCTTGACGAGAGCTTGAAATTATTGTCTATGGCAGATGAAATACATGATCTAGATCCAATGTATCTTTAATCACAATAAAAAAAGAAGATATTGAATATCTTCTTTTTTTTAATACGATTACTTCTATAATTAGCTACTTGAAAACAGATAACCTGTTTTTTCTGAAAATTAAGAACGATAAAAGGCATAAATCTTTTCAAAAGGTATCATAAGCTATATATTACTGCTCTGAAAAGTAATTATACTAATATTAATATAATATCTGCATTTATATGTTAAAATTATATTAATTTTTAAATTAAGGAGTATATTATGACAAAACATACACAAAAACTTGATCTACGGAATTCCATGAATAGTGAAAATGAGGTACCCATACAACATACATACGGCGATTGCGTCAAAATATGCGACCAAAGACACAATAGTGGTACGTACTGGCATAAAGTGTGCAAGCACTGGTGTAATAATACTAATTTTTCATATTCTCAACCTCATTCACAAGAAGTAACACTTAGTGAGAAATTAGCTAGCTACTGCAGACAATCTCTCTGCTGAGAGCATAAAATTATCACTTATGGCAGATGCAATACACGCTCTAGATACAATGTATCTTTAATCACAGTAAAAAAAGAAGATATCCAATATCTTCTTTTCTTTTATACGATTATTTCTATTTATCGTATATATCACAACTTCAGTATACGTGGCAGCTTACATTTAGTTAGTCAACAACGCGAACAGAGCGCAGAAAGAAGCGGAAAAATACTTTGTAGAGCTTGACACTGACTTTGACTAAAAACTGAGTATGAGAGCAGCTAGTATTATGTTAAAATAAAAATTTTTGATATGGAAAACTGGTCCCAGTATCAGCTACTTGGATGACAGGAAAGGGGTGCTAGGATGACAGAAACGAAGTCATACGAACTCCCATAGAAAATAGGTTAGGTATTTTCAACTTTTGTATGTATACTTAAGTCAAAACACTCACTTTTACAGATGGATACAGTAAAGTTTGTTTTATTACTGCCAACAATATTACTCATGCTAGTTGCTGGTGTTTACCTATCGGTTAAACTAAAATGGCTACAGATATTTAGATTACCATACGCCCTTTCACTCCTTGGAGCTAAAAAAGGAGAAAATAAATTTTCTTCTATAGCCGCCCTGTTTACAATCTTAGGGGGAAATTTAGGAGTAGGAAATATTTCAGGAACTGCTGTTGCTCTAAAAACCGGGGGACCGGGCTCTATTTTATGGATGGCGATAATTATTGTTATCACTTCTGTGATAAAATATGTCACTTGTTATCTAAGTATAAAAACCAGAAAGGAAAAGAACGGACGGTTTATAGGTGGCCCCGTAGCCTACATGGCTGATGCATTTAACTCTAGAAAAGCTACAATTGTGTTTCTAGTTGTTATGATGATGGTTTCAATAACAGTTGGTAACCTTGTTCAGGTAAATTCTCTATCAATACCACTTAACATGATAGATGTGCCTGCAGTTGTTGGTGGCATTGTAATGGCCATAATATTTTTTGTTGTTGCAGCTCTCAGCTTAAAAAAAATTAAAATTTTTATATCGGCTATGATACCGATAATGACGGTAAGTTACCTCATACTTTGCGGTATCATATTATTTAAGTTTAGTGAAAATATCCTTCCTTCTCTAAAATTAATAACAAGCAGTTTTTTTACAACTAGTAGCTTTAATTCTGGTTTATCTCTAGGTTTGATTTTAGAAATGTTGACTATTATTCAAGTCGGAACTTTGCGAGGTATTTTTGCAACAGATATAGGGCTTGGCCTCGAAGGAATCGTGCACTCTTCAATTGTTCCTAAGAAAAATAACAATAAATTTATTATTGAACAGAGCCTAATCACAATAATATCGCCTTTTATAGTTGCATTCATAGTGTTTATTACAACAATGGTACTGCTTGTCACAGATTCTTGGGTCACTGATTTAGAGAGTACTAACATGTGCATATTTGCTTTTAGAAAAGCTATGAATTGGCCCTATATTGACTATTTAATTATGGCCATAATGTTTTGTTTTGCTTTCACTACTATTTTTACTTGGTTTTTTTGCTCAAAACAGACAATACGTTATGTGTCTATGGATAATAAATACACTAAAATCTGGATTGTAATTTTTACCATGATCATTCCGCTTGGTGCGATAGGTAAAGTCCGGTTGCTATGGGATGTCGCTGATATCTCGATTGCTGCTTTGTTGTTTATCAACATACTTGCTATACTCAAGCTAACTTCTAAAGATCCAGAAGTATTCACTATGAGCAACAGATATTTAAAATTAGGCGCCAACTAAAAGTTGCCATCTGAGTAACAACACAACCTTCCTTAATAAAAATTCAACCAATGCTCGTGATAATTATATTAGCTAGTATTAGCTAGAACTAAAGGCAGAGGGTTATTAGTGAGGGGTATATGAGCACTAACGATACACAACAAGAACACATTTATAATGAGCGCATTCAAGAATTTTTTCCTTTATTTGATAAAAAGGACGACCCAATTTATAATGCTAGAGTTGATTTTAACACAGTAAAGTTTTTAACAGAACGCGCCGATTGGGATTGGAACGAAGATAAAGACAAAAATAAAGCATGTGGAGTTATTCTTCAGGAATGCGACAAGACAGCTAGACAAGAGCTTGAAGATAAAGCTAAAGAAGAGTTGAATAAATATATTACTAGTGCTAATAACATTAATGATGATGTTGAAGATAAAAAAGTTTCAATATATGGTAATCATGCAAGTATTACACTGGAGGATAACAAGAAAGAGTTCAAAATCAGCGAATTTTTAAACAGTGATTTTTGTCAGAAGAATGGAATCTCGGGATTTTCAACGTTGCATAGTGATGGAAAGAGCGGAATGCATGGTTTTGTTGCCGAGGAAGGAGGGAAAAAAATAAGACATTATGTCGTAACCGATGGTTCATATGAGATGACGCTAAATTGGTATGTGAATGGGGAAAAGTGTACTATCAAAATCAATATTGATAAAGATGGTATAGAACTTATTGAAGGTAATGGCGTTACTGAAGATCAGCTAAAAGCAAATAAAGACGTAAAAATAGGTGGTTTATTCTTGCATGAAATAGAATTCAGGGAAAAGGGACAAGGAAAAGCGAATGAGATGCAAACGTCATTTGAAAGTACTATAAGAAATGACGATATCGTAAAAGACAAAGCTACCCACATGAATCGAGGAGTTGGGTCTCAGACCCCTCCGCTGCCACCACTTAGAACTAGTTCACTACCACCTGAAAAAGATGTTTTCAATAAGCAAAGGAGGAATACCTCTGCCAAGCCTGTAAGCCAAGATGGTGGGCAAAGAGATAAACAGAATAATCCAACACCTAATAATCAGCAAAAAGGTGCAACCACTGTATCACGGTCTGATAGTGGAAACGATTTAGGCTACGGAAGTCAAGGGAAAAATCCTCAGAACAAAAAAACTCCTCCACAAGTACCAACTAGAACTAATTCACTCAAAAAAGATGTTTTCGATGAGCAAGGGAGTGGAAGCCAAAAACCAGATGGCTTGCGCGGAAATGAGCAAACACCTAATAATCAGCAAAAAGGTGCAACCACTGTATTACGGTCTGATAGTGGAAACGATTTAGGCTACGGAAGTCAAGGGAAAAATCCTCAGAACAAAAAAACTCCTCCACAAGTACCAACTAGAACTAATTCACTCAAAAAAGATGTTTTCGATGAGCAAGGGAGTGGAAGCCAAAAACCAGATGACTTGCGCGGAAATGAGCAAACACCTAATAATCAGCAAAAAGGTGCAACCACTGTATCACGGTCTGATAGTAGAGATAACTATGATTTTCCATCTTCTGATCCTTCAGATAGTTCTACTTTCACCAAGTCTGTAAGCCACAATCAAGATAATAGGCAAGAAGATGAACGGTATGACAATCCTACATTTGGACATGCTGTACCTGGAAGCCGAAAACCAGATAGAAGTGAGCAAACACCTAATGATCAGCAAAAAGGTGCAACTTCTGATCCTTCAGATAGTTCTACTTTCACCAAGTCTGTAAGCCACAATCAAGATAATAGGCAAGAAGATGGACGTTATGACAATCCTACATTTGGACATGCTGTACCTGGAAGCCAAAAACCAGATAGAAGTGAGCAAACACCTAATGATCAGCAACAACCTGAAATCCCGCAACAAGAAGGAAATAGCAAAAGCGATCTATTACAAGAGATCAGGAATTTCAAGAAAAACAACTTACGGCACACTGATGTTGATGATAGAGAAGCATCAATTGCAGGAAGTAGAAAAAATAACCCATCACCGTTAGAGACATTAAAGGACAGAATTCCTTATTCACCTTCTCCAGATCCAGATATATATAACAGTGATAACCAAAGTGCTAGTGGTGCTGAGTGGAAAGAAAGTGAACAGTCATTTTCTGTTCCAAAACCCAATAGCAAAAGTGACTCGGGCTCTTCATCTCAAATTCATGCTCAACCTCAAGTAGATCCTGAGCAGCCAAAGAGGAGCTTAGAGAACATTGAACAAAGTGATCAAACTCCGCCTGAAAATCTTCTTAAAGAAATTAGAGATAGATCACAGCAAGATAATAGAGGATTAAGGCAAGTTGATCCTACTGATAAACTGTCACAAGATAAAGAAGATGGGTTGCAAAAAGACAATTTAGCAGATGTAAAAACAGTGGAAGGTCCAACTGTTAGTGTCTCTGCTTCAACACCAAATAGTATAAGTGATTCAGGCTATATATCTCCAACTAATAATGATAGTAAATCTCAAACAGATTTAAAACAGGTAGGAAGGAAATTAGAAGAACATATTAATCTAACTCTATTTGAAGAACTTAAAAATACATTAGGTCAAGAAAATCTCGGGTTAAAACCGGCTGATCAGAGTCAGATTAGTGAAGAAACTAAAAAACGCTTGAGAGAAGATGGATTGCTAAAAGACAGTTCAACAGATGTAAAAACAAATGATTCGGGCTATTCATCTCCAACTCATGCCAATCATGAACAATCTCAAGTAAATCCTGGACAGTTAAAAGCGAGCCTAATGAATGTTGAACAAAGAGATGATACTCTACTTACGGAATTTACCAGTAAGTTGGATAAAGAAACTCAGAAGTTTCCACTAAAACCAGTGGATCAAAGAGGAATTAGTGAAGAAACTAAAAAACGCTTGAGAGAAGATGGATTGCTAAAAGACAGTTCAACAGATGTAAAAACAAATGATTCGGGCTATTCATCTCCAATTCATGCCAATCATGAACAATCTCAAGTAAATCCTGAACAGTTAAAAGCGAGCCTAATGAATGTTGAACAAAAAGATGACACTCTACTTACGGAATTTACCAGTAAGTTGGATAAAGAAACTCAGAAGTTCCCACTAAAACCAGTGGATCAAAGAGGAATTAGTGAACAAACTAAAGAACATTTATTGGCAGCCGGGTTGCTAAAAGATAGTTCAACAGATGTAAAAACAGTGGCAGAACGAGAAAATGCTGACACTAGTCCAACCGTAGATAAAAATAGCGAACTATATAAATTGCTAGAAAAAGATAAGATACAACTGGAAGTTGGAGTAATAAAAGAAGAAAGAGAAGATACTTTAACAGAACACACTGATAGTTGTGATCGCGATAGAATCGCATTAGGTAACAGAAATAAAAGACCACTGGATTGGACTAAACGTATTGCTGAGTCACAACAAGAAAAAGATACCAATAAAGGTATTTCAATATAAATTGAGGTTAAAATAATTGCTTAGCAAACAATAGGTTTCATGCAACGGTAACCCTATAACAGAAGAGTAGGAGCCGCGTAAGAACAATACGAACATTCCAGCTAGGCCTTGTATATTGCATCCCCCTGCCCTATTTTTCCACTCTTCTGATGCTAAATAATACTTAATTTCTTGTTCACTGAGACGTTTAAATTTCACTATTGTAACCACAGTCCTGATATGTTGTTTAGATTGATCGGGAGTTAATAAACATACACTGGTGTATACTCTATGCCTTCTTCCTGATAACAAGCGGATACATTTTTCTGCTTGTTCAACGTTTTCAGCTTTAAGCAATATCCTTCTACCACAAGCAACAACTGTATCAACACCAAGCACAAAGTAATTTGGATTTGAGCTTTGTATTTTCTCCGCTTTACTTTTTGCCATACGGATTGAGTAATCCTTCGGAAGTTCCTTTTTTAAAGGGGCTTCATCTATGTCTGCTGGCAAAATTAAACCTGGCTCAATATTTATTTGTTTTAGTAAAGCTATACGCCTTTTCGATGATGAAGCAAGAATAAGACTATTTAGAGATCGTTCTGTCACTTGTACCTTTAAGCCTTCTAATGATCCGACCTTTTTTCGCATTCCTATCGTAAATGCTCATCTCAACTAACACCCTATCCCCTATAATGATGCGTATTTTACTTCTTCTCACTTTCCCTGATACATGACAGATAATCTCATGTTCATTGTCCAGTTTCACTCTAAATTCTGCTGCAGGTAGTAAAGCAGTTACTGCCCCTTCCACTTCAAAAATTGTTTTCGATTTCTCGTCTTTTATCATATGTTATATTATAATTTAATAATCTTTTTCAGTCTACTATAGATTTTAAATTATTATCAACACAAAAGACTTTTTGCACTCCACTTAAGTATTTCTCTTGCAACTCAACCCCAACCATCTTCACAATAATGCTTTCGAACCTGCATTTTTCACTTTCTCCAACCTAACCGAGAAAAGGCGAGCTACCTACGTTTCTACTCTCTGCCACCTTCTCAATAGAACTTGTAGTTATGTTGGAAGATAAATCATTATCACAATTTTCCTCATCGCTACCATATCCGCCATCAATGCTTAAAGATCTGAGTGATCTTCTCTCCCCTTCTAGTGGAACATAAGACTCATTATCAAGGCTTAAAGATCTGGATAACTCTATCTTCTTTCGTGGAGCATTGTCAGGCTCACTAGAAATGTCTCCTGTTAGAGTATAAAATTGATCGTTGAGGCTCCTTTGTCCATCAGCACGAATTTTTTCTTCCAGTCCATTAAGCATTTCTACAACTTTATCATCCCATTCATTCTCACGCTCTAGCTCGCTTCTTAACTCTTCAACTCTCCATGCTAGGTTGCATATCTCTTGTTTAGAAGATTCCTGTTGTGCTTTATACTCATCTTCCAACTCTTGCATTTGACGTTTTAAATTGCTTATAAACCGCTCCTTTTCCTTCATTATGTGTGCTGCTTGGTCTATCTCTTTTTCAAATTCTTTTAATTTGTCTTCTAATTCCTTCTTTTCTGTATTAACACCTTTCAGCTTGTCCTCTAGCTTTCTTTTTTCTTCATATACACTTTTAAGTTTTTGTGCCTTCTCCTCCAGGTTTTCTTTGAGCTGCGTTAACTCCTTGCGCATTGCATCTATTTCTGCCTTTGATCCTCGCTCCTTTTTTTCAAGTTTATCTTTTAAATCACTAGTCTGTTTTTTTAATGCTTCAATTCTTTGCTCAGCTTCTGCAAGTTTCTGATTCACTCTTTTCTTTTCTGTTTGAGCACTTTCTAGCTCATTGCTTAATGCTTGGTTTACCTCTTTCAAGCATGATAATTCTTTTTGCAGATCTAATACTTGTTTTGAAAACCGTTCTTTATCTTCCTCTATATCCTTATTAGAGCGTTCTAACTGATCAAACTTGTCCTCTAAATCAGACTTTCCTTCCTGCACATGATATAGTTCTTCTTGCGATTTCTTTAATTTACTTTTTAACTCCTCCTTTTTTGCATTAGCAACTTCCAGCTCTTGCCTTAGCTTTCCTTTTTCTTCACATACACTTTCAAGTTCTTGTGCTTTCCCTTGTAGCTCTGCTAACGCACTTGCTAACTTTTTATCTTTTTGTGCCAGTTCAGTTTGCAATTCTGTGTTTTTTTGCTCTTGCTCAATTTCTACAGGTCTCTGATCCGATACATAATGCTCATCACCAAGTCCACTATCAACGCTTGAAAATCTGCGTAATTTTTTCTTCTCTGGTGTAACATTAACGTTATCTTCATCTTCAGTGAGTTTAAGTATAAGCATTGTATCTCCTGGAAATTCCTCGTACTCGTTTTCTGGAATGTCGAATTCTGGTCTCTCTTCTCCAAGTTTATCTTGTAAATCGCTATTCTGCCTCTCTTTTACAATTGTTTGATTATCTTCTGCTTGGGTTGTTTCTAGTTTCTCCTGTAGTTGCTGATTTTCTTGTGTTAATTCATGGTGCTTTTTATTTATCACTTGCAACTCTGCTTCTTCTTGCTTCAATTCAACGTTTTCTTCGGACAGCATCTGATTATTTAAAATCAATTCATCCATTTGTTGTGAAGCAACTTCTGGTTGAGTTTCAGTGTGCTGTAAATTGACTTCTGTTTGAATTAATGCATTGCTATTAATAGAAGGAGGAGGAGGAAGGCTATTGTCAGCATCAACTTTAGGATCTAATTTCTCCTCTGGTTCTTTGTCTTGATAGGCCACTATAGATTCATTTTGAAAATTATTATTAGCAGTAGGTACAACATCAGCAGCCTCACCCTTTTTTAGTGATTTTATTACAGCATTATGTAAGGAGAGACCTTGAATATATAATTCATCGTTTTGCTTTATCAATTCTCGGATCTCCTCCGATAGCACAAAATCTTTACCATTAAATTTTAATACTTCAGTTATGCCACCACTACTCACATTCATAATCATGGTACAAATTGAAACATTCCCGAACTCATCCTTTACAGGCCAAGTGCTTGTCATTTCATAACATGCGCCTTCTTCAAATTTATAATGTCTTTCCTTACCTTCTCGATGAGCGCATATTTCACGTTTTTTATTGCAATAGATATTCAGTTCTTTCTCTTGCTGCAAAATGTCACTAATCTTTGTTGGCTCACTTCTATTGTAATTAATAAGATTGATATTCAAAACTCTATGAGCGTTATCAGTTTCTGTGTAATAAGCTCGAAGCTCTACGCCTTTTCCCTCAAAATATTTACTTGCAGCTTTTTTTCCCTGCTCTGCCAACTCTATGCATTTATCTATATCTTCCTTAAAGCTCTTATTAGCAGACTCTGTTACTGCTTTATCTATGTACGTTTTTTTAAAATCTCTATCATTTATTAGGTCATAAAAACTCCACTTATCCCCAAAAGCCCTCTGCACGTAAGTGAAATTCTTTTTTTCCTTTAGTTTTCCTAAGAACCACACCTTTTCTTTCAGATTTTTCAGTTGAAAGCTTACCCTTGCCTTTACACTAGAGTTTTTGGCAGGAATACTAACTTCTTCTAATTCTTTAAGTAATTTATTATTTTTTATAATTGAGGAGCAAAACTTTACAATAGCAGAATTTGCAAACGAAGGATCTTTTTTTATACCTTCATCAATAATTTCTTTAAAACGTGCAAATTGAGGTAGAACATAAAAATTGATTATTTCTTTTTCTGATCTTGTTTTATTAGCATAAGAGATATCACCTAATTGTGAATATAACTCTTTTAATGTATAGTAGATAAGCGTGGAGTAATAAACCTCCCTATTCAGTAAAGTTGGTCCAATACACTTTTCAAGTTGATTACTTGTTTTTCCTGCCTCTGCTGTTTTTTCTTTCTTAGCCAAACTTCCAGTCATAATACGCCTCCTTAACTATATTTATATTATACCAATTAACATATATTAAAAAAAATCAAACTGTATAATCTCGTTCTACACTAACTTTTATGATTACTTAATTGTGTAAAAATAACTGCAAGTGTTAACCTTGAGCTTTTATCTTTCATTATACACTGCTCACTATACGTTTACACTACTACCTTGCATAATAGACTATTCGAAGTTACGCAAGTATTTTTTTTTATTGGATAAAAGTTAACAAGACGTTTTCAGAAATCTTTAAGCTCAATAACATCCTCTCTTTTTGGACTAGTTGAAATTAGATGAATTGGTACACCTATTAATTTTTCTAACTTGTCTATATATTTTATTAAATTGACAGGCAATGCTTCAATCGACCTTTTACCTTGAGTATTTTCTTTCCAGCCAGGAAACTCTTCATATATTGGCTCTAATTCCTCCTGTATTGAATGCGATGCGGGTAAATAATCATACATTTTCCCGCTATACTTGTAACCAGTGCATATTTTAATTGTATCAAAAGAATCAAGCACATCTAATTTGGTTAATACAATGCTTGAAACTCCAGAAAGTTGCACAGCCTGGCGCACTAAAACTGCGTCAAACCATCCGCAGCGCCTTCTTCTATTGCTCACTGTTCCAAGCTCCTTGCCTATAGTAAATAAGCTATCTCCAATCTCGTTCTTTTGCTCAGTAGGGAATGGACCATTGCCCACTCTTGTTGTATAAGCTTTTACCACACCAATAATGTAAGCATTGGAGGCTAATCCTGAGCCTGTTATTGCTTGCGACGCTACAGTATTACTTGAAGTAACAAAAGGGTAAGTTCCGTGGTCGATATCTAAAAATGTGCCTTGGGCGCCTTCAAATATTATTTTCTTACCTTCTTTCACAAAGTCATTTAATATCCTCCACACAGGTTTTTTATATGAAAGAATTTTTTTTGAAATCCCTTGAATTTCTTTTAATATTTCTTCTTTTTTAACCACCTGGTAGTTAAGGCCTTTTCTGATAGCATTGTGGTAATTCAGAAGAGTATCCACTCTTTTATTGAGCTCATCTGCGTTTTCTAAATCACAAAGGCGTATAGCTCTCCTTCCAACTTTATCTTCATAACATGGCCCTATTCCTTTGTTTGTTGTACCAATTTTGCGATTTCCGTTTAAATCTTCAAATAGCTTTTCCTTGTCCTTATGTACGCTAAGTATTAATGGACAGCTTTCAGATACTATCAAATTATTGGGATTGATATCCATCCCTTTAACTTTCAATAACTCTATTTCTGAGATTAGAGCATGTGAATCAAGAGCAACACCGTTTCCTATGATAGATATTTTGCCCGTTCTCAAAACAGCAGAGGGCAGTAAATTTAATTTATAAACCTCATCATCTACTACTATAGTGTGCCCTGCATTATTTCCTCCCTGAAATCTCACAACTACATCTGCATTCTCAGAAAGATAATCTACTATTTTACCCTTGCCTTCGTCACCCCATTGCAGACCAACAATTACAATATTATTCATCATTATTTTCTAGATTAATACATAAATGTTAATATAGTACGCTACAAATGAAAAGAGAAATCTACGCCTTTCCTGCACCTCTTAAATAAAGAAATATACTGTCGATTTTCTTAATATATTACCAAATTATTCATCATTATATGATACAACTTACAGCATATTTACAGTAAGGTGTTATTTATGAAAGAGGCAAAGGGGAAAAATAATAAGAGTCCAGTAGTTAGATTAAAGGCCACAGCTAAAGAGTTCAATTTTAGTAAATTAAGAGCAGATCAAGATAATAAATTAGCGAATTCTGGTGAAACAATGTTCTTAGATTTTCAAAGGATGAATTTTATTATTAACGGAAAAGAAATAGATAAAAATCTTATTATTGCATTTAAGGAAGGAGCTAAGCACCGCAAAAGCGAACTTTTTAATAGTGATGATATATATAATGACGAAATATTTAACAAAAAAGGAACAAGAGAAATAGATACGGATCATGGCAAAGCATTTGTTGCTTCAGTACTTGAAGATATTGAGAAAGAGCTTGTAAGTGATACATTGGATGAGCTATACTGCAAAGATCCCAAAACTGCCAATCATCAAAAAACCGATTCATATAAGAAAGAATTTGAAGAATTTTACAATGCTGGCCACGGGTATATCCATCTATTACCTACAGAGAGAGATGAAAACAAGGATTACCGTTCCTTTGCAAAAGAAGTTTTCAAAAAAATGTTTAGATACGCTGGAGCAGAAGTTCCAAGTGATGCTATTTTAGAAGAGCTAGTCACCAATTGTAATCAAGCAGGGTATGAGGCTGCTCCATTTATACAAACCCAACTTGCACTTGGACAGTCGTTCATAGTAGAAAATCCTAAAAAAGTAATAAACATTGATTGTGCTAACCAAAATAATGTGAGAATTAGATCTGATATGAGGCTACCAATACTCTCTGTTGAAAATCAAGTTATGCATGGCGATAAGATATGTAATCTGCCCAGTTCATTGGAATTTACAATTGAATCTCACAATGGTGAAGACTTTGTAACATACAGAGATGGTAAATTGTCACTTACTATTCCTAAAGAGTTAAAAAATTATAAAGATAATGGCAAGAGCTTGTTTGACATTATTAAAGAATATTTTCAGAAATTCTGTGCAAAATTAGGATTTAAACCTGAGACAAAAATACAAATAGAGCATGGCTTCGGTGCTCAAAGTAACTATTTAGATGGTACAATATCAACCACAGGATCAGATGCAAATGAAGAGTTTATCAATCTTTTAAGCGAAAATCTCAGAGAGAGGTTCTTGGGGTTAGGACTTGCTCTAGAAGATGTTAATGATCTTGTTGAAGTCAGAGTATCTACAGTTATGGATCTATTGAGTGATTATGCTAAATTGGAAGATAATAAAGAAAACAGAGAGTTATTAATAAGTGAAGTAGCAGATAATTTAGGGCTTTCCTTTCAAGGTAAAATAACATCAGAAGTATTGAAAGAGTTTGATGATGAAATGTTAATGCATACAGAAGGTATAGATAATAACATAGGTCAACATATAATGGAATTAGGCTCTTTACCTTCTTTGATAAGAGGCCATATTAATCATAATCAAGTGCAGTCTGTTGTAAATACTTTTATTAAGTTAATTATTGAAGGGAAAAGCGAAGTATACAAAGAAAAAAATGCAATTAATGCAATTGATGCAATTTATCAGAAGGTAGATAAGGCAATTGTTGAGCAAGAAAAAAGAGCAACCAACAAACAAGATATAGAAAATGATAAATGGACAGATAAAATAAAAAAACAGAGATTATCTGTGGAATCACATGAACACTTACATTAAAGATACTAGTAGGCTCTTTAAATATTTTAGAGTTCATGGTTACAACGGTTGCTATTTTACAGTGCACCTCATCGTAAAAACTACGTGCCGTTGCATCATATGTTTCAAGAACGTTGGTAAAATGTTCAAGTTGATCTCGATTCAATACCTGATCTATTCTAGTTAGTTGGTCATTGCTGCTTTTAAAATTAGTTAGATCACATAACATAGCACGTTCTTCAGTTTCAGCAGGCAAGTATTTAAAGTGACCAAAGATATTTTGCCTAATTTTCTCTAGCATATTTACCTGTATACTTACAAAGCTACCTAATACCGCATACTGATTTCTCTCTTTATTTTGTACGAATTAATCAAATGCAGTGAATACAGTATCCACACTACTAAAAAAAATGTGGCACAAAACATAAACATTACAATGAGTGGCAACAGCAAAGAACCTTCTATTGCTACTCCACCTCTTCTCAAAATGCTTGCAGGCTGGTGGAGAGTAGACCATAAATTCACGGAAAATTTTACTATAGGAATATTTATAGCACTAAAAATGGCAAATACTGCTGCTGATTTTTCTGCCCTCGCTTCATTGTCAAAAGCGCTCCACAATGAAAGGTAGCCAACATATAGGAAAAATAAGATCAACATTGAAGTAAGCCTTGCATCCCATACCCACCAGGTGCCCCAGGTTCCTTTTCCCCAGATGCTGCCTGTGATTAAGCATATTGCAGAAAAGATTGTCCCTGCAGGAGCAGCAGCATGTGCCAAGACACTAGCAATGCTATTGTTCCACACTAATGAAATGAAACTGAGTGAAGCAATTAATCCATATATTCCAAGAGCAAGCCATGCAGAAGGCACATGAAGATACATAATTCGTACAATTTCTCCTTGTTTATAATCTTCTGGGGAGAAGAATAACGCCAAAAACATTCCAATCAAAAAACATGCGAAACAAATAACCCCAAGCCAAGGTAGAGCTTTCTTAGAAAAATAAGAGAAATTTGTAGGCTTTAATAAAAACATTCGTTTTGAGAATAATTGTGTTAAGAATTTACCAATTAGTTTGAGTTTTATCAACAGGATAGTTTTTCTATATTTACGTAGGTCAACAAATTAGCATAATTTCAGTAGCAGATTGCTAGCTATTATTTTTAGTATATGACCCTTAAAAAGCTTAATCTACATTTAGTATCAGATTCAAGTGGTGAAACTGTTATATCAGTTGCAAAATCAGCCCTGAAACACTTTCGTTCTATAGAAACGATCGAATATGTTTGGTCTTTTGTAAAAGGAGAAGAGCAGATTGACAAAATTCTGGAGGAAATTAATAGGAAAAGTGATGAGCATAATTTTGTTATATGCACTATTACTGATGATGAGCTAAGAAAATATCTAAAAGATAACTGTATAAAGTTGAAAATTCCCTATAGAGCAATATTATCACATATTATTAGAGAAATTTCGTCTTATCTTGAAATTGAAAAAGACGAAAAGCTTGACTTGCATACTGAGATAAATAACGAATATTTTCAGCGCATTGAGGCAATAAACTACACTATTAATCATGATGATGGACAAAATATTCAAGATATTGATAAAGCAGATATAATTTTGGTTGGAATTTCACGCACATCAAAATCTCCCACCAGTACGTATTTAGCTTACCGAGGCTATAAGGTTGCAAATATTCCTTTTGTTAGTGGAGTACCCTTTTATGTCGACTTGGCAAAATTAAAAAATAAACTAACGATAGGGGTAACAATAGACGTAAGTAGGCTAATAGAAATACGCAAAAATAGACTTACTTCAATTAACAACGAAGATAATAATATATATGCTAACCCTGAGAAAGTAGAAAAGGAAATTAAAGAAGCAGAGGAACTATTTAAGCAGAATAACTGGCCAATTATTGATGTCACGCAAAAGTCAATCGAAGAAGTATCAGCAACAATTATACAATATTTTAATAAAATGTGAAAAATTTATCAATTGACTAACTCTCTGTAAGTGATCATAATATAAGGTAATTTAGTTCTTACTATAGATATGAAAGTCAAGAGTTCGCTAAAATCTCATCGTAACAGAGATAAAAATTGTAAAGTTGTGAAAAGGGGTGGTAAGATTTACATTATAAATAAGGTAAAGCCAAGGTGTAAAGCGCGTCAAGGTTCTTAGCTTTTTGTTCACCTTTTCATGTTATATATTTCTTGTATGTGAAAGTACGGTGCTTATATCTAAAAAGAAGCAAAAGTTGCTGTGTTTAAGCGCAGCCTTACTCATTTCTTCTCTTACATTATATTTCAGCATTAGCACAATTACAGGCAAACGTGGCTTGTTGACGTTAATCGATTTAAAAAAAGAAATTGAGTACAATGAACTTTTGCTGAAGGATATCTCTTTTGAAAAGGAAAAGTTGGGTAACAAAGTATTCGGCTTATATGAAAAAAGCTTGGATTTAGATCTGCTTGATGAGCAAGCAAAAAATGCTTTAGGTTATGTGAACCCTAATGAACTTATGGTTGTTCTTGACGTGGAATAGCAGTATAGAACAGATCAGATCTCCCTACGTCATACCGCCGCGGTATCTCGTTGTAGATTTCACTAACAAGCAGCGGAATGACGGGTTACCAAATTGTAGGTAAATCTAAGGTAACCGTTCACAGATTTCCACTTAATTCTTCAATCTCACTAATAGAAAGGCCAGTAAACTTGACAATAGTGTTGACATCAACATTATTAGCCAACATTGTTTTTGCAACTTCAATTTTTCCTTCAATTTTCCCTTCAGTTTTTCCTTCCTCTTTACCAATTTTGTTGCCTTTTTCAGTAGCAAGATCAAGTCTGTATTCAAGAATGGCTTCTTCTTTCCGTAGATCCATTATCCTTTCTTCGTAAGCTACTAAATCTTTTTCGTTCCAACGAAACTTGTCTAACTCATCATATGCTAGCTTTATTATTGGTGCTTTTTCTGCTATCTCTTTTAAGTCCTCTTCTGTTGTTTCTTCTGCGTATTTAAAAAAGAAACACCACCTTTCTACTATACTTTCTAACTGCTCTACTTTACTTTTTGAAAATTTGGGCAATTCTATAAAGATAAATTGAAAATCTTTTAAGTAATGTCCATTAGTTTTTATATCACGTATATTATGAGTAGAGATATAACCAACTTCTTCAGGAAGTAAGCTACAATTTGATATAGCAATAAAGAAGACTTTCTTTAAATCAATGTAGTTGCCAGATTTATCTAATTGTCTTGAATAAGCCTTAGCAGCATACAGTTGGGCACGTTTCTCAAAGCCCTTGTCTCTAGCGAGCTGCATTTCTGCTATATATCTATTTCCGTGAGAATCCTTGCAGAGAACATCAACAATACTTTGTTTATCAGAGGCAACTTCGGGATCCATAATAGTGCTAAGAAACTCAACTTCTTGTATTGCATTTATCTCAGTAAACCCTAAAATATCGTTCAAAAAGTGGATCAGGATATTCTTATTTTTTTCCGTTCCAAAGATTTTTTTGAAACACAAATCATTGCGAGGATCGAGAAATTTTGAAAGAGCCATAGCAAAAGTGCTTAAAAATATTAATAATTATACACTATTATTAATAATTATTCAATCATATTTTTGAAGATAGCTATAGCTATACCGCCGCGGCACTAACTAGTAGCGGAATGACGGGTTACCAAATTGTAGAAGTTGCTTTAGCTATAAATTCAAGTTTTATCAATGTCTTGTGTTGTTACCCAAATAATGGTTGTGCAAGCGCTTGAATTTTTGATCAAAAAAGAACAAGTTTGGTAAAAAATAATGATATTATTAGTGGAACATAAAACAGTCCCACTGCAGTACTGATTAGAAGCAATAGAGTAGCTTTATCTGGTTGATAATTCAAAATATTAGCAAGTATTATACTGGACCCAGAAACTGGAATAATAGCCAGCAACATCAGTGCTTTATATATGCTCTCATTGTATATACCTATAACATGCTTGTCTAAAAGGACAATTCCTAGAACAAACAGTGGCCAGAATACGTACTTTGCTGTAATAGTGATCAAAGCAAGCTTCCAATCTACTTTAAAGCTTGCAATATTTGCAATGCTCACTCCAAGTAGCACCATTCCTAGTGTAACAAATGTACTTCTAATGTTCATCATAACATCTGTTAAAAAAGTAGGTATTTGTATATCGTATATACTTAAAAAGAAGCCCAGAATCATCGCATAAAGCGAAGGAAGTTTGAACAACTTTAATATGCATTCTTTTGCGGTATAAATACCATTTGCGGCTATGTAAAATCCTAAGCTATTTTCAAACAATGCCATCCCTATATAACAAACAACATATACAGATACTGAATCTTCATCAAATAAAGCCATGGCAATCGGCAGGCCAAAATAACCCATACTTGTGCTGCCCGAGCTAAATGCTAATATGTTTCTTGTGTTATCCTTAAATAAAAAAGAAGAAAGATAATACACTGATAAGGACATAGTGCTACCTATAAACCATATCAAAATCGGCAGAGAAATTACTTTTAAATTAACTTCTGTATGAGAGACTCCATATAAAATCACTATTGGATTAGCTATATAAAAGAGTATTTGAGATAGAGTGTTTCTATCAATTTTAAGACATTTTCCTGCTAAATAACCAATAAACATCGTAATATAAATAGGTAATATTTTTAGAAAAAGAGTAAAGAACATACTAGCCTATTGTGATACTTTTGACTGATAAAGTGATATTAGATCTTAAGGTATTGTAAAAGTAAACAAAATTTATTTTCCAATTTATCCAGCTCATAGTTAATTAAAAAAGATTCACTTAGTGCCAAAATTTGTTTTTATATAGGACTTAAGAATGATATTTTTATGATAAAATTATGTTAAGTTTCTGTAAAGCTTCTTGCATATTTTTAAATAATGATGAAAAATTAAACTGCTTGTGGTAATTTAGACGGACTGTTGAAAAAGTAAGAAAATGTTCTTCTTTTAACGCTTTAAATGTGATATTTTTATTCATTAATTAAAAATTTCAAATGTTACTACCATTTCTGTTAATCCTGTCTCTAATTGCCAAGTTCATTGAAATTGATATTTCCGTGCCTAGCTTTCCGGATATAGTGCGCTATTTTAACGTATCGGAAGGAACAATTCAATTAACTATTGCTTATAATTTTTTAGGCTTTTGCATAGGAGGGTTGTTTTTCGGTCCATTGTCTGAATGCTATGGCAGAAGGAGAATTATGATCATAGGTAACACTTTGTTATTAATCGGTGCTGTTGGTTGCGTTTTTGCACCTTCGGTTTTTTGGCTTTTTATCTCTCGCTTTGTTCAGGGCATTGGTGTTAGCACATCTGTAGTTGTGTTTGCAATTGTTGCAGACAGTTATCAGGGTGACAAAGCAATAAAATTTATTGGAATCATGAATTCTGTTCTAACAGTTGTCATGGCAATTGCACCTATTTTAGGAAGCTTTATTAACGAAGCTGTAGGGTGGCGTGGTAATTATGCAACTGTTGCAGTAATTTGTTTGATCTCTTGGATTTTACTACTTTTAGCGTTACCAGAAACAAAAAAGGACCGCGATATTTTCAGTTTGAAAAAAACGGTGAAAGATTACGGAAAATTATTATCGAGTTCAAAATTCGTTGCATTGTCTTTAATACCAAGTCTCTTTACTTCTGCATATATGTCATTCATTACTTGTGGGCCATTTCTATACATGGAAACTTTTGGATTACCAAGCAAAGTTTATGCACTACATCAAGGTTTGATTGTAGGTTCCTTTTCTCTAACCAGCTTATTTTCCGGTAAAATCCTACAAAAATTTGGAGCAAGATGGTGTGTAATTTCTGGTACGAGCGTAGGTGCTATTGGGTCTCTATTGCTTGTAATATTCAGTGTAATCATGCCCCATTCTTCCTACTTAGTAACACTGTCTATGATTATTTTTTCTATCGGTTGTGCAATGTGCCAGCCAGTGGTTTTGAACGCATCAATAAATGTTTTCCCTGAAATTAAAGGTACGGCTTCTTCTGCACTCTCGGTCATTAGAGCTTTTATCATGGCTATTTTTATCGGCTTAACAAGCTACGTTTACAATGGTCAAGCAATTAGTGTAGCTGTTCTTGTTCTATCCGCGATAGTACTAGAACTTGTTTTTACTGCATATTTATTACTAACTACACCCTTAAGATCTGGTATGATTAATAATTTTGTAAAAGACAAGAATTAACTGACAGAAGAATTAAAACTAATATCATGCTCTTGTTTAATGCTACTAATATTTTTCTGAAAAGCAATATGTTTACTATCCAAAAACGTTTGCATAGGCATAGCAATATTTGCCTGAGTGAGGCCTTGTCTCATTGTAAGAACGCAACCAGTGATCAACATCAATCTGTCAAAGAATTGTAGATTTTTTTTCTAAAGATAATATTGTAACACTCATCTTGCATAGTTCTGTGAAACCTTTCACATATGTCACTAGTTTGTAGAGAGTTGGCTTTGGTTCTAGAATGATCAACGTTTTCTATTCCCAAATATAGCTGATAAGCGTGATTTTCGGGCTTGCCACAATACTCCGTACCCCTATCAGTTAGAATGCGTAATAATGGAATTTTCTGCTCATCCAAAAATGGAATAACTCTACCGTTGAGAAGATCTGCAAGCTGTAATAGCTGTTCTACCCGTGTAAAGTTTAACCATTGCAACTCTGGAATAAGTATCAACAAAAGTCTGCTGATCTATACCTTTGATATTGCCCACATAATAGGTATCCTGAGAGCTTGTCCGGAAACTGGTAAACTCAAGCATATTCCCTCCTTAACATAACCCTACTCATAGCCAGGTGTATGAAATTTTCAGTGGATGTTGTAAATATTCCTTTGATAGCCTTCTATTCCTCAAGCAAAAGTCCTTTCTACAACCCATCTTCTTGACTGTACTTTAAACCCCTGTTCCCTCATTGGTAGTAGTTCAGGTGGTGTGTCTTTGTGTACCCAAAACCTACATGGAGGCCTTTTAACAATTTCAATGTCTATTCCGTACTCTTTTTCTATGTACTCCTTTAAATTTCTTCCTTGATACCCCATATCAGACCACATTTTCTTAACGTTAGTATATTTTTTCCTCATATTATCCAATGCTACCATCTCTGTCATTTTCACTAGCAGCACCCACATAACAGCCTAATATAAAACCCTGAGATTATGTGCCTTTTTCTACCTTTTACTTTTTTACTCCCATCATAACCTTTGACCCCCCTTTTTCTGTCGTTTTTACAGATTACTATGCAAGCACTTGGCTCCTCGTTTCTTCCCATTTTTGACCTACTATATTTAGTGATATCGTAGTTCATTTTTTCGAAAATTCCTTGCTTTTTCCACCTCCTAAATTGTTCATATACTTTCTTCCATGGCGTGCGGTAAATAGCGCCATTGACATCCTGTACGTAGTACATAAAAAATTGCTGATAATACTTATCTTTTGCTATGTTTTAGCGGCCTTCCTCCTTTCTTGTATGATACTCTAAAGTGTTTCTCTATTAGCGACCACTCTCTTTCACTAAGATCTGTAGGATACTTTTTTCTCATTTCTAACCCCATTTTTAAAACTCATATACTATACTTTTTTTCGTTTGCGGATAAGCTCTAACCAACTCAGTATCCAATCTGGATCCAAGTAGTCAGCTACTCGGATGACACCTTTTTGGATGGAAACCAGTGTCAGCTACTTGGATGACAGGAGAATGATGTCATTCCAGTGCTTGGCACTTGAATCCAGCTTCTATGCAACCTCATCAAAAACATTCATTTAGTATAAGATCAGCTAGGGTCATACCGCCGCGGCGCTAACAAGCAGCAGAATGACGGGTTTGCTGTTTACAAAATTGTCGATAAACATAAATTTCTCTAACTGCGGTTAAAATCTTAATTATTATTAATATTGTATTAATAAAAACTTAATAATAATCCTTAATAATATATGAACTAACATGTTCGCAATTTCGTATGACAGAGGAAACAAAAGATGGATATGCTTCCTTATATGTTGCAATTCAGGAAGGTAATATTGAAGCTGCAGAACTACTAATAAAGTGTGGCACAAACGTCAATGATCATTATGAACGCAATCGTACGCCACTGCATATTGCCATCGGACGCAAACAATTAGAAATAGCAAAATTGCTAATAAAAAATGGAGCAAACGTTAATGCAAAAACTCAAAATCACGGTAAAGATGATCTAACACCAATGCACTTTGCAGTGTTTGCAGATACGCCAGAATTTATAGAATTACTAGCTAGCCATGGTGCGCTGATTAATGAAAGAGAAAGCACCGAAGGGTATACTCCTCTTCACTTTGCTGCTTTGTATGGTAATAAAAATATAATACAAGCCTTAATTGATAAGGGGCAAAATATCGAAGATGTGGACAATAATGGGCGAACAGCTCTGTTTTTAGCTGCTAGGCAGTGCACTGAAGCAGAAGATGATAGCAGAATAGAAATTATCAAGTATTTGATAGACAAGCTCAAAGCAGATGTAACAAAAAAAGACAATAATAACAATACAGTACTTTTTCCTGCTGCCAATAATTGCTCTGGAGAAGTAGTGAAACTCGTTATTGAACAGTATATAAAAAGCTTTGAGCTAGAAAATTTTATCAACCACAAAAATAATGATGGAATGGATGCTTTAGATATTGCGCTGAATAGTGGAAACGAGAAAGCTATTGAAGTATTAAGATCATATGGAGCAGGTATCGAGAATAAGGTAGATGTTAGCACTCAAAAAATTACTGCAGAAAAACCAAGTAGTACCCTAGACAGAGCAGAAAGTGCAGAGGTAGCATCTCCAATTAAGCAAAGAGTATAAAGCTTTTTATAAAGCGATCAGTAAATCACAGAGAGCTATAGTAGTTCACAAATTTTTTATTGATATAATTTTAATATTCTAATATATTAGATCGAGTGCTTTAGAGGAAATATAATATGTTAGCAGGTGCAGATAATAATCAACAGCAAAATAGAGCAAACACTATAATAGAGAGAGTACGAAACGCTTATAACAATACTGGTAGAATCAAAAAATTCATTAACATACTTTTACTGATAAGCACAATTCCTCCACTTTTTCTTCTTATACAGTTCTTTTTGTATTCATGGTTAGTAGATTATTTTTTAAAACCAAAAGAAAATGAAACAAGATTATTGGCCTGGCCAAAAAATATCATTAGGGGAATATTAAAGGTTGTTTTAACCATATGCATTATTATTTCCTGTATACTTTTAGTGCTGCCTATGTTGTTCTTAAGTTTGCTAAACCAAGCACTCATTGGAGAAATACAGCAGATTTTTAATTTTATACAAGAAGTTCCAGAAGAAGAAAGGCAGTTTCTCATGCACGATTTAGTTAATGTTCTTCCTTTTGTTGCACAAACTACTCACGATCCAAGTGCAGTTTCTAGTATAAATTTAAGTGTTGATAGACTCATAGAAAAATATAAGGAGAACCTAAGTAAGGAGGAGTTTTATACACAGCTAAGTAGAGGAAATACAACTGATGTTGAAGAGTACATTAAACAGTCAAATGAATTTACAGAAGACGAAAAATCTCATGCACTTAAATGCTTGGAGTTTATTAATAAAACAACAGAAGATAGTTTTGAAGATAGTTATAGCAAATTAACACTAAAACAAACAGCTGTTTTGTGTTGGAAAGCTTGCAACGATAGAAACACAGGAACGATAGACCAAAAAATTCCTTTAAGTGATGAGGACATAAAAAACAGAAAGGATATGTTTATTAAAGGTCTTATAGATGCAGCAACAACTTATGGTAATCACGGTCAAAGTTGTGCTGGTGGAACATATAATAAAATGGTTGAGTCTTTATCTGGCTTGCATCCATCGGTAGTTATTACACTAAATAAACAGGAAGTTGGTGGAATGATAAAAGAAACGATTACTCAAAAATTTCCTGAAATGGCCAGGGAAAACCTCAGTAATTTTTCTGAAGAAGAACAAGAAAAAGTCCGAAATGAATTACCAAAGGTCTCACCTGAAACAGTAATGTATATCATAGCTACACGCTTAGCTCTTGAGAAAAAGTGTCAGGGGTTTAGCAGTGGACTAGGTAATGATAAAAAGGAGGAAATACTAGAAGAATGTATGAGTAATTTATCCTATGTTGAACTGAAGAATCAAAACGAAGTGGTAAGGTAAATTATATTTCATTAAAGTCATTTATCTTGAAACATAAGCAGGATTTTGTGTAATTGTTTCAATTTAGACCTATTTATTGAAATAATGCGTGAAAATGACAGGTCATTGTACAAGAGGTACCTAATTCGCCGACAAGAATGCTAGATAAAGAAACTTACATTTCAATTATTTCATAATTTCTGTATAATCTTAAAAACTCAATTAGTGCGTTATGAAGATAATAATAGGTAATGCTAGTAAGGAATTAGGGGAATCAGTAGTTAACCGGCTAGATGTTCAACCATCCTCTGCTTGGATATCAAAGTTTACCGATGGCGAGGTAAATGTAGAAGTAGCAAATGATCTATATAATCAAGAAGTATATATAGTACAATCTCTTTCTCCCCCTGTGAATGATAACCTTATGGAGCTTCTGCTTATAATTGATGCAGTAAATAGATTAGGAGCCAAAAGAATAGTAGTAATTATTCCTTATTATGGATATAGCAGGCAAGATAGAGTTATCAAGAACAATAATATGCAATCTGCTTTAAGTGCCAAATTAGTTGCAAATCTTATTCAAACTGCAGGTGCAAGTAGTGTTGCAGTTATTGATTTGCACTCAAGTCAAATTGAAGGATTCTTTGATGTACCGATAACTAATTTGAACTGCTTTGAAGCATTTGTTGACTGTATATACACGGAAAATTTGGCAATTGTTGCACCTGATGTTGGAGCAATTGGCAGAGCACGTGCTTTTGCAAAGACTTTAGAGGAAAAGTGCAAGATAGGGTTAAGTGATAAGATTATTGTAGTAGATAAACATAGGGAGAAAGCAGGCACATCTCAAGTAATGAACATAATAGGAGAAGTTGCGAATAAAAATTGTGTCATTGTTGATGATATAGTTGACTCTGGTGGAACATTGTGTAATGCAGCTCTTGCTTTAAAAGGCCGTGGAGCAAAGTCCGTAATTTCATGCATCACACATGGCGTGCTTTCAGGAAGTGCAGTTGAGAGAATTTCCTCCTCTTCTCTAGATAAATTAGTGATTACGGATACCATACTTCACAAACTTGAAAAAACTGGTAAAATAGAAGTTGTTTCGGTCGTAAATATTTTAACTCACTTCATCCAAGGAGGTAAAGATGCCAACTAGATCAACAGAAGATGTTATTACTTCACTAATAGAATTTGCAAATAAGAGAAAAATAACAATTACCAAAGAAGAAATGCTTAAAATTGCACAGCTTGTAAGGATTAAGTTATCAAATGATGAGATTGATCACTACTCCAAAGAACTGACAATGCTGGATTGGATACATGATACTTTATTGCAAGTTAATACTGAAGGTGTTTCTCCTATGCATTATGGCAGTATAGACAAGGACATTCATGTACGCGATGATGTTATAAATTCTCAAAACATTAAAGAAGAGATATTGTCCAATACAAAACCTGAGCATGGGTATTTCGTAGTGCCAAAGGTTATAAACGATTAAGGTATAGCTAACCCAAGAAAGGTTTCCCTACGTCATACCGCAATTCATTCGCGGTATAGATTCCGCTAACGAGTAGCGGAATGACGAATTTATTGTTTTTCAAATTGTAGGTAAACCTAAGCCACTTTAGCTATAAAAAGTAGATCATAGCTAACGTTTAAGCCACACATTAAAGCTTTTAAGAGGTCTTAGTTTACTTACTCCATTATTTTCTTTATTATCAGATATCACTTTTAAATAATATGGAGGAGTAAGTTGTCAGCAATTGCCATTATTGATTTTGGTTCACAGTTTACACAGCTTATCGCAAGACAAGTAAGAGGCATGGGCGTTTATTGTGAAATATTTCCAAGCAACGTCAGTTTTGAAACAATATCAAAATTCAATGGGTTTATTCTCTCTGGAGGACCGCAATCTGTAAATGATGATTGTTCTGAAACAAGTAGAGTAGTACATGAAATTATAAAACTCAATGAGGCAACAAACGTTCCTATACTTGGAATATGCTATGGACAGCAACTCATTTGTCATTATTTTGGAGCAAAAGTAAAAGAGAGTTTCAAACAGGAGTTTGGCAGAACTAAGATCAAGGTACTAAAAGAATCTCCCATTATAAAGGATACGTGGGATGTTAATTCTGAAGTGGATGTATTAATGAATCATGCAGACAGTGTTGATACTATACCACAGGGATTTACTGTTATCGCATCAGGTGTGATAAATCAAACAATTGCAATGATTGTCAACGAACAGCGGAAGATTTACTGTACTCAATTCCATCCTGAAGTGAGGCCCACAACAAATGGCAGTAAATTGCTCTCTAACTTCTTGGATATTGCAAATTGCGAAAGAGACTGGACAATGAAGTCGTTTATTGAGGAGCAGAAGGAAAAAATCAAAAATGTAGTAGGAGAGAAAAAAGTAATCGCTGCAGTAAGTGGTGGGGTTGATTCAAGTGTTGCAGCGGCTCTCACACATAAAGCTATAGGAAAACAATTGAACTGTATTTTTATCGATACTGGGTTGTTACGCAAGAACCAGACCATTACTATGTTGAAAGAGATTCCGATAAACTATGTTGATAAATCAAATTTATTTTTGAGTAGGTTGAAGGGAATAACTGATCCAGAAGAAAAGCGAAAAATTATCGGTAACACTTTTATTGAAGTGTTTGAAGAAGAAGCAAAAAAAATAGGTGATGTGGATTTTTTGATGCAAGGTACCATCTACTCTGATGTAGTTGAGTCAGGGCATGCCTCAGACAACACTAGTACAATTAAGTCTCACCATAATGTTGGTGGGTTGCCAGAAAAGATGAACCTGAAGCTAGTGGAGCCTTTACGTTACCTCTTTAAAGATGAGGTAAGGCTACTTGGAAAGGAAATTGGGCTTTCAGATGAGATAATATTTCAACATCCATTTCCTGGACCCGGACTTGCAGTGAGGATTATAAGTGAAGTCGATGAAGAAAAGGTGCGAATATTGCAAGAAGTAGATGAAATATATATTAATACGATGAAAAATTACGATCTATACGATAAGATATGGCAAGCTTTTGCTGTATTATTACCAATAAAAACTGTAGGCGTCATGGGAGATGGTCGTACGTACGGATATGTTTGTGCTTTGAGGGCTGTAACATCATCTGATGGTATGACAGCCGATGCATTTCCATTTGAAGATAAGGATCAACACTTGTTAGTATTTTGGGATTTTTTACGCAATGTCGGCAGTATCATTGTTAATAATGTTCCCGGAGTGAATAGAGTTGTTTATGATATAACTTCCAAGCCACCAGCAACTATTGAGTGGGAGTAAATCAAAAAGATCCCGCTGCTTGTTAGCGGCTAAGAGATACCTCGTCATCCCGCTACTTGTTAGCGGGATCTAGAGATACCGTGGCGGTGTAGTAATTCGTCATTCCCCTACGTGCTAGCGGATGAGATACCGCGAATGAATCGCGGTATGACGGTGTAGATGACGGTTAAGTAATTCGTCATCCCGCTACGTGTTAGCGGGATCTATGTGAGATACCGCGGCAGTATGACGTAGGACTGCTGTCATCCCGCTGCGTGTTAGCGGCTGAGATACCGCGAATGAATCGCGGTATGACGGTTAATTTTCTTTATTTTGCTTATAACTTCCACAAGCAGTGCAAACATAAATGAAGAATACAAATATTCTTTTGGTAATTCTACATGAAATCCATGAAGTATGAGGTACACACCGACAAGTAAAATAAATAAGATAGCAATTACTTTTAAGCCTGGGTTAGATTTGATTAACTGGGCGGTATAACTTGATAAAAACAGCATTGCTAGCATGGAAAATGTAAATGCTGTAGCAATTATTACCATGTTATAAGTTAATGCTATAGCAGTTAATATCGAATCAACTGAAAAAACTAAATCTATTAATATAATTTGTAGCACAACTAAAAAAAATTTTGATTTAACGTTTGCTTTCTTTTTATTTTTCTTACATACAAAGATGTCATCCCATAACTCCATAGAGCTTTTAACAATAAGGAATAATCCCCCTGCGATCATAAGTAAATCCCTTGCTGAAATATTTAGCGATGCAGTGTGAAATATGGGTTTTTGCATTGACAATATAGATGATGTAAAAAATAGTATTACAAAACGCATTAATAGTGCTAATCCAAGGCCCATAAGGCGCACTCTTTCTCTCAGCGCATTTGGTACCTTATCTATTGCTAGAGAAATAAAAATTAAATTGTCTACACTAAGTATAGTTTCAAGTAGTGTAAGTGTCAGTAAAGTCCAAGCATCAGCTAGCATTTTTGTCCCAAATTCGGCTCCTCTTACTCTACAATAGATGTGTAAAAATTAAGTGACTTCACTCAGAAGTTTTATAGCAGCTCTCCAGAAAAACAGGATGACTGAAGCAAACGTAATATAAAGTTCAGCAGCTTCTTCTATTTTCGTTTTTGAGCAAAATCAATAATAAGAGAGTTTCTTATTTTCATTTTTGACTTTATTTGAAAATAATATATACTATAAAAATAGTGTGTTAGGTTGAATGAATGTATATTAAAGGATCACCATCAGGCAAAGTATTCGCTGGTTATCAGGCATTTATACCTAACCCCTTGCCACCAAAATTTGAATGGGACAATGATTTAGTTAATAGTCTTTCCAGAGCAGATCATATTTTGGGTATGTTATCCAGGGAAGGAGCTAAATTGCCTAACCCTCATCTTCTCATACGACCCTTTATAACACGTGAAGCAGTTCTTTCAAGTAGAATCGAGGGAACTCAAGCAACTCTTGGTGAAATTTTGGCTCAAGAAGCAGGTGCTAACGTAGATCGCAATCCCGATGATTTACAAGAAGTACGCAATTATATATCAGCGCTCGATTATGGACTAAAACGTTTACAATCTTTTCCACTGTCGCTTCAGTTGGTTAAAGAAATTCACGGAAAACTTATGCAAGGTGTAAGAGGTTCTCACGCAATTCCAGGAGAATTTCGCCGAGTGCAAAATTGGATTGGAAGCTCAGGATGTACAATAGACACAGCAAAATATGTGCCACCAATGCCAGGTGAATTGATGGGTTGCTTGGACTCTTTTGAAAAGTTTCTACATGATAGAACATTACCCCCACTTATACATATAGCTCTATGTCATTATCAATTTGAAGCGATTTACCCATTCTTGGACGGCAATGGACGTATTGGACGTTTATTAATAACATTACTTCTGATCGAAAGAAAATTATTACCATTACCTCTGTTATACTTAAGTGCATTTTTTGAAGCTACAAAAAGTGAGTATTATGACCAACTTTACAATATAAGCAACAGAGGCACGTGGCATGATTGGTTCTCTTATTTCTTAAATGGTGTAGTACTGCAATCATTGGATGCATTGTCAAGAGCAGAACGAATTAACATTTTGATTGCAAATTGGCAAACTGAAGTTAGTTCTAAAACTGAGGGAGTTGCGAGTGGTATTGTAAGGTATCTCGCTGTAAACCCTTACTTTACTATAAGGAAAGTGGTTGAAAACTTAGGTGTCGTATTTACAACAGCCCAAAGAGCAATCGTAAAGCTTGAAGATTTAGGCATCGTTTCACAAACTTCTCAAGGAAAGAGAGATCGGGTTTATTGTGCAACTGATATTTTGAATATTCTAGAAGAACCAACTAAGATTACAGAGAACTTCGATAGCACATTATAGCTATTATGATGAATAAATTCAGCAAACAGCAAGCTTAAAGAGTCTGATCCAATGGACATGCTGAACAAAAAGTAAGGAGCTCCTTTTGGAGAATTATATTAACTTATTAATCAATTGCTTGACTTTTAGCAGGATTTATTATATTATTTATTAATGAGTAATGCAATCAAATCAAGGAGGATAGCATGACTGGTGACGATAACAGAAAAGCTTTACAATCGATAATTACTAGCGAAAATAACAGTATAAGTAGAATTGAGAAGTTAAGAGATTTTCTTGGAAAAGAAAAAGAAATAACTATTAATAAAGACACATTTGCATGTGCTTTACGCTGCCCACAAACTACAAAGGAAGCGATAGTACACGAAATTCTGCTTCATTTTATACAAAATCCTGGCGAGCAATCACTAGAACAAGTAATACAATACTTAGATGGAGCAATACAATCTAGGATATATGCAAAAAACAACCCAACAAGAAATCTAGATGAGGAACTTCGTACTCATATAAACTTTAAAGATGAAAAGGGAAATACATTACTACATCATGCAGTTATAGGTAATAAAACTGAAGAAATAACCACCCTTCTTGTTGCATATAGTGCAAATCCTTTGATACAAAACGCGGATAATAAAATTCCTTTAGATTTAGCTCAAGGAAAAACAAAAGAAGTGCTTATTAAAAGTATGAAAAAACAAGCTAATACGAAAAAAGAAAGCGCTATGATAGGCAGTTTGGTGCCTGGCATAATGATTGGTGGTTTTCTTGGTGTTGTACTTGGAGCTGGTGTATGTGTTGCAGTAAATCTTTCTGGTGGTATGATACTAGGTGTAATGATAGCACCTGTTCTTGTTGCTAGTATAGCTGTTGGGCTGGCCATGTATTTTTTGAGTCAAGACTATGAACAGGCTAAAGCGATAGAAAAAACTATTAGCACTGTTAGCTCTGAAATATCCGTTGGTGATGCAACTGCCGCAAATGATAAAGAAGGGCCACAACCTACATATAGCTGACCCAAGTATACCGCGATTCATTCTACAACTGTACGAACATTGTCTAGCAGGAGGGTGTCATCCCAGCGCCCCATAAGTGTTGAAAGTGCAATCACACAAGGTGATTAATGGTATGTAAATCTCCTCTTGATATCAACCTTCGTTGTTGGGAAAGCAGATAAACCACGTCGAAAATTCGCTTAAACCTTCTAACCACAGGCAAAAAGGCGCTTTTTTAATTTATTTTATTACCATTGAAATTTATGCCGTTAACCACCTTATATAATGCCACTTATAGCACTTTCAACACTTATGCCCAGCGCCCCTATGATGTCATCCCAGTGCTTGACACTGGGATCCAGAAAAGTTTGCTTGTTCACAAGCAAACTAGCATGGAAAGTAGCTGATCTTACACTAAATGAATGTTTTTGATGAGGTTGCATAGAAGCTGGATTCCAGTGTCAAGCACTGGAATGACACCATTTGCTGTGCAATTTACCCTCAAAAATGAATGTTCGTACAGCTATGGATTCATTCGCGGTATAGATTCCGCTAACTAGTAGCGGAATGACGGTTTTTCAAATTGTCGGTAAATCTAAGTCAGCTTAGCTATAGAAAAAGCTATAGTATTTTTCAAACTAAATAATAAACCTTGTAATTAGGATACTCTGGATTCCAGCGTCACGCGCTGGAATGACAACTGATACTCCTACTCTTTATGTCATCCAAGTAGCTAACACCGTGATCCAGGAAATTTAATTGTTTTAAATTTTCCCCTCTATACACCTATTTAAAATTTATGTTATTCACATGTGCAATATAATCTATAATAACATTGAATTTATTACCAATACAATATATTAAAAAATATTATGAGCTTTGTGAAAGAAAGAAACACTCCTGTGATGGAGCAATATTTGAACCTGAAAGCTCAATACAAGGATCATCTGCTATTTTATAGGCTAGGAGATTTTTATGAGTTGTTTTTCGATGATGCTATTAAAGCTGCGAAATTGCTGAATATAGTGCTCACTAAGAGAGGTAATTCGTGTGGGCAAGAAATACCAATGTGTGGAGTGCCAGCACACAGTAGCGAATCTTACCTACACAAGCTAATAGATTTAGGATTCAAAGTAGCAATCTGTGACCAATTAGAAACTGCTGATGAAGCAAAAAAGAGGGGCTATAAATCCATAGTAAAACGTGATGTAGTGCGAGTTGTAACTCCAGGTACAATTATAGAAGATTCACTATTAGAGGATAAAAGCAATAATTATCTCGCGTCCATAGTTGAACAAAATGACGAATATGCTATTAGTTGGCTTGAATTATCAACGGGAAAATTTTTTCACACTTTAACGAGTTTGAAAGCTCTAGATAGTGATTTGTTGCGTATATCACCAAGAGAATTATTAATTTCTGAAAAATTCACTGAGGACGAAAAAATTAGATCGGTTTTAAAAAATTATAAAATATCCATTACGCAACACGCACAGAGCTTTTTTGAGTATAGTAAATCTCACAGAACATTATGCGAGTTTTATAAAATCAGGGAACTTGGGAGTATAGGAAATTTCAGCAAAGTAGAAATCATGGCGTGTGGTGCACTACTTGAATATGTCAGAGTAACACAAAGGGGCTCTATTCCAAGGCTTGAATTCCCAAAAACCTATAAGCAACAAAATTTCATGCTTATTGATGCTTCAGCAAGGAGAAATCTTGAGTTGTTTTCAACTCAATTTGGTGAAAAGAAAGGTTCACTAATTTCAGTTATTGATCACACAGTTACAGCCTCTGGTGGACGCCTGTTAAAACAAATGCTTGCTTCACCACTTGCTTGCTCCAAGGCAATCAATTTGAGGCTCAGCACCGCTCAATTTTTTGTAAATAATCATGAGCCACGCAGAAAAATACGAGAAATATTATCTAACATTCCAGATATTGAGAGGTCTTTATCGCGCTTAATACTAGGGCGTGGTTCACCAAAGGATATGAACCTATTAAAAATAGGCCTCGGAAAAACTTTAGAGTTGTCTGAGTTTCTGTCTACCTTGCATAATTATTGTTTAAGTGAAAAACCAGCAATTAACTCTCAGATGTCATTCCAGTGCTTGACCAGAGAAAAGGAACCAGTGTCTACTACTCAGGTGATAAGTAGTGACGAGAGTGAACTAAACACAATACATAAAAGCCTTGGCAATCATAAAGATCTATTTGAACTGCTAAATAGTGCTATACTTGATAATAACCTCAGTTCCATGAAAGAAGGAGGGTTTATTCACTCAAAATACAACTCAGAATTATCTGAGTTATCCTACATATTAAATAACAGTAACAAGTTGATAACCAAACTCCGTGAATCTTATCGCAACCTAACTGGCATTGCCGCACTCAAAATATTACACAACAACATACTCGGTTATTACGTTGAAGTGTCGGCAAATCACAAAATAACTTTGGATATATTTATTCATAGGCAAAGCTTAGCAAATAGCATGCGCTACACTACTAATGAATTGAAAGAACTAGAAAATAAAATTCTTACGGCACGTGATGCTGCAATCGGCTTAGAAATGAAAATTTTTAGTGAACTGTGTAGTGAAGTCGCTAAAGAATCTGAAAAAATTGCTCTTGCTGCAAATGCTTTGGCAAAACTTGATATTAGAACCGCGTTTGCAGAGCTTGCAGTGCAAAATAATTACGTAAAACCCATTATTGATGACAGCAAAGAGTTCAATATCTGTAGCGGAAGACATCCAGTGGTTGAAATTAACGATAAATTCATTGCAAATAGCATCAATTTAGCTGGTATACATCTAATTACTGGTCCTAATATGGCTGGAAAAAGCACTTTCTTGAGGCAAAACGCTCTCATTGCAGTTTTAGCTCACATGGGGTCATTTGTGCCAGCAGAGAGTGCGCATATTGGAGTGATTGACAAGATATTCAGCAGGGTTGGTGCAACAGATAATATAACAGCTGGTTATTCTACCTTCATGGTAGAGATGATCGAAACAGCAACGATAGTAAATCAGGCAACGGACCGTTCCTTGGTGATACTTGATGAAATTGGTAGGGGCACAGGGGTGTATGATGGATTATCTATTGCACAGGCGGTGATTGAACATATTCACAATGTAAATAAGTGCCGCGCCATTTTTGCAACTCATTATCATGAATTAACTAAAGTAAGCAAATACTTGAAGAACGTGAAATGTTTTTGTGTAAAAATAAGAGAGTGGAACGGAGAGGTTATCTTTCTACATGAAGTAATTGAAGGCATTGCAGATGAGTCATATGGAATACATGTGGCAAAACTTGCTGGTTTTCCTGATTCTGTTTTAAATAGAGCAAGTGAGGTGTTTGAGGAGCTAAAGGCTTGAGAGGAAATTCTTACATAACTATTGTTTAAGTGAAGAGTTGCCCACACAGTCCACCATATGTGTCAAATTAAGCTCAAAATTGTAAGCTTAAAATATGGTTGAATAATTGTGTGTATAATTATTAATCTTTTCTCAGTATTTTTACTATGGCTCTTTCTAAATTTCTTGATCCCAAGAATGATGGTGTGCTGCAGTAACAAACAAAGTAATGTTTGTGAGAAGCTTTATTGAAGATGAAGGAAGGTCCTTCGAAATCGGTTTTCAGGAGCAGCCACCTTAAGTGGCTCTATTTAAGAGATAGGGTCATAAGCGTTAAGGAAAAATCAGCATATAAGCTGGAAGGTGTGGATCAGAAAGACGAACGTGAGTGAACCACTGATGAACGTGTCGAAAAGGGAAGTGAACATCGAAAGGGGGAGTGAGTCGTTCTCCTCTTAAAAGCGTACAGGGAACCTGACTACTGTGTAGGCGGTGTTCGGCATAAAGGTGGCGTGAGTCTGATCTGGGCTTTGATAAGGAACTGCAGGAACCAGTCGATTTGATGCAAAGCGAGATAAGCAAGAGGCTAATCCTCAAGTTTTAGAGTAGCGATACAAATCACTGGGGCGGATTAACTCGTAGTAGTGAAGAAGTGGTTGTAATGACCATGGAGCGAAGGGGTTAAGCTAGTCGACTTTAGTAAATCATTCAACTTGTAGGAGGATGAAAGTGATTGAACGAACAAAGCCTTTTGACATACCAAAATCTCTAGTGTTTTTGGCTTATAAAAGAGTTAAAGAAAACAGAGGAGGAGCAGGTATTGATGATCTAACAATTGAAAAGTTTGATCAAGACTTAAGCAAGAACCTTTACAAGCTATGGAATAGGCTATCATCTGGTAGTTATTTTCCACCCGCAGTGAAGGCTTGTGATATAACTAAGACAGATGGAGGGACAAGGACACTTGGAATACCAACTGTCTCCGATCGTATAGCACAGGAAGTTGTAAGAAGTGTTTTAGAACCAGAGCTTGAGAAGGTATTTGATGAAGATTCATATGGTTATAGGCCAAATAAATCGGCATTAGATGCCATAGGACAAACCAGGAAGCGATGCTTCGACCAAAATTGGTTAATAGAGTTTGATATCAAGGGAATGTTTGATAACATAGACCACAATCTACTGATGAAAGCAGTCAGAAAACACACTGCAAACAAATGGGTTCTCTTATACATACAAAGATGGCTAGATGCAGATATACAGCTTGAAGATGGAACAAAGATAAAGCGTCTCAGCGGAGTACCGCAGGGAGGTGTAGTGAGTCCTATCTTAAGCAACCTATTTATGCACTATAGTTTTGATGTATGGATGAGGAGAGAATATCCAAGTATAAAGTGGGCAAGATATGCTGATGATGGTGTTATACATTGTGTAAGCAAGAACCAAGCACAACTAATTTTGAGTCAACTTGAACAGAGACTGAAGATTTGTAAATTGGAAATAAAACATACAAAGACCAAAATTATCTATTGTCAAGATGGAAAGCGGAAGGAGAATCATGAGAATGTATCATTCACATTCCTTGGGTACGAATTTCGAAAAAGACTTGTACGAAATAGAAAAGATGGTAGTTTATTTGTAAGTTTTACTCCGACTGTAAGTAAAGAAAGTTTGAAAAAGATGAGAAAAGAAATTAGAGGCTGGAAATTTGCTAGAAGAACAAACTTGGAAATAGAAGATATATCACGAATATGTAATCCAATTCTAAGGGGTTGGTTTAACTATTACGGGAAGTATCACATAACTGCGCTAGAGGACATAATAAGAATGTTTAATAGGAAACTCAGGAAGTGGTTTCAGACAAAGTATAAGAAGCTGAGTGGGCATAAAACCAAAGCAGCTAAGTTACTAGAAAGAATCGCAAAGAGTAGACCAAATCTTTTTGTACACTGGAAATTAAGTATAGGACTAGGGCAATGATTAGTGGGAGCTTTATGAGATGCGAGTGTGCGCCGTGGTACGCATTAAGAAATACTTAGCGGAGCTAAGCGGGGTTCAGAATAAATGGCCTCGAGGTGAACAACTAACTTTAACCCGAAAGGGAAGGAGGACAAGAGCATGTATGTAAAGCGAGAGTTATCTGAAGATGTGTAAGATAACGGCTTGCAACACCTGATCAATATGGTTAAAGCTAAACTGCTTGAATTCTAATCTTCAGGGGTGGGACTTCACATCCATGGGTATCGCATTTAAAACCCCATGTCTACGGTAAGCACAGATTAAACTTTCGTTTGTGTGACATTCTGGCTGTAGAACGATAAGTAGTGAACTTATTTAAGAGGATGAATGGAAAACCTAAGTTGATCTAGAACAGTTCTTAGTGACGGAACATGGGATGACCTAAGGAACGCGAGTTCTATGGTTACGGAGTCATCGTAGTAGTCGTGAAAGTAACGAATCACCGGGGAGTGTGGGAAAGCCACATACAGGGCAAAGGGTGACAGATAATTGAATGTTGAAATTGGGAGGTACGCAAGATGCGGAAAGCTGAAACAATACTTAACATTATACGTGAACGTGGACAAAGAAATTTGCCGGTTAAAAACGTATATCGCCTACTTTATCAGAGTGATCTTTACCTTCGAGCGTATGGCAAACTTTGTCGTAATAAAGGTGCTATGACAGAAGGTGTGACAACTGAAACAGTTGATGGTATGTCTTTGGAGAAAATCGATAAAATCATAGAGGATTTACGCTATGAGCGATATCGGTGGACACCAGTAAAACGTATCTATATTTTAAAGAAGAGTGGTAAACGCAGGCCGTTAGGGTTGCCAACATGGTCAAATAAGTTACTTCAAGAAGTAATCCGATTAATATTGGAAGCCTACTATGAGCCTAAATTTAGTGAATGTTCACATGGATTTCGACCAAAGCGTGGATGCCACACTGCATTAAGAGCAGTAATGCAAAAAGGCAGAGGTACAAAATGGTTTATAGAGGGAGATCTCAGTGCATGTTATGACTCAATTGATCATACTATGTTGTTGAAAATACTGAGTGAAAGCTTCCAAGATAACCGTTTTATTCAGCTAATCAATCGACTGCTAAAAGCAGGATATATGGAAAATTGGAAGTACAATAAGAGTCATAGTGGGGTACCACAAGGTTCTATTATTGGTCCAATTCTGAGTAACATATTACTCGATCGGTTAGATAAACATGTGGAGCATATACTAATACCAGCAAATAACCGAGGTAAGCGAAGAAGGACAAATCCAAAATATTTAAGGTTAACCATGCAAGTATCGATGATGAGAAAACAAGGGAACTGGGATCAAGCAAAACAACTGCGTCAATTAGTGCAGGGTATGCCATCTAAGGATTCTTGCGATCTAAATTATCGACGTCTTTGGTATGTTAGGTATGCTGATGATTTTCTGGTAGGGTTTGCAGGACCAAAGAATGAAGCTGAACAAATTAAGAATGAGATTGCTGGGTTTCTCAATGAGGAGCTCAAACTTATGCTTAATGAAGATAAAACGTTTATTACACATGCGTGTGATAGCAAAGCCAATTTTTTGGGTTATGAAATACATGTTTTGCATGCAGATGACAAACATGATCATCGGACACAACGATGTATTAACGGTAGTATTGGGTTACGTGTACCACATCATATAAAGCAGAAAAAGTGTTCTGAATATATGCGTTGTGGTAAACCGATACATTTACCTCAACGTACAATTGATACAGCTTACAGTATTGTTGCTCAGTATCAAACTGAATATCGAGGAATTGTACAATACTATAAAATGGCCTACAACCTTCACACACTAAGTTATCTGAAATATGTGATGGAAGTATCATTAGTAAAGACTTTAGCATCTAAATACAAAACAACTTGCAGGAAAATTTATAGAAAATTTGGTGCGACGATTGAAAACGATGAAGGTGAAAAACGAAAAGTCATCCAAATCAGAGTAGATCGTTTACCATCAAAGATACCATTAATTACACACTTTGGTGCTGTGTCGCTAAAATGGAATAAATGGGTAAGCATAAGTGATAACCTTATACCAATATGGAATAAGCGTAGTGAAATAGAGCAAAGACTATTGGCACAAACTTGTGAATTATGTAAATCACAAGAGCAGATTGAAGTACATCACGTACGTAAACTTGCTGATTTGCTAGGTAAACGTAATACTGAACTACCGGAATGGAAAAAGAGAATGATTGAACGACAGAGGAAAACTCTTGTTGTTTGTCATGAATGCCATAAGAAAATCCAATATGGAAAATATGATGGTGACTCCTTAAAACGTTAGATTATTGGAGAGCCACGTGATACGGAAACGATCATGCGTGGTTCGGAGAGGGGTTGTTGGAAAAGTACTTAACAAGTAACTCGCTGGCTGCCCACTCTACTTTGAAAGGTATGGCAGTGTACCTAACACTGCTATGAAGGAACCTAGCTTAGGTTGCGTTGCTAACATAGCAAGGGGGGGATAAGCTTGCAGAGATAAAATAGATGGGCCAAATTGGCGGTATTTTGCTCTTGTAATGTACTTCAAAATTGCAAAGTTTGCACTAGATAGAACTTAATTGACAGACAAGAATCAACTGACAGAAAAATTTACATAGTCAAACAACCACAGAATAAACTAGTGAATTTTTTGAAAAGTATATAAAATTCAAGTGATTACTTTAAGTAAATAGCATGGCACTTAGACTCATTCCAGATAACCTCAATATCAAGTTTAGTAAATATAGGGATTTGACTGCATTAATTAGCATTATTCTTATCATCTTTTCAATGTTCACTGTTGTGCTGCGTGGAGTGAACTTAGGCATAGACTTTGCAGGCGGAATTTTGATAGAGATAAAATCTTCAGATGAGAATCACTCTATTCTCGATGCATTAAAAGGAAATGGTTTTACAGTGCAGAGTTCAAAAGCGGGTGACAATTTAGTCATGCGTTTTAAAGATGAAGGAGATGAAAATAAAATCAAAAAGATAAAAAGCATACTAGAAGAAAAGCTGGGGAGCTCAATAAGCTATCGTAAAATAGACTATGTTGGCCCACAAATAAGCTCAACACAAATATTTGAAGGAATGTTATCCATGTTGATCGCGATTGTTGGAATATTTTTTTACGTTTGGTTTAGATTTAATTGGCAATGTGGATTCAGTGGAATAACAGCACTGATTCATGACGTGATTTTAACTGTTGGTTTTATTAGCCTCACTGGCATTGAGTTTAATATTTCATCAGTTGCAGCTCTCCTCACTGTCATTGGTTATTCAATCAATAACTCAGTAATTATATACGATCGGATTCGAGAGTATTGCAAGAGTGGTAAAAGTGGGCGGATGAGTGAGATAGTAGATGCAAGTATCAACGCTACATTATTTCGCACTATATTAACCTCGGGTACAACCCTTCTTGCTGCTCTTCCTTTGGCATTAATCTGCACAGATGCAGTGAGAGACTTCAGCTTGATCATTTTTTTGGGTATTTTGATTGGCACTTGTTCTGCAATATTTATTTCTGCTCCTATATTAACCTACAGAGCTTTGATAAGTAGATTGTAGAAGTGTTTAGTCGCGGTATAATATCAACTTATTATCTCTTATAGTGAAATGAAAATACCTTAAAAAGCTCATTCCAAGTAGTGAATGAGACATAGAATGAGTGTTAACGCTTGCCTGTACATCATTAATCAAAAAGTTTCCTATTTTAACTTGAGGTATTTGAACCACTCCAGCTTTTATTTGACCTTTCGCAGTTTCATATATTTTAAAATCCTGAACATTTTGTAAGTTAATACCAACATGTAATGCGTCTTTTTGTGATAGAACAATATCGGTTGCTCCGGTATCAAGCAAAAACGTTATATTGCGATCATTGACTTGAGCCTGAATATAAAAGTGTCCATCATATGACTTCGTAAATTCGATACTTCCACTATTCTGACCACTATTTTGAATTCTTCCTTTATATGGTAAAAAAGTACTGAGAAATCTGTCGCTTAATTTGTCCCTTTGTGAATCAATAAGCATTGCAGTAGCGGCTATTATTAGTAACCAAATAACTAGATTTTTTACCGCGTTCATATTATTAAAATTCGAAGCTATTAAAATAAATTTTAAAGATTAGCGTTAAAAGTTATTATTAAAAATAAGTAAATTTCATTGTTTTAGTACAATATTTAATATACACTTTAAGAAGATATGTTTGATTTAATTTCATGTCAGAAGCAAAAAGTTTAATTTTAGCAGCTATCCTTTCCATGTTGATCATGGTATCTTGGCGTATTATTTATGATAATTTTTTTAGTACAAACCAAAACCAGCCATTGATTGAAAATATTGAACATATCGAATCTTTTAACGACCTTGCTCCTATAATATACCAAAATCGTTCTGAAATTATTAATTCTACTCGAGAACAGAGGGTTAGTTTAACCAATAACATGATTAAAGGATCAATTTCTCTGAAAGGTGCAAGGTTTGATGACTTAATTTTAACTAATTACCACTTAGAACCGAATTCTTCTTCTCCACAAGTGGTGTTACTGTCACCTGCAGAATCAAAAGATGTATATTTCGCAGAATTTGGGTGGCTCGATCCGAATAAAAAGATTAAAGTTCCAGATTCTAAGACAGTCTGGCAAGCTGATGGGGCTGAACTGACTAATCAAAAAGTAGTTAATTTATTTTGGGACAATGAGAATGGCATTGTGTTTAAAATGAAAATTAGCCTTGACGATAACTACATGTTTAAAATTGAGCAGATTGTTGAAAATAACACAAAAGATAATGTAGTTTTGGTTCCTTATGGTAAAATTAACCGTAAACGTGACAATATCAACGAATCTTATTGGATGTCCCATGAAGGAGTACTGGGTGCATTTGATAATAAACTAGAGGAGTGGACATATAAGGATGTCTCTAAGAAACATTTAATAAAAGCAAGCACGAGTGAAAAAAATTGGTTTGGTTTTGCTGATAAATATTGGTTTACAGCTATCATACCTGAGAAATCCGATAAAATAAATGTAAGCATTAAACACACGAACGTTAATAATACTGATAAATTCCAAGTAGATTTTGTCAAACCTTACAAGAGCATACTTCCTGGTGCAAGCGTTTCTAATGTGAATTATTTTTTTGCTGGAGCAAAAAAGTTGAATTTACTGGATTCTTACAAGGATACTCTCAATATACCTTTATTTGATAAAGCTGTAGATTTTGGTGTTCTTTATTTTATAACCAAGCCAGTGTTTTTACTGCTTGAATATTTTAACTTCGTTTTAAAAAATTTTGGCTTAGCAATATTATTGCTGACTTTAGCAATCAAACTTTTGATGCTTCCCTTATCTACTAGATCACATATTTTGACACTTAAGATGAAAAGCCTGCAGCCTGAAGTAGCTCGTATAAAAGAGTTGTATAAAAATGATAGTTTAAAGCAGAATAAGGAAAGAATGGCGTTATACAAGAAAAATAATGTAAATACAATATCAAGCATTTTTCCTACGCTAATACAAATGCCGGTATTTCTTGCTTTATATAAAGTATTATTTGTTACTATAGAGATGAGACACGCCCCTTTTTATCTATGGATTAAGGATCTTTCAGCTCCTGACCCAACGAACATCTTTACATTATTTGGGTTGTTTAATTACAATTTCCCTATTTCTATAGGAATTTTGCCTATAATTTTTGGTATTACTGTGATAATTCAGCAGAAGCTAAGTGAAACCAGCAAAGATGACATTCAAGTAAATGCTATGAAGTTTTTACCTTACATTTCTGTCTTTATTTTTTCTTCTTTTCCTGCCGGCTTGGTAATATATTGGATATTTAATAATATTACAACTTCAATTCAACAATCATTAATAAAGTTGTTTTTAACGAAAAAAGTGGTAGTGAATGTCGAAAATACTAATAGTTAATTCAATTTATTATGCTGAAATAGCGAACCTTTTGCTTGAGGGGGCAATTGATAAATTCAAAGGAAATAATGTTGATTATGAGATAATTGAAGTCCCTGGTGCATTTGAGATACCAGCTACAATTCTTTTTGCGGTCAAAAACAAGAATGCTAATTATGATGGTTATTTAGCTCTTGGGTGCGTGATTCGCGGTGAAACTGATCATTATCAATATGTTTGTAAAGGAGTAATCGAAGGCTTAAATGAAGTTATTATGCATTATGTAATGCCCCTTGGTATGGGCGTAATTACCGCTGACAGCAAAGATAAAGCACTAGTTAGAGCTGACAAAAACAAAAAAAACTTTGGTGGCCATGCAGCCTCAACTGTTTTGCATATGATAGATTTATACAACAAATTAAAGTAATGGAGGAAAAACCGGTAGATAAAAAGTGGCGTATAAAAAGAAGTACGGCAAGGTTTCTTGCTGTACAAATTGCTTATTCAAATATTTTCGTAGGTTACAACAAAAGCACTTTTAAATTGGAAAATTGTGAGCTTAAGGACTACATAAGTAAGTTGAAAGATATATTTGAATGTGAAGAATTTGAACATCAGTTCTTAGAAAACTTGTTATATAAGGTTATAAAAAGCAGTGAAGAATATGATAAAATAATAGAGTCTTACTTACACCCAAGCTGGTCCCTCTCACGGTTAAATCTTATAAGCTTATCTATTTTGCGTGTTGCAATATGTGAGTTAGCTAATTGTGATACGCCAGTTCCAGTTGTTATTAATGAATACACTAACATTGCATCTGATTTACTTGATAAACCAAGCGAAATTGGTTTTATTAATGGGTTATTGGATAAGGCAAAAGATGCAGTTAAATTAAATAAAAATTCTTAGCAATTATGGCCAGTTTTACCTTAAATACAAAGGTGTCATCCCAGTGCTTGACACTGGGATCCAGTCCTTTCACACAGTTCCATCAAAAACGTTGTAAAGGATCAACCGCTTTCGTGTTTACCAACTTAGTGCCCAATCTGGATCCCAGTGTCAAGCACATAACTGTACGAACATTGTAGTTTGGGCCACCAGTGGGGTGTCATCCCAGTGCCCAGACACTGGGATCCAGCTTTTGATCGAAAATGTTGTATAGTGCACAATCAATTTTTCTGGATCCCAGTGTCAAGCACTGGGATGACACCATCATAAAGTGAACCAGTGTCAGCTACTTGCATGACACCATTTGTTGTACACTCACTTTTTCTTGATTTTTTGGTTTATCTTGTCTACCTACTTTGCCACTCTGCTGAACGGATACATTTCCATAATGAATGATGTCATTTGAGTAACTGACACTAAAAAAATAAAGAGGCAGACTTAGCCTGCCTCTTTTATTTCACTTGGCCATACTGCCTATTTTCCTTGTTGTTGAGAAGCAACTTGTTTGACAACAGCTTCTTGTAAATAGAAGTCGAACACTCTAGCATCATTTTCTTTAGTACGTAAACCTAACTCGTTCACCAGCTTACCGTTACCTATTAGAACGTATTTACCCTCATCGTTTTTCATTGCTTGTGACTTTATAGGTAAAAGCATAATATCAAGTACCATATCATTGATTGCTTCTTGCGTCTTTGTTACAATAATATAGCCTTCTTTGCCCTTTTGGTTAACAAAATCTATACGATATTCATCGTCTATAAGATTACCGTCTTCATCCTTATTTTTGTTATTTTCTTCGATATACTTAAGCTCTCCTTTTGTTATTTGTAATACTGATTGTGTATCACTCATACTAACAATCTTCCAAGTTTTCAACTCAGATATTTCGTTATTTTTTATGATAGCAGACATTGCTGAATAAATTAGTGCAATAGAAACAAATGCTAATACACCGATTCCAAGTGGTGTAGCTGCAAAAGCTGCAAGTGGAGCTAGCATGGAAGTTGAAGACACCCAATATGGTGATGAAAGTGCTACTGCTGCGCCTATGACATACAGAGAAGTAAGTGCAACAAGTGCAGTATTTGTTTTGTGGAACTGACCACGGTGATTTTTAAAAGTTAGCATAAACGACCTCAAATATTAATATGCTTAAATAAAAAAACTGTCATAGTCAAGCTTTTTCGTAAGTTACCTGCCACTTGAGCCAAAGCCCCCTGCATTGCGACCGGTTTCTTCTGCGCAGAATTCTTCTCTGTCATCCCAAATTACCTGAGATACAGGAGAAATAAGGATTTGTGCGATTCTATCTCCTCTTTTTATTTCGTATGGCTGATTACTTAGATTAATTAGGCAAATTTTAACCTCACCTCGATAATCAGAGTCTATAGTGCCCGGAGAATTTAAGACAGTGATTCCATGTTTTGCAGCAAGACCAGAACGTGGGCGTACTTGCCCCTCAAAACCGTTTGGTATTGCAATCACAATTCCAGTTGGAACAAGTAATCTCTCAAGTGGATTTAAAACAGCAGAATCATTCAATGCAGCATAAAGATCCATGCCAGCACTCTGCGTAGTTGCATAACATGGAAGAGATAAGTCTTCTCCGTGTGATAATCTTTTTATTTCTACTTTAATTTTACTTCTTTGCACTCCAATTTACCAGCTTATGAAGACTTAATTATAGCATGTAAATTGTATCTGCAAAAGTGATAAATGTAAATGATGTCATTCCAGCGTGTGACGCTAGGCCATAAAATTCCTTGACACATTTCGCCAGCCCCCTTATCATGAAACTGAAGCTATTTATTTATCTTCGCAATCTCTGCAGTGGATTAATGACAAAAAAACTTAATGTATTTGGCGTAAATCATGCTTAATTTTTTGCACTATGTGCACCTCATGTCTTTATAAAACTTTTAGGTTTCTACCTATACAAGCCGAAACGCGCTTATAAAGCGTTTAAGACAGTAAAAGACGTCAAATAGACAAGGGAGAATTTGAATACTAGCTACCCTATGTTTTCTTTGCCTTTTTTTCCACTTAGTAAATTTCTTAACGTTTATAATTTAGGTTAGTCGCATTTAAAAGCAGCTAAATTGCAGCGTTTAGAATAAAAAACGCCAATATTTTGAAGTACATATAAATAACTAGTTAACCATGGGGCTTCTTTTGCCTTTTTTTTCATTTGGTAAATTTCTTAAATATTTATAGCTAAACGACAACCGTCATCCCTGTAAAGGTCAAGTATCCCGCTAACGCGTAGCGGGATCTATGCTAAGAGATACCGTGACGGTATGACGGCGTTATTTTATGCTCACCAACTTAGCTGGATCCAAGTAGTCAAGGCACTGGCATCCCTGGTAGACAACATTCGTGTAGTTATAAATCACTCACAATTGATATACTCGAATTATTTTCAGTAAATAAATCAAGCATAATGTTAGGTATTCTACCATCAACTATGTGAACAACTCCAGCACATTCCTCTACCACTTTAGTATATGCCATGAGCCTTCCAATAAATTTTTCTCCTTGAATTTTGCCACAATCAATCGATGCATTTAAATTTTTAACAGATATCTTCCTGCCACCAATTTTATCTATTTCTTCATCTGTGTCACTCAAGATTATCATTTTAGATGCAGAAACTGCAATTGCGATTGCGCTTGCAGTACTATCGGCATCAATATGATATGTTTCCCCATCTTTTCCATGACCAATTGGTGCAATAACTGGTATAAAATCTGATTCTTCAATAAAAAATAATATATCAGGATTGATTTCAGTGGGTCTACCGATGAACCCCATGTCTAATATCTTTTCGATATTATTTGATCTATCTTCTCTAAGCGTAGCGGTTATTTTTTCGGCTTTAATTAAGTTGCCGTCTTTTCCACATAATCCAATAGCTGAACCACCAGCAGAATTTATATGCTGAACAATTTTTTTATTAACTGAACCACACAGTGCCATTTCAATGATTTTCATAGTGTCTTTGTCTGTAAGTCTGATACCATTCACAAACTTACTGTCCATACCCAGCATTTTTAACACTGAGTTAATTTCATATTCTCCGTCATGAACTATCACCGGATTTATACCAAGCTGCTTTAATAAGACAACATTATGCACAAAAGTATAGAATAGTATTTCATCTGAGATCGTTATTCCGCTGCATTTAATGACAAAAGTTTCGCCCACAAAGCTAGGTATGTTAGATAACACTTCAAGTAATATTTCTGCTTTTTGTTCAAATGATACCTCACCCTTTAAAAATTCACTACTTTTCATTTTTTTATCTTGTAAACTTGAAAAACTCATCTCTTACCTTGGTTATTTTATGCTTAACACGGATGCTTATTTGATGAATTGACACATTCTCATTATTAATCCATTTTTGAATATCTTCTATAACAGCACCTAAGCTTTTTTGACTTACTTTATCTATTTTTGTTAGCACAACGTTAAAGTTAATATTATTATATATTAACCAATAAATGAAGTCTTTGTCTATTTCTTTTAATCCTACCTTGCTATCTATCAACACAAACACTCTTCTTAGATTTCTTCTTTGAATTAGATAATACTCAATTAAGTTTAAATATTGTATAATTTCCTCCTTACCTGCATGAGAATAACCATACCCTGGTAGATCAACAAGCCTGAACTTATCATTGTACATAGAGTAAAAATTTATTTGTCTAGTGCATCCAGGTTTAGAGGAAACTCTGGCAGCTTTTTTGCTGTTTATCAGTAAGTTAATCAGACTGGATTTTCCTACATTTGATCTACCAGCAAACGCAATCTCTGGAGCTGATTCATCTGGTAATGATTTTATGTCCGAAGCTCCAAATATGAAATTGCAGTTTGATGTTATCTGTTTTGCCATTATATTCAACTAGAAGGTAGTAGGTATATTATAGTGTTATTGCTTGATATAAGAAATTTTTTATTTCAGTATATATTACTTAGCTAGATCTGTGCTATATGGATATGGAAAATAATTTACAAGACTTAAAGAAAAAATTTAATGATATAGAGAGGAATTTGGAAAATCCTACCAATTTAAGTCAAAAAGAATTCATTACCCTTTCAAAGGAATACTCTGAGCTCAGGCCAATAATCAAGATAATTGATGAATATAACACGCTGAAAGAGGAAATTTCAGACTTAGAAGAAATAATGAAAGATGAAAACAGCGAAGGTGATATAAAAGAGTTAGCAAAAGAAGAATTTTTCGAAAAGCACAAGGTATTATTGCCAAAAGTAAAAGCAAAACTAAAGTTAGCATTATTGCCCAAAGATGAAGATGACTCAAGAAATGCAATATTGGAAATCAGAGCAGGTACAGGAGGAGGAGAAGCAGCATTATTTGCAGCAATGTTATTTCGTATGTATCAAAAATATGCAGAAAGAAGAAATTGGAAGTTCGAGCCAATAAGCATTTCTAATACAGGTATAGGTGGCTATAAGGAAGCTTCTGCACTCATTAATGGAACAGAAGTTTTTGCAAGGTTGAAATTTGAATCAGGGGTGCACAGAGTACAGAGAGTGCCAGAAACTGAATCCTCAGGAAGGTTGCATACCTCTGCCGCTACTGTTGCGATATTACCTGAAGTAGAAGAAGTTGACTTTAAAATAGAAGAAAAAGACTTACGAATAGATGTTTATAGATCCAGTGGTCCTGGAGGGCAATCAGTGAATACAACTGACAGCGCAGTAAGGGTCACCCACTTGCCAACAGGGATAGTTGTGATACAGCAAGATGAAAAATCGCAGCACAAAAATAAAGCTAAAGCGCTCAAAGTATTGAGGGCAAGGCTATACGAAATTGAAAGACAAAAAAAAGAAATGGAAAGGTCAACAATGAGAAAAAGTCAGATTGGCTCTGGGGATCGCTCCGAGCGCATAAGAACATATAACTTTCCACAATCAAGAATAACAGATCATAGAATTAATCTAACTTCACATCGGCTAGAGCAGATTATAAAAGAAGGTGAACTAGATGAATTTATTGAGGCATTAATTTCACGTAATGAAGCAGAAAGATTGGCCGGAGAGAGTTAAAATTGATTAAACAATTCTGCAATTGTTTTTTAATCAAAACAGGCTTATACACGTACTCTGCTTGTAGTTCTTTTCACAGAGATTTCAAACCCCCTAATACTTAATGCTAAGACTAATCTATTTTTTTTAAATATTTCTATTGATTTCTTGATAAATACTAATATGGTATTAATGTACTAACTAATAATAGTAGTAAAGAAATGCATAATAGTCCTAATGATATAAGCGGTGAAGTAATTCAAGAATTGAACGATTCAGCGAGACGCGGGCGAATAAACAAATTTAGAGAGACATTTAATAGCCTCAGTAACTACCATAAACAGTGCTACCTTGACGTAGCAACACTGGGGCTTCGTAATTACGCTATGTCTCTTATACTGATAGTAGTGGCAAAAGATCAAGCTGTTGAGGTATTTTTTGATCTACTCGAAAAGAATCAAGATTTTGCGTTCAGTACATTGAAAGCTACCTATCGTTTTCAACGTGCTTCATATAAAACTCTATTTAATAAATTAAATTATCGGCAAAAAGAAGGCTATCGTGCATATTTAGACAAGGCATCGGCCAGAATTCGGTCTACCTCAAGGAAATTTTACTTAAACAATAAAGAGGGTTCAAGCAAGCCAAGAACCGAAAACTCCAATACAGACAGTTTAGATAATGAATCTTCAACGTTAAATAATTCAATAAATTTCCTTCCAAATTCTGCTCCGTTAGAGGAGACAACTGATCAATATGGGTTGAATCCCAGAGGCATCGTTCCAAAATCTACTCTTGCGGGCAATTGCGTCGTCGATTTGGATGGTATACTTTCAAAGTTAGGGGATCAATCATGCGATGAATTGATCTCCTGGGTGACTGGAGAACAGCCATCAAATAGTCTTCAACTCCCAATGTTAGAAAAGTTTGATAGACTAGATAAGTTGGAAGAAATACGTATAGAACCAGCAGCAAAGCGCCAACGCATATTATAATAATAACTGAAAATGAGAAAATCTATATGGTGATTATAGATCTTCTCCAGACCTTGAAAACAATAAGTAGACAGTAAAAATAAGTTCTAGTACTATCGCGGATAAAACAAGAATAGCTACACTGATTGTTTGACCATTGTAAACGTAGTTTGTTAAGCCGATAAAAATAGCCATGATAAAAGCTCTAATAAAGGCTAATGCACAAGAGCTACTCAGGATATATGGGAGTTAACTCATTAGACTTTTTGCATAGCTTTTGGCAGCGCATTGGATGAAACGAAAAACTTCCTTGACAAACTCCGCCAGCCCCCTTATCATGAGACTGAAGCTATTTATTTATCTTCGCAATCTGTGCAGGTTAATGACAAAAAACTTAGGGTATTTGGCGTCTCATGTTTAATTTTTCGCACTACGTGCATCGCATGTCTTTAAAAATTTCTGGGTTTTTACCTATATAAGCCGAAACGCGCTTACAAAGCGTTTAAGACAGCAAAAAACGTCAAATTGACAAGGGAGAATTTGAATGCTAGCTACTACGGGGTTTCTTTGCCTTTTTTCCTGCTTAGTAAATTTCTTAAACACTTGCGGTGTAGGTTAGTTGCAAGTTAAAAGCAGCTAAATCGCTCTTAATCAAGCGTTTTAGAATAAAAAAACGCCGATATTTTAGTACATAGTAAATAGCCAACCACCAACGGGGTTTCTTTTGCCTTTTTTTTCGTTTGGTAAATTTCTTAATGTTTATAGCTAAACGACAACCGTCATCCCGCTACGTGTTAGCGGCTAAGAGATACCGCGGCGGTATGACGGTTCGTGGCGGCATGATGATAAGCTCGTCATCCCGCTGCTTGTTAGCGGCTAAGAGATACCGTGACGGTATGACGGTTCGTGGTGGCATGACGATAAGCTCGTCATCCCGCTGCTTGTTAGCGGGATCTAGAGATACCGTGACGGTATGACGAGGAAGAACAGTTGCTACGTGTTAGCGCCGCGGCGGTATGACGTAGGGAAACCTTTCTTGGGTTAGCTATAAAACTAATCAGCATCTTGTTTAGCACATATAAATTAAGTTTCACAAATATAGTGTAAAACCTTGAAAATATGTTATAGCTACTTCTTCCAATTTAGTGGTGGGTTTTGGCAGTACACATGCTATTTTACCAGCTATCAACTCAAGTGTCACAGAAGTTACAATTATTGCATCTATATTCTGTGCTTTAACATCTACTCTACTTTCTATTAGAGGCTTTACCCCCCCTACATCATTACGTACAGCAGTATGATTTATTTCATTTTCAATTCCACTACTATGCTGCAACAAGATATCCCCATTAACTTTTATTTCAACATTTTTGTCACTACTACCATTGTTAAAATTTAATCCCTCATCTCTTTTACTTTGTCTTTTTTGTCTTTTTTCTTTTAATTTTAATTCAGTTTCTCTTTTATCAAGGGTAGGAAATGGGATGTGAGTTTTTTCCTGACCATCTTGATTTATAGCTCTTGTTGTATTGACAACTTCGTTGCTTTGACATGATATTGTATAAGTAAGTGGTGTGCAGATTTTTTCTTCACTATCTTGATATTTTATGGTTATTGCTGCATTACGAATGTCTTCCAGAATATCGTTTTCTTTAGCTACTCTTAATATTTTCTTAACAACTATATTATCTTTACGTAGTATAGCATAAGTAAGTGGTGTGTAAATTAATGAATCATCATTAATTATTTTTACACTAAGAACACTCTTTAAAAGGTTGCTCAATTCGGCTTGTTGCAAAATATCCTTTGCAGCTTGACTATTCTCGCAAAATATAGCATAAGCAAGTGGTGTAACAGCTGCTCTCCGACCATTTGGATATTTTATAGTTGTTGTTGCGTCAAGAATATCTTTCAGAATACCGTTTTCTTTAGAGACTTTTAAAATTTCTTCAATAGCCTTGCTATTTTTATATAATATGGCATAAGTAAGTGGTGTGCAAGGTTTTTCCTGACCATCTGGATATTTTATAGTTGTTGTTGCGTCAAGAATGTCTTTCAGAATACCGTTTTCTTTAGCTACTCTTAACATTTTCTCAACAGCTATACTATCTTTACGTAGTATAGCATAAGCAAGTGGTGTAACAGTTACTCTCCGACCATTTGGATATTTTATAGTTGTTGTTGCGTCAAGAATATCTTTCAGAATATTGTTTTCTTTAGAGACTTTTAAAATTTCTTCAATAGCTATACTATTTCCACGTAGTATAGCATAAGCAAGTAGTGTGTAAGTCACTTTCTGGCTATTTTATAGTTGTTGTTGCGTCAAGAATATCTTTCAGAATATCGTTTTCTTTAGAGGCTTTTAAAATTTCTTCAATAGCTTTGCTATTTTTACATAATATGGCATAAGTAAGTGGTGTGCAAGGTTTTTCCTGACCATCTGGACATTTTATAGTTGTTGTTGCGTCAAGAATATCTTTCAGAATATTGTTTTCTTTAGAGACTTTTAAAATTTCTTCAATAGCTTTGCTATTTTTACATAATATGGCATAAGTAAGTGGTGTGTAAATTAATGAATCATCACTAATTATTTTTGCACTAAGAACACCTTTTAAAAGGTTGCTCAATTCGGCTTGTTGCAAAATATCCTTCACAGCTTGACTATTCTCACAAAATATAGCATAAGCAAGTGGTGTAACAGCTGCTCTCCGACCATTTGGATATTTTATAGTTGTTGTTGCGTCAAGAATATCTTTCAGAATATCGTTTTCTTTAGAGATTTTTAAAAATTCTTCAATAGCTATACTATTTTCACGTAGTATAGCATAAGCAAGTAGTGTGTAAGTCACTTCCTGACTATCTGGATATTTTATAGTTGTTGTTGCGTCAAGAATATCTTTCAGAATATCGTTTTCTTTAGAGACTTTTAAAATTTCTTCAATAGCTTTGCTATTTTTATATAATATGGCATAAGTAAGTGGTGTGCAAGTTTCTTCCTGACCATCTAGATATTTTATAGTTGTTGTTGCGTCAAGAATATCTTTCAGAATACCGTTCTCCTTAGAGACTTCTAAAATTTCTTCAATAGCTTTGCTATTTTTACATAATATGGTATAAGTAAGTGGTGTGTAAATTTCTTCCTGACCATCTGGACATTTTATAATTGTTGTTGCGTCAAGAATGTCTTTCAGAGTATCGGTTTCTTTAGCTACTCTTAACATTTTCTCAACAGCTATACTATCTTTACGTAGTATAGCATAAGCAAGTGGTGTAACAGTTGATTCTTTACCCCGATGTTTGCTTACTTCCGTAGTAAGAATCCTTTGTTTTTTCTCTTCAGATATTTTTTCTAGTTCTTCAGCAATGCTACTTTTTTTGCCTTTTATTTTTGATGCTAATTTTAAAATACTTTTTTCATCTTTCTCTTTCAATTTCGAATCATTTACCTGATAAGTCGTTTTTTTTCTCAAGATCTTTCTTATTGCACTAAACATAACATTTCCTCTCTTCGTGGTTATAATATTTGCTTTTATGAATCAGTTGTGTTGATAATGTATTAATTGCATAGTTAAAACACTGTTTTATAAAGTAAAATTTCAGTAGATCACCTTACAAACCCCAGTTGCGAATTAGAAAGCAGTGAAAAAGCCAGGAAAATAGGGTAACCTCCGTAAATTATTCACAAAATAGAGAGGTTACCCATGAATAAAAATATAACAGAATTATTTTGCCTGATCGACGATTTTTGCAATTCAGTTGACAAAAATTTTGCAGAAAAACTTCTACCAAGTGGCAAAAAACCAACCAGGACGCCAGAGATTACGCATTCAGAGATTTTTACCATAATATTGCTATATCAAGTGCGACAATTTTAAAATTTTCTATGTGCATTATTTGAAATTATTATACGAAACAGCGTTTCCAAAATTGCCATCCTATAGTAGGTTTATTAGGCTAAAATCGCGGGTTTTATGGTATTTAGCGCTCTTAATGCAATGGTTTTGCGAACAGTCAAAAGTGACAGGGATTTCGTACATAGATGCAACATCTATCGCTGTTTGCCATCCAAAAAGGACCTCGAGAAACAAAGTTTTCAAAGGGTTGGCAAAGATTGGAAAGACTACCTATGGGTGGTTTTTCGGTACATCTAGTAATCAACGAAACTGGCAAAATTCAAGGGGTTACGGTGACAAAAGGCAACGTTGATACCTGTGCCAAATTTAACTCAGAAATTGACTGGATTATTGTTTGGAGATAAAGGATATATCAAAAAAGATCTTTTTCACGAATTATTCGATAGAGGGTTAAAGCTTGTAACCAGTATAAAAAAGGGTATGAAAAACTCATTAATGGCGCTAAATGAGAAGATTTTGTTAAGAAAAAGATCGATTATTGAGACAGTTTTTGGCTCTCTGAAAAACAAATTTGAGATTGAGCATACTCGCCACAGATCACCGATAAATTTTTTGGTACACATTTTTTCTACGCTTGTTTCATATTCCATGCAGCCGCTGCATTTCTAAGCTTTACTTCGTTGGCTAATCCGCAACTGGGGTTTGAAGTCTGCTCGTTTTCACACGAATTAATGTTACAAATTCTATCCATTTCATTACAAAACGGCATTCGCTTTCTCCATTTTCCTTTACCTACACTACCATCAGCATTCCTTGCGGTTTGCTTGCCATATAGGCGAAAATACAGGCTTACCCTGTTCCTTCTGTCATACAACAGTGGGTTAGGTGGCTTCTCTATACCGGTGATTTGCGTACATCCAGAAATGAAGAATGCAACTTATCCACATTACCTTTTGGTCAGAGCTTATCAGCATCTTTAGCTCTTTAATCTTTACGATACTTATGAAGCTTTACTTACGTTCACCATACCACTTAGCCTAGCCCTCCAACCACATGATGCTTGTAGTTTATGCTATTCTCACGATTTAGCATCTTCTTTTTCAAGAGGAGGTTCATTGTCCGCATCGCTCGGCACCAATCGGTTGCCCGATTCGCACTGATGCGTAGACTCAGATGGCAAAACATCTGGTTCAATAAGTTTTAAAATCCTTTCAGTTTCTTTCTGAATGAATTCCTCTCCTTTTAAACAATATGACCGAAGACTTTCAGGTCGCACCATTTCGACTATTACTTGCACCCCATTTTCATCCCTGCAGAGTACATCAACGATACTTTGTTTTTTAGAGGCAATTTCAGCATCTTGAATAGTGCTGAGGAATTCTATTTCTTTTATTTCATCTTTGCCAGTGAACCCCAAAATATCATTGAGAAAGTGAATGAGGATGTCTTTATTTTTTTCAGTGCCAAAGATACGCCGGAACGCAAGGAGAGTAGACCAGGAAAACTTCCTTCCTGGCCCCTCGCAGAACCCTACGTGAGGTAGAGTGGGCAGCCAGCGAGTTACTTGTTAAGTACTTTTCCAACAACCCCTCTCCGAACCACGCATGATCGTTTCCGTATCACGTGGCTCTCCAATAATCTAACGTTTTAAGGAGTCACCATCATATTTTCCATATTGGATTTTCTTATGGCATTCATGACAAACAACAAGAGTTTTCCTCTGTCGTTCAATCATTCTCTTTTTCCATTCCGGTAGTTCAGTATTACGTTTACCTAGCAAATCAGCAAGTTTACGTACGTGATGTACTTCAATCTGCTCTTGTGATTTACATAATTCACAAGTTTGTGCCAATAGTCTTTGCTCTATTTCACTACGCTTATTCCATATTGGTATAAGGTTATCACTTATGCTTACCCATTTATTCCATTTTAGCGACACAGCACCAAAGTGTGTAATTAATGGTATCTTTGATGGTAAACGATCTACTCTGATTTGGATGACTTTTCGTTTTTCACCTTCATCGTTTTCAATCGTCGCACCAAATTTTCTATAAATTTTCCTGCAAGTTGTTTTGTATTTAGATGCTAAAGTCTTTACTAATGATACTTCCATCACATATTTCAGATAACTTAGTGTGTGAAGGTTGTAGGCCATTTTATAGTATTGTACAATTCCTCGATATTCAGTTTGATACTGAGCAACAATACTGTAAGCTGTATCAATTGTACGTTGAGGTAAATGTATCGGTTTACCACAACGCATATATTCAGAACACTTTTTCTGCTTTATATGATGTGGTACACGTAACCCAATACTACCGTTAATACATCGTTGTGTCCGATGATCATGTTTGTCATCTGCATGCAAAACATGTATTTCATAACCCAAAAAATTGGCTTTGCTATCACACGCATGTGTAATAAACGTTTTATCTTCATTAAGCATAAGTTTGAGCTCCTCATTGAGAAACCCAGCAATCTCATTCTTAATTTGTTCAGCTTCATTCTTTGGTCCTGCAAACCCTACCAGAAAATCATCAGCATACCTAACATACCAAAGACGTCGATAATTTAGATCGCAAGAATCCTTAGATGGCATACCCTGCACTAATTGACGCAGTTGTTTTGCTTGATCCCAGTTCCCTTGTTTTCTCATCATCGATACTTGCATGGTTAACCTTAAATATTTTGGATTTGTCCTTCTTCGCTTACCTCGGTTATTTGCTGGTATTAGTATATGCTCCACATGTTTATCTAACCGATCGAGTAATATGTTACTCAGAATTGGACCAATAATAGAACCTTGTGGTACCCCACTATGACTCTTATTGTACTTCCAATTTTCCATATATCCTGCTTTTAGCAGTCGATTGATTAGCTGAATAAAACGGTTATCTTGGAAGCTTTCACTCAGTATTTTCAACAACATAGTATGATCAATTGAGTCATAACATGCACTGAGATCTCCCTCTATAAACCATTTTGTACCTCTGCCTTTTTGCATTACTGCTCTTAATGCAGTGTGGCATCCACGCTTTGGTCGAAATCCATGTGAACATTCACTAAATTTAGGCTCATAGTAGGCTTCCAATATTAATCGGATTACTTCTTGAAGTAACTTATTTGACCATGTTGGCAACCCTAACGGCCTGCGTTTACCACTCTTCTTTAAAATATAGATACGTTTTACTGGTGTCCACCGATATCGCTCATAGCGTAAATCCTCTATGATTTTATCGATTTTCTCCAAAGACATACCATCAACTGTTTCAGTTGTCACACCTTCTGTCATAGCACCTTTATTACGACAAAGTTTGCCATACGCTCGAAGGTAAAGATCACTCTGATAAAGTAGGCGATATACGTTTTTAACCGGCAAATTTCTTTGTCCACGTTCACGTATAATGTTAAGTATTGTTTCAGCTTTCCGCATCTTGCGTACCTCCCAATTTCAACATTCAATTATCTGTCACCCTTTGCCCTGTATGTGGCTTTCCCACACTCCCCGGTGATTCGTTACTTTCACGACTACTACGATGACTCCGTAACCATAGAACTCGCGTTCCTTAGGTCATCCCATGTTCCGTCACTAAGAACTGTTCTAGATCAACTTAGGTTTTCCATTCATCCTCTTAAATAAGTTCACTACTTATCGTTCTACAGCCAGAATGTCACACAAACGAAAGTTTAATCTGTGCTTACCGTAGACATGGGGTTTTAAATGCGATACCCATGGATGTGAAGTCCCACCCCTGAAGATTAGAATTCAAGCAGTTTAGCTTTAACCATATTGATCAGGTGTTGCAAGCCGTTATCTTACACATCTTCAGATAACTCTCGCTTTACATACATGCTCTTGTCCTCCTTCCCTTTCGGGTTAAAGTTAGTTGTTCACCTCGAGGCCATTTATTCTGAACCCCGCTTAGCTCCGCTAAGTATTTCTTAATGCGTACCACGGCGCACACTTTCATGCTCTATAGCTTCCTCAACACTTTTTCCCCCAAAAAGACAGTTTTCCCCTAAACTTTTTCCCTTATTTTTTAACTTGTTAAGCCTTGCTCTATTTTCCTCATCAATCTCTACTTTTATTTTATTGCTGCCTTTCTCACTAGGACTTAGATAAATACTTATCTCTCCTACCTCAGTGGTAAAAGACATTTCAATACCACCTTTTGAGACATCCATGTAATTTCTTTTTCCCCCTATTTCTTCTACATTTTCAACTCTTACTATACTTTCTCCAATTTTGAGTATGCCAACTCTTAAATTTAAGCCTTTGGCTTTTTCATTGTTTAGGATTTCTGCAACTTCAACAATACTATCTTGCGAGTATTCTATACAAAAATATCCATTATCCTTGTCTACTCCTAATACATTTTGAGTCTGCTTGCTTTTGTTTACAATACTTTCATATGCTAAATTATTAAGTCCTAAAATATTTTTATTCCTTTGACTTAAAATCTCTTTTTCTCTGTAAATACAATTTACATAATCATCGTACCTCTCTTTAGTAAATTTATTTAAAGTTGCACCCTCCGATATTACTTGTAATATCTTTTTCTCCTCTAGAAGTCTAGAATTCTCAGTAGAATCGACCCAATATAGTTCTTGTGTTGTATTAATTATACGGTCTACAAAGGACTCGCCATCTTTATATGGAAAAGTGAACATAATTCCTTGTTCCAGTGCTTGGCTTATAACTTCATCAAGTCTCCCTTTCAACTTCCCAATATCATCTTCTTCACATTCACCAGCTTCATCTGAATTACTAAGGATTTTATCCATTTCTTGCCAAATACTTTCATACTTTTCCTTTTCTGCTTTATTCAGTTCTATTTGGGCTAAAGAAAAAGAATCTTTTTTTCTTATCATGCTTGTGTTTTCATCATGAAAACACAGATGACTGTAGCGTTTACCACAATCTGTATCATAATGACCAACATCATTATCACCACAGTCCGAACTATCTTCTGAGTTCTCATCACTATCTGACCAATTGTCAACTTTCGGAAATTCTGAGCTTTTCTGTTCACCTTCAAAAGTCTGATTACTACCGCCAGCGCCCTTTGTCAAATTTTCTTTACTTTCACAAGAATCACCTAAAGAATAGCCTTGACCCTCTTCTTGATCTGAAGCACTTAATTTGCTACAAGTCGCTTGACTATAATCATTGAAGTTATAACCTAAACCATTACTACCATGCTGTAAAGGATCGCTTTTAAAAATTTGTGGATTATTACTTCCGTCTGGCAAATCACCTGATAAACCAGTCTGATGATTATTTTCACCTACCCAACCATCAGTTGTTGTTGGAGTACATACATTTCCTGTATATTTTTGGTTATTTTGTGCTTCTATTTTCCTCTTCTTGTACAACAGTTCAAACTGATCAATTTCAATCGATCGTACTCGTTTCCTTGAAGGAAAGTCCTCTGGAATCTGATCCTCATCGTCAGAATTGTGACCTGAATCACAAATTACATGATCATTGTAGGTAGAATTATGCTCTACTGAATCAGTACTTTCAAAAATTTGTGGATTATTACTTCCGTCTGGCAAATCACCTGATAAACCAGTCTGATGATTATTTTCACCTACCCAACCATCAATTGTTGTTGGAATGCATATTCCTGTATATCTTTGGCTATCAAGAGAATCATTAGTTAATTGTACTGCTGTATAAGTTGTACGGTCATCCTCATCATCGGAACTAATACCTGAATCATGGCCATCACCTTCTTCTGAATCTGAATCACCTGACCTATGATTATTACTGTTATCACTTGTACAAGAATCATCGGAGTACTGTAGAGGAGTTTGTGCATTACTTTCAAAAGTTTGACGCCACTCGCTGCAAGGATCCTTAAAATCGAAAGCAGTGCGTATAGCTTTTTCCTTGCCTGATACCCCACCGTTCATATTGTATAACCATCACTCACTAATCCCTTAGTGAATATCGTAATATATAGGTCTGTCAATAAAAAAATATAACTTTCTTTGGTTCTAACCTTTGTAAATCAGTATCTATAGCCCGGTAATTTCTCATACGTTGCACTCTGGACCTAGGAGCGTTGTTAATAAAATCCACGACAGCTAGATAACCCTTGCTCGTCCACTAAAAGAAAAAGCGGCAAGGAGCGAACCAAAAGCGATAAGGAAGGATCCTAGCCAGATTATAGGCATTCCAGGTTTATAGTGCACTTTAGCTGCGATTTTGCTCTTACTCTTATCAATCTCTCCAATTACAACATAAATATCAGAAAATAAATTGTGGTAGATACTGCTTTCAACATTTTTCTGACCTTCCGCAAGGTAAAATCTATATTCAGGAGTTACTTCACCTAATATCTTATTATTCAGCAAATTCCTGATATCCATTGTACCCCTCACTGCATGGAAATTTTTTTCTTTTATTAGCTCAATATTTCGTAAAGTAACTTTAAATTTATTGACTGTTATGCTATCCCCTATTTTTAAGTAATTTTCTTTTTTCTCCTGCCAACCAACCGAATAAGCTATACCAAGCACTAGAATTGCCACTCCAGCATGAGCAAGCATCATTGCATAGTAGGATTTAGAAACTCTTCTTGCTAATAAAATTGATTCACCAAATGCTACCTTAAATAAACGAATTCTTTTACTGTATGCTTCTAAAACAAAGATTAATAATGCTATGGAGATGGTAATTGATAGCACAATCATTAGCTCCATGTGAAAGATAAACGGCAAAATAGCTGCAGCACTGCAGAATGAGAATCTGTATTCACGGAATATTGGCAATAGACTATTTCCCTGCCAACTGCAGTATTGCCCGATCATGGTGAGCACTAGAATAGCTAGTGCAATAGAGTTAAATAAAGAATTGTAATATGGTGCTCCAACTGAAATTAATTCACCGGTTAAATATTCGAGCACTGTAGGATATAAAGTGCCAACGAACACAATGAAAAAGGCAGTGATGAATAATAAATTGTTCATTAACATCATTGTAAAGCGGGAGAAAACAGAGAAGTTTTGCTTTGGTGTGTAATTAGGTCCCTCTATATTTTTTTCCTGGATCCCAGTGCCAAGCACTGGGATGACAGGTGGTGGTGTAAGAGATCTATTCTTTTTTGCAAATGCGATAAATACTACAAGGCTACTGACTGTAATTACACCAAGTAGAGCTAATATATATAGTCCATATCTTGGGTCATCTGCAAACGTGTGCACTGAGGTGAGTATTCCTGAGCGGACTAGAAATGTTCCAGTCACACTCAATATAAAAGTTGTAAGCGTAAGTAAAATAGCAAAGTTTCTTAAAACATTGAAATTTCGTACCACAAGCAACAAATGTGTCAGCGCTACTGCAATTAGCCACGGCATCAAAGAAACGTTTTCCACTGGATCCCAAAACCAAAATCCACCCCACCCAAGTTCGCGATATGCCCACCAGCTACCCAAGCTGATGCCCAAAGTGAGCAGCGACCAAGAAATAAGTATCCAAGGCCTGACAATTTTAGCCCAAACATTTCCTTCAACTTTTGCAATTAATCCAGCTATAGAGAGCGAAAAAGGAACACTAAATCCAAGGTACCCCAAATATAATATCGGTGGATGAATAGCAAGGCCTATATCTTGCAATATCGGATTAAAACCCAGTCCATCTGTTTCAATGCCTGGCATTTTAGTAAAAGGATTCGACTCAAGTAAAGTGAACAGTAAAAAACAAAAGCAAATCAGCCCATGAGTGATTAGAGAGATTTTTTTTAAAGCTAGTTCTGCAGCGCGTGACGCTGGAATCTGTGTATTTTTTTCTGGATCCCAGTGTCTGGGCACTGGGATGACAGAAGGTATATAAATATCCATTAGTAATAAATACATGGTGAGCACTAAGGTCCAAAGCAACATGGACCCTTCTTTATTTCCCCAAACTCCACAAATCTTATAGATCAAAGGTTTTGTTGTGTGTGAGTGGTAATATACGTTTTCAAGTGAAAAATCATTTGTAATGTGGCAGTAGATCAAAATAGCCATTGATGTTGATACACAAAAAAATATGGCAGTGGTAATAAACCGATAAGAACTGAGCGGTAAAAACAAATATGTCAAAGACAATAAGCAGGCTATGAGTAGCAATATATTCCCAAGTTCAGGCATAAAAAATTATAGTTTTTATATAAACAATATTACTGATGACAAGTAAGAAGTTAAAGTGTTAATTGACACTTGCTATTGATGCTATAGCTAAAGTGGCTTAGGTTGACCTACAATTTGAAAAACAACAAATTCGTCATTCCGCTACTCGTTAGCGGAATCTATACCGCGAATGAATCGCGGTATGACGTAGGGAAATCTTTCTTGGGTCAGCTATAGCATAATGCTCCCATAGTTAGCTGTCTGGCATTAATTAAAAATTAAATATTAAATCTTTATACTTTTATAGATAGCGTTAATATTGAGGTAACATTGTGGGTACAACTAAGATTAGTAAATTTCCATTTAATATAAAAGGTAAAGTGGCAAAACAACATGCCGAATCAATAGTCGCAAAAAATCTCTATACTATTTTGGGATTCAAAGATATAGAAGATTTTGAAAATAAGACAAGTAAGCTTGTTAATAAAAAAGTTTGGCAATCATTTGTTGACTGCTTTGCAAAAGAAATAGATTATGCAGCAACCGAAAAAGTTGTAAAAAACATCGTTTGTAACATTGCAAAAAGTGATCAAGGTAATGCTTTTACCAAAACTGAACATCTGATATTAAATGAAAAGCAAGATAATAAAAAGAGAGAAAAAGCGATTAGAAAAGCTATTAGTATTTTGAGGAAAATCAATCCAGAAAAAGCCTTTAATGAACTTTCAGTAATAAAAAAACAAGCTGAAGATTTTTTACAAACCGATTTTTATAAAGCACAGAGTAAACCACTTCAAGGATTTGCTCCCTCTGGTGGACAGCTCTTTGCGGAAACTCTGAAATATATAGAAACACTAGAAAAATTATCCGAAGTAAAAAAAGAAGGGCTAGTTAAAGATTTTTTGTTAAATCATGTTAGTTTATTGAATAAAAAGTATCCTAAATCACAGAGTAAAAGGGAAGATGCTATAACAATACTATCAAATGATGAGTTGAAGAATTTTTACAATAAAGGTGTAAAAGAAGGAATATTACAACCAATGGCATCTTACAAAGAATGCAGAAACCTGTATGACAAAATGAACCAGATAAAAAATGAATCCAAAAGTATAATTAAAAGAGAAGAACGGGAAGAAAATTTGAAGAAAATAGATAAGTCGATAATCAGCGCAATTAATGACATAAAAAAACATAGAGAAGCAATCCTTAACTGTAAAGACTTTCAAAGTTCTTACATAAAAGAGAAAAAAGAACATCCATTTAGAGGCAACGCATGTCAAAAAATAATTGATATATATCAAGAGAGAATTGTTGGATATCAGGAGAAAATTCGTCAAAACTTAAACCAAATAAAAGCGATATTAAAAAGTGCGCCGCAAGAAATGGATGATGTGGAAGAATTAGAGGAAATAATCGATGGTATACATGAAGCAAAACAGTTCGATGAAGATTTTGATTCAGCTTTAATTTGTTTATCGAACATGCAGAATGAGCTAGATATTCAACTGGAAAATCCTCCAACAGAGCTAAGAGTTTCACACATTAACGTTAAAACTGAGCTAACTAGGTTATAAGGGCGGGATTTTTGGGACAATTTCAATTCAAAACAGCTCTTAGTCTGTGTTTTAATTTGGTTGTGTTTTATTAAAAAAACTTTAGATTTATTGCATAATCGATACTCAAATATAATGACACAGACTTGGAATTTGTTACAAACAGGGCAAAAGGAAGGCTATAAAATTGCGTATACTAATGCTCGTATTATCGACCCGGAAACTAAACTTGATATAAAAGGTTCGCTATTGACTGAAGGGGATAAAATTGTTGATTTTGGCGAATCATTATTTTCAACAAGTGGAGTTGACGAAACAATAGACTGTAAAGGGCTTGTTCTAATGCCAGGCCTTATTGACATTCACGTACATTTTCGTGAACCAGGTCAGGAGCATAAAGAGACTATATATACAGGCAGCAAATCTGCAGTTGCGGGGGGAGTTACAACTGTAGTTTGTCAGCCGAACACTGCTCCAGCAATTGATAGCGTTGTTTTGGCTAAATATTTGAAATATAGAGCACTTGAAACTTCACATGTAAACGTTGAATTTTACGCTAAAATCACCACTTCGGAAGAAAAGTTGACTGAAATGGCACTTTTAAAGGAAGCAGGTGCGGTTGGGTTCACCGATGATGGCATGCCAGTTATGAACCCAATGATTATGAGACAGGCGCTGCTTTATTCAAGCATGCTGGGTGTTCCTATTGCTCAACATGCAGAAGATTTAAATTTATCAGCAGGTGGTGCAATCAACGAAGGTAAAATTTCTGAAGAATTGGGAGTAAAGGGGATCTTAAGTGCGTCAGAATCGGTCATGGTAAGTCGCGATATACTGCTCATGAAAGATATGGAGAATGTGCACTACCATATTTTACATGTCTCTTCAAAAGATTCACTTGATGCTATTAAACGTGCAAAAGATTTGGGATTAAATGTTACGTGCGAAGTAACCCCTCATCACTTCACTTTGACTGAAGATATAGTAAAACAACATGGGGCAATTGCAAAAATGAACCCGCCACTTCGCACTGAAGAAGATCGTTTAGCTATGGTTGAAGGTTTAAAGACAGGTGTGATTGATTGCATTGCAACCGATCACGCTCCGCATGATCGTAGTTCTAAAGATCTGCCACTTGAAAATGCTGCATTTGGTATTGTTGGCCTTGAAACAATGCTACCCCTTTCACTTGAACTCTATCACAGTGGGCAAATGGGTCTACTTGATGTGCTTGCAAAATTGACATATAAGCCTGCAGATATAATACACATACCACGTGGTCGTATACAAAAAAACCTTGCTGCAGACTTAATTTTAGTTGACCTCAATCATGAATGGGAAATTAAAACTGACAACTTTGCTAGTAAATCAAAGAATTCTCCTTTCGATGGTCGCAAAGTAAAAGGACACGTAGTACGCACTGTTGTGTCTGGCAAAACTATATACTCACAGAAAAGTTAGTTATCATATCTTATCCATCCCAATTTGTTATCACCAGAATGGGCTAAGTGCACCTAAATTTAAATTAAGAAATCTCAGTCAATTCCACTGTCTTCGAATAAATGCATCCTCTTACTTTTTCAACTATCGGTTCTATGATGCAGTGATTTACTTTCGCAGCTATAGGCATTATTACATAATTCGTTGTAGAGAAGCTTATAACTGGTACTATACCCCCCTAGCATTAAAGCTCCTGACACCATTGCATCAGGCGAAATAGCATTTGTAGATGCACTAAGACCAACTCTGATTCCAGCGCTAGCAGCCCAGAAGCTCAAAAAAAACAAAATTGCTCCACAGTAGCCATCACCAAATTTAGATAACATTTCTTCGTGCACTTACCCCCATATTCAGTTGCAAGTTAAGTATTAACATTTTGCCTAAATTGCAAGATTTTTTATATCAACCTGATTCCAAAACAGCAAAATTGTTGTATAATGTTACTTTGAAGTTTTATTTTCAATGCACAAGTTTGCAATACTCTTTTCTATACTGCTTGCAATAGTTGCTTACTACCTAAACAATGAAATCATATTTGAAATAGCAAAGCTATTTAGTGATATCTTTATCAGCTTGCTCAAATTAATAAGCTTACCTCTGGTTTTTTTATCCATAGTTTCCACAATTTCCGGGCTCAAAGACTCAATTGAAATCAAAGTCTTAGTTAAGAAAACACTATTTTATACTCTGCTTACAACTATTATAGCTGCGTTTGTTGCATTATCGTTTTATTTGTTAATAGATCCAGCAAGAAAAAATTTCATAAGTAATACAATAGGGAGTATTAACAGCAATAACCACAGTTATTTTTCATATTTAAAATCACTCATTCCTTCTAATTTTGTGCAAGTTTTTCTTGAAAATAATATGATTGGTAGCATATTAATCGCTTTTTTGATGGGAGGAGCTATTGTTTCACTTTCAAAAGAAAAGCAGGATATATTATATCAAGTATTCTCTGCACTTTTTGATACGTTACTTAAAATTGCTCAAGGATTATTAAAATTTATTCCGCTTGCTGTTTGGTCTTTTATTACATGTTTTTTGCATGAATTAAAAGGCGGTAGTGAGTTCTACAATCTTTTATGGTATTTTGTTTGCATAATGTCTGCAAATTTTGTGCAGGCATTTCTGATTTTACCGCTATTTATGTGGTATAAAGGCATATCACCAATTCAAACGCTGAAAGGGGTTATGCCAGCACTCACACTTGCGTTTTTTTCTAAATCATCCAGTGCAACATTGCCAACAACTATAGAATGTGTGCAGAACAAGCTAAAGGTGCCAAAGAAATTATCGTCTTTTATTTTACCAATATGCACAACAATTAACATGAATGCATGTGCTGCATTTATACTAATCACTGTAATATTTGTTGCAGAAATGAACGGATACGCATTTTCCTTGAGCGAAATGTTGATATGGATTTTTTTAGCTACAGGGGCTGCAATTGGTAACGCTGGAGTGCCTATGGGATGCTATTTTATGGCAACCAGTTATCTCGTATCGATGAATGTTCCTCTGCATATTATGGGACTGATTTTGCCTATTTACACGATCATTGATATGTTTGAAACTGCAATAAATGTGTGGTCTGATATTTGTATCACTCAGATAATTAATAAAGAATGTAATAGTGAAACTTAAAAAATGATATTAGACGAAAATAACTTAATAATAAAAGAATTTAAAGAAGCAGAGGCAATTTTGCATGGGCATTTTGTTTTATCATCCGGACTGCATAGTGACACATACATACAGTGTGCGAAGATTTTTGAAAATCCAAGCAGAGCCATGAAAGTTTGCGCATTATTAGCAGATAAAATAAAAAAAGAATTAAATAGCTCCATAGATTTAATATTATCTCCTGCAATTGGTGGAATAATCGTGGGTTATGAGATTGGTAGGCAGCTTGGAATAAAGACAATGTTTTGCGAGCGCGTTAATGGCAAGTTTGAATTACGCCGTGGATTTAAGATCAAAAAGGGTGAGAAAATATTACTTATCGAGGATGTAATAACCACAGGCAAATCTTCACTTGAAGCAGTGGAATGTGCAGAAGGGAAAGGAGGTAAAGTTGTTGCTGAAGCTTCTTTGATAAAGAGAAATAGTGAAACAAAACTGCCTTTTCCCGTCATATCTTTGATTGAACTGAACATCAAAAATTACAGCGAGGAAGAACTTCCAAGTGAATTAAAACAACTACCCATAACAAAACCTGGGAGTAGAGAATATTTAACAAAGTAATCCTATAATATCTTGGAAGCACAGCACAGCTTTAGTTATTTACTCCAAGTGTATTTTATGTATACTTATTACTAAATTAATTTTGAAATGATAGAAAATGAACGAATTTAAATCGATCCGAAATATAGCAATAATCGCACACGTTGACCACGGTAAAACTACTTTACTTGATAACATGTTAAAACAAAGTGGCACGTTCCGCGAGAATCAAGAAGTTCAAGAACGAGTGATGGATAGTGGCGACCAAGAACGTGAACGCGGAATTACAATACTTGCAAAGTGCACATCAATAATGTGGGGCGATGAAAAGATCAATATTATTGATACGCCAGGGCACGCGGACTTTGGTGGAGAAGTAGAAAGGGTATTGTGCATGGCAGATGGTGTGTTGCTGCTGGTTGACGCTGCAGAAGGTCCAATGCCACAAACAAAATTTGTGCTCTCAAAAGCACTAAAAGCAAATTTGAAGCCAATTGTGATAATCAATAAGGTCGACCGACCAGACAGCAGAATTGATGAAGTACTAAATGAAATATATGAGTTATTTTTTAACCTTGATGCAACCAACGAGCAGCTAGATTTTCCAGTGTTGTATGCTTCAGGTAGAAATGGCTGGTGTGCTAAGGAGCTTTCTGATGAAAGGAAAGATTTAAGCCCATTATTTTCAACGGTTATAGATTATATAAAACCTTCTGTTTATGATCAAAATGCCCCTTTTGCTATGTTGGTCACTCTACTTGAGTCTGATAAGTTTCTTGGCAGAATATTGACAGGAAAGGTTTATCAGGGTGTTGCAAAAGTCAATTCAGATCTTAAGGTGCTTGACCTCGATGGCAAAGTAATTGAACGAGGAAGATTAACTAAATTGCTCTCATTTTCTGGCTTGAAACGCATTCCAGTAGAGCAGGCTGTAGCGGGAGACATAATTGCAATTGCAGGGCTTGAAAAAGCTTCGGTTTCAGATACCATTTCTGTGCCAGAAATGACAACTGCAGTAAGCTCAACTCCAGTTGATCCGCCAACAATGGCGATTACTCTGAGCGTTAATGATTCGCCTTTTGCTGGACAAGAAGGTACAAAGCTTACTTCAACTGCTATAAAGGATCGCTTATATGCGGAGGCAGAAACAAATGTTGCAATTACTGTGACTTTGGCACCAAGCGGTGAAGCGTTTGAAGTAGGTGGACGCGGTGAGTTGCAGCTTGGAGTGTTAATTGAAAATATGAGAAGGGAGGGTTTTGAGCTTTCGGTATCACGCCCTCGCGTGTTATTTAAAGAAGAAGGCGGTAAAAAACTTGAACCTATAGAGGAAGTAGTAATTGATGTAGATGATGAATATAGTGGAATCATCATGGAAAAACTCAGCTTCCGAAAAGGTGAAGTGACTGACATGAGACCTTCTGGTAATGGCAGGACAAGATTAACGTTTTTAGTGCCATCAAGAGGATTAATTGGTTATCAAGGAGAGTTTTTAACTGATTCTCGGGGCACAGGCATAATTAACCGTTTATTTCACAGTTATGCTCCACATAAAGGTCCAATTTCTGGAAGGCGCAATGGAGTTTTAATTTCTACAGATAAGGGTGAGGCTGTGGCGTATGCAATTTTCAATTTGCAAGACAGGGGAATTATGTTTATTAAGCCACAGGATAAGGTATATTGTGGCATGGTTGTCGGCCAGCATAGCCGTGACAATGATTTGGAGATAAACGTGCTAAAAGGTAAGCAATTAACAAACGTAAGAGCTTCAGGTAGTGATGAAGCCATAAAACTCACTCCTCCAAAGATGATGACACTGGAGGATATGATAGCGTATATAGACGATGATGAATTGGTGGAAGTAACTCCAAAATCTATACGTTTACGCAAGAAATTCCTTGATCCAAATGAACGTAAGCGTGCAGGAAGGGCGAAGAATAAGGAGTAGAGGTTTCTTTTTGCAGGTAGCAGATTCCAGCGCATGATGCACAATTGTACAAACATTGTAGCCAAGTAGCCCGCAGAAACGAAAAAACTTGCTTGACACCCTTTGCCAGCCCTCTTATCATGAAACTGAAGCTATTGTATTTGCTTTCGCCAATCTGCAGATTAAAAGGTAAGGATTACTTAATGTATCGGCGTCTTATGTTCAATTTTTTGCAGTATATAGATACTGTATGTCTTTACAAAACTTCATCTACATCTAGATTTTTATCTAAATAAGCTGAACGCGCTTATAAAGCGTTACAAGACATCAAAAAATGCCAATACTCGACAGAGATAGTAAAAGACTAGCTAACTCGGGGATTCTTTGTCTTTTTTTCTGCTTGGTAAATTTCTTAAACATTTGCAGCGTAAGTTAGTTGCAATTAAAAGCAGCTGAATTTCGCTTGTCAAGCGTTTAAAACATAAAAAACGCCAATATTTTAAAGCGGATAATAACCACGGGGCTTCTTTTGCCTTTTTTTTTATTTGGTAAATTTCTTAACGTTTGTAGCTAACATGAAGCTAAGTACGAACTTTGTTAAACACAACAAATGGTGTCATCCCAGTGCTCCTTTTTTTGTCATCCCAGTGCCCAGACACTGGGATCCAGGAAAGTTTGCTTGTGAGCAAGCAAACTATCATAGAAAGTGGTTACAACGTTTTCGATGAGATTGCAGAAAGGCTGGATCCCAGTGTCTGGGCACTGGGATGACACCGTCTTGGATGGAAATCAGTGTCGGAGCACTGGGATGACACCCTGACAATCGTCATCCCGCTGCTTGTTAGCAGGATCTAGAGATACCGCGGCGGTATGACGTAGATTGCTGTCATTCCAGTGCTTGGCACTGGAATCCAGCCTTTATTATGCAGCCACTTGGTTGAAATTAAGTCTTCTGGATTCCAGTGTCAAGCACTGGAATGACACCGAAGGAGCTACTGGGATGACAGGGGAAGCTGACAACCGTCATCCCGCTGCTTGTTAGCGGGATCTAGAGATACCGCGGCGGTATGACGTAGATTGCTGTCATTCCAGTGCTTGGCACTGGAATCCAGCCTTTATTATGCAGCCACTTGGTTGAAATTAAGTCTTCTGGATCCCAGTGTCAAGCACTGGGATGACAAGAAGAGGGCACTGGGATGACATCTTTCAACATTATATCATGAACAAAATCAACTTTCTCAAATTCATTGAGTTATGCTTTCAAACGGTGGTGCCGGGGTGTGAGTATAATGATTATCAGTACACTAGCAACTTTAGCGTCTGCACTACCTGGGCAAAAACAGACAACAAATTCTATTTACTTGATGTATATCGCGCAAAGCTTGAGTATCCAAAGCTTAAAGAGCAAGTTTTGTCCTTAGCAGCAAGATGGACACCACACGCAATTTTAATCGAAGCAAAAACAAGTGGTCAGCAATTGGTGCAAGAGCTAAAAACAAACAGTGATTTACCAATTATCGAAATAGTACCACATGATGACAAACTCACTCGATTTTATCAAATTGTTCCGATTATAGAGTCTGGTAAGGTTTTTCTGCCGCACCAAGCAGTATGGCTCAGCGATTTTGAGTATGAGATTTTAATGTTCCCAGAAACGCGCCACGACGACCAAGTGGGATAGTACCGTGCAATATTTGCAGTGGATGAGAAAAACTAACACCAGCGTTTTCATGGTCAGGGATTTTACCTCCGACCCTGTTTAAGTGTCACGCTACTTGGCTTGTGTTCTAGGCAAAACCTGCTATAACATTTAACATACTGTTTTCGAAACAAATGTTCCGCACTGGGATCTGCTATGTAAGAGGTCTAATGATCAACGAAGAAATTGTAAAAGAGAGCTTAAAAAAAGTCATAGAGCAAAAAAGCGGTAAAGATGTGATCGCTCTTGGCATAATATCCTCAATCATTATTAAAGGCGGGGACATTGGTTTTGTGCTTGAAGTTGCCGGTAACACGCAAGCAAACGAAGAATTAAGAAGAAATTGTGAGCAAGCTGTTAAAGCTATACCGGGGGTGACAAAAGTGATCGTGGTTGCTACTGGTCAAAAACAAACTGGGCAACAAAAAGCTAAATTACATATCGAAGGAGTGAAAAATATAATCGTTGTGGCCTCTGGTAAAGGCGGTGTGGGCAAGTCCACAGTTGCGCTAAATCTTGCTCTCTCATTAGCAAAGTTGAAACATAAAGTTGCGCTGGTTGATGCAGATATATATGGTCCTTCAATTCCTCAAATGCTTGGCACTGAAAAATTAAAGCCAGAAATACAGGGTGGAAAAGCAATACCTATAGAAAAGTATGGACTGCATACTATTTCAATCGGCTATTTTGTTGACAAGGATCGTGCAGCAATATGGCGCGGACCTATGATCACAAAAGCACTTTATAATCTGCTCATGGGAACAAAATGGTCCGATATAGAGTATTTGATAGTTGATACACCACCTGGAACTGGCGATGTGCATTTAAGTCTTATGGAAAATTTTAACTTAACCGGGGCGATAATAGTTTCAACTCCACAGGAGCTCTCTTTAATCGATGCTCGCAAAATTTATGATATGCTTAAAAAGCTCAGCGTACCGGTTATTGGAATTGTGGAAAATATGAGTTATTTCATTCAAAATGACTCAGAAATATACATATTTGGAAAAGACGGCGCAAAAAAAATGTCTGAGGAGCTGGGCATCAAACTCCTAGGCAGGATTCCTCTAGATCCACAAATATGTCATGCTTCTGATTGCGGAAATCCTTTAATGTTAAGTGAAGATTTAGCAGAGATTTATGAAGACATTGCTCAAAGTATAGTTAAACAATAGAATAAGCGTGAGAAACATGCGAATCAAAGTCCTCTTTTGTTAGTTACAAAATAGACTGCTTGCATAACCATTACTTACATGAAAAATTAGCAGCTTTTGTCATTCCAGCGCGTGACGCTGGAATCCAGAAAAAAAGAAGAATGGATCCCAGTGGGCTTTGTTGCATAGCAACCGAAAAAATCTGGTGGCTACTGACAAAATTCATTATAAATAACCATTTAACTGTTGAAGAAAAAATATGCCACAGAAAATGAAAGTCAGTAACCAAAACGAATATAACAAATTCCTTGAAAAAAGGGGAAATATTTTTCGTTACATCGATGAAGCTATCGGAAATTGGTATGAAAATAGTCCAAAAATGCAGGGCGGCAACTATATTTACAGTGATAAAGTCGTAATTTTGGTGCATATAATTGTCAATCTTTTTAGAATTGGTTTAAGACAAACGGTGGGGTTTATAAAAGGATATCTGCAACAAATAGGAAAAAATTTGGCAGTTATCAGCTATTCACAAGCATCAAGAAGGTTTAAAAAACTTAATATTAAGATAAATGATTGCAGGGTTGATAAAAGCAACATGGAAAATATTGAAATTATCATAGATAGCACAAGTATCAGCATTTACAGTAACACTCCTGGCCACAGTAAGGAAAACAGTGCAGATAGAAAGTACCGAAGCTACGAGCAAGTAAGAAAGTTACATGTTATGTTAAGTGTGAATAGTAAAAAAGCTATAGCTGCAAGATACAGTAATGGCGTCTACTCTGACCACTATGGAGCTTGCGATTTGCTTGAAGAAGTTAATTTTCAGCACAAAATAAAAGCATTATATGCAGATAGGGCATACGATAGGCACAAACTTTATAAATTGTGTAAGAAATACGATATAAAGACAAAAGTTCTACCAAAAAAGGATGCAGCAGAACATTCAAAAATAGATTATATGTCTGACAGAAATGCTGCTATTAGGTTAATAAAATTATATGGACAAGATGGTGTAAAAGAGTGGAAAAAGGAAGCAATTTATGGAAAGAGATCTTACATAGAAGGATTTTTCTCAAGGTTGAAGCAAGTATTTGGATTTAGCTTTAGGAATAAATCTGAAGTAAATCGTGAAAAAGAATTACTAATTAAGTGCTATTTGCTCAACAAATTCACTGATATTGGTATGGCTAAATTTGAAATCATTACATAAATTTGTCGTAAACCATCACTGCTTAAGGTGCTATGCAACAAAGCCATCCCAGTGTCAAGCACTGGGATGACACCTTTGTGTTTGAGGCAAAACCGGCCATAGCATTTAACACACTGCCTTCGCAAAATGTTCGTACAGTTGTTCGTTACGTGCTGGAATGACAAGGTGGAGTGTCTTTAGATGTCATCCAAGTAGCTGACACTGGGATCTAAAAAATTTAATTTATATATAAAGTTTGTTTAAACTATTTTTAAAATAGATAGAATATAATTTTAGATAAATAAAATGAATTACGATGTAATCATTTCAGGTGGTGGGTTACTTGGTCTTATTACTGCCATTGGCCTTAGTTGTGACTCTGTGTCTGTAGCTGTAATTGAAAAAAATAGTCTACCACGTGTAGTAGATGACAACCGAGCATTTGCTATTTCTCAAGGTTCGAAAAAAATATTGGAAAAGTTAGGGATTTGGCAGTTTGTGGAGAGTGAAGCTGAGCCAATACTTGATATATGCATATTAGATGCGGTTACTGTGCATTATGATCATAAAATGGTTGGTGAAGAACCAATGGGTTATGTTATCAACAATGCTACTATATGGAATGCAATCAACAATAATTTTCTGAATAAACTAAATATATACTCCCCACATTCCTATAAAACAATTGCTTGTGATTCAGGATATGTGGAAGTTATTCTTGATAATAACCAGGAATTAATATCATCGCTACTTATCTGCGCTGAAGGCAAAAACTCTAAATTACCAGAGTTATTTTCTATACCGACAGTGAAATTTGATTATAAACAAAGTAGCATAGTATTTAATGTAAAGCATGAACTGCATCACCAAAACTTAGCTGTGGAGCGTTTTTTTCCTGGCGGTCCATTTGCAATTCTACCGATGAAGGGTGGCTATACTTCTTCGATAGTTTGGACAGAAAAATCTGAAATTTCAAAAATGCTAATGGATCTGTCTGAAGAAGAATTTATTATAGAGCTTAAAAAAAGATTTGGTTCTTATTTAGGAGAAATAAAATTAGAGGGTGAAAGAAAACTTTATCCTTTAAGTTTTGCTTTCGCAAAAAAGTTATATAAGGGTAGAGTTTTGCTTATCGGCGATGCAGCACATTCAATTCATCCTGTTGCAGGTCAAGGGCTTAATCTTGGAATTAGAGATGTAGAAAGTGTTATAAAGCACGTAGTTGCCGCAAAAGCGGCTGGTATTGATGTTGGCAGTAGTTATTTATTAAAGAAAATTTCACGTAATAGATACTTTGATAATTTTACAATGGCGCTTGCAACTGATGGATTAAATAGGATGTTTTCCAACAGAATATTCTGCGCTAAAGCACTAAGAAATCTTGGCTTGATTGCAGTTGAAAATTCAAATTCTCTCAAAAAAAGCTTCATTCGGCATGCTATGGGATTTATATAAATCACTATTTTATAGCTAATGCAAGTCATACCGCCACGAACCGTCATACCGCCGCGGTATCTCTTAGCCGCTAACACGTAGCGGGATGACGAATGTATCTGTTCAGGGAAGTGGCTAATGTGCAAATATTGAAGCAAAAATTCCAGTGCTCCCTTTCTTGTCATCCCAGTGCTTGACACTGGGATCCAGATTGGGCACTAAGTTGGTAAACACGAAAGCCTTTACAACGTTTTTGATGGAACTGCGCGAAAAGACTGGATGCCAGTGTCACGCACTGGCATGACACCCATTTGTTCCTATAGTTGTCTTTTCTCGTCTACCTTATTTTGCCACTCTGCTGAACGGATACATATAAACCACTATTTTAGCATTAAGCACGATAAAGAAAATCATTTATAATCGCTATAGCAACTAGTGTAGACACTTGACGTTCCTTGTGATTTGATAAATAGAGGTTTTTATCTGACTTCACAACAAGGGCTTCTGGATGACTTTGAAAGTGAACATTACCATGCTTATCTTCAATAGCCTCTATTACCCCATCACTGGAAAATGCTGCAACTTTATATCCAAGTAACTCCAATTTTCTTCTATTTTCTGGTGTATTACTTACTGCTCCTGAATGAGCATCTGGAAAACATGTTGAAAACCAGCCATTTTCATTAGGTATTAAGAATTTAGCTACTAATTCCGCTAAACGGCTGTTTGGAACGATCTTTATCTGCTGGAGAGCTTTCTGTGCTGATTTTAAATGAGATCTTCGCTTCTCTTCATCACTCACTACTTCAATTCCTTTTGCATTCATAATACCTTGTAAACCGCCGCATATGCCAAGCAAATGAATTGAGGGATTATCATCCACTATTTTTGCAATTGCTTCAGTAACAAGCTGGCGATAAGGGGTGGGGGGAAACGGTTCTGAGTGTAAATTATCTGGAATAAATATTCTATTTATTTTGTGCTCTTCAATAAATTGTGCAACCTCAACTTTTATTCGGTCTAATGTCAGCTTCTTTGCCAATGTTTCATCTTGTTTTGCGAGATTAAGTGACTCTGTCTGAATTTTTTTAAGGCTAATTATCTTATTATAATCAATCAGTACAGTCTTAACTCCAAAGTTATTAAACATCTCGTAGATATTTTGAGATAGCCCAAGCTCATATGCTTCTTCCGTTTTCAACAAACCAACAACTATGTCATTATTTACTGTATTTTCTGCCGTCAAGACAGTTGACGCTGGTTCTTCTTTTCTGGTTACATGTTGAGATGCCGGTTTTTCACTAACGCCAGCATAAGTAATATTGCTTAATAATAGAACTATAATTAATAAGATATTAAATATTCTGCTATAATATCTATACATATAGTTTACCCTCTCAACACTTATATCAATATCATAACATATTATAGAACGTTTTACAACAAAAAGGTAAATTTGGTAAGAAAGAGAAGGTGGCCTGAGCAGGAATCGAACCAGCGACACAAGGATTTTCAGTCCTTTGCTCTACCAACTGAGCTATCAGGCCAACTGTATACTTTTATTTTTAGATAAAAAATGTTATTATGTCTATCAAAAGTTTTTAAAGTAGTTTATATAAAAATAAAGGATGAACATTAATGACAGAATAGGAATCTACCCTGGCACATTTGACCCTATAACTTTTGGGCATCTTGACATAATCAAAAGGGCGTGTAAACTAGTCGATAAATTAATAATAGGAGTTGCAGAGAACGTTAATAAGCATATTGCCTTTGACACAAAGCTACGCACAAGCATGGCTGAAAATGAAATTAAAGGACTAGGAATTGATGCAGATGTTATATCTTTTAATGGGTTGCTAGTGAAGTTTGCCAAAGAGCAGAATGCTTCTGTTATTATTAGAGGATTAAGAGCAGTATCGGATTTTGATTACGAGTTTCAAATGAGTTGGGTAAATTATAAACTTCTTCCTGAAATCGAAACCATATTTCTTCCTGCTTCTGAAGATACTCAATTTATCTCATCAAGTTTTGTAAAGGAAATAGCAAGATTAGGAGAAGATGTTAGCAAATTTGTATCAAAAGGCGTTCAAAACGAATTGATTAACCTGAATAGGATAAAAAATGGAGAATAGCGTGTGTTGTTTTTTATTTATAAATGGGTATATTTAATATAGAAAATGTTATAAGCTAAAGGAGTAGCATGTCAAAAGTGAGGGTTAATAAAAGAAAAGTTTGTTGTCATGGTGATGAGAATGATGAGGGTTCTGGCCATCCATTAATATATTTAGATATGGGAGAAGAAGAGGAAATAGCCTGCCCTTATTGTGAAAAGACGTTTGTCCATGACTGTACTGTAGAAGCGGTTGGGGAGCTGACTAGGGATGACCTCTAATGGCACTTTATTTCTTCTGCAGACTTAGCCTATGTAAATAGCAATAAGAGGGGCAGTAAAAATGAAACTATCCATACGATCGAGCACTCCCCCATGGCCAGGTATCATACTTCCACTATCTTTAACACCGTAAGCTCTTTTAACAAGCGACTCAGTGAAATCGCCAAGTTGCGCTAGAATAGCAATTGCAAGGCCAATGATTGGAGAATAAAAAATTGAAAATAGACCAAAAAATATTGATCCAAAAATTGTGCACACTACTCCAGCTAAAATCGCACCAAGAAGTCCTGTCCAAGTTTTTCCAGGGCTAAGAATTGGGCAAATTTTAGCTCCACCAAAATTCTTACCAAATAGGTAGGCAGTAATGTCAATTCCCCAAATGGTTAAGACGAACCATACTAATGCGTATTTTCCCTGTGGTAGATTATATAAATATATTAATGAGGCGCTTGGTAGTGCAATCAATAATAATGCAAAAATGTATAAAATTTTGTTTCCTTGGGTTAGATTATACCATTCAAAAGAAGATAAAACTGCTATTGAAAAAATCAATAGGTAAAACGATAAATCACTGAAATATGTAGCAAAGGAAAATATGAATAATATTACTATTGAGGACAACATTCTAATTATAAAATTATTATCTACCATATTTTTTCTCTCTTTTTGTATAATCTTCTAATGCTTTACTCAAATCTTGACAAGAAAAATCAGGCCATAAAGTATCACAAAAATACAATTCAGCATAAGCTGCTTGCCATAATAAAAAGTTGCTTAACCTTTTTTCGCCGCCAGTGCGAATTAATAAATCCAATTTTGGCAGATCTTTAGTATACAGAAATTTTTCAAATTCCTCTTCTGATACATAAGCAATATTTTCTTTTATAATATTGCTTATAGCTTGTGTAATTTCTTGCTTTGCTCCGTAACTGACTGCCACAGTGAGTAATAAACCATCGTTCTTATGTGTCATTTCTTCTGCTTTTTTAATTTGATCCAATATTTTACTGGATAACAGACTTAAATTGCCAATAAAATTCAACTTAATGTTACAGTTGCAAATGAAATTGACTTTATCTTCATTAGTTAAAACGGAGTAAAATAAATCAAATAGACAGTCAGTTTCGTTTTTGGGTCTAAGCCAATTCTCCATAGAGAATGCATACAAAGTTAAGTAGGGTATGGTTAGGTCCGTACAATACTTGGCAATATCGTATGCAACTTCACTGCCCTTTTTATAACCATCAATTTTTACTCTTCCTTGATTGTTTGCCCATCTACCATTACCATCCATAATAATTGCTAAATGTTTCGGTAAAGATTCTTGATTCAACATTTAAAGTTCACCCGATGTCATAAAAGTAACTGACACACAGCTATACGAACATTGTGCTACCAGGAGGGTGTCATTCCAGTGCCCCGACACTGGAATCCAGAAATTTGATTGCAAGTGAGCACACTGAGCTGATAAGCATAAAAATAGCTGTCTTATGCTAAAACAAACGTTTTTGACGAGATTGTATGAAAAGCTGGATCCCAGTGTCACGCACTGGGATGACAGGGAAAAAAGGCACTGGGATGACAAAAAAGAGGGCACTGGAATGACATCATTTACTGTATAATACTGTGCAATATTGCAACGTTCATACAGCTGTGTGTCGACTACCTCCATGGCACCCTTGCATGTAATTTTTTCTTTTTCACTACTGAAGGCTTCTTTCATATTACCTTAGTGATGCAATATATCCTTTTCTTTGATGGACAATTCACCATCAATCTTTTTTATATTATCATTAGTAATTTTTTGTACTTCATCGTGAAGGTTATGGTAATCATCTTCCGAAATTTCTTTATTTTTTTCCATATTTTTTAATTCTTCTATTATATCCCTGCGTATATTCCGAATTGCAATTCGTGCATTTTCAGCAAATTGGTGTAATAGCTTCACTAATTTTTCACGGGTTTCTTGTGTTAAGTCCGGAAGAGCTATACGTATGGTATTGCCCTCAACAACAGGATTTAAATTCAAGTTGGCATTTAATATAGCATTTTTCACTTCACCTACAACATTAATATCCCAAACTTTAATTGATAGGGTTTTGTTATCTATAACCGAAACGCCTGCAACCTGATTTAACTTTTGATGTCCACCATAGATATTTACAACTATACCATCAAGCAACGATGCGCTAGCTCTACCAGTGCGTACGCCTTTAATATCATCATGAAAGGACTGAATAGTTTTTAGCATTCTTTCTTTTGTTTTAGCTTTTATTTCATTTAACATAAATTACCTAATGTTTACAATCTGAAACTATAGTATAAGTACCTTGACCCTTAATAATATTGACTATTTTTTCTCCCTTCAAAGAAAAAACTATAATTGGAATAGAATTCTCACGAGCAAGTGAAATTGCTGATGCATCCATAACTTTTAAATCACGAGTCAATAAATCCGTGTAAGAAAGCCTATCATACATTACAGCATCCTCATTTTTTTTCGGATCAGCGGAGTATACACCATTTACTTGCGTACCCTTTAGAATAACATCACAATTCATTTCAACAGCACGTAAAGCTGCAGCTGTATCTGTAGTAAAAAATGGATTGCCTGTGCCTGCTGCAAAAATTACCACTCTACCTTTTTCTAAATGACGAATAGCTTTCCTTCTGATGTAAGGTTCGCATACAGTGGCCATGGGTATTGCAGATAATACCCTAGAAGCTACTAAATTTTTTTCTAAAAAGTTTTGTAAAATCAAAGCATTGATTATAGTTGCAAGCATTCCAATATAATCACTGCTTGCTCTTTCACAGCCACTTAAAGACGCAGATGTGCCACGAAAGATATTCCCACCACCAACAACAATACATACCTGAACTCCAAGATTACAAACTTCAACTATGCCTTTAGATAACTCACCTATAGTCTCCATATCGTGACCAAATTGCTTTGATCCCATCAAAGCCTCACCAGAGATTTTAAATAACACCCTGGAATATTTTATTTCGCTTTTTTCATTTGTTGAGGGAAACATTTTTTACCATTTAGTTTGCACCACCCAAAACAAGTAACTTGTAATTAGAGAGTTTAACAGCACTCAACTCGCTTGATTTTATAAAATCAGAAACCTTCATTTTATCATCCTTTATGAACTTTTGTTCTAGCAAAACAACTTCTTCATAGTACTTAGCCATTCGTCCATCTACTATTTTTTTTGCTACTTCTTCAGGTTTATTTAAGCTCCTTACTTGCTCTTCAATTATAGAACGTTCATTTTTCAACTTCATTTGATCTAAATCATCTATAGACAAAGCTTCAGGCTTCATAGCAACTACATGCATAGCTATTTGTTTCCCAATCTCTTGTAGCTTCGCCTTATCACCAGATGATTGCAATGCAATTAAAGCACCAATCTTACCTAAGCCACACACATCACCATGTACGTAGCCAGCAATAACTCCATCCTTAGCTTCTAAGTAACAAAGCTTGCTTAACTCTAGCTTCTCACCAAGAACTGATGTACCATTCATAATAGCTTCCTGCACTGTGCCAATGCTTTCATACTTGGCATTTTTTAACTCATCAACGCTAGTACAGCGTTCTTGATGAGCAATTGATGCTAAATTTGAAACTAACTCTATAAATTTCTCATTTCTTGCAACAAAATCTGTTTCGCAATTGAGTTCAACCAATGCACCATAATTTTCAGTCAAACACATAGCAACGAGCCCATCTGAAGCTACTCTATCAGATTTTTTGTCAGCTTTAGCAAGCCCTATTGTACGTAACTTATTAACGGCTTTCTTAATGTCACCATCACATTCTTCTAATGCTTTTTTACAGTCACTTAAGCCAAGCCCTGTTCTATCACGTAATTCTCTTATATCATCTGGATTCATCTTCATTTGTTACTACCTCCCTTTCTTCTTCTTTGTAAACTTTACTACGTCTCCTTTTAGTTTGCACAATACCATCTTCTTTTTCTTGAATAAACTCATCACCCCTTATATCATCAATCTTAACTCCAGATCTTGCTAGACTAGACTCTATTCCAGCTAATATAGAGTCGGTAGCTAATTTACAATAGAGCTCTATTGATTTTCTTGAGTCATCATTTCCAGGTATTAGATAAGTAATACCATCTGGATCAGAATTAGTATCAAGTATTGCAACTATTGGAATTCCTAACTTCTTAGCTTCCTTAACCGCTATATGCTCTTTATTAGTATCAATGATGAATAATATATCAGGAATTGCTCCCATTTCTCTAATACCGCCTAACACCTTATCAAGCTTTTGCTTTTTCTTTTCAATGTTCCCCAATTCTTTCTTTGTTAAAATGCTATCTTCATCATTTAATATTTTCTCATATTGCATCAAGGTTTTTATCGAAGAAGAAACAGTGCCCCAATTAGTAAGCATACCACCGAGCCATCGATGATTCACATAATATTGACCACAACGAATCGCTTCACTTGCAATAATATCAAAAGCTTGAAACTTTGTACCAACAAATAGAATGCGACCACCTTGAGATGCAACGTCATATAAAGCCTTCATGGCCACCTGTAGCAATGGTAATGTTTTTCGCAAGTCAATTATATGTATACGATTTTCTTGATGCACTCCATATATGTATGGAGCCATTTTTGCGTTCCAGCGACTAATTTTGTGACCAAAATGTACACCAGATTCGGCTAAATCACGTACAGTGACTTCAGGCAAATTTGTCATATATCATTCCTCCAAATAGTTTATCTTCCATGGCATAACCCTAATGGGACTACTTGTACAAGCCATGTGTGAAATTAAATTATTTACATAGTAATAGAAAAGACAGCAAAGTGCAAACAAAAAATATTGACAAAGGGCAACATGTTTATTAGCTTTAAAGTCGAAGCTCGAAAACGCTAAAAAGAAATTAGGGGGGTGTAGCTCAGTTGGTTAGAGCGCATGCCTGTCACGCATGAGGTCGTGAGTTCAAGTCTCATCACTCCCGCCATATTAGTTTTAGCATGACCTAAAATCCGCAACCGGTATTTAGAAACGCTTTCACCAAACTTGACATGGTATGGTATTGTAATTAATACTTAAATAGGTTTATTTTTATCATTAACAATTAGGATTAAATATGTTCATTTCTGAAGTTTTTGCAGCAGATGCAACTAACAATGCATCAAGTATCGGCGCATCTTTTACTAGTTTTATTCCATTGATTTTAATATCTGCAGTAATTTATTTTCTTATAATTCGCCCACAACAAAAAAAACTAAAAGAACATAGAAAAATTATAGATCAAATAAAGCGTGGTGATACAGTCGTTACTTCTGGCGGGATAATAGGTGAAGTTAACAAAGTTGATGGAGCAAATGCACAATTTATAATAGAAATAGCACCAAAAGTTGAGATAAAAGTCCTAAAGTCCGCTATATCTGAAGTTTTAAACAAAGAAGCTCAGAAAGTAGCAGCTAAACCAATTGAAAAAGGCAAAATCGAAAAGAGTGATAAAAAGAATAAAAATCAACCACCAGAGGAAAGTAAAAAGGGAAAAGATGATAAAGGCAAAAATGCTGCATAACTTTAAAAGAAAGTTCATTTGGTGATCCATTTGTGTGCGGAATATTTGGTGTAGTAAGTAGCGGTGATTCAGTAATACCAACTTTACTAACTGGGTTGCAAAAATTGGAATATAGGGGATATGATTCCTCAGGTATAGCAATCATAAATAACGAAGGTAAGATAGAAGTCAAAAAATCAGAAGGTAAAGTCGAAAGGTTATGTGAAGTTGTTGATGACAGCAAGATGTCTCACAGTACAGTTGGTATAGCACATACTCGCTGGGCTACACATGGAGTCCCAGGCCTTAAAAATGCTCATCCCATTCGTACAAATAATGTTGTTGTTGCTCATAATGGCATAATTGAGAATTACAATCTGTTAAAAAAGGGTCTAGAAGAAAGGGGAATGTCATTCCATACTGACACTGACACAGAGATCATACCAAATATGCTAACCTTATATCTTGATGAAGGATTGTCGCCAGTTGATTCTCTATTTAAGTGTTTAAACAACTTACATGGCTCATTTGCCTTGGTCTTATTATTTGCAGAATATCCAGACGCCTTATTTGTTGCGAAGAGAAATTTGCCTTTAGCAATAGGCTATAACTGTAACACAGTGTTTGCTGCATCTGACTCTAATGCTTTAAGTGCATTTGTGGAAAGAATATCGCATTTAGAAGATGATGACATTGCAGTGATAAAATCTAGTGGAGTTAGTATATACAACAATGGTACACAAGTTAAACGCAGTATAGAAAATAGTAGTCCAAGTGATTTTCTAATTAGCAAAAATGGTTACCCTAGCTTCATGTTAAAAGAGATTTTTGAGCAACCGCGTGCATTAAACAAAACAATAAATCAATTTTACAAGCAATATAAAGAGGTCAACAAAAAACTCTTCTCTGAACTGAATCACATTACTATAGTTGGATGCGGATCATCTTATTTTGCTGGGCTAATAGCGAAGTATTGGCTGGAAAGTATTGCTCAAGTTCGAGTATATCTAGAAATCTCATCAGAATTTAGGTATAGCAACGTCAAGCTGGAAGAAGGCAGTATTGGGTTATTCATCTCCCAATCTGGCGAAACTGCAGATACCATAGAAGCGCTGCGTTATGCGAAATCACAGAAGCAAACAATCATTAGTATAACTAACACATTTAGCAGCAGCATCGAAAAGATCTCAGATATTATGTTACATACTCTTGCTGGGCCAGAAATTGGTGTTGCTTCAACAAAAACCTTCTCTGCGCAACTTGCAACTTTAGCATGCTTTGCCGTGGAGCTTGGAAAAATAAAAGGTATACTGGGTGGAGAGAGAATAAAGCAGCTAAGTAGTGCTATCAACTCTATCCCCAAGTATATTGAGCATGTTTTAAATGTGATGAAAATACAACATATATCAGGTAGTATATTAGAGCACAATAACGTTATTTTAATTGGCAGAGGAAGTTCATACGGAGTTGCAATGGAAGGTGCATTGAAGATAAAAGAGCTTTCATACATCAATACAATTGGTATTGCAGCGGGAGAAATGAAGCACGGTTCTATTGCTTTAATAGACTCTACTGTGCTTGTTATAGCAATTATCCCTTATGATAGTTTATTCTTTAAAACGCTATCTAATATACAAGAGATTATTGCAAGAAAAGGCAAAGTAATTGCCTTCAGTGATAAGCAAGGAGCGCCATTCCTAAGGGAAGTTTGCATAGATGTGGTGCAACTTCCAGACGCTGATAATTTTATCTCTCCAATCATCTACAGTGTTGCTATGCAATTCCTTGCTTACTTTACTGCAGCAAAAAAAGGGTTAGACGTGGATTGTCCGAGAAATTTAGCTAAGTCTGTCACGGTTGAGTAGTCCATTTAAAGTTAAACTTCTAATTAAGAACTTTAATTATTAACTATAAGTCACTGAATTTCACTAGTAAATTTACTGCCATCATCCATATTGTACAATTGTATATAAGATATAGTATAACAATAGTGTCCGTTCAGCTAATACCAATTCCCACTGCACAACAAACGGATAGACAAGAATGGAAAAAAAGCCATACCATTGCCTCTCTTTCTCACTCCATAATTAAAAAACTCTGCAATCCCTCTTATTTGATTCACTAATAATGAGAATTGGTATAACTTTGCTATTTTTCTCTCTATAGCTAACCCAAGAAAGGTTTTCCTACGTCATACCGCCGCAGCGCTAACAAGTAGCGGAATGACAAATTTGTCGTTTTTCAAATTGTCGGTAAATCTAAGTCAGTTTAGCTATATAAAATATAGTATAAAAAGAGCTATTTCAGCAAAATTTTAAACAAATAAAGTTCATTAGCTTCACAATTGGCACTTTATGAGAAAAGTACACTTGATATATAAATTTAAAATACAAGTTAACGAATTATTATGATTTTTACCAAGATAATAATATAGTAAGGTTTGGTAGTGAGGTATCAAAATGGGAAAATACACTAACGCATGGTTTTATAAGAAGACTAACCCAAATCATCATGATTGTGCAAATGATGGCACTTGTGGACAATCTATACAAAATTGCAAAATTGGTAATACAGACATTTCTTTTTTTGATAGTAACAAAAACTTAATTGCCAAAGTACCTAAACTGCCAAAGTATTCTAGTGATAAATATGGGCATCAATTGTATAAGGAAGCTGAGTCAAAGCAGTTCAATTATTTTTCCACAAATATACATGATGTTTTGTCTAACAGCTTTACCGTTAAATACGGGTATATAAATTGTACTATAAAATACGACAACTTATCTGAGCAGGAACAAAACCAAATAGAAACAGACATTAAAACTGCCTATGAAGCATTTAAAGAAAAGTTTTGCTTGAAAAATAGTAATGCAAGTTACGATATAACGGTTTACATTTTTAATAATAGAAGCGATTATACAAAGTATAATGATCTTCTCGGCATAGATGAAGATGGTAGTCCAGGATATATTATACGAGGAGTAACAGATAGTCAGAATATTCTGACATATAAGCAAAGTGCCATGGATTTTGTTCTAGGTCATGAGCTAGGCCACATATTTCAATTGTGTTTTTCACCATCGGCAACAGTCAAAGCTTTGTATAATCTGGATACTGAACTCATAGCAAATGTTGTTGGACGAGAAGTGGAGGAAAAAAATTATAAAGCTATTTGCAAGCAGATGGGTGTAGATGAATATAAAAACCGTGGATCGGAGTTTATATTTAAATACAAAGGTATAACTGGTAGTATATACCGCGAGGACCTTTCAGAAGATGAAAAATTTCAAATTATACAACGTGTCAAGAATTCTGGACTGGATGAATATGAAGACCGTGGATGGATGTTTAAATTTAAATACAAAGGTACAACTGGTAGTATATACCGCAAGGACCTTTCAGAAGCAGAGAAATTTCAAATTATACAACGTGTCAAGAATTCTGGACTAGATGAATATGAAGATCGTGGATCGATGTTTAAATTTAAATATAAAGATACAACTAGTAGTATATACCTCAAGGATCTTTCAGAAGCAGAGAAATTTCAAATTATACAACGTGTCAAGAATTCTGGACTAGATGAATATGAAGACCGTGGATGGATATTTAGTTTTAAATACAAAGGCACCACTTATAACGTAAGATGCAAGGACTTTTCAGAAGATGAAAAATTTCAACTTATCAAAGACATTAAGAACTCTCATGAATCGCTCGTTAGTGAATGTGATGGATTGGGGAATGAGAACACAGCTTTATCGATTTACTTTGATGAAAATAAGGAGATAAGTCTAATGCTTTTTCGTAATCCAGACAAGAATATATCAAAATGGTTAGATAAGACACTCATAAGCAGAAGTAAGCCTGAACAAGATGTGGATGACACAGTAGGAAAAGAACCTGAACCAGAATCAGTCGAAGAGGATACTCAGCAACCCAGTAATTTCTTATCCAATATTTTTTCAACAATTAAATTCATTATTGGTTCTATCTCATCACTCTTTTCATGGTTATTTGGGTCTAAAGAGGAAGAACAATCTGATAACAACCTTTCTTCGCTTAACTTATCAGAAGAACAATCCGATGACAATCTTTCTTTGCTTAAACCTGATGTTAATCACGATGCTGAAGAAAACTACGTAGGCAATTACTCACTATGTAATCATGATTATCACCAACATGATGACCTAATATAGTAAAATAACGAACTTTTATCCCCTACCCTTCTAGTTGACTTTGCAGATATGGGGAGGCGATAAAGGGTACTTAAACAACTAGATAAAAAATTAGGCAGATCATTCTGAAATTCTTGCATTTTTGTCCACAATTTTGTTAAACAACTTCTCTTTTGGTCATATCGAACCAAATTTCTTTTTCACGCCACCTTTTAAGCCACTTTTGTTAGTTTTTGTCATAATGCGGTCAAACACTCCCAATAACCTCTTTAATAGGTTTGGAGTTAGCGAAGAGATAAGATCAACAGATACGTTATTGTTTTTGTCATCACCACTTGCTTTATAGTCTATTGAAACGATTCCCCTACTTTTCCCGCCAGTAAGAAGTTTCCCAATTATAGGAATTTTTAACAAAGATTTATTAATTGAATATGCCGGTATTACCTGCCCTTCAACCTGGAATTTATAATCTTTAATATCGAGCTTACCACCAGTGCTAATGCCTAATTCCGCTCCTTCAAGCCAAGATTCTTCAATTTCGACAGAGCCGTCTTTGTATGAGAAAGGTGCATTACATTTATAAAAGTATACACCTTCGTTCTTTATGGCATTTACGATACCAGGCAATGAAGACATCGACAATAAAGTAGTAAGTAGTGGAGCATCTTTGATGTAGAAATTGCTAATGGATAACGTACCATAATGTTCTCCACTTTCTCTCTGAGGAGAGAGATAAAAAGACAATTTGCCGTTTTTAATTGATTTACTAATGCCTAAGGAACGCGAAAGTATACCTGCATTATCCGCATATATTTCGAGCCCTATTCCACTGTATTCCGCTAGTATGTTGCTGCTATCTTCTAGAAACTGTCCTGTAAATTGACTTCCATTGCAATTACCTTTAGTACAGGTTACATTCAGCTTAGCATTTTTGATAACGATGCCTTCTTTCATAATTACATTGTCAACATTCATACTAATCTCTATATCTTTGTTTAATCCATTACTGTTTTTGCCAAGCAAGCCTAAAATATCACTTAAGTTAATTTCCTTACCATAAATAGTTATGGCATTTTTTTCCTTACCTGATTCAATTTCTATACTAAAATCATTATCAGGCAATTTAAAGCTACTAGAATTTAAATATAAATTTCCATTTTCTACTCTTCCGCTGAATTTTATATCTAGGTCATTTCCTACAACATCTAATTTGTCTATTAACAATTCACCTGCTCCTTTTAACCTTGTAGAAAACAAAATTTTATTGTGATCTTCAAAACGATTTTTCCACCCAAAATAACTTGAACGTGATTCAAGCTCTGATAAATCCATATTACCATTAACATGCCCCGTCTTATCTTGATTTATCACCGATTCTATATTTGTATTGACATAGCCACCTATATTTTCATCAAAATTAAGTATTTGAGCGGGTAAATCTCCGGTCAAATTCCAGGCGAAACTTTCATTCCTATTGCTACTTTTCAGGTCAAATAATAGCTGTGTGTTATTCACCATACCACTACCATTTAAATCTATAAAGTCACTGCCAAAACTAAGCTTAATGTCATATTTACCAAGACTTGCATTATAGACGGCCAAATTGTCAATTTCAGAATGAAAATTTGCTGAGAAGTCTACTTTTTTGTCATCAGCATTTAGATTAAAAATGCGAAAATTAAATACAGATTTTGCCATTCCACTTACTTTATCCCTTTCAACCTTCACCACATCATCCAGCTTAAATTTTATAGGCTCATATAAACCATAAGCATCACTTACAGCTTGGCCATTAATGGTTAGAACTGAATTTTCCTTATTGAGAGATTTCATTTCAATATCACCGCCATTAATAGTGAAATTCTGAAACTTAGCGCTATTTGCAGTAATTTTGAGATTGTTATTCTTGAAGGTTAAGTCACCGTTTAATTCCCTTGCTTGCTCAAAATCTTCATCAAATTTTACGCTACCGTTTTCTATATCAGCAACAACTACAATGTCTGACAGATCGTCATCAACCAAATTTTTAATTTTGCCATTGAAACTTACAATGGTATTTAAAACATCCCCATCAATATTATCACAATACCAGCTTTTAAATTTACTATTTACTACACTATCTGGTACATAAGTACATAAATCCTTTGCAGCAAACTTACTAATATTAATTCTAAGCAAAGCATGGCTTGTACTAAAGTTCATTTTGCCTATTAAAGAAAGATACATACCATTTAACTTAAAATGGAAGTTTTTTACACTAATAATTCCATCACTATATGTTAAATTTATATTTACATTAGTTAAGGCCAAATTTTTGTCCAAATAATTTTCTGTATTCAATACGTATATATTTCCATCTACAATTTCATCCTTTTTATTAATTTTCACTGAGAAGCTTCCTTTGAATCCTATATTTTTGTCCAAATTGTAGCTTTTAACTAATGTAGAAAACTCGCTCAATAGTCCCAATTTTAGATCATAAAATGTCCCGTACACATTTAGCAAATTGTTGCGATTTTTTATCGTAATTGATAAATCATCCAAAAATCCCTTTCCATCTTTTGTATTCACATGAATATCTAAAACATTAAAATCTTCCCCCTTCCCTATATATAATTTATCAATAAAAAATTCATCTTCTGTGCTTTTATCAATAGCGATGTTAGTAAATTCAATTTTTGAATCCGCATTTAAGTCAAAAAAAAATTCCCTTATTGTTTTTAATAGATTTTTTGCACTGCTTTCTGTCATCTTGAAATTCTTCCCTGTCATCCCAGTATCTTTTTTTCCTGTCATCCCAGTGCTTGACACTGGGATCCAGGTTTCTTTTTTTCTAGATTCCAGCGTCACGCGCTGGAATGACACCGAAGGAAGGCGGTTATTACTTAAATAATGATTATCCAAAAGGTCTAATGAGTTTTGCGGATTAACATTAGTTTCTTCTCTCTTGATATATACATGCACATTATCAGCTGAAACCTGAGAGAGATTTGTGCTAGCTTTAAATAAGGAACTTAACTTAAAATGTACAAAAAGCTCAGGAACTTTTATAGTAAAATTAGGATTTGCTATTGCTAAATCTGTAATGACTAAATACGCATCTTTCTGCCAAACAACTGAGGTATTCTCCATATTAACGCTTGAGCCAACAAATATTTTTGATATTTTATGTTTAACATAAAAATTAATATAATTAATATTGATTTCTAAAGGACTCTCACCCTTAAAAAAGACAAATAAGCAGAATACAAACAATAGAACTATGGAAAGTGATATAGTAATTTTTTTAAGCATTGATTATTGCTTTTCTTGCTAAACTATCAGCCTCCTCATTATACTTATCGCCACTGTGTGCTTTAACCCACTTCCAATCAATTTCGTGTTGTGAAGCAACGTTGTCTAGCTCTTTCCACAATTCCATATTTTTTACTGATTTTTTATTACTTGTTTTCCAGCCATTCATTTTCCACTTATTTATCCATTCTGTTATGCCATGCTTAACATAAAGACTATCCGTATATAGATTAATATTACAAGAAAATTTCAATACTTTCAGCCCATTGATCACCGCTGTTAACTCCATTTTATTGTTTGTGGTATTTTCTTCTCTACCATAAATGTCTTTTCTATAATCTTGAAATAATATGATAGCTGCCCATCCTCCCGCTCCAGGATTACCAGAACACGCCCCATCCGTGTATATTATCACTTCTTTTTTACTCATCTTTAACTGTAATGAATTAATAAAGTATATAGTTGCTTTTATGAAAGCACAATTTCTAAAGGTAGTTTAAGCTGCACCTTTAAATTTTATTATAGAAACAAAAAAAAGTGTGACAACGAGCATTACCAAAAGGAAAAGTAAAAAATAGTTTTTATGCTTCTGCCGTTCTTTCATAACTAAAATAAATCAATAGAACAAAAAATAATACTGGCGAATAGGGAAAATAGATAAGAAATTGAATAAGAAAACATTTTTTTCTGTGAGCTGTGATTCTTGAACTTCATAACAGATACAGCGTACCAAATAAAAACGCAACCTTCAAAGGTTGCCATGCTTAGATAAAGTAAAGCCTTTTTCAAAAATAGAGCCGGAAGCAAGCTAGTTAGCACCAGCAAAACACTATAAATTAATATATATTTTCTTGTTTTTTCCGGACCATAAACAATATTGAACATTGGAATTGATGCCTTTGCATAGTCTTCAGACTTATTTAAAGATAGGGCCCAAAAGTGTGGTGGAGTCCACATAAAAATTACTAAAAATAAAATGAAACTTTCCCAACTGACAGAATTAGTCACAGCTGCCCAGCCAATCATTGGAGGAAAAGCACCTGCTGCACCACCGATAACGATATTCTGCGGAGTACGCCTTTTTAGCCAAATTGTATATACGAAAACGTAAAACAATATGCTAACTGCAAGCAAAGCAGCAGAAATATAGTTTACTGCTATTGCCATGATAAATACTGATAATATTCCAAGAGTTATACCAAATTCAAGCGCGCTTTCTGCAGAAATTCTACCTGAGGGTATAGGGCGGTTTTTTGTCCTTTCCATGAGCAGATCTATGTCTCTGTCATACCACATATTTATAGCACCTGCAGATCCTGAGCCAAGAGCAACACATATAAGAGATATTAGTGCTAGAAAAGGGTGCATACTACCTGGTGCAGTAACCATACCAGCAACTGCAGTAAATACCACAAGATACATTATCCTTGGCTTCAGCAAACGCCAAAAATCCAGTATTGTTGATTCAACATTTAGCAAAATACTTGTGTACATTCTATTTTACCACTGGTGGTTTTTCGAAAGTATGAAAAGGCGGTGGTGAAGATACCGTCCATTCCAAGGTGTCACCTTCCCAAGGATTATCTCCAGCTTTCTTGCCCCATTTAAAGAGATGTATAACTATAAACACAAAAAACATAACTGAAACAAAGGACATATATGAGCCAATTGAGGATATATAATTCCAAGGGATAAACGCATCAGGATAATCAGGTATACGCCTTGGCATACCAGCTAATCCTAAGAAATGTTGAGGTAAAAAAGTGATATTGGTGCTAATAAAAGTAAGCCAAAAGTGGATTTGACCTAAGCGCTCATTATATTGCCTACCCGACATTTTACCAATCCAATAATAAAAGCCAGCAAAAGTTCCAAACAATGCAGCAAGTGACATGACATAATGGAAGTGAGCAACAACATAATAGGTGTCGTGCAGGAGCTTATCTATTCCACCATGAGAGAGAATTATTCCCGTTATGCCACCGCCAACAAACATAAAAATAAAACCTAGTGCAAATAGCATAGGGGTTTTAAACTCAATCGCTCCGCCCCACATAGTTGCAATCCAGCTAAAGACTTTTACACCAGTTATAACACCGATAAAAATTGTGGTAGTACTAAAAAATGCAGCAGCGTCAGCACTAAGCCCAACAGTGAACATATGATGAGCCCAAACCATAAAGCCAAATACTGCTATACCTATCATTGCATAAACCATCCCTATGTAACCAAATACAGGTCTGTGAGAAAAAGTTGATACAACCTGACTTATGATGCCAAATGCAGGAAAAATAATTACGTAAACTTCTGGATGACCAAAAAACCAAAATAGATGTTGAAATAACACAGGATCGCCACCACCGGCAGGATCAAAAAAGGAAGTACCAACATTGCGATCAGTAAGAAGCATAGTTATAGCACCGGCAAGCACTGGTAAGGCAACAATCAACATAAATGCTGTTAACAAGACAGACCAAACAAACAGTGGCATCTTAGTTAATGACATTCCTTTTGCGCGCATGTTAAATATAGTAACTATAAAGTTGATCGCCCCAATAATTGACGACATACCAGCAACATGAAGTGCAAGTATAGCAAGGTCAACTCCTGCACTCGGGTGGGACATAATTTGTGATAAAGGCGGATATAAAGTCCAACCCGTACCTGGACCTTCACCAATAAACACTGAGAGAATGAGCAAAATAAAAGATGACACTAATAACCAAAAACTTAAATTATTCATACGAGGAAATGCCATATCTGGTGCGCCAATCATGAGAGGTACAAACCAGTTACCAAATCCTCCCATGAGGGCTGGCATTATCATAAAAAACACCATTATCAACGCATGCCCTGTAACCATTACGTTATATAATTGATAATTATTGTTAAGTATATTAATGTGCATTAGCTGAGTGCGAATAATCACCGATAATAATCCACCAATAATTCCAGCTAATATGGAAAAAATAATGTACAGTGTCCCTATGTCTTTATGATTAGTGGAAAACAACCAACGCTTTATGCCCTTTGGTACATCACTCATATCTATACTCCAAATTTAACTCACTAATTTTCTATTTTCGATCCACTTATTAAAATCTTCTTTGCTTACTGCTTCAACAACAATTGGCATAAATCCATGGCCTAGACCACACAATTCGTAGCACTGCCCATAATAAACACCTGGCTTTTTGACATTAAACCACGCCTCATTCAGCCTACCTGGTATCGCATCAATTTTTACACCGAAAGCTGGTACTCCCCAGCTGTGTATCACATCTCCTGCTGTAACTTGTAAACGAACGTTAGCATTAACGGGTAAAACGATGTTATTATCAACAGAGAATAGCTTTAAATCTCCTTCGATAAAGTCTTTTTCTCCCTTAATATAACTATCAAACGACACGCCTTGATATTCTGGATATTGGTAGCTCCAATACCATTGATGGCCAATAATTTTCAGTGTTATATCAGCTTTCGGTATTTCTTCCTGTAGCTTCAGTAATTTAGCGTTTTCAAAGGCTAATATTCCAACAATAATCGTTGGTATAACAAACCAAACAATTTCTAAAAGGACATTGTGATTAGTTTGGCTTACGTTTGCCACTTTGCTTTTACGAAAGCGAAATACTACATAAGCAAGCAGCGCCCACACAAAAAGCATTATTGCAACCATCACAACCATCACAAACGAATGTGACCTAACTACAGCCTCCATTACTTCAGTTGCAGGAGCAGGAAATCCAAATTGCCAGGAAGTAGGAGCAGAGGCAACAGATATATTTGAGTAAAATATTATCAATAGTGCAAGTAACTTCACCATATCTTTTGTTTGTTTGCTATAAAACTAAATGATATACTGTATAATAGTATATATAAACTTACTATGCAAATAGAGATTAGTGATGGTTAATAATTTTTTAGCATTCAACAAGTATAATAGTACAATACTAATTTGAGGAAAAAAGCATTTACATAAATCTATTGTAAGTAAAAATATTATAATATTTTAAATTAAGTATTTACTTTAAGTAAATTCTATAATAAGTTTAATAGTGTCTGTTACTGCTAATAACCCTCTAGCCTCACACCTAAAAGCAGTAACAGACACTATTAAACTTTATGACAAGTTTATAATCTGTAAGATCAAAATCTTACAAGTGTCTTTATCTCATTATACATTGCAGTTTGTTAATTAACTTTTAATGCCTATGGTAGCATTTACTGGACCAAAGGTTTATGCATTATAGAAAATAATTATAAAAAACACACTATTTGTATACCATACAAACTTTTTTCATTCTGCATAGCTGAGTTACTAGATTTTGTAAACGAAATCTTTAGAGAAGCCAAATGGGCAAAGTTTCATGAAGGTCTTTCGCCAAAACAAGGCAAAATACGCTAAAATTCCTGATTTCACCCAAAATCTTAGCATAGATCCCGCTAACAAGTAGCGGGATGACGAAGTTATCGTCATGCCGCCGCGAACCGTCATACCGTCACGGTATCTCTCAGCCGCTAACAAGCAGCGGGATGACGATTGTCAGGGTGTCATCCAAGTAGCCTCTTTCTTGTCATCCCAGTGCCCAGACACTGGGATCCAGAAAACTTAATTTTAACCAAGTGGCTGCATAATAAAGACTGGATCCCAGACTGGAATGACACCCTACTTAACCGTCATACCGCGATTCATTCGCGGTATCTCAGCCGCTAACAAGAGATCCCGCTAACAAGCAGCGGGATTGACGGTTGTCGTTTAGCCATAAATATTAAGAAATTTACCAAACAAAAAAAAGGCAAAAGAAGCCCCGTGGTGGTTGGCTATTTACTATGTACTAAAATATCGGCGTTTTTTTTATTCTAAAACGCTTGATTAAGAGCGATTTAGCTGCTTTTAACTTGCAACTAACCTACACCGCAAGTGTTTAAGAAATTTACTAAGCAGGAAAAAAGGCAAAGAAACCCCGTAGTAGCTAGCATTCAAATTCTCCCTTGTCAATTTGACGTTTTTTGCTGTCTTAAACGCTTTGTAAGCGCGTTTCGGCTTGTATAGGTAAAAACCCAGAAATTTTTAAAGACATGCGATGCACGTAGTGCGAAAAATTAAACATGAGACGCCAAATACCCTAAGTTTTTTGTCATTAACCTGCACAGATTGCGAAGATAAATAAATAGCTTCAGTTTCATGATAAGGGGGCTGGCGGAGTTTGTAAAGCAATTTTTCGTTTCTATTGAATGACACTGGGAGGTAGTGCAAGAAGCCTATTGTCTAACTATATACCTAAATTTTATTACGGCACTTTCACTACTACTTTAACGAGTGAGCTACCTTTCTATAAAAGACCTATCGACTGTTGCAATTATAGGCGTAAACAAGAATGATAAAAGAGTACGGGATTGAGTAACTATGTACACTTCTGCTGGCATACCAGGGTATAGGTATACATTTTTAAACTGAGCAAGCTCTGACTTTGGTATCACCACGCGCACTGAATAATAACGCCCTAGTCTTGGATCATCAAGAGCGTCAGGAGAAATATGGCTTACTATACCACTAATTAAACTTAAACGACGTGCACTGTAAGCACTTAACCGGACTTTAACCTTTAGTCCTTCTAGCCCATCAATAGAGACTATGTTGCTATCTTTCTTTTGTGCTGACAGTACCTCTTCTATGTTTCTGGTCTGAATTTTAGCATCTATTATTAAGTCATCATCCGATGGCACTACGCTCATGATCGGAACTCCAGATTGTATAACACCACCTTCAGTATGGTATCTTATATCTGTAACTATCCCATCTTGAGGGGATTTAATTATTGTACGTGCCAGTGAATCTTCAGCAACCATCAGCCTCTCTTTCAAGTCTGCAATAGACGTACTAACTTCCTTAAGTTCAGCGTTTGCTCTTTCTTGAGAATCATTTTTTACGTTTATAATTTCTAATTCGTTCTCTCCAATTTTTTGCTGCACTTGAGATATTGCAGAACGGTAATGTCCAACTCTGCCTTCAATTTCAGCAAACTGTTTTTCTAAAGCTAAAATGTGTGGTTTGCTTATATGGCCACTATCAAGTAATTGTCTTTTTGTTTCCAACTCCTCAGTTACCAAGTCATATTGCTTATGAGCTGCATTTAGTTGAAAGTTTAGCCCCGCTAATTCATCATTTAACTGCTTTATACGTTGTTGCAGTATGTCTGTTTTTCCCAATATGCTCTTTCTCTGAGAGTTGAACAACTTTACTTGATTCTTTATCGCTTTATTTACAAGTTCATCGTGAGATAATTTTTTAACCTCATCAGGAAACTCGAGCGTGTCCAAATCTACTCTGATTGCAAGAAGCCTTGCTTCTGTTGCTAAAAATGATAAGAGCTTCTCTTTGATAATACTTAAATTCGCCTTCTCGTTAACATCACTCAACAAAACTAGAGGCTCATCTTTTTTAACTGCTTGGCTCTCTTTTACTAAAATTTTGCTTATTATTCCTCCGCCCAAGTGTTGAACTATTTTCCTATTTGAAGATACAATAACTTCTCCACTTGCATGCACCGCACCGTCAATTGGAGCTATAGCCGACCAAATACCGCCTATTCCAAAAAAGATGAGTATCACTATCAGACCAAAAGATAGTGGCCCCCATGTTACTTTCAGGACTTCATTTACGTTATTACTTTCGCGTTTTAAAATAAAATTTATCACTGCATCAATCAATGCAAACGTCTTATCCAAAAATTTTGGGTACTTCTTCTTTTTATTTTTTGCTCCTTGCATATTTATATTATCACTATGGCCAATCAAGCCTGTCAAAGAAAATCCAGCGCTAAGCTTTTTTAACTTACTTATCATAATACTACTGTGAATTTGTGTTAACTCAAGATAACACACAAAAACAAAGAATCTATAATTTAAGCATTCCATTTAGACTGTAGAGCACCAGAATAAACTATTTAGTAACAATTCCTGCAACTATGTTTTTAAAATTTTTTGACGTTTAACTTTATTATAACTTTTTCTTTATTTTGTGAATATCTGAGTTACTTATATTATGTAAGAAATCTATTGCCAACCAGTCAATATTCTGTTAGGAATTAAGATAATATAAAGTTATTATGTTTAAATTGGAAAGCAGAAAGTTCCTGATCACTGGCGCATCAGGCGGAATAGGGCAAGCAATTGTAAAAATTATGCACAAAGCCGGAGCAACTTTATGTATTTCTGGCACAAAAAAAGAAGTGCTCGAAGAAGTTGCTAAACAATATGAAAAAAATATGCATATACTCCCTTGTGACTTATCAAATGCTGAGGAAGTAAATCAACTAGTAAATAGAGCAAGTGAGTTGATGGAAGGCTTTGACGGGCTTGTATGCAATGCGGGCATTACGCGAGACAGTTTATTATTGAGGATGACAGATGAAGCATGGCAAAAAGTAATTGATATTAACTTGAGCTCTACATTTAAGCTGAGTAGAGAAGCATGCAGGAAACTAATTAAGAATAATTGGGGAAGAATTATAAATATTTCCTCAATAATAGGGCTGACAGGAAACGCCGGGCAAGCAAATTATGCAGCGTCTAAAGCTGGAATAATAGCTATGAGCAAATCTATAGCAAAAGAAGTTGCAAGTCGTAATATAACAGTAAATTGTATTGCTCCTGGGTTTATAGATACTAAAATGACTGAAGTTTTAAATGAAGTACAAAAGGGAAAAATATTAGATAATATTCCAATGAAAAGAATGGGAACAGGGGAAGAAATAGCAGCAGGGGTCTTATTTTTAGCAAGTGATGAAGCAAAATATATAACAGGGCATGTGCTTAACATTAATGGTGGGTTATTTATGTAGCAACACTTATGTATGGACAAATTATAATTTTTACTTTAAAATAAAAATATGTGTAGGTTTAGGTTTGCGTTAGTTTATTATTTAGAGGCAAAAAATGAGCTCTATAATGGAATTTTTTAGTGTTTTTTGTGTAGTATTGCTTTTCTCTTTCTCAGGTTATGCAGCTGACCCTGATATGGATGATACAACTGAAGTAATATGCAATATTATTGGTTATGTTTGGGGAATAGGCGGTCCACTTATGACGGTAGTAATAATTGGTGCAGCTTTGCTTGCAATATTTGGCAGGATGCCGTGGCCAGCTCTCTTTGCTCTAGGCATGTTCTGTGGTGTATTTTTTGGCGCTAAGACGATTATAATGAAAGTTATGCCCAACGTAAGCAATGAAGCAAAAGCTATGTTGGAAAAGTGTGGACAAAAATAACCCATAAAAGTGCAGAAATGCTTTTTTGTTATCCATTAAATCGTTTCATATCTTCAACTTGCAACAAATAAGGGCTATCTTTTGGTAGAGTTTTAACAGCTAGCTCAGCATATTTTGTAAATTGCTTTAAATCACCTTCAATACAAGCCTTTTTTGTCAAGGCAAAATAATGCATTGCCGTATCAGCTTCACATTTATATGCAATGCTTAAATATTTCCAGACAAAGGCGTTATTTGGTTCTACATTCAAAATCTGCTCCAGGTAAAAAATCGCCTTTTTTGCATCACCGTGTAATAATAAAGTATGAGATAATGCGAGTTTTACTAAATAACTATTCTTCTCAGATAAATACCTAAGCGATTCTTCATACATTTTTATTGCTTCACTTAAATTTCCAGCCTTGTATAGCATTTCTGCTTTTAATTCATATAGGTATGAGTCATTGCGTGATTCTTGAATCAATGAATTAACTTTAGCTATAGCCTCTTCTATCTTTCCTTGCCTATAGTAAACTATAGCATTTACATACTCAGAATTACCTTCATATTTATTAGATAACACATGAATAGGAGTAAAGAAAGAGTCTAGCTTTGCAACCACACGCTCAAACTTTAGTAATTTATCCGCAAAAATTGGTTTTACATTGTTTTTAACCTTATAATTTTGCACAGCAAATATGCGTTTATCACTAAGTGGGTGAGTGCGGAAATATTCCTCGGTGTTCTCATGCTCAATACTTTTAAAATAGTCAAAAATCTCTTTCATACCTGAATTATCATAGCCAGATTCATCAAGATACCTTAAAGCATAGCTATCTGCTACACTTTCTTGCTCTTGAGAATAGTTAAAAAACAGCCTTGAACTAAGCGCTACACCACTAAGCAAAATTGCACCAGCAATCTGAGGATTAATGATAATACTAGAAACTAATCCTACCATATAACTAATCATTGCTATTGATTGAAAATAACCCATAGCACCACTCATTTGCAATATATGACCAGCAGATATATGAGCAATTTCATGTGCTAATATACCAAGCAGAACATAAGGTTTAGCCGAATATTGTAAAAGCCCTAAATGAATGAAAATACTATTATTGTTAATTACGAAAGCGTTAATCGAATTATCATTAATTATAAAAACCTTCATTCGGTCACTATCAACATCCGCAGCAGAAAATAAAGGTTGCGCTAGCTCTTTCACTATTGCTTCCACTTCACTATCTCTAATAATGTTAATAGAGTAAGCATTATTATAATATGCAAAAAAGAACAATAAAGTCAAAAACTTAGCAATTTTAAACATGAAAATTCTGTATTTGTACAACTTACAGGAATTTTATATTTTAACACTTAAATTATACAAATTTATAAACGCTAGTTTGATTTTTTGACGTAACTGATAAGTTTGTCGATGGTGGTTAACTTAATTTTATGATGTTCAGCAAATTCAAGCAGCTCAGGTAAGCGCATCATAGAGCCATCATCATTCACTAATTCACACCCTACAGCTGCATGATTAAAGCCAACTAACTTTGCTATTTCAACACTTGCTTCAGTATGACCATTGCGTGCTAAAACCCCACCATCATTTGCAATAATAGGAAAAACATGCCCAGGAGTAATAATATCATCTTTAGTACTCTTTTCATCAATAGCGGTAAGTATCGTATGCGTTCTATCATGAGCAGAAACACCTGTTGTAATGCCATAACGTGCATCAATTGACGTAGTAAATGCAGTATGAGGAGTAAGCTTTTCATCCACATTACTTCTTCTCATAAACTCAAGATTTAGTTTATTCATATGAAGCTTTGTCATAGCTAAAAACACAATGCCAGTACCGTACCTAACCATAAAAGCCATATGTTCTGGTTTTACTTTTTCAGCTAAGACAACCAAATCACCTTCATTCTCTCTATTTTCATCATCAACTAAAATGAATAATTTACCGGAACGAGCATCCTCTAATACATCTTCCACAGAAGAAATGCCGGGTAGACTCATTGAAGCATAAGTGGCCTGTACCATAATAATTTACTTAAATTCAATCTTAACTATTTTATACAATTTCTCTCCATTTGGCACTGTCACTTCCACATATTCACCGACTTTTTTGCCGATTAAGGCACTCCCGAGTGGTGAACTAGTAGATATTAACTGCTTTGAAACATCAGCTTCATATTCGCCTACAACCTTATAAACATATTCCACTTCACCGTTATTATCACTTAACATGCTTAATGTCACAGTTGCACCAAACATTACTGAATCACCAGACAAATTTTTTACTTCTATTACTTCCGCATGTGAGAGCTTACTTTCTATCTCCATTATACGGCCTTCAATAAAACCTAACCTTTCCCGTGCTGCATGATACTCTGCGTTTTCAGACAAATCACCTTGATCACGAGCATCAGAAATAGCCTGTATCACAGAAGGTTTTTCTTCCTTTAATTTTTCAAGTTCGGCTTGCATATTCTCAAAACCTTTACTCGTTATAGGAAATTTATTAATAATGGATGAAGCCATAATCACCACCTAAACGCAATTAAATTGAGTAACGAAATTACTCACAATGTTAAAAATATCACCTTTTATATCATCACTCATGTCATTTGACAACTTTTTTAAAACCCCAGGATGCACAGTATGAAAATAATTAATAAGATCATGTTCAAATTTATTAATGTAACTTATTTGTATTTTACTTAACTGATTATACAGGTTAGAAAAAATATACATCAGCACTACTTGCTCTTCTATTGACATAGGTAAATGTTGTTTTTGCTTTAATAACTCGACAAGATATTTACCCTTATTCAAGGATAATTGAACACTAGCATCAAGATCAGAACCAAATTTTGCGAAATCTTCCAATTCTCTATACTGAGCTAAGCTTAGCTTAATAGAACCAGCAACTTTCTTCACAGACTTTAGTTGTGCAGCAGAACCAACCCGTGAAACTGACAAACCTATATTTACTGCAGGTCGAAATCCTTTATAAAATAATTCAGACTCAAGAAAGATCTGCCCATCGGTAATTGAAATAACATTTGTTGGCACATATGCAGATACATCACCAGCTTGAGTTTCGACAATTGGCAAAGCAGTTAAAGACCCCTGCCCTTTTTTATCAGACATTTTAGCAGCTCTTTCAAGCAAGCGAGAATGTACATAGAATATATCTCCAGGGTAAGCTTCACGACCAGGAGGACGTCTGAGCAATAAAGACATCTGCCTATATGCCACAGCATGCTTAGATAAATCATCATATACAATCAAACAATGCATTCCATTGTCACGGAAAAATTCCCCAATAGTGCAACCAGCATAAGGTGCTAAAAATTGCATAGGCGCGCAGTCAGATGCACTAGCCACAACTACAGTTGTATACTCTAATGCTCCGCTTTCTTTCAGCTTATTTACCACTTTTGCTACTGTTGAAATTTTTTGTCCAATAGCAACATAAACACAGTAAACTTTTTGATTTTCGTTTACCTCATCGTTAATCTTTTTCTGATTGATAATAGTATCAAGCGCAATAGTAGTTTTACCAATTTGTCTATCACCAATAATTAATTCACGCTGCCCTCTACCTATTGGAATTAGCAAATCTATAATTTTAATTCCTGTTTGCAGTGGCTCATGCACAGACTTACGATCAATAATGCCTGGCGCTTTAGATTCTATATCCATTCTGTTTTTGGCTCTAATTTCCCCACCGTCGTCTATAGGATGGCCCAACGCATTTACAACTCTCCCTAACAATTCATGCCCTATAGGCACCTGCACAACATCACCACTACATTTTACAACGTCCCCTTCTTTCACATCACGGTCATTACCAAGTACAACTATTCCAGCCGTATCATGATCTAAATCAAGAACTATTCCTTCTACACCGCTTGCAAAAAATACCTTTTCACCGAATTTTGCTTTTTCCAGTCCATAAACCAATGCGATACCATCTGTTACTGAAATTACTTCACCTATATTTTCCCGCTTTATAGGATTATCAAACGTCTCAACCTTTTCTCTTATTATACTTGCTATCTCAGAGACATTCATACTGTTCTTCATACAAAATTCCTTACTTTTAATATTTCCATTTTACTTAATTCAACTAACCTATCCAAGCAACTTTTTAGCGAAGCATCGATCAAATTAAAACCATACCTAACTACGAAGCCACCTAGTATAGAAGGGTCAACCACATTGCTTACTTTTATTATTTTACCAAGAAAGCTCAAAGATTCAGTAATTATTTTTATATCAGATTCCTTTAAAGTTTCTGCTGACTTTATAGTAATCTCGAATTCATTTTCATTTTCTCTTGCAAGACTTAAGAATTTTTCTAATATAAGGATCAATAAACTAGAGCGTTTATTTGCAAATATAACCATAATAAATTTTACTAAATTCTCACTCAAGTGCTCATTTATAGAAAGCATCACTTCTTTTTTGTGTGCAAAAGAAATCATAGGATGAGATAGGTACACAAAAACATCACGTTGATCCTTAAAAAAAGCCAACAAAAATTCTACTTCTTTCCTTATAATACCTAACCTGCTTCCTGAGACATGAAACAGCACTCTAGCGTAAGATGAAACTAAATTATTGTATTGGGTCTTTTTCATATTAAATCCAGTAAATCTAAATTAATTCAGCTACAAATCTTTCATTCTTCAATCCAAGCATTTTTTATATAAACAGGTCTTCTCTTTAAGGAAAGAAAATATAAATCATATCTGACTGAATAATCTAAAAAACTAAGGTTTTTACTTAAGAAATACTTAGAAGAATTTATAATAGAATGACATTGAAGATGAGATATCGGTATTTCTTTTCCAAGTAAACTTGTTTTAACTTCTATAAAAATCAGCTCCTTTTTTTTAGATACAATTAAGTCAATTTCACCGAACTTACAACGGTAACGGCGTTTTATAACATTATACCATTTCAGTTTTAAATATACTAAAACTAATAACTCGCCAAAGTAACCTACAAAGTAGCGTAACCTACTTACCATAAGAAGAACAATTATGATAACAATTAACTTTGTGTAACTACTTTGCCTCCTTCTTTATTTTTACTATAAACCTTACCTCTTGCTGCAATATCCCTATCAACCAGTTCTATCACTGCCATTGAAGCGCAATCACCCTTTCGAGTGCTAAATTTTATTATTCTAGAATACCCACCTTTACGATCTTGATAACGGCTGGCTAAGACGTTTAATAACTTATCAACTGCTAACTTACTATTATGAAGGCGTGAAAGCAAAAGTCTTCTACCATGTAAAGTATTCTTATTCTTAGCAATTGTAATAAACTTTTCGACATATGGACGAAGTTCCTTAGCTTTTGGTAAAGTAGTTACAATCTGCTCATGGTTAATTAATGAGATAGATAGATTCTTTAACGTCGATAATCTATGTTCAGTGCAACGAGATAGTTTACGTTTTTTTATTCCATGTTTCATATATCACCTAATCTTCATCAGTATGTTGTTTAGCCAACTCATCTATATCCTTAGGCGGCCAATTTAGCACATTCATACCCAAAGACAAGCCAAAATTAGCCAAAACTGCCTTAATCTCATTCAAAGACTTTCTGCCAAAATTAGCAGTTCTTAACATTTCACCTTCTGTCTTTTGCACAAGATCACCTATATAAGTGATATTTTCGTTTTTCAGACAGTTATGAGATCTGACAGATAATTCCATTTCATCTACCTTACGCAATAAGACAGGGTCATAACCCAAATCTTTAGCACCACTAGACGAAGAAACCTGCGATTTTTTATAACTTACATCAGAACTAATAAAGGGCTGAAGTTGCTCCTGCAATATTCTTGCAGCAGAGTCAACAGCTTGACTCGGAGAGATTGTACCATCAGTTTCAATTGACAATATCAGCTTATCCTTATCAGTCACTTGGCCAACACGACTGTTCTCTACCCTGTACGAAACCCTGTTGACAGGGCTATACAAAGCATTAACTGGAATAAAGCCAATTAAATCCTGTTCACTCATAAGCTTCAAAAGTTCATTTTCTTTATACTTAATTACAGGAAGATAACCTTTTCCGCTAGCCACATATATGGTCATGTTAAGCTCTACATTTTGCCCCAGCGTACATATTAATAAATCTTTATTAACAATAGAGCATTGATCATCAGTTTCTATCATCCCAGCTAATACCTGGCAAGGCCCTTTAGCGTTTAAATTTAAGCATTTATTAGAAGCACCATTTAATTTACACCTCAACATGCCCATATTTAATACTATATCAGTTACGTCTTCTCTCACCCCTTGAACTGAAGTAAACTCATGAGTTACACCTTCAATTTTTATTCCATAAACAGCACTACCTTTAAGAGAAGATAACATTACACGTCTTAATGCATTACCTAATGTTAAAGCAAAACCACTTTCCAACGGTTCTAGCACTATATCACTTTTTTCACTGGAATCATCTGATATTACCTTAACTGAACTAGGTTTAATCAATTTATCTAAATTGCTACAGAGAGAAACATCATTATTATAATACATAAAACAACCTTTTCAAATATCCTATACTCTTCTTTTTTTTCTTAACCTGCACCCATTATGAGGAATTGCGGTTTTATCTGCAATTGAAGTCACAGTCAACCCACAGCTCTGAAGTGCTTTAACCGCAGCTTCGGTACCAAAGCCAGGACCACGAATTATTACAGAGACAACCTTCATACCAAATCTCTCCATTGCCTTCTTCGCAGCAGCCTCCGCAGCCTTACCTGCAGCATAAGGTGTGGATTTTCTCGAACCTGAAAAACCACATGCACCCACAGAAGTTTGACATAGCGTATTACCATGAACATCAGTTACATTTACAAAAGTATTATTAAAAGTTGCACGAATATGAACAACACCAGTAATAAACTCTTTTGTACTCTTACCAACCGTTTTGACTTTTTTCATTAAAACTCACAATAATAATAAATTTTATTTTTTCCCAGCAATAGGCAACCGAGATCTACCTTTACGAGTCTTAGCATTAGTATGAGTCCTTTGCCCTCTCACAGGTAAACCTTTTCTATGTCTCACTCCTCTATAGCATCCCATTTCCACTAAAGATTTTATGTTCATAGCCACTTCTTTTCTGAGCTCACCTTCTATAACATAATTTTGTCTAATGAAACTGCTGATCTTTTCTATATCTTCATCTCGTAATTCTGAAACACGTTTGCGCTTATCAACTTCGCAAGCGTGACAAATTACATTCGCAGTAGCAATACCTATACCATATATATAAGTTAATGCAAAAGGAACACATTTCCTCACTGGAATATTTATGCCTGCAATACGTGCCACTGGTACCTCGATACTTTATTAATAACAACTCTTAATTTATACCATAAAACAACTCAGAGTCAAACCAAATTACAAGAAATTTTACTTTCAATCTCTTGCGTTACCTCATCAACACTCAAATTAGCGTCAATTGTTAATAATTTGCCTTTATAATACTCGCGTAAACCTTTCATTTGAAGGTGATATTCACTTATTCTCTTATTAATTGCAGACATATCAGCATCATCAATTCTTTTCTCTAACTTCGTACTTTTACACTTAGCACAAGTAGTACTCTTAAAAGAAGATATACTATATATACTTTTACAGTCCAAACACGCAAGACGATTTTTTAATCTATCGATTGCAATATTATCGTCAAGCTGCAGCTCAATTACAATATCAACATCTGTACTATATTTCTCCTGCAAAATTTGAGTCAAGAAATGAGCTTGGTTTAAATTTCTCGGAAACCCGTCTAACAAGCAATTACCATCCATTGATGCAAGCTGGTCACGCAATAATCCACATATAATTTCATCTTGAATTAAATTACCAGATTCTACGGTACCCTTTATTTTTTCACCTAACTCACTACTGCTAGATATAATATTCCTTAATAAATCCCCTACTGAAATTAATTTTAAATTATATTTTGCTATTAACAAGCTTGACTGAGTACCTTTACCAGAACCTGGAGGACCAAAAATCGTAATGATCATCTTACTTTCCTCGTTTTAGACTCATATTTCTTTATCCAGCTGTCGTACCTATTCGAAAAAATATAAGATTGTATTTGCACAATAGTATCAGTAATAACGTTCACTATAATCAGCAAGCTCGTTCCACCAAAAATAAATGGTATATCATAATAATATCTCATAACTTCAGGTACGGTACATATAACTACCAAATACGCAGAGCCAATGAATGTCAACTTAAAAACTATATCTTGAAGGTAATCAGAAGTATGTTTCCCAGGCCTTCTACCAGGTATAAAACCACCATTTTTTTTAAGAAAATCTGCGTTTTCCTCTGGATTAAATATAAAATTGGTATAGAAAAAATTAAAAAATACTATCAGCACCAAATAGGCTACAATATATACTACTTTATTTGCCATAAAGTAATTCAAAATAAAATCGGAAAAAGCGTGCCCCTTATAGAAATTTGCAATTGAAATAGGTGTCAATAAAATTGCATTAGCAAAAATGGTTGGTACTACACCAGATAAATTAATCTTCAATGGAATATAAGTAAAATCGTCATTATGTAATCTTTTAAATTGCTTTTTAGGATGTTGAACAATAACCTTTCTATAAGAAGACTCTACAAAAATGACTAAGAGTAGCAGTAAAAAAAACAATATCAAAACAAAAAGGATAATAAATAACGATACGCTACCGTTTTTATTTAACGTTAACAAAGATGACAAAGCGCTGTGTAACTCTGATATTATGCCCGTGAAAATGATTAATGAGATACCATTGCCTATACCGCTAGCGCTGATTCGTTCACCAAGCCATATTAAAAGCATAGTTCCACCTAAAAGGCTAAAAACACCTATTGTACGAAACATAACACCAGGTTCGATTACAACCAATACCCCTTCCCTATTCATCCCTTCCAATCCAACCAAAATTGGAATTGATTGAAATACACAAATTACTATGGTCAGGTAGCGTATATAAGAATTCATCTTTCTACGGCCTGACTCTCCATCATTCTTAACTTCCTTCATTCCTTTAATCGCAGAAGAAAGCAACTGAATAATGATAGAAGCCATTATATATGGCATAACGTTCAATGCTAGAATTGTCATTCTAGCCAATGCACCACCAGAAAATAAATTAAATACTCCAAAAACGCCTGAGCCCTCTTTGGGAAATATATCATTAATTACATCAAGATTAATTCCAGGGATAGGCACATAAGTACCCAAGCGATAGCAAATTAAAGCTATTAGCGTAAAAAATATACGTTTTAATAAATCGCCTTTATATAACAACGTAGGATCCAAGCTATTAAATGCGGATTTATTGCCCATGATTTACGATAGTATTTCCACACTACCACCAACTGAAGCTACAGATTTTTTTGCAGCTTCTGACGCAAAATCAACATGAAACACAAATTTTTCGCTCAACTTACCTTTATTAAGAAGTTTAATTTTATTCTTAATAGACTTTATAAAACCTAATTTATACAGCCTCTCCTTATCTATAACAGAGTCTTTCACTATTTTTTTAGCTTCCATTAAGCGCTGTATATCGCCAACATTAATTATAGAGTATATGTTCCTACGTATAGGCTTAAAACCTCTTTTAGGCAAACGAGTATATATAGACTGTTGTCCACCCTCAAAACCATTTATGGAAACTCCACTTCTAGCCTTTTGCCCTTTATGCCCTCTACCGGATGTTTTACCTTTACCACAACCGATACCTCTACCCAGCAACTTAGGCTTCTTTTTCTTAGATAATTTAGTAAATATAGAGTTTAATTTTACAGCATTATTCATACTTTACCTGTTTCCAACTATCTCGCTAATCTTTTTGCCTCTTTTGCTTGCCACCTGACGAGGAGACAACATACTATCAAAAGCCTTAAACACCGCACATATAACGTTATGAGGATTATTTGATCTAGTAGATTTAGCTACCACATCCTTTATACCTAACACCTCAAAAACTGACCTAACCGCTCCACCAGCAATAATACCTGTTCCGGCTCTTGCGGTTCTTAAAACTATCTCACCAGAACAAAATTTAGCTTTAATATCATGATGCAAAGTTCTACCTTCACGCAAGTACACTCTAATCATCGATTTCTTTGCAGCATTTACAGCTTTGACTCTTGCTTCAGCAACTTCTGCGTGCTTACCTATTCCACATCCTACCCTACCCTTCTCATCGCCAACAACAACCAAAATTGAAAATGAAAATCTTCTACCACCTTTGGTAACCGTTGTTACTCTTCGTACCGAAACTAAAAGCTCTGATAAATCATTATTATTTTGTAAATTCTTTATAGCCATATTCAAACCCTTCTAAAATTCAAATCCAGAACTTCTTAAAGCCTCAGCAAATTGAGAAACTAATCCTGTATATTTATACGCTCCACGATCAAACACTAGCTCTTGTTCTAATTTCAGACCAGATAAGCGCTCAATCATTAAAGAAGAAACCTGTTTTATAGTTTCAGCGTTGACTTTCCCTTTACATACATCCTTAATTTTAGCATCCAAAGTAGAAGCTGAAGTGAGAGTTACTCCTTTTACATCATTAATTAACTGGACATAAAAATGCCTATTAGATTTAAATATGGATATACGCAAACGTTCAGCGCTCTTGTCAAGCTTCGCTCTATTACGCAACTTCCTTTTTTCAGCATTACTTAAAAAATTATATAACCTTCTCATCTTAATTACTTCTTTTTACTTACAACTTTACGCAACATAAATTTACCCTTTATTACAACACCCTTACCTTTATAAGGATCATATTTTCTAATTTTGCATATATCAGACGCCACCATATAGACCTTCTGCTTATCCATACCACTAACTACTAAGTGAGTTGGCTTTATACACTTAATCTCAACATCTTTAGGCACTTTATATTTAACATTATGGCTATAACCAAGATACAAAGTCAAATACTTACCATCACACTCTGCCTTATATCCAACACCGTTAATCTCAAGATTAACAGAAAAACCATCAATCATGCCGTTAATGATATTATTAATATTACTCCTATAAGTGCCCCACATAGGCTTTATTTCATCATAATCATCTTTATCTTGATCAACAGAAAGCAATAGCTGATTATCAACAATCCGGCACACAACATCACTGATTAAGCTAACTTCTTTTTCAGCCTTAGCGCTCTTTATTAACACACTACCATTATTATATTCAACTGAAACACCAGCAGGAATATTGATAGGAGCAGCACCTATACGAGACATGAATTTCTCCTATTATTTAAAACACACGACACAAAACTTCTCCACCAACCTTTAACTTATGTGCATTATAATCAGTCATCACTCCTTTGGGTGTCGATATAATAAAAATACCAAGACCATTATATGCTTTAGAAATGTCCTTATACTTAGAATAACGACGACAACCAGGCTTTGACACCCTAACTATGTCACTAATTACAGGTGACTTCTCATAATACTTCAATTTTACAATGAAAGAAGGTAAATTATCTACAACTTGCTTTTCATAATCAAGGATATACCCTTCATCTTTTAAAATCTTCAGTATAGAAGAATTCACTTTAGAAAACAACACTCTTGTTGTTCTATGCATTGCTAATTGAGCATTACGTATCCTTGTTAAAAAATCACCAATACTATCAGATAACGCCACAATATACTCCTTATATTATATTCACCAACTAGACTTTGTAACTCCTGGAACTTGCCCAAAAGAACATAAATCACGCAAAACAATTCTACATAAACCAAATTTTCTATATACTCCTCTTGGTCTCCCAGTTAAAGCACACCTATTTCTAATTTTGGTTTTAGAAGAATTTCTAGGCAATTTTTTAATTAATTTATTTTGAGCTGTAAACCTTTCTACAATAGACAAATTCTTATCATTTATTATAGATTTCAATTTTTCTCTTTTTTCTTTATATTGATCGCACAGCTTTATTCTGCGAAGATTTCTTTCTATCATAGATTTTTTTGCCATATATTTCTCCTCTCAATTAATCAAAAAAAGGAAATTTAAGAGCCAGTAATAATTCCTTTGCTTCCTTATCACTAACTGCACTTGTTATAATATTAATATCCATACCTCTAATTTTACTTATTTTATCATAGTCTATTTCTAAAAACGAGATATGTTCCTTTATACCAAAGGAAAAATTACCATTACCGTCAAATTGCTTCACACTAAATCCTCTAAAATCTTTTTCCCTTGGCAAAGCAATATATATCAATCTTTCTAAAAACTCATACATTTTATCTCTACGCAAAGTAACTTTGCAACCTACTGTAGCACCTTTTCTGATCTTGAAGCCAGAAATAGATTTTTTTGCAAAAGTTGATAAAGGCTTCTGCCCAGCAATCAAATATAGGCTATCAAGTGGTTCATTTATTGCTTTACTATCTGTAGCAGCATCTCCAACGCCCATATTGATACACACCTTGACAAGTTTAGGCACTTGCATTATATTGCCGTAATTAAACTTATCCTTTAAGGACTTTACTATGCTATCTTTATATAATTCTTTAAACATATCAACCTAATCTATCACTTCTCCAGAAATTTTTGCAAAACGCACTTTTCTACCGTCTATAACCTTAAACCCCACTCTAGTTGGAGTTTTATATTTAGGGTCCAATGTTGCAACGTTGGATATATCAATAGCTGACTCTTTATTTAATATACCACCACTACTACCAGCTTTTGGTTTAGTGTGTCTCTTATGTACATTTACCCCAGAAACAATTACCTTTCTTTTAGCATCACATGCCACAACTTTAATCACTTTACCAATTTTTCCCTTATCTCTACCAGTTAAAACTATAACGTCGTCACCACTTTTTATTTTAGCACTCATTATAAAACCTCAACAGCTAATGACATTATCTTCATAAAAGAACCAGATGATAACTTTTTTACCGGACCAAATACCCGAGTGCCAAGTGGTTCACCTTGATCGTTAATCAAAACTACAGCATTGCTAGAAAAACGAATTACAGAACCATCAGATTTTCTAATAGGGCTTTTCACCCTCACCACAACTGCTCTATATACTTTTCCCTTCTCAACCTTCCCTCTTGGAGTAATAGATTTAGTAGATACAATAACTGTGTCACCTATAGATGCAGACTTTCTACCACCCAATAAACCAATACAAAGCACTGCACGCGCACCAGAATTATCAGCTACTTCCAACAATGTATTTTTTTGAATCATATAAATATCCTATTCAATGTGAGCTATTAACAACAACCCATTTTTTAGTAATAGAAATAGGCTTGTGTTCTTGTATTAAAACCTTGTCCCCTTCTTTACAACTATTATTCTCATCATGTGCTGTATACTTCTTGTATTTTTTTATAACCTTTTTATACAGCTCATCCTTATACACTTGTAATACCGAAACCTTTACAGTTTTATCACATTTAGTCTTAATTACAGTACCACAAAAAACCTTCTTAGGCATTCTTTTCCTCTCCTTTTCTTTCATTTAATGCAGTTAGAATACGAGCTATGCTCTTTTTTATCAAACCAAAACGCGAAATATTGTTGCACTGGCCTAACTTTTTTTGAAAAACCAAATTAACAAACTCTTTTCTCAAATTTACAAGAATTTCATGCAATTCTTGTGAGGATTTTGACCTAATGTCAGCTATATCCATTGCAACTCCATTTAATTATGATTAGATACAAATTTACACTTCATAGGAAGCTTAGCGGTTGCCTTTTCAAGCGCCAATTTTGCTAAATGCATGGGAACATCACTGCTAATTTCAAACAACATTCTACCGGGCTTAGCTTTAAATACCCAAAATTCAACACTACCTTTCCCTTTACCCATACGCACATCTGCCGGCTTTTTACTAACAGGGGTATCAGGAAAAATTCTTATCCACACTTTACCAGAGCGTTTTAATGTTCTAGATATTACACGCCTTGCAGTTTCAATATGCTTAGACTGAACCCTACCAGCTTCCATAGCCTTTAGACCATAATCTCCAAAAGATAGCGTACTACCACCTTTCGTGTTACCCTTAATTCGTCCTTTAAATACTTTTTTATATTTACTTTTTTTGGGAACAAACATTTCAATATACCTAATTAGTTACCAATATAAACCCAGACCTTAACTCCTATGATGCCATATATAGTTTTTGCTTCACAAAAAGCATAATCTATATTAGCACGTAAAGTATGCAAAGGCAAACGACCTTCTTTATACCATTCAGTACGAGCTATCTCAGCTCCGCCAAGGCGCCCAGAACAACTTACTTTAATACCTCTAGCACCCATCCTCAAACAACTTTGAATAGCTTTTTTCATCGCTCTTCTAAATGAAACCCTTTTTTCTAACTGTTGTGCAATGCTGCTTGATATTAAAACTGCATCTATTTCAGACCTTTTAACCCCTACTACATTCACTTCTACATTATTTTTTACTTTTTCAGCTATTTTTTGCTTTATCTTCTCAATATCTGAGCCTTTCTTACCTATTATCACTCCAGGTCTAGAAGAATGTATTATTACAGACACCAAATCGATCGTACGCTCTATAATTACTTTAGAAACACCAGCATGCTTAAAAGATTCATTTATATAACTGCGAATAGATAAATCTTGATGCAACCCTTGTTTATAACCCTTCTCAGCATACCAAATAGATGACCAAGTATTAATTATTTTTAACCTAAATCCTTTAGGATTAACGTTTCCCATACTTTTGCACTTTCCTTATTAATTTTCTATTTTTATGAATCATATAATTTCCCCCAATTTTACAGTTATATTACTATAACGTTTACTAACTCTATTAGCTCTACCCATAGCTTTTGGACATACCCTACGCAAAGTAAGAGACTTACCTATTAAAATTTCTTTTATATATAAATTATCGATATCCAATCCATAATTATATTGAGCATTAGCAATCGCAGAATTTAATACCTTCCTTATAAGACCCGCAGCTTTCTTTTCACAAAATCTTAATTGCACAGTGGCAAAAGAAACTTTTTTATTACGTACTAAACCAGCAACCAAATTCAATTTACGAGGAGTTGATTTTAAAACCCTAGAACCAGCTTTAACTATTACATCTCTGTTTTTCATATCAATTACCTTCTTGTCGCCTTTTTATCACCACTATGCCCAGTAAATTTACGAGTGGGCGAAAATTCACCAAATTTATGACCTATCATATTCTGATCATTAACATTAACAGGAATGTAATCCTTACCATTATAAACAGCAAACTTTAAACCTAAACAATTAGGAAGAATTACAGAAGCCCTGGAATGAACTTTTATAGCCATGTTAACAAACCCCTTGTTTAAAGCATTATTCACCGACTTTAATATAGAAGGATGACAAAAAGGAGGCTTCCACGCAGATCTACTCATAAACTAACCTTTCAATTGTTTTATATACTTATCACTAGATTTATTTTTCCTCCGAGTTTTCTTTCCTTTTGTTGCAACACCCCAAGGAGTAACAGGATGACGACCACCAGAGGTTTTTCCTTCCCCACCTCCATGAGGATGGTCAACCGGATTCATCGCAACCCCACGCACAGTAGGTCTAATTCCAAGCCACCTACTTCTTCCAGCTTTACCCAGCTTTCTATTCTTATGGTCAGGGTTAGATACTACACCAATAGTAGCCTTGCAAGAAGATAAAATCAACCTAATTTGACCAGACCTGAGTCGTAATAAAACATATTGGCCATCACGACCAACGATTTGCGCATAACAACCAGCAGCTCTAGCAATCGCAGCACCATTACCTGGTTTCAGCTCAACATTATGAACGAAAGAACCAACAGGTATATACTTGAGTAGCAAACAATTCCCTGGTAAAATATCAGCATCATTTCCAGCTGTAACAACATCACCAGGCTTCATACCTTGAGGAGCTAATATATAAGACTTAATATCATCTTCCTTATATGATATTAACGCTAAAAACCCACTTCTATTTGGATCATACTCTATTTTTTCAACTATACCCTGACCACTTCTATTACGCTTAAAATCTATAACTCTATACTTCTTTTTGTGACCACCACCCCTATGACGAGTTGTAATTCTACCATAATTATTTCTTCCACCACTGGACTTTTTACCGGATGTAAGAGACTTTTCTGGCTCATCTTTTGATAAACCAACTTTACTTACTAACACAGTCCCACGAGAAGACGGAGTAACAGGATTAAAAAATTTCATACCCATATTAAACGCTCATTATATCTAATTTTTGACCATCTATCAAAGAAAAATAAACTTTCTTTTTCTGTTTTTCACAACCAATCACACCCCTGAAACGCCTATATTTAGGCTTAATTCTAACAACATTTATAGAAGAAATTTTAACATCAAATAGAGACTCTATTGCCAACTTTATTTGACGCTTATTTACATTTACAAAAACATACAAAGAATATTTATTAAACTTCTCCCTCAAAAAAGAGGCCTTTTCTGTAATTATAGGAGATTTTATTATATCATTATATTTGATCATAACAATCTACCTTCAAGATGCTTTAAAGTATCCTTTGTCAACATCACGCATTCGTGATTCAATATATCAAAGACATTTAACCCAATAGGTTTGATTAAGTCTACATAATGCAAGTTTCTAACAGCACGCAACAAATCATCTCCATAATCACCAACTATCAAAAAGGAAGAAAATTTAAAATTTTTAATACATTTACACATTTCAGACGTTTTCTTCACATCAATATTTAAATTATCCAGAATAATCACTTGATTATTTAAATACTTTAGAGATAAAGCAATTTTTAAACCAAATTTGCGTACCTTCTTATTAAGAGAATAACTATGACTCCTCACAACAGGGCCGAAAATAATCCCACCACCTCTAAATTGAGGAGATCGCAAGCTCCCTTGTCTTGCCCTACCGGTACGTTTTTGACCATAAGGTTTAGCTGTTGTACCAGAGACATCACTGATACCTTTTGTTTTATGAGTACCAGCTCTTCTCTTCGCTAATTGCCATCTCACTATATCATGCAAAATACTCAATTTTTGCTTAGCAGAAAATATCAAAGGATTGAGCTGAGCAGTACCTACATTATTATTAGATAGATTAACTAAATTACATTCCATAACTAACTCACCAAATTACTAGCATCATCATTTACATCTAACAGTAGACCTATCGGAAAAGGAACATCTTTATGTAAAGATTTTTTAACTGCATCTCTTACAAAAACATAGGAATTTTTAAACCCAGGAACATTATTACCCTTCACAGCAATTATACTATTTTCATGATCAATGGATAATATCTTCATATTTTGTGCAGTTATTCTGCTGTTACCTAAATGACCAGCCATTTTCTTTCCTTTAAATACTCTACCAGGATCCTGACATTGACCAGTAGAACCTTGTGATCTGTGAGCAATAGAAACACCATGAGATGCCCTAAGCCCACTGAAGTTATGCCGCTTCATCACACCAGCAAATCCTTTACCTATAGAATAACCCGTAATATCAAGATATTGACCAACCACAAAATGATTGATTCCCACTTTTTTACCACATTCTATTCCCGACAGGTCATTTAATCTACTTTCGTATAACTTACATTTATTATTTATACCCTTTTTCTTTAAATATTCCAACTGAGGTTTTGCTATATTTTTAAAATCTCCTGTGCCTAAAATGACTGAATTATAGCCACATTTATCTTGTCCTTTTATATCAATAATATAAGTTTCGCTGAGATGCAATAAAGTTACAGCCATGCGACTATTGTCAGAATACATAGCAGTATGACCAATATTCATCATTAGTAAACCAATTCTCCTCAGCGAATTTATTCTCTTCATTTCCTTCTCCTAAACCTTAACTTCCTTGACTTTTAAATCCACTTCTACGCCAGCAGAAAAAGATAAACCTGTAAGCATCTGCATCATAGTAGGAGTAAGATCATGTAAAACAATCAAACGCCTAGAAGTTCTTATTTCAAACTGTTCACGAGATTTTTTATCAACATGAGGAGATCTATTAACAATAAATTTAGAATCTTTTCTTGGCAACGCAATCGGACCAGATAATTTTGCACTGGACCGCTTTAATTCATCAACAAATTTTCGAACACACTCCTCCAATAAAGAACAATCGAAAGCCTTAATGTTAATATATATATCTTGCTTCATCTTAGTTACTACACTCACTCCAAAATCTCAGAAACAACACCAGAACCAACAGTTCTACCGCCTTCTCTTATCGCAAAACGCAATCCCTTATCCATTGCTATCGGTACTTGCAATTCTACTTCTACACTCACATTATCTCCTGGCATTACCATCTCCTTCCCATCTAGCAATTTTATGCTCCCAGTTACATCCGTTGTCCTTAAATAAAACTGTGGCTGGTAATTCGCAAAAAATGGTGTATGCCTTCCTCCTTCCTCTTTCTTTAATATATAAACCTCCGCCTTAAACTTTCTATGCGGCGTTATCGTCCCCGGTTTTGCTAATACTTGCCCTCTCTCCACTTCTTCTCTTTTTGTTCCTCTTAACAATATTCCTACATTGAGTCCTGCACTTCCCTTATCCAGCAACTTCTTAAACATTTCTACACCTGTGCATATCGTCTTTTGCGTCTCCTTCAGACCTATTATCTCTATCTCTTCTCCCGTCTTTATCTCTCCCTTCTCTATTCTTCCTGTTACCACCGTCCCTCGCCCCGATATCGAAAATACATCTTCGATTGGCAATAAAAATGGTAAATCCACAGGCCTTGGTGGAACCGCCACATATTCATCTAACTTTTCCATCAATTTGTCTATTGATTTCTTTCCATATTCGCCGCTGTCATCCTCCAGCGCCTTGAGTGCTGACCCAACTACCACAGGCACTTCATCCCCTGGAAATCCGTATTTACTCAGCAATTCCCTCACTTCCATTTCTACTAAATCTATCATATCAGCATCAGCAACATCAGCTTTATTTATATACACCACGATATATCCAACACCCACCTGCTTCGCCAGCAATATATGCTCTCTCGTTTGTGGCATTGGCCCATCAACTCCCGACACTACCAATATCGCTGCATCCATCTGTGCTGCACCTACTATCATATTCTTTACATAGTCAGCATGTCCAGGACAATCAACGTGTGCATAATGCCTTTTTTCCGTCTGATACTCAACATGCGCTGTTGCTATCGTTATCCCCCTCTTCCTTTCTTCTGGCGCTTTATCTATCTGATCGTACGCTACAAAATTTCCATAATGCTTTGTTATCGCCGCTGTTAACGTTGTCTTCCCATGATCCACATGTCCTATTGTTCCCACATTTACATGCGGCTTTCCAAATGCTTCCACTACTGCTGTCATAATTTAAACTTTTCTACCTAAAATACAAATACATCAATAAATAATATGTTGATTTTATAAAAATACAACAAAAAAAAGAGCGGATAGTGGGAATCGAACCCACGTCACTAGCTTGGAAGGCTAGAGCTCTACCATTGAGCTATACCCGCACAATGGAGGAGGTAGGATTCGAACCTACGTACGCAATGCGGACAGATTTACAGTCTGTTACCTTTAACCACTCGGTCACTCCTCCACAAAAATTTGTTAAGAGAACGCTATTTTAGTACCTTAACTCAAGCTTTTATTGTATTTAATACTAAACGCCTAAAATTAAAAAATCAAGCAATAAAACCTACCCTGATTAAAATCATGCAGATTTCATTTTATACAACACAATATTGTCAATAAAACGTCTAAACAAATAATGCGAATCATGCGTACCTGGCGCTTCTTCTGGATGATATTGCACAGAAAAGACTAGGTAATCCTTCATCATTATTCCCTCTACACTATTATCAAATAGAGAAATGTGAGTAATTTTAACATTACTTGGAAGAGAAGCTGAATCAACAACGAAACCATGATTTTGGCTAGTGATCTCAACTTTTCCACTACTTACATCATAAACTGGATGGTTACTCCCTCGGTGACCAATATCCATCTTGATGGTCTTTGCCCCCAAAGTAATCGCAAGTAATTGATGGCCCATGCATATGCCAAAAATTGGTATTTTAGATTTTATAATAATGTCTATTTCTGAAACTACACTTTCTCCTATTTCTTGCGGATCACCAGGACCATTTGAAAGCACTATACCATCTGGATTCATACTCAACACTTTTTGAGCAAAACCTGTGCTTGGTCTGATTAATTCAACTGTACAACCAAGTTCTATTAAGCGTGAAACTATACTGATTTTTACGCCAAAATCAACGATTACAACCCTATATTTTGCATTAAGGTCACTTTTAAAATTACTATGCAAGCTAACTTTATTGGTTATTTCCATCCCATTTACAGGTTTGTATTTCTTCAATTCATCCAACACATACGTCTCGCTTGACGGGCATATCATTCCATTTTGAGATCCATGTTCTCTCAAATGTCTCGTTAAAGCTCTAGTATCAACTCCTGATATCCCAATCACGTTATTTTTCTCTAACCAATCATTTAAACTGATATATGAAGAAGGGTGGGACATAGAAGAAAGTTCACGCATAACCACACCACTTGCAAAAATTTTCTTTCCTTCATTATCTTTATGGTTTATTCCAATGTTACCAATATGAGGAAAAGTGAACGTTATAATTTGATCAGCAAAAGAAGGATCAGTTATAGTATGCTGATAACCGGTCATACCAGTGGTAAAACAGACCTCACCTATGCACTTGCCTTTTTTACCTACTGATTTTCCCCAAAAGCACTTGCCATCTTGTAAAATTAAAACTGCGTCCTGCACTTCATTATCTATTTAACTGATTCAAAACAGTATACAAGAATTTTAAATAATACGTAACTCTTTCTAAAATTCCAAATTTAACCACGAGGCGGCGAAGAACAATATGAAAAAAATTTTTAACGCGCCCTTTCATAAAATATGTTGACTATCTCCGTATTTTATATTAGGTATACTCCGGCAGTTATGAAATGGAGGTTTATTATGTCAAATGAAATCCAACCTAAAAATAAGTTACTAATTGTAGGAGCTGGCTTACTATTCTTTGCAATGGTGTTCCCATCATTTTTTCTCTTAGCAAAAATAGCCATAGGATTAGCTATGATCGCAATTGCAACAATCGTGGTAAAAATTTTCTCAAAAACAATATCAAACGTTCTTGAAAAAGAAAAAGTAGATCAGAATCAGGCAGCACAACAAACAACACAAAGTAAAATTATAAACCTAGCTATTGGATTAACATTTATATTTGCAGGAGGATTATCAATGCTCATTATAGCAAAAACTGGCTTAATTGCAGCATGTGCAGCTATAACTGCTTTAGCTCTACACGAATATGTTAAAAATGAAGAAATAGGAAAAAAGATAAATGATAAATTCGATAAGGTAGCTGACGATACAATCAATTTTATTGTTAGCAGTGTTGAAAAACTTATTCCAACAAAGCCGCCAGGCATAACAGCCTAAACTGTCTCCGTTCAGCAGAGTGGTTTAAGAAACAATAGATAGAAGGTTTTGAAAAGGGGCTAGCTTCCTTTTTATGTCCATCTTGAGGAACTTCTTGTACAATTAATTTTCTTGCGAAATATTCTGTGATGAATCTAACATTATACCCCCTTTAATTTTTAGATAAAAATAACATATTTTAATATCAGTGTATTGTAAAGCTAAAATTTAGGTGTATTGAAAAATAATTAACCTAACTTATAACTTGCACCTTTATCAGCTTGTTAGGTAGAATTATTAAAGAACTAGTTGAACAGACGTTATCAACTCCATCCACAAGTTCTCCGTTTGTTACTCCAGTTGCAATGAACACTGATTCACCTCTTGCCATATCTTTTATGGTGTAGATTTTTTCTGGATCGTGAATGTTCAAATTTTTTGCTCTTTCTCTTAACTGATCCGTGTCAAGTACTAATCTTCCCTCCATCTGTCCGCCGATTGAGCTTAGCGCTGCAGCCGCAAGCACCCCTTCTGGTGCTCCTCCTATACCGATATACATATCGTGATTGCCATTTACTAGTGAAACTACGGCCGCAACATCACCATCATCTATTAGTTTAACTTTTGCTCCTAACTTCCTGATTTTCAATATTAATTCATCATGCCTTTCACGTTTAAGTACAGTTACCACGAGATCATTTACTTTGCATTTTTTTGCCTTGGCTAAATTGTCTAGATTCTTTTCAATGCTATTTTTTAGTGAGACTACACCCTCTGGAAGATTTTTTCCTACTGCTATCTTTTCCATATAAACATCAGGTGCATGTAAAAAATTACCTTTTTTCGTTGCAGCAAGAACGGACATTGCCCCCTGTTTGTAGTGAGCGCAAATTGTGGTACCCTCAAGTGGGTCAACAGCAATGTCGATTTCAGGACCATTTCCAGTGCCAACCTTCTCGCCAATATATAGCATCGGCGCTTCATCTCTCTCACCTTCACCAATTACGATAGTACCATTTATTTCCATTGAATTTAACACTGTTCGCATTGCATCAACTGCAACCTGATCAGCCTTTTTTTCATCCCCAAAGCCTGCTAGTTTATATGCAGCAAGCGCCGCAGCTTCGGTCACTTTAACTAATTTACAGGCTAAATCTTCCATCATTTGCTTCAAGAACTATAAATAAAGCATTCAATATATATCATGCTGCTTAAAACTGCAATATGTCTTGACTGATTTTGATGGAATTGGTATAATAAGTTATATTTATAGTAGTGGGATTGTAGTTATGTCATACAGTAAGGAAGGTATCAGGGAATTGTGTCTAGATGTAGATAGGATTTTGATAGATGGTGATAAGTACAACGATAAAGTTACCAGCATTGAAGATTTGCAAAATAGATTAAGAAGAAAAGCTAAATTTAAAGAAATTGATTTTCAAAGTAAGTGCGAAGGGGACAACTCGTTAGGAGATCTACTTCTAAAACATGCAACCGAAAATAACAACCCACGCGTTAAGGATTTTCTCCTCCAAAATGGGTATGAACCCCTTCAACAGGAGCAAATAACCGCAGCAATAAACAAGGAAGAAGAGGGGCAAAACACACCTGATGTGGAAGAGAATAGAGCAGACAGTAATGAAGTAGATTCTAGTAACTTCATAAACCTTGGTATGACTGCTGAAATGCGTTACGAACAGCTAATACAAGGAAAAGAAACAAGTCGGGCAATTTTTGACTCGTTTGCAAATGCTGTAAGAGAGTCCAATATTACTGGCGATCGTGGCGTATTTCTAGATGTTGTAAAATTGTTTACAGATTTAGATGCTGTAATCCATCTTACAGATACTGCTTCCAGAACTATATTGGGCATAGCTGCAATAACAAAACAAGCTGACGTTGTTAAGGTACTTTTGGGTAGTGGTAAGTTTAGTGAAGAAGAAAAATTTAACGCTCTGCGTTCTGCTATTGTTCAAGGTAATGTTCAAGAAGTTGAAGCATTTTTAGGTTATGTAAATGATGAAAGCAGACAAGCAGCTTTAGAGTTGGCTATGGATAATGCACAAGAAGAAATTACTCAGGTACTTTTAAACTTTATTACACCAGAAACACCCAATGCAGAAGAAAATATAGTACCAGCACCTCCTATAGTAACAGAAGCAAATGCTAACCAACCTGTGTCAAGTAGTGTTAATGGCCAATCAAATCATAATAACAAAAATAAAACGCCTGTAATACCAGAGACTAAGCAAACTGCCACACCAAATAATGATAATAAAGCTAACGGCTTTGTAGATGCTCAATTTTCTATGCCAAATGAAAAAGAAACTAAATATAAGGAAAATTTTCACAACTCATTAAAGAGAGATGTTGTTGGAGTTGTTGTTACAGGATTATTCATTGCTGCTGCTGTGATGGTTCCATCTGTGGCTGGTGCGGTGGTTTGCGGTATTGTAGCTGCTTTAGTTGCAATAGTTACCGGGTAGCATATAAAAAGTTCTACGTTACCAAGTTATAGAGAAATGGAAGAAAATAAAGTTGAACACGTGAGTTCACAAGTTGTAAAAATATAGGATGTCATGCCAGTGCGTGACACTGGCATCCAGAAATTTTATTGTAAGAAGCACACTGAACTGGTGAGCGTAAAAGTAGTTGTCTTATACTCAAACAAATGTCTTTGCGAGATTGCATGGAAAACTGGATCCCAGTGTCTGGGCACGTATCCGTTCAGGATAGCGGCAAGGTAGTATAACCATAGAGTAAAAGTGAGTTTACAACAAATGGGTGTCATCCCAGTGTCTGGGCACTGGGATGACACCTTTGTGTTTGAGGCAAAATCGGCTATAACACTTAACATACTGCCTTTGCAAACAAATGTTCGTACAGCTGTGTGTCACGCACTTTGCTTCAATATTTGCACATTAGCCACTCCCCTGAACAGATACCTGGGCACTGGGATGACATCCTCCCTTATGAAGATTGCTCTCAAATCACGATGTTCGTACAATTGTGATCTGGGCACTTGAATGACAGAGCTCCGCAAGGCGGTCCAATGTTTTTCGCTTACCTAACACACTTAGATTTTATGCTAAATTGTGCTGCTACTAACTTTGCAACCGGTACTCTATAGGGTGAGCATGAAACATAATCCACCCCTGATTCGATGAGAAACTCTATAGATTTTGGGTCTGCACCATGTTCTCCACATATACCCAGTTTTATTTCTTTTCGGGTTTTTTTGCCTCTTTCAATGGCTATCTTGATTAACTCCCCTACCCCTTCGATGTCCAGCACTTCAAACGGGTCGTTTTCGAATATGTTGCTTTCCTTATAAGAATCGAGGAAATTAACTGAATCATCTCTTGAAAGTCCCATGGTTGTTTGCGTTAAATCATTAGTGCCAAAACTAAAAAACTCTGCATGTTTTGCTAACTTATCAGCAATCAGTGCCGCTCGTGGCAGTTCTATCATAGTGCCGATTGAATAAGCCTTGTCTGATGTCATTCCAGCGCGTGACGCTGGAATCTGCATCTGGATCCCAGCTGAGATGACAGAGGATTCTTTCTTTGCTAGCTCGCATATCAGAACAAACTCTTTCTCACTCATGATAAAAGGAATCATGATTTCAGGCTCCACTTCTATCTTCTTTTCTTTCTTTAATTCACTTGCAGCACTAAGTATTGCCCTAATCTGCATGCTATATATTTCAGGATGAGAAATGGCAAGTCTACAACCTCGATGGCCAAGCATTGGGTTCTTTTCTGATAACTGTGCTATTTTATTTTTTACTGACTCAACTGACTTACTAAGTGATTTGGCGATTTTTTCTATAGTAGACTGATTATTGGGTAAAAATTCATGCAAAGGCGGATCAAGCAACCGTATAGTGACCTCCCTGCCCTCCATAATAGAAAATATTTCTTTGAAATCAGACTTTTGCATTCCTTCCAGTTTAATGAGCGCATCTGCCCTTTCATTTTCATCGTCAGCTATTATCAACTTTTGAATGAATTCGATTCTATCACTAGCGAAAAACATATGTTCTGTGCGACATAAGCCTATACCTTCTGCACCGAATTCTTTTGCAATTTTTGCATCTTTTGGAGTATCAGCGTTCGCTCTCACTTTGATCGTTTTGATTTCATCTATCCAGTTAATTATCGTTTTGAATTCTTGCGATAATTCAGGTAAAATTGTAGGGAGAATGCCAAGCATAACCTCCCCTGTTCCTCCGTTGATGGTAATTGGTTCACCTTTATTTACTTTTGTATCCCCTACAGAAAAGAAAATTCCATCTTTATCGATATAAAGTCCACTCACACTGCAAATGCATGGCTTACCCATTCCACGGGTTACAACAGCAGCATGCGAGGTCATCCCTCCCCGTGCTGTTACTATGCCACTTGCAGCATTCATTCCATTAATATCTTCAGGACTCGTTTCTGACCTTACTAAAATCACTTTTTTGCCCTGCTCTGCAGCTTTTTCAGCATCACTTGCACTAAACACTACATATCCAGAAGCAACCCCTGGAGAAGCCGGCAGTCCCTTCCCTATTACTTTTTGGTCACTCTTAACGTCAAGAACTGGATGCAATAAATTGTCAAAAGTTTTTGGATCAATTCTCAATATTCCTTCTTCTTTTGTAATCGTTCCTTCGTTTACCATATCAACTATTATGCGAATAGCAGCTTCAGCCGTGCGCTTGCCAGACCTAGTCTGCAAAATCCATAACTTACCGTCCTGTACAGTAAATTCGATATCCTGCATGTCTTTATAATGCCTTTCAAGTTTTTCACATACCACGCATAATTCTCGGTAGACACTTGGCAGCAACTTCTCCATGGTGTTTTTTTGCTCTCCGTCAATTGGCATAGGAGTATAAACACCAGAAACCACATCCTCACCCTGAGCATTAACCAAAAACTCACCAAAAAGCTTTTTTTCTCCAGTTGAAGGGTTTCGTGTAAATATCACACCAGTTGCAGAATTATCATTTAAATTACCAAAAACCATTGCTTGCACGTTGACTGCTGTTCCAAGGTTTTCAGAAATATTATGTATTCTTCTATAGGAAACAGCCCTATCATTTTTCCAAGAGGCAAATACTGCATTAACTGAGTTTAACAATTGCTCTTCAACGTTCTGCGGAAAATGTTTTCCTGTTTTTTCATGTACTATCCTTTTGAAATTGCTAACAATTCTCTTTAAAACATCAACATCAAGATCAGCTAAGCTTTTTGCTCCACTCTTTTGCTGTTCATTATCAACAACATCTTGAAATAGGTAATGGTCAAGCTGTAGTACAACATTGGAGTACATCATAATGAAACGGCAGTAGCTATCGTAAGCAAAACGTTCGCCACTTTTTTTTGCAAGCCCAACAACGGTTTCATCATTTAGACCAACATTTAAAATAGTATCAAGCATGCCCGGCATTGAGTTGACACTACCAGAGCGTATGGAAACTAATAAGGGGTTATTTAAATCCCCGAATTTACAACCGATGTCATTTTCGAGCATCGTCATGTAGTTTTTGATCTCGTTACGTAGGTCGTTAGACAATTCATTATCCTGACAGTAGGCCTGACAAACAGAGGTGGAAATTGTGAAACCAGGTGGAACAGGAATGCCAACATTGCACATTTCTGCTAAATTTGCTCCCTTCCCTCCCAGCAGATTTTTCATTTCTGCATTGCCTTCGCACTTGTTCTGGCTGAAGTAATGTATTAACTTTTCCCCCATCATTTTCTCCGGATTTTCACTGATAAACACATTGTACATATAGTTCCAATAAACCTGTGAGGACTTGAAACCTTAGGATAATAAATTTTACAAAATTTGGCAACAACGTTCCTTCTGGCAACATCAGTAAAGTTAACAAAAAAGATGACAAATTATTATCAATAAGAATATATAATATAAAGATACATTTAAAAATTTTTTTATGGCTCTTTATTTAAGAGATAGGGTCAATTTTTCTATGAGTAGCTACAATTTAAAGACCTTGCTTCATCAATGTAATGGAACAAAACCTTTTTAGTAAGTTCAAAACCTTCTAAAGTCTCTCCTTCGCATCTTGCTGTAATGCAGTTTTGCGTATTTGATACCCTAAGAAGCCACCAACCTTTATTATCGGTTACCTTAACACCATCAAGATCTGAAAATACAATATTTTGCTGCTCCAGTGTTTTCTTTATTGATTCAATTATTTGAAATTTTTTCTCATCTTTCACTATAATCTTTACTTCATGAGTGATATATAACTTCGGTAAATCCTCAATTACTTGAGATAGGCTTTGGTTTTTCTTAAGCAAAATGTCAACTGCTTTAACAGCAGAATATAGCCCATCATCAAAACCTAGCTCAGAAAAGAAGAAGTGCCCGCTTAATTCACCAGCAAACTTTGCCTCTTCCTCTACCATCTTCTTCTTAACTAGTGAGTGTCCAGTAGCGCAGGTAATAACTTGCCCTCCTAACTTACTAACAAAATCATGCACTTTCATACTCATTTTTACGTTGGCAATAACTTTGCTTTCTGGATATTCCTCCAACACTTCACGTGCAAAAATTATAAATAAATGGTCATTGGAAACAACGTTGCCTTTATTATCAATTAAGCGCACCCTATCGCTATCGCCATCTAGCGCAATGCCAAGATCACATCCATATTCCTTCACAATGTCAATTAATTGAGCGAGATTTTTTTCCTCTATGGGATCTGGATCATGCAGTGGAAATGCCCCATCTATAGAGTTATTGGTTACGATATGCGTATGACCAGGCAAGATCTTTTCAATATACCTTATAATTCCACTTGCTGGACTATTTCCACAATCCCAGGCTATTTTTAATTTCTGTGTAGCATTATTCTTCACTGCACCTTTTAATATGCGAATGTACTCACCATATATATTTATGTTAATTAAGCTTCCAATTCTTGTACTGTTTTTAATTGGACTGCTTATAATTTCCTTCATTTCTTGATCTGAGAAGACTTTTTTATTACTAAAAAATTTAAAGCCATTATATTCGCTGGGGTTATGAGAGGCAGTTATTATGATACCAAGATCCGCCTGCGTGATTTGTGTTGCAGCGTAGAGCATAGGTGAAGAGCATAGTCCAACGCGTATAACATTTGCACCGGATAAAGTTAAGCCCCTAATTAATTCTCTTTCTATACCTGGTGAATCTATTCTGCTGTCGTAGCCGACACAAACACTAGCTACGGTTTGGCCAAACTTTCTACCTATCTCGTACCCATCATTAATCTGCAAATCTTTGCCTACTATACCTCTAATATCGTATTTTCTTATAATGGTATTGTCCATACTGCACTGCTTAAGGAGTAACTACTATATAACATAATGGACAAGTGTTCAAATTTCTTCTTTATTTACCCACATAATTAGTTGATTTTTTAATTAAAATTGTTAGTATTATAGTATATTTTCTAAAAATGTAAAATTATGCCATGGGAGAACGAAAATGTATTTATAGCTGAGGGTCAAAGTTTAAATGTAGATGAACAGCAGAAAAAGGATATTTTAGATGTGATTGAATCTTGTAGCAGCTTTCAAGAGACTATAAAACAATTGGAGGAAAAAAATTTAATCTGGTATTTTATTGGCCCTTTACGCAAAGATGAGAACATTACAGGACAGATAAATTTAAAGTGGGAAAAGGAGTTCCAAAAATTTGAGCAATCAATAAATGAAACACATAGAGAATTTGAAGCATCTTTACCAAATCAAAATTTCTTAGTGTATTCAACAAAAGATAATGACTTCAAAATTAGATTTGAAAATGAAGAAAAACCAATAGAAATTAGCAATATTTTAAGGGCCAGCAGTGAAGGTAAGGTTTATAACATATCTTTGGGGGAAGGTAGTCAAATAACCGCAAGCAAGAAAAATGGCAATGAGAGGCACTATGATTTTACTGGTTCAAGCTCATGTGAAATGACCATTAATTGGCAGGCTAAGGATTCTGAAGGTAACAGCATAGACTGTAGCATGACCGTAAAATTGGATTCTGGTGGTATACAGAGTGTTATTGGTAAGCCAAAATTTGGTGATTTAAAGTTCACACCAGAGGAAACAAAAGATAAAATATTAAAATTAGTTGAGCAGAATAAAGAAGTTTTTATCAATGGAAAAACTCTGCATCAAGCTTTTACTAAGAGTGTGGACGATCAGCAAATACCTGAGAAAGAAACATTTACAAAAGATCCACATATATCACCACAGTCACCTACACCAAGCAGCAGTGGGTATTCCTCTCCTAGAACACCTTCTTCACGTAGAAGTTCTATATCCACTAGCAGTGAATTTAGTGATGAAGATGAAATATTTGAGGATGATATGTCTGGTGATGAAGAAGAGTATGAGCAAGAAGGATTAAAAGATAAAGTAGATGAAATTATAAACGAAATTGAGGAATTAAAGGAAGGAAAAGAAACATTTGCTCAATATTTTGCAGCGCAGGCAAAGCAGTTTGAGGATCTAAGATTAGAACGTGACTCCTTAAAATCCACACTTGCGGAATTTGAAGAGAGTTATAAAGAAAAGGAAGACATGTTACAAGAAGAGTTGAAGTCTGTTAAAGAGAGTCTAGAGCAACTACAGAACATATTACAGCAGGAAAAAGGTCAGGCAACTCAAACTGAAGTTGAATATGAAAGTAGAGGAACAAGCATGCAGCAGCAAGACCAAGGTATACAAGCTGTAAACAACAACTCAAGCAGAACAGCTAGTGGGTTAAGACAAGAAAACAAAAAATTGACTAGAGACAAACTAACTATATCTGAACAATTAAAACAAAAAATAAGAGAGATTGACGAGTTAAAGAAAAATTTAAAGCAATTACAAGAAGAAAATAAACAACTAAAACAAGAAGTTACTAAAAATGCAGGAGTTGATGCATCATCTTCAACAGACCAAAGAGAGGCTAAAGAAGCAGAAGCTATACCGCAAAACATTATGGATTGGCCTGTTCCAATTCCAGACGATAAACCGGAAGAGCAGAAAACTCCATTAGAGCCAATCAAGGTAAATACAGAATTATCAGATCCAAAATCAATCCCTGCTGAGGTTTCGGAAAAATCTCCTCCTCTTCCAAAAGGATGAGTTTTTGCTTCTATTGTTAACTATAGCTAAGACGTCATACCGCCGCAGCCACTAACGAGTAGCGGAATGACGGTTGTCAGCCAAGTGACCTTACCCAGAAAAAGTGGAGAGAAAGTTGAGAATGTTTTTTTATAAAAAGAATGATGAATCAAAAAGTTCAGGAATGCAATAGTTATAGCTCTTTTCATAGAAGTCCGGATGTGATAAGATAAGGATAGATGATGATAAGGAGGTTGAGTGCCAGCAGCATATAGTTATGACTTAAGGAAAAAAGCAATGGAAGCGCTAGACGAGGGAGAAAGCAGAGAAACAGTGGCAGCAAGATTTAAAATTGGACGAACTACTTTATGGGAGTGGCAGCAAAGAAGAAAAGAAACAGGAGACTTTCAATCAAAAAAACTTGGAAATGGAGGTTACAATCACAAAATTACCGACTGGGATGCCTTTGCTAAATTTGCTAGAGAAAACGGAGGAAAGACTCTGTCGGAAATGGCTAGACTTTGGGGCAACGTTAGTATCCAAACGATCCACCGAGCTCTCAGAAAAATTGGATTTACGCGCAAAAAAAGACATATGGATACAAGGAAAGGAACGAAGAAAAACGTGCTGAATTCTTAAAAATTATAGCAACAAAAGAACCAGAAAACTTAGTTTATATAGATGAGTCTGGCATTGATAACACAGAGGACTATCCATATCCAGAAAGGACAGCGGTTTTATGCCCTAAAATCTGGAAAGAAAACTCAACGAATCAGTATGGTTGCAACCTTAAGTAGAAGAAAGATAGTTAACCTTTGAAGGCCACTGTAATATGGATGTTTTTAATGGATGGTTTGAGCAATTTTTGACACCGATCTTGGAACCTGGACAGACTGTCACTCTTGACAATGCTACTTTTCATAAGTCTGGTAAGATTATCGAGCTTGCTAGAGGAGTTGGTGCAGAAATTCTGTATCTGCCGCCGTATTCTCCAGATTTCAACAAAATTGAGCATCATTGGTTTGCTATAAAAAACAGAGCTAGGAAAAACATTCCTCTATTCAAATCTTTTCGTCATGCTGTTGATTCTGCTTTCCTATGATACGTTCGGACTATTATGAGATATGCTATAAGAGGTTGTCCGGAAACTAGTAAACTTAGGCATATTCCCTCCGTAACATAACCCTACTCATAGCCAGATATATGAAACTTTCAGTAGATGTTGTAAGTAAATCGTACTCTTTTGATAGTCTTCTATTCCTATTGATCCAAGCAAAAGTCCTTTCTACCACCCACCTTCTCGGCTGTACTAAAAATCCAGGATCCCGTTGTGGCAATAGTTCTAGTGGTGTATCTTTATGCACCCAAAACCTACATGGAGGCCTTTTCACAATTTCAATATCTATGCCATATTCTTCCTCTATATGGGTTTTTAAATCTTTTCCTTGGTACCCCATATCAGCCCACATTTTTTTTACTTTAGTATATTTTGTTCTCATATTGTTTAATGCTATTTTAATACCATCTCTATCATTTTCATTAGCAGCTCCTACGTAACAACTTAGTATAAAACCCTGAGTATCTGTAATTATATGTCTTTTTCTCCCCTTTACCTTTTTCGCACCATCATAACCTTTGACCCCCCTTTTTCCGTGGTTTTTACCGACTGACTGTCCACTATGCATGCGCTCGGCTCTTCATTTCTTCCCATTTTTGACCTACTATATTTAGTGATATCATAGTTCATTTTCTCAAAAATCCTCTGTTTCTTCCATTGCCTAAACTGCTCATATACAGTCTTCCATAGCGGAAAATCATTTGGTAAATACCGCCATTGGCACCCTGTACGCAATACATAGAAAATTCCCTCTAACATTTTTCTTTTACTATATTTTGGCGGTCTTCCTCCTTTTTTGTATGATACTCTGAAGTACTTCTCTATTTGTGCCCATTCCCTTTCACTTAGATCTGTTGGATACTTTTTTCTCATCTTTACCCCATACTAAAATTTCAAATATCATAGCCTTTTACCTGTTTCCGGACAACCTCTAAGAGGTTGTCCGGAAACTAGTAAACTTAGGCATATTCCCTCCGTAACATAACCCTACTCATAGCCAGATATATGAAACTTTCAGTAGATGTTGTAAGTAAATCGTACTCTTTTGATAGTCTTCTATTCCTATTGATCCAAGCAAAAGTCCTTTCTACCACCCACCTTCTCGGCTGTACTAAAAATCCAGGATCCCGTTGTGGCAATAGTTCTAGTGGTGTATCTTTATGCACCCAAAACCTACATGGAGGCCTTTTCACAATTTCAATATCTATGCCATATTCTTCCTCTATATGGGTTTTTAAATCTTTTCCTTGGTACCCCATATCAGCCCACATTTTTTTTACTTTAGTATATTTTGTTCTCATATTGTTTAATGCTATTTTAATACCATCTCTATCATTTTCATTAGCAGCTCCTACGTAACAACTTAGTATAAAACCCTGAGTATCTGTAATTATATGTCTTTTTCTCCCCTTTACCTTTTTCGCACCATCATAACCTTTGACCCCCCTTTTTCCGTGGTTTTTACCGACTGACTGTCCACTATGCATGCGCTCGGCTCTTCATTTCTTCCCATTTTTGACCTACTATATTTAGTGATATCATAGTTCATTTTCTCAAAAATCCTCTGTTTCTTCCATTGCCTAAACTGCTCATATACAGTCTTCCATAGCGGAAAATCATTTGGTAAATACCGCCATTGGCACCCTGTACGCAATACATAGAAAATTCCCTCTAACATTTTTCTTTTACTATATTTTGGCGGTCTTCCTCCTTTTTTGTATGATACTCTGAAGTACTTCTCTATTTGTGCCCATTCCCTTTCACTTAGATCTGTTGGATACTTTTTTCTCATCTTTACCCCATACTAAAATTTCAAATATCATAGCCTTTTACCTGTTTCCGGACAACCTCTAACTTTAAAATCATAGAAAATACTGTCGTAAAAGGAAGTTTTCTTGTTCGTGTGAAACTCAACACAATGGATTCTCTGAAAAGCTTTCGAGTATATTATATTTTTAATTTGTAGAATAAGATTTTTTCCTTTCTGCATGTTTCGTCTAAAAAGGACACATTTTAAACTTTTTTATAGAAACAACAGCGTTTTTTTTCACTCTTTAGATAATTTAATGCGAAAAAATTTAGAGAGAAATTTTACACACTATCGCTTATATTTTTCCTTAAGTTGACGCCATTGCGTGAACGGTTACGTTTTAACAGAGTAGCTTCTCAATGAAGAGATTCTGAGGAAAAGTGTATGAATATCTGCTTTAACAATAAAACGGGTTTGGTGTCATTCCAGTACTCCTCTCTTATAATTCACGTATTTAAGAATGACTTCTGCTAAACCTTTACTAATTCCATGTACGTTTTGAATTTCAGCCAGAGAAGCTTTGCTTATATTTTTCACTGAACCAAAATAAGACATCAACGCTTTTTTTCTTTTGTTGCCAATGCCGGGTATTTTGCTTAATTGTGAAACTATAAACTGTTTATCGCGTTTTTTTCTATGTGAAGTTATCGCAAAGCGGTGGGCTTCATTACGCAGCGATTGTAAGTAAAGCATGACTTTGCTGTCATTTACCAGACTGAATTCTTCCCTGCCCAGCATATAAAATCTTTCATTCCCTGCGTTACGATCAGGACCTTTTGCCATACAAGCAAAAGGAACGTTTATATTCAATACTTCCAGTACATTCTGTACTATGGAAACATGTCCTGGTCCACCATCAATCAGTAAAAAATCAGGTATTATGCCTTTTATATTGCCGGAGAAACGTCTGGTTAGCACTTCCCTCATCATTTTATAGTCATCACCTGAAAATTTTTCCTTTATAGTAAATTTTCTGTACTCACTCTTTAAAAAACCCTCCTGCCCTGCAACAATCATCACACCAATTTGCTGGCTTCCAGAAATATGGCTATTATCATAAACCTCGATACGCTTTGGAATACTTGGTAACAAGAAAACTTTGCTAAGCTCCTCAAGCTTTTCTAGGTTATTTCTATAATCGATAAGCTTCTGCTCTAAGCTATGCTGAGAGTTATCATAAACAAATTTCAATAAATCACGCTCTTTTTTATTCTTTGCATGCAGAACTTTTACTGGCTTTTGAGCAACCTTATATAGTGCTTGTTCTATAATTTCCTTATCCACAATAGAATCTGGAACGTAAATTTGTATTGGAGGTATGTTAGCTGAATTATAAAAATTGACCAAAAAGGTGGATAAAATTTCATCATTTGAGTGATCACCACAGTTCTCGGCAAAGTAAGGAGTGCTGCCGTAGTTGTCTTTATTTCTGAACGATAACACACTAATACATGCTAGATCCTCTTCACGTACAATACTGAAGAAATCTGCATCTTTTTCAAAAGAAAAATCCGTGTGCTGTATTTGAATTTGCTCAAGAAACTTTACCCGATCTCTATATATAGCAGCAAGCTCATAGTTTTCTTCACTGCTGCACTTTCTCATTGTGAAAAGTAACTGTTCTTTCACTTCCTTATTTCTTCCAAGCAATGTATTTCGTGCCTGTTTTACTGATTGGCAGTAGTCGTCTTTTGTGATTTTGTTTATGCATGGTGCTGAGCAGCGCTTAATTTGATACTCAATACATGGTCTTTTTGTTGAGGAAAAGTATTGATCTGAACATACTCTCAAGAGAAAAGCTCTTTGCAATGATAATATAGTTTGCTTAACAGCAGCGGCAGATGTAAAGGGACCATAATAATGAAACTCATTCTTCTTAAATTTGCCTCTATATTTCGCTATTCTTGGATAATCGTGCTTGGAAATTGTTATATAAGGATAATATTTTCCATCCTTAAGCACAATATTATAAGGTGGCTTCAACGATTTTATTAACTGTGCTTCAAGAAGCAGTGCTTCGATTTCATTCTCAGTGATGAATATTTCAACCTTAATAACCTGTGAGAGCATAACTCTAATTCGTTCAGAAAGGTTTTCGAATTGAAGGTAGTCGGATAACCTCGACTTCAAGTTTTTTGCTTTACCAATGTATAAAATCTTATTCTTATCTCCAACCATCTTATACACGCCACAGGACTGTGGAGATGATTTGATTTGTTCTTTATATTGCCTGAGCATTTATCCATTGCTTAACCTGTATGAGGTTAAAATCTGCTACTAAATGAAAGACGGAAACTACATTTTCAAGCAAAGATAATCTGTTTCTTCTCAGCTTATCAGAATCACAGTTAATCTTTACACTGTCCATAAACTGATTGATAAACGGAGCAAAACCAGCAAGTTCATCAAGCGCTGCATTAAAGTGGTTATTTTTTATTGCTTGTTTTATGTTTTTACAAGCAGTTATAGCACAATTTGATAGCGCAATTTCTTCATTTTCAATCAAAAATCTCTTACCGTAAGATGCACTATAAGTAGTGCCATCACTTTTCCTTACTTTGCTCATCATGTTACTGACTCTTTTGTAAGTGCTTAGAATCTGTTCACCTTCTGGCGTACTAAGATAACGATCCAATATAACAGTTTGCTTTTCTGCTGTCAGCAGATCATTAATATCGATTTTATATAGTATTGAATCTACGACATCTTGCCTTATATCTCTATTTTTTAAAATAACCTTGAATCTTTCTAAGCAGAATCTAAATACTAGTTCTGAAATTTGTTTTCTATTTGGCTTATCAACTGACGTTGTATTTTTATTAAATAGAAGCCTTGAATATAAAGATACTGACTTGTCTATCATTAGCCTAATTGGAATATGCAAATTATTTTCAAGTATTGTCCTAATTATACCAATTGTCATTCTCCGCAAACCAAACTGATCATACGAACCAGAGATTTTCTCACCTGCTGCAATTAAACCAACTAAGCTATCCACTTTGTCTGCAATTGACACAGCAATTGCTGAAGGGGATTTAGGACATTCCTGCTCTGGCCCGATTGGCTTATAGTGTTCAGTTATAGCTTCCACTATTTCTTTATCTTCGTGAAAATAAGAAGCATAATATCCACCCATTACTCCTTGTAATTCTGGAAACTCTCTTACTATCGATGTTGCCAAATCAGCTTTTGCCAAATATGCAGCACGTTCAACTTTTATCAGCGAAGCATGTGGAATAAATATAGCTATATACTTTGACAGAGCCGTAATACGCTTTACCTTTTCCCCCACGCTGCCAAGTGAAGCATGAAATAATATCGAACCTAATTTTTTGACATAATAATCTAGATTTTCCTTTTTATCTTGAGATATTAAAAATTGGGCATCAGCAAGACGTGCTTCTAATATTCTTTCGTGCCCTTTAACAACTTCACCATTGTTGACGTTGACAACAGTGACAAAGTGTGAAATTCTCTTTCCATTACTTAAAGCAAGGTATTTTTGCTGCGTATTAATTATACTAAGAATTACTTCCTTCGGTAATCCAAATGACTTTTCTTGATTCACTTCACCAAACAGTACGATTGGCCACTCTATAAGCCCTGTCAATTCATTTAGTAAATAATCATTTTTCTCAAGTTGTAAATTCTGCTCTTTTGTGAATTTATTAATCTGATCTAGTATAAATTGCTTTCTTTTGTCCATTTGGAGAATTACACTGTTTTTTTCTAGCAATTCAAAATAGTCTTTAGGTGCTTTAACAGTTAACGCTGTACCACTTGAGAGAAATCGATGGCCATATGTTGTGTTAGATGCTGTGATCCCTGCAAAAGACACAGGTATTATTTCATCATTTAAAATGCATAAAATGTTTTTAATTGGCCTAACCCACCTTTCTTTTCCTTCGCCCCATCTCATACTTTTTGGCCAAGAGAAATTTTTTAATATTTCTCCTAGTTGATTTTTAAGAAACTCTTGAATGTTAAATGAGCAGCTTTCTCTTTTAATGAAGTAAAAATCCTCATTATTTACTTTTCGAACGAGCAAATCTTCTTCATTTTTCTGATATTTTCTTAAAAAACCTTCGATAGCACTTTTTGGTGCGTTAATGTTTGGTCCCTTAACTTCGTTATTGGAATCCTTTAGCTCCAAAGCATTTATGTTGTCGACAAATAGGGTAATGCGACGTGCCGTTACAAAAACCTCTATAGATGCAAATCTTAAATTGTTTTTATTAAAAGCACTGGTAATATAACTCTTAACTTGAACTGCAGCTGAATTCTGCATTCTCGGTGGTATTTCTTCTGAAAGGCACTCAAATAACAACTGCAACGACATACGCTATTTACTCATGTACAATTCGCAACATTTTTTTGTCAGCTCTCTAACTCTACCAATATGCGCTGTACGTTCATTTACACCAAGCACACCTCTTGCATCAAGCAGATTAAGTAGGTGACTAGTTTTAATACATTGGTCATAAGCTGCCATTGGTAGCTCCTTTTCAATAAGGAACTTACACAATTTTTCCGTATCTTCGAATTGCTGCTGTACCACTTTAGTATCATAATAATCTAACGCTAGATAAGAAAATTCATATTCTCTTTGTTTAAAAATATCTCCGTAAGTTACACCATTATCGTTCCAAATTATATCGTAAACATTATCTACACCTTGTATGCACATTGCTAAACGTTCCAACCCATATGCCACCTCACCAGGAATCATCTTGCAGTCAATCCCTCCAACTTGCTGTATATAAGTAAGCTGTGTTACTTCCATTCCATTGCATGTAACTTCCCATCCAAGTCCTGATGCACCAACACTTGGATTTTCCCAATCATCTTCAACAAACTTAATATCATATTTTTCTGTAGATATGCCAAGAGCTTTTAAGCTATCTAAATAGACGTCTTGTAAATTATTACCAGACGGTTTTATTATAACTTGGTATTGATGATGTTGATACAAGCGATTAGGGTTATCGCCATAGCGACCATCTGCTGGCCTAATTACTGGTTGTAGATATGCAATTTTTGTCGGTTTTGTATCAATTGCAGACATAATTGTTGCAGGATGTAATGTGCCAGCACCAACTTCAGATGTGTATGAGTGAAGTATAACACATCCTTCACTAGCCCAAAAATCTTGTAACTCTTTTATTATACTTTGTAAGTTCACACAAATTGCACACTTTTTATACTAAATATATAAATAAATAAGTACTATTCAATATTTATTTTTTTTGCAGCACTATGTAAATAATCACCTAAAACTGCTGAACTTTCCCTCACATACTGAATTATGCTTTTATTTAGGACAATTGCATCATGCATAGTTAAATCGCAGAATATAAATGCTGTTAAATACAGTAAGATCACCGCATAAAATGTGTGAAAAATCCCCTCAAATGTAATTGACATTGCATTATTATAGCTGAGCTGTATTGAACTTATTGGCCATGGTTTTATCACTTCTACGACATTAAAAAATACGTAAGGTATCATAAGAAAAAAGAAAAAGTGCATAAAATCATTAAACCAAAATGGGCATTGAAACATCTGCTTACATATACTCCCATAGAGTTTACTTACAGCATAATAAATTGACATTATTGCTGGCATTGAAAGTGCTACAGTCAGTACTTGCCCTGACGCTATTTGTATTACTATGTCTTCACCACTGTTTGCTGAAGGGTCCTGAGCATGAAAAATAAATATTCCAATTAATTGCATTACTAACATAACTATTGCCAATTTTGTAAAAATAGCAGCTACAACTATTCCTGAATTTGGCATTTTATATAGTAAATATTCGCCTCCATATGTAAAAATCAATATAACATCGACAATAAATAATATTAAAAAAGAAGACCAATAGTTCTGCCAACCTGGTAAATATCCTATTCCCAAAAAAGAGCTTACTGTTTTGGCAGGAAAAACCTTGCCCAGCATCTTTCCCAAAAATTCAAAAAAAATCCCCATGCCCTAAGTAACACTTGGTTTATATCATTTATAATACTGTATTGTAACGGACTTATCAATAACTTAAAACATGTATTGGAAAATTTTAAGTAATATGCAGCAACAGTAGAAGAACATGCGCCAAAAATCTAGTAATTTTATAGGGCTTGTGCACTTAAATTTTTTGCAATATCAAGTGCAGCGTAAGTGAATATTGCACTTGCACCCGCACGTTTGAAACCAATCAAAGACTCATAAATCACCTTGTCATAATCTAGCCAGCCATTATTTGCAGCAACTTTTATCATTGCGTACTCACCGCTTACTTGGTAAGCAAAAATCGGAAAATTAAACTTATCACTTGCTGTTTTGATAATATCTAAATATGGCATACCTGGTTTAATCATAATAAAATCTGCACCTTCATTTATATCCATTTCAATTTCGCACATTGCTTCGCGCGCATTTTTATAATCCATTTGATAACCACTTTTGTCTATAGAATGTGATAGCCCACATGAACCAACGACTTGCCTGAATGGAGCATAGAAGCTAGAGCAGTATTTCACCGCATAAGATAATATTAATACGTCTTGAAAGTTGTTATCATCTAATGATTTTCTGATTCTTCCTATTCTACCATCCATCATGTCAGAAGGAGCAACTATATCACATCCTGCCTTCGCTAAAGCAAGTGCTTGCTTACACAGTACTGATATAGTTTCATCGTTTTCTACATCCACCTGATTATCTTTTAAAATGCCGTCATGGCCATGAATAGTGTATGGATCCAGTGCAACATCTGCAATAACACCAATTTCCGGTACCTTTAATTTTACAGCACAAATTGCTTTGCAGATTAAATTGTCAGAATTATACGCTTCCTCAGCGTTTTCAGATTTTAGTTTACTACCAACTACAGGAAAAATTGCAACAGCATTAATTCCTAAATCTTTAGCTTCCTTAACTATGGACACTAATCCATCTATTGAATAACACTTTACGCCTGGTAAGCCAGAAATTGGTTCAGTTGTTTCTTCTCTGTTATGAACAAACAGAGGAAGAACCAGATCATTTACTGATAAACTATTTTCACTTGTTAAATTGCGAACCCATTTGCTCGAGCGCCTGCGCCTTAACCGTGTGTTTGGAAAATTAAACATTGGATCCAGGCAAATTCCCAGTAAAGAGCAACACCCCTGAAATGAGTATCACCCAAAGCACCGATATTGGTAAAAACACTTTCCAACCAAGGCGCATTAGCTGATCATATCGGTAACGAGGTATTGTTGCTCTAATCCAAATAAATATAAACAAAAGTATAACTATTTTCAAAATGAACCAAATTAAACCTGGAATTTTATAAAGCAAACCAAGTTCTAATGGAGGATACCACCCTCCTAGAAAGAATATCGTCATCATAGCACTTGCTAGAATCATATTTGCATATTCTCCAAGAAAAAAGAGGGCAAAAGGCATGGATGAATATTCAACGTTATATCCAGAGACAAGCTCTGCTTCAGCTTCTGGTAAATCAAATGGGTGACGATTAGTTTCTGCAAGCAAAGAAATAAAAAATATTATTCCTATAGGCATTAGTAGTAAATCAACCCAAAATGGCATATTATGTTTTGCCACTACCATTTCTCCAAGATTTAATGTTCCAGTGGTAATAACGACTGTAGCAACTATTAAGCCTATTGAAACTTCATATGAAATCATCTGAGCAGCCGACCGTATAGCGCCAAGAAATGCATAATTAGAATTGCTTGACCAGCCTGCAATAATTACGCCGTATACTCCCAGCGACGATATAGCTAGCACATAAAGCACTCCAACATTAATATTTGCTATAACCTTAGGAATAACTACTTGCTGGCCATTTTCTACAATTACTTCAGCACCAAACGGTATAACTGCCCAGGCAATTAATGCCAAAATAAAGGTAAGCATTGGAGCCATAATGAACAGTATAGTGCTCGCTCTAAATGGTATTATCGGCTCTTTAATTATCAATTTGATAGCATCTGCGAACGGCTGCAATAACCCAAATGGCCCGACTACACTTGGGCCGTGCCTTAGTTGAATTGCAGCAATAACCTTACGCTCAAAGTATACCAAGTATGCAACTGAAAGTAGTAGCGGTACTAAAACAAATAAAATATTAACTAGCGTGTTCATAAAAAGCCTTAGTACAATCCGCCATTATTTTTGAAGCGCGACTTATTGAATCCGTCATATAAAAATTACACTCCTTTAAAGTAAAAGGTGTATTACTTAAGCTTATTTCACCGCTGCTGATTGGAATCCATTTATTTTTTATCACTTGATCAGCATTTCTAAACTGTGGACCGATAGTATCTAATTTTTTTCTCACGTCAAATAAACTATCATATGGTAAGGAGAGATCCAAATATTGCGAGAGATTTTTAATAATTAACCAATCCTCCTTTGCTTCACCTGGAGGAAATACAGCTAAATTTGTTCTTTGCGCTCGACCTTCAGTGTTTACATAAGTTGCATATTTTTCTGTATATGCAGCACCAGGCAAGATAACATCTGCTACATGTGCACTTTTATCACCATGATGACCTTGATAAATTACAAATGTATTTTCTAATTTTGATGTATCAATTTCATCTGCACCAAGAAGATAAACCACTTCTATTTCACCACTTTCTGCATGTTCCAATATTTGATTAATATCCCTTTCGCCTTTTTTAGAAGCAAACCCAATATCTAGCCCACCAACTCTTGCTGCAGCTTTATGCAGCACATTAAAGCCATTCCAGTCGTCTCTGACCATGTTAAATTTTTCTGCAATTTTGCCAGCTAGAACTAGAACTGATTCAGAATCGTCTCTTATCAACGCATCTTGACCGATAATCAGCATAGGGTTTTGAGCAGCTACCAGCAGCTCACAGAACTTATGATTTCCATTTGCTATTTCACTCAAAATATCAGGATTATCGCCCAATTTCTCAACATGATATAAATATTCAATGTTAGGACCAACACTTGCAACAGGAAAGTTGCCCTGTAAATATCTCTTTCTCAATCTTACGTTAATGATCGGTGCTTCTATCCTTGGATTTGTATTTATAAGCAGACATAAATCTGCATTTTCTATACCTTCAATAGTGGTATTGAACACATATGACCCACGATTACTTGGTATAAGCTTTGCACCATCTTGCCTGCAGTCTATATTTCCCGAGCCGAGCTTCTGCATCACTTCTTTGAGTAGAAGCATAGACTCACAATCTGCTAAATCACCTGCAATTGCAGCTATTTTATTTGATTTTGTATTCTTTAATTTTTTTGCAGCAATAGTCAATGCTTCATTCCAATCAACTGGGGCTAATTTACCATCTTTTTTTACATAAGGTCGATCAAGACGCTGAACTTTTAGTCCATCATAGGCAAAGCGGGTTTTATCTGATATCCATTCTTCATTTACCTCTTCGCTCAGTCTTGGTAATATTCGCATAACTTCCAGGCCACGATAATCAACTCTAATGCTACTTCCCACAGCATCTAGCACATCTATAGTCTCACAATGTGATAGCTCCCATGGACGCGCTGTAAAGGAGTAAGGCTTTGAAGTTAAAGCCCCTACCGGGCAGAGATCTATGATATTTCCAGATAATTCAGAACTAATATGCCTTTTTATGTAAGTGCTAATCTCTACATTTTCTCCCCTTCCGATTCCTCCAAGTTCATTTGTACCTGCAACATCAGACAAAAATCTAACACACCGAGTGCAATGAATGCATCGATTCATCGCAGTCTCAATCAGTGGTCCGAAGTGTTTTTTTGGCACAGCCCTCTTATGCTCATCAAGTCTGCTGTTTCCTTTCCCATAAGCCATCGTGATATCTTGCAAATCGCATTCACCACCTTGATCGCAAATTGGGCAATCAAGCGGGTGGTTGATTAGCAAAAACTCAAGCACACCTTCACGTGCTTTTTTAACCTTAGGGGTATCAGTGTGAATAACCATCCCTTCTGCAACTGGCATTGCACAAGAGGCTACTGGTTTTGGAGGTCCACCCTCCACTTCAACCAAACACATTCTGCAGTTACCAGCAATTGCTAAACGCTCATGATAACAAAAACGTGGAATTTCAACGCCCACAATTTCACAAGCTTGAATTATAGTGAGCCCATGCTCTACTTCACATTCCTTAGAATTAATAGTAACTTTAACCACAACTATTGTACAGCTTCCCACTTTATAGGATTGCCGCTTACCTCATCTTCAACCAGATTGCCGTTGTCATATTGAGCAGACATATAATTCATGCGCGAGTCACGATCTATATATCTAACAGGTTTTACCGGTTTATCTTTATACATTTTTTGCTCGGCTTTCTTACGCTGAGTAGGGTTGTTTTTACTAGCTGTCTTTGCTTTCCCACCTACTGCCATATAAACTCCTAAAAACTTTTCATTCTATTTTAACACTTAAGTATATAGCGTCAATATTTAATAACTTTAAAATTTCAATAGATCTCTTATTATAATCATTGTTTAAATAAAAAGTTACTCCTTGATATCATTCCAGTGCTTGACCAGAAAAAAAGAAATATGTATCAGCTACTTTCATTTGCTGCGCCTCGAAAATAAATGTTCATGTAGCTAAGCCATAAATCCAGTATAAAGACCTTTAATCATTGGCTTCGTAGTACTTTTTAACCAACTTATTAAGTAACCTTACACCAAAACCTACTGCTCCTCTTGGACAAATGTCAGTACCTTTTTCGTGCCAAGCAGTGCCTGCGATATCTAAATGTGCCCAGCAAGTTTCATTCACAAAACGCTGTAAAAACTGTGCAGCCATTATGCTATCTCCACCAGAGCCTGCAGGAGCGATGTTTTGAACATCAGCAATCGGTGAATCAATAATTTTGTCATAAGTTTCATTCATAGGAAAACGCCATAACTTCTCATTTACTTCATTTCCTGCATCAATCAGACGGTTTGCTAATTCATCATTATTTGCAAAAAGACCAGCATATTCGTTATTTCCAAGTGCAACCACTATAGCACCAGTTAAAGTTGCAAGATCAATCATAAATTTTGGTGAGAATCTGTCTTGCGTATACCATAAAGCATCTGCAAGTATGAGCCTTCCTTCTGCATCGGTGTTCAACACTTCTATTGTCTGTCCAGACATTGAAGTTACTACATCACTCGGTCTTTGAGCATTACCACCCACTGCATTTTCTGCAAGTGCGACCACGCCGATTGCATTTACTTTTGCTTTTCGTCCTGCTAAAGCATGCATCACCCCAACCACAGTAGCAGAGCCTGCCATGTCATATTTCATTGACTCCATACCACGTGAAGGTTTGAGTGATACTCCACCAGTGTCAAACGTTATACCTTTACCAACAAAAGCTATTGGCTTTTGTTCTTTAGCAGCCCCATTCCATTTTATCACTACTAATTTTGGTTCTTTACTACTTCCTTGTGCGACTCCAAGCAAGGCTCCCATTTTTTTCTCTTCCATCTGCTTTTTATCAAGCACTTCGATTTCAAGGCCAAGCTTAGTAAGTTCTTTTTTTATATGATCAGCATAGGATTCTGGATATAGAATGTTAGGAGGCTCTGTTATAAAAGAGCGCGCAAGGAATATACTCTCACCTTCTTGCCTTAAGTGCTCAAATGATCTTTCAGCATTACTTAATTGCTCATCTTTTACTAATACGGTAATTTCCTCTACCTCTGTAATTTTCTCATCCTTTTTAGTTTTATACTTATCAAACTTAAAACTACGCAGAAACGCACCATATGCAACATTTGCTGCACTACCTTCGATTAAAATCGCTGCTTTCTTAATTTTTAATCTGCTTAGCTCACAATATATTTTACCACCAATATTTAATTCTTTATTTTCATTCCATTCATCCTTCTTACCAAGTCCAACAACTATGACATTTTTTTCTTCTGGCAAAGTAGTAGAGAAAAATTCACCAAAACTTCCATTGAAATCGCTAAATTGCTTTATATTATCTATGATCTGTTTTCTTTGCAAAACTCCGCCATCATTTACGGTTTCGTTGTCCTCAAATAAACCCGTTACTATTGTTTTAAAATCGGGCGAAATTTTAGAAATTGTTATTTTCATTGCTGGCATCTCCGTTGCAAATAATTGTAAACTGTACATAAAACATAGCAAAAACATCAGTAAGATATTTTTCATATACATCCTAAGTACAATAACACTTAAGTTTACTATGGACTACCTTACATGCAAGGGTTTTTATCTTTTATTAGAGAACTTATTATATCCGCCCAAGGTAATGTTAAACGTATAGGTTTTTATGACCTGATCACTGTAAGTAAATGGTGTTATGAGAAGGCTTGCAAGCCCATTACTAACAAAATCTCCAAGAACAGGATCAGCACAATTATCGCAATTATGGTCAGCAAAAAACATTTGCGTTGTGAATTCTGGAAAATCTGGATGTTGAACTAGAAAGTTGATATGTGGAGCTCTATCACCAATTTTGCCAGGTGCTATCGTAATAAAATTATAATAGCCAAGGTTATTCACTACAAACCTTCCTGATCCAGCAAAATTCGGATCATCCTCTATATTCTTATCGTAATGGTTCACGCCGCGTGAATTCGCGTGCCATATAGAAACTACAGCATTTTGTATTGGTAAACAGTTTATATCAGTAATTCTACCCACTATGTGTATTAATTCTCCCGTTGCACTATTTGGAGAACCAGGTTTCCTTCTTAAATTGTTTGAAGAGCTAAAATTTTTTGGCCTTGCATCAAGGTCATAAATCTCTGGAGTTTCAATGCAGTTAAGCAAAACAGGATCAGCTGCAAATAGCGGCAAACTGAATACCGTTTGTACTAAAAACGCTAATAAGATATTTTTCACATTCATTTCATTCACAATAGACTTCTTGCATAACCATATAACAAACTTTTATTGGGAATAGAAACGAAAAAATTACTTTACAAGCTTCGCCAGTCCCCTTATCATGAAACTGAAGCTATTTATTTATCTTCGCAATCTGTGCAGGTTAATGACAAAAAACTTAGGGTATTTGGCGTCTCATGTTTAATTTTTTGCACTATGTGCACCTTATGTCTTTATCAAATTTCTGGGTTTTTACCTACACAAGCTGAAATACGCTTATAAAGCATTTAAAACATCAAAAAACGCCAACTTAAAAAATGGATAGTGAATAACTAGCTACCCTAGGGTTTCTTTTGCCTTTTTTTCTGTTTAGTAAATTTCTTAACGTTTATAATTTAGATTAGTTGCGGTTTAAAAGCAGCTGAATCGCGGTTATTAAGCGTTTAGAATAAAAAAACGCCATACTTGAAAGTATAATGTAAGTAATTAGCCAACCACGGGGCTTCTTTTGCCTTTTTTTTCATTTGGTAAATTTCTTAATGTTTATAGCTAAACGACAACCGTCATTCCAGTACCTTCTCTTGTCATCCCAGTGCCCAGACACTGGGATCCAGTTCTTATTACCTGGTATAAAGTTAAGTTTTCTGGATTCCAGTGTCTGGGCACTGGAATGACACCGTCTTGGATGGAAGGGCTGGATGACAGGAGAAGGAGGCTACTTTCATGACATTATCATAAAGTAAAATGAGATCCCAGTGTCTGGACACTGGGATGACAAGAGGGGGGTATTGGGATGACAAAAAAAGGAGGCTACTGGGATGACGAGAAAGGAGCACTGGAATGACATCATAGGGGCTACTTTCATGACATCATTCTTTTTCCTGGATCCAAGTAGTCAGGGCACTGGGATGACATCATAGAGGCACTGAGATGAAACCGAAGGGGCTACTCGGATGACACCTTTTTTCTGCTTAGTTTAGGTTATGCAAGAAGTCTAGTGCATGAACTGGTCCTTTTCGGATTTTAGCGCTGTCTGCACGAACGTCTAGTTTAGGGGTAAGATAGGAGAAAAATTAGGGCCCGCAAATTAATCCAAACACATAAGTGTAGTGTTACCACCGAATGCTGTAGTGTTAACACTTACAACTTTTTCTGTAGAAAAACGCTGTAAATAATGAGGACCACCAGCTTTTGGCCCAGTGCCAGATAGTCCTCTACCACCAAATGGTTGTATCCCAACTGCTGCACCTATCTGGTTACGGTTGATGTAGACATTTCCAACTGATATTTTTTTACTTATAGTGTCAATTTGACTTTGTATCCGACTCTGCAAAGAAAACGTGAGCCCATATCCTGTATTGTTTATATCATTTATAACTTCATTCAAATTTGACTTATTAAAACGTATGATATGTAAAACAGGACCAAATACTTCTTGCTTTAATTGCGAAATTTTTTGTATCTCATAAATATATGGAGGAAAGAAATAACCATTATGAGAATTTGTATCCATGGGTACTTTAAATAACAGATTTGAATCTTTATCCTCTGACATTTTTTGCGTATGTTGAGTGAGCATATCGATAGATGCTTTATCAATTATTGGACCAATATCAGTACTAAGTTGTATTGGGTCACCAATCTTTAGTTCTTGCGCTGCACCACATATCATTCTTATCTGTTTTTCTGCTATATCTTCTTGAATAAATAGCACTCTAAGCGCAGAACAGCGTTGGCCAGCGCTGCGAAACGCAGAAAGCAAAACATCCGTAGTCACTTGCTCTAAGAGAGCAGAGCTATCAACAATCATAGCATTTAATCCGCCAGTTTCAGCAATAAATGGCACAATAGGACCATCCCTATTTGCAAGCATTTTATTGATTATTTGAGCGGTTTGCGTTGAGCCAGTAAAAGCTACTCCGGCAATTCTATTATCTGGAACTAATATTTTGCCTAAATATCCACCATCCCCAGGAATGAGGTGTAACACATTCTTTGGTATCCCAGCTTCATGTAGTATCTTAACAGCTTCGTAGGCAATAATCGGCGTTTGCTCTGCCGGTTTTGCCAGCACTGCATTACCTGCTGCAAGTGCAGCTGAGACCTGCCCGAGAAAAATAGCAAGTGGAAAATTCCATGGTGATATACACAGGAAAACTCCCCTGCCTTCAAAAAAGATGAAGTTATCTTCACCTGTTGGACCTGGCAATTTTTTCCAGTCGCTCAGTTCATTCTTTGCTATCATTGCATAATAACGCAGAAAGTCGACTGCTTCTCGTACTTCTGCTATTGCATCAGATAAAATTTTTCCTGCTTCCACAATCAGAATGTAAATTAACTCTTTCATTCTTTCTTCAAGTAAGTCAGCAGCTTTTTTCAAGTGTTTAGCACGTTCTTCCGCTGGAGTGCTCTGCCATGCAGAAAACGCATTATGGGCTACTTCAAGAGCATTTAAAGCTTGATCACTTGTTGCGTTCGACACTTCTCCTATTACATGCTCCAAATGTGCAGGATTCACCACTTCAGTAAATTTGGCATCATCAAAAAGTGACTGTCCGTCAATTATTGGTCCAACTTGCCATTTCTTTTCACTAAAACCCTTTATATCATCTGCAAATTGTGAGACTATCACAGAATCACTAATATCCATTCCTAAGGAATTTTTTCTTTCTTCTTTCAAAATATCTTGTGGCAATGGAATATTTGGATGAGGTTCATGCTCCAAGCTTTTAGCTTTTTCTGATGGATCCGAAACTAATTCTTCAATTTTAACGTTAGGATCATTTATTTGATTGACGAACGAACTATTAGCTCCATTTTCAAGAAGACGTCTAACAAGGTATGGTAATAAATCACTACGTTTACCAACTGGTGCATATATACGGCAACTGATGCTTGTTGCAAGTTCTGACATTGCATAATCATATAAGTCTTTTGCCATTCCATGTAAGCGTTGAAATTCAAATCCAGGGTGGTTTTTATCAGCAAGTTCCATGATAGAAGCAAAAGTATAGGCGTTATGAGTTCCAAAGCATGGGTAAAAGCTGTTTGGTTTACTCAAAAGTTTCTGTGCGCACGCGAGGTAAGATACGTCAGTATAGCTTTTTCTTGTAAATACTGAGTAATCATTTAATCCCAATTCTTGCGTACGCTTGATCTCTGAATCCCAATATGCACCTTTTACAAGCCTCACCATAATTTTGTGCTTTGATCGGATAGCAACATCTTCAACAAAGTCAAGAACAGATAAAGCGCGCTTTTGATATGCTTGTACAGCCAAGCCGAGCCCTTCCCACTCAGAGAGTGAGTCATCAAGACGCAATTGCTCGAATAAAACTAATGACATCTCAAGTCTTTCTGATTCTTCTGCATCTATGCATAATGAAATATTGTACTTTTTTGCTTCATGACAAAGCTCTAGCAGTTTAGCTCTCAACTCTTCAGCTATATTATCGAATTGGCTGAATTCATAACGTGGGTGTAAAGCAGAAAGTTTGATTGAAATTCCATGCGATTTAAAACAATCATTTATTTCAGTGGATTCACCTATAGCTTTTATTGAGTGCATGTATGAATCAAAATACTCTTCTGCATCTTCAGCTGTGTGAGCAGCTTCGCCAAGCATATCAAAAGAGCATAAGAACTTGCTATTATCATTTAGTTTTACATTTTCCAGTGCTTTCTCTATAGTCTCTCCAATAACAAAATGCTTACCAAGCATAGACATTGCTTGTTTTACTGTTTTGCGAATAATCGGCTCTCCTAAATTTTTAAGTAATTTAGAAATTGCGTAATAGAACTTCGAATCGCCTTCATTATCTCTCAATATACTACTTCCTATCATTAAACTCCATGTGGAAGCATTGACAAACAATGAGGAAGAATGTCCTAAATATTTACTCCATTCTTGATTGGCAATTTTATCTTTGATTAGCTCGTCTATTGTATAATCATCTGGTATTCTAAGTAGTGACTCAGCAAGACACATAAGCGCTATTCCTTCGTCATTGGAAAGCGAGTATTGCTGCATGAAAGAATCTATGACATCTAATTTGTTGCCTTTAATCTTTTCAATAACTTGTTTTGCTATATTATAAATTCTATTTTTTGAATCAGCCGAAAGCTCTGTTTTTTCTACAAGGCGGCGTACATAACTTTTCTCATCAGTACGATAAAACCCTTGTAAACGTTTTCTCAACTCGTTAGGTTCTTGTATAGGACTAATCATATATAATTATCTGCAAAACACTCTGTTACCATATGTAAGGTAAAATTATATCATAACTTTGCATAGAACAAATCATTATTTAAAAAGGGATCAGGGCTGGCTAGAAGAAGTCCATGCAATAACTTTAAAAGGATTGTGCAAGTATGTAGCTTAACACTCCGCCATGCATTAAGTATTTAATCTCAGTTGCGGTTTGTACACAGCATTTGAGTTGAATTGATTGCTTTGAATTATCCTTTCTTTTGATGATACATTCTAGATTTCCACCTGGCACTATTTCACCTTTTATGCTTATTACCTCACTACCATCAAATATCTTTCTGGTTATTCCATTTTGGAATATAAGTGGAAGAACACCCATGCCGACCAAGTTGGACCTATGTATACGCTCAAAGCTTTCTGCAATTACAACTTTAATCCCCAACAATAAAGTACCCTTTGCTGCCCAATCCCTACTTGAACCTGTGCCATACTCCTTTCCTGCCACAATGATGAGAGCTTCCTTGTAGCGCATTGCTGCATCAAAAATCGACATAGTTTCTTGAGAAGGAATATATTTTGTATAGCCGCCTTCGATGCTTACCATTTCATTTTTTATTCTAATGTTAGCAAAAGTCCCACGCATCATTACATTGTGGTTACCACGACGAGACCCATACGAATTAAAGTCCTGTGGCTCAATTCCAAGATTTTTTAAATATATACCTGCAGGACTACTTGAGGCAATATTTCCAGCAGGGGAAATGTGATCAGTGGTTATGCTATCGCCAAACATTGCCAATATTTGTGCACCTTTTATATCGATTTTATTATTTTTAGGTGATAAATTATCAAAATAAGGCGGATTTTGTATGTAAGTGCTGTTTGCATCCCAATTATAGATTTCACTTTTTTCACACTTTATCTTTCGCCAATGTTCATCACCAGAAAAAACATCCTTATACTTTTGTATGAACATCTCACGTGTTACCACACTTTTAACACAATCTTCGATTTCATTGTTTGTTGGCCATATATCTTTGAGATAGACATCATTTCCATTCTTATCTTTGCATATTGAATCTTTTGTCAAATCAATTTGCACAGTGCCTGCAAGTGCATATGCAACAATAAGTGGCGGAGATGCCAAGTAATTAGCTTTGACTAACGGATGAATTCTTCCTTCAAAGTTACGATTGCCAGATAAAACTGCAGCAACGGTTAAGTTTTTGTTTTTAATGCCATCTTCTATATCTTTATTAAGTGGACCAGAATTCCCAATGCAAGTTGTGCAACCATATCCAACTAAATTAAAGCCCAAAGCATTCAGATCTACCTGCAACCCTGACTTTTCTAAATATTCTGTTACAACTTGTGACCCTGGAGCAAGAGAAGTTTTAACCCAAGGCTTTGATTTTAATCCAAGTTTAATTGCATTACGAGCTACAAGACCTGCAGCAATCATCACACTTGGATTTGAGGTGTTAGTGCAGCTTGTTATTGCTGCACTAACTACACTTCCATCTTGGAGTTTATCGCTTTCCTTTGACTCATTAACTGAAAATGATTTAGAAAAAGACTCTGCCACTTGTGAAAGAAAAACCTTATCTTGTGGTCTTTTGGGACCAGCCATTACTGGCTTCACGCTTGATAAATCAAGCTCTAGTGTGTCAAAAAACGCTAACTCGTCACTGCTACGCCACAGTCCTTGCTCTTTCGCATAAGCCTCAACTAATTTAATCAGCTCTTTTGGCCTTCCGGTCAAGTTTAAATAATCTAGCGTTTTCTGATCAATTGGAAAAAATCCACAAGTTGCACCATACTCTGGGGCCATGTTTGCTATAGTGGCTCTATCTGCCAAAGATAAATAATCTAAACCATCACCATAAAACTCTACAAATTTACCAACAACACCTTTCGTTCTTAGGATATTGGTAACCGTCAGCACTAAATCAGTCGCAGTTACTCCTTCCGGCAGTCTGCCAATTAATTTAAATCCAACTACTTCTGGAATCACCATACTAATTGGTTGACCAAGCATCACAGACTCAGCTTCTATACCTCCAACACCCCAACCAAGGACTGATAACCCGTTAACCATTGTAGTATGGCTGTCAGTACCAACTAAAGTGTCAGGATACAAAACCCCATCCTTATTACATACAACTTGCGCTAAATATTCAAGATTCACTTGGTGGCAAATTCCAGTACCTGGCGGTACTACTCTAAAATTTGTGAAGGACGATTCCCCCCACTTTAAGAATTGATATCTCTCCAAATTTCTTTTTACTTCTAGCTCAACATTCTTACTGAATGCGGAAACACTCCCATAACTATCTACTTGAACAGAATGGTCAATCACAAGATCAACCGGTACAGATGGATTTATGTTGCTCGGGTTTCCTCCATTTTTCTTAACATAGTCCCGCATTGAAGCTAGATCAACAACAGCAGGAACCCCTGTAAAATCTTGCATCAACACCCTTGCTGGTTTGTAGCTAATCTCATGATTAGTGTGTTTATTGACGCAGTCTGCTAGTACTCTTATGTCATCTAGCTTTACGTTTACTCCATCTTCATTGCGCAATAAATTTTCAAGCAGAACCTTAAGTGAGCAAGGCAATTTAGTCACATCTATTCCTAAAAATTCACTAGCACTACTTAGGCTAAAATAGTTGTATGACTTCCCGTCAATGTTTAAAGTCGTTTTTGCGTTTAAAGAATTATTCATTCTGCATAACCATTTTTAAGTGAAAAATCAACTAATGATGTCATTCCAGTGCATGACACACAACTGTACGAACGTCCCGTGTTGCAGTAGAGTAAGCATAACTACCAATGTCATCCCAGTGCCCAGACACTGGGATCCAGAAAATTTGACTGCAAATAAGCACGCTATACAACACTTTTGATGAAATTGAACAACGAAACTGGATCCACAACTGTACGAACATTGTGATTTGAGAATAATCTCCGCCAGGAAGGGTGTCATCCCAGTGCTTTGGCACTGAGATCCAGAAAACTTAATTTTAAATAAGTACACCAGATAGCTGTATAATAAGAACTGGATTCCAGTGTCACGCACTGGAATGACATCATTTATTATGCAACATCGTGTCACATTGCAACGTTCGTACAGTTGTGAACTAGATCCCAGTGTCACGCACTGGGATGACAAGAATAATTTGCACCTGGATGACAAGGATGAAGTACATTTGGATGACAACTGGATATATAGATCACATTCAAAATCATTACGCATATTCTGCTTCATTTCAGATATTTCCTCCTTTGGTACCTCAGTAGCACAGCTATTTTCAGCTATATATTATACTATATTAGTTAAAATTGGAATTACTACCGTTACTTTTTTGTTGTTGACTTTGCTGCTCGTACATAGTTTCGAAATCTATAGGATCTAGCATCAGTGGGGGAAATCCACCACTACTTGTAACTCTTGCAATTATTTCTCTTGCAAAAGGGAAAAGAAAAGTAGGTCCGCCAATAAACAAAGCTTGTCTTACCTCTTCCTCACTCAACTCTTTTAAATTTTCTATTGAAAAAATGCCACAATATTTCGTCTCACAAATGAAAGCTACGCCATCTTTTATATCTGCATCTTTTATCGTTGCTCTGACTTCTATATGCAAAGTAACTTCATGGAAAGATTTTTCTTCATTTACTCCTTCTTTGTTTTCCATCCCTTCTAATTTTGCTGAATTGATATTAACCATTACATTAATATCTGGAGCTTTACTAGAAGAAAGGAATGGCGAATTCGGATTCTCAAATGATAGATCTTTAACATATTGACCGTGAATTCTCATTTTTTGTTGTGGCATTTCTTACGTCTCCTTTAATTAAGTTGAGATATTTAATACTTTCTTATATAATATATTCATTTACAAATGAATAGCAAACCTGATTATAAGTTGATATGAAAAACATATTTTCATTAATAATTAATAATGTTCGGATACTTTATATGCCAAGGAGTTGAGTTACTATGATAGAGCTTGTAATATATGCTTTATTAGCGGCGTTCATTTTTTCACGTTTGTATAATTCTTTAGGAAGGTCAGCCAATCTCAACCTAAAAAAGCTAACTAATGTATTGGATGTAAGTCGAAGTAAAGAAGATGTAGTAGAAAACATTGAGGATTACATTGATAGCAATGATAAAAATTCAATAAAAGTTACTTATGAACAAATATTAAAAAAAAACAAAGATTTTTCTATTTCCCACTTTATAGAAGGTTCAAGCATAGCTTTTGAATTAATAATAAAGTATTTCAATCAAGGAAATCTGTCCCAGTTAGAATCTCTCTTGGATAAAGATTTATATAACAACTTCGCAAAAAAGATTAAACATCGTAAAGAGATGCACGAGTCTATAATTGTTTCTATCGTTTCACAAAAGATTTTAGAAATAAAGCTAATAAAAAATGTAGTGTTTATTGCAGTATATTTCCTTTCAGAGCAAATTAACTTCGTTAAGAACAATGAAGGGGATATCATATCAGGTAGTACATCCACCATTAATAAAGTTGAGGATGTATGGCAATTCAAAAAAAATGTTAATTCATCAGACCCAAGCTGGTTGCTTGTTTCTATTCACTATAATAAAGATAAGTAACGATAAGAGAAATGACAAGTAAGATTAGTTTTATTTAGAGTTAACCATGGAAAGCAAGCTACGCGAAATAGTACTTGACACTGAAACGACAGGTCTTGACACTAAATCTGGTCATCGAATTATCGAAATAGGGTGTGTGGAATTAATTAACCGCATTCCAACAGGTAAAGTATTCCATCGGTACCTTAACCCAGAAAGAGATATACCTTATCACTCGTTTAAGATTCACGGTGTTAGTGAAGAATTTTTAGAAGATAAACCATTATTTTTAGATGTTGCACTTGAATTTCTTGACTTTATATCTAATGATATTTTGGTAATTCACAACGCTGAATTCGATGTTAAGTTCCTTAACATGGAGTTAAGCAAGCTGAATGCTGGGTTAATTTCCTCAGATAGAGTGCTAGATACATTACCTCTTGCGAGGAAAAAATTCGCAGGATCACCTGCTTCTTTGAATGCATTATGTAAGCGTTTTGATATATCGCTAGAGAATAGAGAATTGCACGGAGCACTAGTTGATGCTCAATTGCTTGCAAAGGTATATGTTGAACTTACAGGAGGGTTACAAACCTTTCTGTTTGATAATGAATGCAATCAGGACAGTAACTCTACATTCGTTCAGCATAAAGTGCGTAATCTAACTCCCAGAGAACATTCACCAAATAGTGAAGAAATTGATGAACATAAGAAACAGTTAGACAAAATTAACAATACACTTTGGAATAAATATATTGAATAGGTCAACTAATAAAGATACAATTTAATTTTACTGAGAGCACCCTAATGGTAAGGTTTATAAGATTGTTATCTAATATGCTAGTAGCATTAGCAGTTGTTTTTTTAGGTTATTGTTATTTCACCAAAAAAGGCATATTTGCCCCAGTAGCGATTCACAACGCAGAAGTTAAGATAGGCGGAGATTTTTCTTTAATTAATCAGGACGGACAGATCTTACGCAGTAGTGATTTTAAAGATAAATACATGATGATTTTCTTTGGGTTTTCCTCATGCAAAAGAATTTGCCCTATGAACCTTGGGATAATTTCAGAAACACTTGCAAAGTTAGATGAGAAAACTAACAACAAGCTAAAAACATTTTTTATTACAGTTGATCCTGAGCGCGATAGCACGGAAAGACTTAAAGAATTTCAGCAGCAATTTGACCATAGAATACAAATGTTAACTGGTGAAAGAGAAAAAATAGACGAAGTAGTTGCAAAATATAAAGTATATGCAAGCAAAGTAGACGGAGAAGAAGAAATCAACCATTCTTCGATAATATATCTTATTGGCCCTGGAGGAAAATATGTTACACACTTTGCAGCTGATTTAAATTCAGACGAAAGTCAATCTGATAAGATTTTGGCTGAGATAAAAAAATACGTAAACTGAATTATAGATTTTTCTGTTGCACAGTAAATTAATCGAGCACGCAACTGCATGAGCATTATAATTTTGAGAGCAATCTCCATGGGAAGACACACACAACTGTACGAACGTTGTAGTTTGGGCCACCAGTGGGCCAGTGCCCAGACACTGGGATCCAGCCTTTCCATAATCATTAAAACGTTGTGTTTTAACATAAAACAGCTATTTTTATGCTTGCCAACTTAATAAAATTCCTGGATCCCAGTGTCAAGCACTGGGATGACACCCTCCTGATGGGCCAAAATCACAATGTTCGTACAGTTGTGTGTCAAGCACTGGAATGACATCATCTGTTGTGCAATTTACCTTCAAAAATGAATGTTCGTACAGTTATGGAAGACACATTGGAATGACACTATTTGCTGTCTTCAAAAATAAACATTCGTAAAGGTATCTGTTCAGCAGAGTGGCAAAATAAGGTAGGCGAGAAAAGACAACTATAGGAACAAATGGGTGTCATGCCAGTGCGTGACACTGGCATCCAGTCCTTTTGCACAGTTTCATCAAAAACGTTGTAAAGGATTAACCGCTTTCGTGTTTACCAACTTAGTGCCCAATCTGGATCCCAGTGTCAAGCACTGGGATGACAAGAAAGGGAGCACTGGAATTTTTGTTTCAGCATTAGCCATGCGTCTGAACAGATACTCGTAAAGTTGTGCTTTTAATATGGATTATCAGTTTAAAAATGTTGCTAACTAGTATATCTGAATGTAACATCAATTAACGTGTATAAATGAAGCAATCTAATGGAAAATAGTTATAATGCCGATGCAATAAAAATCTTAAGGGGTCTTGATGCTGTAAGGAAACGTCCAGGTATGTACATTGGTGACACTGACGATGGATCTGGCTTGCACCACATGGTATATGAGGTTATTGACAACGCAATAGATGAATCTTTAGCTGGATATTGTGATAAAATTGAAGTTAGCATAAATAAAGATGGTTCAGTATCTGTAACTGATAATGGTCGTGGCATTCCAACTGACATTCATGAAGAAGAAGGAATATCAGCAGCAGAAGTAATAATGACTCAACTCCATGCTGGTGGTAAATTTGACAATAATACCTATAAAGTTTCTGGGGGATTACATGGTGTTGGAATCTCAGTTGTGAATGCATTATCAAGCTGGTTGGAATTAATTATTTGGCGCAATAAGAAAGAACACTTTATGCGTTTTGAAGATGGTGAGTCTATTGAACCTTTAAAGGTAGTCAACGAAAATACAAACAAAAGAGGAACTAAAGTCACGTTCATGCCATCAACAGAGACTTTTAATGGCATTAATTTCAGTTACTCAACGCTTGAAAGTCGTATAAGAGAATTAGCATTTTTAAATTCAAATATCGACATTACTTTACGTGATTTGCGCAATGAACCATATACAGAATCTCATTTCAATCAGAGCAATCAATCTAAAGACAATTTTGGTACAGCAAATTTTGTGCAGTATTTAGATAAGAATAAGACACATGTAACTAAAATTGCCAGTATGAAAGGAGATGCAGAAGATCTTGGCATCAGCTTGGAAATATCGATGGAATGGAATGATTCCTACTATGAACATATGTTATGCTTCACGAATAATATAAGGCAACGAGATGGTGGTACGCATTTGGCAGGGTTTAGGTCCGCCTTAACTAGGTGCATCAATACCTATGCAACTAATGAAGGGTTCTTAAAGAAAGCAAAAGTAAATTTAACTGGAGAGGACGTTAGAGAAGGTTTAACTTGTGTTTTATCTCTTAAGATGCCTGATCCTAAATTTTCTTCACAAACAAAAGACAAGCTAGTTAGTTCTGAAGCACGTGCAGTTGTAGAAAGTATAGTTTCTGATAAATTGAGCACAATCCTTGAAACTGATCCCAAATTGGCGGCAAGCATAGTAGAAAGAGCAATTAGGTCAGCAAAAGGAAGAGAAGCTGCTCGAAAGGCACGTGAACTAGTTAAGAATAAGAACAGTATTGATATTGCAACTCTGCCAGGAAAACTTGCTGATTGCCAGGAAAAAGCTCCCGAATTGTCAGAATTATTTATAGTAGAAGGTAATTCAGCAGGTGGTTCTGCAAAACAAGGTCGTAATCGAAAAACACAAGCTGTACTTGCTTTAAAAGGAAAAATCCTGAATGTGGAACGTGTAAGTTTAGATCGTATTTTTTCATCTGCAGAAATAGGCTCTTTAATTACTGCAATTGGTGCTGGAATAGGAAGTGAGCATTTTAATGTTGAGAAAGTTAGATATCATAAGATTATCATTATGACAGATGCAGACGTTGATGGATCACATATCAGGACTTTGATTCTAACCTTTTTCTTTCGACATATGCGTGAAGTAATTGATAAGGGATATTTATATATAGCACAGCCACCCCTCTATAAAGTTACAAAGAATGCTAAAGACACTTATATTAAAGATGACGAAACTTTTGAAGAGTATATAATAAACTCAGCAGTTAAAAGATTAACACTAAGTGGTACAACTACAGAATTTAACGACTTGCGCCTTATTTTGAATAAATGTGTTAGCATTTCTAATATTAGCAAAAATTATGATAGAGAAATACCACAAAATCTCTTAGAGTCATTGCTAATTTTAAGCAAAAAGAATGCTCTATCATCGGCTGATGAGATATTAAAGTATTTAAAATTAATGTACAGCGAATACACTTGGGAAGTAGAAATAAAAGATGAAGAAAAAGAAATTCACATCTCTAAATTATTTCAAGGATTGGCAGACAAATATATATTTGCACTTAGTATGCTTGAAGGCAAAGATATGCAAAACATATTAAGTTTGCTTGATGGTATAAGTAACTTATTTAATGGCGATTCATTTTTAAAATCACAAGAAACTGAAATAAGAATCACTTCTCCAAGTGCACTTGCAAAAATAATAATGGACTATGGTAAAAAGGGTTTAACTCTGCAGAGATTTAAAGGTCTTGGTGAAATGAATGCTGATCAGCTATGGGATACTACGTTAAATCCTGAGGCTAGAACTTTATTGAAGGTTGAAATAAAAGATTGTGAAGAAGCTGATTCCATATTTTCAATACTAATGGGTGATATAGTTGAACCACGCCGTGACTTTATTAATAGCAATGCACTCAACGTGCATGATGTTGATATTTAAACTTTTAGCAAAATGTACGAACGTTACGGGTTTAAGCAAAAACTGTGTCATTCAAGTAGCTGACACTGATTCCTTTATGACGGTGTCATTTCAGTGCCCCTTTTTGTCATCCGAGTAGCTCTTCGTTGTCATCCGAGTAGCCCCTTCTCCTGTCATCCCAGTGCTCCTTTTTTTGTCATCCCAGTGCTCCTTTCTTGTCATCCCAGTGCTCCTTTCTTGTCATCCCAGTGCCCAGACACTGGGATCCAGGAAAAAGAATGATGTCATGCAAGTAGCTGACACTGGTTCCTTTATGACGGTGTCATCCGAGTAGCCCCTTTTTTGTCATCCCAGTGCTCCTTTCTTGTCATCCCAGTGCCCAGACACTGGGATCCAGCTTCTTTTTTTCTAGATCCCAGTGTCACGCACTGGGATGACACCCTACTAGCGGAAGTTACTCTCAAATGTTTGTTCATGTTGCTATAAATATTAAGAAATTTACCAAATGAAAAAAAAGGCAAAAGAAGCCCCGTGGTTATTATCCGCTTTAAAATATTGGCGTTTTTTATGTTTTAAACGCTTGACAAGCAAGATTTAGCTGCTTTTAATTGCAACTAACTTACGCTGCAAATGTTTAAGAAATTTACTAAGCAGAAAAAAAGACAAAGAATCCCCGAGTTAGCTAGTCTTTTACTATCTCTGTCGAGTATTGGCATTTTTTGATGTCTTGTAACGCTTTATAAGCGCGTTCAGCTTATTTAGATAAAAATCTAGATGTAGATGAAGTTTTGTAAAGACATACAGTATCTATATACTGCAAAAAATTGAACATAAGACGCCGATACATTAAGTAATCCTTACCTTTTAATCTGCAGATTGGCGAAAGCAAATACAATAGCTTCAGTCTCATGATAAGGGGGCTGGCGGAGTTTGTCAAGTAAGTTTTTTCGTTTCTATGTTGTCAGCTACCTGAATATTGATCATACGGGTTCCATCTGTTATATATAATCTTTTTGAATACGAAGAAAACTGATGAATGAGTATGATATTACGGTTATAGGTAGCGGTCCTGGTGGTTATATAGCAGCAATTAGAGCGGCACAGCTTGGATTTAAAACTGCAATTGTGGAAAAAGAAAAAAATTTAGGCGGTATATGCTTAAATTGGGGATGTATACCAACAAAATCACTGCTTAGAGCATCTGAGGTTTATAGGCTAATAAAAAGATCAAAAGAGTTTGGTATAGAAGTAAAAGGAGCGAGTTTTGATATACAATCAATAGTGAAATATTCAAGAAGCGTTGTTGATAAATTATCAAGTGGCGTTGCATATTTGATGAAAAAAAATAACATCAAAGTTCATCAAGGCTTTGGTAAACTTGCAGGCAATAGTACTATAAAAGTTGTTAGCGATAAGGAAGAACAAGAAATTGTTTCCAAGCATATTATTTTAGCAACAGGCGTGAGGGCACGGAATCTGCCTGGAATAGAGGCAGATGGAGATTTAATATGGAATGCGCAGCATGCTATGATGCCGGGCAAATTACCAAAATCACTACTAATTATAGGGTCTGGCGCAATTGGAATAGAATTTGCAAGTTTTTATAGTACTTTGGGAGTTGATGTAACAATCATAGAGATAAAGAGCACTATTTTGCCGCTGGAGGATAAAGACATTTCAGATTTAGCACAAGAAATATTCACAAAACAGGGGATAAAAATATATACAAATAGTAGCGTAAAAGCTCTTACTAAAAGTAAAGACTCTGCTCAAGTGCAACTGAGTAATGGTGAAAGCAAAGAATTTGATAAGGTGATTGTTGCGGTTGGAATTCAAGCAAATATTGAAAATATAGGTTTAGAAAATACAAAAATTAAATTAAGCCCTTCTGGTTTTATTGAAATGAATGAATGGTATGAAACTAGTGAATCAAATGTGTATGCAATAGGTGATGTAGCTGGCCCACCATGTTTAGCACATAAAGCGAGCCATGAAGCTGTGATCTGCGTTGAAAAGATTGCTGGTAAAAGTGCTCATGCGTTAAAAAAAGAATGCATACCAAATTGCATTTATTCTCATCCACAAATAGCGAGCATCGGCCTTACTGAGGAACAGGCAATAAAAGGTGGGTATGATGTAAAAATAGGAAAATTTCACTCTAACTTTAATGGTAAGTCTATTGCACTCAGTGAAACTGAAGGGTTAGTGAAAACAATTATAGACAAAAAGACAGGCGAACTTCTGGGTAGCCACATGATAGGTGCAGAAGTAACGGAGTTAATTAGCAATTTTGCTCTTGCAAAGCAACTAGAAGGAACAGACTTCGACATAAAATCTACGATTTTTCCTCATCCAACCATTTCAGAGATGATACACGAATCAGTGCTTGCTGCAGATGATGAGTCGTTAAATAGTTGAACTAACGTTCCATCGTTTTAGAGTTGTCAATGTCTTGAGTAGTAGTTTGATTAGGCACTTTAGTTTCAATAGATTGATTACCACCAGCATCAGAATTCTGTAACTCTTCTTTCAATCCCTTAGCTGCTTCTTTAACTTTAAGCTTTGCCTTTGGATGAAGATCTTCTGGGCCTTTTCCTTTAGTATCCAAACCTTGTTGTAGATTAGTGCTTTTCATTTTATTATGCTGCTCGTGCTCAGGTAGGTCAACAACCGAATTGAAAAGAATTTTTATTATATTTTTTAGCAGTTCTAAAAAACCTCCGCTTCTGCCTTCTCTTTGTTCTTGAGGCTTATTTTTCACGTTAGATTCTTTTTTACTGTTACTACTTTTAGGCATTTTTAACTCAACTATCATAAAGCTTAATAAAATTCTACGTGCAAATTATTAAATAACAGTTAACAATCTAGGATTCATTATTTACAGATGGATATTATTTTAGCAACAGGTGGCACAGGCGGACACATTTTTCCAGCTATAACTTTAGCAAGAGCACTAAAGGCACAAGGATACAATTGCATATTATTCACTGATAAAAAAACAAATAAAAATACCGACATAGAAAACTACACCTTACCATTACGTAAACCGAGCGGCAACAAATTTAAGTTTTTCCTTTTATTAATGTATAGTTGTGTGCTAGCAATATATAAAATCAGAAAATTGAAGCCAAGATTAGTAATTGGGTTTGGTAGCTACGCTTCTTTTCCAACTCTTCTTGCAGCAAGAGTTCTTTCTATACCTATAATTTTACATGAACAAAACACAGTTTTAGGGAGAGTAAATAGATTCTTTTTCAAGAGTGCAAAATTAATTGCAACCAGCTTTCCGGAGACTAAATATGCAGAAGGCAATAAATGTATTTTTACAGGAAATTTTGTTGATATAAAAGCACAGAGCCATTCTAGCACTGAGAAAGTCCTAAACATATTGGTCATAGCAGGCAGCCAAGGTGCAAATTTTTTTGATGATGTGGTAAGCAGCGTAATTTGTAATTTGCCTATTAAAATGAAAAAGAAAATTAGAGTGATGCAGCAATGTACGAAGAAAAATGTAAACAAGGTCAAGAGTCTATACAAAAGTGAAAAGATCGATTGTGAATTAAGTGAATTTTTTGATGATATGGGAAATAGACTAGCCAATGCTCACTTGGTAATTAGCAGAGCAGGAGCAACTTCAATAGCAGAGATCACTCTTGCTAGGCGTTCCACTATATATATTCCTTACCCTTACTCAAAAGATAATCACCAATTTTATAACGCAAAATATATTGAAGATTCGGGAGCAGCTGTAATAGTTGAGCAGAATAGTGAAGCAAAAAAAAATCTAACAGAGTTACTATTTGATCTACTCAGTAATTCTCAAAAATTGCGTGATATGACCAGTAATACAAAAAAAACAGGGATAAAGAATGGGACTACTGAGTTTGTTAAAATAATTGTTCACAGGTTTAGTTGATGGCTGCTTGCTTTTTCTTCAAACACATCCCAAAGATCTTTTTCTAGCGATATATTATACAATTTATTGATATGAACTACTCCCGTGGGTGAAGTTGTGTTAATTTCGAGCAGGAAGTCATCTATAATATCAATACCAACAAATATTAGCCCTCTTTTCTTTAATTCAGGACCAATTTTGTTACATATTTCATTGTCCCTATCGTTCATTTGAGCGGGCTCAAAACTTGCTCCGAGCCGCACATTTGTCCTAATCTCTCCACTAATCTTTGGAACTCGTTTCATTACACCAATTGGTTGACCATAAAGTAGCAATATTCTTTTATCTTTATCTATGTTTTTACAAAATGATTGCGCAATTACAGGACATTCATATTTTGCTATCATGAGATCCACTACTACTTGAATACTATTCTCGTCTTGTATTCTTATCACATCGTTTCCTCCATAACTATACAATGGCTTCAGAATAATATCTTTATAGTTGCGGTAAAAATCTCTAATCATTGATATATTTTCAGTAATCAAAGTCGGCGGAATTAACTCTGGAAATAATGAAGTTATCAATTTTTCAGGACAATTTCTTATTTCTGTTGGATTGTTAATTACCAATGCGCTAGTTTTTTCTAAGATATATGTTGTTGTAATATAACGCATATCAAAGGGTGGATCCTGTCTGATAAATATGATGTCCATTTCATTCAAGTTGATAGCTACATCCTCTTTAGAGATAAAACTAAAATCATCAACACTGACTTTCTGAGCCAGAGCAATTGGATGGTTTAGCTTTAGTGCTAAATTGTTAGGAGCATAGACAAAAACTTCGTGCTTCCTCCTTTGTGCTTCCTTTATTAGCACGAATGTAGTGTCAGTTTCAAAATTTATATTTTCATCCATCTGAAAGGCAACTTTCATTTATGTTCTCTACCTATTGTCACAATTGTACAAATGTTATAATTTGAAGGCGATTTTTGCCTAATGGCGTAACTTACTGTACCTATATCGTACATAACTTACAACTTGTTTTACTCCCTTTACTTTTCTTGCAATTGCTATTACAGCTTTTAATTCCGCTTTATTTTGGGCTATACCTATCAAATAAACAACTCTATCAACCGTATTAACGCTATAATTAATTGACTTAATATTTCTTTTTCCCAGGAGTCTTGTTCTTATTTCCGCTGTTATCATGCCATCTACAGTGGTGTCTAGCATGGAAGCCATTTGAATTGGTATTACTCTTATTTCATTTATCACTTCTTTAATTTCTTTTTGCTGCCAAGCTATTTTTTCTGCTGTAAGTTGTTTTTCAGGAGTGTCAACACTTCCAATGAGCAATACTCTTCCTTCACTTACTTTAACCTTTATGGATGAAAATAGTCCATGCTTTAAGAGTCCCTTATTAATTCTGATGACCATAGTCGTATCATCAATGATATTTCCCAAGGATTTATCCTGCATTGTTATTGCTGTTGCTGTCGCTGTAGCCACCACACCACCTATTATAAGGGTTGTGCAACCACTTTGTGTAATCAAAAAAATTGCGAGTAAGAAGCTTGTTATTAATCTCATTATTGATTTTCAGGGTTTAGAGCTTTCATTAAGAAATGTTAATAAGCTTTTTTGATTGTGTAAACACCATAAATTAAGTAAGACTTTAAACCTTGAATATTTTTAATGGAATACCTATAATAGGGTACTGAAAATTTCTTGCGGATATGGCGGAATTGGTAGACGTGCCAGGTTTAGGTCCTGGTGAGCTTGCTCGTGGGGGTTCAAGTCCCTCTATCCGCACTTTAAAGTCATGTAACTTAGGTTTTAAGGGAAAATTTATAATCACTAAATACACTTTTATTTGTATAAAAACCTGTTCTTAAGGATTGTGTTTAACTTAAATTCTGGTAAAATGACTCTATTAAGATATGAATTAAAATATTAATAAATGAATTATGATGTCTAATAATATACCTCAAAATACAGTCGAAGTAAGTAGCGTATATACCTACAAAGAGCTTAGTATAGATAAACTAAAGCATGAGTATGAAATCACAGTTAGTAGTGATTATATAAAACAAAAGGTAGATTCCAGGTTGCAGGAGATAGCAGAAAATGCAAAATTACCTGGATTTAGGGCTGGAAAGATGCCCTATGACCTTGTTGTTGCAAATTATAAAAACGAAGCTTTGGAATATGTGATAAATAATACAATTGATTATTGCTCAAGTGATTTGATGAAAAAAATTGAAGTCAAGTCTCACATTTATCCTAAGGTTGATGTTATATCATTACCAGATCTGGGCAAAGAAAATGAGGAGGGCAATTTTGTATACAAGCTATCTTTTGAGTCGATGCCTGAAGTACCGGCGATAGATCTTGACAAAATAAACTTAAAGAAAATTGAGGCAAAGATTGAAGAGGAAGATATAAAAGAATTTATTGATTCTATCAAAACAAAATTCCCCAATTTTGCCTCTGTTGATGATGCTTCTTATCAAGCGAAAGATGGGGATAAATTGATAATTGATTTTGAAGGGCGGATTAGGAATAAGCTCTTTCAAGGTGGAAGTAGCAAAAATTTTGCCGTTAATTTAGGGTCTGGCACATTTATTAATGGTTTTGAAGATCAATTAACTGGTATGAAAAAGGGAGAAACAAAGGACTTTAAGTTGAAATTTCCTGAAAATTACCAAGCCATTTCCCTTGCAGGACAGGAAGCTGATTTTTCTGTGCGAGTTAATGAGATTCAAATTGCCAAAGATTTTGAAAATGATGATGAAATAGCTAAGAGTATTGGTTTTAAAGATTATTCTTTGCTAATAAATCATGCAAAAAAAATGATTGGTGATCAGTGTACCGAAATGAGAAATCTCTTAATTAAAAAGGAGCTGTTTGATTATTTGGATGCTAATTATAGTTTTGATTTACCCACAGACATAGTAAAACAGGAGCAACAAAGAATGGAAGGAGAACTGGGTGCTCAAAATGATTCTCGTAAAGAAGCTGAAAAACGTGTAAAGCTTGCTATGTTATTTATGAAATTTAGTGCAGAACATAAAATATCATTAACTCAAAATGATGTTTTGAATGTTATTGTAAATCAATATGTCAGTAAGGATGTACCGTTTGACAGAGTACTTAAGCATTTTGAATCAAATAAACAATTTCAAGAATTAGTTAGAGGGCAAGCGCTTGAGTATAAAGTGACAGATTATATAATAGAAAAAGTTAGTAAAGAAGAGCAGATTATTTCTGTGAAAGAATTAAAGGAATTGTTTGGTAATATTTAATAGGAAAAGGTATGACTCTTATACCAATTGTAGTTGAACAAACTAGTCGCGGTGAGCGCGCTTATGACATATATTCAAGACTAGTGAAAGAAAGAATAATTTTCGTAACAGGTCCTATTGAGGACAACATGGCTAGCGTAATAGTAGCACAGCTTTTATTTTTAGAATCGGAAAATCCCGATAAAGACATTTGTATGTACATCAACTCACCAGGTGGTGTTGTAACTGCTGGTTTGTCGATCTACGATACAATGCAGTATATAAACCCAGACGTTTCAACTTTATGTATAGGTCAAGCTGCATCTATGGGTTCTTTATTGCTTGCAGCTGGTACAAAAGGTAAGCGCTACTCTCTACCTCATTCAAGAATTATGATACATCAGCCATCTGGTGGTTATCATGGTCAAGCAACTGATATAGAAATACATGCTAATGAGATTTTGCGAGTTAAGAAAAAACTAAATCAAATTTATGAAAAACATACTGGAAATTCACTGAAGAAAATTGAAGGAATGATGGAAAGAGATAAGTTCATGGATCCTGAAGAAGCAAGGAAAATTGGCTTAATTGACAAGGTGATAGCTGAGCGTACAGATATTGAAATTGAAAATACTAAAGTTAAACAAAAGGTGGGTTAATGGATAACAATAATGATTTACACTACTGTTCTTTTTGCAACAAGGCGCAAGATGAAGTAGATAAATTGATTACTAACTCTTCGGATGGTTTAAAGGTGTTTATTTGTAATGAGTGCATAGAATTATCCCATAAAGCAATAAGTCAAAAGAAAGATAGATCTTTTAATTCAGATCGTATATCTGATATGAAGCTATTACTAAAGAAACCTGAGGATATAAAAAATTTTCTTAGCAAGCATGTTGTAGGTCAAGAACATGCGCAACATGTCTTATCTGTAGCTATGTATAACCATTGTCAATCCATGGCACAATTTCATGCTATAAGTGATATCGAAATCGAGAAGTCAAATATAATGCTTATTGGTCCCACTGGTTCTGGTAAGACTTTGCTGGCCAAAACACTTGCTAAAGTTTCAGATGTGCCATTTGCTATGGCTGATGCGACAACTTTAACTGAGGCAGGTTATGTGGGTGATGATGTAGAAAGCGTGTTGTCGCGTTTATTACAAGCTGCAAATTATGACGTTGCAAAAGCACAGCGTGGTATAGTGTTTATAGATGAAATAGACAAGATCACAAGAAAATCTGAAAGCACTTCAATAACCCGTGACGTTTCAGGTGAGGGGGTCCAGCAAGCTCTGCTTAAGATTATGGAGGGTACAGTTGCTTATGTTCCGCCACAAGGAGGGCGAAAACATCCACAACAAGAGTTTATACAAGTGGATACTAGTAACATACTGTTTATTTGTGGAGGAGCTTTTGAAGGCCTCGATAAAATTATTGAAGCGAGAAAAAAGGGAACATCAGTTGGCTTTGGAGCAGATATAAGTCAGTCTAAAGAGCAAAAGAAAAAAAATGCTTTACATGATGTTCAACCTGAAGATTTAATCAAATTCGGTTTAATACCCGAATTTGTAGGGCGGGTTCCAATAACTGCTGTTTTAGATGAGCTGGATCATGAAGATTTAATACATGTTTTGACAGAACCAAGAAATGCGCTAATAAAACAGTACAAAGCATTGCTTGCGTTTAGCAAAGTAAACCTTGAGTTTTCAGATGAAGCAATATCAGCTATTGCTAAAAAGGCTATAAGTTATAAAACAGGTGCAAGAATGTTACGTGCTATTTTAGAGTCACTTTTGCTTGACATTATGTATACATCTGGAAACGGAGGCTTTGAAGGTAGCACTATAGTAATCACTAAGAAAATGGTAGAGTTAGGAAAAGCAACGGTTAATCATAATAATAATGGCAATGTTATAACGGTTAATGATTAATTTGAGGCATATATTATGAACATTGAACGTGCTGTGAGCTCTGGTTTTGCTGCATTGTCAGTATTACCTTTAAGAGATGTAGTAATTTTTCCAAATATAATGGTGCCTTTATTCATAGGCAGAGAAAAATCTGTTAATGCACTAGAGTATGCAATAAGTAGTAGTAGTCACCAAAATGAGATTTTTCTTGTAGCACAGAAAGATGGCTCTGTTGATAATCCAGAGCCAGAAGATCTTTATGAAGTAGGTGTGTTAGCAAACATTATACAACCATTAATAAAATTGCCTGACAATGCAGTAAAAGTTATAATCCGGGGGATAAGAAGGGGAAGAGTTGTAGAATATATTAGCTCTCATACTTTATTACAAGCCAGGGTAGAGTTAGACAATCATTATAAAGAAGATGAAGACAATATTGACTTAGAAGCTTTAAGGCGATCTGTTATAGACGCGTTCGATAGCTGGTGTAAGCTAAACAAGAAAAATCAGCCTGAAGTTGCCATTAACCCCATTGATCAAATCAAAGAAGTTGATCAACTTGTAGACACGGTAGCTTCACATTTAAATATAAAAGTATCGGATAAACAAAGCATACTTGAGGCTTATGACCCAAAAGAGCGTTTAAAAAAAGCTTTTGTTTTTATTGAGAGAGAAATAAGTATTTTGAACGCACAAAACCGTTTATATAAGACAATTAAATCGCAAGTTGAAAGCACTCAGAAAGTTTACTACCTTAACGAACAATTGAAAGCTATACAGAAAGAATTAGGTGAATTTGAGAATGGTGATGAAGGGAATATACTCAATGAATTTGAAAAAAAGATAAATGAAACAAAGCTTTCTCAGGAAGCAAGAGAGAAAGCTATAACTGATTTGAAGAGATACAAGAAAATGAATCCCATTTCTCCTGAAGCTACAGTTATATCTAGTTACTTGCATTGGTTACTTGATTTGCCGTGGGGAAAGTACAAAGATGCAAAAATTAACTTAAATGCAGCTAAAAAAATCTTAGATGAAAATCATTATGGCATAGAGAAAGTAAAAGATAGAATAATAGAATTTTTAGCAGTATTAAAAAGAGTAAAAGAGATAAAAGGTCCTATACTTTGCTTAGTTGGACCGCCAGGTGTTGGTAAAACTTCTTTAGCTAAGTCTATGGCAAGAGCAGTAGGAAGAGATTTTGTTCGCATAGCTCTTGGTGGTGTGCGTGATGAGTCCGAGATACGAGGGCATAGGAAAACTTATATTGGCTCAATGCCTGGTAAAATCATTCAACACATGAAAAAAGCTAATTCATGCAACCCGCTTTTTCTGCTTGATGAAATAGATAAGATGGGTTCTGATTCGCGTGGCGATCCTGCATCTGCATTACTTGAGGTTTTAGATACTGAGCACAATAAACACTTTACGGATCATTACTTGGAAGTTGAGTTTGATCTTTCAAGTGTAATGTTTGTAGCTACGGCAAACAGCTTAAATTTGCCACATCCTTTGCGTGATAGGATGGAAATTATACAATTGTCCGGGTATACTGAAGATGAAAAAATCAGTATTGCTACACACCACCTTATTCCGAAGTTAAAGAAGGAGCATGGTTTGTATCAGAAGGAATGGGACATAACTAATGAGGCGTTATACGAGTTGATACGTTTATATACACGTGAAAGTGGTGTGCGGAGTATGGAAAGGGAGCTTGCAAAGCTCATGAGAAAGGCAGTTAAAGAAATATTGACTGATAAAAATAAGAAAATATCCGTAGGAGTTGACAATTTACAAGATTATTTAGGGGTACGTAAATATACCTTTGGTATTGCAGAAAATGAGAGTTTGGTGGGAATAGTAACTGGGCTTGCCTATACTGAAACAGGTGGTGATATTTTGATGATAGAATCAGTCCTAATTCCGGGCAAGGGAGAAATAAAATACACAGGAAAGCTTGGAGAGGTTATGCAAGAATCTATAAAAGCTGCGTATAGTTATATTCGATCAAATTGTTTATTTTTTGGTATAAAGCCCGAAAAATTCCAAAATAATGATATACATTTGCATGTACCTGAGGGTGCTGTACCAAAAGATGGCCCTTCTGCTGGCGGCGCAGTATGTACGTCTATTGTTTCTCTTATGACAAATATACCAGTTAACAAAAATGTTGCTATGACAGGCGAAGTGACATTGCGTGGTAGAGTTTTAGCTATCGGGGGCTTGAGAGAAAAATTGCTTGCAGCGCTCAGAGGATCAATCAAAACTGTGATTATACCAAGTGAAAATGAGAAAGATATGCAAGAGATTCCTGCAAGCATCAAAGAGGGGATCAACGTAGTTTTTGCTAAGAATATTGATGAAGTTATGAAAGTTGCTTTAATGCACCCTACTACTCCAATTGATGGTGATGATAATCAAAATAGTGTGCCTTCCTCTATAGAAAATAAAGATGATACTTTTCCTATGTCGGAAACATTGAAGCATTAGATTAAGAAGATATTATACAATCTCCATTTCTCTTTTATCCGGCAAAAATCCACCAACTTGCGCATTCCATAGGGTCTTATACATTCCGTTTTTATCAAGAAGTTCCTGATGCATGCCATCTTCCACAATCTTGCCTTGATCAAGAACCAAAATACGATCCATATGCAAAAGCGTAGATAGGCGGTGGGCTATTACTATTGTAGTTTTATCTTGCATTAACTCCCATAGAGATTCTTGAATATTACTTTCAGTCACAGAATCAAGTTGTGAAGTTGCTTCATCCAGAATTAATATAGGAGCATTTTTTAAAATAGCTCTTGCGATTGCAATACGCTGCCTCTGTCCTCCTGAAAGTTTTACACCTCTTTCTCCAACAAGTGACTCATAACCTTGGGGTAATTTTGAAATAAACTCATGAGCATGTGCTTTTTTTGCCGCTTCAATTACTTCATCATCGCTAGCATCTGTTTTTCCATAGCGAATATTCTCCATCAAAGTCCTATGAAAAAGCGATGGATCCTGCGGAATCATGCCAATATTTTTGTGTAAAGAATCCTGGGTTACATTGCGAATATCTTGCCCGTCAATTGAAATTTTTCCAGATTGTACGTCATAAAGCCTAAGAATCAGGTTTACAAATGTTGATTTACCAGCACCTGAATAACCAACGAGTCCTACTTTTTGACCAGATTCAATTGTTATGGATTTGTTTTCAAATATTGGTTCTGCATCTTTATAATGAAAATGAACTTTATCAAAACTCATTTTCCCCTTTTTAACGACCAGATCTGCTGCGTTTGGCTGATCTTGGATTTCAGGGATTGAAGTAATTGTTCTCAAAGCCTGAGTAATCTTTCCCCATGATTTAGAGAATTGTGAGAAGTCTTTGGCTATCATCCAAAGAAAATTAGCTATTGCTATATTAATAGTCATAACAAAAGCAAAATCTCCAGCAGTAATTAATTCTTGTTCTCTTCCTTTAACTAAGAAATATAAATTAAGCATTTGCATGATTACAAATGAGAAACCATAGAAAGTGAAAATCCATGTATATACCCACTGAAGTTTTTGCTCTGCTTTAACAGCTTCACTATGAGTGGATTGCAAAGATAATTTCTCCTGGTATTGGCTTGCAAATAACCTTACAGACATGATGTTTGAGAATATATCTACCATTTTACCAGTAATGCTTGAACCAAGCTCTGACCATACACCTGCAAGATGTGTTATCTTTTTTGCAAGAAACAAGGAAGACAAAACAAATAATGCCGACCAAGTTAACATCAACAAGGCAAAGTAAATATTCACTTGCCATAAAAAATAAATCCCAATACCAAGCGCTAATGAGCGGCTTATGAACCTATCAACCGTAATTTGTACAATATCCGGAATATAATTTGTCAAATCATTAACCTTGTTGGCAAGGCTGCCGGAGAAGTTATTTTGGTAATAGCTATTATCCTGATTTAATAACATGGCAAGGCTTGATTCGGCAATATTTTTACGAAGATTGGGCAATCATTTTTATTTCAACGAAGTAGTTGTATAACCTGGCAATACACTCAAGTAAAAGTAATATTAGTACATAGGATATGGCAGGATTTGCTATATCTTGAGAAGATTGTTTGTGGCTGATACGATCTATAATGACTTTTATTAAATATGGACTAAAGGAAACATCAATAGCCCAGACTAATGCTGCTAATAACACTATAATAATGGGAAATGGGAATGGACGTAGCGTTTTCAGGATGAAGGATATGACTTGCTTTGTTGTTATGTCATTCATATTTTTTACTTATTCTATCTCCCAGTTTAATTCAAGTAGATGATAACAATCATATTATAATAGTCCTTTTCATGGAAACCTTTTCTGGTAGATTGCTTTCTAGAAAAACATTGGTCAAGGTGCCAACTGTGGTTTATAATAATATAAATCATGTCACAGTTAATTTGTGCTTATCAGAGCTGGAATAGAAGTATGTTTTATTTTATAAATTTTTTGCCTATTTTACTGTTCCTATTTCTTTTTGTAGGGAGTGGTATATATTTTACTGTTCTTGGCGTGTCAAATGCTTTTTATCAGTTATCTCCACTGGTAGCCATTGCTCCTGCCATAGCTCTGGGCTGGGTTTTATACAAGGGCAATACTGAAGAAAAAATGTATGCCTTTCTAGATGGGGTAAGAGATCGTAATATTATCACTATGTGCATCATTTTTTTACTTGCAGGTGCATTCAGTGAAGTAACTAAAGCAATCGGTAGTGCTGATGCCACAGTTAATTTGGCTCTTTCATTTATACCAACACAATTTTTACTCATAGGATTATTTTTTGTAGCAGCTTTCATCTCCACTGCTATTGGTACATCGATGGGTACCATTGCAACAATTGCTCCTATTGCAGTTGAACTGACACAAGCTGGGATTTCTCCTTCCTTAGGAGTTGCAACTGTTGTAGGAGGAGCAATGTTTGGCGACAATTTATCTATTATCTCTGATACTACAATTGCATCTGTGATGTCTCAAAAGGCTGATATAAAGAAAAAATTAAAACTGAATGCAAAAGTGGCACTAATTGCTTCTATATTCACAATAATTATATTATTTTATAGCTCAAGCAATAGTGCTGCTATTTCAGTTAAGGAGTATTCTTTATTGCTTGTGGCTCCTTACATCATACTTATATTGCTTGCAAACTTTGGAATCAATGTATTTACGGCATTGGTTTTAAGCATAACTTTTGCTGGAATTATTGGATTTATAAATAACAACAATCATGGTTTATTGTTTTTAAGCCAAAACATCACCAAAGGGTTTATGAGTATGCATGAAATTATGCTACTGTCATTGATGGTTGGCGGACTTTCAGGACTAGTAGGTAAAAATTCTAAGGAGCTTGCAGATAAACTTTCATCTTGGGTTATGATACAACGTGGTGGACAAAAAACTGCGCAATTATTTATTGCAAAAATAGTCAGCATATTTGATATTTTACTTGCAAATAACACCATCGCTATAATTTTTAGTGGTGAAATTGCTAGAGATATTGCTAAGAAATATGAAATACCGCCTCACTATAGTGCAGCATGGCTAGGCATATTTTCTTGTGTATTTCAAGGATTAATACCGTATGGCGCTCAATTGCTTTTGGCTAGCACTATTGCTGGAGTTTCACCTTTGGCAGTCATGCCACACGTATACTATTGCTATGTTTTAGGTATTATTGCAGTGTTATATATTGTATTGAACAAAATTGAGAAAAAAGATTGTGCTTAACATACAAGACAACGCTCCGCTCTGTAGAAAATGGATGTTCTTGGCAGTATGTGCCCTTGCTTGCTCTGGGTTACTGTCAATAATTGTTATTTTTTTACGACTGCCTTTTATCTCCTCTCTCATTCCTTCTGCACAATATATTTTTGATAATGCGCTGGTGATACACGTAAACCTGTCAATTTTGGTGTGGATGTGCTCTATAATATCTCTACTTCTTATCATAAACCTACAAAATACCAATAGTTGGTTTAACTTTTCATGGGTTCTATCAACCCTTTCGATGCTGCTGATGTTTATATCCGCATTCGTTCCAAATACTGAAGTTATTAAAAGCAATTATATTCCCGTATTACAAAACAAATTATTCTTATTTGGTCTTGGTTTGTTTACCACCAGTATATTAGTAAATGCAATGCTAGCATACACATCAAAAAAAGAGGTTTCATTTCTCTCTGTTGGGCAAATTGGACTGGTTATTATACTTGTTTCATCATTTCTTTGCTTTGTTTTAGCGTATCAAAATATGCCTCCAGGTCTATATCACTCGGATAAGAATTTGTTTTACGAATATCTCTTTTGGGGAGGCGGACATTTGCTGCAATTTGCTTTTGCTCAAGCAATGTTTTTAGTGTATTTAATGATGCTGAGTTTCAGTGATGTTAGTTTAGCTTCAAACAGTAAAATTACTATTTTACCACTATTTATAAACACAATTTTGGCTATGGGTGCACTGTTTGTATATTTTGTTTATCCAGTTGATAGTGCCAAGTTAATACAGTTTTTTACTTGGCATATGAGGATTGCTGGAGCAGTTTTGCCGTGCTTTTTGATAATATTAGTGTGCTGCAACATCAGAACTTTTATTAATGATAAAAGCAACTATTTATTACATTCATTTTTGTTGTTCACTTATGGAGATGTGCTTGGAGTGCTGACTATTGAAGGAAATGTCACGATTCCCGCTCATTATCATGGTTCTGTAGTTGGGATCACTATAGCTTTTATGAATTTCATTTATTGGCTGTTACCTAAATTAAACTTTAAAGAGGTAAAAAACTCTATCGTAAAATTGCAGATTTATGCGTACAGTGTGGGACATTTTCTCCATATTACTGGACTTGTATGGCTTGGTGGATATGGTGCCTTAAGAAAAGTTGCAGATCTGCCAAGTATTTCATCAATGTTAGCACGCACGTGCTTCATTATAGGTGGCGCTATATCAGTTATTGGTGGAATGTTGTTCGTAATAATTGTGCTTTCACATCTGTTAAAAGGCAAAGCGCGTACCAACTGACCCATAGAAACGAAAAACTTACTTGACACCCTTTGCCAGCCCCCTTATCATGAAACTGAAGGTATTCAGTTATCTTCATCTGTGCAGATTAAACAGCAAGAAAACAACGTAGTTGGCGTCTTATTTTTAATTTTTTGCACTATGTGCACCTTATGTCTTCACAATATTTCTAGGTTTTTACCTATATAAGCTGAAACGCGCTTATAAGTCGTTTAAGACAGTATAGTACGCCAATTTGCAGGATTAGAGAGTGAACACTAATTACCACGGGGTTTCTTTGCCTTTTTTTCTGCTTAGTAAATTTCTTAAACATTTAAACAAAGGTGAGTTGCATTTAAAAGCAGCTAAATTGCAGTGTTTAAGACTTAAAAAACGCCAATACTGAAAATAGACAATGACTAGGGCTTCTTTTGCCTTTTTTTTCATTTGGTAAATTTCTTAATGTTTATAGCTAAAAGAGCCCAAGAGAGGTGTCATTCCAGTGCCCCTGTGATGTCATTCCAGTGCTTGACACTGGAATCCAGTTTTCCATATAATCTCATCGAAAACGTTGTAACCACTTTCTATGCTAGTTTTCTTGTTTACAAGCAAACTTTCCTGGATCCCAGTGTCTGGGCACTGGGATGACACCCATTCTTTTTCCTGGATTCCAAACTGGGATGACAGCTAGCCTGACAATCGTCATCCCGCTACTTGTTAGCGGGATCTAGAGATACCGTGACGGTATGACGGTTCGCGGCGGTATAGTAATTCGTCATCCCGCTGCTTATTAGCGGGATCTAGAGATACCGTGACGGTATGACGGTTCGTGGCGGTATAGTAATTCGTCATTCCGCTACCCGTTAGCGCCGCGGCGGTATAGCTATAGAATGACAAAAAAAGGGCACTGTGACGGACTTAAATCACAATTATCAGTTAATGCTAATCGCGGGTATCCGTTCAGCCAATGGCGTCAACTTAAGAGCTTTCATTAGCAAACTCTCCTAAAGACATGATGGCGTTTGGGCTTATCTACCTTGTTGCGGCTATATAATCGCCCTGGTCGGATCTTAACTTTAGCACGTATACTTGCTCTATCAAAAAGGGCTTGAAAGTTTTTTGGCGAACAATTTCCAACAAGCACTTGATAAAGTTTCTGTCTCATCACACCAAATAAAACTGAAAAATTTAAACGATACTCAGCAATTTGATCTGGGTTCCAAGGCCCTTGTGATATGAAGCGATAATATATTGCACATGACCAAGTTTGCCCAAAATTCTTGTAATACAGCCTCTAAATTTACCCCAGAAAAATTCTCTAACTCTGCTCCTACTTTGAGTCGTTTATAGCACTCCTCTATGTGCCACCTTAATACATAAGCTTTACTGATATCTTCCAAAGTAAATTTTTCTCGATCAAAAAGTGAAGTCCTCTGTTTCTCCGTTGGCTAATGTCAGCACTATAACTCTTACTTTCTGTCCTTTCATTTTATTTTTTAGCTTTTCATTTTCTAATATAAAATCGAAATCTAATTCGCCAGCGTTCCCATAGCTTGCTATAATTTCTTTTTTGCAAGCGAAAAATAAAATCTACTTCCAAATCATAATGCTGCTGAATGAATTTTACTGAAGGATAACCACGATCATAGATAAATAATAATTTCTTTTGATTTAATGAACGCATTTGAGTGATAACTTCGGGTAATTGCTCTTCCGCCAACGTTTGTTCGCCTATATTCCAAGCCGCAAGGCGAGCACTGCAAATCAGTGAAGTACATAAATCAACAAACAAATTGCCAATGGTGGCATTGTGCCTGTTGTTCCATTTGGTTTAAAACGGCCAAACTCGGATACAATTTCCTCAGAGCTGGGTAATCTCATACCAGAACCATCTGCTGCAATAAGTCTATAGCCTCTCCAGCTTAGGTTCATCTTGATAGGCTGTTTGGATGCTTAGCTCCAATAACTCTTTAAAACCTGTATGATAAATCTTATATCTTGCTTTAGAAAAAGCTTGCTTTGAGGGTGGAACTTTACAAGTTAGTGGATCCATAAGTTCACATTCTATTCCCAAACTTTTTTTAACTAACTTTAAAATCATAGAAAATACTGTCGTAAAAGGGAGTTTTCTTGTTCGCGTGAAACTGTTCTTTCCAACACAATGGATTCTCTGAAAAGCTTTCGAGTATATTATATTTTTAATTTGTAGAATAAAATTTTTTCCTTTTTGCATGTTTCACCTAAAAAGGACACATTTTAAACTTCTTTGTTGAAATAAAATAGAAACAAAAGTGCTGTTTCCTGCGGCTTCTGGATAATTTAATGGTAAAAAATTTAGAGAGAAATTTTACACACTATCGCTTATATTTTTCCTTAAGTTGACGCCATTGGCTGAACGGATACGTTCTGTCGTATAGCTCTAACTGTTTTTAGGGGATAGAAAGGCTATATGGTTGCTAATATATTTTATTGCAAAATAAGCATTCTACATTATTTGCCAGCAAACAAAACTGCTCAATAGTTAAGTTTTCTGGACGTTCGTTTCCACTCAATTTAGCGTTTTCAAGGACAGTTTCAGCGTGGTTCGTTATATTTTGCAAGCTATTTCTCAGCATCTTTCTTCTTTGAGAAAAAACGACACGTGTTAATCTTGTTAAGGTTTCCAAATTTACTGCAAACTTTGGGGTAGGCAAAGGATTTACTGTAATTACTGAAGAATGTATTTTTGGTCTTGGAAAAAACTCTTTAGGTTCAATATCAAATTCCTTTTTTATATCACATAGCAACTGGCTTAGCACTGATAAGGAACCATAATCTTTAGAATTGGGTCTTGCCGTAATGCGATCTGCTACCTCTTTTTGAAACATTAATGTCAAACTCGTAAAAAATTTTATATTATTTAACCACTTTAAAAATAACACTACCGAGATATTGTAAGGCAAGTTAGCAATAACTTTGACTGGGCGCTCTATCAGCTCTTCTTCTATAACATGCAGTGCATCCGCTTCTATAATTCTATACTTTCCTTGATGCTCATTTAGCAGTTGGTCATGGTGTTTTACTAAATCTCTATCTTTTTCTATAGAAAGTAGAGACTTTGGATTATGCACCAATATTTCTCTTGTTAATGCACCATATCCAGGACCAATTTCAATGACATTAAAATTTTCCAGACTATCAGCTAAAGCGACGATTTTTTTTGTTATCTCACTCGATAAAATAAAATTTTGCCCTAGACTCTTTTTTGGCTTCAGTAAAAATTTTCTCATATTATTTTCATTATACAGTATTTTAAAAATCAGTTGACTAAAATCCATTGATAATTGTATATTATTAATGTGTTTAACGCCGGCTTAGCTCAATTGGTAGAGCAACTGACTTGTAATCAGTAGGTTGTCAGTTCAAGTCCGACAGCCGGCACTCTCGCCCATATAAGTAAAGTTGATGTCCTTTTTAATAGTAGCAAATTGGAAAATGAATGGAATGCGTTCTTCATTTGTTGACTTTATAGGCAAACTTAACAACAAGAGCAACGAAATTACCTCTAAATTAGTAATTTGCCCTCCTTTTACATCATTTCCAAGCAGTATAGAGTTGAACAATAATATTAATATAGGAGCACAGAATTGCCATCATAAAAAGTTCGGTTCTTACACAGGTGAAATTAGCGCAGAAATGTTAAAAGAACTAGGGTGTACTTACGTAATACTTGGGCATTCTGAAAGGGCCAATGAAAAAGATAGTGAAATAAAACTTAAGTCAGAAATAGCAATAGAATCAGGCTTACACCCAATTATCTGTGTAGGTGAAAATTCAGAAGATTATAAGAATGAAAAAACAAAAGAAGTAATAGAATATCAATGCAAAAACCGTTTGCCAACACACGGTGAATATACCGTAGCATATGAGCCAATATGGGCAATAGGTACAGGATGTGTACCAAGCAATGACGCAATTGCTGAGGTGATAGAGGTAATAAAATTGTGTACTGGTAAAAAACACATTATATATGGTGGTTCAGTCAGCTCAGAAAATATAGAAAACTTGCTCAGTATCTCAAATTTATCAGGAGTTTTAATTGGCAGTGCAAGCTTAGATTTCAATCACTTTTATAAAATTATACAACAAGTTGAAAAAAAGTTTTCTCTTATTAATTCTAAAAGTAGATAAGAGGGAATTACTCACTATAGAAATAGGGCTATCACGGGCGTCTCAGTAGATTCCGCTAACGCGTACTCCCTAGTCATACTGTCACGGTATCCGCTAACACGTAGCGAGATGAAGGTTGTCATAGTGACACTGGTTTCCATACAAAAGTGGTGTCATCTAAGTAGCTGATACTGATTTCCATCCAAGACGGTGTCATCCCAGTGCCCTGACTACTTGGATCCAGAAGACTTAATTTCAACCAATTGGCTGCATAATAAAGTCTGGATTCCAGCGTCACGCGCTGGAATGACATCTTTCTTGGTGAACTCAAATCATAATGTTCGTACGGTTGTGGGCTTATAGCTAAAGTAATCTAGAAAATTAACGATATTTTATTCCCCGGTGAACGCTCTATTCTGTTTTCCAACTCTAGTTCTAAAAGAGCCATTAGAGCTATGTTGGTAGAAAGTCCGCTTGCTAATATAAGTTCATCTATATCAACAGGTACAGAGTTAATATGATCAACTATAACAGATTTTGCCTGCTGTAATTTTTCTTGTTTTTGGTTAACAGAATAGTGCTCAACATCAAATAGGTTTTTTTGCTGCGGAGGTAAACTAAACCTAATACTCTCTATTATGTCATCAGCGGATTCGATAAGCTTAGCACCGTTTTTAATTAAATAATTACTACCACTACAGCGTGAATCTAAAGGGAAACCAGAAACTGCAAACACCTCTCTCCCTTGATTTAAAGCAAAATCTGCTGTTATTAGAGAGCCAGAACGTTTCGATGCTTCAATCACTACAACACCCAGCGATAGACCAGATATAATTCGATTCCTCTGAGGAAAATATTGAGGCTTTGGTTTAGTAGCAAATGGAAGCTCAGTAATTACTAAACCACCATTCCCAGTGATTTTTTTGTATAGATCAAAATTCTCTTTTGGATACACCACATCAATTCCGCTTGCTGTAACAGCAATAGTGGGATGATTTTTGTATATTACACTGTTTGCTGCAGTATCGATTCCTTTTGCAAGTCCAGAAACAATAACAAAACCAGCTTCGCTTAAATCAAGTGCCAACTTATTGGCAAAATTTCTTCCATTCATTGAAGAGTTACGCCCACCGATTATTGCAATTATCTCACGGCTTAATAATGATATATCACCAAACGCAGTTATTACAGGAGGACAACTAGAGATATTTCTTAAAAGATCAGGGTAATCTGGGTCACATGCGGGTATAATTTTAGCTCCAATTCTTTCTGCATTATTGATTTCTTCTCGTGCATCTTGAATGCCATACACCCTATTATTAGCCACCCTATTGAGATATTTCAACACCTCATCTAGCGATCTATGTGTTCTTAGTATACTAAAAAACTTTATTGGTCCTATAGTTCTAGCCAAGCTTAACCATACTTCTAATTCTTTGTTGTTCAATTTATTTATCTTCATAAAAGGCTTGAATTTCTTATCAATTTAGTGTACCCAAGATAATGCAAATATACAGTATTTTATGACGCATTTTGTTACAGATAAATGCATAAAATGTAAATATACGGACTGTGTGGAAGTATGTCCCGTTGACTGCTTCTATGAAGGTAAAAACATGCTCGTGATTAACCCAGATGAATGTATTGATTGCGGAGTGTGCATACCTGAGTGTCCAGTAGATGCAATTGTAACTGATGATTCCATAAAAGATATTTTAGAACTAGATGAAGAGTTACTGAACAGTGAACAAAAAACTTTCAAGTTATTTTACGATATAAATGTAGAATACTCACAAAAATGGCCAAATATCACAGCTAAGAAGCAACCCCTCTATACCGCAGAAGAGTATAAGGAAAAAAAGGATAAAACAGCTTATTTTGACGAAAATTTAGAATAATACTGCTGAAGAGGAAGAAATTTCTTTTATATCTTATGCTGCTTGTCTTTGGTTATTGAAAATGGTTGCATTATTTAGGTTTTTAATAATATTTAATATTAGATTAATAATAATCTACTTGGAAACAACGAAAGATTATGTTAAATATAGAATTAACGAATTATTATATAACTTTTAGTAGGATGACAGTATTATAAAATTTAGAGGCATCAAAATGGAAGATCACGCTAAAGAGAGTATAAACCCAACAAAGCATAAAGTAGTGTTACCAAATTCAAAAACAATCAATATTGAAGGAACAAACTTCAAGTATGAAATACATTACGATCAATTAGATGATAAAGATCTTCTTAGAATTGAAAAATACGCTAATCATATTTTTCATGCCTACCAAGAGAGATATGGTTTAGATATGAACACAGATCATACTGTTAAAGGCTTTATATATAACAGCTTAACAGATTTGCGTAATGCACATCTAAGGTCTAACATAGCTCATGCAAGCGCATCTTTTCACCACTACCCTCATAAAAGTGGGTCTGTAGCTCATGATTTGACAGAAATGATTTATTTTACTCTAAGTTTGTATAATAAGGAAAAGCACGGTATTCCTCCCAACGAAAACCACTTTATAGGAAATGTAACAAAAGAATTGAAAGCCATTAAATTAGATGATAATCAAGGAGAGTCAAAAAAAGTGGAACCTTCAGGCCCAGAAGAGGAAGGAAAAATCAAGCTAGATGAGGAAAAAAGTAGCCAAGAAGAAATCAGTCCAAAAACAGTGTTGCCAGATTTGAATAACTCGGACAATAATCAAGAAGAGTCAACTACAGAGGAGAAATCTAAAACAATAATTAATCAGGAAAAACAAGAAGAGTCAAAGAAAGTGGAATCTTCAGGCTCAGAAGAAGAAGAAAAAATCAAGCTAGATGAGGAAAAAAGTAGCCAAGAAGAAATCAGTCCAAAAACAGTGTTGCCACATTCAAAAACAATCAATATTGAGGGAACAAACTTTAAGTATGAAATACATTACGACCAACTAGACGAGAAAGATCTCCTTACGATTGAAAAATACGCTAATTATATTTTTCATGCCTACCAAGAGAGATATGGTTTAGATATCAACACAGATCATACTTTTAAAGGCTTTACATATAACAACTTAGCAAATTTGTCTGACGATGATTATGATTCTATTACCGCGGATTATCACGAATACCATTATCACAGTGAGTCTATAGCTAATGATTTGACAACAATGATTTATGTTACTCTAAATTTGTATAATGAGAAAAATTACGGCACTTCTTCCCCAAGAGGCGAATTTATAAGAGATGTAGCAGAAGAATTAAAAAACATTGGATTAGACGATAATCAAGGAGAGTTAAATACAGAAGAGAGACCTAAAACAACAATTAATCAGGAGAAACAGGAAAAAGAATTAAAGGAATCTGATCAACAAGATGTTATAACAACTACTGATCACCCGCTAGATGATTATAATCATGATTATCACTTAATAGGCTAGCAAGTAGCGCTAGCAAAAATTAATCAGGAAAAAGGGTTAGAGAGAGCAAGATGTTATCTGATCACCCGCCAGATGAATTATAGTCGTGAGAACCTGTTTATAATCTTTTGAGGAGTAAAGGCTAGGTATACAGATTCCAAAATGAACGGTTCTCACAACCTTTAGTTTTTATTGCTGAAAATAATCATATTATCAAGTTTTTAACATTATTTAATACTAAGTTAATATTAATTCATTGATAAATTTTTAGCTATAGAAGCAGGTTTTTATTGAAGATAAAAGTATCTTCTATATGCTATATAGCAAAACATAGAATGCTCATGATTCCAACTATAGCAATTTTAAGTGGTGGATTTTCTTGTGAGAGAGAAGTGTCGCTTATGAGCGGAAAAGCAGTAAAGAAGGCGCTTGATAGCCTTTCATATAATGCAATAGAAATAGATGTTGACAGCAACATTGCTGAAAAGCTTAGAAAAATTAATTCGGGCCTTGCTTTTATCGCTCTGCATGGACCTTATGGTGAAGATGGCTGCATTCAAGGTTTATTGGAGATTTTAGGTATAAAATATACACACTCAGGAGTTATGGCTTCTGCTGTTGCTATGAATAAAGTGATGTCAAAGCATATATTTCGGTCCCTTAGTATCGACACTCCAAAAGGTTATGTAATTAGCCGAGAAGATCTACTAAAAAATAATATTAAAATCGATTATCCGTACGTCTTAAAGCCAATTAATGAAGGCTCTAGTATCGGAGTACACATAATTTTCTCGCATGAGGATCATTCAAAACTAAAAAACATGCTCCCAGCGCGTGACCAGGCAGTGTCTAGCTACTTGGATAACAAGAAAGGAGCTACTTGGATGACAAGAGACTTGATGATCGTAGAAGAATACATACCGGGCATAGAGTTACATACTGCTGTATTGCTGGATGAAGCAATTGGCACTATGGAAATACGACCAAAAAATAAATTCTATGATTATGAAGCAAAGTATACAGATGGATCTGCAGAACATATATTTCCTGCTGAAGTTCCTGACAATATATATAAAATGACCTTGGAACACGCATTGAAAGTTCATCAATTTTTAGGATGCAAAACTATTTCCCGCTCAGATTTCCGTTATAATCCCAAAAATAACACTTTAAAAATGCTTGAGATTAATACACATCCTGGCTTTACTGAGTTATCATTAGTGCCAGAAATTGCAAAATTGACAAAAGGAATCGATTTTAATGAATTAGTTAAAATTATTGTTGAAGCAGCACAAAAATGTTAGAGATTAAGTAAATGTTGAGCAATGTTACTAGAGGCCAAAGGAGTTTTTTGCGTAAGTGTGCCTTGGTTATTATCACAGCACTTTTTCTTACGCTAATACTCTACAGCTCACTTGATAAAATAATAAATCGATTTAATTACTACTTTACTTGGTATAATGACTGCCTATCCAGTTTATTACTCAGTAGTGGATTTTCAATCGACGAAGTAGTCGTGAGCGGCAATAAATTTACAAATAAAAAGGATATTCTAAGTTTGACAGATAGAATGCAACCTATCCTGTATATATCACTTTCAAAACTTGCCGGTAACATACAATCCGTAAGCAGATGGATAAAATACGTAAGAGTTCACAGAATTTTGCCCAATACTCTACACATTAATATAGATGAGCATAAACCGTTCGCTCTCTGGAAAGATAATAACAAAACTTCGGTAATTGATTTCGAAGGCAAAGTGATCATAGATGACTATCCAATAGATGATCTTGTTGTAATTACAGGACAAAACTCGTTATCAAACCTAGAATTTGTTAAAGATGTGTTAGAGAGTAAAGCTCAATTAAGTGACCACATTTCTTCTTTTGCTTATATAGGGAATAGAAGATGGAATATCATACTTGATAACGATTCCACAGTGAAACTGCCTGAAGATAACCCTTATAGTGCATGGGACTATTTAAACCACTTGCAAAATACAACTGATTTTACTTTCAGCAATTGGAGTATTATTGATATGCGTATTACTGATAAAATTTTTGTGAAGAGGTGATCTGCTGTCATCCAAGTAGCCCCTCTCCCTGTCATTCCAGTAGCCTCCTTCTCCTGTCATCCCAGTGCCCAGACTACTTGGATCCAGAAAAAAGAATGGTGTCATGAAAGTAGCTGACACTGGTTCCTTTATGACGGTGTCATTCCAGTGCTTGACACTGGAATGACAACTTAAGGTATCACCTATAATTACTAATCTAAAGCTGTAGCTAATTTTGCAAAAGCCCTATTGCAATTTAATTAATTGGCGTATAAGCTTTAAATAAAGCCTATGAAAAAAATGGAAGCTTGTTATTCGTTTGACGATATACTTCTTTTGCCAGCCTATTCTGATATATTACCTTACGATGCAGATACAAAAACTTATTTAACAAATAGTATAGAACTAAATATCCCTCTCATATCCTCTGCAATGGATACTGTTACTGAATCGGGCTTTGCAATAGCTATTGCCCAACATGGAGGGATAGGTTGCATACATAAGAATTTATCAATAGATGAACAAGTTTTAGAAGTGAGAAAGGTGAAAAAATATGAAAGTTGGATCGTATATAACCCAATTACGATTTCACCGGATAAAACAGTTGCGGAAGCAATTTCATTAATGAGAGAGCACAACTATTCTGGCATTCCTGTAGTCGATCAACGCAAGTTAGTTGGAATTTTAACTAACCGAGATGTGAGGTTTATTGAAGACCAGAACATGAATGTAAAAGTTTCCGAAGTGATGACAAAAGATAAGTTAGTGACAGTGCGGGAGCAGGGAGTAAATAGTGCCTCAGCAATGAAATTGTTGCATGAAAATAGAATAGAAAAGCTTTTGGTCGTAGATGAAAATTCTTGTTGTATAGGTTTAATTACGGTTAAAGACATTGAAAAATACAATAGATACCCAAATTCATGTAAAGACAGTAAAAGGCGGCTCAGAGTTGCCGCTGCAATTGGCACTGGTAAAAAAGATGGTATAGAAAGATGTGAAGCTTTGATCGGAGAAGAAGTTGATGTAGTAGTTGTGGATACTGCTCACGGTCATTCCGAAAACGTTATCAATACCATTAGGGAAATAAAAAAGATGTATCCTAATACGCAATTAATTGGCGGAAACATTGCAACAAAGGAGGCTGCTGAAGCGTTGATTGATGCGGGTGTTGATGCAGTGAAGGTTGGAATAGGACCAGGATCAATCTGTACAACCAGAATAGTTACAGGTGTTGGTGTGCCACAATTCTCTGCAATCAAGAATGTTGCAGAGGCGTGTAGAGCAAGAAACGTCAGACTAATTGCTGATGGTGGGGTAAAATACTCAGGAGATGTTGCAAAAGCTATTGCAGTTGGTGCTGACTCTGTGATGATTGGTTCGATTTTTGCTGGCACTGACGAAAGCCCAGGTGAGATTATCATGTATAAGGGCAGAGCATATAAAGGCTATCGAGGAATGGGATCTATTAGTGCAATGAAACGAGGTTCAGCTAGCCGTTATTTTCAAGATAAAGATTCAAAACTCAAATTAGTTCCACAAGGAGTGGAAGGAAGAGTTCCATTCAAAGGTCCGGCTTCAGGAGTAATCCATCAGTTGATTGGCGGATTGCAAGCTGCAATGGGATATACCGGTAACAGGAATATAGAAGAAATGAAGAAAAACTGCAAATTTGTGACTATTACTGCATCAGGATTAAGAGAGAGTCATGCTCATGATGTAGTCATTACACAAGAAGCTCCAAATTACGCTTATCAAACGTCCAATTTGTCAACCGATTCAGAGTAGTGACCGTTTATTATTTTGCACCCCAGTCTTTTTCAAATATTGCTAGCCCTTGGTCAGTAAGTGGGTGATTAATTAATTGTCTAAGTACTTTTGCTGGCACAGTAATTGAATCAGCACCAAGCCTTGCAGCTTCTATTACATGTGCTGGGCTTCTCACTGATGCAACAAGAACTTTAGTATCAAAACCGTAATTAGAATATATAGTACATATATCTTCTATTAGCGATAAGCCATCATAGCTTATATCATCAAGGCGACCAACAAAGGGAGAAATAAAACAAGCACCGGCCTTAGCGGCAAGCAGTGCTTGCCCAGGAGAAAAACATAATGTGATGTTAACAGGTATTTTATGCTCTGTCCACAATTTTTTACAAGAAATTAATCCTTCATATGTAAGGGGCAATTTTACCACAACATTATCAGCTATTTTAGCTAAGTTAAGACCTTCTTTGATCATCTCTTCATGCTTGTCAGCGACAACTTCAACACTAACAGGCCCTTTTATAATAGAGCATATTTCACGCACTAAATCCTCGTATTTATCTTTACGCCCGGACTTTGCTATTAAAGAAGGATTAGTTGTTATGCCGTCAATGAACTCCTTTAGTTCTTTAATTTCATTTAAATCAACGCTATCAAGAAAAATTTCCATATTAATATCCTATTAAAAAACTATCTTTACAAAACATTGTCATCTTTGAAGGCAAAAGTACAAAAATGGTGTTATCCCAGTGTCCGCTACAGAACTGCACGAACGTTCAGTAAGGCAAGGTGTCATTCCAGTGCGTGACACTGGAATCCAGCCTATTTCATCATAGAAATTGTTTTTGACATATGTTCCTAGAATCCCCTGCCAATTGCATGATTTGCAAATATTTTTATATCTGGATTCCAGTGTCACGCACTGGGATGACAAAGGTGAGCACTGGAATGACAGGGAAGAGAATACTGGATGACAGAAAAAAAAGCACTTGGATGACAAAAGTTGGGCTACTTGGATGACAAGAAAGTGATAACCGACTTTTTGCCTAAAACAACTAAGAAAGAAACTTCTCATCAAGATAACTTAAATATATACTAATTCTCTTATTTTTAAACGATTTCTCATCATGAATTGCACGATCAAAAACCTGAATTTGACTTGTTATAATGCTACAATTATTATTTGCAACTTCTAATACGCCACTATCAATTACAACCTTCTTTCCTGTTTGGTTACTCATTTTAACAGTAATCATACCAGGCAATAAATAAATTAAGTAAGGAGCATGGTGAGCTAAAATCATAAGCTCCCCTTCGAGCCCAGTTACTGAAAGAGAAACCACTCCACTGAATGAAATTTGATCGTCAGGAGAGAAAAATTGCACTTTAAAAGTATTCATAATCTTTAACTTTTATTTAGCTTCAGCTTGTATTAATTCAGCCTTTTTTATTGCTTCATCTACATTCCCCACCATATAAAAAGCAGCCTCTGGTAAGTGATCATATTTACCTTCAACAATCTCTTTAAAACTGGAAACAGTATCAGAAAGTGAAACAAATTTACCAGGCATACCAGTAAATATTTCTGCAACGTGAAAAGGTTGAGAAAGAAATTTCTGAATCTTACGAGCCCTATCAACAATAATTTTATCTTCATCAGATAGCTCATCCATACCAAGTATTGCGATAATATCTTGCAGTGATTTATAAGTTTGCAATATACGTTTCACCTCAGAAGCTACCTTATAATGTTCTTCACCAATGATTTCAGCAGATAAAGACTGAGAAGTTGAATCAAGTGGATCAACAGCAGGGTATATTCCCATTTCAGCTATTTGCCTTGACAACACTGTGGTGGCATCAAGATGAGAGAATGTAGTTGCTGGAGCTGGATCAGTTAAATCGTCCGCAGGAACATATATAGCTTGCACAGAAGTAATAGAGCCAGAAGTTGTTGAAGCTATTCTTTCTTGCATTGCACCCATATCAGTTGCAAGGGTTGGCTGATAACCAACAGCTGACGGTATTCTTCCAAGTAAAGCAGAAATTTCAGAACCAGCTTGTGTAAAACGGAAGATATTATCCACAAAAAACAGAACATCTTGGTTTTCACGGTCACGAAAATACTCTGCCATAGTAAGTGCTGTTAAAGCAACTCTAGCCCTTGCTCCAGGAGGCTCATTCATCTGACCATAAACCAAAACAGCTTGAGATTTTTCATGCTCATTTATATTTATTACATTTGAAGTGATCATCTCGTGATAAAGATCGTTACCTTCACGTGTTCTCTCCCCTACCCCGGCAAACACAGAAAATCCTTTATGAGCTTTTGCTATATTATTAATTAATTCCATTATCAGGACTGTTTTACCAACACCGGCTCCACCAAATAAGCCAATTTTTCCTCCTTTAAGATAAGGTGCAAGAAGATCTATAACTTTTATTCCCGTAACTAAAACTTCTTCCTGTATTCTCTGTTCAGTAAAACTTGGAGGTGCTCTGTGTATAGACTCTAAGTTATATTTTCCCTTCAGTGGACCACACTCATCTATAAGCTCTCCAACAACATTAAAAATCCTTCCTAAAGTTGAACGCCCAATTGGCACAGATATTGGTGCACCTGTATCAAAAAATTCATCCCCCCTTGACATGCCATCTGTGCTATCCATAGCAATACAACGAACTATATTGTCACCTATATGCTGCGAAACTTCTAAAACCAGCTCCTTATCCTTATATTTTAGTTTGCTTTTTAAAGCATTAAATATTTTAGGCAATTCACCTTCAAATTTTATATCAACAACTGCTTGAGTTACCTTAATCGCTCTACCTATATTCATCTCTTTACTTTTATCACCTAACACTATAATTCCATAAAAGAACTTCTAAAGAAAATAAATCTTATATTATTAATAGAAATTTTGCAACATTAAAACGCTTACTAGTTACGCTTCATTACAAACAATGCAAATGCATTTAATAGCCAAGTAATAATAAACAATACTAAGCTAAGCGCATAAGCAGCAAGAGTTTGTACACTATTGAAATCCTGATCTCCGGTAAGTAATGTAGCGATCTGCACGGTAATGGTAGTAACTGAATTAAGAGGGTTAAAAGTCAAATTTGCGTTGATTCCCACAGCCATTAGCACAATCATTGTTTCACCTATCACTCTTGAAATTGACAATAAAATTGCACTTAAAATTGTAGGCATTGCATAAGGTATTGTTATATGCCATATAGTTTCCGCTGGAGTTGCGCCAAGTGCCATGAAGCCATAACGCAAGCTTTTTGGAACAGATCTTATGGCATCTTCGAGTAAAGAAATAATAAAAGGAAGAATCATTATCCCAATCGATAAACCGGCAACTAAGGCACTTTCTGAGTGTATACTTAAACCAAAAAAATTTGCTACCTGCTTTATAAAGAAAGACAAAAACACAACCGCGAAATATCCATATACAACCGTAGGAATAGCAGACAAAACTTGCAAAGTTGTATTAACAATATAACGCACTTTCTCACTCGCATATTCACTAATATATATTGCAGAAAATAAACCAAGCGGAACGACAACTAACATTGCTATAATAGTTATAAGTAATGTACCCACTAAAAGCGGCGCTATACCAAAACATCCTACCTTCTCTTCATTGATAGTGACTACATTGTGGCCCCATTTCAAGCAAAACAAGAATTCTGAAATAGCTACTTTATTAAAAAAATTAATGGATTGAATAAAAATAGATAGCATTATAAATAAAGTGATAAAAAATGATATGGCCAAAGCCACAAATAACGAAAGTTTTATTATCTTATTTCTTTTATTTTTAAAGATAAAAGCAAGCATGAAAAAAAGTAACGCTATAGAAATAAAAGTTACAAAACAATTATTATAGAGTACTAACAACCAAGTTAGCATCCATACACAACTAAGATATAGATAAGATTTAACCTTATTTACCTCTTGAAACCTACTAAGACAAAATAAAAGGATTAGTAGGACAGGTATGACTATCACCGAATTCATTTTCCCATGCATCAAATTTTATTCTACAAAAATGTCATACAAGTTCACCATCATTTGACAATAAAGTAAAACAATTTAAAATAAATAATTATATTAATATAAAAACAATGAAGAGAACATTTCAACCAAAAAATTTGATAAGAAAGCGCAGACATGGATTTCGTTCACGTATGGCAACAAGAGCTGGAAGAAAAATCCTTAATAGGCGCCGTTCATTAGGGTGTAACAAATTATGCGCATAGTAAGTATAAAAAAAAAGATTTTTCCTTTGCTTTCAAAAATAAGTTAGCACTCAGCAGTCTTTTTTATCGTGGGCTTTATATATCACTGTATGCTATAAAAGAAAGAGAACCTGAAAAATACATTCATACTATTAGAGTAGGTCTGGCTATCAGTAAAAAAGCCGGAAAAGCAGCAAAAAGAAATAAAATAAAAAGGCAACTACGAATACTTGCTAAAATTAGCATTTTAAATATAAGCAATATAGGGCACTACTACATAATACTAACTCATAGAAACATTATGCAAGCAAGTTATAAAAACTTACAAAAAGATCTAACTATTTGCTTAAAAAAGATAAAATAAAAAAAAAATTCAATTAAGGTATTTACAACTATATTTTTTATGATAACATAAGTAAAATTTTTAAAATAAATTAATGGGTGTGGGTGTTTAATGGTAGAAAGTAGAAAAGAACAAGATAAAAATCTCAATATAAATACAAATAATGTTAAAGAAGATTTTTATGAATATAAAGAATCTAGTTATCGTACACAATGGGAATTAGCATTTGAGCAAAGTCAATACTTAGAGCAGAATAAGAATAAGCCTAGACCGCAATTATTAGATTTGAACATAGAAGCGACTTCTCGTAATAAAAGAATTATTAAAAGGCGGTAAAAAGAAATTTTTATAAACTTGGCGGCGACCTACTCTCCCTTTTCAAGTACCATCAGCGCTAAAAAGTTTCACTTCCGAGTTCGGGATGAGATCGGGTGGTTCATTTTTGCTATAGCCACCAAGTCAATAAAAATTTCTAACTTAACAATTTTAACTTAATATTTAACACTGCATACACACATATAGAAAGCAAATAAATCAATCAGGCTATTAGTACTAGTTAGCTTCACATGTTACCATGCTTCCACACCTAGCCTATCAACGTGGTAGTCTTCCACGGCCTTAATTGGGAAATCTTTTTGAAGAGGGTTTCTTGCTTATATGCTTTCAGCAATTATCCCATCTATACATAGCCACCCAGCGATGCTATTGGCATAACAGCTGGTACACCAGAGGTATATCCATCTCGGTCCTCTCGTACTAGAGTCAGACCTTCTCAAATTTCCTTCACCCACGGCAGATAGAAACCGAACTGTCTCACGACGTTCTAAACCCAACTCACGTATCACTTTAATCGGCGAACAGCCGAACCCTTGGGACCTTCTTCAGCCCCAGGATGTGATGAGTCGACATCGAGGTGCCAAACGGTGTCGTCGCTATGAACGCTCGAACACCATCAGCCTGTTATCCCCGGCGTACCTTTTATCCGTTGAGCGATGACCCTTCCATACAGAATCACCGGATCACTATGACCGACTTTCGTCTCTGCTTGGCTTGTCAGCCTCGCAGTCAGGCAAGCTTATGCCATTATACTATCAAGCTGATTTCCGACCAGCTCTAGCTTACCTTCGCACGCCTCCGTTACTTTTTAGGAGGCGACCGCCCCAGTCAAACTACCCACCATACAATGTCCTAGTTCCAGATAATGAAACATAGTTAGATATCAAAAGTGTAAAGGGTGGTATCTCAAGGTTGACTCCATTATAGCTAGCGCCATAACTTCAAAGTCTCCCACCTATCCTGCACATCACACTTTTAATAGCAATGTAAAGCTATAGTAAAGGTGCACGGGGTCTCTTCGTCTAACCGCGGGTACCCCGCATCTGCACGGGGAATTCAATTTCGCTGAAGTGATGTTGGAGACAGTGGAGAAATCGTTACGCCATTCGTGCGGGTCGGAACTTACCCGACAAGGAATTTCGCTACCTTAGGACCGTCAGTGTTACGGCCGCCGTTTACTGGGGCTTCAATTCGGAGCTTGCACCCTTCCTATTAACCTTCCAGCACCGGGCAGGCGTCAGACCCTATACTTCCACTTACGTGTTTGCAGAGTCCTGTGTTTTTAGTAAACAGTCGCTACTCCCTATTTTGTGCCACCTACTCATAGTTACCTAAAAGCAGGTTACCCTTCTTCCGAAGTTACAGGTATAATTTGCCGAGTTCCTTCAACATCATTCTTTCAACACCTTAGTATACTCTACTCATCCACCAGTGTCGGTTTGCGGTACGGCCTCATAAATATAAGTGCTATTTCCTGGAGCTTCTTTTAAGCATAGATCAATCCAATAAGATCTATACAAATACGAAACCCGTCACACTTAAGAGGTTTAGGAATATTAACCTAATTGCCATCGACTACTCCTTTACGGACTCGCCTTAGGAACCGACTAACCCTACGCAGATTAACTTAACGTAGGAACCCTTAGATTTTTGGTGAGAGTGTTTTTCACACTCTTTTACGCTACTTATGTCAGCATTCTCACTTCCGATATCTCCAGCAGTTTTCACAAACCACCTTCACAGACTTACGGAACGCTCCGCTACCGCGCCTATTGATCGAAATCAATAAGCACTCACATCTTCGGTATACAGCTTTAGCCCCGGTACATTTTCGGCGCAGAAAAACTTATTTAGACAAGTGAGCTGTTACGCTTTCTTTAAAGGATGGCTGCTTCCAAGCCAACCTCCTAGCTGTAATGGTTTTTCTACTTCCTTCCCCACTTAGCTGTAATTTTGGGACCTTAGATAGTGATCTGGGTTGTTTCCCTTTCCACCACGGACTTAGCACCCGTAGTGTGCCTGCTGTATAATTAATTGTTGGTATTCGGAGTTTAGTTAGATTTGGTAAGACGGTGAATCCCCCTAGTCTATCCAGTGCTCTACCCCCAACAACATACATACAACGCTCTACCTAAATAGATTTCGCGGAGAACCAGCTATTTCCAAGTTTGATTGGCCTTTCACCCCTAATCACAACTCATCCAATAATGTTGCAACATTAACTGGTTCGATCCTCCAGTGTGTTTTACCACACCTTCAATCTGGTCATGACTAGATCACTTGGTTTCGGGTCTAATCCATAAAACTAAAACGCCCTATTCAGACTTGCTTTCGCTACGCCTACACCTAACGGCTTAAGCTTGCTTCATAGATTAACTCGCTGACCCATTATGCAAAAGGTACGCTGTCACTCTAAATATCAATAAATTGATATAGAGCTCCAACTGTTTGTAAGCACTTGATTTCAGATTCTATTTCACTCCCCTCCCGGGGTTCTTTTCACCTTTCCCTCACGGTACTTGTTCACTATCGGTCGTTAAGGAGTATTTAGGCTTGGAGGATGGTCCCCCCATATTCAAACAGGATTTCACGTGCCCCGCTCTACTCAAGGATTTAAAAGACTTTCTACTTATACAGGACTATCACCTTCTATGGTTACTATTTCCAGAGTATTCTAATTCTTATTCTTAAATCACTAGCCTTTTCCGCTTTCGCTCGTCACTACTAACAGAATCTCGGTTGATTTCTTTTCCTTTGGCTACTTAGATATTTCAGTTCACCAAGTTTGCTTTACATACTTAGTATGTAATAACTAGCTTAGCTAGTTGGGTTTCCCCATTCGGAAATCTGCGGATCAAAATTTGTTGACAATTCCCCACAGCTTATCGCAGCCTGCCACGTCCTTCATCGCCTCTTAACGCCAAGGCATCCATCAAGTGCTCTTAATAATTTATTTATCCGACTATATGTAGAATATGCAGAGTTAAATATTATTAAAATTGAATTGAGATTAAATTAATCTCTACCATAAAACTTGTCAAACATCTAAAAACTAAATTAATCTTTTATATATTATAACCTAACAAATAATATGTCAACGCCTTTTTGCACAAAACATTTACTTATATTATCAACAACAATATACTAGCAATCCTAAACAGTACAATCTGAGAAATATGCGGTAAACTTATATATACAGTAAAAATTAATGAAAAAGATATTTTGTAAGATAAAATGTGTTAAAATCAATTGCCTAAAAATGATAATGAACATTCGGAGTATTTCTAATGTATGAAAAGTAATCTCTCTTTTATAAAAAACGTTGCTTTAAATTGTATGTCTAAGCTCATTGGCGTATTAAATATTAAGAAAGTAAAACACTTCATTGTGAACAAATATAATACTCTTCATAAAGAAATGACAGTGCTTCTTGAAAAATCTAAAAACCTGTTAAATACCAACATTGAAATCGGTTTATATCACTTTTATAAAGGCAGCATATCAGATGCAAAGTTACGATTTTGGTTAATTAGCATATTTTACCCCCATCTACCTATAGTCTGGTATAACATCGGAAGGTGTCATTTTGCGGTAGGAAATACTAACAAAGCTTATAATTATTTAACAAAGACACTAAAATTAGATAGTGACCACGAGGAGGCGTCTTACTATATAAAAAAAATGACAAACTCAGCGCCTATTACAGAATTGCCAAAAAACCTCATAAGACAATATTTTGATTATACAGGTGAATATTTTGTTGAGCATTGGTTGATTGCTAAACAGTATAAAGGGCATGAACTTGTACACATGATAATTACAAAAATCTTCAACAACTCCACTTCTGAGCTCAATATACTTGACCTTGGTTGTGGAACTGGAATATGTGGTCATTTCTTGAAAATAAATAGTATTGGAAACCACATAACAGGAATTGACATTTCAAGTAGAATGCTAAATATTGCAAGAGGATGCTTTATAAAAGGTAAGCCTGTTTACAATGAATTAATACATATGGAAATGAAAGAGTTTCTTAAACAAGAGAAAAACCAGCAGTATGATGTAATTATCTTTGCTGAAGTGCTACATTATCTACATGACTTTCAAGAAGAGTTGGAATTAGCAAAAAGATCTACGAGCAAAAAAGGAGTTATTGTATGTTTAATAAGAAGAAAGGAAGGTGAAGGTATTGACTTTGTAAACAAAGGAGACTATTTTCGTCATTCAGAAAGTTATGTTCAACATGTTGCAAAAGAAATAAATATGCAAATAAGTTATATGAGTTACTGTAAAATATATGGCAGTCAGGTTGACGGTATCTTGTTTGCATTACAGCATCAACAAGAAAATCCGAAAAACCTAACTTAAAAATCGCTCAAAGTGGCTTTTAAGTATCTATATATAATAAAAGAATAAAAGGAATTTTATGAATAACATTACTATTAATTACGCAAAGGATAGCAAATTAACCGATTTTGGAAAAGCAGTTCTATCAGACAGGTATTTAATAGAAAATGAAAGTTATCAAGACCTCTTCATACGTATTGCCAATTACTACTCTGATAATAAAGAACATGCGCAGCGTCTTTATGACTACATGAGCAACTTGTGGTTCATGCCTTCAACACCAATACTCAGCAATGGTGGCACTAAGAGAGGGTTACCTATCTCTTGCTTTCTTAATGAAACCGAAGACAGCTTGCAGGGAATAGTTGACTTATGGAATGAAAATGTTTGGCTTGCTGCACGTGGAGGAGGCATAGGTAGTTATTGGGGAAATTTACGTTCAATTGGTGAGAGTGTAAAAGGCAGTGGTAAAACATCAGGAATTGTTCCATTTATTGTAGTGCAAAATGCTCTAACGCTTGCAATTAGTCAGGGATCCTTAAGGCGAGGAAGTTCAGCAGTTTATCTTCCTGTATTCCATCCGGAGATAGAAGAGTTTCTGGATTTACGTAAGCCAACAGGCGGTGACCCAAATCGCAAAGCGTTAAATATACATCATGCTGTAATAGTAACAGATAAATTTATGCAGGCTGTTGAGAATGATCAAGAATGGAATTTAATAAGCCCTCACAACAATAAGGTTATTTCAACTGTAAAAGCGCGGGATATATGGATCAAAATACTAACAGCAAGAGTTGAAACTGGAGAACCTTACATTATTTTCCTTGATGCAACAAATAACAATAAGCCAGAATCTTACAAAAAGCTCAACTTAGACATCAAGATGTCAAATCTATGCAGTGAAATAACTTTAACCACAGGTTATGATCACCTGAATAAGTCACGCACTGCTGTGTGTTGTCTATCATCCGTAAATCTTGAGTACTACGAAGAATGGAAAGACAATAAACTCTTCATAGAAGATATAATGCGTTTCCTTGATAATGTATTGGAAGATTTTATAAATAAAGCACCGAATGAAATGCAGCGAGCAAAATATTCTGCAGCCAGAGAACGCAGTATTGGTCTTGGTGTGATGGGTTTTCATTCATTTTTACAAAGCAAAATGGTTCCTTTTGAATCAGTAACAGCACAACAATGGAATAAAAAAATATTTAAGTATTTACGCGAGCAAGCAGATATAGTTTCTAAAAAATTGGCAGAAGAAAAGGGGGCATGTCCTGATGCCAAAGAAGTTGATCTAATGGAAAGGTTTACACACAAGCTCGCTATTGCTCCTACTGCCTCGATCTCCATTATTGCAGGCAATACCTCTCCTGGAATAGAACCATATGCAGCAAACGTATTCATACAAAAGACACTTACAGGCTCATTTGTAGTGCGAAATAAATTCTTGCAAAAACTATTAGCAGAAAAAAATCAAGACAATGATAAAGTATGGTCTTCAATTTCAACAAATGAGGGTTCCGTTCAGCATTTAGATTTTCTTAGTGAGCATGAAAAATTGACATTTAAAACAGCGTACGAGCTTGACCAAAGATGGATTATAGAACATGCAAGTGATAGAACTTCGTATATTTGCCAATCTCAATCAGTAAATCTGTTCTTACCTGCCAACGTACATAAACGTTACTTGCACAAAATACACATGCTTGCTTGGAAAAAAGGATTGAAGAGCTTATATTACTGCAGATCACAATCAATGCAGAGAGCTGACAAGGTTTCGCATGACATATTCAAAAAAAGTGAAATATTGCAACAAAAAACAGATATTGACTACGATGAATGTTTGTCATGCCAATAGTGACCTTATTCAGAAAAAGTAGAGAGAAAGTTAGGAGAGTAGACCAGGAAAACTTCCTTCCTGGCCCCTCGCAGAACCCTACGTGAGGTAGAGTGGGCAGCCAGCGAGTTACTTGTTAAGTACTTTTCCAACAACCCCTCTCCGAACCACGCATGATCGTTTCCGTATCACGTGGCTCTCCAATAATCTAACGTTTTAAGGAGTCACCATCATATTTTCCATATTGGATTTTCTTATGGCATTCATGACAAACAACAAGAGTTTTCCTCTGTCGTTCAATCATTCTCTTTTTCCATTCCGGTAGTTCAGTATTACGTTTACCTAGCAAATCAGCAAGTTTACGTACGTGATGTACTTCAATCTGCTCTTGTGATTTACATAATTCACAAGTTTGTGCCAATAGTCTTTGCTCTATTTCACTACGCTTATTCCATATTGGTATAAGGTTATCACTTATGCTTACCCATTTATTCCATTTTAGCGACACAGCACCAAAGTGTGTAATTAATGGTATCTTTGATGGTAAACGATCTACTCTGATTTGGATGACTTTTCGTTTTTCACCTTCATCGTTTTCAATCGTCGCACCAAATTTTCTATAAATTTTCCTGCAAGTTGTTTTGTATTTAGATGCTAAAGTCTTTACTAATGATACTTCCATCACATATTTCAGATAACTTAGTGTGTGAAGGTTGTAGGCCATTTTATAGTATTGTACAATTCCTCGATATTCAGTTTGATACTGAGCAACAATACTGTAAGCTGTATCAATTGTACGTTGAGGTAAATGTATCGGTTTACCACAACGCATATATTCAGAACACTTTTTCTGCTTTATATGATGTGGTACACGTAACCCAATACTACCGTTAATACATCGTTGTGTCCGATGATCATGTTTGTCATCTGCATGCAAAACATGTATTTCATAACCCAAAAAATTGGCTTTGCTATCACACGCATGTGTAATAAACGTTTTATCTTCATTAAGCATAAGTTTGAGCTCCTCATTGAGAAACCCAGCAATCTCATTCTTAATTTGTTCAGCTTCATTCTTTGGTCCTGCAAACCCTACCAGAAAATCATCAGCATACCTAACATACCAAAGACGTCGATAATTTAGATCGCAAGAATCCTTAGATGGCATACCCTGCACTAATTGACGCAGTTGTTTTGCTTGATCCCAGTTCCCTTGTTTTCTCATCATCGATACTTGCATGGTTAACCTTAAATATTTTGGATTTGTCCTTCTTCGCTTACCTCGGTTATTTGCTGGTATTAGTATATGCTCCACATGTTTATCTAACCGATCGAGTAATATGTTACTCAGAATTGGACCAATAATAGAACCTTGTGGTACCCCACTATGACTCTTATTGTACTTCCAATTTTCCATATATCCTGCTTTTAGCAGTCGATTGATTAGCTGAATAAAACGGTTATCTTGGAAGCTTTCACTCAGTATTTTCAACAACATAGTATGATCAATTGAGTCATAACATGCACTGAGATCTCCCTCTATAAACCATTTTGTACCTCTGCCTTTTTGCATTACTGCTCTTAATGCAGTGTGGCATCCACGCTTTGGTCGAAATCCATGTGAACATTCACTAAATTTAGGCTCATAGTAGGCTTCCAATATTAATCGGATTACTTCTTGAAGTAACTTATTTGACCATGTTGGCAACCCTAACGGCCTGCGTTTACCACTCTTCTTTAAAATATAGATACGTTTTACTGGTGTCCACCGATATCGCTCATAGCGTAAATCCTCTATGATTTTATCGATTTTCTCCAAAGACATACCATCAACTGTTTCAGTTGTCACACCTTCTGTCATAGCACCTTTATTACGACAAAGTTTGCCATACGCTCGAAGGTAAAGATCACTCTGATAAAGTAGGCGATATACGTTTTTAACCGGCAAATTTCTTTGTCCACGTTCACGTATAATGTTAAGTATTGTTTCAGCTTTCCGCATCTTGCGTACCTCCCAATTTCAACATTCAATTATCTGTCACCCTTTGCCCTGTATGTGGCTTTCCCACACTCCCCGGTGATTCGTTACTTTCACGACTACTACGATGACTCCGTAACCATAGAACTCGCGTTCCTTAGGTCATCCCATGTTCCGTCACTAAGAACTGTTCTAGATCAACTTAGGTTTTCCATTCATCCTCTTAAATAAGTTCACTACTTATCGTTCTACAGCCAGAATGTCACACAAACGAAAGTTTAATCTGTGCTTACCGTAGACATGGGGTTTTAAATGCGATACCCATGGATGTGAAGTCCCACCCCTGAAGATTAGAATTCAAGCAGTTTAGCTTTAACCATATTGATCAGGTGTTGCAAGCCGTTATCTTACACATCTTCAGATAACTCTCGCTTTACATACATGCTCTTGTCCTCCTTCCCTTTCGGGTTAAAGTTAGTTGTTCACCTCGAGGCCATTTATTCTGAACCCCGCTTAGCTCCGCTAAGTATTTCTTAATGCGTACCACGGCGCACACTCGCATCTCATAAAGCTCCCACTAATCATTGCCCTAGTCCTATACTTAATTTCCAGTGTACAAAAAGATTTGGTCTACTCTTTGCGATTCTTTCTAGTAACTTAGCTGCTTTGGTTTTATGCCCACTCAGCTTCTTATACTTTGTCTGAAACCACTTCCTGAGTTTCCTATTAAACATTCTTATTATGTCCTCTAGCGCAGTTATGTGATACTTCCCGTAATAGTTAAACCAACCCCTTAGAATTGGATTACATATTCGTGATATATCTTCTATTTCCAAGTTTGTTCTTCTAGCAAATTTCCAGCCTCTAATTTCTTTTCTCATCTTTTTCAAACTTTCTTTACTTACAGTCGGAGTAAAACTTACAAATAAACTACCATCTTTTCTATTTCGTACAAGTCTTTTTCGAAATTCGTACCCAAGGAATGTGAATGATACATTCTCATGATTCTCCTTCCGCTTTCCATCTTGACAATAGATAATTTTGGTCTTTGTATGTTTTATTTCCAATTTACAAATCTTCAGTCTCTGTTCAAGTTGACTCAAAATTAGTTGTGCTTGGTTCTTGCTTACACAATGTATAACACCATCATCAGCATATCTTGCCCACTTTATACTTGGATATTCTCTCCTCATCCATACATCAAAACTATAGTGCATAAATAGGTTGCTTAAGATAGGACTCACTACACCTCCCTGCGGTACTCCGCTGAGACGCTTTATCTTTGTTCCATCTTCAAGCTGTATATCTGCATCTAGCCATCTTTGTATGTATAAGAGAACCCATTTGTTTGCAGTGTGTTTTCTGACTGCTTTCATCAGTAGATTGTGGTCTATGTTATCAAACATTCCCTTGATATCAAACTCTATTAACCAATTTTGGTCGAAGCATCGCTTCCTGGTTTGTCCTATGGCATCTAATGCCGATTTATTTGGCCTATAACCATATGAATCTTCATCAAATACCTTCTCAAGCTCTGGTTCTAAAACACTTCTTACAACTTCCTGTGCTATACGATCGGAGACAGTTGGTATTCCAAGTGTCCTTGTCCCTCCATCTGTCTTAGTTATATCACAAGCCTTCACTGCGGGTGGAAAATAACTACCAGATGATAGCCTATTCCATAGCTTGTAAAGGTTCTTGCTTAAGTCTTGATCAAACTTTTCAATTGTTAGATCATCAATACCTGCTCCTCCTCTGTTTTCTTTAACTCTTTTATAAGCCAAAAACACTAGAGATTTTGGTATGTCAAAAGGCTTTGTTCGTTCAATCACTTTCATCCTCCTACAAGTTGAATGATTTACTAAAGTCGACTAGCTTAACCCCTTCGCTCCATGGTCATTACAACCACTTCTTCACTACTACGAGTTAATCCGCCCCAGTGATTTGTATCGCTACTCTAAAACTTGAGGATTAGCCTCTTGCTTATCTCGCTTTGCATCAAATCGACTGGTTCCTGCAGTTCCTTATCAAAGCCCAGATCAGACTCACGCCACCTTTATGCCGAACACCGCCTACACAGTAGTCAGGTTCCCTGTACGCTTTTAAGAGGAGAACGACTCACTCCCCCTTTCGATGTTCACTTCCCTTTTCGACACGTTCATCAGTGGTTCACTCACGTTCGTCTTTCTGATCCACACCTTCCAGCTTATATGCTGATTTTTCCTTAACGCTTATGACCCTATCTCTTAAATAGAGCCACTTAAGGTGGCTGCTCCTGAAAACCGATTTCGAAGGACCTTCCTTCATCTTCAATAAAGCTTCTCACAAACATTACTTTGTTTGTTACTGCAGCACACCGTCATTAATAGAGTCTTTTGGCTGTCATTTGTTGTACCTTCCAGCATATTTACCAGATTTGAATCCTATAGAACACTATTGGCATACCATCAAAAGTCGCCTCAGACCTCTAATGCACCACTATACAGACTTGCAGCTTTTAGTTGGTAATACCATAATGGAAATTTATCATTCATTTTAGAAACTACTATAGTTAGCGGAATCTATGCCGAGATACCGCGGCGGTGTGACGTAGAGCTGTACTAGCTATAGAAAATTTCTATGGTCAAACCTTCAGTTAGAAAAAACAAAAAAGGATGTTACTCGTTGAGTAACATCCTTTTAGAGAAAGTAAGTAGTTTTATTTATTTCGTTTTCACACTTGCAGGATGATGAACGCTATTTTCACCTACTTTCGTAGAAGGCTGTCCCACCAGTTCATTCAGATAACCTGTCTTTTTTAAGTCAGCTTGGGTTTTTGCCTTGCCATCTTCGTTAGTAAACATTGTGTGTGTTGGAGAGGAAGTTGGTGAATTGAATCCACTATCAGAACCATTACGATTACTCAAAGAACTCTGTGTAGATTCAGTTTTAGCACTTGAACTAAATTCTTCTAAGTTTTTCTCCATTGCTGCCCTAATTCCATCATTTAAAGAGTTCAGAGAGGGAATTCCAGGCACCTTTGGTGGATCAACTGGAGTAAGCTTAGAAGAACTACCACCTAAGCTACTAGATGAACTGCTTCTTCTAAGAAGATTAGGCTTGACTGTTGCAAAGTCCTGAGAATCTGAATAAGAGACAGTAGCAGTACTTCCAGTTCCTATAGAATTTAGTGAATTGCTTCTTGGTAGCTTCGGTGGAGCAACAGATAACGTGCCTAATTCAGAAAGAACTTGATATTTAACGTCAGTAGTTTCTTTCGGTGCTTTTTTACCCCCAAGCCATGATGGCATTTTTTCTCTAAATGAAGAAGGTGCTTTTACTTCTTTATGCTCCGCAGGATTTAACAATTCCGCTTCGCTGCTAGCAGTACTTTCAGTTCTTACAGAGTCTAGTGAACTGCTTTTTGACAAGCTGTTTTCAATAGATTGCGTTGAACCTTTTCTGATACCATACTTTCCTGCTACTTCATTAAGGTTCTCTATAGAGTTAGAAAGTTTATGCTCTGCTCTGCACTCTTTAACAATCCTCTTGATTTCATCGTGATGGTCAGAGAAAATTTCATAGAGATTGTTATCATCTTGAGCCAACAAATTTTGCAACTTCTTAGCGTCTAATTTATTGACAAAATCTGCTTGCTGTTTCAACTGATTGATCAACTGGTCCTTTTGGAAACCTGATTGACCATCAACAGAATAAGCTTTCTCTAATATTTTTTCTCCCAGCTTAGAAAATATTTCCTTAGTTAAAGCAGAGCTATTCATGGCTTTGTCTTCAAGAACTTCCTTAATAAACATCTCCTTTACACTATTGAAATTCCTTGTTTTTTCTTCTGTTTTCAAAACAACAGTTTGACCTTCGTTACCTATTGAATATGGGATGGCATCTAAACTAGACATACTTCCACTTAAATTACTTAAACTGCGCCCCATTTTTCCTAACGCAGCACCAGTTCCCTCTTTTGTTGCTCGTCCCACAGAACTTATAGCTCCTTTTACTGAATAATAACCTTCTCTTGCTTTTTCTGCAGAATATTCTGCTGCCTTTCTAATTTTTCCTGCAGTATATTCCGCCCCATCAACTGTTTTTTCTGCTGACCATTTGAGCCCTTTGAATGTGTATTCAACTGCTTTATAAGCAAAAAATAGAGTTAGGGCAACTATTGCACCTGGTACAGCAAGTGGTAAGGCAACTGCCACAATTGGAAGTGCTGAAGCAAATATCGCACCTGCTACACTTACTGCTAATATTTTTTCCTTTGAAGACAAATCAGAAGAGAATCTATCAAACATGTTGCTCTCTTTATTCTCAAATAACTTACTAAAAGTTCCAGCAAATATACTTTGTTGCTTCCCCTTAGAAACTAAATTTGTTTGTTTATCAGGTAACATTTTAAACCTCACTATTAATTAAATATATTATATTGTACACCTTCGATTCTTAAGTTAGTGTTAATTTGGCTGCCAGTATTTATTTGTCTTTGAATAATTCTGCTTGACATGTTTTTCGGAAGCGTAGAAAATTAGGTTAAGGGCTCTTCGAGCTAGAGTATTTATGAGGTGCACAAAAAGGATACCCACCCTTTTAATTATTGCAGTTTTAATAATAATGGTTTTGTTATCTCATTATTGTTCTCACCTTCACGAAGACGTAGTGCACTTAAAGAGTGACAATAAAGAATTCAAAAAAAAGCCAGAAAATTCCATAGAATCGACCATATTACATAGAGAAAAGGAAGTGTATGATCATGTTTTCCATCCTGATAATTAATTTATAAATAAAATAGTTTTGCATTTTCTTATAAGATGAGTAATATTAGCGTATTAATTATAGAATCAATCATTATGTTTGATGAGAATAATCCTTGGAATCCGGGAAAGAAATCGATAGGGAACAAAACTCCTAATAATGAAGATATTTTAAGTAAAGCTGTATCTGATATAAGGTTCTTTCTTAATGGATTAACCAGAAACAGGGGCAAAAAACCTTATTTCATCATTTTCATTATTTTGCTGTTCTATGCTTGCACTGGCTTTTATATTGTTCACCCCAGTGAAGAAGGCATAGAACTTACCTTTGGTAAATACTCTAACACAGAGATGTCCGGTTTGCGCTATCACTCCCCCTATCCTATTGGTAAGGTTTTTAAAGTAAACGTTAAGGAAGTAAATCGTGAAGAAATTGGTGTAAGCGGTTCTTATGGACGAGATACAGACCGTGGTGAAGGTGTGATGCTAACTGGAGATGAAAATATAGTCAACGTTAACTTCGAAATTCAGTGGCGCGTTAGAGATGCTAAGGACTATTTATTCAAAGTGCGGGATCATCAACCTGGTTTAAGCGTTAAAAACGCTGCTGAAAGTGCTATGAGGGAGATAATAGGTAAGAATACAATTTCTTTTGCACTGGAAGGTCAAGGGAGAGCCGAAATTTCCAGAGATACTAGAATTCTATTGCAGCAGATTCTTGATGGATACCAAATGGGCATAGAGATTTTATCTGTTCAAATGAAAAAAATCGATCCACCAGAAAAAGTAATTAGCTCATTTAGAGATGTGCAAAGTGCTCGTGCAGATAAAGAGCGTACTATAAACGAAGCATATTCTTATAGTAATGATATCATACCTCGAGCAAAAGGTGAAGCGATAAAGATAAAATTAGATGCAGAGGCATATGAGAATGAAGTAATAAATGAAGCAAAAGGTAATGCAAATCGCTTTTTATCTCTTTATGAGGAATATAGACAGAATCCTTCTCTCGTTAAGAATCGTATTTATCTTGAAACTATGGAAAATATTTTCAGTAAGGTAGACAAAGTTGTTGTAACTGATGATCTGAAAGGTATGTTTTCTTATTTACCTCTTACAAATTTAGGGAAATAACCATGAGTAGTAATATTAAAATCATTTTTGTTTCTGTATTTGTTGTTTTATTGATTGTTTTATCTAATTCAATATTTGTTGTACAAGAAACAAAGCAAGCTATAGTTATACAACTGGGTAAAGTTGTAAGGGATGTTAGGGAAAGTGGCTTATATTTTAAGTTACCATTCATAAATAGTGTAGAGTTTCTTGATAAAAGAGTTTTAGATCTAAGTCCTGATAAAACCCCAAGGGAAGTGATAACAGCGGATCAAAAACGTATTATAGTAGATGCGTATGCAAAATATAAAATAACGAATCCTGTTACTTTTTACCAGGCTGTGAGGAATGAATCAGGGCTGGTTAGAAGATTATATCCGGTTATAGAAGCACACATAAGAGAAAATATAGGCAGATTTTCGTTGATTAGTTTGCTGAATGAAAAAAGGTCAGAAGTCATGCAGTTAATTCAGCACGGAGTTTACTCTGAAGCTGAAAAATTTGGCATAGAAATAATAGATGTAAGAATTAAGAGAGCAGATTTACCAGAAGAAAATAGTTCTGCAATATTTCGCCGTATGCAAACTGAAAGGGAAAAAGAAGCAAAAGAAATTAGAGCAGAAGGAGAGCAAGCGGGGCAGGAAATTAGATCAAAAGCTGATAAATTAAAAAGGGAAATTATCTCCAGTGCAGTAAAAGAATCATATGAAACAAGGGGCCGTGGTTATGCTGAAGCAACTAGAATTTATAATGAGGCATTTAAGATTGATGAAGAGTTCTTTAACTTTTATCGCTCCATGAGCGCTTACAGTAAATCATTTGCCGAAAATAATACTAAATTTGTACTTTCACCAAACAATACCTTTTTAGATATTTTAAATAAAGGATGGAAATAATTTATGAAAAGTAAGGCATTTATTTTATCTATATTTGCATATTTTCTAATTGCGTTTTCTTCGCATGCTAATATGTTTGATTGGAATGCAAAAAAGGTCGTTGATGCTAGCACTACTGCATGCAACTGTAATCAAGGACTTGCCGATTTAGTGGAAGAACTCATTCCTGCGGTTGTAAATATTTCAAGCGAACAAATCATCAAACAAGAAAATAACAGCAGAACTAGAGTTCCATCTATGCCAGGAAATAATTTTTTTGATGATTTTAGAGAGTTTTTTGAGCACTTTGATCAGTTTTTTATGGATAGGGGCCCTAGTGTTAACAGAGAGGTGGTGTTGCTTGGTTCTGGGTTTATTATAGATAAAGGTGGAACTATAGTAACCAATTATCACGTTATTAAAAATGCCAAAGATATCACAGTTACTATGAACGATAATACTTATTTCAAAGCAGAAGTTTTAGGCTATGATGCAAGAACTGATCTTGCTGTGCTTAAGATTAATTCTGATAAAGATCTTTCTTCTGTTGCATTTGGTGATTCTGATAAAGCAAGGGTTGGTGATACGGTTATGGCAATAGGTAACCCATTTGGTTTGGGTGGCTCTGTAAGCACAGGAATTATATCTGCAAGGTCCAGAGACATTAGTATCGGCACTATGAATGAATTTATTCAAACTGATGCTGCAATTAATAGAGGCAACTCTGGAGGGCCATTATTTGATTTAAATGGAAAAGTTATAGGCATTAACACCGCTATCTATTCCCCATCTGAGTCTGGCGGTAACGTGGGTATAGGCTTTGCTATACCATCTAATTTAGCTATGTCAATTATTGACACATTAAAAAGTGGCAAAAAAATAAAACATGGTTGGCTTGGTGTGCAAGTTCAGCCTATAACGAAAGAATTTGCTGAGTCTTTGGGTTTAAAAGATACAAAAGGTGCACTGGTTGCAAGTATAGTAAAGGATAGCCCTGCAGAAAAAGGTGGAATTAAGGTGGGTGACATATTATTAGAATTTGATGATAAAAAAATTGATAGAATGACACAATTGCCTCAAATGGTTTCAAGAACTGAACCTGGAAAAAAAGTACAAATTAAGTTACTTAGAAAGGGCAAAGAGGTCAATATTAAGGTTGTGATTGAAGAATCTGCAAATGATGGTCAAGGTAATAATCAAGAAGAAAATAAATCAACATCCGATTACATAACTGGTTTAACTGTTTCAAACCTGCCAAAAGAATCAAAAGAAAGTAATCCTACAAAAGGTGTGATAGTTACTAATGTAGATAGTAACAGTAATGCCACGCTGCGTGGTATTAAAAAAGGGGACATCATTATCCAATTAGATGGAACCGATATAGAAAATATTAATGATTTTCAAAAACAAGTTGATTCAGCAGTAAAGAAAAACGGTAAAGATTCAATAATGTTGCTTATTTACCGCAATGGAAATCAATTCTTTACTTCGATAAAGTTGAAGAAATAGTTGACTCATAGCTACCTGCAGGGTGTCGGTTTGCTGCCGTAATATTTACTTTCGACATTGAACTTGTACAGCCAGAAAAATCTTCATAAAATTTACTTTTTCTAAACTCTTCAACTTTCTCTTCGCTGTTTAGTGAGCCACATTCAGCAAAGTATGAATCTGTCTTTTGAATATATAAACTGATTAATTCAGGAAAAGTGTAACTAACTTTGTTGGAAGATTTTAAACACTTAATAGGCAAGCCATGAATGCCCTTGTTAGTCCTTTTAGGATCAATACATTCATTATTTTTTATTAACATTGTATGTTGCTTGAAAAATTTCTCATTCTCTTCAAAACCTTCGAAGACTTCTTTTTTTTGGTAATTTTTCTTTCTACCATTTTTTTCTATTCTTTCTATTTTTGTTGCAAGTTGCGCTGATTGTTTGATTGTCTTATCTCCTTCGCGATTAAAGTACATCGTATAAGGAGTAATTGAATTTATGATTTTATGTGTCTTCCAATGACAACCAAAAATCTTTAGTACTAATTTGATTATCGGAGCAAGAAGAATTTTTAATTTTGCTATAAAACCAAAGTAGTAAAGAGAGGCTTGTTTGAGTGAACTAGCAGCGTTGCTAACAACACACCTCAAATGTATATCATTATTTTTAAAATTTTTATGAACCTCTGCAGCTACATGTCCGCCAAAGCAATCCCCAAATAATATTATATTATCCGGCTTTATACCATTTTTTAACAAATCAGTGACAACTACAATGCCTGATTCAACTCTATCGTTACGAAACGTAAAAGAGTTTTTGCTCTTGCCCAAGCCAGGATAGTTAAAGAGATGTACAGTAATTCCTCGGTCTGTTGCCCATTGCCAATTTTGCAAATCCAACTCTTTGGATTTTACAATACGATTCCCTCCACCTACAAAATAGACTAGATGCTTTCCATTCCGTTGATCTACATCTTTACTAGGCATTATTATCTTTTGGATTTTCATCCCATTTTGAGTTCTTACAAACTCTTCCTTAGTTTGTATTTTAATTTCTCTTGTTTCTTTCACGTCTTAACTCTCACTACATCAATTTCATAATACATAAAATCTTTAAAAGAGTCAATCCTCATGAATAAAATCAACTTTCTAAAATTCATTGAACTGTGCTTTCAAACGGTGGTGCCGGGATGTGAGTATAATGATTATCAGTACATAAAAGTCATAGAAGACAGGCTGAAAGCAGCGAATGCTGGCGAAGTAAGGCGCATAATATTCAATATGCCTCCGCGTTCAATGAAGTCCATATGTGCTAGTGTTGCGTGGCCCGCGTGGATACTGGGAAATCAGCCGACTGCAAGAATAATAGTTGCAAGTTATTCTCAATTGCTCAGCGAAAAGCACTCGCTTGACACCAGGTGCATAATGCAATCTGATTGGTATAAAGAACTATTTCCAGAGGTAAAATTATCCAAAGACCAGAACACTAAATATAAATTCCAAACAGTGCAGAGAGGATTTAGAATCGCAACATCAGTTGGAGGGACGTTAACCGGTGAAGGTGGAGATTTCATCATCGTGGATGATCCGCTTAACCCTGCTCAAGCTTTGAGTGAAACGTTTAGAAAGCGTGCCACAAACTGGTTCGATCAGACTTTGGTAACGAGGCTCAACGATAGAAAAAAAGGAGTAATTGTGCTTGTTATGCACAGGCTGCACCTGGAAGACTTAACTGGGCACCTCTTATCCAAGCCAAAAAACATATGGCATCACATTTGTTTGCCAATGATTTCTGAAAAAGTGGAGATAATCGACTCAATTACGACACAAGAAAAAGGTTTATATTCAAGAGAAGAGAATGAGTTATTATATCCCCTCGAGGGAGGAAGAGAAGAAGTTGAGATGATAAAAGTTGAACTCGGGAGTTACGCTTTTGCTGCTCAATATCAACAAAACCCCCTGCCGCTTTCAAGTGGTATAATAAAACAAGAGTGGCTAAAGCGCTATAAAAATTTCCCTGATAATCTCTCACATGTAACTCAAAGCTGGGACACTGCAGTTTCAACAAACGATTCCAGCGACTTTAGTGTCTGCACCACCTGGGCAAAAATAGATAATAAATTCTATTTACTTGATGTATATCGAGCAAAGCTTGAGTACCCAAAGCTTAAAGAGCAAGTTCTGTCACTAGCTGCAAGATGGGCACCACATGCAATTTTGATTGAAGCAAAAACGAGTGGTCAGCAATTAACACAAGAGCTAAAGGCAAATAGCGATCTACCGATTATTGAAATTGTGCCACACAATGACAAACTCACTCAAAATTGTTCCGGTGATAGAGTCTGGCAGGGTTTTTTTGCCACAGCAAGCGGTATGGCTCAGCGATTTTGAGTACGAAATTTTAATGTTCCCAGAAACTCGCCATGACGATCAAGTGGATAGTACCGTACAATATCTGCAATGGATGAGAAAAACTAACACCAGTGCTTTCAGGGTCAGGGACTTTGGCCCCAACCCTAATAAAACGCTTAGATGGCTTAGAACGGTGGATTAGATCAAATTATAAGCTTAAATTACCTTCTTGAGGGCTATCTTTTTTGCAAGTGGGAAGAAGAGCACTCAACCATCGCATCATCCATGCTGCTCATTGGATTAGCGTTAACACTACTGAAGTTCGATAAGACCGAATTATTCGAGTTTTGCGAAAGTGAAAAAACACCACTATCTTCAGAACTTGTAGAAACGTTACGACTAATTTCTTGTTTATCACCAAAGAACTTAAAAAGTAAGCCTTTTTTTGCCTCCAAAGATAAATTTGGGTGTAGTTGCTTCCTCTCCTCAGGAGGAAGAACTGAGCACACTTGCTCTACTTTTCCAGGAGAAGAAAGAAGCAAACGCAGCTCCCTCTTATCAACATAAAGTAAGTATAGTAACTTCTTGTACCCAGGAGGAAAAAAGCCGAAGTCTAGCTTCTCCTTCATCTCAGGAGAAAGAACTTTGTATAGTTCATCCTTCTGGCTAGAGGTAAGAGGTTGCAAATTTAGTCCACTACTAGATTCTACCAATGCTCGTATTTTTGGTCTATTGGAAAATCCACCATCCTTTAATTCAGTAGCCCCTGGCTTGTTTTTGATACATGCTTCAGTAACAGGAGAAGTCACTCCTGAGGGTGGATTATTTGTTGCTCTTCTTTCTGAGGCAAATCGTTTAGACAAAAGTGGTTTTTCAGTTACATAATGTACAGGACCACTTCTACTTGAAGATATCGTATCACGCTCTACGCTACATCGCTTAAAAGGTGATAACTTTGCTAGTCTTTCTTTACAGAAAAAACCACCCCCATGTTTCTTCGGAGATTCATTCTTTTGTGGCTTCGCTTTAGAACACTCATCACTACTTTTTCGATCACTTTCATCAGTAACTTGCTGTTTTTCAGGTTTCATGCTACAAATGTTCTCCGTATCTTCTGGAGGATCTGCAAAAATCCATCAAACATACCTCTTGATTTGCCCACAGTAAAAATGGTTGACCTTTTCTTTCAGCATAAGACTTTAATTGAAGTATTCCAAGAAGCAGCACAAAGAGGAGTACTAGAGTTCATACCAAATACTTCAATGCAAATCTTACATACTGCACTTAATCTAATTGAACCTTCTAAAGAGAAGGAATTGCTAAAGTTGCAATTGATAGAGGGCTCACTTTACGTAAACAATATAGAGATTCTAAATAAGAAAGCTGTAGCATGTATGAGGGTTTTTCGCATATTATTTGAACAATTTTTGCATGATTGTAAAAAAGAATTACCTCCTGAAAAACACATGTTGCTTAGCATAACTGAAATAGAAAAGCGCCTAAATCTTGATCCAGAAGCAGATCCAGAACATCACATCAGAAAACCACTAAACACAATCCAAAGAACAATAAAAACCACCTTAGCCAAAAAGTTAGGACTAAACATCGAACGTAATGATGTGATTCAAACAGTTGGTTGGCCTGGATCATCGCGTAGAGATTATGGTTACCGTATTAACCCTTTTACTGTGGTAGTTCGTTAACTGTGTTGACGAGAAGTAAAAGTAGTATATTTTACCCTAAAGTCACATCTAGCTTTAAAATACAGTTTTTGTCTTATTTAAAAAAATATAAATTCTCAATTACGTAACTCACCAAAAACCTATCTCGTTTCTTTTGCTTTCTTCAATCTTTTCTACTCTGTTCGTTTGCCGGCTTTTGTGTTTGAAGCACATCTACACTCAATGCCCTTCTATAATATATATATACCGGATTTCTCACTACTTTTTCCGGGATTTTCTGAAAAAAAGTTAAAATAATTTGAATGTAGCTCAGAAATTAAAGAGCTTTAAGAACCCGCTAAACGGAACTTCTAGACACCTGAGTTGTTTCCATTTTGGAAAGAACTGTTTACTGGTATCCGTTCAGAGGTGTGGTTTAAGAAACAACAGCTAGCAGGTTTTGAAAAGGTTTTAATTCCTTTTGTTTCCAAGTTAGATACAACGAAATTATCCGCTCAAGAAATCTATTCCCTCGCTCTGACTGTGCAAAATATGAATTCTTACGATAGACAACATAATGCCGTATCTGTCGCTCAACATGGTTATTCGTTAATGGAATATTCCCTGGGTCATCCAAAAATGTCCACATCATTGGCTCGGATTTTATAATACCCTTTACCGTTCTTGAAGCTCCTTTTGCTTCAAGTATATAAGATATTTTTATCATGCAGTACTGTATGTATCTTCGTAATTCTTTAGCTTGCTTAGTGAACTTTGAAATACTAATTTCATTTTCTGACAAAGCGTTTTTTAATACAAACAATCCATTAGCTGCGTCTTTTAAACAATGGCCAAGTCTCATTACTTCACCATTCCAACTATGAGATAGCCTCTCGAAATTTCTCAATAAGTAAGCCCAACAAATTTGTCGTTTTTCATCACTGAAGTGGTTGTAAACTGCATATCTGTCGGTAATTACCAGGTTTTTGTAATCACAAAATGCACTATTCTTTAAAAATTTCATTCCTCTTGTATCTGCTAACTTCATAAGACTTGCTTTATTGTTGGCAAACATCCAGCACCATCCCAATTTGCCTTTGTTGTAGTGACTGGTTTCATCAATATGCAAAATTTCGCTTGCTTTTATTTCTTCCTCTATTTGTTCATAGGCTTCTTTACATTTTGACGAAACCCTTGCTTCACTATTGGACACACTACCAACACTTATACTCATGTTAAAGATGTCTTTCATAATATTCGCTATTTCTCGCTTTGAATTCTTATAAAACCCACTTAGTGCTGCAACTACTGACTTAACTCTAGAACCAAAGGTATCAGGTGTAACTCCTTCTGGTAATTTGCTACTCCTTCTTTTTCCGCATTTACGACAGCGCCCATGTTCTAATTGATACTCAACTACGTAAGGCTTAATTTTTGGTAAATCAACTTTTTGATAGACATATGGTTTTTCCGATATTGAGATTTCTTCACCACACTCGCATCTATTTGGTAACTCTACCTTCACCACCTCATCTGCTTCCATTTTAGCTCGGCAATTTCCCTTATGCCCAACTTGACCACCTATCTTCCTGCTGCCCTCTGACTTATCTTCTGGTATGTCTTTTTTTATTTTGTACAGCTCTTTTGAACTTGGTAAAGATGAATTCCTTGAGTTTAAGCCAAGTCTCTCTCTTAGTTCAGCATTCTCTATTTCTAAGATTTTATTTTTTTCTTCAAGCTTTGCTACTTTCTGCTCTAAGTTTTTACATAACTCTACAATACTGATCAACAATCGAAGCATCTAGCCTTACCTTACTATCAACATTTTGTGTTATTACTACTTTAATATATTATGTCAATTGTTTTTTATCCTTGCCACACCTCTGAACGGATACTTTTATTCGAGTTTTTAGGGGAGCTACACGCGTTAATTTTAAAAAGACGAACTTTTATATCTAAATTACAAATAGTGTTGTAAGGACCTCCTAAAGCGTTTTAAAGGGTAGGAGTATTTTGTTACCCTATCTATGATAGAAGTGATATAAGTTAGCTGTTGCAAAAATAACGTTTCAAAAAGTCTACTAACCATTTGTTCTTTAGGTTTGAAAAATTTTCTTTGCAACCAACAAAAAAACATGATAGACTAGTTTTAGGGTTTCTTATAGTAAATAAAAGTTTGAGGTAAAAAATAGTTTAGAAGTGCCTCGTAATCGAGTTTTAAGCTACCCTACATGAGTAACTTAGGTCTTGGTGGTATAATTGTAGCCTTGGGTCATAGAGTCTTTTTAAAACGCTATTATAAATTGTTTTGTCTTTCACTTTTAGGTCCTTCATCTTTTTTTTCAAGTTGTTCAAAATGCAATAGTAGGTTTTTCGTATTTTTGTCTCTGTGTTGTATTTCTATTAGTGACTACTTTTCCAAACTTCTTTCTTTTTGCTCAAAAGTTACTATGAACCATTACTATAGTTATTGTATTTTATATTAGTTTATTATTATATCATTTATTATTATTTATATATATATAATATATAAGATTCTCGGAAAGTGGAAATTAGCCACTGTAGTAGGTTTGAGTGTTACCAAATTAGCTAAATTTTTTGGAAATGGAAACGTAATATTTCTTATATTAGATGGCTAAAAATCAATGAATTTCAATAGTTTAAGTGTGAATATACTCTAATTTCCAAATCTTGATAAATTTTCCGGAAATCATGGAAATTTGGTTGTGTGGAATTCATTTTTTGTTCTTAAAACCTTACTTTCAGAGAGACAAAATGAACCCACAAAACTTTCATAAGTGAGCTTTAAGTATTTTTTAGAAGTTACCTATTTCAAACCTTCCTGCACCTAGCTTAAACTTACCTTCTCCTCTGGCAAAAGAACCAGTTTTGATATCAAGCCATTTATCCTCTTTTGAGTTTGTAGCCATACCTTTTACTATTTTTCTTTCGTTTAATAGTTCCTGTGCTAAACGTTCAAGTCTATGCCTACTAACACCATGAAATGCAGCTGGTAATCTATGCCGTTGTTGAAACACTCCTGGTCCACCTGTATGAGTAAACGGATGACCTTCTTCTGCTGACACTGCAATAGCTTGCATCAGTATCTTTTTTAAGTATTCATCAGATAATTTTCCAAGCTTAAATTCCTCAGATATATCCTCAAGCAAGCCAGTTGAGGAGCGTAAGTAAGTTCTTATATTCCTATCTGTTGCTCCATTAGACTTAACTATAGCTCCTTGGTATACTGCATTATTAACTTTACTAACCTTTAATGTATTAAACACAGTATTCTGATGCTCTTTTGAAGCAGGCCATAATGCAAAAGAACACCTCACACCATCAACAAGTGCAGTTGTACCTCTTATCGCATCTCTTGCCTGTTCCACAGTCGTAATCGGTTCACTGCACTTGGGTTTTCTCATATGATGTGCTACAATTACAGCTGCTCCTGTTTCATTTGCTAAGTTTGCAAGTAACCCCATTGCGTAATATCCCATTTCTGGGTCTGAGTTTATATTAGCATGGACAAATGATACTAGTGGATCAAATACTATTAGTTTTAGATCTTTTACTTTATCTAATTGTCTACAGATGTCTTCAAATTTATCTGAAGTTTCAGGACATTTACCACGCATGTTGCTTTTCACTATAGAAAAGGGCTCTCCCGTATTTGGAATAGGTATAATAAATAATCGATTTTGATATTCTGCTCTCTTGCTACCAGGATCAAGACGATCAAGACGACGGTGTATCTCACCTGCATCATCTTCTGCTGAAAAAATCACCACTGATCCATGCTCTGTAACAAGGGAACCAAAACCACATATCTGATCTGCATCACTTGCAACCTTAAGTGCCAAGTCAAGGAGTAGCATACCTTTACCTGTATCTCCCATAGCAGCTACTATTGAGGTAACACCTAAAGGAAATAACCCTTCAACAAGAAACCTTTGTATTGGTACTGAACCTAAATAACGACTCACACTCCAGTCTAAAATGTTAAGCGGCTGTTTTGTAGATCTTTCTAAACTTTTCATATTTGAAGTATTTGGAATGTCAGTAGATGGGGTATCAATAGTAAGTAAAGGAGTTGAAGCTAAAAATTCTTCAATGCTTATACCCTCCTTTACACAATCAGCGGCATCCCATTTCTCAGGCTTATCTTGAGGAATTTCAAGCACAGCAAGTGATGCAACTCCAAGATCTAACAGCTTTTTTGCAGCATTTTCAGCATATCGTTTGCCTGCTTCATCATTATCTGGCCATATAATAATGTGTTTACCTTTTAGCGGAGTCCAATCTGTTTTTTCAATAGGTGCATTTGCTCCAGACATTGCTGTTGTTGCAGTTATTCCTTTCTCTATCAGCGCTTCTGCACATTTTTCTCCTTCAACCAGAATAACTTTATCGGACTTTAAGATACCTGAAATATTATAGAGTGGCCTTATCTTCGGTGCACCAAAGTCAGATTTTTTAATATCAAAAGGAAGATATCGCTTTCCATTATTATCATCATAACGATAGACTCTAACAATAGCTTGGCCGTTTTCATCGTAATAATCCCAATATGCAGTTGGACTACTTGAATTCTTGAAATGACCAAGCCACTCAGCTATAGAAGCCATTACTTCAGGAAACTCTATTCTTGTACTTTTTCTATTTACTCCCGCCCAAAGGTCGATAATGTCACCACCTTCTCCTGTTGCAAAATCATGCCATAGGCCAGCTTCACTGCCACTTAATTCTACTACTAAACTCTTACCTTTATCACCTTGTATATTGCCTACATAAAACTTATCACCACGAAAAATCCCTCTTGGTAATAGGTATGAAAGACAAGATCTGATATTTAGTAAAAGTTGATCTTTTAGCTGTTCTTTCTCTTCTGATAATTTAGAATTTCCATTTTTTTTGAAAGCCACAGTATTAAAATCACAATAGATATCCATAAAATCTCCAATATATTTAAAGTTTAGAAATTTGGTTAAGCTGTGGCTATCCAGCGTCCGTTAACCATGTTTATGAATTTTGTTGGTATTGGTTTGCCGTTTTTAAGTTCGTACATCAATTGCAGAGTATTCCTTTCTGGCCTAAATATCATTACTCCAGATGTATATAAACTTCTTAAAACATTAGCACCACTCAATGCTTGAAATGGATTCTTTTTTAACGTGGTTGTTGACACTTTTTTGGTATAATGTGTAACTATTACTCCAGCCATAGGGTTAGTTATAGAGCGTAGTTCATCAATACCATTTTGCAAAAAAGAGATCATACTCCTATAATCAAAAAGAGAGTCTATCACTATAAGATCAACTGTTTTTACATCGAGATTTTCCGACATAATTTCTTTTATTTCTTCCACATTCAAGGTTAGTTTTATTTTTTGAGTGATGACTAAGTTTTCTGTCCCTGCATCAAGGGTTTTCTTGCTGGTTCTTAGCTTCTGTAAGCGCTCTCTTATGTAATCATATTCCATTTCATTCTGTAGATAGAATATCTTAAGTGGCCTTGCAGGCTTCATACCAAGAAATGATACTCCAGCAGCTAAATGTACTAACATGGAAAGTAGAAAATTACTTTTTCCTATTTTTGGAGCTCCACCTATAACCAAAAGACCGCCTGGAGTTAAAATTCTTGGGCCTATTATATCTTTTGGCATTGGTGATTTATCATTCAAGTAATGCCTTGCTGAAAACGATGTAATTTTATGTTCTGTTGTGTTTTCTTTAGTATTTAACCACTTCTTAGCGGAATTTATATCACCTTTAACTAAAGTCCAAAGATCAATAATATCACCACTAATTCCTTTAGTAAAATTACGCCAATTTCCAGCTTCTTTACCCACTATTTTAACCGTAATCATATCCCCGTCACAGTTGCCAACATAAGTCCTCTCTCGATAAAAATTACCGTTTGGAATTAGGTAAGGTACACACTCCTTAATATTATCAATCAATAATCCTTTTATTTCCTTTCTCTGCATAAAACCCCCATACATACTTTTCATACGTTTAGAGCTGAGATTAGCTAGCTCACAAACAGTTTCAAAAGACTCTGAATCAAACCATTTAATTGCTTCTTTCTTTAGCTCTAGATTTTTTCCTGCTGCATCTTTGATAGCTCTCTCAATTACAGCAATCCAGAGCTTCTCTTCGTCGTACTTCAAAATGGCAACCAATCAACTTCAGATCAACTATGTTTTTTTAAATTTTTTGAATTTAGTTTTATTACAACTCTTGTTTATAACTTTGTATTTTTATTCAATTAAAAAATGTATTTTTGGTAACAAAAACCCTAGTTTACTACAGAAAGAAATTTATATCAAACAACTACCACTGCTTAGACCGTATGGTTGATGAATATGTGCTTTAAATTTGTGTGGGCGCACATATTCATCAACCTATTTTCTATGCAGATTTTAAAAATTTACGTTGACTGCTTCTTTAAGTCTTGCATTAGCAATCACTATAATTTTACGCATTAGAGCTGTTATAGCTACCATCTTTTTTTTACCTCTACCAATGAGATCAGAATAAAAAGCACCAAGTACAGATTTAGACTTTGCAGCAGCCATAGCAGCAGTAAAAAGCTTTGCACGAACATTGCTTCTACCACCTGTTATCCTTCGGTAACCAATAGTTTTACCGCTTTCTTTTGGATGCGGGGCAACTCCAGCAAGACTTGCAACTTCTTTTTTGTTTAAGTAGCCAAGTTCTGGCATCAGGCATACAAAATCTTGAGATAACTTGATACCTATTCCCGGTACTGTTCTAAGTATTTTTTGGCGCTTTTGTAACTCTAGATTTTCATCAATGATTTTTTGTATTGCATTATTGATCTCATTTATCTGACCGTTAAAAAAGTCAATGGTTTTTTGGCAACTTTCTTTTATATGCTCGTTTTCAGGTGCTTTCAGTCTACATTTCTCTTGAACTCTCATTTGTGTAATGTCATCACGTCGTTGACAAAGTGCAACTAAGGCTGTTTGTTCTTTTGACATAGGCACAAATAGAGATAGAGTACTATAGCGTTCACATCCATATTGAGCAAGAGCTCTTGCATCTGATTGATCAGACTTTGCTAAAGTTCCATGAGATATGACAAAGCTTTTTACTTTGCGAGTATTAGCTCGATGTACAGCAACATTCTTATCAACAAGAAAATGTGCTAAGCCAAGCTCATATTTTCCAGTGTTTTCCAAAGTTACTAGAGAATTAGGTAGGATATCTGAAAATTTTTGAAACAACTGTTGCCAACCAGTAGCATCATTGTCAAACTTGATAGTGCTCTTTTGGTTGTGAGTTGCGGCAACATTTTTAAATTTTCCGATATCAATTCCAATGAAATTTTGATAAGATGTAATCATAATAAATAACCTCGATAGTTTAATTAATTTAAGATTGTAAACGGGTGCATACATATGTCCCATGCAACTATTCAAACGTATCGAGAGATGGGGCTAGTGTACCTTGATCTGAACGGTTGTAATACCAATGGCTCTTCGGTCGCACATGCCCGTGATAGCCCTATTCCTATAGTGAGTAGGGTTATCTTTCCCTCTTATCTCTTTTATATCACATTTTTAACTTACAATGGCTTTAACCTTCCTTCTGGGTGGTTATGCGATATTATTATTGACGTCGCTTTTCTTATTAATGCCTTTCTTGTTACTTCTCTTATGTAAAAAGGTACCTTATCCACTGTACCAGTGAACACTTCTTCCCCCTTTAAACGGCACTTTTGATCAAAATATATTATTTTCATCTTTTCCTCCTCTGAATAACCAATACTCACCCTTAAATATTTTACGATGGTTTCCAAGTTATCCATTACAGGTCCTTTCTTTAACTCTTCTCTTGGTACCCTCTTTGCAGCTTCCTTTAGGCATAAAATTACTGCTACTGTAGAGTCAGTTATCCCTTCTATAGTTTTCAAGTCATCTATTTCCTGACCTAAAATTCCTCCTATTCCAAAATTATCTATTAGCTTTCTAGCAATAATTCGAGCTTCTTCCCTGTCATGCACTGCACTTAGAAACGTTTCTATTACTTCACGATCAAGTAAAGCTTTACCGTTGCTTTCTAATGCTCTGAATTCTATTTCTTCTCTACGATCTTTACTACTTTTCTTATTATTCATAAAAATTACCCTTCACTAATAACAAAATGTTTTTATATATTTACTGCCATTTTTTAGCAGTCTTGGCATAAAGCCATAGCTTTTGAGTGAAGTCAAATCAATTTTTAAATCTTTTTTATTTATTTTTTTTATGAAATGGTAAAGATATTAATAGACACAATTTCTTTATTTTAAACTTGTTGAATTTCGTCCAAAGAGATGTCTACTGTTTTTAAAATAATATTGATAGAAATTCCTTCCTTAACTAAATTCTTTGCAATTTTCATCTTTTCTACTCTCTTCACTTTCTCTTTGCAAACTTGTATGCTTTCAAACAGAGAGTTTATTAGTACATGCCGTAGTTCTTGGCTTTTGATCTTTTTGTATTCTTCTATTAACTTTGATAGCTCTGCTTCACTATTCTCATTTTCTGTCGTTTCTGGAAGTAGATCTATAACACTAATTGATAGTACCTTTGCTATTTTATCTAACATTTCAAGCGAAACAGCAGCTCGTCCTTGTTCATATTCATATATTCTTTGATTTATTATGCCCACTTTACTTGCTAAATCTTCTTGAGTGTATCCTCTTCTCAACCTCCATTCTTTTATTCTTTGACCTACTTTATACGGAATAGAAATTTTTTTCTCATCATATTCATCAATAGATAAACTGGTCGTTTGAGAAATAACATGAGCAGAAACTCCTTCCTTAACCAAACCCTTTGCTACTTCTATTTTTACCGCCTTTCCACTTTCTTCCTCACTAATACGGATGAATTTAGTTAATAAATAAAACGTTTCACGTAATTCTTGACCCTTAATCTCTTTATGTCTTCTTACTAGATTTACTATCTCTTCTCCCTCATACCCTTTCTCATTTGATACTTCTTGTCCGCAAGCGAGATCTCTAGCAGTTGTTGATAATGCTTCTGCTAACTCATATAACTTCTTAATTGAAATTCTGCGTGTTCCTTTTTCATATTGCAGTATTACCTGATATGTTGTTCCGATTTTTTTTGCTAAATCTTTTTGAGTATACCCCTTTGCTAATCTACGATTTCTTACTTTTTGTGCTATCTGATGCCTTATTGAGATATTTGCCATAAATATTATACAGGTTAATACTACCAAATAAAGATATACAAAAGGGATACTTCTTTCTATGTTTGAATTTTAGTTGAATATTTCTTCACAATTGTGTATAATTATTAATGCTTTTTAGGTTAATTCGTCATGGCTCTTTCGAAGTTTCTCGATCCAAAATTAGATTTAACATTTAAGAAAATCTTCGGTACTGAAAAAAATAAGAATATCCTTATCCATTTTTTGAATGATATTTTAGGGTTTACTGAAATAAATACTATACAAGAAGTCGAATTCCTTAGCACCATTATGGACCCTGAAATTGCTTCTGATAAGCAGAGTATTGTTGATGTCCTGTGCAGGGATTCTACTGGGGCAAGGTACGTGATTGAGATGCAACTCGCTCGTGATAAAGGATTTGAAAAACGCGCTCAACTTTACGCTGCTAAGGCTTATTCAAGACAGGCTGATAAAGGCGGTAAGTATATTGATTTAAAGAAGGTTTTCTTTATTGCTATTTCTAATTGTAATTTATTTCCTGATAAGCTTGATTATATATCTAGCCATACCATAAGAGATGAAAAAACTAACGAGCATGACTTAAAAGATTTTCAATTTATCTTCATTGAGCTGCCAAAGTTTCCTAAAAGCAGGGAAGAGCAGCTAGAAAATGTAATAGACCGTTGGCTATTTTTCTTTAAATATGCAGAAGAAACAACTGATGAAGATTTGAGAAGAATAGCAGAAAAATCACCAATAATAAAATTAGCATATGATGAGTTAGATAAGTTTCATTGGAATGAGAAGGATCTCCTAGCTTATGAAGAAAGGGTAATGGATTTACAGAAAGAAGCTGCTATCTTGGAACAAAAACTCGATGATGCTAAACATGAAGGTAGACAAGAAGGCGTCCTAATCGGCCATGAAAAAGGTAAAATTGAAGGTAAAATTGAAGTTGCAAAAAACTCACTTAAGGCCGGTGTTTCTATAGATGTTATAGCTCAAATTACCGGTCTCTCTCATTCTGAAATCTTGCAACTCAAGGAAAAAACATAATATTCCTACTTATTAACTCGAACATTTATGAAAACCTTTCTTAAGTTAGACATATCCCTTAACTAAGAGTCTAATGAACTGTCTAAAACAGCTATGAAGATTGCACAAAGAATTATATAAATTACTATCATAACGTTACCCAAACTTCTATATCAAAGCTACGTGCTGTAAGTTCAATATGGAAAATACATTAATCACTTAGCATTTAATGTCTACTTCATCCATTTTAGCATTAAGACTATCAAACTTGCTACTGGTTGTTTCCCTAATTATTTTGGCTACCCTCACTTTAAATTTTCCACTACTTGGCATATTATAGCTCCACCTCTTATATTATAACCTACCTATTGAGATTAACTCCAAGCTTAGTTACTCCTATCTCAGAAAGACAAGTTGATACTTTTGAATGGCTGTGAACTGAAGCATTACTTAAATAACTTTGAGGCTCTAAACTCATTTGCTTTGCATCATCAACTTCTAATCTACCATCTCTGTTGTGTAATATCTGCTCTATTGATTGATTTAGCAGACCCTTATTAAATTTAGCTATAAACTTTTCAAATTTCTTCGGACTTAATTTACCAGCTTCTTCATCAGGACATGCTTTCTCTACATACAATTTTAAAATCCCTGAAATTTCATTAAATTTACCACTCATGACTTTTCTAGTGATCTCTTTCTGCATTCCCATATAATCAATATTTAATCGATGCGTTGACACACCACTTTTTAATCCAGCTTGCTCTACTACTTTCTCAAATCCCTTTGTAATACTGAGTGCATATCCCTGTGCTTCTAGTGGAGATATATACTGATCTGCTGTAGAAACATACTTTTGACCTGTAACCTTTCTAACAAGCACATCAAGTAACATTATCGTACCATTTACATCTATTGGTGCACTAATTTGTGAGATTGAACTTTGAGTGAATGTTTTCTCAGGTAAAGCAGCTCTAGAACCTAATAACCCACCTATAGAGCTCTTTACCCAACCAAATAAATCATTTATCCATGAAGATGGTCTTGTGTTACTACTTGCTGCTATCTCAGGTTGGTTACTTGAATCTATAGCAAGTGGTTTACGTGATAAGTGACCATGATGACGATTGTGATCCCCATGGTGATGACGACGTCTGCGTTGCACAGGTTTTCCTCTTTCTTCCTTAACTTTTTTCAAATATTCTACAACATCAGAATGTTTCATATAATTAGCAATATCTAATGGTGTTCTATCATCATTAGTTTTAGCTTCGATACTAGCACCTCTCTCGAGAAGAAGTTTGCATGTATCCAAATTATCTTTGTAAGCAGCATAGTGCAATGGTACCCAACCATCCTTGTTTTTAGCATTGATATTAGCACCTGTATCCAAAAGAAGTTCTACAGTGACTTTAGATTTATTACTGTTCTCAGCAGCTACATGTAAAGGTGTTTCATCATATGTATTTTTAGCCTCAACATCAGCGTTTCTCTCAAGAAGAAGTTTACATGCATCCAAATTATCCTTGTAAGCAGCATAGTGCAAAGGTGTCCAACCGTCCTTGTTTTTGGCTTCAATTCTAGCACCGTTATCTAGAAGGAGTCTAATTACTTCAGGGTTATTATTGTCCTTAACAGCTATGTGTAAAGGTGTTTCATCATTAATATCTTTAGCTTCAATATCTGCACCTTTATCCAGAAGAAACTTTAATATATCTGAATTATTCTTATAAACAGCGTAGCATAGAGGTGTCCAACCATATAGGTCTTTAGCTTCAATGTTAGCACCTTTATTAGCAAGAAACTCAAATATATTTAAGTTACCCTCATAAGCAAAATAGTGTAAAGATGTTTTACTATTTTCGTCTTTAGCCTCTAAGCTAGCACCATTTTCAATGAGACCTTTAACTTTATCAAGATCATTATTTTTTACAGCAATCAACAATTCTCTATCTAATTGGGCTTGCCTTAAAAATTTCACTATATCTGTGTAATCTTCTCGATTAGCTAAGTCCAAAGGTGTTTTACCACTTTTATCTTGAGCTTCTAAACTAGCTTCATTTCTGACAAGGTATTCCACTACTTCTGAATAACCACCCAAGGAAGCATAATGCAAAGGAGTTCTACCATTACTATCTTTAGTTTCTAGATTAGCCCCTTCTTTAATAAGATATTCCACCACATCTGCATGACCATTCCAAGAGGCGTAATGTAGAGGAGTCATATCAAACATATCTTTAGCCTCTAAATTAGCTCCGTTTTTGATAAAATATTCCACTACACCTACCTGGCCTTTCACGGAGGCATAATGTAAAGGAGTTTTTCCACTATTATCTTTAGCCTCTAAATTAATCCCATTTTCAGTACAATATTTCACAGCATCTACTTGACCACTTAAAGATGCATAATGTAGAAACATGATACCATTATTGTTTTTAGCTCCCAAGTCAGCTCCTTGTTTGACAAGATCCTTAACTTCATCAAGATCACCACTTTCTGCAGCAATTAACAATTTTTTGTCTAATTGTGCTTGCTTTAAAAAATTCACTATATATGTATAGCCTTTTTGCTTGGCTAAGTCTGCGGGTGTGCTGCCATCTTTGCTTCTATATTCGATGTTAGCACCTTTATCAACAAGAAACTCAGCTATATTTAGTTTACCTTCCTGAGCAGCCCAGTGTAAAGGGCTATAACCATGAATATCTTTATCTTCAACACTAACAGATCCTTTATCAAAAAGAAATTTAACCACATCTAATCTACCTTCTTGGGTAGCTATATATAAAGATGTTAATTCATGTTTGTTCTTAATATCAATATTATCTGCAATTTTTCTAACTAAATTTTCGACTTCATCAGTATTATCCTGTTTTATGGCATTAAACAGTTGCTCTTTTAATAGAATTTCTTTTGCTTTGTTGAAATCCGATATAATATCCCATAAATTGCAAGTAAAAGCTATACAGTCTGAATTTGAAACCATTGTCTCATTAAAAGCAAATATCATTTTTCTTGCAGGTTGATAAACATTCCAATTTTCCACTTTTGCAATCGTGTTGTTCTTATGCAACAGCAATAAGCTATCATCAACAGCTTCCATATCAAAATCAAATATAGATTTTCCTTTTAAGTCCACTAAGCCAATATAATTCTCATTAATGGGTTGATTATGATAAATCTGTAGCCCTTGCTCATCTGGTTGATAATACCTAAAAGGTTTAGTATTTACTTCCACATACTCAAGCTCTAAATTCGCATTACTTATTTTATAAAACTTATTATTCATTTGTAATACAATATTTTGATACTCCTGGCCACTAAAGTAATCAACTAAACCAATAGATAAAGACCATTTAATACCTTCACTACCCGATACTGTAACATTCTTTATTTCTAAGCTATTCTCTGTAAGATCAGAAACTTCCCTGTTATTACATTTGTTGAAGTAGGTTCTTTTACCTTTTTTTGTACTTATATTATCCACATCTACCACGTTCAACGCAGTAAGATCGATAATATCATCAGGTACGTTTTGATAAAGTGTTGCTTTATTTTTTACTTTTAGGTTAAGATCAAGTTCTATAGGAGACCTTAAGGTTTTTTGTTGTAATATTTGACTATATTGAGGTAATTTAATAACATATCGATCCTGCTCTTCTCTTCCTTCTACCATTATATCTTGGTAATAATTACATACTACCATATACTGATCATAATCATAACTTCCTCCGTTGGCATGGTACCTCAGATCAACTATGTTTTTTTAAATTTTTTGAATTTAGTTTTATTACAACTCTTGTTTATAACTTTGTATTTTTATTCAATTAAAAAATGTATTTTTGGTAACAAAAACCCTAGTTTACTACAGAAAGAAATTTATATCAAACAACTACCACTGCTTAGACCGTATGGTTGATGAATATGTGCTTTAAATTTGTGTGGGCGCACATATTCATCAACCTATTTTCTATGCAGATTTTAAAAATTTACGTTGACTGCTTCTTTAAGTCTTGCATTAGCAATCACTATAATTTTACGCATTAGAGCTGTTATAGCTACCATCTTTTTTTTACCTCTACCAATGAGATCAGAATAAAAAGCACCAAGTACAGATTTAGACTTTGCAGCAGCCATAGCAGCAGTAAAAAGCTTTGCACGAACATTGCTTCTACCACCTGTTATCCTTCGGTAACCAATAGTTTTACCGCTTTCTTTTGGATGCGGGGCAACTCCAGCAAGACTTGCAACTTCTTTTTTGTTTAAGTAGCCAAGTTCTGGCATCAGGCATACAAAATCTTGAGATAACTTGATACCTATTCCCGGTACTGTTCTAAGTATTTTTTGGCGCTTTTGTAACTCTAGATTTTCATCAATGATTTTTTGTATTGCATTATTGATCTCATTTATCTGACCGTTAAAAAAGTCAATGGTTTTTTGGCAACTTTCTTTTATATGCTCGTTTTCAGGTGCTTTCAGTCTACATTTCTCTTGAACTCTCATTTGTGTAATGTCATCACGTCGTTGACAAAGTGCAACTAAGGCTGTTTGTTCTTTTGACATAGGCACAAATAGAGATAGAGTACTATAGCGTTCACATCCATATTGAGCAAGAGCTCTTGCATCTGATTGATCAGACTTTGCTAAAGTTCCATGAGATATGACAAAGCTTTTTACTTTGCGAGTATTAGCTCGATGTACAGCAACATTCTTATCAACAAGAAAATGTGCTAAGCCAAGCTCATATTTTCCAGTGTTTTCCAAAGTTACTAGAGAATTAGGTAGGATATCTGAAAATTTTTGAAACAACTGTTGCCAACCAGTAGCATCATTGTCAAACTTGATAGTGCTCTTTTGGTTGTGAGTTGCGGCAACATTTTTAAATTTTCCGATATCAATTCCAATGAAATTTTGATAAGATGTAATCATAATAAATAACCTCGATAGTTTAATTAATTTAAGATTGTAAACGGGTGCATACATATGTCCCATGCAACTATTCAAACGTATCGAGAGATGGGGCTAGTGTACCTTGATCTGAACGGTTGTAATACCAATGGCTCTTCGGTCGCACATGCCCGTGATAGCCCTATTCCTATAGTGAGTAGGGTTATCTTTCCCTCTTATCTCTTTTATATCACATTTTTAACTTACAATGGTTCTAAACTCCCTCCTGGATGGTTATGAGCTAATATTATTGACGCTGCTTCCATTGATAACGCCTTTTTTACCACTTTCCTTTCAGATAAGTGTACTTCATCTATTGTACCAAAATACACTTCATCTCTTATCAGACGGTGCTGTTTATCCAAGTATATTATCAGGACAGCTTCTTTTGCTGAAAAGCCTATATTTACCCTTACATACTCTATCAGCTTTTCTTGGCTATCCATTACTGGGCCTCTCTTTAATCCTTCTCTGAGTGCTCTTTTATAAGCTTCTTTTACACATTCAATTGCTGCAGCTGCATGTTCGGTCATTCCTTCTATCATTTTCAGATCATCGATTTCTCGTCCCAAAATTTCTCCTATTCCTGGGCAGTTATCCATTAGAGTTTTAGTAACATCTTGTGCTTGCTTTCTGTCATGAACTGCTCCTAGAAGCACTGACACTATCTCACGATCAAATAGAGCACTTCCTCCTCCACTCTGTAATACTCTCTCTATTTCTTCTGTAAGTTTTTCACTATTATTCATAAAATATACTCCTCGTTAATAACAAATTGTTTTTAATTATTTACTGCTGTTTTTTATCAGCATTGGCATAAAGCCATAGCTTTTGAGTGAAGTCAAATCAATTTTTCAATCTTTTTTACTTATTTTTTTATCAAAAAGTAAAAATATTAATAGATATTGATTTTTTTATTTTAAATTTGTTGAATTTCGTCTAAAGAGATGCCTACTGTTTTTAAAATAATATTGATAGAAATTCCTTCCTTAACTAAATTCTTTGCAATTTTCATCTTTTCTACTTTCTTAACTTTCTTTTTGCAAATTTGTATGCTTTCAAACAGAGATTTTATTAGTACATCACGTAGTTCTTGGCTTTTAATCTTTTTGTATTCTTCTATTGACCTTGATAGTTCCACTTCACTATTCTCATTTTCTGTCGTTTCTGGAAGTAGATCTGTAACACTAATTGATAGTACCTTTGCTATTTCATCTAACATTTCAAGTGAAACAGCAGCTCGTCCTTGTTCATATTCATATATTCTTTGATTTATTATGCCCACTTTACTTGCTAAATCTTCTTGTGTGTATCCTCTTCTCAACCTCCATTCTTTTATTCTTCGACCTACTTTATACGGAATAGAAATTTTTTTTTCATCATTATCATATTCACCAATAGATAAATTAGTTGTTCGAGAGATAACATGAGTAGAAACTCCTTCCTTAACTAAACCCTTTGCTACTTCTATCTTTACCGCCTTTCCACTTTCTTCCTCACTAATACGGATGAATTTAGTTAATAAATAAAACGTTTCGCGTAATTCTTGATCCTTAATCTCTCTATGTCTTCTTACTAGATTTAATACCTCTTCTCCCTCGTACTTTTCCTCATTTGATACTTCTTGTCCGCAAGCTAAATCTCTAGCAGTTGTTGATAATGCTTCTGCTAATTCATATAACTTCTTAATTGAAATTCTACGTGTTCCTTTTTCATATTGCAATATTACCTGATATGTTGTTCCGATTTTTTTTGCTAAACCTTTTTGAGTATATCCTCGCTTTAATCTCCAGCTCCTTACTTTTTGCGCTATTTGGTACCTTATAGAAACAGTAGTATGCTTTGCCATACAGAAATAGATATTATATAGGTTAATACTACCAAATAAAGATATACAAAAGGGATGCTTCTTTCTATGTTTGAATTTTAGTTGAATATTTCTTCACAATTGTGTATAATTATTAATGCTTTCTAGGTTAATTCATCATGGCTTTTTCTAAATTTCTTGATGCACGCAACGATTATGCCTTCAAAAGAATATTTGGCACCGAGAAGAATAAAGATATCCTCATTCATTTCTTGAACGATATTTTAGGCTTTACTGGCTTAGCTGCTATTCACGATGTTGAATTCTTAGCTACCATTTTAGACCCTGAAATTGCCGCTAAAAAGCAAAGTATTGTCGATGTTCTTTGTAGAGACTCTCAAGGTTCAAGATATATTATAGAAATGCAGTTCACTAAGACCAAAGGCTTCGAAAAGCGTGCTCAATACTATGCTGCTAAAGCCTACTCAAGTCAAGCAGATCAAGGTGATAATTATCATAATCTTAAGGAAATTATCTTCATAGCTGTTGCTGATTGTATTATTTTTCCAGATAAGGCTGAGTACAAATCTAATCACGTCATTTTAGATCAAAATAGCTTTGAACATGACTTAAAGGATTTTTACTTCGTATTTATAGAACTACCAAAATTTACAAAGACAAAAGAAGACCAACTAGAAAATATAGTAGAAAAATGGTGTTACTTTTTTCGATATGCAGCAGAAACAAGGGAAGAGGATCTAGATAAGATAGTTGGTAGTGACGTAATAATAAAACGAGCTTATGAAGAGATGAATAAGTTTAATTGGTCAGAAGAAGAGTTACTAGCATATGAACAAATGAAAAAACGTATAATGGATGAGATTGCTGCTTTCGCTCAAAAATTTGATGAGGGCCTTAGGGTTGGAGAAGAAAGAGGCATCCAAATCGGCCATCAAAAAGGTAAAATTGAAGTTGCAAAAAACTCACTCAAGGCCGGTATCTCTATAGATGTTATAGCTCAAATTACCGGTCTTTCTCATTCTGAAATTTCACAACTCAAAGAAAAAACATAATACTCCTACTTATTCACTTTAACATTTATGAAAACCTTTTCTAAGTTAGACATATCCCCTAATTAAGAATCTAGTGAACTGTCTAAAACAGCTATAAAGATTACACATAGAATTATATAAATTACTATCATAACGTTACCCAAACTTCTATATCAAAGTTACGTGCTGTAAGTTCAATATGGAAAACACATTAACCACTTAGCATTTAATGTCTACTTCATCCATTTTAGTATTAGGACCATCAAACTTGGTCTGGTATCCCTAATTATTTTGGCTACCTTCACTTTAAATTTTCCACTACTTGGCATATTATAGCTCCATCTCTCATATTTTAATCTACCTACTGAGGTTATTCACAAGCTTAATTACTCCTATATCAGAAAGACAAGTTGATACTTCTGAATGGCTGTGAACTGAAGCATTACTTAAATAACTTTGAGGCTCTAAACTCATTTGCTTTACACCATCAACTTCTAATGTATCATCTCCATTGTGTAATACCTGCTCTATTGATTGATTTAGCAGACCCTTATTAAATTGAGCTATAAACTTTTCAAATTTTTTCGGACTTAATTTACCAGCTTCTTCATCAGGACATGCTTTCTCTACATACGATTTTAAAATCCCTGAAATCTCATCAAATTTACCACTCATGATTTTTCCTGTAACTTCTTTCTGTATTTCCATAAAATCAATATCCAATCGATGCGTTGATATTTCGCTATCCCTTGCAGCTTGCTCTATTACTTTCTCAAATCCCTTTGTAATATTCAATGCATAACCCTGTGCTTCTCGTGGAGATATAGATTGATCTGTTGTAGAAATATACTTTTTTTATCTACCTCTTTCCTATACTTCTAGAAGAAGCTGTATGCTTTTCTGTTTCTAAATTATCTAGACTACTAGAGGGACGAGAGCTAGATCTTGAAGGATGCATGTCACTACTTTTGTTTTTTACCTTCTGCCCTTTGGAAGTACATTTAGATATATCTGTAGCGCTAAACTCATCACTGACTGATTTACTAGTACGCAAACTAGTACGCGAAGATGATCGACTGAATCCAGATGTACTTCTACCCTGAGTTGAGGAAAAAGAACTTAATCTTTCTACTCTTCTACTACCATTGCCCAATCCTGCCGCTGCAGAAACATTTTGCTGTGAACTACCGGAACTTTGTTTTTGTTCTGTTCTACCGGATACGCTACTCGGTAATTTGGCTATTTTACCTCTCTCACTAATACTCTGCTCTGAGAAAGCAGAAAAACCACTCTCAAAGCCAGATGATGAACTCAAACTCGAACCATAACTACTCTTACCTTTATCTACTATTGGTACACTTTGAAAATTATTTGATACAGATTTTGAGAAAGGTTCTATTTGTTTTTCCCCAGGTTGTACAAACAATTCTTTTCCCTGTTTTTTTAATACCACATCAATATTATATTCAATGCCTGCAGCATAATGATGACTAGGGCCTAACTTATCAAGCATTTCCCTGAAAATGTCTAAAGCCTGCTTAGGTTCGTCTAGTACGTAAAACAGTACTGCCATATTATGACGAGCCATTATAGTATTGAAATTTTTATAACCTACAACACTATTTCTTCTGTCAAATACTTGTTCATAGATATCAAGAGCCTTATGGTACTCACCTTTTTCGCATAAATCTGCTGCAATATTAAAACAATCACCTAAAAGCTTACCATCGCTTGATTTATCATGCACAAACAAAGATAATCGACGGCTAGATTCAAACATTCTGCTATTCCTGCTACTTAACCCAGTACTAGTACCTGGATCAGCATTGAAGAATTCACTAGCGTCGACAAAAGGTTCTAGCTCGTTATCATCTTGAAAATTAATAGCCGTACTAGCAGCTCTTGGTCTAGATAATAGCGCTTGACTACTACTTGACGGTATAACAATTTCCTTTACCTTTGAAGATGGAGTTGAAGGATACTTAAAAACGTCAGACACACTTTCATCCAGACTCTGTAATTGTAATGTTTCAGCAGCCGAACGTCGTCTACTACTTGTTGACTTAGTAGCACTGATAGATGAGAGACTACTAGAACGTCTTCTTTGTACATCAATACCCATTTTACTTAGCTCTGCTATTAGTGACAACATTTCCGCTTGTGAAGAACCATCTAGTTGTTTCTCAACTTCTTCTTCTAAATTGTAATATAGTTGCTGTAGTGGTAAAAGATCTTTCTCATTAGGAGATGATATGTTGTTTAGTTGTTGCAGCACAAGTAACAGGTTTTGCGATTGTTGAATAGTTATTTTGCTATCTTTTAAGTTCCTACGTAGCTGTTCTAGCATAGATGGTAACTTTTGAGCATATAACTTATCACTACCCTTTGTTTTAAGTACAGAACCCACATATTTTAATGTTTGTAGTACATCACTTAATAGATTTTTAGAACATTCTTTGCCTTTTTCTATTGCTTTTTCTAACTTTTCCAATTGATTTTTGTCACAATTGTTTTGTAAAATACCCCTAGCCTTTTGTTCATCATATTGTACATAAGGATTACTCTTGTTAATGTATTCATAAGCAACAAAAATCGATACTTTTTCTTTGAGATAATTTTGTTTCAAACTCTTATCATCATGCATTACATTTATAAAATCTTCTAAATAACTCCAATAATTATTGGATCTAACAAACTCATACCCCTTTTTAAAAGGCAATATCCCTAAGAGAAGCATTGCTTCTGGATGTTTACAACTAGCAGCTTTACTAAGCAAACCGTGAACTTTTTGTTCCTTTTTAACTTCTCTTTGATCAAGTCTACCGTTGAACAGCGCAACCGCATACGAATATTGCGCATCAGAAAAAGATTTGCTAGATAATTGTCGAAACAGATACCCTGCAGTAACAAGATCTGTTTTATTTGATACCATATCTTTTGCCAACTCATATTCTACATGATCGATCATCGATTCTAATTCTTTCATTCCTTTCTCTTTTCCTACCATCTCCAGATAATCACTTGAATCAGTAAAATCCAAATTAGCTGCTCCAACACAAGCCAAGAGATTGTGCTCTGCAATCGGACCTATAAAAGGGGTATTTTTAGTACTCCGCAAGACATCAGCGAAATGCATTTTCCATGACTTTTGCGATGTATGTTGAATCACTTTGCAATAATTTCCTACATTGTATAATTCCATAATTCCAAGTATAAAACTATTCAAAGGGGAAAAAGACCTTCCTGACTTAACCATACATTCAACAGCTTCTTTGACCACTTCTTGCGGAGCACAGTTTACTCCCAACATGTTTGTAGTGATATTACCTTCCATAGCTTCCTTAAACTTTATTATCGCATATGCGTACATTCCACATTCAAATCCCTTAACTGCCGACTCACGAATCTTATTTTTAGCTCGACTCTCGTCTCCTTCTTTTAGCAGATCAAGTCCTGTAATGTAATCTTGCATGCCATCTAGATAAGGATCATCTTCGCGCGATTCATCCCTTGAATCATTTATACTAACTGATGAAATATCTAGTGAAGTACTTGATGAATTATTCAATGATGAGGGATCCATTTCTGTATTTTGACCTTCCACCGATAACATAGAAGAATCTATAAATTTATTATAATGAAACACCTTATTTAGAAACGCTTTTCTATATCTCTCACAATGAGCATCCTCTAAGTAACTAACTTTTGGTAACCGATCATCAGATGACTTTTTTCGCAATGACTCCCGCTGCTTAGAGCGGATCTTATTTAATATTCCCCCTTGTTGCGATTTCTCCATTCTAACCTCCATAGAACTATTTCTTACATTCAGGTAGTAAAACTCTCTACCCGTATTTATACTATAACAAGGATTTCCACCTTGTACACAATTATTTTGCATAACACCTTCATTATTTTTTTCTGCCACTCTTGAACCAGCTAGATTTGATGCAGAACAGCTCTTTTTTGATGCGGCAGAAGGTATAGATTTTCCTCCTTGACTTATAGGTACTGTACTGCTTTGTAGATCATGATCAGCAGATGATTGTCGACTTGATGAACTAACACTCTTCTCTGATCTATTGCTTACAGTCTCTTCAACGCTTTGTGAATTCCTAACTAATGCATCATCACTATTTCCTAGTATACTCTTTTCTAGTAAAAAATCTTTTTCCACACCAAAAAATTGTAGAACATCAATTACATCTTCATGAACTTCCTCACCCTTTAGCAATTCTTCCATGGGCTCTTTACAGATGGCAGCACAAACTGCTTTTAGCTTATCTAAATTCTCATTCACAACTTTTGCTAACACTTCTCTAAAGAACCAGTTATTACACAGATGAGTAGCTGAATTCAATGATTTTACTAATTCCAACACTATATCCTCTATAGATTCTCCACTCTTTATCTTTTCATCTAGTTGATTAAGTATTTTTTCTTTTTCGCTCTGCTCACCTTTTGTGACTTTTAATGTAAACGGCTCACCTTTTATCGCTTTATCTTGATGCTTAAAAAACAACGTTGATATTAAAGAACTTACTACAGTAGGTCTTAGCCTTACTTCTCCTTTTTCCTTTCCTAGTTCCTTTAGCTTTTTTATTAATTCTTCTTTGATAATGTAATTCTTGCTCATTATCTCTTTTCCTAGATAACTTAGTTGATATATGATATCTTCTTTATACATTCGATGCAAATCTATCTCTATTCCTTGATCCAATAAACGCCGTAAATCATCTTTGCAGCTTTCTTCATTTTCCACCCATGAATTTATTACATCTGCTACTGTTTCTTTTAGCATATCATAGGCTTCAACAAATTCTTGCTTCCCTTTAAACACTTCCCATCTCATTAAGCGAATACAGTGATAAATATCACCACTTAACATTACTGATACTACATCTTTGTAATCTAATTTGATTACTTGCTTTAAAAGCCCCCGTTCATCAAAGGCGTCTTTCATTTGCCTTTGATCAAGGTACTTTCTTCCATTACACAAAGTATGTGCTTTTCCATATATTTTTTTTGCAATACATAGCACTATTTCAGGAGAACATCGATTGTCAATTACATCTTGTAGTAAGTAAATTGGGTGTGAATAACCAGTAAAAGCTCCATTCCATTTGTATTGAATCTCCATCCTATTTTCTTCTTTTGTATTTTTCTCCTCTTGTTTACAAATCATTTCCAATAACTGCACATTACCCTTTCGAAAGGTAAGTTCTACAATTTCTCTTTTTTGCTCATTTTCTATTTTGCTGTTAATAAGCTCAAAGCTTAGAAATATATCTTTTATATCTATCTTAACCGCAGCCTTATCAGCAAGAGTATTAATTCCTTTTTTTATCTCACTGAATGCCTTAGATATTAAGGCCTTTTTTTCTTCATCTGTGAGATCCTTCTTTTCCTCAAGATCACGTATAATCTTTCTTGTTAATCCACTAAAAGCCATTTCATCACTACTACAATTCCCTTTTGCTTCTTTTTCAGAATAGACATTTATATCTTTCACAAAGTGATTATCAATACTATCACAACTACTTGGAATTCCTGATGTTGTAATTTGACTAGATAGTACTTCAACACCAAAAAACTTTAAAACACCTCTCACATCTTCATGAATTTCCTCACCCTTTAGCAATTCTTCCATGGGCTCTTTACAGATAGCAGCACAAACTGCCTTTAACTTATCTAAATTCTCATTCACAACTTTTGCTAACACTTTTCTAAAGAACCAGTTATTAGCTACATGATTGCCGAAGTGCAATAATTTAACCAATTCTAATACTATATCCTCTATAGACTCTCTATTACTTATCTTTTTATTTAATTTATCAAGAATTTTTCCTTTTAGACTCTCCTCTCTTTTTGTGAATTTTAATGTAAGCGGCTCGCCTTTCATCACTTTATCCTGATAGTTAAAAAATAATGTCGATATTAAAGCACCCACTACAATAGATCTTAACCTTACTTCTCCTTTTTCCTTTTCTAATTCTTTCATCTGTTGCACTAATTTTTCTTTTTTAGTATTACTTTTGGGTATTATTTTTTTCTCTAGATATTCTAGTTGATATGCCATATCTTCTCTGCACATTTTGTGCAAGTCTATCTCTATTCCTTGATCCAATAACCGTTGCAAATCATCTTTGCAAGATTGCTTATCCTCCATCCATGAATTTATTACATCTGCTACTGCTTCTTTTATCATATCATAGGCTTCAACAAATTCTTGCTTCCCTTTAAACACTTCCCATCTCATTAAGCGAATACAGTGATAAATATCACCACTTAACATTACTGATACTACATCTTTGTAACCCAATTTAACTACTGAATTTAAACACTCTTTCATAGCTAAATAATTGCATTTTTTGTGGTTAGCTTGGCTATCATGAAGGTACTGTTGTCCATTACAAAACACATGTGCTTTTCCATATATTTTTTTTGCAATACATAGCACTATTTCAGGAGAACATCGATTGTCAATTACATGTTGTAGTAAGTAAATTGGGTCTGAATAACCAGTAAAAGCTCCATTCCATTTGTATTGACAATCTATCTTATTTTCTCCTTTTGTATTTTCCTCCTCCTTTTTACAAGTCATTTCCAATAACTGCACATTACCCTTTTTACAGACAAACTCTACAAAATTCTTACGATCTGATTGCTCTATCAGAGGATTAGCCACTTTAAATATTTCAAATATCCTTTGTGCATCAAATCTTATGTATTTATTATTCTGCTCTTCATTTTCGTTCTCTGGATCATATTCTGTATTTTTAGCTAAACATACTTCGCATGCTAGCCTTATTAGTAATTCAGACTTATTTTCGTAAGCTAGCTCTGGATGTTCTTCCATCCACTTTTTCGCATTAATATCCAAACCTATTTTTTCTTTTAATAACTCATACCAATGTTTTCCTTCTGCAGTCACTTCATTTTTTGCAGAACTTGTAGCTAGTGGCTCACATCTATCAGTAGATTTACTTCCAGTTTCTTTAGCAGATGTCTTGGAAGATTTTTGCCTTTTTTTGACCGGCTTAGATGCTTCATCTCCCTTGGAAGAAGAGAAAGGTTTTGAAGTATTTGGCATAGTTACCCCTTATTATCTATGAATAAAAAACACTGTATTTAGCAGCCTACCATAAAAAACTAATAATTCAATATACATATCTTCAAACCCTGTCAATTAGCTTTGCAAACCCTCACTTTTTTGTGATTTTTGGAAAAAGTAAACAATAAAATCTTTTGTGAAGCTAATTAGCATAATGTTTTTGCTAAAAATATTTTTTAAAAAAGTGGTTGATTTATGGTTTTAATAATAATATTAATATAAGTCATGTAATGTTGTGTGAGGATAAAATGGATTTTAATCAATTCGTTAAAGATGATTCTTTAATAATAAAGGCTGAAGGTACTGTAGTGGACATAGAAAGATTGGTAAGCTTTTTACAAAATAATACAGACATTAAAAAGCTTTCTCTAGTCGATTTAGATATTGGTGATGAAGGTGTAAGAGCATTAGCTAATGGCAATCTTTTAAATCTTACTTCTCTTTATTTAGGTGGTAACAATATAGGTGACCAAGGTGCAGAAGCTTTAACTAAGCTTTCAAACCTTACCAAGCTTAATTTGAGGAATAACAATATTGGTGATGAAGGTGTAAGAGCATTAGCTAAGCTTTCAAACCTTACTGAACTTGATTTAGCTCGTAACAAAATTGGTGACCAAGGTGCAGAGGCCTTAGCTGAGCTTTCAAAGCTTACTGAACTTGATTTAGCTCGTAACAAAATTGGTGACCAAGGTGCAGAGGCCTTAGCTGAGCTTTCAAAGCTTACTGAACTTGATTTAGCTCATAACGAAATTTATAGCCAAGGTGCAGAGGCCTTAGCTAAGCTTTCAAACCTTACTTTTCTTAATTTATCTAATAACAAAATTCATGGCAACGGTGCAGAGGCCTTAGCTAATGGTAATTTTCCAAAGCTTGCTTCTCTCTATTTACAGGGTAATAATATAGATAACCAAGGTGCAAAGGCCTTAGCTAATGGCAATCTTTCAAACCTTACTTCTCTCTATTTATATGATAATGATGATATAGATGAACTAGGTAAAGAGGCCTTAGCTAATGGTAATCTTTCAAGTTTTATTTCTCCCTTTATAATAAAAAATAAAAAACCGGTAACTATGCCATGTAGAGATACTTTAAAGAGAAAGTCTTTCTCAGAGCTAGGAACAGCATCTTCTAATCAAGGAGAGAAGCAGCAAGGGGTTTCTGGTGCTCGATCTAATAAAAGCTTAATGCGCAAATTTCTTCCCTGTTGTAGGCCGTCAAGCCTGTCAAGTCCTGGTGGCATCAATGATGATCAGCAAGGTCCAAGTAGTGAGTTAGGTGAAGTACTGCCAATACATAGCCAGCCAAACTCTTTAAAATCTAATGATATTGAGATGGATAGGGTGTAACTCTCACCGGCTTTGTTGCGATAGCTAATTAAGAAGAACCAAGTAATAGCAGACTCGAATGTCAGTGAAGTTTATGGAAGCTAAAAATGCAAAAGTTATACTAACCATAATTATTTGGAAAGGCAAAAAGGAATCAAGATGCAAGCAAAGAACGCTCTTTTTAATCTGCTCTGTTGCCATTCATTAGTTTTTATTCGTACATAATATTTTTATGTGCTGGATGGTAGCTAGGGTTCTTTCAAAAGGTTTCTAGTAAGGAGTGATAGAGAAAATTTTGCATACTGCTAAGTGGTAAAAACCCACAAGAGTGCCGAAAATTATGCATTCAGAAATAATTACAATAATCCTTTTCATTATTTCGCTTGCTCAACTATTTTTCGCTTTATTGGGTAGATAACATATTTGTGGATAACAGGTTTATTCTGTTTTTATATGAAAGGAAAGTTTACGTAAACAGATGAACTTACTACAGAAACTCAAAAATTGTAAAATAGTGAAAATATTATGTTGAAATTAGCTTGACTCATGTTATATATTATATACGATATATTATTTATCTATACTAGGAGGGAAGTATGGTTGGGGTTAAAAAATCTGTGGAACATATCTTGCCAGTGGGTAATAAACAAACTAACGCACAAGAACTAAATTATGAATTAAATCCTGAGCAAGAGTATTTTTATAAATTAAATCTTGAGCAAGAGTATTTTGAAACAGATGAACTATTTGATGATGAATATGAGTTAATTAAATCAGAACATCTATCACAAGTTCTGTGTAATGATCCGTTAGAAACCTTAAGAAAGCGAGGATACTCAGAGAGTGAGATAGATGAAATATACAATCAGGGTGATTCTTGGTATACTCAAATGACTATGCCGACACTTAAAGATAATGTACCACCATCTTTAATGGATAGTAGAAGTTCACTACGTAAACAAGTTTGCGTTTGGTTTACGGAAGATCATGATCTTACAGAAAGTGGAAAGAAGTTAAACAAAGAGCTGCTAAATATTTTAAAGTATCTAGACTGGTATGATGAAAGTGTTCCCTTTGATTATGATAATGTTTATGAGCTTGAAGAATTTTTAAAAAATAATAAAAGCAATCCGGATCTAAAAGTTGTTCTTAACCTTAAAAGAGGGGAATCTTATGCAACAGTACTGCATGCGGTTTCAGGGGCTCATATACATGAAGTAGGTCGCAATCAGGAAGATCAAGCTGTAAGTTTACTCTTGGCAGCAGGAGCAGATCCCAACGCAAAAAACATCGCAGGAGAGACGCCTTTGCACTATGCTGCTGCTATTGGTAATAGTAAAGGTGTAATCTCACTACTTCGGGGAGCAAATATATGTGATAAACAAGGAAAAACTCCACAACAGGTTGCAATCGATAATGATCATTACAATGTGGCAGAGCTCCTTTTAACTAAAGAACAAGAGGAATTGGGACAAGAATTACACAACATTTGGTTCAATCATCTAGATTTTTTTGCCTTAAATAAATTAAAAGAGCTTGTAAAAAAGTTTTTAGATGAACATAAGAGTAACCCAGACCTAAAAGTGGTATTAAGTATTCTAGGAGCGTCATTTCTTAAATACGCTGATATTATTTGTTATAGTAATGCAGGTATCTCTGATGTTAATGAAGCTATTGGTGTAGAAATAAGAAACTTATTTTTGAAAGCAGGAGCATCATACGATGTTTCTCGTTCAACAGCAAAAGCAGAACATGATTTTGGTTTATTCCATAATTTAACGTTAAATCAACAGAGAAAATTAGATGAATATTTTAATATGGTATCTAAGGCTGAAGATATGGACAAACTAGCAAAAGTTATAGATAAGGCCATCAGATCTGGAGTGCAGCTAAATTTTAACAAAGACTGTTCTCCAGGAGACCCTATTGCATCTAATTGGTATAGTCTAGCAGATTGGACTCTAAAAAGAATTGGCGAGTTAAGTAAGTTGAAAAGAAATCCTGAAGTTGCTAGTGACATGGTGTGTAGCTTGGTATCAAGAGGAGCAATTTTCCGCAATAGAAATAGTATTGATGTAATTGACAAGCTGGAATTAGAATTTAAGCATCATAAAGATAATATCTTCGGTGCTTATACGGAGTACATCGATAATTCTCATAAATTTATTAAGGTTGCGAGAAGTGCCACCAATGGTAGGCTGAATGATTCAAGGGTGGATAATGCTGTTTTTTACTTAGAATATTCAGAGAACAGTACAATAAATGTTGCAATGATTACAGGTGTAGTAAGAGATCTAGAACTAAATCAGGAAGAGGTGGAATATCGTAGAAATATAATAAAGATCGGAAAAAGCGAGGTGGATATTATAACAGAAAATGGTATAAGGAATTACACTAACCTTGCAGATAATAGTGATATAGTGTTAACTTTCCCTACCAGTCAGGGAGAGTTAGAAGTTAGATTATATCCTGATAAGCAAAATGAAGGTCAAATAAGGGTAGAAGTAAATAATCAAGATCTGCTAGAGCAATTAAAAAATTGTGGAGAAAAATTAGGTAAGAATTGTTTACTTGGTGGATATTCGGTTTATGATGCTATTGAGCAGGGGTATTTTGAAAGGTATGGAAAACCTAATCAATCTCATAGTACATCTAAAACTTGGGCAGATAAAGTACAAGAATCAAGGAAAAGTCAGCGTGAGGAGATATTAAATTTATGAGCAAAAAATGAAGCGAAAGATATTGGCTTTGCTATTTCAAAAACATCTTGCTTTATTTTATTATTTTAGTAGTAGTATAATATTTTGGGAGGGTTTATGCATAATGCAATAGAACAAAATAACCTTAGTAAGGTTAAAGAGCTTGTTAGAAATGGAGCAAGTATTCACACTAGAGATGTAAGTGGCAGAAAGCCTATGCATTCAGCTGCCAAGTTTGGTCGTAATAATATTATAGAGTTTTTGTTAAGCAAAAAAGTAAGTATTGATGATGTTAACAGTAATGACAGTACACCATTACACTTTGCTGCTAGGTATGGTCAGTTAGATACTGTAAAGTTTCTTGTAGGCAAAGGAGCTAACATTAATTTTAAGGATGGAATTGGTGGCAAAAAACCCATACATAGTGCTATCATTGGAGGTCATAAAAATATTGTGGAGTTCTTATTAAGCAAGGGAGTGAGTGTTAATGATGCTGATGAAATTGGTAGAACCACATTACACTATGCTGCATCTGAGGATAAATTAGATATAGCAAAATTTCTAATTGATAAAGGGGCTAATATTTATGCTAATAATACTTATGGTCACGAGCCTATACATCTTGCTGCTTACGCAGGGCACGTAAATATTATAGATTTGTTCTTAAGTAAGGGAGTAAGCATTGAAAATACCAATAAAAATGGTTTAACCCCACTACACTATGCTGCTCGATTTGATCACTTAGATCTTACAAAGTTTCTAATTAATAAAGGAGCTAATATTCATGCTAAAACCATTAAGGGTCAAAAACCTATACATCTTGCTGCCCGCGGAGGATACAAAACTGCTAATACTGCTAATATTGTAAAGTGCTTCTTAAGCAGCGGAGTAAGTATTAATGATACTGATACAAATGGGTTAACTCCGCTACATTATGCTGCTAAACATGCTGAATTGGAGGCTGTAAAACTGCTAATAGATGAAGGGGCTGATATTCATGCTCAAACTGTTGATGGTCAAAAGCCTATACATCTTGCCGCTCGCGGAGGAGGACGAACAACCCCTAATGTTATAGAGCTATTCTTAAATAAGGGAGTAAGCATTAATGAAATTGATGCAAATGGTTTGACTCCGCTACACTATACTGCTGGTGTTGATGGGTATTTTAAAGAAATCACTGCAAGGTTTCTAATTAATAGAGGTGCCAATACTCAAGTTAAAGATAATAATGGCAAAACACCTTTAGATCTTGCTAGAGAAACTGGACGTATGGGAATTGCAAGTATGTTAAGTACTACAAAAGTGACGGATGTATCGTTACAACAGCACTCTGCATCAAGTAAATTTCTCAGTAGAGTTTGAGAAGGATAACGGGAGAAAAACTTTATCTATTAAAAGTAGAAAATTATCATAAGTTTTATATTAATTTTAAATTGATTAGTATTAAAAATTTAAGTAATCTAGCTATTTTCAACAACCAAAACCAGCATACGTGAGAGCTTTTCGTTTTGGGATGCGTTGGTCTACCAAACGATACATACGAACTTTTTTATATGATGATTTCATTATACGCTAAAACTAGCCATATTAGCACATTTCATCAATATCTATATACGAACTGTTTTGCCTAAGCTTATTGAAATAATTTAAATCTTCTATTTTTATAACCTTATTTTTACGCGGCTTGTTCTCACAAATATATGACCTTTTTTGAAGGAGTAAACAATTGAATTCTTTATAACACTAACTATAGTAGTTTCGAAAATGAATGATAAATTTTCATTACGAGATTACCCCCTAAAAGCTGCGAGTTTGTATGTTAGTGCACTATCATTTATTTTAGAAAACACTATAGCATGGTACTTTCACTAAAATATTTTTTAAAGAAGTTAGTTGACTTATAAATAATTCTCTACTAATACTGGCATGTGTTTTTTATTCTGCTGAAGTGGCTCCGCAGGTTACTGTATAAGCTTCAGCAGTTTTTGCACTCCTTTAAAGCATCATATTCCTATATATTAAATATCGCTAGTGCTTCTCAATTTTGTTGGTCTATAGTAAAACTGGCTAAAACTTGGAGTCATAAGCAACTTTTAACCTCTCTATATACTCCATTGTTACTCACCATAAAAACTTAACAAAAGCTTAACGACATAAGTAGTAAAAAGATTATGGTTATTGACTTAATGTTATATATTGCATATAATATAAATTATGTATGTTTAGAGGGGTAAGTATGGGTGATTTTACTGAGACGATGAAATCTATTATCAATCAACCAAAATCCAAACCAGAACTATATGATATTGAATATGAATCCATTATAGAACATCTATCATCTAAAGAGCATTTATTAAATGAACTGATGAATGATATGTGGTACTCAGGAGATTTACCATCAGTTAGAAACTATAATGAACCATCATCTTTGATAGATAGCAAACTTGGATTAAGTGAACAGATTTGTGTTTGGTTTGCTCTAGATCATGATCTTACACCAAGTCAAAAAAATTTAAACAAAAAGTTACTTAGTGCTCTAAAATGTTTAGCTTCTAACTGTGGTTCATTTGATAATACTGAGCCCCTTGAAGAATTTTTAGATGATAATAAAAACAATAAAGATTTAAAAGTAATTCTTAACCTAAGAAGAGGAGAATCTCAATCAACAGTATTGCATGCAATTGCAGGAGCAAATATTGGTGGATTTCGTCGCACAGGAAATCAGGCTATAGATTTACTCTTAGAAGCAGGCGCAGATCCTAACATACAAGATAATAAAAGGAAAACACCATTATACCTTGCTGCTGCCAAAGGTCATTACAATAATGCAAACTCTCTTCTCTTGAAAGGAGCTAACCCTAATATAACAAGTAGAAAGGGAAGAACTCCACAACAAATAGCAACTAATAAGCTCTGCTATAATATAGAAGAATTATTTTTAACTGATAAACAGAAAAAGATGAATAAGGAATTGTATGACTTACTTGTACTAGATTCAGACTGCACTAAAAATTTAAAGGACTTTTTAAGTAAGCATAAAAGAGATTCAGACCTAAAAGTAGTGCTAAATATTCGGCAAGGAATGGGTGAATCAAAAGTGTTTTCGTATGTTGACCGTTTTGCTTGGGATAATGAAGATCTTGCTCAAGAGTTAAGAAAAATATTTCTAGAAGCAGGAGCATTAGATTATGATAAAAATATTATTTATCGTCAGCAAAAGAAAGGACAGGTCAGTAAATTACTCGTTAATTTAACCTCAAATCAAAAGGAAAAGTTAAATGAGTTTTCTGATAAGGTGTTTCAGGCTCAAAATATGGCTGAACTTGAAAAGATTGTAAACGATGCTATAAAGTCTGGTGTACGATTAAACTATTTTCTTTCACAAGATTTCTTTTCAGGTAATGAGTACACTTTTACCGATTATGTGATGAAAAAAATCAGTGAATTAGAAAAAAATCCTAAAGTTGCTAGTAATATAATATGTCAATTAGTATCAAAAGGGGCAGTGTTTGGTAATACAGTTGATGCTAACACACTGACATCAGAATTTAAAGAGCATAAAACTAACCTAAAAAAAGCTTATAGAGATTATATTAGCAATTCTCATAAATTTATTGAAATCGCAAAAAGTGCAACCAATAGCGAGCTAAAAGATGCAAGAGTAGACAACTCCGTTTTTTACTTAGAATATTCTAAAGATAGTAAAATAGACATTATAAAGATAACAGATGGGGCAAGGGATTTAGGTCTAACAGATGGGGATGTAAAGTGTGGAAGAAATATAGTAAAGATCGGTAAAAGTGAAGTAGAAATTAAAACTGAAGATGGCATAAGGAATTATACAGATCTTACAGAAGGCAGCAGTATAGTATTAACTTTCTATACTAGTTTGGGAAATGTAGACGTTAGGCTGTATCCTGACATACAGAATAAAAGCAAAATTATAGTAGAAGTGAGTAATAGAGAAGAAATATTAGAAAAATTCAAAGATCGCGAAGAAGAGTTAGGCAATGATTGCGAGCTTGGTAACTACTGGGTCTACGATGCTATTAAACAGGGATATTTTGAAAGATCTGGTGGATTAATGCGTCCTGAAGTAATAAGCGAGTCTAACAACAAATGGGCAGAACGTGAAGAATTAAGAAGGGTTTCTAATTCGAGGGAAGAAATTGCTAGGTAGAAGGTATTAAATATTAACTAAGATAATTAGCAATCTAAGAAACGAATTATCTTAAGCTCTACACAAATCACTCGCTCTTTTTTACAATTAATTTGGTTTATAGAACTACTAGTAGTAATCAAAATAAGATTTTTTCTTATAGTCAAGTTATAGTAAAATGAAATGCGATAAAGTTGCATTATTCTTTCTACAGCTAAATTTTTGCCTTAGCGTATTTATTATACAGGTAGTACAAAGCCATCGTTACACTTATATATCGTCAATAATCTATTAACAATTCCTATAGTATAATTAATTTTGAAGGCTTTAGTAAGGGGGAAGTATGACAGAAGCAAATCCAATAGTTACATTAAAGGCTAAAATTAAAGAATTTGGTTTTAATAAATTAAGAGCTAAAGATAATAAAAGCGCAAATTCTGGTGAGCAAGCATATAAAGACATTAATAGAATGGATTTCATCATTAACGGAGAGAATATAGATAGGGATTTTGTTGACCGATTATATAAAAAACATATTAGCTTGGTTAAAAATAATAAAGATGGAGAAAAGAATTATCGTTCATTTGCAAAAGAGGTTTTTAAGGAGATGTTTCAACATTCTAGAGCAGAAGCTCCAAATGATCATATTCTAGAAGAGTTAGCTACTAATTGCAATCAAGCAGGATATGAACATATATATGGACCATTTATGATGGAACTTTACGAGAAACATAAATTATTTATGAATGTCAATAGTGGTGTTGAGAGAAAAGTGTACATTGACTGCAAAAATCCAAATTCTGTAAAAGTTGAGTGTAAAATCCCCAAAGCACCTGTAAAGCTTCTAGATTTTTCTGAGAAAAAAATATGTGATATATCATTTTCAATGGAATTTACACTTGAATCTCAGAATGGTAAAGAGGGTCTAATATATAGAGACGGTAAGTTATTACTTGATGTTCCTGAGGAGTTAAAAAACTATCAAGATGGCGATAAGAGTTTATTTGATATTATAAGAGAATATTTCGAAAAATTTTGCAAAATATTAGGATTTACGTTTGCAACAAAAATAGAGCACAACTTAGGAAATGAATTGAAAGTAGACAGTCATGGCTATCTGGAAAATGTGGAACCTCCTGTCCGGAGCAATAATCATGCTCATGGTTAAAAAAGTATGCTCTATAAGCTCAAATGAGAAGAAATTACCTAATTTAAAAGTTTTACTTGATGATTATGGATTTTCTCAACTGTGCAGGATTCAAAGAAGGCTGGATAATAGACCTACTCAAGTTTAGTATTCGGCTTTGTAGCATTATACAACGCAAAATCCATACACCACATACTGCCACTGCGAAATAAAACATAAAACGCAACACAGCTCACCAATAATAACGCACCAACAACACCAGCCGCAATTGGTTGATTTGATGATTTTTCGTATATACGGATTTCCTTCACTATAAAAACATGGTTCTATTTCAGCAGAAAAGGATTGTTATGTGAGTTTGACTCTTGCTCAATAATTTGCTCTGGTTTCATATGTAAATTGAAAATCTTTACTATTTATATTAATATACTCATATAATTTAATGTCAGTTTTTGTCACACTGGTTTACATCAAGACTATTTTTAACCTCTTCAACATCTGCTGGTGCATTAGAAGTCCTTCATATTTTGCAATAGTGGTTTCCTTATAAATCCTTAAGTTTTTTTTGCAACAGCTTTTCCTATTATTTTCGATGTTTTCATCTCCTCTTGTTAAACAATGCAATCAAGACCATAAAATTTCTCCAATTGCTCACTCCACAGCATCGGTATTTCTCTCAAATCAACTAATTTCAAATCTCTTGGCTGTCTCCCATTTACTATATCTTCTTTAATCTTCGGAGCTAAATAATTTAACCTTAAAATTTGTTGTACCCTTCTTGTACCTATATTAATTTTAACGCTCAGTTCCTTCACACTTGCATATTTTCCTGCCTCCAGTTGACGTTTCCACAGATGAGCCCTTACCACTGCTTTCAGTAGTGCATTGTTTGTTTTACCTTCTGGCTCAATTACTGTGCATTTCTTTCCTTTCTTTTTTATTGGTATAAATTCCACCTTATCCTCTAAACTCACCTCTATTCCATCTTCTTTTATCATTACTCCTTTTATTAACTTTTTCACTACTTCTTTCTGCTTTCCAAAATTTAAATTTTCCCATTTTTCTTCGGTCTTTTCTCTCCAATTTTCATATATCTGCTCCGCTTTTCTCATCACTTCTTTTTCTACTTCTCCTGCTACTATTGTTCGATTTACTGATTCACAATTCTTTCCCCTTAAGTGGTTATTACATACGTAGTATCGATATCTCTTATTCTCTTTTTTTGCATATGTCAGTGTCATATTTACACCACAGCTCTTGCACTTAATTATTCCCTTTAGCAGAGCTTCTTCATATTTTGCTTTTCTATATGGCTGATTCTTTATCAATTCTTGTGCTTTTTGCCATTTTTCCTCTTTTATTATTGCTTCATGCTTTCCCTCATACTCTTTCTCATAATGTCTTATCTTTCCCATATATATTGGATTTGTTACTATCCTCCTTACCGTGGCCTTTTTAAAGATATCTGATTTCGTACGGTACCCTTGGCTATTTAACTCTCTTGCCAACTCTGCCATTGACTTCAGCTCTATATACCTCTCAAATATATGTTTTACCAACTTTGCTTCTTTCTCATTTATTATTAATTCTTTATCTTTTACATCATACCCAAGCGGCAAAGTTCCACCCATCCATAGTCCTTGTTCTTTTGATGTTGCTATTTTATTTTTTACTCTCTCTACTATCATTTCTCTTTCTAGTTGTGCTGCTCCTGATAACACTGTTTGTACAAACTTTCCCATTGGCGTATTATTGTCAAATATCTGCGTTACTGCTACAAAATTTACTCTATGCCTTCTAAAAAATGACGTTACTTCGATGCTGTCTTTTGTTTCTCTCGAGAGCCTATCTAGCGTATATACTACCACACAATCTACTTCTCCTCCTTTAACATCTTCAAACAATTCCTTTATCGCTGGTCTTTCTAAATTTTTCCCTGAATAGCCGCCATCATCGTACCTTTTTGCCAATGCTACCCAGCCTTCTCTGCTCTTTATGTACTTTTCACATGCTACTCGCTGGGCATCAAGACTGTTAAACTTTTGTTCTAGCCCATCCTCATTTGATTTTCTTGTATATATCGCACACCTTACTTCTTTTAGCATTTTATTCTCTTCAATTTTCATTTTTATCACGCATACCGAATAATAAAGGTCCGTTGTAGCTCATTCCCATTATTTTCCCGGCTACTGCTGATAATGATGTGAAAAATTCTTCTCGGTAGATTAAACCCTTATCTGTTACCATTACTGTATGAGTCTCTTCCCCTCTCTCTAGTATTAATTCTGTCCCTTCTACTGGTAATTTGTCGCTACTTATTCTCTTTCCCCTTTCTAGCCGATCTGCCAGATACTCTAGTCTTTTTGTTCCCTTTCTTGACATTTCTCCATACGCTTTTTCCTGCATTCTATAAGCTAATCTCGGTATCAGATATTTCTTTGAGTATCTAGGCGCTTCTTCCACGAATACCTTTTTCCATATTTTCCTCAGCTCTACCAGCGATTTTTTCTCTAAATTCATTACTTTCTTTTCTGTTTCTTCCTCCATATCTTTAGCCTTTCATAAATAACTTTTCAATTCTGTCTGTTTCTTTTTTCAATACTTCAGTTACCTCTTTACTATTTTTCGCATAATCCATCGCTGTCATCCCAAATTTATCTGCTTGTTCTATTTCAGCCCCTGCTTTTACTAGCTCCTCCACTATTTCCACTTTCCCCACCATACATGCAAGGTGCAATGGAGTGCATTTATTTCTATATTCTTCAGCATTTACATTCCCTCCTGATTTTATCAATTCTCTAACTGTTTCTAGACGTTTCTCCGTTACCGCTAGGTGCAGTGCTGTATATCCTCTTGCATCTGCTGCATTCACATTCGCTCCTTTTTCAACTAATAACCTCACTGTTTTTGCGTCTATTGCATAATGCAGTTCCATTTTCGTCTCTTTAATATTTTTATATGAGTTCTCTAATAGCAATTTCTCTTTCTTACCAAGCTTTATCATAATCTACCTCACCTTTTCTTTAAATTTAAACCCCTCTTTTAAGCCTTCTTTCTCACCACCTCATCTATCATTTCGTTCACTTGGCTCATTATCTTGCTTGCTAAATTTTTACATTCTTTCTTTATTAGCGACTTGTCTCTCTTCCTTATTTCTCCTATCTCTATTATTTTTAACTCCGGTAAATAACTCCTATTCAACATGTCTGCTATTTCTCCCACTAGCCTCTCTATTCCATAGCATGTCAGTTCTCTACTTTTTGTTATTCCGCCTTGTTCTCTTAAAAATTTACTCGCCTTTTCACTCTCTTTGCTATCACATAGACGATACTTTTCACTTTCCCAGATATAGTACATTGGTGTTGCACCATACTTATTCAGTTGATTAACTTCAGCTCCGGCCTTTACTAGCTCTTTTATTATTTCAACTCCTGCTCCTCCTATTTTGCATGCAGAGTGCAATGGCGTACATCCACTGACATATTGAGTGGCATTTACTTCTGCTCCTTCCCTTAGCAGTACTTTTACATTTTCTAAACTTCTCGCAAATACTGCGCAGTGCAGTGGTGTATAACCCTTTTTATCTCTTGCATTTACCTCTGCTCCTTTTTTTATTAATAACCTCACTGTTTTGTAATCAGAGATTTCTACTGCATGGTGCAATACTGTTTCCCCTTTTTCATCTTTTTCATTAATATTCTTAAACGAGTTCTCTAATAATTCATAAAATAACTTATTAAAAGCTTCTCTCTTTTCCTCACTGAACTTCATACATACCTCACTATAAAAACATACGCCAATTTGGCTCTCTTTAGTGCAAGATCAATTTTTTTTTGTTTACTTGCTACTATTTAAGTTATGTGCGTTTTGGCATGAAAAAGCAAGTCTTTTTCTTTTTATTTCATACACTTTAACCTGTTATTAATATAATATATGAGGATTTAAACATAAGTGCTTAACTTATTATAGATATTACTTGGCTATTTTTCCAACTTCTGTGCAAATGTCGATGTTCGTGCCACGTTAGTACACCTGGGTAAAACACCAAAATGTAATTTTCCGGTTCATGTATTGAATCCTTTTGCTCTGAATTTAAATCGCTTTCAAAATGAACATAGTGCTTTGCTAAACCAAATCTTATAACTTTTTGGTTGGTAAAATTTTCTACCTTGTAATGATGAGTAACGCTAAACCTTTCTAAAATTGGCTTGTACTTTAAATTCCACAGTTGTTCAGATAGTTTGCTACTTCCTAGTAAAAATTTATCCCCTTCCTCTTCTACGCTCGTAACCGGAAAACATGCGTTTATTTCCCCTAAGTTCCAGCTATCTGATAATATAACTTGCGCTTTTGCAAACTTAATCTCAGGTAATAAGCTCTGTGGTAGCGGATATAACGTTTTTAAATTATTCCACTGATGACTTCTTTCATAAATACCGTTATAATTCTTTGTGTGAGGCTCGGTTTCTCCAAGTATTGCTACATCTAATCGATATATGTCATTACTAAATGCTTGCTCATAATGAACACGAAAAGTACTAAACTTAAAACTTGGATTTAAGATTTTTAGCTCAAATGTATTCTTCCGACCAAATGATAACACTGGTCCATCTTTTTCTATTTTTACCCCTGAATAGTCAGAAAGAAGATCTCCAAATAAACTCTCATCCAATATAAATCTCTGCGCATTATAATAATCGTTAAAAATCCTCATTAGCCTCGATCTTGCAGGTAATGATAGTTTTGCCAGCTCTACTACTGCATCTACGAAGAAGTCATTTGGTACCTCTCTTATCCCTACCTGCAACTCAAAAAAGTGTTTACCGGGTGGCTCTTCAATAATTGTAATATCTTCTATATTTGCCCATTTTAATGCTATTTTCAGTGACGCTGGTGTTCCTCTTAAACGCTGAAATTTTATTCCTTCTTTTATCGCTCTTCTTTTATCTTTTGCCCAGCGTAGAATTTCTTCTAACCCGTATTCTTCAACCAACCACGGCAATACTTCTTCTTTTAGGTTAAATTTAAACCCTCTGATACAACTTGGATCTACTTTGTAATCAATAGCCTCTACTAATGCTTGCTCTTGTTTTGTTGCATTTGGTGGCAGTAACATTAATTCAACTCAATCTTTAAATTTCTTAAGGCAGCACACTCATTTCCTGCTACAATAACATCCTCTCTTGGCTCGATTAATTCCACGTTTTCCACTCCTTCTACGAACAAATTCGCTATAATCCATGATCTTGTTACACTCCATCCCAGCCTTCTACTTGCTTCAAACTTCTTAATGAACTGTTCCTTAATTTCCTCCTTTAATATTACAGAACTTATGCTCATTCTGCTGTGAATATCTATTTCTATAATATTGCAACTTACCACTTCAATCGTATCTGTTAAAATCCTCACATCCTCCTTGTTTAGCTGATTTCTGACAATTTCTAGTAATTCTTCTTGGGGTATGCCAGTTGTGGATAATTGTGTTGATAAGATCGAAACTTATATCTTGTAAAAAGCATCTAGTGTTTTAAGCTTAAGCATTAGGTGGAGAAGGGAAGAACTCTGAATCGTAACTTAGATATAAAATCTGTTTACAAGATAAGAGCCCCCTTCTCAAAAGTTTAGGCTGGACGGTATCATAGAAAGACCTCAATGGTTCTAATTCTGTATTCATAAGGTAAGCCTTACTTTTCATTTTAAATAGTAACGTATGGAGTTATATATGATCAACAACTTTCTTGGTATAGATGTTTCAAAAGAACGCTTTGATGTTTTTCTTTCGTTTATAAGTAAAAAAGGAAAACGTGAAGCTAGGAAAAGGAAATTTAAAAATGATGATACTGGATTTCAAGGTCTGCTGGACTTTCTACAAAAACATAACGTAGAAGAAGTAAAAGCTTGCATGGAATCCACCGGTTGTTATAGTGAAGCTTTAGCTGAATTCCTTTACAAGGCTGGATATTTTGTTAGTGTTGTAAACCCAGCTCGCATAAATTTTTATGCAAAAAGTAAGCTCGCACGGCAAAAGAATGACCAGTCTGATGCAGAGATTATTGCTGATTATTGTCAAAGACAAGAACCTACTCGTTGGACACCACCTTCTCCTGAAATGAAAAAATTAAAACATCTTTATCGTTGCTCGGTTGCGTTAAAAGACGAGTTAACATTAGTAAATAACCACTTAGAAAAAAAAGAGAGACTGCCTGAAGAAGTTGCAAATGCTTGGGAAGACCTTGCAATGAATATAACTCAAAAAATAGAAACAATAAAAAACTCCGTACGTGAACTATTAAATCAACACAAAGAATTGTTGGAAAATTTTCAACTTCTATTGACTATTCCAGGCATAGGAGAAGAATCAGCAATAGCTATTTTAGCTGAAGTTTCTGACATAGAGGCTTTTAGAGATGCCAGGCAATTGGCGGCGTATGCAGGTGTTATACCACGAAATATGACGTCAGGTTCCTCTGTATATGCCAAGCCTAAGCTAAGTAAATCAGGTTCACGGACATTGCGTAAGGCTCTTTATTTTCCTGCTATAGTAGCTAAAAATCACAACTCTATTATTAAAACTTACTGCGAAAGATTAAAGGAAAAAGGCAAGCATAATATGGCCGTTGTGGGAGCTGCAATGCGTAAATTACTCCATATAGTTTTTGGTGTTTTAAGTTCAAGGAAGGCTTTTAATCCAGATCATATCAAGAACTATAGAGTTAGGAGGTTTACTGAAGCTTAAAAGGAAACGTTCAAAAATGCGAGTTCTAGATTAAAAGGTTAAAGTTTATGATACTACTGTACAGAATTTATCTATTGCTTTTTGATTACATTCAATCATCGTTTGTGCTTCTTTTTTTAAACACTTGATATTTTCGTATGTTGTATTGTCCATCTCCGTTGATGCTACTTTTAGCTGCGATTGAATTCTGATATAGCTATTGTTAATAATCTGGTCTAACTGATAATTTACACAATCTAGTCCAGAGGCAAACATTACGTTTATCAATGGCTTAATCCAGGATATTTTGCCAAATCTTTTCGATCTGAGGTATTTAATGGAATGAGACGATCTGCCAGTACCGATGGAAAGAAGTACTACATCATCGTTAGGAAATAGCTTTCTGCTGCTTGCATAGCTACATGCTGCTGGATTATTGGCAAAAACTCCTCCATCTATTAATACCATTTCCTTTTGGTTGACTTTTAAATATTTAGGTGCAAAGTAAGTAGGTGCTGCAGTTGCTGCTCTCAATACATCCCTTAATTTAATAAAATTTCTATCCTCTTTCCAGCTTTTGAAGAAAAATGGGCAGTTATTGTGAATATCGTAACTCGTAATCAACACATTACTTAAAGTGTTTTTAAGGATATCATCGCCAAAATATTTATGAAGTACATACTCAATATTTTTACTGGGGTATTGTGCACCGTTAATCCAAGAAAATATTGATCTTCTTAGAAATGAAGACTTAAAAATATAAGGTCCGTACTCCTGATAAAGATTAACCAAGTCATCAGCTGAATATTGTAGCTTTCCTTTGCTATCTTTTTTACATAGTCCTGCTACAATAGTAGCACCAGTTGAAGTACCCACCAATAAATCAAAAATTTGAGAAATAGGTTTACCCGTTTTTTGCTCTATTCTGGATAATATCATTGCTGGAATAATTCCTCTTATTCCACCACCATCAATTGAGAGAATATATTTTGTCATTTGTACTAAACTTTAGATGTTTTTGAGTATCTTTATTACCTGGTTACTCAAAATTGCTGCTTGTTTTATAAGAGATAGATTCGCTGAACGTATAACTGATGCACTGCCTCTCACTAAGAAGGCACAGTAAAAAATTGGTGTAACTGTGTATAAGGTATCAGCCTAAATTAAAACTTTTTGTTATTTTTTATTCTTTTTAGCTAAATAATTTGTTGACAATAAAAACGGTATCTTTTCTTTTTCATCATCAGTCAGAATATACCTTCTTGAGATCTCCTTAAGCTTTCCGAGAGTTTGTTTTTCTAACTCCTCATATGATACCACACCCTTTTGATAGGATTTACCATCATCAAAATTTTTCTTACCTTGTCTCTTTTGAGACGTAATACCCCGCTCATTTTCTCTTGAAATATTTTCAGTATTGTGCAAGGGTTCCTGCTCTATACTTTCTTCAATACCTTTTTCAGAGCTACTAGAAAATGCCACAGAACTCTGTTTGTTAATAGGACTTACTTCTGTTAAACTATTAGCGAAATATTTCCTTAAGATATTTAAATGATTTACATCTTTGTTTACCGCTTTCAAGCTCTCTTTTACTTTAGCAGGATCATCATTGCCATTTCTCACCGCATTCAAAATTGCTTTTGCATTTTCTAAAGCAAACACTCCGCAGTTCCAATGATCCTCTTGCTGTAGAATAGATAAATTGTAAATATTGCCTTCCGAATATTCTTCGTCTTTTAAAAATTTATCTAAGGGTACGCATATATTATCATTTCCATTTTGTTTAAGAGGAGCAATCTTTCCCACAAAAATGACATCATCATCGCTATTTTGTTCAACATTTTGACCGTTACGATCTGCGTTTCCTTGAGAGGCTTTATTCTCCGCATCACTATCAATCTTACCTCTACCAACAGCATTTACACGACACTCTTCAATCCCTACTCCAAAAGAATCTGCATAGAAAAAAACATCTTCCTGCTCATTAGTATGGATAGCAACCAATGTTACCCAGTGGTTACCATCTTTATTGACAATGTATATTAATGTTTTATCTTTATTCTTCTTGAACTTATCTAATTTGCTTGGTAGCCTACCACAACCTTCAACTCCAAAAATCACATTGTTATCTTCAGTCCACTTATATAAGTACTTTGCAATGTCATCAATAACAGTATTTTGCAAGCATATTCGCAAATTTCCCCCTTCGGTAGATTGAATAAATTCTTTAGAAGATTGATCAAGAGAACTTTTAGCTGAAACACTACTCCCCTTATAATGATTTTCCCTATTTTGCAAGGACTGCTGCTGTATAATACTAGCCTCTTGTAAGTTCATTATATTACGCAAAGGTACTGCAGATAGTTTCTTTCCTTTCAAAGGATCAAGAAACTCTACTCCTCCAGTATAAACAGCCATCAACGCATAATAAACTGCCCACCAACCACAGTCGCTTCCATTCATTTGCTGACCAGTTAGTTCGTTATTATCATTAAAAACTATTTCGTTCTCTTTACAAAAAGGGAGCAATTTTACAGTAATCTGATCTTCGACAAAGGTTGTACCCTTAGTCAAACCATCCTTTAATCTTTCAGGAATCTTTCTTTTGGCAAAAGAGTCAAAAAAGAAAACTTGATACTGATCATTACTTATTTCTTCACCCAATAAATTCCCATATTTTTTAGGCAGCAATACCCAGCTAATCCAGTGAAAACCTCCTTCTTTTTTATCAATACCTGTAGGATCATTAGCAAGAACTGTTTCAGTGTTAGCTATAAAAATAAAAGGCTTATCTAACTCAGTACCATAATGATCATTTATTTCAGAATTATCTACAACTCTTCGACAAATATGTTTCAGTGAATCTCTAATAGCCTCCTCTTCATTAAACCCGAAGTTAATAGGACTAATATAATAGGCAAGCTGATTATCATTATTTGCAATTACCTTGTTCATAAAATTGTTTATATGATCAATATCTGCCCATCCTCTAGAATTACCTGAATCATCACTACCGAATGTTACTTGGTTTAACCCATGGTAAATATCAATTGCAGTAAGATGAATTTTGCCTTGTAAAGAATCGCGATTAGATTGGTTCTGTGCTTGTGACTGCTGTTCTGCTCCTTCTTCGAGATCATAATTTTTGATATCTTCAATCAAAGAAGGACTTTCTTCATCTGCTATACCATAAACCTCTTCTCTAGAAACTAGTATAGCTCCTTCAATATCTTCTTCGAGGTTACTAAGAAGTGGTACAAAATGATTCTTGTAATTTACCATAGTAATAACATTAGTACCTTCGCCTTGTTCGCTTTCAATAACATTTGTATCACCTATAGGTTGTTCTTTAAGTCCTATCACTTTAATTTTTACTTTATATTTGTCACATATCATTCTTCCTTCAATATCTAGTCTTCCCCGTATAGGAATAGGACCATTTTCTGTAGCCACACTTTTAATATAGTCCAAGTATTTGTCAAAAGTCTCCTGCACATCTGGAACATCATTTCCCTTTTTATCCTTAATATTTTCAAGATGAGGAAAAGCAATATTCTTCTGTGGAACAAAATAGCCACCTTCATTTGCATCCTTTACAATTTTATCTTCGTATTTTCTAGCATCATTTGCACAATCTTTTCTTAATGATTTTACATTAAACCTTTCACTATTTTCGACTAGACCTTTATCTTTTAGCTCATTCAATCCTTGAGCAACTGAATCAAAAAAACAATCCCCTTCACCCACAGCAGCTCCGATCTTAAAGCCCTCAGGCAATTTCTTCCTTAATGCATCTAAAAGTTGATTGAGCTTTTCTTTTTTCTCTTTATCATCCTTTACATTTTTTATCTGACTAAAAATGGGAATAGAGTCTCTAGTAACAAAACTTGACGTTTCTAGAGTGCTCTCACTATCTGGATTCAAGCGTTCATTATATAATTTACTGGATTCTTTACTCTGTGCAAACATATCGATTCACTATGTTAAACTATCCGCATGGTAGTCGAAAAAATCAATAAAGTAAAGTTATCCTTTTATGACTAATACCATTATTTCAATAGTTATACACTTTGATACTTTCTATCATTAAATTAACAATATGGTCACTCTTGTTTAATTTAAAATAATAACCGTGAGAAGAAGTTTTCTTGGGATGGATTCGACTATTAAATCTAGTACACAAACTTTTCTTTATATCAATCTATTTTTTGGTTTGACACACTTTTTTGAACATTACCTTAGATTATGGTCATTTTACCTCACTTTTACTTGCTCTATCTTTCTTTATATAAACATTTCTCCTCCTTCGCAGCAAGTCTAATGCTGAAGGGAAAATTAGGCATTATATCGTTTATCGTAAAAACTCATATTTTGCACAATCACAGCGAGGAACTTGAACAGATAATTTCGTTATACTTAACATGGAAACAAAGTAACCTAAACCTTTTCACAATCTTCTATCTATCATTTCTTAAACCACTCTCCTGAACGGATACTCTGTTCTCATTGGTTGATTATTTACTGTCACATCACCTAAATGAGTTTCAGGTCTACTTTTTGCTTCCCACAATAACTGACTCTCTGACCGGCTAATGTCGGCAAGAGACACAGCGGCAAATATAGTATTAATTGTTCTTTTAACCAACTGTTCTAACACAGATTGCTTTGGCTCACGCATTTGCTCCGCTTTCTCAATTTCACGTTTTGAACCTTCAAAAGGAATTGTTTCAGTCGCTTGTACTATTTCTTCTACATTCCTGCTACCCTTCAAATGATCAAGATATTCTCTAGCTGTCAGACTTACTTCTTTTCTGTCTAGATGACCTTGGAATTTTTTGCTACTTAAATTCATATCAGCATTAATAAGTAAAGGTAAGCCGCCTTCCACACTAATTTTAGTACCAAGCTCATATAATTCTACTCTGGATACTTCTTGACCATTGACTTTTATAAAACCAAGCTCCTTATCTTGCTCTGCTAGAAGTTGACATTCTGTTTTGATTTCTTTTGCTAAAATTTGTTTATCTTCACTTGACAACAACCCATTAGCTCGCTCAATGTCAAAGTGTTCAACAAGGAACCCTTCTTTTTCTACTTTATAGCTAGCAGATTTCATTCCTTTTTCTACAGCATCTATAAGCTGATCAACACTTTTCAATCCAGAAACAAATGCTGTATTGCTATCAAAATAAGCATAATTATCACCTATTCTATAAACTGCAACAACGTGATCACTTGTTACTAAGTGAATAGCAAAATCACCTTTAACTTCAGTTATATAATGTGATAAATCACTAGGTGTTTTATAGTCCTTATTATGCATTAGGTTTGAAGGCAGGCTATTCGTAGAAGAATCTAACTGTTGTTCGAAAACATTAAATAATTTACTAAAAGCAAAAACCTCTCTTTCTTCCATTTTAGATACCTGCTTGCCCTGCACTATACGCTCGTAAATTTCAGCGGAAGTTTCTAAATTACTTAAAAATGACTTGTCACTCTGTAAAAATAAAGCTTGGGATAAGCCACGTGTAATCTCTACACATCTACCATCAATCTCAACCCCACGTGCTTTAAAAGAAGATAAATAAAGCCCTTGTTTCACTGGTTTAATAGATAACGCAAACTTTGATAAGTCTGAAAACACTTCTCGTTGCCTCTTGCTGTAGTGTACTGACTGTATTTGTTTTTTCCTTGTTCCTCGTCTCTGGGATAAATCTCTTGAGCTACCTGCTACTGTGTCTAAAATTTTATCATCTTGTCCGTTCTTACTTTGGTTAGTGATACCCTTCCGGGTTTTTCTCTTAATTTTAGAATCACCTTGTTGTAAACTACCCAAGTTTTGTTCTTGCTCCGTTCTACCGGATACGCTACTCGGGTTAAGAGGTTGTCCGGAAACAGGTAAAAGGCTATGATATTTGAAATTTTAGTATGGGGTAAAGATGAGAAAAAAGTATCCAACAGATCTAAGTGAAAGGGAATGGGCACAAATAGAGAAGTACTTCAGAGTATCATACAAAAAAGGAGGAAGACCGCCAAAATATAGTAAAAGAAAAATGTTAGAGGGAATTTTCTATGTATTGCGTACAGGGTGCCAATGGCGGTATTTACCAAATGATTTTCCGCTATGGAAGACTGTATATGAGCAGTTTAGGCAATGGAAGAAACAGAGGATTTTTGAGAAAATGAACTATGATATCACTAAATATAGTAGGTCAAAAATGGGAAGAAATGAAGAGCCGAGCGCATGCATAGTGGACAGTCAGTCGGTAAAAACCACGGAAAAAGGGGGGTCAAAGGTTATGATGGTGCGAAAAAGGTAAAGGGGAGAAAAAGACATATAATTACAGATACTCAGGGTTTTATACTAAGTTGTTACGTAGGAGCTGCTAATGAAAATGATAGAGATGGTATTAAAATAGCATTAAACAATATGAGAACAAAATATACTAAAGTAAAAAAAATGTGGGCTGATATGGGGTACCAAGGAAAAGATTTAAAAACCCATATAGAGGAAGAATATGGCATAGATATTGAAATTGTGAAAAGGCCTCCATGTAGGTTTTGGGTGCATAAAGATACACCACTAGAACTATTGCCACAACGGGATCCTGGATTTTTAGTACAGCCGAGAAGGTGGGTGGTAGAAAGGACTTTTGCTTGGATCAATAGGAATAGAAGACTATCAAAAGAGTACGATTTACTTACAACATCTACTGAAAGTTTCATATATCTGGCTATGAGTAGGGTTATGTTACGGAGGGAATATGCCTAAGTTTACTAGTTTCCGGACAACCTCTAAGACCTGGATTGGTTATTTTATCTTCTTCACTAATATTCTGCTCATCTAAGAAAGCAGAAGGAGCTTTTTTAACTTTTTCTACTTTTTTATATAGTGTATTAAGTATCGTATTCGGTGAGTTATTTTTGATAAGATTATTTAAATAATCTGTTTTGCTTCCTGCTTTATCAAAACAAAAACCATGCAATTTTTCAAAGGCAGGACAAATACTAAGTCCTACTCTATGTAACACCCTAGATAAATTTTTTGGCGTAAAAAGTTTTTTCTCGGCTAAGAAGTGATTTAAATAATTTTCTTTATTAAAACATAATCTATGAAAATTTCTTAAAATATAAGTGGCATTATTTCCTGCCATGGATAATATACTGGATAAATCACTCGGTCCAAAACTTGCCTGATAGAAATCATCTAAAGGCTGCGTTCTGTTTCCTGCCTCATCAAAACAAATATCATGAAAATCTTTTAAAGCAGAACAAATATTAGCTCCTGCTCCATGCAATATCTCGGATAAGTTTTCCGGCGTAAAACCTTCTTTTAAGAAATGACTCAAATACCCTTTTGCTTCTCCTATAAAACAAAAATCATGAAATTTTTCTAAACTATCCGCTGCCGCACTCAATATGCTGGATAAATCACCTGGCCTAAAACCTGCATTATAGAAATCATCTAAAAGTTCTGTTCTTTCTCCTTCGTCATCAAAACAAACACTATGCAATCTTTCTAAAATAGAGGAAGCACGTATTCCTGTTCCACATAATATAGAGGATAAGTTACTTGGCCTGAAACCTGCATTATAGAAATCATCTAAAAGTCCTGTTCTTTCTCCTTCGTCATCAAAACAAACATTATGCAAATTTTCAAAAGCATCTTTAGCTTTAGCTCCTGCTCCACCTAAAATGCCAGATAAATTAGGCATCATAAAACTTTTTTCCCCATCTTTTTCCTTAATAAAATGCTTTAAATGCTGTTCTTTATTTCCTTGTTCATCAAAAAAAGTATTATATAGTTCTTTAAAAGCTTTAGGAGCATTAGATCCTGCTCCATTCAAAATACTGGACATTTGAGCTAGACCTACTCCATTGTCTTTTAGAGTTTTTAAATATTGTGTTTTATTTTCTTGCTTATCAAACCAAAGATCATATAACTCTTTAAAAGTTTTAGGAGCATTAGATCCTGCTCCATGCAAAATACTGGACATATTAGCTAGATTCATCCCCTTTTTTTCTAGAGTTTTCAAATATTGTGTTCTATTTCCTTGCTTATCAAACCAAAGATTATATAACTCTTTAAAAGCTTTAGGAGCATTAGATCCTGCTCCACCTAAAACACTAGACATATTAGTTAAATTTATTTCTTCTTTTTCTAAAATTTTTAAATATTGTGTTTTGTTTCCTTGCTTATCAAACCAAAGATCATATAACTCTTTAAAAGCTTTAGGAGCTTTAGTTCCCGCTCCATGTAAAATACTGGACATACTAGACAGATTTATCCCCTCTTTTTCTAGAGTTTTTAAATATGGTGTTTTGTTTTCTTGCTTATCAAACCAAAGATCATATAACTCTTTAAAAGCTTTAGGAGCATTAGATCCTGCTCCACCTAAAATACTAGACATATTAGCTAGGTTTATTTTTTTTTCTTCTAGAATTTTTAAAAGTTGTGTTTTGTTTCCTTGCTTATCAAACCAAAGATCATATAACTCTTTAAAAGCTTTAGGAGCATTAGATCCTGCTCTACTTAAAATATTGGACATCTTAGCTAGATTTATTCCTTCTTTTTCTAGAGTGTTTAAAAGTTGTGTTTTGTTTCCTTGCTTATCAAACCAAAGATCATATAACTCTTTAAAAGCTTTAGGGGCATTAGATCCTACTCCATTCAAAATATTGGACACCCGAGCTAGATCTACTCCATTGTCTTTTAGAGTTTTCAAATATTGTGTTTTATTTCCTTGCTTATCAAACCAAAGATCATATAACTCTTTAAAAGCTTCAGAAGCTTTAGCTCCTGCTCCATTCAAAATACTGGACATATTAGACAGATTTATCCCCTCTTTTTCTAGAGTTTTTAAATATGGTGTTTTGTTTTCTTGCTTATCAAACCAAAGATCATATAACTCTTTAAAAGCTTTAGGAGCATTAGATCCTGCTCCATTCAAAATACTGGACATTCGAGCTAGACCTACTCCATTGTCTTTTAGAGTTTTTAAATATTGTGTTTTATTTCCTTCTGCATTAAACAAAAGATCATACAACTCTTTAAAAGCTTTAGGAGCATTAGATCCTGCTCTACCTAAAATACTGGACATATTAGACAGATTTATCCCCTCTTTTTCTAGAGTTTTTAAATATGGTGTTTTGTTTTCTTGCTTATCAAACCAAAGATCATATAACTCTTTAAAAGCTTTAGGAGCATTAGATCCTGCTCTACCTAAAATACTGGACATATTAGTCAGATTTATTCCTTTTCTTTTTAGAACTTCTAGATATTTTGTCCCTTCTCCTGTAATTAAAAAATCTAAAAACTGATTAAATGCAGGTGTTCCTTCTCTACCAACCACACTTTTAGCAAATTTTATTTCTTCATTAGACAAATCCTGTCTAGGTTCATCTTGTAAATCACTAGGAAATACCGAATCTTTATTACTAGTAACATTTACATCCATGCGCAGCCTCTTTGATACTGTACCATCTTTGTCTGTAACAGAACGCCCCAGTTTTCTACTCGTTTTACGATTTTCCTTACCTGAACTCCTCGAATGACTACCTTGTTCATGTGAGGAGTTTTCAGTATTTTGCAATGGTAACATAAAAACCTCTTATTATCGCTAATCGCATAGTAGCAATAAAAATCAGCAAAGCAAAGTTATTTTTTTATGACTAGTAGCACTACTTTTCAATAGATATATATTTTCATACTCTTTATCATTAAATTAATAATATAGTCACTTTTATTTAATTAAAAATAACAAGCGTGAGAGCTTTTCGTTTTGGGATGCGCAATCTTAGGAAGAGTCAATAATTCAATTCTTTATAACACTAGCTAGCATGGTATCTTCACTAAAATATTTTTTGAAAAAGTTAGTTGACTTATAAATAATTCTCTACTAATACTGGCATGTGTTTGTTTATTCTGCTGAAGTGGCTCCGCAGGTTACTGTATAAGCTTCAGCAGTTTTTGTACTCCTTTAAAGCATCATATTCCTATATATTAAATATAGCTGGTGTTCTCAATTTTGTTGATTTATAGTAAGATTGGCTAAAACTTCCAGTAATAAACAACTTTTAACCTAGTAGTAGTACTCACCATAAAAACTTAACAAAAATATGAAAAGATTATGTTGAAATTAGCTTGACTAATATTATATATTGTACATAATATATCTAGGCTAGTAGGAGGTGTGGTATGATTGTTAATGAATGTATTACTGGGCAAGATAAAAAAGCATATGAGCAAAAGCTAGGAGAAGATTTAAGCACTGACAAAATATTAGATGAAGAGTATCAATTGATAAAAAAACATCTTTTTTCATCGCTTAATTCTCGTCTTTTAATGGATAGTAAACTTTCGTTTGACGGTATAGTATGTACATGGGTTGCTAGTACACCTAATTTAACAGGAAGTCAAAAGGAGTTAAATAGAGAATTACTAAACATCGTTAAAGGTTTAGATCCATGTTATTATGATCAAAAAGAAGATAGACATTGTGAGTACTATATTGAAAAACTTAAAAATTTCCTACAAAGCAATAAGAATAATCAAGACCTCAAAACTGTTCTTAACCTTAAAAGAGGAGAATCTGGATTAACAGTATTGCACCTAGTATCTTCTGTAGGTAAGGTAACTCAAGGATATAATGAAACTGTAGATTTACTACTAGAGGCAGGTGCTAATCCTAACATACAGAATGATAAAGGAAGGACTCCCCTGCATTATACTGATGTTCTTGCTAGTGCAGCTTCTCTTTTAAAAGGAAAGGCCAATCCTAATATAAAAGATCACAGAGGAGAAACACCCTTACATTATGCCGCTAGTATTGGTCATGCTGACTATGTTAATTTACTTATAGAGAAAAAAGCTAATTCTAACATACAGGATAAAAAAGGAGCAACCCCACTGCAGATCGCAATTGATAATCATCACTACTATATTGAGGAATGCTTTCTCACCCATGACCAAAAGAGTTTTAGTGCAGAATTATACCGTATGCTTGATGAATGTTTTGGTGCATATGAGGATCATTCAGGTTACGCTGCTGACTTCATTAAAAATCTAAAAGAGTTTCTAGGTAAACACAAGAATAGCGAAGACCTGAAGGTAATTTTTAGTATTCGAGACATAGATGGTAGTTCAAAAATACTTAATTATGCTCGGTACATTGATAAGGAAGTAGTAGATTTATTTCTATCGGTAGGAGCAGGTATTTTTTGCAAAAAAGAAGATTCTCTCTTAGATTGTCGTGGATCTTTTTATAATGTGGGAGAAAAGTATTGTGTAAAATCAACTTTATGGAATACACCAAATCAGGTAAAGCTGAATAAATTTTTAAGTAAGATATCTGAAGTTCAAGATATGTATAAACTAGAAGAAGTCGTAAATAAAGCTATAAGCTCCGGAGTAAGGATTGCTCTTTCTAATCAGTCTTCTCAAGGTAAAAAAGCATACAATTTTGTAGATCATGTAATAGAAAAAATCAGTAAGCTAGAGAAAAATCCTAAAGTTGCCAGCAACATAATATGTAAGTTGGTATCAAGAGGAGCAGTGTTTAACAGTAAAATTGGTATTGGTATAATTGATGCACTGGAATCAGAATTTTATGATCATAAAGCTAATATGGTAAAAGCTCATGAAAATTATATTAGCAATGCTCATAAGTTTATTGAATTGGCAAAAAGTACCACAAATGGTGAGTTGTATGATGTAAGAATAGATAACTCTACTCTCTACTTAGAATATTCTGGAGACAGCATAATAGATGTTGCAAAGATTACAGATAGAGCAGGAAATTTAGGATTAACTCAGGGAAGCATAAAATATGAAAGAGATATAATAAGGATTGGTAAAAGTGAAGTAGAAATTCAAACCGAAGGTGGAATAAGGTATTACACAGATCTTACAGAAGGCAGCGATATAGTATTAACCTTCTATACTAGTTTGGGAAATGTAGATGTTAGACTGTATCCTGACGTACAGGATAAAAGCAAAATTATAGTAAAAGTGAGTAATAGAGAGGAAATATTAAAAAAATTCAAAGGTAGAAAAGAAGAATTAGGTAATGATTGTGCACTTGGTGAAGATTGGGTTTATGATGCTATTAAAAATGGGTACTTTGAAAGATCTGGTGGATTAATGCTTCCCGAAGTAATAAGAGAATCTGGCAAGAAATGGGCAGAACGTGAAGAGTTAAGAAGGGTTTCTAGGGAGGAAATTACTAGGTAGAAAGTATTAACTTTGCCTTAGCGTATTTATTATACAGGTAGTACAAAGCCATTGTTACACTCATATATCGTCAATAATCTATTAACAATTCCTATAGTATAATCAATTTTCAAGGCTTTAGTAAAGGGGGAGTATGACAAAAGCAAATCCAATAGTTACATTAAAGGCTCAAATTAAAGAATTTGGTTTTAGTAAATTAAAGGCTGGTAAGAGCAATAAATCAGCAAACTCTGGTGAAACAATGTATTTGGATGTTTCAAGAATGAATTTTGTTATTGATGGAAAAATTATAGATACAGTTTTAACCTCTGCATTAATGGAAGGAGCTAAATGTCGCAAAAGCAACCTTTTTAATAGTGATAATATATATAGTACTGAAACCGTAAGAAAAAAACAAAGAGAAATAGACACAGATCATGGTAGGGATTTTGTTAATTCAGTTCTAAAAGATCTTGAAAAAGAGCTTGCATATAATGCGTTAAGTGAATTATGGGAAAGTCATTGTAAAAATCTTGAAATTCCTGATTATCAGAAAACCAACTCATATAGGAAAGATTTCGAGAGATTTTACAATGCTGGAAGAGAGCACATGGATTTATTACTAAAAGTAGGAGATGACAATAAGAACTACCGCCCATTTGTAAAAGAAGTTTTTAAGGAAATGTTTAAATATGCTGAAGCAAAAGTTCCGAGTGACCCTATCTTAGAAGAGCTAGTTACTAATTGTAATCAAGCAGGATACTTAGCAGGTATATTTATTGAATATCACTCTGCACTGAGTAATTATCAATTAACACTTCTAGACCCTGATAAAGTAATAAATATTGATTACACTGGTCATAATAATATAAGAGTAAAGTCTGATATGGAAATACCTGTAACCAAATTTGATAATCCAGGAGAAAAAATATGCGATCTATCGACTTCACTTGAATTTGTACTTGAGTCTCAAGATGGTAAAGATGGTGTAACCTATAAAGATGGAAAATTATTACTTACTATTCCTAATGAACTAAAAAATTATAAAGAGGAAGGTAGAAACTTGTTTGATGTTATTAAAGAATATTTTCAAAAATTCTGCGAAAAATTAGGATTTAAATTCGAGATAAAAACACAAAAAATAGAGTATGATTTAGACGATTCGCTGAAAGTAAACAGTCATCTTAAAGGCCTAAGAACGCCTATTTCTAGCAACAACCATATCATTAGTCATTAAAAGTAAGTATATGCTGTTAGAACGAGTGAAAGTTCAGTTAAGCATTTTTCTAAAGTATGGCATTTCTCGTAATAGTCCGAATAGGATAAGATATGTGGGTAATGTTATATTTGACTTGTGTTATTTTTTTGCTCCTGGTTAATTTAACGTAAGTTAAAGGTACATTAAGTGGACAAGAAAAAGAAAGTATACCTATTTAAAGTTTCTCTTTTACCTCTAATCTAGAATTTAGGGTCTAAAAGCAAGGAGAAGCTCCTCCACAATATCCTGACTATGATAATGAGTAGTTTAACGATATACCTATTAAGTTGATGTATCGCCTTGAGGAAAATAGCAGTCGGTTTAGTGTTTGGTTAATAAATTAAAAGTATTTCTTGGGAAATTATTTTAATACCCATGTTTTTTAGTAATATTCTTTTGCGTTGGATTGGAAGGATTGTTCTACGTTTTCTAGCTTTGTACTCGGTTCTAGGGTACTATACAATGCAAAACTTATGCATGCCAATCCAGCAATTATTCCAACCACTCCTATAGTAGGCATTTCCATAATATGGAATACAACACCACTTACCAGTAGTACTACCCCGACGACACCAGCCAGGATAGCTCTCTGTTGAATCGTTTTTGTTGATGATTCTCTATCTGTAACTTTGCAAGATTTATCGTTAACACAAGGGTTAGAAGAAAGGATTCTGAAAGCATTCAGCTCTTTTACCAACGTTTTTCCTGAGTTAGTGAAATTCCCTTGAGTTTCTCTATTCTTCTCATACATCGATTGATAAATGCTAATATCTTCACCATTATTAATCTTCTTGCATGGCCAAATGCTAGTTTCTATGGTATCGGTAATTTCTTTTTGCTGTTCTACATAAAAATTTTCTTTATCCGAAACTTCTTCAATATCTTTTGAAACATTACAAGTCACCGATCCTTCGATAATAGTTTCTATTAACGAGTTTTTTCCTTCTTCGTCACTTTTCAATGATGTGATATCACTTGGTATGTCTAGAGTGGCAGTTGTTACATTTGGCTTTATCACTTTCTTATTACTCCAATCCTTAAGATCTTTTACCCTTACTACACCATCTTCAACAGCACTATATGTGTGTATTAGTTCTCCATGACTCCCTAAGTAGTGTGAGACTATTTTCTCATTATTAACCTCCTCAGAAAGATCATGTTTTTTAGCTTCTTCTAAAATATCTCTCGTGGCTCGCTCATTCTTGCAAAATTTAGCGTAATGTAATAGTGTGAACCTTTCAATTCTACCTCCATGTGTATCAGTTACTATTACTAGTAAGAACTTTCGTGTATTATAATCAGATTTACTAAATTCTTTACTAATACTTTTACCCTTTCCTATTTTTTTTAACAACTTAAAAAGCCTTTCTTCATCTTTGCCTGTTAACCTACCCTCTTCTCTTGCCAATTCATAGGTTATATTTGCTTTATTAGCTTCTTTTAATATTCTCATGTTATTTTTCTCTTTTACCTCTTGTATAGATAATTTGTATTAGCAAAGTATTAATTGTTAAGATAACAACTCATAAAACTTTTCCATCTGCTCACTCCACAGCATCGGTATTTCCCTCAAGTCAGATAACTTCAAACCCCTTGGCTGCCTCCCATTTATTATATCTTCTTTAATCTTTGGAGCTAAATAATTTAACCTTAAAATTTGCTGTATACGTCTTGTACCTATATTAATTTTGGCACTTAGCTCTTTCACACTTCCATACTTTCCCTCTTCTAGTTGCCGTTTCCAAGAATGGGATCTTACCACTGCTTTGAGTAACGCATTATTTGTTTTACCTTCTGGCTCTACTACTATGCATTTGTTTCCTTTCTTTTTTATTGGTATAAACTTTTCCTCTGATTCAGAATGCACCTCTATTCCATCTTCTCTTACCATTACTCCCTTTATTAACTTTTTCACTACTTCTTTCTGCTTTCCAAAACTTAAATTTTTCCATTCTTCCACTTTTTCTTCCAAATTTTCATATAGGAGTTCAGCTCTTCTTATTACTTCTTTTTCTACTTCTCCTGCTACTATAGTTCTGTTTATTGATTCACAACCTTTTCCCCTTAAATGATTATTGCACACGTAATATCGGTACCTTTTATTTTCTTTTTTCGCATACGTTAGTGTCATATTTACACCACAGCTCTTGCACTTTATTATTCCCTTTAGTAGTGCCTCCTCATATTTTGCCTTTCTATACGGCTGATTCTTTATCAATTCCTGCGCTTTTTGCCATTTTTCTTCTTCTATTATTGCTTCATGTTTTCCTTCATACTCTTTCTCATAATGCCGTATTTTTCCCATATATATTGGATTTGTTATTATTCTTCTCACCGTCGCTTTTTTAAAGATATCTGATTTTCCTTTCGTACGGTACCCTTCTCTGTTTAACTCCCTTGCCAACTCTGCCATCGACTTCAGCTCCAAATATCTTTCAAATATATGCCCTACTATTTTCGCTTCTTTCTCATTTATTATTAATTCTTTATCTTTTACATCATATCCCAGCGGCAAAGTTCCACCCATCCACAACCCTTGTTCTTTTGATGTTGCTATTTTATTTTTTACCCTTTCTACTATCATTTCTCTTTCTAGTTGCGCTGCTCCTGATAACACTGTTTGTACGAACTTTCCCATTGGCGTATTATTGTCAAATATCTGCGTTACTGCTACAAAATTTACTCTATGTCTTCTAAAAAATGATGTAACTTCTATACTATCTTTTGTTTCCCTTGATAATCTGTCTAGCGTATATACTACCACACAATCTACTTCTCCTGCCTTTACATCTTCAAATAATTCCTTTATTGCTGGTCTTTCTAAATTCTTTCCTGAGAAACCTCCATCATCGTACCTTTTGGCCAATATTACCCAACCCTCTCTGCTCTTTATGTACTTTTCACATGCTACTCGCTGCGCATCAAGGCTATTAAACTTCTGCTCTAGACCATCTTCATTTGACTTCCTAGTATATATCGCACATCTTACCTCTTTCAGCATTCTTTCTCCTTATCTCTCATTCCAAATAGAAGCGGCCCATTGTAGCTCATTCCCATTATTTTTCCGGCTACTGCTGATAATGATGTATAAAACTCTTCTTTGTAGATTAAACCCTTATCTGTTACCATTACTGCATGCGTTTCCTCACCTCTCTCTAGTATTAATTCTGTCCCTTCTACTGGTAATTTGTCACTACTTATTCTTTTTCCCTTCTCTAGCCGATCTGCTAAATAATCTAGTCTTTTTGACCCTTTTCTTGACATTTTTCCATATGCTTCCTCCTGTATTCTATATGCTAGTCTCGGTATCAGATATTTCTTTGAGTATCTAGGCGCCTCTTCCCCATATACCTTCTTCCATATTTTTCTCATTTCACCCAAAGGTTTTTTCTCTAAATTCATTACTTTCTTTTCTATTTCTTTCTCCATATCTTTAGCCTCTCATAGAAGGTTTCCCACTTTGCTGTTCAAATAACTTTTCAATTCTTTCTGTTTCTTTCTTCAATATTTCAGTTATCTCTTTGCTATTTTTCGCATAATCCATTGCTGTCATCCCACATTCATCCTCGTGTTCTATTTCTCCTCCAGCTTTTACCAGCTCCTCCACTATTTCTTTTTCACCTACCATGCACGCAAGGTGTAGAGGTATGCATTTATTTCCATATTCCTCAGCATTTACATTCCCTCCTGATTTTATTAATTCTCTCACGGTTTCTAGACGTTTCTCCGTTACCGCTAGATGCAGTGCTGTATATCCTCTTGCATCTGCTGCATTCACATTCGCTCCTTTTTCGACTAATAACTTCACTGTTTTTGCGTCTACCGCATAATGCAGAGCTGTTCTTCCATTCTCATCTCTTGCATAAATATTTTTAAACGAGTTCTCTAATAGTGACTCCTCTTTTCCTTTTTTACTCATAACCTACCTCACCTTTTTTTTGAATTTTAAGCCCTACTTTTCACCACCTCATCTATCATTTCACTTACTTGGCTTATTATTTTGCTTGCTAAATTTTCACATTCTTCCTTTATTAGTGATTTGTCTCTCTTCCTTATTTCTCCTATCTCTATTATTTTTAGCTCCGGTAAATAACTCCCATTCAACATGTCTGCTATTTCTCCCACTAGCCTCTCTATTTCATAGCATGTCAGTTCTCTACTTTTTGTTACTCCTCCTTTTTCTCTCAAAAATTTACTTGCCTTTTCACTCCCTTTGCTATCACATAGACGATACTTTTCACTTTCCCAGATGTAATACATTGGTGTTGCGCCATATTTATTCAGTTGATTAACCTCAGCTCCTGCTTTTACTAGCTCTTTTATTATTTCAACTCCTGCTCCTCCCATCTTGCACGCAGAGTGGAGTGGCGTACATCCAGTGACATATTGAGTGGCATTTACTTCTGCTCCAGACCTTAGCAGCACTTTTACATTTTCTAAGCTTTTTGCAAATACTGCACAGTGTAGTGGCGTATAACCATTTTTATCTCTTGCATTTACCTCTGCTCCTTTCTTTATTAAGAACCTCACTGTTTTGTAATCGGAGATTTCTACTGCTTGATGCAATATCGTCTCTCCTTCTTCATTTCTTTTATTAATATCTTTACTTGATACTTCTTTAAAAAACTTGCTAAAACTCATTTCATACCTCACAAAACTAGCTTTTCTAGCGTTAGATAAATTTCTTATATTTACCTGCTGCTATTCAAGTCATGTCCTTTTTGGCATGAGAAAGCAAGTCTTTTTCTTTTTATTTCATACACTTTTACCTATTATTAATATAATATATTAGTATCTAAATATAAGTACTTAACTTATTAGAGATATTATTCGACTATCTTTCCAACTTCTGTGCAAATGTCTATGTTCGTGCCACTTCAGTACTCCCGGGTAAAACACTAAAATGTAATTTTCTAATTCGTGTATCGAATCTTCTTTTCCTGAACTTCTATCATTTTCGCAACTAACGTGATATTCCGTTAAATTAGCTTTCGCAACCTCTTGATCAGTAAGATTCTTTGCTTCATATTCATAGCTGATATTAAATCTTTCCAAAATTGGTTTGTATTCCAAGTTCCATAGCTGATCAGAAAGTTTATCATTACCAAGGAAAAGTGTGCCTCCTATCTCTTCTTGATAACAAAGAGGAAAACAGCTATTTATTTCTCCTAAATTCCAACTGTCCGATAATACTATCTGTGCCTTAGCAAACTTTATTTCTGGTAATAAACTTTGTGGTAATAGATATAGTGCTTTTAAATTGTACCACTGATGACTCCTTTCATAGATGCCTTTGTAATCCTTTGTGTGAGGCTCTGTTTCTCCAAGTACTGCTACATCTAATCGATATATGTCATTACTAAATGCTTGCTCATAATGAATCCGAAAAGTGCTAAACTTAAAATTTGGATTTAAGCTTTTTAGCTCAAATGTATTCTTCCGACCAAATGACAGTACTGGTCCATCTTTTTCAACTTTTCTACCTGAATAGTCTGACAATAAGCTGCCGAATAAACTTTCATCTAAAATAAACCTATCAACGTTATAGTGATCATTGAAAATCCTCATTAGCCGCGATCTTGCTGGTAACGATAGTTTTGCAAGTTCTACTACTGCATCCACAAAAAAGTCATTTGGAACATCTTTTATTCCTATCTGTAATTCAAAAAAGTGCTTGCCAGGTGGCTCCTCAATAATTGTAATATCTTCTATATTTGCCCATTTTAGTGCTATTTTGAGTGATGCTGGAGTTCCTCTCAGTCTTTGAAATTTTACTCCTTCTACTACGGCTTTTCTTTTATCCTTTATCCAACGTAAAATTTCCCCCAATTCATATTCCTCAATCAACCACGGCAATGTTTCTTCTTTAAGACTAAACTTAAATCCTCTGATACAGCCTGGATCTACTTTATAATCTATCGCATCTACTAGCGCTTTTTCCTGTTTTGTTGCATTTGGTGGCAGTAACATTAATTCAACTCAATCTTTAAATTTCCCAAATTTGCACACTCGTTACCTAGCACCATAACATCCTCTCTTGGCTCGATTAATTCCACATTTTCTACACCCTCTACAAATAGATTTGCTATTATCCATGATCTTGTAACATTCCATCCCAGTCTTCTATTTGCTTCAAACTTCTTAATGAACTGCTTCTTGATTTCTTCCTCTGATATTACAGGACTTATGCTCATTCTGCTGTGAATATCTATTTCCGTAATATTGCAACCAATTACTGTTATCGTATCTGTTAAAACCCTTATATCATCTCTAGTAACCTGCTTTTTTACAATTTTAAGTAGCTCTTCTAACGCTATGCCAATTGTGGATAATTGTGTTGATAAGATTGAAATTTGTACTTTCCCTGGTATAGTTGATTCCACTAGTGCATCTTTTACTCTACTATCTGCTGACAGTGCATGATATTTATAATATTCCTTACTTCCTCCTGTTGACCAACCTGCTATCTTTGCTTTAATTCTTTTTCTAAATCGTTCATCATCTTCTTCTTTCTGCCTCTCTACTCCATAAAATTCAGCCAAATTATCAAGATCTTCTCCCCTTGCAAATTTCAGTAAATTACTCTTTACTGCTTCGTTCATCCTTTGTCTGAGCAAAAGTTCTCGCCAGGCTGCTACCTCCAGAATCTTTATCGCTGGATCGGATTCTACTAACGCTGAAAAGGTTTCATCTCTACACACTAACTCCTCCTTCATTCTGGAAAAGATTTCCTCAAAGTTCAGTGGCTCGATAATATTTGGCTGCTGCATCTTTATACCACAACCCCATCAAAGCGAATGTTTTTCCCACTTGGCACGTATAATCCTTCCAGGTCAAGCGTTACTTTTCCCTCTTTTACTTCTGTAATTTTTACTTTTTCTAATTTAAACCTTTTTTCCCATTTTTCCAAAGCTTCTGCTGTTGCTGCATATATCTCAAGTGTTAAATCTCTATTTATCGGTTTATCAACTAATTCAAGTAGCCTTGAACCATAACTTCTCCTCATTATTCTACTGTTTACTGGAGTGGTTAATATATCAATTATCGATTGTTTAAGATGGTCTAAACCTTCCAATTCCTTTCCACTAGTAGCACTCATACCGCGCATCTTTTTACCCTACAAATACATTTTTACTATTACCCATCATATGAAAACCACACGATACTAAATCTCCTGTTCTCGCTACACCAATACCATTCACAAATACTCTGTTTGAACCTTGTACTATCGTCTCTCCCAAAGTTGCAATATCACCTTTTCGACACACAGATCTTCCTTTCTCAAAAACATTGCTGCTTCCACTCATACAAACATGAGCTGGTATCCCACTGCAATAATCTCCTACACAAGCTACTGTTTTTCCCATGTATTTTAATTTAGGTCTATTCTACTTCCTTTCAGTTTTATTCCACTTTTTGTCATCTCTATGCTCGATTCCCCAGCCTTCAGTGTTATTTTATCTACTACTTCAATCTCTAAATGATGTTTATCTTTATCGTATGACAACTTTGTTCCATCTTGAAACTTCACACTATTTATTTCTTTTTTATTCTCTGGTGCAGGGTATTTTTCCTGGTATATCCCTCCTAACACTACTCCTAATGATAATTCACCAAGAGGAGAAAATACCATAACCTGCTCATCAATATCTGGAGGAGACCAATCTCTATCTTTTCCTGCTTTGCTTGTTATCCATGGTAAATAATCTGTTAAAAATTCTCCTATTTTCACTCTTACTTTTGCTTTTTCATAGTCTATTTCTTTAACTAGGCCTATACGAATGATATTCGCTACTTTTCTATTTAGCTCTGAAATTGCAAAACTATGGTCTAACATGCACTTCACCTATCTCAATAACATGTGGCATTATGCCAGTTGACCATACTGATTTACCCGCATGCACTTCATGAGTCCACTCCACTAACCACACTAAATACGCATCCAATTCTGGCCTAAATCCGTCAATTTCCGCAGAGATAAATTCTCCTGGTGAAACACTCTTCACGTTCCAAGTATTTTTATTTACTACTCTTGCTACTTCTGTAGCTAATGTTCTAACAACTACCGAGGAATCCTCGACTGTTCCATCAACTACAACCCTTGCTTCAAATCTTGCTTTTAGCGCTAATTCTTCTGTTCCAGGATCTTTTCCCGATTCTAAACTCACAAGCTCTACAAATACCGCTGGCGCTAATAATTCTTTTCTTATTGCTGGATAAATTTCACATGTCTGTATAGCCGGTATTTCTTCCTTTAACTTAGTACAAATTGCTTGATGTAAATCTTTCAAATTCATCCTTTATAGCTCAATTCACGTTCAAAAAATTTTGTAAATACTTCCTCAACCTCATAATTAACAAGATTTCCTATTATCCTTGAAGCCTCAGGTTCTAGTGGCAACTTAATTTCCTTTATTGGCAGGGCTGTTCTTCCTTCACGCTTAAAAATACCGCTATTTCCTTTTGGCATAACTGCTGCAAATCCTCCTATAAACTCATGCTTTCCTACTTTCGATCCTCTTCTTGTTTTTTGTATCTTGCCAATTGTCGATGCTCTAATGTCATAGAGATTTGCTCTAATCAACACGTCTAATCTGCTAGTTTTCGCCTTAAAAATTCTTAATCTCTTTCTTATCAAACTTAATTTTATCTGCTTTTCTTCACTGATTTCCTTAGCTGCTTGCGCTTTTAACCATAGTGCCGTTTTGTTTAATGCCTTTACCGTTGCTAATTCTACTTTTCTTCTTTTAGCATTTACATTTTCTATTACCTCAACTTCTATATGAACAGACATTTTACACCCCAGACGCTTTTATTTTCCACGTTATTCCAGACTTGTCTCTAAGTGGCGGTGAGTGTACTTTATATCTTCGATCACCTATAACAAAAACATCTCCTACTATTGGCCTTAACACATCAAACGCACTTACTTCTAACGCTAAAGTTTCTTCCACAAATTGTCCTTCACCAATCTCGTATAATTTATCTGGCTGTTGCTTTAATACTTGTACCATGTATGACTTATCCTTTGATTTATACAAAGCCACTTCTCCTAAATGGGCAAAACAATCTTTTAGTAATCTCTTAATATTCTCTTGCATTCTTTCATAAGTATGCTAATAAGGTATATACTAGTAGAGTCCTCTTGTGCCTCACCAACTTGTAGTTACTCTACCAGTATTGTTATGCTGCAACGACTTTTACTAATGTTCCTGGTCTGTGGCACACTGGCAGAGGATTTGACTGTGTATGTAAATCAGTTCCTCTATCAAACCTCCTTGGCTCTTGTTTTGCATATAGTGGCTGTCCAAGGGTATTTACTGTCTCATTAAAGTCTGCTGGTGCAAAATATGTTGTAAATGTACTTGCTGTTCCTACTGGAAAACAGTGCCCTGTATCTCTTTCTATAAATCTTCTCACGGTTCCTTCAGGATCAGTTGCTTGCCCTCTATATTCCTCAAATGTGATTCCACAGAACGTAAACCCTGACCTCATATCATTCCGAAGCGCTGCTCCTTCTTGCCATCTTTCATATGCTTCTTTTACTTTAGTATGAGAAGTAAGTGCATCAAAAAACTCAGGGCTTACTAAAGCATGAATCCCGGTCATATATTCACCACTTAAGTTGTCTTCAATATGCCGCAATACTTCCAGACACTTACGTTTTACATCTGTTGTTGCTGTTCCAAGGGCGAAATTTACTACTTTTGGTGTTATTTTAAATTCGTTGTACAGATTTAATAATTCTGACCCATCAGCATCTAAAATTATTCCTTTCAGCGCTCCCATACGCAAATGCTCCAACGTTATTGCATGTTTATTTCTCATTAGCTGCAAATGGTCAGTTATTACATCTGCCAGCGCTTTCAGTTCACTCTCTGATCCAAATGCCCTTATTCCTTGCACTTCTTCTGGTAACACCACATCATCATGAGGAATATGAGGAATGGTAAATGTCCTTACCTTTCTTTTACCACGTTTTCCTACTGTTGCTGGTGCCCCTGGTACTTGCGTTGGTAGTAGACTTAAAACTCCATTATGTTCTTCTATTGTAATATGTCTAAATCTTACTGACCTACTTGGAAACAAATTTAGATTTTCAACTCGTCCATAATTTATCGGCAATATATTCATCGCATTTGTTAGTGCCGTCATGCTAAATGCTGTATTTGTAAATGGATTTTGCATTCTTTTTCCCCCTTATTAATTTAAGTTACACTCCCTTGCGGACAATGATCCCTCGTCCTTCAAGTTGCTTTATTGCTGCAGCTTTCTGTTCTTCAGTGATATTTGCTGGCCACACAACTGCATGATCTGCTAGTATTGCACCACGAGTAATAATTACTGCTTTGGCATTTTCTGTCGCATTTACATCACTTACTATTGCACCTATTGCTGTTTGTGTGCCATCTGTTCCAGCAGGATTAAGTACTCTAATAAAACCATCTTCCGTCTTTTTGGCAACTACTGCACCAAGCTTAAGATTTTGACCTTTAGCTACTGTTATTTGGTCTCTTGAATATAGGTTGGACACTTCATATTTCAGAAGATCGCCTAAATTATTTCCTTCAGTTATACTTATCATGTCTTTTTCTCTCCTTTTTTTATTTTTTTTACCGCCGTGTTTATAACTGCTATACACTGCGGTTATTACCTTATAATTAGCCATTATGGCGCATTTTGGACACTTATTTACCGCAGAGCACTATATATGGCGGTTATAAAATTTAAATGCACCGACTTTTCGCTACCTGTGTCATCAAATCTTCCTGCGAATTCTGTGGTATTGCACTCAGTATCTCTGTCTTCTTCGTTCTCTCTGCAAGTAATTCCATTAAAACCTCCCTTGCTTGCTCAACACTTACGCCTTGCTCAATAAATTCTCCTATTTTCTCTGGCATTCGTGATAAGTTACATAAACGTATTAATTCAACAACTTCAGTACGATACTTAGTTAAATTATCAGTTTCTAGGTCAGTTGTAGTTTGTTTATTCATAGTATTTTCTCCTTTGTTAATAAATTCAAAAAATGTTGTAACTCCATCTGCAAGACCTATTTCTACTGCTTTCTCGCCAAAATATAGACCTGCTTCTGTTGATCGAATCTTTTCAATTGAAAGACCTCTGTTTCTTGCTATTAGCTGCACAAACATTTCATATAGTCGGTCTACTTCTTTTTGTAAGCTTTCCAGACTTTCAGACGTCATTGGCTCATGTGGATTTAAATCATTCTTTCTCTTGCCTGCAAAAATAGTTGTGTATTTTATTCCTTGCTTTTCATCAAAACCGCTTTGGTCAATGTGACTTGCAATAACACCTATACTTCCAACACCAGAGGTTCTACACACAAAAACCTTTTCAGCGCTTGAAGCTATAGCATATGCAGCAGAGTACGCATCATCATTTGCTATCGCTATTATCCTCTTTTTTCCTCTTACACCGTAGATAAAATCAGCTAGATCAAACACTCCATTTACTTCTCCACCTGGACTATCTATGTCAAGTAGAATCGTCTCTATGCTTTTATCTTCTAAAGCACTCTCTATCTCTTCATGAATATTTTCATACGAAGTCATATCTAAAATATGATCAAAAGCTTCTGTTTTTTTTGTCAAAACTCCATAAATACGTATTATTGCTATTCCTTTTGGGTTTATATGAAAATGCTTTAAGTTCTTAAAGATAGGTTGTTTGCTATTATATAATGATAATAGTTCAAAGCTTCTTCTCTCTACCATTACTGGTTTATTTATCCACATCACCTTCCTTCCCTTTTATGATTAATGTCAGAATCGAAACAAAGTCCAAAAGAATCAGCTCGCTTTTGATCTTCGGCAATCTCTTGATCAATTTCTTCAACATCGTAACCCAATTCTGAAACAACTTCTGAGCGACTCTTGAAGCCATTTCTTACTGCCATCTGTTGTGCTTGTTGATCTTTCAGTGGATCCACCCAATCAAATCCCTGTGGTATCCATTTTACTTCTTCTTTCGCTGCTTTTGCCACTTTTTCATCTATACGGAGTTCTCCACAAAGTACTGCTAACTCTAGCCATCTACTCCATACTGGTCTACAAAATTGGAATACCATAATGTTATGTTGCAGCATAGCGCATCGACGACGAAACTCTATCAGTCCTGCTCTGATTGATGAATAATTAACACCCGTTAAATCTCCTGTTAGTTGTTCGTATGTTATCCCTGTGCCTATTGCAATAGCTCTCAGCTGCTGTCTCATGAATGCTTCATAACTTCCTCCAACATCAGATCAACTATGTTTTTTTAAATTTTTTGAATTTAGTTTTATTACAACTCTTGTTTATAACTTTGTATTTTTATTCAATTAAAAAATGTATTTTTGGTAACAAAAACCCTAGTTTACTACAGAAAGAAATTTATATCAAACAACTACCACTGCTTAGACCGTATGGTTGATGAATATGTGCTTTAAATTTGTGTGGGCGCACATATTCATCAACCTATTTTCTATGCAGATTTTAAAAATTTACGTTGACTGCTTCTTTAAGTCTTGCATTAGCAATCACTATAATTTTACGCATTAGAGCTGTTATAGCTACCATCTTTTTTTTACCTCTACCAATGAGATCAGAATAAAAAGCACCAAGTACAGATTTAGACTTTGCAGCAGCCATAGCAGCAGTAAAAAGCTTTGCACGAACATTGCTTCTACCACCTGTTATCCTTCGGTAACCAATAGTTTTACCGCTTTCTTTTGGATGCGGGGCAACTCCAGCAAGACTTGCAACTTCTTTTTTGTTTAAGTAGCCAAGTTCTGGCATCAGGCATACAAAATCTTGAGATAACTTGATACCTATTCCCGGTACTGTTCTAAGTATTTTTTGGCGCTTTTGTAACTCTAGATTTTCATCAATGATTTTTTGTATTGCATTATTGATCTCATTTATCTGACCGTTAAAAAAGTCAATGGTTTTTTGGCAACTTTCTTTTATATGCTCGTTTTCAGGTGCTTTCAGTCTACATTTCTCTTGAACTCTCATTTGTGTAATGTCATCACGTCGTTGACAAAGTGCAACTAAGGCTGTTTGTTCTTTTGACATAGGCACAAATAGAGATAGAGTACTATAGCGTTCACATCCATATTGAGCAAGAGCTCTTGCATCTGATTGATCAGACTTTGCTAAAGTTCCATGAGATATGACAAAGCTTTTTACTTTGCGAGTATTAGCTCGATGTACAGCAACATTCTTATCAACAAGAAAATGTGCTAAGCCAAGCTCATATTTTCCAGTGTTTTCCAAAGTTACTAGAGAATTAGGTAGGATATCTGAAAATTTTTGAAACAACTGTTGCCAACCAGTAGCATCATTGTCAAACTTGATAGTGCTCTTTTGGTTGTGAGTTGCGGCAACATTTTTAAATTTTCCGATATCAATTCCAATGAAATTTTGATAAGATGTAATCATAATAAATAACCTCGATAGTTTAATTAATTTAAGATTGTAAACGGGTGCATACATATGTCCCATGCAACTATTCAAACGTATCGAGAGATGGGGCTAGTGTACCTTGATCTGAACGGTTGTAATACCAATGGCTCTTCGGTCGCACATGCCCGTGATAGCCCTATTCCTATAGTGAGTAGGGTTATCTTTCCCTCTTATCTCTTTTATATCACATTTTTAACTTACAATGGCTTTGTTACAAGCGGTCTTAGGGATCTAATATAGTTGACAAAATTACATAAAAATGTTAAAATACAGGAAGTTATAGGTATATAGTTAATATGGACTCTAAAGCTCGTATAAATCACATAGAGCAGCTAACTGGTTTACTTGTTAGTGTAGCACAATCTCAAGACAAGTCCGTTTTAAAGTTATTAACTGAATTAATGGAAGAAGAAATTGAAGATATGGAATTATCTAAGATTGCTGACGAACGCTATAAAGAAAAGAGGGTTAAACATCAAGATGCCTTCTGGGATTAAGCCTTACAATATAGACTATTCAGAATCTGTTATAAAGAAAGACATTCCGGCTCTTCCAGCAAAAGTAAAGTTAATGATTAAGAAGGCAATAATGGAGCGTCTAACAGTTGATCCAATTGGACTTGGAAAGCCATTAAAGCATAACTTAAGTGGACAACGTAGTCTACGGGTGAGTACCTATCGTATACTTTATTATATAGATGTACCAGAACATACAGTAGTTATTACTTCAATTGAACACAGAAAAGATTCTTATCAAAGCTAATCCTATTTATAGCACCATACAAAGAAATTAGTTATGTAAAAGCCGATATAGACTTTTATTTAATTAACTTTTTAAGGAGGAACATGCAAGCTATAACACTTAATAACCCAATAACAGTTGATGGTATTTCTGTCTCAGAACTTACTGTTAGACGTCCAAAAGTTAGAGACTATTTGGCAATAGAACGCCTTAATGGTAGTGATCTGAGTAAGGAAGTAACTTTGACTGCCAATTTGACATCAGTTGCAAAAGAAGCAATTGAAGAGTTAGATATTGCTGATTATGTGAAAGTTCAAGAGGTATTAAAGGATTTTTTTTCACCGATTATCCAAAAAACTTGAGATTAGAAATACTAGTGCTTGGCTCTATCATAGGTGGTGGAGTTGAGCACATTCTTGATATGGAGATTAGTGAGTTTATTTCATGGAGCAAATTAGCTAGGGAGTTCAAATGTCAGTATTATCGATAAAAATAGGTGCGGTACTTGATGACAGTTTTAATACTGTAATAAAGGGAAGCAGTAATCAACTTACCCGTCTTGGTGAGAATATAAGAAAGCTTGACTCATCTTTAAAATCAGTATCAAAGTTTAAGCAGTTGGGTCATGATGTTTTGACTAGCAGGAGGTCGTGGAAGGGCTTTGAAGATCAAGTAAAATCTTTAGCTAAACAAATGAAAGAGGTAGAGAAACCGAGCAAAACTTTAAAAGCTGAGTTTGATAAAGCTAAATTTTCTGCAACAAAAGCAAAAGAGGCATACTTAAGGAAGAGAGATGCTTTGCATTCATTCAATGAAGAAGTAAGAAAAAGTGGAAGAAATATTAAGTACTTAGTAAGTGACCAACATAAACTTGGCTCTTCTATTGAAGTATTAAAAGGTAAGTATGGTAAGCTTGGATCTGCAATACGTAGTCACCAAAGTTTTTTAGCAAGCAAAGCACATTTTAAGTCACAAATTATAGAGACTATTGGGCTAGGGCTAACGCTTGCAGCTCCAGTTAAAGTTGCAATTGACTTTGAAAGTGCTATGGCTGATGTTACAAAAGTGGTAGATTTTAAAAAAGGAACGGATGAAGCAACTAAATTTGCAAAGAAGTTAAAAGAGATGTCACGTACTATACCATTATCAGCCGCAGAACTGGCACAAATAGCTGCAAGTGGTGGTCAACTTGGTATCAAGAAAGAAGATCTTTTTATGTTTACAGAAACAGTGGCAAAAATGTCTACAGCATTTGATATGTCTGCAGAGCAAGCAGGTGATTCTATAGCTAAACTCTCTAACGTTTATGGAATTGATGTTAGTAAAATGGAATACGTTGGTAATGTAATCAATCACTTATCAGATAACACTGCTGCCAAAGCAAAAGATATGGTTGAAGCTCTAGCAATAGTTGGTGGTACTGCAAAACAATTTGGTCTTGACATCAAGGAAACAAGTAGTTTAGTAAATGCCTTCGTTAGTTTAGGTAAACAACCAGCAAAAGCTGCAACTGCTATAAATGCTCTACTTAGTAAACTTCAGACTGCTGAAGAACAAGGAGGGGATTTTAAAGCAGCATTAGAGCAAATGGGCATAACTGCAGAAGAAATAGTACAAAGAATAAGCGAAAACGGCGAAGAAGCATTACTCTACTTTTTTCAAGCTCTAAAGAAAATGGATAACCAGGAACGTTCTACAATCCTTATGAAACTTTTCGGTCAGGAATATCAAGATGATATTGCATTATTAGCTGGAAGTTTTAACAAATACGAAGATGCTATAAGGTTACTATCTGACACAGAAGAGTACAAGAGCTCGTTGCAGAAAGAATTTCAAAACCGTGTAGACACCACAGCCAGTAAATTACGACTTCTTCGCAACGCAATAGCTGAAGTTGGTATGAACCTGGGTTCAGTGATGCTGCCTACTTTAAAATCTATAGCTGAATTTTTACAAGAAAAAACTAGAAGCATAGCGTTATTTGCAGAAAAATATCCAACTTTAACCAAAGCAATCATGGGTACTGTAGCAGCCTTGATAAGTTTAAAAGTTGTAGCAGTGGGACTAGGATACGGATTTACATTGCTAGGAAGTACGATTTTTAGTCTGAAAGTAAACCTACTTGGAGTATTTTCATTTTTATCAGCTACAGTTTTTCCTGCAGTAGTAACAGGACTAAGAGCAGTAACACTCGCTATAATGAGTAACCCTATAGGACTTTTAATTACTGGACTTGTCACTGGCGCAGCACTTGTTATAACTAACTGGCAAAAGGTAAAAGACTTTTTCTCTAGCTTTTGGAAATCGATAATAAAACCCATAGAAGAAGCTTTTTCATGGATAGGTGAAAGTATATTTGGAAAAGTATTGGGAAATAGCCCACTGAAAGAGTTTGAAAAAAGAAAAACTGAAGTAAAAGCAGTGCACACTCCCCTAAAAAGTAATATTCTCAACAGTGGAAATCCTGTGCTAGGTAACAGTATAATTAAAGAATTTTCAAAGAGAAATAAAAATAGCTTCAGAGTCAAAAGCCTTATTGAGGAGACAGAGAGCGATAAGATATTTGCAAGGAGTAAGTTTGAAAATAAAGAACAAAATAAAACTCAGAACATCACTAATAATTACACTATCAGCATTAAAGCAGAACCTAACCAAGATGTTCGTAGTCTTGCAGATGAAGTAATAAAAAGGATAAGAGAAAAGTCACGTGATGTTTTATTTGATACGGTAGAGACATTTTATTGATGCTATCTCTTGGTCCGTATAAGTTTGCTCCCACAAGTTTAAAGTATAGCAGAGAAAATCGTTGGAGCACGATTGAGTGTATTGAAAATATGCCACTATTACAAAATATCGGTCAAGGTGTAGAAAATATAGATTTAGAAGGAATGATTTATCTGCATAATCTCAACGTGCTAAATCAATTAAAGAGTGTGAAAGAAACTGAAAAACCACATATTTTAGTAGATAGTTTAGGTAATATTTTAGGACAATTCGTAATTACTAGGTTAGAAGAAAAGCAGATGTATTTTTTACCTAATGGACTACCGAGAAAAATTGAATTTAGTTTGAGTTTAAAAAGCTATAGATGACTATATACTATGTGAGTAAAGAAAATGAGATGTTAGATCTGATTTGCTGGAAACATTACGGATTTACGGATGGAGTAGTGGAATTAGTACTAGCAGAGAACTTGGGTTTGGCAGAATACGGAAGCTTTTTGCCCGCAGGATTAAAGATAAAGCTTCCTACTATTAAGAAAATAGTACAAAAGTCAAAATTAAAGGTCTGGGAATAAATGCAGCCAGATTTTATAATAGATAAATGTGAATCAATTAAAGATAGAGTTATATCATTGCACCTTACAGATGAATCAGGAATAATAGATGATGTAGTTGAAGTGTGTGTTGATTACAGGGATGAAGGCATAGATATTCCGAATGAATTGAACATAGCACTAGGTTATAAGGAAATTGGAATCTTTCCAATGGGTATATATACAGTCAACGAAGTGACTATACAGGGTCCACCTAAGACTCTACTAATCAAAGCTCATGCAACAAATTTAAGAATATCTTTGAAGGCAAAAGTATCAAAAGAATGGCGCCAAATTACCATAGAAAACTTAGTAAAAGAAATAGCCCAAAAACGTGGATATGGATACAAAGTCGCTGAGGAATTTAAGAATGTATTGATACCCCATATTAATCAGGCAGATGAAAGTGATATAAGTCTGTTAACAAAGATCGCAACAGAGCGTGAAGCAATGGCAAAATTAGCTGGTGGGTATATATTGTTTATTTCAAAGAATATGGCAAAATCAGCCACAGGAAAAGCTTTAGGAACAACGACTATTAGACCTCAAGATACAATTAACTGGAAAGTGCATTTTACCGTACGTGATAAGTATAATTCAGTAGTGGCAAAATGGCATAGCTATGAAAAGGGTGAAACTATTAAAGAAACAGTTGGTAGCGGCGAGCCAAGTTATATTATGTTAGAAATGTACTCAAATGCAGAATCAGCACTAAGTGCAGCAAATGCTAAGTTAAAACAACTAAAGCGAAATAATGCAGTATTGGATATCACTATACCTGGTAATCCAGAGTTATTTGCAGAAGCTAAACTTAATCTTATAGCTTTTAATCAAGCGGTAGATGGTGAATGGATAGTTAACAGAGCGGAGCATACTTTAAATAGCTCAGGTTACCGTAACCGTTCACGGATTGTGAGAATGAATAAAGAACTAAGCAGTGACAGCTACTAGATTCTGTAGCTTTTGAAAGGTAACCGTTCACGGATTGTGAGAATGAATAAAGAACTAAGCAGTGACAGCTACTAGATTCTGTAGCTTTTGAAAGGGGTTCTGGCCATTTAGACGTGATGTCAAAAATATCGACAACATTCTTTCCACGAATCTTTCTCGTAACCGTTCACGGATTGTGAGAATGAATAAAGAACTAAGCAGTGACAGCTACTAGATTCTGTAGCTTTTGAAAGGGGTTCTGGCCATTTAGACGTGATGTCAAAAATATCGACAACATTCTTTCCACGAATCTTTCTCCACGTTCTGACCAGGTGAAAAAGCTGTTTTTACGATAAATTACGTACCGTCTAATTTGCCGTTCTGCAAGGTTATTAGTTGTTTCTATCACTTCAGGTTTTCTTAAAAACTTCCACATCATATCCTCAGACCGTAACATCTTAGCGGCCATTCTTGAAGCTTGAGTGCTATTTGCAACCCTCGTCATTTTACGTAAAAAATGTTTTACCCTTTTCCGAATTTTTCGCACCAGTCGATAAAATCTCAAATTATCTATCAAATTTTGTTTTTTTGCCTTATCTACTACAAACACCTTATTGCTGAGCGATTTTAGTGCTTGGCCAATTTTGCTCACTTCAACATTTTTACTATGGGCAAATCTCTCAAAATCTCTTGCCAGATGTGCCCAACATATCTGTCTATTTTCACGATTGAAGTAATTGTATACAGCGTATCTATCGCTCACAACTATACCATCATATTCTGGCAGTAAACTCTTCAACACCTTCTTACCACGAGACTCGCTTACCTTCAGAAGTGTCAACGCTTTGTTTGTTATTACCCAACTCCAGCCTCTCTTTCCTTGATTTCTGTGCCCTGTTTCGTCTATATGCAAATACTCGCTTCCTTGCAACTCTTCCTTCATTTTCTCATATTCAGATGCACACTTCTTCGATACCCTGCGTTCAGTATTTGAGACTAAACCAAGGCTTATATTGAGATTAAATATACTGCCCAAAATTTGCTGTACCTCTCTTTTTGAGTTAATAAAAAAGCCGCTAAGGCTGCTTATAACTGTTTTAGCATTGGGTCCTAGAAAATCTCTTGCAACACCTTTGGGTAAATGTGCTGTAATTCTTTTATTACATACTCTACAATGTCCTCTTTGCAACCTGTACTCAGTTACAATTGGCTTAATTTCTGGCAACTCTGCCTTCTGATGAATAATTTCATCTTCTAAAGTAATCTTACCTCCACACATACAAATCGTATCAATTGTGCATCTCATACCAACCCTCACAAATAACTAGACAAATAATTCACAGAGCAAATGGTTTTGATCGAACTTTCCGTAATATCTCGAATAAATTCAGATACAGCATTTTCGAGTAATTTAATAGAGTCATACATCTTGTTCTTTATTAGATTGTCCTTTAAATGTTGCCAAAATCTTTCCACAGGATTAAGCTCAGGCGAGTACGGCGGCAAATAAATTATGGTGATATTTTCAGGAGTTTTTAAACCTTTAGACCTATGCCAACTTGCGCAATCCATGATAAGAAAAGCTTCTCTAGTCCCCAAATCTTTCGACATCTGCTCCAAAAATATGTTCATGCAATCTGTATTTACATGTGGAGCAAGTAGGCTAACATCATCTCCATTCCTTGGATTTATAGCACTGTAAAGATAGAAATTTTCTCTTCCGATTTTTACTTTAACTTGTGTTCTTGAGCCCTTTTTAAACCATCCATGTCCAACTTTCGAGTGCGTTCCAAATCTCGATTCATCGAAAAAAAATACCTCTTTTTGCTGGTTCTTTTCCACAATTTCATTGAGATTTTTTTTTGAACTCCTCTTGTTTATAATGCGCTGGGCGAGGTGTGATATATGTAAATCCTAGCTTTTTCATAAGCCTTCTCGCTGTTGACTCACTTATTTTGATAGCTAACATTCCTTCAACTATACCTTGCAATTTTTTAGCAGTCAGATTTGCCCCATCTTCTTCTATTACCTCTCTTATTTTTTCTTTCTTCTCTTCATTCAGTTTTGGCTTAGGTCCTCGCCCTGGCTGTATTGCAAACCCAATAACACCTTTTTCTTTAAATCTTGCAATCCATTTCATTAATGTGGTTCTCGTAATTCTATATATTTTAGCAACTTTTGAGATACCATACTCCTTTGCTGATATTATTGCTTGTAACCTTCTTCCTATCTCTCCTCTTATTCCATATTTTTTTAATTCTAACTTGCATTGATTATATAGTTCTTCTCCTATTGCTTTACTTTTTCCTGCCATAAACTACATATTTATTCTTTCTAGCCTCAATTGTTTATAGTTTTTACTATTTGTCTATCTATTAGTGGAGATTGGTATCACTACCTTGTCTGCAGCCATTAATTCACGCTTATGCACCTTATGTCCTGGCTGACCTCCTGGTTTTTTATCACTTTTCTTTTTTGCTTTCTTACGATATATATCCCGTGATGGTGGCAGCGATGAATTTTGCGAATTTAAGCCCAATTTGTCTTCTAATTCAACTATTTTTGCTTTCAAGCTATCATTTTCTCTGATCAGTGCTTTTATTTCTTCCTTGAGATTAGCGTTTTCTGCTACAACCTTTTCTTGCAGCACTGTTGTCATTTACCCATTCCATATTTAGCTTCCTATCTCTTTACACTTTTATACTTACTTTGTAAACCACCTTATCTCCGTGAACGGTTACAAAAGTTAGGTGATCTTGCTAGTTGATTATCTATTGTTGCATCACCGAAATAAGTTTCAGGGTTATCATCTATTTCATCATTAGTTTCAAATGGAGCTTGCTTCCCTTCTTTTAACTCAGCATTATACATATGACTATTTATTTTATCACGAAGTAAATTTACAATCTCCTTTAGATCCGCATTTTCTTGGTCTTTAGCTAATTTTTTCTGAGCTAAATCTAGAAAAACCTTGCTATAATCATGTGTGGTAATAAAATTAACTTTCCTATCTGCCAAGTACCTTACCACATTTGGTACAGCATATTCAATAGCATAACACAGAAGATCCTTAACACTATCTTGGTTCTCAAGATCGACTATTTTTTCATTTTCTATCAAATATGTTACTACATCTAATGCATCACTTTTAACAGCTGATTCCAGAAGACCCTTAGTGTCATTTGAGTTATTAAGATCGATAACACCTTTATCTTTTACTAAGTATTCTACTACATTTGATGCATCATTCCTAAGAGCTGAATCCAGAAAAGTCTTAACATCATCTTGGTTATTGAGATCAACTACATTTACCAAACGTTCTACTATACTTGCCAAGTCATTCTCGATAGCTAAGATAAAAAGAGCCCTAGCATCACCTAAGTTCTTCTCAAGGTCGACCACTTCTATAAGATATCCTGCAACACTTCCACCCTGACTCTCAACAGCTAAATTCAAAAGAGCCTTAGCATCACCTGGGTTCTTCTTAAGATCGATCACTTTTTTCTCTTCTATCAAATATTTTACAACGTTTAAAGCAGGACTTTGAATAGCTAAATCCAGAAATAAATTAGTATCACTTGGGTTCTTCTCAAGACCAATCTCTTTTCTCTCTTCTATCAAATATTTCACTACAGCTATTGCATCGCTCTCAATAGCCACATGCAGAAGAGTGTTACCATCATCATACTTGGCACTAAAATCAACTTTCTTATCTATCAAGCACTTCACTATATCTAGTGAATCATTTTCAGCAGCTGAGCGCAGAAGAGCCATGCCATCGTTATTAAGATCGATCGCATTTTTGTCTTCTATCAAGTATTTTACTACACCCAGTGCATTATTTTTAGTAGCCAAGCTTAAAAGAGTCTTACCTTGCTCCTTAAGGTCAACCACATCTTTGTCTTCTATCAAATACTTTACTACATCCAGTGAATCATTTTCAGCAGCTAAGCGCAGAAGAGCCATGCCATCGTTATTAAGATCGATCGCATTTTTGTCTTCTATTAAGTACTGCACTACACTTGATATGTTATTCATAACAGAAAAGTATAAGAGAGTTTCACCATTGTAGTCTTTAGCATTAAAATCCACTCCTTTATCTATCAAGTATTTTACTACACCCAGTGTATTATTTTTAATAGCCAAGCTTAAAAGAGTCTTACCTTGCTCCTTAAAGTCAACCACATTTTTGTCTTCTATCAAATACTTTACTACATCCAGTGAATCATTTTCAGCAGCTAAGCGCAGAAGAGCCATGCCATCGTTATTAAGATCGATCGCATTTTTGTCTTCTATTAAGTACTGCACTACACTTGATATGTTATTCATAACAGAAAAGTATAAGAGAGTTTCACCATTGTAGTCTTTAGCATTAAAATCCACTCCTTTATCTATCAAGTATTTTACTACACCCAGTGCATTATTTTTAGTAGCCAAGCTTAAAAGAGTCTTACCTTGCTCCTTAAGGTCAACCACATTTTTGTCTTCTATCAAGTACTTGACCACATTTGATATATTATTCATAATAGAAAAGTATAAGAAAGTTTCACCATTGTGGTTTTTGGCATTAAAATCTACTCCTTTATCTATCAAGTACTTTACTACATCTAGCGCATTATTATAAGCAGCAACTTCCAGAAAAATCTTACCTTCATATAAGCTCTGAAGATTGATTATATGTTTCTCTTCCGTCAAATATTTTATTATACCTGGTGCATTCTTACAAGCAGCTAAGAAATTAAACTTCATAATATCATAAATTGAAACGTTAGAACTGTTTGCTGTTTTTTCTATTAAATATTTCATTACACTTAGTGCATTATTATAAGCAGCTAAGCTCAGAAGAGAAACATAATAGTATGAGTTATTAAGTTTGACAGCACCTTTATCTTCTATCAAGTATTTTACTACATCCAGTGCATTATTACAAGTAGCATTATGCAGAGGAAATATAACATAGTATGAGCTGTTAAAACTGATAACATTTTTATCTTCTACCAAGTATTTTATTACATCCAGTGCATTATTATAAGCAGCACTATTCAGAATAGTAAAATAGGTTGAATCTTCAAGATCGGCAGCATTTTTGTTTTCTATCAAGTATTTCACTACATCTAGTGCATTATTACAAGTAGCAGATATAAAAGGTGAAATGTGATTAATGTTTCTAATATTAAAATTGACTTCCTTTTCATCTATCAAGTATTTTACTATATCTAGTGCATTATGTGCAGCAACAAGGTGCAGAAAAGTATTACCAGTCTTCTTATCAACAATATTTGTAATTCCTTTCAATATGTCATCATCTACGTCGCGTAGTATCCTTTCTGCAGCCTGAGGTTGACCATGAGCTATAAGCAAGCTTAATAAACTGTTACGGTCTTCATTGCTAAATCTATTAAATTGGGTAAGAAATTCCTCACATTCACTTACATAGCAGCTCCAAATAGACGCAATGCTATTAGCTTGACTTGTGTCAGCAATATTAATTTTTAATTGTAGAACTTTCTTTAAAACTTCCTTTTCCCTACCTTCTCTTCTTAACTTTAACTTTATTGCTTCTTGAACCAACTTGCTAGTGCTTAACTGCCCACATTTTAAATTAATTAGAGAATATTTCTCAAGTAATTCAATACTACTCCATAATTCCTCTTTTTTATTTGATGCTAATTTAGGAAAAATTTCTTCTATAAAAACCCCGTCAGAATCAAGGTAAGCCATGATTTCAATTACTTCCAATGCTTCAATTCCTAAATCTCCTTGTTCCTTTATCTTTTTTAGTATAATGTTGCAGGCTGCAGCCACTATATCAACATCATGATTGTCTTTGTTATTGCTCTTTGAACGGCAACTTGTGCTAAAACCTCCATCCCTAGCTTCTCACCTAATTCTTTCTTGGAAATCATTTTTAGATACTGATTCTCATAATTTCTAAAAACATCGATGCTAGCCCTGACCAACACCTCTCTAAATTGAGATTTACTAACTTGAAAATTCATTGTATTCCTGGCAACCATTCCAGCACCTTGATTTTGAAAAACTTGAATACATCTATTTGCAAGGCTATCAATAATACCCGAACTTAACAATGCTATTGAACTAGCTGCGGCAGATGATGTACGAGATAACCCAGATGATGCTACTGACGTTGCTGCTTTTATTCCTCCTCCTACAAATCCTAGTGAAATTAATTTTGATAATATGCTCGACTGTTTTTCTTTCTTTTCAATTATTCTACTAGAGTAATCTTTTAGTTTTTCTTGAAATTTCTCAACAAATTTCTCAACAAAAATTTCAAGTAGGGTATGTATTTCTCCTTCACGCTTATAAACTGCAAGATTATTATCGCCTAAACTAAAGCTATTACTGCGACGTCGCTTTTTGCCTGTAGGATCATTTTCCTCTGTATCCAACTTCCGTTTTATAGGATATTTAGTTACCAGTTGACTTGCTTGCGCAAGTTCTATTTTTGTATTCATATTTGAAGAGAAAATTTCTAGGTTTTGAGAAGCATCAAGTCTTGGTTCATTTTCTCCAATGCCTCTCTTTATATCTTTTTCAATATTACTAAGAAGTGGTACAAAATGGCTCCTGTAATTCACTATATAAATGATATTATTACCTGTACCTACATCACCTTTAGTGACATGTAATCCACCTATCCCTTCATCTCTCAATTCTATACTCCTAATTTTTACGCTATACTTTTCACATATCATTTTTCCTTCAATCTCAGGTCTTCCCCATATAGCATCACCTTCTTTAGCTGTCTTTTTGATACTTCTTAAATACTTATCAAAAGTCTTTTTCTTGTCTGGAACTTTGTTCCCTTTTTCATCTTCAATATGACCAAGACTAGGAAAAGCAACATTCTCCTGTGGAACAAAGTAGTCTCCTGCATCCTTTATAATTTCATCTTTGTATTCGTTAGCATAATTTGCACAACCTTCTCTCAACAACTTTACATTAAAATCTTCATCATTTTGAATCAGCCTTCTTTTTTTTAGCTCACTCAATCCTTGAGCCACGGAATCAAAAAAGCAATCTCCTTTACCTACAGCAGCTCCTATTTTAAAGCCCTCAGGCAATTCCTTCCTTAGCATTTCTAAAAGTTGATTAAGCTTCTTTTTTTTCTCCTCATCCTTTGCATTTCTTATCTGACTAAAAATGGAAATAGGTTCTCTAGTAACACAGCTTTCCCGAGCAGCACCATCAGATGATGGACCTGTTACTTTACTTAATTCCAACATATCAAACCTACTATATTAAACCTATACTATATATAGCAACAAAAATTATTAAAGCAAGTTACTTGTATCTTCAAGGAGTAGGGCATTGTAGCTAAAATGTCTTGCAGGGAAGGTGAAGCCGATAAATTACTTATGCCAAAAAGGCTGACAAAAAGATTTTCCTCCCTTCCCATATAGAGTTAAAAGACAGAACAGTATCTTTGGAATTATATCCCGTATCACAAGGTTAGTCTAACTCTCAACTTTATTTATAGTTTTGGAGGCTGGTTTATGCAAGCAAATGTTATTTTAGGTGTAGACATTTCTAAAAAGAAACTAGATGCTTGTTTATTGATAGACAACAAAGAACGACATAAAGTTTTTCACAATAACAAGGAAGGTTTTGAAAAGCTTGTAGCTTGGTGTAATAATCACGGAGCAGTCCTTATTCATCTGTGCCTAGAAGCGACCGGTTGTTACAGTGAAGATATAGTTATTTTATGTATGATCTTGGACATAATGTAAGTGTGGTAAACCCTGCTCAAATCAAGGCTTTTGGCAAAAGTGAGCTATTGAGAAACAAAACAGATAAGTCAGATGCTGCCATGATTGCTAGGTTTTGTATTGCTAATAAACCTAATCTTTGGAAACCTGCGCCTACTGAAGTCAAGCGTTTAAGAGATCTCTATCGTTGTTTGCAAGCACTTAAAGACGACAAGTTACAACAGATGAATCGCTTGGAAAATAAAAATATGGATTCCCGTTGTAAGCAAGCCATACTTGAGGTAGTTGCTACAATAGAAACAGAAATTTCTGCTATAGAAAAAGAAATTTGTGAGCATGTTAATAACCATTCACACCTAAAAAATATGATAGAAAACATCAAGACTGTAAAAGGTATAGGATATCTTACTGCTGTTGCTATCGTTGCAGAAATGCCACCTGTTGATAATTTTGATAATGCTAGACAATTTACAGCCTTTGCTGGTCTAAATCCTGAACATTACCAATCAGGTTCATCTGTAAGTAAAAAAAGTAGAATATGTAAAATAGGGTCGGAACGTATTCGCAAAACTCTTTATATGCCAGCTATAGTAGTCAAGAATCGTAATTCTCACTTTCAAAAATTTTGCCAACGTTTAGCAAACAAAGGAAATGTCCAATGGTAATAATTGTCGCATTAATGAGAAAATTAATGCATGTAGTTTTTGGTGTTTTAAAAAACAATCAACCATTTAATGGTGATTTAGTGAAATAATCAGTTGACGTGAGAGACAGTATCTACTAATTTAATATTATATATCGCTAATAATTTAAATAATATATCCATTTCCAGCATTTAAAACCAAGGGCCGTGAGAACACTTTTCTTTGGGATGGCATGGTCTACCAAGCTTTCATTTATTAATAATTGAATAACTATAGCAAATTATTCAATAATAGACCACTGTATTTATCCACAACTTGCTGCTGCAGTATATCCATTGACTGCAACTTTATCGATGCTACTCTTTTCAAGTGAACTTGAAGGTTTATTACAATAATATACAATTGCAGCAGCAACCAGACAACAAGCTCCAACACCTGCTATTACTCCTGTTACCAGCAAACTAGCACTGAAAGCAAAATATGCAACTGATGCAGCAATTCCTGCAAGCACTCCAGCTATCGCTAATGTCCATGTAGCTGTGGTAGGCCACTTATTTTTTTGTACGCTTTGTGTTACAAGAATACTTCCATTGCTTGAATTATTAGGCTGCATGCCATTGGTTTGAGAACTATTCACTTGTCCAGAGCTTTCGTTAGCTACCGAAGACATTTCTTGTTGAACAGAAACAAGTTTTTGACTTCCACTTTTATCAGGTGGAGTTTCCAGCATAACAGGAGCTTTTTCTATATTTTTTACATTCATTGAAGTTACCGTTGCAGCAGGTGTAGCAGAAGCTTGTACATGTGTGTTATTTCCTTCAAATTCTGTCAACTGAGTAGAATTAAGTTCACTTTCTGCACTATTTTCAGGCACTGTAGTTTCAATTTTATTCTGCCCTGATATGTTCTGCAACTGCTCTAGATTTCTGACAGACTTCGGTTCTTCCTTTTCCTTAAGCTGTTGTTTAATGCTATCTATTTTTGATTGTTGCTTTTTGAACGATGCTGAACCTGTACTTTTCGCCCTTAACTGTTCAAGTAAAATTTCCTTTTCTTCCTTCAATTTTTCTATTTGGTCACTCAGCTTATTTTCATTATCGATAAACTCACTTTCAGCTTGTCTTAGTTTACGAGTTAAATTTTCAATATACTCCCTATCTTTGTTTTTTACTTCTGAATACTTTTCATTTAAACTCCGAAACTTTGCTTCTAATCTCTGCTCCTCTCTCACTACCTGCTCTAATTGCTGATCCTTCTGATTAACCTTATAAGTTAGATCTTGCACATTTGTTTGTACTTCTGAAAGCTCTATCCCTTTTACACTGAGCTCTCTTTTCATTTCTTCAACTCTGTTACTTAGGGTGTCTCTTTCCTGAGTTAAAGAATCGATTTGACTATTTAGATTTTTCTCTTGCTTAATAAGCTTAGCAATTTTTCTTTCATTCTCCTCTTTAAGCTTGCTAACTTCTTCATCCTTACTCTTTAACTGAGCTTCTAATTCCTTTGCTTCCTCTCTAGCTTTATTGAGTTTTTCCTCTTTTTCATCAAGCCCTTTGTCCTTTTCTTGAATTTCATTAGTTAAGATACCTTTGTCCTTTTCAAGCTCATCAAATCTCTTACCCTTCTCCAACAATTGAGCTTCTAGTTCTTCTTTACCTTTTTTAAGCTGAACAACCTGCTTTTGTACTTTTGAAAATTCTTCCTCTTTCGCACTGAGTTCATTTTTCTTTTCTTGAACCTGATTAGTTAGGCTATCTCTTTCTTTTTTAAGCTCATCAAATTCCTTATTCTTCCTTTTCATTTCTTCAACTCTGTTACTTAGGATGTCTCTTTCCTGAGTTAAAGAATCGATTTGACTATTTAGATTTTTCTCTTGCTTAATAAGCTTAGCAATTTTTCTTTCATTCTCCTCTTTAAGCTTGCTAACTTCTTCATCCTTACTCTTTAACTGAGCTTCTAATTCCTTTGCTTCCTCTCTAGCTTTATTGAGTTTTTCCTCTTTTTCATCAAGCCCTTTGTCCTTTTCTTGAATTTCATTAGTTAAGATACCTTTGTCCTTTTCAAGCTCATCAAATCTCTTACCCTTCTCCAACAATTGAGCTTCTAGTTCTTCTTTACCTTTTTTAAGCTGAACAACCTGCTTTTGTACTTTTGAAAATTCTTCCTCTTTCGCACTGAGTTCATTTTTCTTTTCTTGAACCTGATTAGTTAGGCTATCTCTTTCTTTTTTAAGCTCATCAAATTCCTTATTCTTCTCAAGCAACTGAGTTTCTATTTGTCTTTTTGTTCTCGTTAACAAAGTGTTTTGACTATTTAAACTGTTTCTTTCATTGGTTATTGAATTAACCTTATCATTCAACTCCTTAACTTTATTTTGTTCATCTAAAGGGGCTATCCGTTGCTCATTGAAACGACTAGCCAGATTTTTCACTTCTGCTTGTGCCTCTAAAAGCTCTTCCTCTTTTTTATTTTTATCTTGTTTAAGCTGCTCAATGTGCTGATTGCTTCTACTGACCTGATCATTAAGCCTACCAATTTCACTTTCCTTTCGTGCTAACTGCTCCTCTACACAAGCTTCTATTTGTTCTTTATATTGTGTGAACTGCTCAATTTGTTGACTATTTTGACCAGCCAAGCCTTCAATGTTAGCTACATAAAGGCTCTGTACCATATAGTTTTTGTTAAGTTCATCATTTTTATCTTTTTGAAGCTGAACAACTTGATTACTCAGGTCGGTTCTTTCCTCTTTAAGCCCATTAATTTTCTCATCCTTTCTTGCTAGCTCATTTTGCATCTTCGTGATCTGATCTTCCATGGTGTTTCTTTCTGCCTCAATTGAGAAAACTTTTTCATTAAGCTCATTAACTTGATCATTCTTTTCCTCCAACCCTTTCACTTTATTATTCAACTTATTATTCAACTCCATAGCAGCATTGGTACTTCCCTCCAATTCTCGCGCTAGCTGATCTTTTTCATCTGAAATCTCTTCCACTTCATTATTCAACTCCACAGCAACATTGGTACTTCCCTCCAATTCTCGCGCTAGCTGATCTTTTTCATCTGAAATCTCTTCCACTTTATTATTCAATTTCATAGCAGCATTGCTACTTCCCTCCAATTCTCGCGCTAGCTGATCTCGTTCATCTAAAATCTCTTTCTGAGCTCCCTCTATTTTTGTCTTACTTTCTTCCGGTTGAATGGCTTGGTTGTCAAAGCTATTTTGTTTCTTTTCAAGTAAGTTACTTGCTTTATCTAACTCAGCTCCTACTTGATGGACTTTAAGTTCATTTTGATCCCCTATTATTGAATTAGAACCTCCTGCACGAACTAACAAGGTTTTTACTCTTTTAGGAAATACAAGATTTTCTTCCACTTGAGTTCCAGACCTCTTTCTGTAAGGACGATTTCTTGCAGTAGCTTTTTTTTCAGCATTTGCATCGATTCTAGCAACACTAATTTCTGCTGGTTCAATATTTTCCTTACTTACTCTGTTTAAATCTAGATTACGTGTACCATTTCTTTCGGGTGGAAGATTTTTAACTCGAGTTTTAGTCTCCCTTGCATAAGGAGAACTTCTTGTAGCAGTTTTTTTTCCAACACTTGCACCGATTCTAGCAACACTAATTGCTGCTGATTTACTACTTTTCTTACCTGTTTTTTCTAGATTACATATATTACTCTCTTTGAGTAGAAGATTTTCAACATTTTGATGTGTTAAAGAATCTTCACAAACAGCCCCTGAATCAAATAGCATTATAAGTCCTCCTACATTGTCATATCGCTTAAGCTAACGAAACACTACTGTATATATAATTACTTGAATATTTTCATAAAGCAACATTTTTCTATAAAAGATTAATCATCAAAATTGCCTTAACTTTTTTGCGAAATCACTATTAATTTACTAGTAATTTTCAATAAAAACTTAATTGATACAACCATTTCCAGCAACAAAAAGCAGCTAGCGCGAGAACTGTTTGTTTTGGAATGGGTTGGTCTACCGCTTGATTCGTGCGAACTTTTTTATATGGTGATTTTATTATACGCTAAAATTAGCTATATTGGCTCACTTTCTCTAAATCTGCGTACGAACTGGCTTGCCTAACTTTGTTGCAAAAATTCCAGGCTCTTATTTTCATAACCCTGTTTTTGTGCAACTTATTCTCACAAATATACGTACTTTTTTAGATTTTTGGACAAGTAAATAATTAAATTGTTGTTGCTACTAGTTATTGCAATATTTTACCTAAAAAATGCTCATTCAAAAAATATTGCTTGTATCGTGGAAGGCGGAGAGATGGATGATAATGATAGCCTATTTGTCAAGGAATTAATGATTTGCTTGGCAAGATTATTGTTTGGCGCTATACTTAATTGGTTATTAGTAGGAGATAAGATATGGTTAATCAAACTGACTCTCTAGATTTAAGTTGTGTTAATTTGGGCACAGAAGAAAATCAAGAAATAACCAAAGATCGTCGCTATTCTGGAGATTAAGGCATCAAAGAAAAGGAAGAGTTTGAAGTTTTAGATGGCGAAAATCAAGAGATACAAGCTAATCTATGTGATACACTCCCTGAAGATCTGAGTCTAGAGAATGCAATACTTACAAACTTTCCTGATGGTTGTGATAGATCATTTACTGTAGAGTCGAAAGATGAAGATTCATATGACATTATTCCTAAAAATTTAACTTTAACTAAAATAATAAATATCTTAAATCAAGCTATAAGGGAAGATGATTGTGAAGAATTAGACAGGGTTGTACAAAATATTGAAAATTATGAAGGCAGGTCTATTATTCTGGATAATGTAAATTTAAAGAGTTTTTGTGAGCAACAACTTAACTTAGATTTACGAGGTAGAAGCGATCACCAGCATATATACTCAAATATACTATCACAGTATAATTTTGATCAGGAGAATTTCAAGTGTGATTATTTAGTAAAAGAATTGGTATTAATGGCAATTGCAGCTAATAATAAGCTGATAGAACAATATCAGGGCATACTTTTTGCTGAAGGAAATTTGAGTCTTTTACCTTTACTTGTTGGTGGTCAAAAATATATTGAAGCTTTTATAGGAAAATTCCATGGTACCGATTGGATTTATAGAGGATTAAAAGATCAAGCCATACAATTTATTGAACCTAATAAGATTGGCTTCTTCTCAGCTATAGCATTAAGAAAAGAACGAAATTTATTAGACACAGTTTTTGTTGAATTCATCTTAAAAGATCTTGAACAAGTATTAAAAACAAGTAATCCTGATCCTTTGTATGGTGTGCTTGAAACAGCATCTCTGATCGAAAATGAAGAATTTATCGTGATAGTGCTAGGTGCGTTTGAAGGATATATTAATAATCCGGATAAAAAAGATCTGTTAAAAAACAGTTTTGTTACTTTGTTAGAAACTGCGATAAGCCAAGAACACATATCTGTCGTTGAATACTTGTGTAAACGATACACTAATAGTGCAGATCGTGCCATTTATAATGTATATAAACAAGCATTTACAGATGATAAAGTTATTACAATACTAAGGCAACAGATCCTGAAAAACATAGGAACTCGTGGCAGAAAAGAAATTTATGATTTAATTCTGAAAACCGCATTGGATGCTGGCAATGTTACATTTATTGAGTACATATGCAAAGAATGTGCTGAAAGCGTCAATGATGTTATTAATTATCTTGATCATAAACTTAAAAATAACGAATTTGATGAAACATATGAATCGGTTCTAGTTGCATTGTCTAATATTGAAAACATAAACGTTATAGTCAATGTACTTTCTTACACTAAAAAAATCTATCAAAACGTATCACATAAGCAAGTAGTCAGGCAAGCCATACGGAATATACTGAGAAGTGCAACACACTACTCAACAGGCCAAGAAGATTACTCCTTAGTCAAGGAAGTATGTTACTTATACACAGAAGAGGGTGCAATTAACGTAATTTTTCAAGAGGAGTGTGGGATTTTTAAATCTAGCATAGAAAAGCGCATAGAAGACCTGGAAAAGGAAAATAAATTATTACAATCTGAAGCTTTACGTGAATATAATTACAGCTATTTGCCAGGTATTGTAAATGGATTAGCTCAGACTGCTTACATAGCATATGATGAATACACTAAAGATCCAAAAAACAATAAACGTCAAAAGAATATTGATCTAATATTCAGTTTAATGCAAATTAGAAATATTCTACAATTTTCCATTGATATGCAAGAATGTTCCTGTCATGAACGTCAAGATTTGTGGGATGAAATGTACCAAACTCCTGGAACTTTTATAATACGAAAAAGAAGTAATAACGTTGCAGATGAATTAGAAATTCCAGTTATAACAAAAGATGTTCTTGCACAAAAGGGAGAAAGTGATATACTAGATGGCATGGTGGTTTCAATAATGGGGCTTATAAGTGATAATTTTAAGGAGGATAGAATGCATAGTAGTGACCAAAATACAAGAAAAGAGTTGTCTGATGCTATCTTCAGTCTTGATTCTCAAGCAGTAAAATGTTTAGTAGAACGGATAAAGCAAGAGGACAATAATGCAGAACAAATCATTAATTGGGCTTTGAAGAAAGCTGGTGAGACACAAGTTGGGAAGAAAGATCAAGAGTCTAAAAATAAGATTAAAGAAATCAGAGAATTTCTTGCAGTAGAAAGTAAAAGTATTGGTGCTGCTGCAGGTAGCCAAGAAGTCCCTGTGGTAGAGCTTAAAGAAAGTGAATCAGATTCACCGAATTCTGAGGATGATGGTTATTCTAAGCTTGAAAGTGATAAGTCTGCTGGGGATTCTTCAGGTTCTAGTATTAATTATCCATTTGAAGAAATTAATGAAGTAGGAATATCTGTAATTGAAACAATAGGGTCTGTAGCTACTGCAATAGCGTCAAAAATGCCTTCAATGGCCACTGAAGAATCTAAATCCGAGCCTGATAACCTAAATGACGAGCAAGATGATCAGCAAAATTTAACAGTACCTACAGTATCAAGTTCTGTAAGTGAGGATGTTTCGACATCTAGAAGTGATGGAAAAGAGTCTGTAGTAATTACACAAGGCAGCCAAAATGATGGTGAACATGATAAAGTCATGCCTGAAGAGCACCAAGATGATGCTGCTATGCAAAACACGCAACCAAAAACTTTAGTTGTTGACAGCAAGCCTAGCAATACAGGTGTTGAGGGTGATGAGAAAAAACAAGCTCTTGTTCAGCCTACTGAACCTGTGTCAAAAAATGCTCAAGGCAACAGCAAACAACCTAGTTATCCAAACAAAAACAACCCTGCTCCACAAGATGCAAAAAGTAAGTTGCCTGTGATAGCTGCTTCTATGTTAGCAATAACCGGAGTTGCTACAGGAATAGCTATTGCAGTTTATTTAGAAATGTTAGCAGTGGGAATAGCAGTTGGAGCTTGTTGTCTGGTTGCCGCTACAATTGTATATTGCCATAGCAGGCCTTCAAGTTCCCTTGAAAATAGCAATGTTCAAGAAAAAATAGCGAGAGATGTTACTTAAATATTCAGTGATTCCATAATAATTCAGAGATTCTTCTAAATAGATTATCTTATTTCGTTTTTTAAAGTTTTTGCTTGGTGATCATGAATATTCTACCACTCTTTTGAATTTATATCTGGTTTAAAGAAAACTTAACAATTGGTTGTTCTATATCTTCCACTTTTTCTAGCTTTGTGCCGGGCTTTATGGCATTATACAGCGCAAAACCTATACACGCCAATCCAGCTATTCCCACAACTGCTACTACTACAGGCATTTTCATGATATACAATGCAATGCTGCTTACCAGTAACACTACACCAGCACTACCGACCACGATTGCCTGTCTTTGTTGTATTAGCAGTTTTTCTTTTTCATCTGCAGTATTTCCTTTGCCAAATTCACTATAAAAATATGGTTTGGAAGAAGAAAGGCTATCAGAGGCATTTAGACCTTGTGCAACAGTTTCTGTTGAAGCAGTGGTACTTTTTTCGTATATTAATTGATTGTCATCTTCATAATCTCCTATTAAAGGTACAAAGTCAACAGCACTTTTATGCTCTATAGTCGATGTATTCAGATTATCTTTACATTCTTCCTCATATACTAAGTCACGCATAAGTTTCTCTTTTGATTCTAAATCAATTGTAATTGCCTCTTTTTGCTGTTTTGCAATCGTTAATGGTTCTTTCTCTTTGCCTGCAGCATCGATGTCACAACATAGTTTGGGAAATAGGTTGTCAGAAGCGTTTAGCTCTTGCTCATCGAAAGAGTTCTCAGCTTCTTTGTTGCTTTCACACATGAGAGGATTTTCACTTTCTATTAAAATATTTCGAGCTTCTTCACTGCTTACAATCCTAGATTCATGTATTTCATAGTCTTTATTGACATCTTCACATCTAGTTTCAGCATTATCACTTACAGGCATATCATTTTTAACTTCTATATTTAGAATTTCTTCAAATTCCTTGAGGATCTTTGCACTTTCTTTGCAATTGTGTTTATTAGCATAGTCAAGTAGTGTATAGCTTATTTCTTGGTTTTCTGCTTTCTCCACTTTCACTTTCTGGTTGAGAATTTCTTCTAAAATACCATTCTTTTTAGAAGCTTCTAGAACTGTTCTAATAGCTTTACTATTTTCCATGCAGGATACCAGTGCCGTGTAAGTTATTGTTAGACCATTTGGCAATTTTTGGGTCAATTTCTCACTAAGAACATCCTGTAAAATTCCTTGATTTATTGCTTCTTGTAAAAGCTCCTCAAAAGCTTGATTATTTTTATAGAACATAGATTGGCACAGTAGCGTCAGAGTCCCTTCCTTTTCCTCATCCTTGTAAATTATTTTTTTTGTAAGAAGTTTCTGTATGTTGTAATTAGATTTATTAAATTTCTCACTAATATTTTCACCGTTTTCTATCTTCTTTAATAGCTTGAAAAGCTTTTTTTTATCTTCATTTGTAAAATTATCCTGATCACCTGCCAGCTTATAGGTTATATTTTTTTCGTTCTTGGTCTTTTTGAACTTTGGCATCATATTTCTTTCTCTACAACATTTAATTTTATAAATTAGTTACATTAATAACTTATTAATTGCTTAATTAAGGCACCAATTTGTAAAACTTATCCATCTGCTCACTCCATAGCATTGGTATTTCTCTCAAGTCAACCAACTTCAAATCTCTTGGCTGTCTCCCATTCACTATGTCTTCCTTAATCTTTGGTGCTAAATAATTTAACCTTAAAATTTGCTGTATACGTCTTGTACCTATATTAATTTTGGCACTCAGTTCTCCTACACTTGCATATTTCCCTTCTTCTAGTTGCCGTTTCCATAGGTGGGCTCTTACCACTCCTTTCAGTAGCGCATTGTTTGTTTTGCCTTCTGGTTCTATTACTGTGCATTTCTTTCCTTTCTTTTTTAACCACATTGGTATAAATTCCACCTTATCCTCTAAACACACTTCTATTTCATCTTCTTTTACCATCACTCCCTTTATTAACTTTTTCACTACTTCTTTCTGTCTTCTAAAACTTAAATTTTTCCATTTTTCTTCGGTCTTTTCTTTCCAATTTTCATATAGCTGCTCCGCTCTCTTCATTACTTCTTTTTCTACTTCTCCTGCTACTATTGTTCGGTTCACTGATCCACAATCCTTCCCCCTTAAATGGTTATTGCACACATAATATCGGTACCTTTTATTCTCCTTTTTTGAGTATGTCAGCGTCATATTTACACCGCAGTTCTTGCACTTAATTATTCCTCTAAGCAGCGCTTCCTCATATTTTGCTTTTCTATATGGCTGATTCCTTATTAATTCTTGTGCTTTTTGCCATTTTTCTTCCTCTATTATTGCTTCATGCTTTCCTTCATACTCTTTCTCATAATGTCTTATCTTTCCCACATATATTGGATTTGTTATTATTCTCCTCACCGTTGCCTTTTTAAAGATATCTGATTTTGTTCGGTATCCTTCTCTGTTTAACTCTCTTGCCAACTCTGCCATTGACTTCAGCTCCAAATATCTTTCAAATATATGCTTTACTGTTTTTGCTTCTTTCTCATTTATTATTAACTCTTTATCTTTTACATCATACCCAAATGGCAAAGTTCCTCCCATCCATAATCCTTGCTCTTTTGATGTTGCTATTTTATTTTTTACTCTCTCTACAATCATCTCTCTTTCTAGTTGTGCTGCTCCTGATAACACTGTTTGTACAAACTTTCCCATTGGCGTATTATTGTCAAATATCTGCGTTACTGCTACAAAATTTACTCGGTGCCTTCTAAAAAATGACGTTACTTCGATGCTGTCCTTTGTTTCCCTTGATAACCTGTCTAGCGTATATACTACCACACAGTCCACTTCTCCTGCCTTTACATCTTCAAACAACTCCCTTATTGCTGATCTTTCTAAATTTTTTCCTGAAAATCCGCCATCATCGTACCTTTTGGGCAATACTACCCACCCTTCTCTGCTCTTTATGTACTTTTCACATGCTACTCGCTGCGCATCAAGACTATTAAACTTTTGTTCTAGCCCATCCTCATTTGATTTTCTTGTATATATCGCACACCTTACCTCTTTTAGCATTCTCTCTCCTCAATTTCCACTTTTATCACGCATCCCGAATAATAAAGGTCCGTTGTAGCTCATTCCCATTATTTTTCCTGCCACTGCTGATAATGACGTGTAAAATTCTTCTCTGTAGATCAATCCTGTATCCACTACCATTATTGCATGCGTTTCTTCACCCCTTTCTAATATCAGCTCTGTTCCCACTGCTGGCAGTTTATCGCTACTTATTCTTTTTCCCTTCTCTAGCCAATCTGCTAGGTATTCCAGTCTTTTGGCACCTTTTCTTGACATTTCTCCATACGCTTTCTCCTGTATCCTATACGCCAATCTTGGTATCAGATATTTCTTTGAGTATCTAGGTGCCTCTTCCTCAAATACCTTCTTCCATATTTTCCTCAGCTCTTCCAACGCTTTTTTCTCTAAACATTTTACCTCTTTTTCTACTTTTTTTTCCATATAATCACCTTTTCAAACACAGCACTTCTGAATTTTTAAAAACGCTATAGCACTTTTTCATCCACAGTTTCTAGCTCCTCCTTTGCCACTATCACACCTGCTGCCGTGCTTTCCGATACAACCCTTACTCTTTCTATAAACTCTCTCTGCTTATTTGCCATTTTTACGTTCTCTAACACTTCTTTTATCTCTTTACTATTTCTCGCATAATCCATTGGCGTTTTGCCAGATTTATCCTTTTGCTCTACATTCCCTCCCGCTTTTACTAGCTCTTCTACTATTTTTATCTCTGCCACCATGCAGGCAAGATGCAACGGAGCAAATTTGCTACTTCGTTCCACTGCGTTTACATCGACTCCTGCCTTTATCAGCTCTTTTATATTTTCTAGACGTTGCCCCATCACTGCTAGGTGTAGTGGTCTATATTTCCCGGCATCTGCTGCATCTACATCTGCTCCCTTTTTGATTAATAATTTCACTTTTTTTGGATCTGGCATTCCCACCGCGTAATGTAGTATCGTCCTTCCTTTTGTGTCTTTTTTATTAATATCTTCTATTGAGTTATCTAATACTTCTTTCCACGCCTTATTAAACTCTTCTCTTTCTTTCTGACTAAATTTTACCATAACTTTCCTCAGCTATTAATGCAATATAAAGTGGCTCCAATTTGGCTCACTTTAGCGCTTAGCAAATCTTGTTTATTTACCAGCTACTTTTTCACTTAGGGCTGTTTTGGCATAAAAAGCAAGTTTTTTTTGCTAAATTTACACATTTTTTCCACATATTATATTAAGATATAAATCTATATGCTTAATCTGTTAAATCTACCTCCTCTAGTTGTAATTCATTTACGTTTCGTTTCTCCATTACCTCCTCTATTGCCTTGTTTGCTTCTCCATACATCACTTCTACATCTCTCATATTCACTCCCTTCTTTTCTAGATAACTTGTCACTTTCGGGTAAATTTTTGCATAGTTTAGTGGGCTACATCCAAATTTATCTACTGTATCAAGATCTCCTCCTGCATTTATCAGCTCTTCTATTGTTCCTATTCTTCTTGCTAAACAGGCTAAGTGTAGTGGTACTGCTTTATTGTTTGATTTTGCATTTACTGTAGCTCCTCCTTCTATCAGCACTTTCACATTTTTTCTTCTTCCTAAAAACGCTGCTAGGTGCAACGGTGTCTCGCCTCTATTGTTTCTATCGTTTGTACCTGCTCCTTTTTCTATTAATAACTTTATTACTTCTGGCTCTGACACCTGTGCTGCTCGGTGCAATATTGTGCAACCTGCTGCGTCTTTTTCATTTATTTGTTGAAACCTGTTTTCTGATAATGCTTTCAATAACCTATCAAAAACATTCCTTGCTTCTTTCCTTGACATAACATACCTCACTTTCCCTTTGAAATTTTCGCAACCAAACTCTTTTTTTTGAGCTCCCTCCTCACCACATCTTGCTTAAGTCTGCCTTCAACACTTCATCTATCATTTCGTTCACTTGGCTCATTATCTTGCTTGCTAAATTTTTACATTCTTCCTTTATTAGTGACTTATCTTTCTTCCTTATTTCTCCTATCTCTATTATTTTTAACTCAGGTAAATAGCTCCTATTCAACATGTCTGCTATTTCTCTCACTAGCATCTCTATTCCATAGCACGTCAGTTCTCTACTTTTTGTTATTCCTCCTTGTTCTCTTAAGAATTTACTTGCCTTTTCACTCTCTTTGCTATCACATAGACGATACTTTTCACTTTCCCATATGTAATACATTGGTGTTGCACCGTACTTATTCAGTTGATTAACTTCAGCTCCGGCCTTTACTAGCTCTTTTATTATTTCAATTCCTGCTCCTCCTATTTTGCATGCAGAGTGCAATGGCGTACATCCACTGACATATTGAGTGGCATTTACTTCTGCTCCTTCCCTTAGCAGTACTTTTACATTTTCTAAGCTTTTCGCAAATACTGCACAGTGTAGTGGTGTATAACCCTTTTTATCTCTTGCATTAACATTTGCTCCTTTATTTATTAATAACCTTACTGTTTTGTAATCAGAGATTTCTACTGCTTGGTGTAATATCGTCTCTCCTTCTTCATTTCTTTTATTAATATTTTTAAATCCGTTACTTGATACTTCTTTAAAAAACTTACTAAAAGATTCTCTCTTTTCTTCGTTGAACCCCATTGCATACCTCACAAAATTAGCTTTTCTAGCGCCAGACAAATTTCTTATGTTTACCTGCTGCTATTCAAGTCATGTCCGTTTTAGCATGAGAAAGCAAGTCTTTTTCTTTTTATTTCATACACTTTTACCTATTATTAACATAATATATGAGGATATAAATATAAGTACTTAACTTATTATAGATATTACTTGACTATTTTTCCAACTTCTGTTCAAATGTCGATGTTCGTGCCACGTTAGTACGCCTGGGTAAAATACCAAAATGTAACTTTCTAACTCGTGTATTGCGTCCTTTTGCTTTAAATCTAAATTGTTTTCAAAATGAACATAGTGTTCTGCCACACCAAATCTTATAACTTTCTGGTTGGTAAAATCTTCTACTTTGTAGTGGTGAGTAACGCTAAACCTTTCTAAAATTGGCTTGTATTTTAAATTCCACAGTTGTTCAGATAGTTTGCTACTTCCTAGTAAAAATTTACTTCCTTTTTCTTCCACACTACCAACTGGAAAACATGCGTTTATTTCCCCCAAGTTCCAGCTATCTGATAATACTATCTGCGCTTTCGCAAACTTAATCTCAGGTAATAAGCTCTGTGGTAGCGGATATAGCGCTTTGAAGTTATACCACACATGATTTCTTTCATAAATACCGTTATAATTCTTTGTGTGAGGCTCGGTTTCTCCAAGTATTGCTACATCTAGGCGATATATATCATTGCTTAAAGCTCGTTCATAATGATCGCGTAGATAGTTTTCTATAATCCTAATAACTGGACCACTAGACCTGAAAAAATTTACTCTCCCAAATGATAACACTGGTCCATCTTTTTCTATTTTTACCCCTGAATAATCAGAAAGAAGATCTCCAAATAAACTCTCATCCAATATAAATCTCTGCACATTATAATAATCGTTAAAAATCCTCATCAACCTCGATCTTACAGGCAGTGATAGTTTTGCCAGCTCTACTACTGCATCTACGAAGAAGTCATTTGGTACCTCTTTTATCCCTACTTGCAACTCAAAAAAGTGTTTACCGGGTGGTTCTTCGATGATTGTAATGTCTTCTATATTTGCCCACTTGAGTGCTATTTTAAGTGATTTAGGTGTTCCTCGCAGTCTTTGAAATTTTACTCCTTCTACTACTGCTTTTCTTCTATCTTTTACCCAGCGTAGTATTTCTTCTAAACCATATTCTTCTATTATCCACGGCAATGTTTCTTCTTCCAATCTAAATTTAAATCCTCTAATACAGCTTGGATCAACCTTATAATCTATCGCATCTACTAGCGCTTTTTCCTGTTTTGTTGCATTTGGTGGCAATAACATTAATTCAACTCAATCTTTAAATTTTTCAAATTTGCAGATTCATTTCCCAGAACCACAACATCCTCTCTTGGCTCGATCAATTCCACATTTTCTACACCATCTACAAATAGATTCGCTATTATCCATGATCTTGTTACACTCCACCCTAATCTTTTTGCTAATTCAAACTTCTTAATAAACTGCTTCTTGATTTCTTCCTCTGATATTACAGGACTCATGCTCATTCTGCTGTGAATATCTATTTCCGTAATATTGCAACCAATTACTGTTATCGTATCTGTTAAAACCCTTATATCATCTCTAGTAACCTGCTTTTTTACAATTTCTAGTAGTTCTTCTGACACTATGCCAGTTGTGGATAATTGTGTTGATAAGATTGAAATTTGTACTTTCCCTGGTATAGGTGATTCTACTAATGCATCTTTTACTCTACTATCTGCTGACAGTGCCTGATAACGATAATACTCTTTACTTCCTCCTGTACTCCAGCCTTTTATTTTTGCTTTTATTCTTTTTCTAAATCGTTCGTCCTCTTCTTCTTTTTCTCTCTCTACTCCATAAAATTCAGCTAAATTACCAAGATCTTCTCCCGTTGCAAATTTTAGTAAATTACTTTTTACAGCTTCATTTATTCTTTCTCTGAGTAACAACTCTCTCCATGCTGCCACCTCCAGAATCTTTATCGCTGGATCACTTTCAACTAATGCTGTAAAACTTGTGTCTCGATTTACTAACTCTTCTTTCATTCTCGAAAATATTTCCTCATAGCTTAGTTTTTCAATAATATTAGATGTTTGCATTTCTAAACAACTACTCCACTAATATTTATGAACTTGCCTTCTGAAAGATACATACCTTCAAGTACAAGAGTCATTTTTCCTTCTTTAGCTTCAGCAATCTTTACTTTTTCTAACTTAAATCTCTTCTCAAATTTCCCCAGTGCTTCTGCTGTTGCTGCATAGATCTTCAAAGTAAAATCTCTACTGATTGGTTTATCCACTAATTCAAATAATCTTGAGCCATAATCTCTCCTCATTATTCTACTGTTAATAGGAGTGGTCAGTATATCAATTATCGACTGCTTTAAGTGCTCTATTCCTTCTAACGTTTTTCCTGTTTTAGCATCCATACCCTTCATTTCTATTTTGCAAAGACGCTTTCACTGCCTTTTATTACTTTAAACCCACATGAAACTATATCTCCTACTCTTCCTACACCAAGACCATTTGCAAACACTGTTTTTGATCCTTCAGTTAATGCTCTTCCTTCACTAAAACTGTCTCCTTGTCTACACATTGACTTACCGTTTACAAAAACATTATTACTTCCGCTAATGCAGAAATGTGGTATAGCTTCTCCACAGTAGTCTCCTAACCTCACTATTCCTTTGTTCAATTTAAGTAGATCCTTTCTGCTTTCAGTTTTATTCCACTTTTTGTCATTTCTATGCTCGATTCCCCAGCTTTCAGTGTTATTTTATCTACTACTTCAATCTCTAAATGATGTTTTTCCTTATCATATAACAATCTTGTTCCATCTTGAAACTTCACACTATTTATTTCTTTTTTATTCTCTGGTGCAGGGTATTTTTCCTGATATATTCCTCCTAATACCACTCCTAATGATAGTTCACCAAGAGGAGAAAATATCATAACCTGTTCATCAATATCTGGCGGAGACCAATCTCTATCTTTTCCTGCTTTACTTGTTATCCACGGTAAATAATCTGTTAAAAATTCTCCTATTTTCACTCTTACTTTTGCTTTTTCATAATCTATTTCTTTTACAATTCCTATACGAATAACGTTTGCTAGCTTCCTATTCAGCTCTGAAATCGCAAAACTATGATCCAACATTTATATTTCCTACGTTTATTGTATGTGGTTTAATTTTCCCCTCTTCCCATACTGATTTACCTAAATGAAGCTGATGACTCCAATCAACCATCCACACTAAATATGCATCGAGCTCTGGCCTAAATCCGTCAATTTCCGCAGAGATAAATTCTCCTGGTGAAACATTTTCCACATTCCAAGTATTTTTATTTACTACTCTCGCAACCTCAGCAGCTAATGTTCTAACAACTACCGAGGAATCCTCTACTGTTCCATCAACTACAATCCTCGCCTCAAACCTGGCTTTCAATGCTAATTCATCAGTACCTGCATCTTTACCTGGTTCTAAACTTGTTAGTTCTACAAACACCGCTGGCGCTACTAATTCTTTCCTTATTGCTGGATAAATTTCACATGTCTGTATAGCCAGTATTTCTTCCTTCAGTGTGCTGCAAATTGCTTTATGTAAATCTTTCCAGAACTTTGTCATGCATATAATTTAACTCATGTAATGTATAAAATATTTTTCAAATACCTTTTCAACTTCATAATTAACAAGATTCCCTATTATCCTTGAAGCCTCAGGTTCGAGTGGCAACTTAACTTCCTTTATTGGCAATGCTGCCCTTCCTTCACGTTTAAACATACCGCTATTTCCTTTTGGCATAACTGCTGCAAATCCTCCTATAAACTCATGCTTTCCTACTTTCGATCCTCTTCTTGTTTTTTGTATTTTGCCAATTGTCGATGCTCTAATGTCGTAGAGATTTGCTCTAATTAACACTTCTAATCTGCTTATTTTTGCTTTAAAAATTCTTAATCTCTTTCTTATCAAACTTAATTTTATTCTCTTTTCCTCACTAATTTCCTTAGCTGCTTTTGATTTTAGCCATATTGCTGTTTTGTTTAATGCACTCACCGTCACTTTTTCCACTTTTTTCCTTTCAGCATCTATACTTTGTATAATACTACCGGTGTTAATACGCATTTATACTCCTGACGCTCGAATTTTCCATACCATTCCTGAATTATCTTGCAGCGGTGGAGAATATACTTTATATTTACGGTCACCTATAACAAAAATATCTCCTACAATTGGCTGCAGTACATCAAACGCACTTATTTCCAACACTAAAGTTTCTCCTACAAATTGCCCTTCACCAATCTCGTATAATTTATCTGGCTCTTGCTTTAACACCTGTACCATATATGACTTATCCTTTGATTTATATAAAGCCACTTCTCCTAAATGGGCAAAACAATCTTCTAATAATCGCTTAATATTCTCTTGCATATTTCTTTTTGATATACTAACCTTTACACGCTAAGAAAGCGCATACCGGTAGAGTCGTTCTGTGCCTCACCACCTTGTAGTTACTCTACCAGTATTGTTATGCTGCAACGATCTTGACCAAAACGGCCGGGCGGTGGCACATTGGTAGAGGATTTGACTGCGTATGTAAATCGGTCCCTCTATCAAATCTTCTTGGCTCTTGTTTTGCATAGAGTGGCTGTCCGAGAGTATTCACCGTCTCATTAAAGTCTGCTGGTGCAAAATATGTTGTAAACGTGCTTGCTGTTCCTAGTGGAAAACAGTGCCCTGTATCTTTCTCAATAAATCTTCTAACCGTTCCTTCAGGGTCAGTTGCTTGCCCTCTATATTCCTCAAACGTTATGCCACAAAATGTAAACCCTGACCTCATATCATTTCGAAGTGCTGCTCCTTCTTGCCATCTTTCATATGCTTCTTTTACTTTTGCATGAGAAGTTAGTGCATCAAAAAACTCAGGGCTTACCAAGGCATGAATTCCAGTCATATATTCACCACTTAGGTTATCTTCTATATGCCGCAATACTTCCAGACACTTACGTTTTACATCAGTTGTTGCTGTTCCAAGGGCAAAATTTACTACTTTTGGTGTTATTTCAAATTCGTTGTACAGATTTAATAATTCTGACCCATCAGCATCTAAAATTATTCCCTTCAGCGCTCCCATTCGCAAATGCTCTAATGTTATTGCATGTTTGTTTCTCATTAGCTGTAAATGGTCAGTTATTACGTCTGCTAGCGCTTTAAGTTCACTTTCTGATCCAAATGCCCTTATTCCCTGTACTTCCTCTGGTAACACTACATCATCATGCGGAATATGTGGAATCGTAAATGTTCTTACCTTTCTTTTTCCTCTTTTTCCTACTGTTGCTGGCGCCCCTGGTACTTGCGTTGGTAATAAACTTAATACTCCGTTGTGTTCTTCTATGGTAATATGTCTAAATCTTACTGACCTACTTGGAAACAAATTTAGATTTTCAACTCGTCCATAATTTATCGGCAATATATTTATCGCATTTGTTAGTGCCGTCATGCTAAATGCTGTATTTGTAAATGGATTTTGCATTTTTTCTCTCCTTTTTTTCCTATTAATTTTAGTTAAATTCCCTTGCGGACAATGATCCCTCGTGCTTCAAGTTGCTTTATTGCTGCAGCTTTCTGCTCTTCAGTGATATTTGCTGGCCACACAACCGCATGATCTGCTAGTATTGCACAACGAGTAATAATTACTGCTTTAGCATTTTCTGTCGCATTTACATCACTTACTACTGCACCTATCGCTGTTTGTGTACCATCTGTGGCAGTTGGATTTATTATCTTAACCATGCTATCTTTATCGAGAGCCACTACTGTACCAGGCTTTAGGTTCTGCCCTTTTGCTACTGTTATCTGATCTCTTGAATATAGACTTGATGCCTCATACTTTAATAAGTCACCCAGATTATTTTGTTCGCTTATACAACTCATAAATTTCTCTCCTTAACTGCTTACCGCCGCTTTTATCAATGCTATATACGGCGGTTATAAAAATACTTTAACTCCTACGACTTTTCGCTACCTGCATCATCAATTCTTCTCCTGAATTCTGTGGTATTGCACTCAGTATCTCTGTCTTCTTTGTTCTCTCTGCAAGTAATTCCATTAAAACTTCCCTAGCTTGCTCAACACTTACACTTTGCTCAATAAATTCTCCTATCTTTTCTGGCATCTTCGATAAATTACATAAACGTATTAATTCAAGAACTTCAGTACGATACTTGGTTAAATTATCAGTTTCTAGGTCATTTGTAGTTTGTTCATTCATAGTAATACTCCTGTTTTTATTAATAGATGAAAGAATTGTCATTCCGTCTGCAAGGCCTATTTCTACTGCTTTCTCCCCAAAATATAGCCCTGCCTCTGTTGATCGAATCTTTTCAATTGAAAGACCTCTGTTCCTTGCTATTAGCTGCAAAAACATTTCATATAGTCGGTCTACTTCTTTTTGTAAGCTTCCCAGACTTTCAGACGTCATTGGCTCATGTGGGTTTAAATCATTCTTTCGACTACCAGCAAAGATTGTGGTGTACTTAACACCTTGCTTTTCATCAAATCTACTTTGATCTATATGACTTGCTATTACTCCAATACTGCCAACACCAGAAGTTCTGCTCACAAATACCTTCTCAGCGCTTGAAGCTATAGCATATGCAGCAGAGTATGCATCATCATTTGCTATCGCTATTATCCTCTTTTTTGCTCTTGATTCATAAATAAAGTCAGCTAGGTCAAATATACCGTTTACCTCTCCTCCGGGGCTATCTATTTCCAGCATAATTGTCTCTATGCTACTATCTGCTAATGCTTGTTTGATTTGTTCTTCTATTTGCTCATATGATGTCATCCCGAGCATTTCATCAAACGCACCTGGTTTTTTAGTCAAGATTCCATGTATTGCTATAATTGCAGTTCTTTCTACGTTACTTTTGATGGAGTGCTTTATGTTTTTAAACGTGGGATGTTTTTGATTGTTTAATGACAATAGCTCAAAACTCCTTGGTTCAAGCATTAATGGTTTTCCTAAGAGCATCATAATCCTTTACAATCAGAGTCAAACATTAAGTTGAGACTATTTGCACGTTTTTGATCTTCTGCTATTTCTTGATCTATTTCTTCAACATCGTAACCCATTTCTGATACTACTTCCGATCGACTCTTAAATCCATTCCTTACTGCCATTTGCTGCGATTGCTGGTCTTTCAGTGGATCCACCCAATCAAATCCCTGTGGTATCCATTTTACTTCTTCTTTCGCTGCTTTTACTACTTTTTCATCTATACTCAGTTCTCCACAAAACACTGCTAATTCTAGCCATCTATTCCAAATAGGTCTACAAAACTGGAACACTATCACGTTATGCTGTAACATTGCGCACCTTCTGCGAAACTCTATCAACCCTGCCCGAATGGATGAATAATTAACGCTTGTTAAATCTCCTGTTAGCTGCTCATATGTTATTCCTGTACCTATTGCTATTGCCCTCAGTTGCTGTCTCATAAACGCTTCATAACTTCCTCCAACATCTGATGGCTCTGAAAATTTTATGTCCTCTCCTGGGTCTAAAAGCTGCATTGTTCCAGGTTCCAGGCCAGATAGTGCTACTCCTTGCTCACTTGCTTCACCTTCTCCCATGATATTTGCTTCTGGATCAAGTCTCGTAATAAATCCCGCAAACATTGCTGCAGTCTTTTTTCGTACTAATTCTGCATCATCATATTGATCAAGTTCATAGAGCTTTAGCAGTATACTCGAAAGCCATGGCTCTCCTCTAATTTGCCCAGGTCTTAGTGGTCTATAAATATGTAAAACATCATTTGCTGGTACTCTTACTGATTCTCCAAATGAGCCTTCGCCTGGATGTTCTCTAAATAAGTAATATGCTTCTCTTTGCCCAAGCTTGTTAAACTCAATCCCGTTTCTTATTACATTACCATTTGCTAAAGTTTGATTTGTTTTATTGTCTAAATGTTCAGACTCAAGTACTTGCAGTTGTAGTGGTACAGAAAATCTATCTTCCAGCTTTCTCGTTCTTAAACGTACAAAACATTCTCCTCCCTCTATCATACTTCTGCATACTAGAGCTTGTAATCCATAAAAATCACTTACTCCACTACTGTCTGCTTCATCTGTCCATCTTAGCCATAATTCTTGCACCTTCTTTCGAAATTCTCCATCTCTTGCTTTTGATTGTGGTTTTATTCCTGTTCCAATAGAGTTACTTACTATCGTATCAATTATATTTGCAGCGTAAGGATTTTTTCTCACCATATCACGTGATCTACTACGTAAAGTTTCAAGGCTTTGAGACAGCAAATTGTTTATACTTCCTAACTCTGGTTGAAAGTGAAAAAATCTTCTTCCTGAGCCTGCTGCATCCCAGGCTGAACTTTTGATTTTTGGCTTGTTGAATAATTGTTTGAAGGTTTTTAGTAGCATTTATAAAATTCCTTTACTCGTTGAAAAAATAATTTTCCTCTTTGGCTCCACTCCAGCAATCTTTAGCTCAGCTTTAATTCGTTGTCTTAAGTTTAGTAAATCATTTATATCTACTTCTGCATATCTTACCACATGATCACCATATGCAATTGATACTACTCGCTCTCCGTTTTGCAGCTTCTTTATCGCTTCTTCGACTTGAATTAAATAATCTTCGTTATACATTTATTACTTGCTGATCCATTTGCTTTTGACTATTTTCTTTGATTTTTTACTTTCCGGTTTTTCACTTAAACTATTCCATTTACTCTCTGGCCATCTGTCTATTCCCAGTGCTATCGATGCTGCTCTTGCATAAATTCGGCAATCTAGTACTTCATTTCTTTCTCTTACCTTTTGCCACTCTTGTTTGGTATATCCTTTTACTACTTTGCTGACTAATTGCTCTGCCGTTAGCTGCTTAAAATACTCAGGTGCATACTCGGGAAAATGACAATACCCTGGCGGTGTTTCTTCACCTTCTTTTAAAATATTAAGTAATTGAAAAAGCTCTGACTTTAATATCGATACTCCGACTGGCCAGAGCTTTATTCCTCTTTTCAGCTTTTGCCCTCCAACTGTTATATCTACTCTACTTGGGCTGCTCAGCGGCACTAGTGCTTTATTTACACCTTTCACTGCCATTACTCTTCCAGACCCTTGATGACTTCTCACCCAGTTGTAAACTTCCTGCGTTGCATACCCTGCATCAACCGCCATCATACTTATCATATATTCAAGCCCATTTTCACCAATAAAATGATGATTGAGGAGCTCCGAAAGCTTTTTCCATACTTCTCTACTTCCTGTATCTCCTTCAAATACTCGGTAGTCTATTGACCAACTTTCACGACTTTTTCCCCATGCTACAACTTCCACCTCTAGACGATCTTTTTGGACATCTACTCCTGCAGTAAGTACCACTTCTCTCCTTGGTACTGTGCCAATCTGAAAAAATTCTCTCCTGTTAAATAATTGCTTCCAATCAGGTACTTCTCCTTTATCTACCCAGGTTTCTCCAAGCGTTGTGTTGATCCAAACTTTCAGTAATTGTTCACTTTCCTTTGCATGCAGAAAATCCTCTACTGCTTGTTGCCAACTATACCACCCAACTGGGCTATAAAGACTTGAAAGGTGAAATCCTATTACTTTGCTATTGTGTACTTGATTTGTAGCTCTCCATTCTCCACGTTCAAGCATCTCTGTCTTTTGATGATTTTCTATCTTTTCACCACATTCTATACATATATAGTGTGCTGTACTTGGATTTTTATCTTCCCATTTTATTTGTGACCATTTTAGAACTTGATAGTAATTACAATATGGACAGGGAACAAAAAAATATCTCTTATCTGTTGCTTCAAATTCTTTCTCAATTCTGCTTATTCCATGAATCGTTGGTGTTGATACTAAAAAAATCTTTCGTCGTGCAAATGTATTAGTTCGGGCTATACTGAGCAATACTGGATCTCCTTCTCCTCCTGAATCTCCTGGGTAGGCATCTATTTCATCAAGAAAGAGATATTTTACTGGCATAGATCTCAGTCCTACACTACTATTCGCTCCAGTTATTACTACTATTCCACCTGGAAACTCCTTACTTTGTACAGTATTCCCTGAATCTCTTGACCTTGGGTCTTTTACTTTACTTTTTAAACATGGTGTACTCTCTATTAACGGTGCAAATCTTCCCTTCGACCAACGTTTTCCCATTTCAACTGTTGGCTGTACTACCAGCATTGGACCTGGTGTTTGATCGATGATATAGCCAATCCAATTGTTGCCAGCTTCTGTTCCCCCAATCTGCGCTCCTTTCATGAATACTACTTTTTCTGCAGGTGAAGATGGTGATAGTGAATCCATTATTTCTTTTAAATAAGGAGTTCTTTCTGTTCTCCATTTACCTGGCTCTGATGCTGCAGTTGGCGCTAAAACTCGATACTCATTCGCCCACTCTGATACTTTAAGCTGGGGATCTGGCCTTAAACCTTCAGAAAAAGATGTAGCGTATATCATTGTCTGCATCTACTCATAACTGGTTCTATCTCGACATCATTAACAATAGAACTACACTCATCCAATTCCATAAACATCTTTTTCTGAAATTCCTTTTCTATATATCTTTTGCTCATCTCACTTATCATTATTGCTATAACAAGCGCAAATACCCCTGTTATTGTTGCAAAAATGATTGCACTGCTTATTGTTGTTGTTATCAACCCTATATATACTGCTACTGCTATTGCGCTGACTGTAGTATAGATGCAGATAATATTATTATGTTTTTTCGTCCTTTTATCTGCTATTTCTCTCTGTGCTATATATTTATTATGAAGGGTTGGAAAATTAACAACGGTATCTCTGCAGAGCAAAGACCCATTTTTTTCAGTAAACAAAACTTTAAGTAACTCTAAATTGTTTGATTTAATTGCTAAATGTAAAACAGGTGTATAATTTGCTCCTTTTTTCAGCAATAACTTTACTACATGTAAATGCCCTTTTTCCGCAGCAAGGTAAACCGGTGATAAACCTTTATTATTTACAATATCAATATCGATTTCTTCTCTTAAAATTGCATCTACAATCTCAATTTCTCCTCTTTGTGCAGCTAAATGGAGTAGACTATTCTTTTCAGAACCGTATTTATTACTCATCAAAGCCTTCTTTATCTCAGGTTTAGCGTAATCAAATGGTGTTTTACCGCTATCGTCTTTTACCAGAGGGTCTATATCTTCTCGCGTTAGTAAAACTTCTATTGTTTTTAGTCTTTCAGCATAATGTAGTGGTGTTTTATTTTCGTAGTCTTGCAAATTGACTTGAGCATTAGGCTCCTTTATTAAGGATTTGAGGATATCAAGACATAAGTCTCTTTCATCGTAATTAGCATTACTTACAGCTATATGCACAGGTGACAATTTCATTGAGTTTTGTCCCATGCGTGCACTATTCACATCTGCTCCAAGCTTCAGCAGTAACTTTACTATCTCCAACTTTTTATTATTAACTGCATAGTGCATTGGTGTCTGATTTCGTGCATCAAAGACATCTATTTCAGCTTTTCCTTCTCTTATCAAAATCTTTACAACTTCTGCATGTCCTATGCCTGCTGCTAGATGTAATGGAGTATGGTGCAAAGCATTTCGTACATTAACGTCAATACCTTTTCTGATCAAATATCTCACTGCATTAATTTCACCTATCATTGCAGCTAAATGAAGTAAGCTATCTTGTTCTGACCCGTACTTGTTATTAATTAGTGCTTGTAATATTTCTGCTTTTTTCCCTTCTTTGGCGTAATCAAGAGATGTTTTACCTTCATTATCTTCCACAAAAGGATTAATGTTCTTCTTCGTGAGTAACAAATCTACCATGCTTAATTCATCAAACTCTATAGCGCAATGCAGTGGAGTTTTTCCGTTTAACCCTCTGACATTAACATCTAATCCAGGTTGATTGATTAAACACTTTATTAACTCTAAACTTAAGTTATCAGCCATTTTGTATTCAAAATCTTTTTATATTTTAAATTTAGCGTTAGATAATTCTTCAAGTGAGTTTGTAATCTCTTCAGTTAGCGTCTCGTGAATTTTTTCAGTGTCACTCAGTGATGCAAGCAGTGCTGAAACTCTATTTGGAACATTAAGCAAATTATTACGTACAACTCTTGCTACGTTAAATGCCTCACTTTTTACTTCCTCTACTGCTACAAGTTCTCCTATTTCAGCTTTTGCCTTTGCTTCTAGCAACCTTCCTCGCTCCATTTCATTTTTTATTCGCGTTTTTAGCAACATTGTAGAAAGGTTATTTGTATTTTCGTTTTCTGGATTTTTCCTCCTAAGTGGCTGACTTGGATCTCTTATTGCTGCCACCGCTTCATTTGCTTGTTCTCTATTGATCAAACCATCCTCCAACTCAACTATTCCTTTTTTTACTAAATAACAGACATATTGCTTTGATACTCCTATCTCTCTTGCCCATTCTGTTTGTGTGATTTTCACTTTTTTTTCTCCTCTCTCTTGTTTCTACGAATTTTCTTCTTGAATCTCTGAAAAGGTTTTGCCAGTATCAGCAATTTCCTACCTGTTTATACTTGCCGGCGTCTTAGAGATATTTTACTAATATAGAGCGAAGTACTCCGGTTTATAGCTGCTTTCTTTTTACATAGTGAAATTTGGCCATTTTCAACTAATACTATAAATTGCATCTTTGTAGTTATGAGATTCAACCACTACTTGCTCTAGCGTTAAACTGCTGCATTTGGCATCTTTACTATGGTTTTCTTCAAGCACTTTTGTCCTTGCTTCCTTTATTTCCTCAATGAACTTTCCATTAACTTTTTCTGGTTCAATTCTTTCCTCACAATATACAAGATTTGTGCAATTTGTTTTTCTGTAGTAATGTACTCCAAGGAATATCACTGATAGTGCAAGTATACTCGAGCCTATAAGTAGTGATAACCCTACGTTATTAATCAAAGCGTTCTGGTAAAACTTCTGTACACTATTAATACCACCTTCTACATACAGTAATAAAGGCAATACTATATTTGCAGCAACCAAACTGCTTAATAATGCTGTAAATAATGGCCTATCTTTGATTACTGATTCTACTTTATTTCTTCTACTAATGACTTTGTCGTCAATATTAATGAAGTTGTTCTTACCCTCCCAAGCGTTAAGTGTAAAATGCGAATGAGTACCATTGCCGTATTCCAGTTTGACTGATTTTATTACTTTATCTTTTGATTGATACTCTCGCACCTGATTCAAAGTTTCATTCGCATTCTTTCTCCCTATTTGACACTCTTCAGTATCTCTAAATTGCTTTATTCCACAAAATATCGGACTAATTGCAACCAATAATGCAACAGCTAGAATTGGTATAGTTACATAGATGACACTGTTTGCAAAAAATGCAATAAATTGTGCTTTATCCTGTAAATATACCAAAGCTGCAGAAACGCTAAGTGCAACAGCAGCTATACCGAAAATTATAAATTCCTTCTGCTGCACTGCATATTTTACTCTTGGCAAAATTCTATTTGTTTTCTTTTCTTTTTTAATTAACGGGGTTTCTTCATTATCACTTTTTTCTGATGAGCTAGTTGAAAGTGTAACTGGACTATCATGATTTAATGACATATTCTCCCATCCTTGATTGCCACAAGACTCACTCATTTCTGTTACTTGAGAATTTGATCTTGTCATCTCTGCACTTCTATTGTCTATTCCACTATCACTTCCTTCCAAACTCTTTTTTAAAAATTTTGTATTCAGATCTACAGGTTCACCAATTATATCTTCTGATCCTTTCTTAATTGATGTTTCTTCAGAATTTGACTTTTCCATCTCCGGACTTTGATCGTTTATTTCACCATCTAAACCTCTTTTCGAGAATTTTTTATTTTTGTCTATAGTTGCATACATAGGTTCTCCTATAGCTTCTTGCTCATCACATTTTTCTCCATTTAATTGGAAAGAAGAATGTGGTAGCTTTGGTGGTGCAATATCCTGAATAATACTCAACCGATGATTTTCTGCTGTTCTAGGTGAAGGTGGAGCTACATTTCTAATATTGTCCTTCTCCAACATTCCATTCCTAGGTAACGGCTTTGGTTTATCTCCTAATTCTTTATCCTCTTCCTCTTTTTGCATTTCTTTTGTATTGTCTATTTTGGGGTTGGAAGATGTGTTGGATGCTGCCTCAAGCTGATCAAGAGAATACGGACGGTTATATTCTATTCCATTTGCCTCACAAACTGCATTAAATTCGTCCTCTATGTCTTTACCATCATCAAATACTAAAGAAGAACAACTCACTGAAAAATCAGCACCTGCTTCGTCTATTTTTGCTGTAATACTGCTATCGCTACTATTGCTAATCACATTTAAAGAAGCTAGTTTGCATTCAGTGTTCAGGTCAGGTTCTTGCTTCGTACCTTTTTCAAACAATTCAATTCTCTCCTTAACAGATAGTGTAGAATTTGAAACATTATTTTCTACTTCTTCAGAAAACGATGCTTCATTATTTGTTTGCGACGTTACTACTCCAGCTAACGTCTTTTCTTGATTCATTGAGTACACCACATTTAATCCAAAGTTATTTGTTACGCTAAACTCATTAAAATACGGTATATACCAGTAAATTAATATTACAACTACCAAGGCTTACTAAATTTCTGTTTGCGTTATCTTTTCCACTTTTTTCTTACTGTTTTTCTTCTTGAATCTCTGAAAAAGTTTTACCAGCACCAGAAAGAATTGCTTCCCTACCTGTGTACACTTGCCAACGTTTTATGGTTACATCTACAAATTTTGAATCTAGCTCTATTGTCCTACAAATTCTTCCTGTTCTCTCACATGCAATCAGTGTACTTCCAGAACCGCTAAATGGATCAAGTACTATGTCTCCTGATCTGCTGCTGTTTACTATTGCTCTCTCCATTAGCTCTACTGGCTTCATTGTTGGGTGCAGTGAGTTATGTATTGGCTTATCATAAAACCACAGATCACTTTGATTTCTACCGCCATGCCACTCACGTTTATTGCCGCTTTTCCATCCATAAAGCATTGCTTCGTATTGTCTTTGATAATCTGATCTTCCTAGCGTAAAGTGATTCTTCGCCCAAATGATAAAAGTTGACCATTTTCCTCCCGCTTCCTCAAATGCTTTTTGCAACGTTGAAAACTCTGATGATGATGCACAGATGTAAATTGCACCTTTAGTATATGCTAAAATATGAGTACAAATATCATAGAGAAAAAGCTCATACTTTTCACCTTGATTATCGTTTAGTATCTTTTTATCCTCTCTTTCTTGACTGCTACCATAATCAACGTTATATGGAGGATCACAAACAGTAATGTCTGCCATTTTATCATCTAACAGCGCTTTATATGATTCAACTACAGAGCTATCACCACAATAGATTCGATGATCACCTAAAATCCATAGATCACCTGGTTTTGTTATTTCTACCTTTTTGTCATCACCAACCAAGTCAGAAAAATCTTCTTTTTCACTATCTAAATCATCAAGGAAATGTTGAACTTTTTCTAATTCAAATCCAGTCATTTTAAGATCAAACTGTAAATCTTCTAACTCTTGAATTTCTACTTTCAAAAGCTCATCATCCCACTTTGCCCAATTAGCTGATTGATTTGCCAGTAATCGAAAAGCTTTAGTTTGTGGTTCATTTAAATTATCACTTAAGACCACTGGTATACTTTCCATACCAAGTTTTCTTGCTGCTTTAAGTCTTAAATGACCATCAACCACAGTGCCATCACTTTTTGCAACTATTGGTATACGAAAGCCAAATTCTCGAATAGAAGCACACATTCTGTTGACCACATCGTCATTTTTACGTGGGTTACGCTCATATTCAACTAGGTTTCGAGTAGGATAGTAGTGGATTGCTAAATTCATATCTTAATAATTAAAAAGTTAATATTCAAAATATATCTGACGCTAGAGAAGGCCTGGGGTCAAACCCACCAAACCCGCCAGTATGGCTGAAAGGACCCACTTTTATGGATTTTTCAGCTTATTAATATCTTTACTAAAATCCATAACGTAGAACATTAATGCCAAAGCATCCCCCTCATTATCATCTCTAGGTAAAAAACCTTTTTCCTTTACAGCTTGAATAACTTCACTCTTACTTGCATTGCCTTTGCCTGTTATAAAGCGTTTTATAGTTTTAACATTAACACCTTGGTAGGGAATATTGTTCTCCTCACACCAAGCAGACAACACTGCAAGAAAACCACCATAACAATGCGCTGCATCAGTTCCTAGATGTCTTCTCACTTCCTCAAAATACACTGCAGAAATGTCTTTCAAAGAATTAAGCCAATTACGAAAGTTTAAGAAGCACATACCGCCTCCACTGAAACGACTACCATGAAAGCTTTTGCTCCCACTTTGAATCACTCCATCTGTAAGAATTGCCCAGCCTGTTTGTTTGCCGAGGTCGAGTGTTAGAATTGACATTTGCTGTTATTTAAAAAATTACAAGTAGCACTAAATATCGTTTGGTTTCTGCAAAACACACTAGCAATTCATAGGTTTTTGTAGGCCAACAACGAGAATTATGTGCTACTGCAGAAAGTTGTTTTCTTGTTATATATATTCACCAAAATTACGAAAACTGTTCAATTTTTTTTGCAAAAGATAAAAATCGTGTTAGACTTACTTGAAGATTTATTCCCCAATGATAGGGATACTATTTAATTAAGTTTTAAGGGGTGTTACGTACGTTCTTTAGTGGGGTGCTATTTGTTAAATCTATAAAATTGCATCCAGCTTTAAAACGAAGTTTTTACCTCATTCAAAAAAACACAAGCTCTCAAACTCACCAAATTTCCTTTCTACTCAATGTTTGTTTTCTAGTGTGAGGATTGACACCTAAAGCTTTTGTATTTGAAGCGCATTCACAAACTAGATCAATGCCCTTCTATATATAGAAGACCAGATTTCTTACCACTTTTTCTGGGATTAAAAAAAAGTTAAAATAATTTTAAGACAGCTAAGAAACTAAAGAGAGCCTAAACTTTAAGAACCAGCTAAACGGAACTCCTAGACACCTTACTATTTGAGCTGAGAAGAAATTACATGAGTTTTTGGTAAAAGCATACACAAAACTTAACTATCTATACCATCAATAACACTATAATAGCCTTCTAAAACGTTTTAAACCATAAAATTCAGAGATTTCTCATAGTGAGAACTTTAATCTTTAATCCTCTTTAAAAAGTTATCTGAAGAAACGACTTTCACACCTCTTGCTTTTTCAAATGCCTCTCTTGCTGTGCCTGCATTTTTACCACCTTCCTTTGCCGCTTCTAAATTTTTATTATAGCCCTGTGCATCTTTATCCTTTATCTCATCAATGGTAGCTTGTTTTCCTAGCATATTGAAAATTAGCTCAATCGGTGTCATATGATCTCTTAAAGGCTGTTTCTTCAAGCCTTTTATTTCCTTATGATGCTTTGTTTTTACTCCAAACGTTCCCTCAGAAATTACGTCTGTCAATATTGCGTATTCCCTACCTTCAATATACTTATTATTGTGGTCAGATATATTTCTGTTACCCCATTCTTTTGTTAGTTGATTTCTGACAGCTATCGATTCTATTCTCTTTTGTATCCATTCCTGAGGGTACCCCTTTGCAGCATAATCGGCATAGATTCGTTTGAGTGCAAGCTCAGGGTTTTCATATTCTTGTAGCCTTTCATACCCGACTTTTGCAAGCCAACGTTTAAATTGTTCAACTCTTTTGGAAGGAATAGACTGCAAAATACGAAACAACCCCTCAACATTTGTACAATTAACATTCTGTTTACCACCTTTTGTTTTAATTTCAAGGGGGGTGACAAATTGTCCCCATCCTTCAGAAAGCCCTATATCTCTTTTTTATCTTTTTTAGATAGTCAGATGGGTTCTTACTACCTGTCAGAAAAGCTATTACTTCTGTTATTACGTACCACCATTCTCCATCGTGTAATACTCTAGTAAAATTGCTATTATCAAAAGCAGTAGTTTCAATATCTCCCTCTTTTAAAGTTAAAGTATCAGTCATAAGCAACCTCTATAAGTTAAGAATAAACATAAAAACTAAAAAGACACTATTTTTAAGTCAGAAAAACCATTACTTACAATTTAATAATTTTCCAAAATCAATTATGTGTGAAAAGTAATCACTATCTATAACATCATCACTTACATCATTAACGTGGATAAGGACTGGACGACATGAAAAGCCTTTCGGACGATTTAGTGCATCTATTTTCTTTTGTACCTCTTGTATTATTGAATGACCAATTTTATCTTTTGAAAATTTGATTTCGCAAACGTAGAGAGTGTTAAACTTCGTTTGAATCATATAATCAATTTGACAACCTGCACTATTACGCGTTCTTTTCTGAAAAAATGGATTCTCGCTTATTATTCCATCAATTCCTAAGATATTATGTATACTCTTTCTATTGTTCAGCACCAAATTTTCAAATTGAAGCCCAATAATTGTATACCACTCTGGTAAGAACCCTATAGAGTAGGTGTCACGATTAATTTTCCCTAGATCTCTTTCGATATATTTTAGATAAAACCTTAAATAATTATCTTGAAGTCTATATCTCCTGAGTCGTGAATCAGTACCAGTTTTTATACTCCAAGTATGATCCTTTGCAATAAAACCAGCAAGCTCAAGCTCATATAGATACTCAGAAATGCGCCCATGTCTTATAATATTTAAAGCAGTACAAATTTCTTCTTGTTCTTTAGCTCCAGTAGAAAGAGCTCTGACTATTTGCTTATAAAAAGCCGTTTTTCGCATGAATAAATCTGAGAATATTTGATTAAATTCCTCAACTAAAAACCCACCTTTTGTAAAACAAAGCCTTTTAATATTTTCTTCAGCACTATGTTTAAAATTTACCTCCTCTAAATACTTTGGAATTCCTCCAGTTACTGCAAGCACCTTAAACTTTTCATATGCTGAAATATTTTTTGGCCAAAATTCGTTGCAATCAGAAAGTGATAATTCTCCGAGTGTTAAAGTTAACGATATTCTCCCTACGAAACCAGTACTACTAAGTATATTTTTCTCGATCCAGGATGAAGCTGATCCACAAACAACAAAAATTAGCTTGTTATTATTTTTTAGCTGCGTATCCCAAAAATTTTTTATTTTGCCTAAAAAGGTTGGATCTTTTGAGCCCATCCAAGAAATTTCATCAAACAGCAATAATGTTTTTCCTGATAGTAGACGTTCACCAACTGCCCATAGTAAATCGCTCCAGTCATCATACCTAGCAAAAGATGTATTAAATTGTCTAGCAACTTGTCTAGAAAATTCATTAAGTTGGTAGGACATTGTAGTATGCTTTTCTGGTGGCAAACCTATAAAGGAGTAATATTGTTCAAAATACTTACCAAACTCTTGAATTAAACGACTTTTTCCTATACGACGTCTTCCTTTGACTACTACAAAAGATGCAGTATTTTTGTCTGTAAGCTCCAGTAATTGCTTTAACTCAGTTTTCCTACCAATAAATAATGGAGACATAAAACAAAAAATATAAATCTTTGTCTCCATTATATGAGATAAAATTAGAGACGTAAATAAATAAATTTAGATCTTTGTCTCCATCTTGAACTATTGAGAGGGTTTTGTAGCTTCTGTTTCTTCTTTTATGGCAGCAACTTTTTTCCTTTAGCTTCATCTACAAATTATTTATAGAGATTACCTAAAGACTCAACTTAAGAATTTTAGATAAAAGTCGTTATATCTCAATAAGACCTCCAAAACCAGCTCTTGTTTCACCTAAATTACAAAAACTGTTCACTTTTTTGAAAAAATATTTTACAAGGAATAAAAAGCGTGATAAAGTAAAATGAGGGTTTTTTGTAACAAGTAAAACTTTAAAGCAAGGGATAACTTAGAAATGCCTTGTAATCAAGTTTTAAGCCACCCTACATGAGTAACTTAGATCTTGATTGTACAATTGTACCCTGAAGTCATAGAATCTTTTTGAAACGCTATTATTAGCAATTTCGTCTTTTGTAAGCATTTATCTTTCATATTTTTGTCTATTGAGATTTTGTAGTAAGCTAAAAGCTAAAGGTAGTATGTGTTAATTCATACTACTTAATATTATTATTTATAATAATAGGAGTTATTTTGAAAACTGAAAATCGGACAAAACCCTCTATATTTCTAGCTTTTTATCTCTTTTTTCAGTCTACGATTTCACAGTCTGACGGTTTCTTAAACTATTGAAAATCCAGTACTTTCTAATTAGTAACAAATTCTGACTTCGTAGACTGAACACATTCTGACAAAAACTGACCAAGACTGAAAACTGAAATATTTAAGTAATAAAGAATTTTAATGAAAAAGTTCTAGATATCTAAAATTTGATCATTATAAACCCAAATATTTGGATTTTCTTCTGGAACAACATCCTCACACTCCAATGATTTGTAATCAGTAGGTAAAATCTTTTCATAGACTATAACATTCTTGTTTAGTTGATTATCAAACTTTGTTACTCTTTTTTCCATACTTTCAACACAAAGTATTCCATATTTGGTTCTTGCAGCATTTTTACCTTCTCTGTTGAATTTTATATAACCTTTTGCAGCAAGCACATCGATACGGTTACGAATAGAATGCTGACTACCAAGACCTGCTTTACCTTCAAATATCTGACAGAATGAATTAATTGTATATACTTTTCCTTTTTCTCGTGCTTCTTCATAAATCAACTGCAAAATAACATCATGTCTACGAGAACGTTCTGCATCTAACTTTTGACCATAATCTTTATTTATAAGCCTCTGTGATTCATAATCAATCATATGCCAGCAGTTATTGATTTTATCTATATATTTTGATGGAATAGCATGACCATTACGTAATTCAAACATCAGTTGACGACTACTCTGCCGTTCATCTGGCTTAAACATTATCATTCCCGTAGTATAAAAGCTTCTTAATGAACCAGCACCACTGAAACTCTGAAAAGGATCTTCTTCTAATGATTTCTTTTGTATCTTTTTCGTGTGATGCACTAGAATAACTCCTGCATCTGGATTGACTAATGTCCTTAGCTTTTCAACTCTCTCTTGTAAGAAAAAGAGCATTGCATTATTGTCATTTTCACTACCATTATCACCAGCATCAAAAATATTACGCAGTGGATCAATAGCAATAACATCAACTGTGTTTGAACCAAATGACCTTTCTATTTCAGCAACAACCTCATCCATACTATCGTCGTTTAAAAGCATCTTTACTTGTGGCGTAATTACCAAATTATCTGCAGCAAGCTCTATGAGCTCATCGCTAAGTTTTAGTTGTTGTGTCCGTTCACGCATATTGACCTTACCCAGAAAAAGTAGACAGAAAGTTAAGACGTTTTTGAAGTAAAATAAAACGTTTTTTCAAAGAGGTGTGGTATGACAAAAAGAAAAGAATATACAGCAGAATTCAAAATTGAAGCTATAAGACTAGTAAAAGAAACAGGTCAGTCATCAGCAAAAATAGCAAGAGATTTGGGTATTAGCGGTGATTCATTAAGCAGATGGGTAAAAACATACAATGATAGAATGTCTGGAGTAGATGCGTTTCCAGGAAAAGGGAAAGTAGCTCATTGTGACAAAGAAAAGTTTGATTTAAAGAAAGAGCTGGCAAGAGTAACGAGGGAAAGAGACATTTTAAAAAAAGCCCTGGGATATTTTGCAAACCAAAAAGAGTAAAATATTCTTTTATAAAAGAACATGAAAACTGCTATAAAATACGGGAATTATGCAGATTTTTGAACGTATCTGCTTGTGGTTATTATAAATGGATTACTAAGGAAAAAAACAACAAAAAATCAATAAGAGAAGAGCTCATACAAGATATTCAGAAGGTATATCGAGCATCACAATGCAGATACGGAGCTCCTAAAATTCACGCTGAATTAAAGGCTTTAGGTAAAAATTATAACATCAAAACAGTGCAAAATGTTATGCAGAAAAATGGCATTCAAGCTAAGCTTAGACGAAAGTTTAAAAGTAAAAAACCACAAATAGACAATAGAGTCATAACTCCTAACATATTAAATCAGAATTTCATCGTTGATCAACCTAACAAGATATGGGTAACTGATATTACGTACATAAAAACTAATGAAGGATGGTTATATTTGGCAGCAATAATAGATTTATATTCACGCATGGTGATTGGCTGGTCAATGAGTAATGCAGTAAATAGGCAATTAGTTATAGATGCGTTATTCATGGCCATTGGTAGGCGCAAATCTGCTAAAAATCTACTATTTCATAGTGATCAAGGATCGCAATACACCTCTAAAAATTATCAATTTTTACTAAGTACAAAAAATATTACTTCTAGTATGAGTCACAAAGGTTGTTGTTATGATAATGCTGTTTCAGAGAGCTTTTTTAGTTCACTTAAGAGAGAGTTACTCATTGATACTTCACAACACTCTGCACAACAAGCTAAAACCGCAATATTTGAATATATAGAAATTTTTTATAATAAACAGCGTAGACATTCTACTATTAACTATTGCATTCCTGAGCTTTTTGATTCATCATTCTCATAGCAAAAACGTCTTAACTTTCTGTCTACTTTTTCTGGGTAAGGTCAAACATAAGTTTATTAATGTACGGCGTATTGGTCCACAATTCTGGATATCTATCAGTCCAGAACAAGAACTAGAGTTAAAAAAGCGTGTTGAGAACTCTTCTAAAATAGCAATTGCAAGATTAAAATCACAAAAACAAATTGAAGGAGGTGTATTATGAAGTCATTGTGCTTGTTCTCACAAATATACGACCTTTTTTGCAATCTTAGGAAGAGTCAATAATTCAATTCCTTATAACACTAATTAGTATGGTCTTTTCATTAAATTTATCCTCTCAAAAAGACTGTGCTTTATTCACCTGCTTTAATGGTATTATAATATTTTACACCTAAACCTACTCTATAAAAATTCACAATACGAATTAGTAAATAGATTATATTCAAATTGATTGTATTTATGATATATAGCGCATACAATATATTACTTGTTTATTTTAGTAGGGGGTATAGGTATGTTTAGTTTAAAGCAGGTAGTACAATATAATTTATTTGGTAGTAACGACCTTGAAGGCAATTCATCTTGTGAATTTGAAGATTTTCCTGAAGAGGTATTTGAGATTAGCAATGAAGAAAATCAAGCAATAGATAGTTTGAAAAGTAAAATAGAAAATCTACAACAAGAAAATTTTGATCTTAAAAAAAATGTAGAGTTACAAAAACACTATAAGAAAATAGTAGAAGAGTATTACGAAGAAGTAAGTGAACTTACCAGAGAAATGCAAACCCTAGAAGGGAAAATTAAAAGGCTTGAAGTTGAATTACAAAGAAGGACGAGAAATTTAACTGAAAATGATCAAGACATCGAACAGCTAAAACAGAAAGTAGAAATATTATTATTAGAAACTCAGAACAAAAGTGATATAATTAAGAACTTAAATAATCAATTAAAAGAGGCAAAGAATGAAATTCAGTTAACAGACAAAATAAATGAAGAGTTACAGCAAAAACTGGTTTTGACTGAAGATGAGTTAAATAGAGTAAGAAAAGAAAGTACAGTGCTGATAAACAGTATAGAGGATTTGAAAGGTGATTATGAAAATCAGATATTAGAAAAAGAGAAGGAGCTTAATGATGTAAGAGATCAATTTTGTATTTATTTATCAGAGTATAAAGAACTATTTGCAGAATTCAATAGACTGCAGAAGGAAAACGAAAGTTTAAAACAGAAAAATTTCTATATTAGTAATGAAGTGTCTCTTGCAGATGAAATAAACAAAGAAAACGTAAGAGAAGAAATAGCAAAGCTTCAGTTTGTACCTGAAGTGAAAATTAAACATATTATTGATAATAATGACCAAGAATCAACCTTACCAGATAGAGAAGCAGAAAATTATCGAACAAGTGAAGATAAAAACCTTGAAAATAATGATTTCGAGATTGGAGTATGGAATGAAGCTGACGATGAAAGTAGCGATGACCAGAAATCAACCTGGCTATATGGAAAAACAGAAAATTGTCGAACAAGTGAAGATGAAAACCTTGAAAATAATGATTTCCCAATTGAAGTATGGAACGAAACGGATAGTGAAAGTGACGATAACAACAATGTTAGCCCTTGCCCTGATTATGATGAAAGTTTTGGTAGGCGTTACAGTCAACTATTCTATGATGAAGCCATAATTCATAAAGAAAAAGATACTTTTGTTTTAATTCGTCAAAAAGATTCTTTTTCTTTAGCGAAAGTAAAACCGAATACAAGAGAAGAAGAAAAGTATGAAAGTATTTGGCAAAAAATAAATAAGATCCATGATTATCTGGACATTTTAGGTTACTCTGGTAGCGAAGAAGATTATGAGGAGTGCGAAAAAGAACTTGATAAAGTTATAAACGAAGCACTGAAACAAGGAATAATATTCACTTTTCCATATAAATCTGATATGTCCTTGATAGATCGTATAGCTGACACATTCCCAAAGCTATATTTATCTGCTGACACTACTCGAATTTATGAGTTTTTACACAAGAAAAAAATATTTCAGATAATATCAGAAGGTGCATCTTTAAACAGATTTAGCGATGAAGAGCATGGAGATGTAGTAAACGTAATTTGTTCAGATAAAGATACCTTAGGTCAGCGAAAAGCAAACCTTTCAAAGCTGAAGGAGTTAGCACTTGAAAGTATTATAAGTAAAAGTGAGCAAATTGATAAACATGACTTTGAACTAGAAATAGATAATGGATATTTTTGTATAGATTACCCACAAAATAGTACTATTGAAGTTGCAAAGATATTCAATAATCAAAAAGCTAAAGATTTAAATCTAAATATTGGTATAGTTCAAGTTGGAAAAAGTATAATTAGAGTTGAAAGCATAGAAGGAAGGAGAAATTATACAGACATCTCAGGAGATATCATTGAAATGTCTTTTACCACTGAAGTAGGAGAGATCAGTATTCATCTATGTCCTAATGAGAAAGATAGTAATAAAATAGAGGTGAGGCTTGTCGATGAAGTAAGATTTAACAAATTAGAGAATAAATCAAGTTTAGGGCTAAATTGTCTATTAGGGGGGAAAAGTGTTTTAACAGCTATAGAATATGGGTATTTTAAAAGAAATAGCAGCGTATTTGAAGAGTTAGATAAGGCTATTAAACAGTCAGATTATACAATAGAAAATCCATCTAGCTTTCTAGAGGGGGTTAATAAAAATCAACTACTCAAAGTAAATGCAAGAGCTTATGGTAGGGGATTATGATAGTTAATATATATTAAGATATAGAAACCAGGAGGGTTAAGATGCGTTTTAATTTAGAGCCGGGAGGTGCTTTTTGTGATGGTAAAAATAAGCTTGTAACTGTCAAAATAAATGGTGAAGAAAAGATTAATTTACCTTATACGTCATATATCTTTGATAAACATCACCATTTTATCATCTCTAATTTCAAGATGAACCCTACGAACAGTATACTAACTAATTTTTATCAACAAGAGCTATACTTAAAGCTAGAAAAAGTAGAAAGTGATTATAAGTTGGTTCTAGTTGATAATGAAGATCAATGTTATTATTATGTTTACTATAATGATACAAATATTGTCAAAATAGCTACTTTTAATTCTATACCTAGCAATTTCATAAAATATCAAGATCAGGATTATATTCTCTCTTATGATGGAGAGTGTTTAGTCAATTTTGTACCGCTAATAAATAGTAGGGTTCTAGTAGATCCAAAAGATATAATGAGTAATCAAGACATAGATTTTGTCTTAAAAGAGCTTGAAAAGCTGCCTGATAAGAGACTTAGAATAGGCGTTGGAAAGAATTTTTTAAGGGGACCAGAAGAAGTGCTATCAAGTACTTATAAAAGTGCTGAAATATATGGTATACGTGGTAATAAGATTGGGATATTGAATAATATTGCTACTAGCTTTAGTAATAAAAAATTAGAGCTATTCTCTGGAAATGTTTCTATCGATACCATAGATCAATTTGGTGCTAATCTTAGTCTTAAAAAGACTAATCCTCGTTTTAGAATAAAAAGATTGAATAATGACAATTATGTAGGATGCATGTTAAGTAAGTATGGTAAATGTGAGAGATTTTATGCTCTGACACCTGAGAGCTTTGAGCAAGGAGAATATGCTTATACAGATTATGATTATGAGGAGGAGGAGTTTGAGCAGCAGAGTCATCATTTATACCCTTATTACTACTATTTACATGGTTTAGAGGTTAGTATGAATCATAGAAAAATTGAAGAATTAGAGAAAAAAGTTAAAGATTTAGAAAAGAGAATTGGAAATCTACAGTTAAATATAAAGTCAGCAGTAGCAATGCCTGGACCTCCTGGGCTAAGAGGTTTGCCAGGTCAAAGAGGTGGACCAGGATCACGTGGTCTTGATGGGCTGCCAGGTATACCTGGAGAAAAGGGCCAAAAAGGCGAGTTTTATGCAGTTTCAGGACTAACAGGAAAGCCAGGTCCTAAAGGGAATCAAGGCCATCCAGGTCTAAAAGGAAATCCTGGAGAGAAAGGTGAGCATGGCTATTCAGGTTCAAAAGGAGATAGGGGAGTACCAGGACTAAGTATAATTGGCGAAAAAGGAGCTCCTGGAGAGATGGGATTAAGAGGTTTCAAAGGGGATGTAGGTCCAAGGTATCCGTTCAGAGGTGTGGTTTAAGAAACAACAGCTAGCAGGTTTTGAAAAGGTTTTAATTCCTTTTGTTTCCAAGTTAGATACAACGAAATTATCCGCTCAAGAAATCTATTCCCTCGCTCTGACTGTGCAAAATATGAATTCTTACGATAGACAACATAATGCCGTATCTGTCGCTCAACATGGTTATTCGTTAATGGAATATTCCCTGGGTCATCCAAAAATGTCCACATCATTGGCTCGGATTTTATAATACCCTTTACCGTTCTTGAAGCTCCTTTTGCTTCAAGTATATAAGATATTTTTATCATGCAGTACTGTATGTATCTTCGTAATTCTTTAGCTTGCTTAGTGAACTTTGAAATACTAATTTCATTTTCTGACAAAGCGTTTTTTAATACAAACAATCCATTAGCTGCGTCTTTTAAACAATGGCCAAGTCTCATTACTTCACCATTCCAACTATGAGATAGCCTCTCGAAATTTCTCAATAAGTAAGCCCAACAAATTTGTCGTTTTTCATCACTGAAGTGGTTGTAAACTGCATATCTGTCGGTAATTACCAGGTTTTTGTAATCACAAAATGCACTATTCTTTAAAAATTTCATTCCTCTTGTATCTGCTAACTTCATAAGACTTGCTTTATTGTTGGCAAACATCCAGCACCATCCCAATTTGCCTTTGTTGTAGTGACTGGTTTCATCAATATGCAAAATTTCGCTTGCTTTTATTTCTTCCTCTATTTGTTCATAGGCTTCTTTACATTTTGACGAAACCCTTGCTTCACTATTGGACACACTACCAACACTTATACTCATGTTAAAGATGTCTTTCATAATATTCGCTATTTCTCGCTTTGAATTCTTATAAAACCCACTTAGTGCTGCAACTACTGACTTAACTCTAGAACCAAAGGTATCAGGTGTAACTCCTTCTGGTAATTTGCTACTCCTTCTTTTTCCGCATTTACGACAGCGCCCATGTTCTAATTGATACTCAACTACGTAAGGCTTAATTTTTGGTAAATCAACTTTTTGATAGACATATGGTTTTTCCGATATTGAGATTTCTTCACCACACTCGCATCTATTTGGTAACTCTACCTTCACCACCTCATCTGCTTCCATTTTAGCTCGGCAATTTCCCTTATGCCCAACTTGACCACCTATCTTCCTGCTGCCCTCTGACTTATCTTCTGGTATGTCTTTTTTTATTTTGTACAGCTCTTTTGAACTTGGTAAAGATGAATTCCTTGAGTTTAAGCCAAGTCTCTCTCTTAGTTCAGCATTCTCTATTTCTAAGATTTTATTTTTTTCTTCAAGCTTTGCTACTTTCTGCTCTAAGTTTTTACATAACTCTACAATACTGATCAACAATCGAAGCATCTAGCCTTACCTTACTATCAACATTTTGTGTTATTACTACTTTAATATATTATGTCAATTGTTTTTTATCCTTGCCACACCTCTGAACGGATACAATTACAGGCCATTTATTTTTTCTGAGCGTTTTCTTTCAGAGGTTGTCCGGAAACAGGTAAAAGGCTATGATATTTGAAATTTTAGTATGGGGTAAAGATGAGAAAAAAGTATCCAACAGATCTAAGTGAAAGGGAATGGGCACAAATAGAGAAGTACTTCAGAGTATCATACAAAAAAGGAGGAAGACCGCCAAAATATAGTAAAAGAAAAATGTTAGAGGGAATTTTCTATGTATTGCGTACAGGGTGCCAATGGCGGTATTTACCAAATGATTTTCCGCTATGGAAGACTGTATATGAGCAGTTTAGGCAATGGAAGAAACAGAGGATTTTTGAGAAAATGAACTATGATATCACTAAATATAGTAGGTCAAAAATGGGAAGAAATGAAGAGCCGAGCGCATGCATAGTGGACAGTCAGTCGGTAAAAACCACGGAAAAAGGGGGGTCAAAGGTTATGATGGTGCGAAAAAGGTAAAGGGGAGAAAAAGACATATAATTACAGATACTCAGGGTTTTATACTAAGTTGTTACGTAGGAGCTGCTAATGAAAATGATAGAGATGGTATTAAAATAGCATTAAACAATATGAGAACAAAATATACTAAAGTAAAAAAAATGTGGGCTGATATGGGGTACCAAGGAAAAGATTTAAAAACCCATATAGAGGAAGAATATGGCATAGATATTGAAATTGTGAAAAGGCCTCCATGTAGGTTTTGGGTGCATAAAGATACACCACTAGAACTATTGCCACAACGGGATCCTGGATTTTTAGTACAGCCGAGAAGGTGGGTGGTAGAAAGGACTTTTGCTTGGATCAATAGGAATAGAAGACTATCAAAAGAGTACGATTTACTTACAACATCTACTGAAAGTTTCATATATCTGGCTATGAGTAGGGTTATGTTACGGAGGGAATATGCCTAAGTTTACTAGTTTCCGGACAACCTCTGAAGGAAAGCATGAAGCGATAATAGAAGAAGAAAAATGGCAAAAAGCGCAAGAGTTGATAAAGAATCAGCCTTATCAAGGCAAAAAATATGAAGAGGCACTACTAAAGGGGATAATCAAGTGCAAGAACTGTGACGTAAATATGACACTGACATACTCAAAAAAGGAAAATAAAAGGTACCGATATTATGTATGTAACAATCATCTAGGAGGGAAAAATTGTGAATCAGTAAATCGAACAGTAGTAGCAGGAGAAGTGGAAAAAGAAGTGATGAAAAGAGCAGAAGATTTATATGAAAAATGTGGAGAAGAAGAGTGGAGAAATCTAAGTTTTGGAAAGCAGAAAGAAGTAGTGAAAAAGTTAATAAAAACAGTATTGGTGAGAGAGGATGGAATAGAGGTGAGTTCAGAGGATAAGGTGGAATTTATACCAATAAAAAAGAAAGGAAATAAATGCACAGTAGTAGAGCCAGAAGCAAAAACAAACAATGCGTTACTGAAAGCAGTGGTAAGAGCTCATCTGTAGAAACGGCAATTGGAAGAGGGAAAATATGGCAGTGTGAAGGAGCTGAGTGCCAAAATTAATATAGGTACAAGACGCATACAACAAATTTTAAGATTAAATTATTTAGCTCCAAAAATTAAAGAAGATGTAGTAAATGGGAGGCAGCCAAGGGGTTTGAAGTTAGTTGATTTAAGAGAAATACCGATGCTGTGGAATGAGCAAATGGAGAAATTTTATGGATTAGGGATGTAATTACACCATTTATAAAAAGAACAAAAGGAGAGAAACTGAAAACACACCAAAACTATTGAAAGGTATTGCTGAGAAATAGGAAAGATAGCCAAATTGCTGCTACTGCAGTTGATATAGAGGAATCAAAGAATAAACTAATGCTGAAAAAGTTACAGAAATCGACACTTAATTATACAAAATATCAATATAAATAATGAAGATTTTAGCATATCAAATGCAATGGCAGTAGAAAATGTATCGAATAAACATCAAAAAAGGCAATACTCTAAACCCAGCACACAACTCCAGAAAGTATAGCTCTTTTCATAATAGTCCAGAAAGCTCATAGAAAAGCAGAATCAACAGCATGACGAAAAGATGTGAATAGAGGGATGTTTTTCCTAGCTCTGTTTTTTATAGCAAACCAATAATGCTCAATTTTGTTAAAATCAGGAGAATAAGGCGGTAGATATAAAATTTCTGCACCAACTCCTTTAGCAAGTTCAGTAATCTTGTTAGACTTATGAAAAGTAGCATTATCAAGGATAACAGTTTGTCCAGGTTTCAAAATCGGTGTCAAAAACTGCTCAAACCATTTATTATAGCTCTTAGCTATCTAAGAAACTCACCGCAAATTAATTATTATAAATATAGTTCAGTATTATGCTTAGTAGTAAATATATCAGAGAGCGAACTTTTAACAGCACTCCATGTACTCATATCAGGATCATTTTGTTTTTCTTCTATAACTTTGTTACAAAACTTCCCTATAGCATAACCTACTAATGCACCAATTGCTGCAGCTGCAAGACATACTGTAATAGCAAGAATAGGAGTTAAAGCAATGGATCCTGCAAGATAGGCTGTGCTTAAACCTAAAAATAAACCAATTGACGTGTAAATACCAGTACAATATTTTCTGTTGGTGCTAGACTTACTTTTTCTTTCTGCTTTATCTAGAGGCTGCTTCATTGCATCACTTACAGCATACTTCTTTGTACATTTATCAATATTTTCTGTGCTAATTTTATCTAAAAGCTCTACATGTTTGTTATCAAGGTCTTTAGTCTTTTCTCGAGTAAAGTTATTACTACCTTGTTCATCTAAATTTTCTTGTTCTGATTGCAAAGTACTTATATTCGTACCAATCCTAATCTTTAATGGGTGTTGGTAAAGATCAAATTCCTCTAATACATGTTTATCATTCTTGAATTTTAGCTGATCAGTTCCGCGATTGACAAATAACTCCAATATTGAACTTAACCTATCTCTTTGCTTTACGTTTATATGATAAGTAGGAATGCTTTCTTTATTTATGGTATTGCTATAAAAGTCAACAGAATCCTTATTTTTTTCTATGCTATCAATGAAAAGATCAAACGAAGTTAGACCATTCTTATTTTTTATATCAAATTGTGCGCCTTTACCTAAAAGTGATTCAGCAAAGTCATCGTATTTGAGTTTCCATTTACTATCTGAGTAATCGAAACTTTCATTAATATATCCCTTAAAGATATGATGCAAAGCTGTATTTCCATCTTCATCTTGGTAGTTAATGTCTACATCATTTCTTCCTAAAAGGAAGTTAAAAACCTTTTGAGCATCATGTTTAATAGCACTAATTAAAGCATCACCTGGAATCTCTGCTCCATTTTCAATCAAGAGATTTAAGATTAAATCTTGATTTTCTTGAATAGCAAGATCCACGGGAGTTAAACCTAAGTAAAATTCAAGAATATATTTATTAGAACCATCATGCTTCAAATTAACATCTGCGCCCTTATTTATTAAAGAACTACACTCTTGCAGTCTACCTAACTGAATAGTAGTAAATAGACTACCAGTCCTTATTGAACTGCTCCAAGCATCACAATATTCTTCAAATACATTCCAAAAGTTGTCATAATATTCCTGATTTTCTGAACCTGTATCGTTACTTGAATGTTGATTATCATCTCGATTTGAATGTTGCTGACTTTTTGAACTTGCATCTCTGCTTGAGTACTGACTATTATTATAACGCATTCTTTCTTCTTGATCAGATAATACTTTATATGCCTTGTCGATATTAACGAACTTTTCCGTTTTTTTTCTAATCTGAATTTCTTGCTCTTTCTCTAATTGTGATAAAGGTTCTTTATTTTTAATTTTTTTTGACAACTCAATGGATATTTGTCTTTCCTCAGGGGACAAACATTTATCAGGATGGTATTTTAATGCTAATTTTTTATATGCTTTTTTTATCTCATCTTGATCAGCGCTTTTACTTACTCCCAAGACTTCATAGTAGTTGATAGCCATAAACTTTCCCCACTTTATTTTAATTACCTACCAAATTATAATTTAATCTAGTCTTTTTTCAATATAAAAATTATTTAAATAAGGCAAAGATATTAAAAATTGCTGCCAACCTATACAAAAATCCCATTCTAACTTAGTATGAAATACTGCACTATTTAGCATCAATGAAAATTCACTTATTTACCTTTTTAAGATCACAAAAAAGTACATGCCTTTACGAGAGCAATTTGAATAAAAGCGGCGTTGTAAAAATAAAAGCATGAAATTGTTACAGCAAAATTGGGCAAAACAGTTCGTATGTAGATATGGATGAGGTGGGCTAATGTGGCTAGTTTTAGCGTATAGCAAAGTCAGAATATAAAAAAGTTCGTATGTATCGTGTGGTAGACCATCCCATCCCAAGAAAAACACTTCTCACGCTTTCTGGTTTTTGTTGCTGAAAGTGGTTGTATTATTTAATTCATTAGCGATATATAATATTAAATTAATAGCAATTCATTTAACAATAAGTATTAAGATAAACTTATAAAAAACAGAATTAAAAAGTGAACAAAAGACCTTATATTAAGCCTGTTAAGAGCCTTTTACTGAAAACTACTTTAGGTTAGAAAATTTTTCTAAAATAGTAATTGACAGGTTACAAAGGTGGAGTATGATGTTGAAATTGGTATGGGGTTTATAAATTATTATAGCTCTGTATGCTTTTTTTATGGAGGTAAGAATTATGGACTTAGATGACCTAACCAAGTTAGCCTTTTCTATTATTAAGGATGACGATCCTTATAAAGCATCTAAACAACTTCAAATAAAAAATTGGGGGCGGGGATATTTGGAGACTATCAATACCGGGAATCTTCCCTTTTTTCTTGATATATTATCAAATGAAGAATGTTGGGAAAAAACCGATACAATACATGGTATCAAACTCAATAGAAGAGTAGTGGCTAAAAAGATGATAGAACCAAAAAGTTGTAATGGTATAAGTAATCCACTAGAGGACTTTTATCTTTACCAAATCGCGTGTTGGTGTTGCTTAGAAGAGGATATAATTTCTCTATTTGAACATTTTAAACAGAAGCATAAAGTAAAAGATGGTGACCCAGACGCATTAAAAAAGCTAGCAAAAAGAATAAGTGGAAGTTGGTGTACAGATGCAATGATGCAATTTTGGTCACATTTCATTAGTGGATACATTTCAGAGCTAGATCTGAAAGGCCAGCATCCTTATGTCTTTGGTTTACACCGTGCAGCAATAAGTTCGAGGAGAAGACGTGTAGAAGCGGTAGAGTTCTTTTGGGATAAGGTTAATTCATTACCTGAAAGTGAGTTAAGTGCTCAGGAAAAGGATGAAGTTTTCATGAGAATTGCAGTGCATGCAGCAGGTGATAGTGGCTATCCTGATGTGTTTGAATTTTGTTTAAGTCAGATAAGTCATAATAAATATCCAGAGCTTTTGAAAAGAGATTTAAAGAAAAATACTGAATATGCCTCTTTATACAGAATGCTAGAAATATCTAATTTTGATCAATTTCAGAAGTTATTTGATTTTTTGAAGCCATGCAATGTTCCAGAAGATGATTACTATCTCTGGTTAAAATTAATGGTAAAGGAATGTCCAGAGTATTATTTAAGTACAGCTATGGGAATTTTTATACATGTATGGACAAGAGAGGGTTTTGATGATCATCGTACTTTGACATTGAATAAAGAAATGATGAATAACTCTGTTTTTCAAGGGAGATTTTTGGTGCCTTTGGTCGAAGGAGGTTTTATGAAGCCAGTATGGGGAATGCTAGATAAGGCTAATCCTAGACAAATCGAAGAGTTCATGTCTTCTGAAAAAGCAAATTATATACGTTCTGTATTAGAGCGAGGAGATCATGTTTCATTAAATAAGTTTTTAGCGTATGGTAAGTCTGCTGATAAAGAACTCGATCAAAAAAACATACCTGGTCCAAGTGGTGATTTAGCTGAGGTAGAGCTTAGTAAACAATCTTATGTGGGGTTAGGTGATCATTAAAAATATTATATGTCTAGAAGGAGGGTTATATGCCTAAAAGAAAACAAGGAGAAGTAGATAATCAAGGAGTGCAAGATTTTGAATTAATAGAGCTACTAATTCGAGAGTCAGTAAAAGCTGGCCCAAGTACTTCAGCCCCAAAAGGGAGTGATTTTGAATCTTTCCAAGCAAGGTTTCAATCTTATGTTGATCAGGTTCCATCGTATTTACATTCAGTAGGTAAAGAAGGATTTTTTCCTCATTTCTTTTTAGGAAGTTTTTCTACTTTGATAGACACAGAAATTGCAGCAAAGCTGAACATTGAGAAAATATATTTTAGTTTTGACAGTTCAAAGACTCTAAAAGTAGCTGTTATTAAAAAAGGAGAAATCAAAAGCCCAGAAGATGCTGCTGATAAAGTAAGGCTCTTTGTTATTGCAGAATCTGGTAGCACAAAGAAAAAGTTTAGCTACGGTGAGCTAGATAAAATATTAGGCAATACTAAAGTTGCCAGGAATGATGTTGTGAGGCTAGCTAGAGATCAAGGTAAGCTAGGTGTGAGATTGGTAGAAATTGCTAAAGAAAAAGATGCCAAAGGGAAAATGGCAGGAATATCTGTTAATGTAGAAAGTAATAAATTGGACAATGATGCTTCTACAACACATGAGTTTAAGGAAATAAAAAAGGGGTTATGGAGTAATCCAGAAAATGATATAGCAAAGCTGACTAATTCGAATGCAGGAAAAGTAAAGGAATCTGTTGAAGAAATTTTTAAAAAAGTCAGTAGAATTCACTCTGAATATGGGAATTCACTTACCTATGCTCAAGGGACAAGAGAAGCAGCACATCATGGATTTGTAGCAGGAGCTTTAGTGAATTTTCGCTATAGACATAATCTTAGGGTTTACTTAGAGCAATTTGCAGGAAGAGGTTACGCTGATATTGTTCTAGTGCCTCGTGGTAAGGAAAGATCATTGAATGCTGTCCCAATTATTATTGAATTAAAAGCAGGAACAGCTGCTGGTACAACACTAGGTAGTGCATTAGAGCAAGCAAAGGATTATGCAAAAGGTTTTCAGCCAAACACAATGCGTGTTTTAACCGTTTCAGATAATGTGTTATGTGTAGGGTTAAATTTGGATTCAACTGAAGGTGAAAAGTTTTCAATGCATATATCGCCTCGTGAAGACAGAGAAATTGCTCTACCTACAATGCAGGCACTTTTGAAAGAAGCTTCCGATTGGAATGGAAGAGAAGAGGCAATTACTGATATAACAGAAAAGATAAAACAGCCACTAGAACGTATTTATCACACATTTCCTGGTACGCCAGAGAAAGGGGGTAATTACTTTAGTAGATTTCTATTAGGGCAACTTCTTCTTGCTGATAAGTTTGTAGATATTGATTTAGAGAAATCCGTATTTTTATATAATGAGTACCCACTTGCTTCTTCTACAAGATCTGGTACACAATCAACTGAAAGGCCTGTGACAACATTTATGCTGACTAAAGGAAATCAAGGACAGGATAAAGAGGTGTTTATTTTTCATATTAGAGAAGGAGGAAAAGGAGAGTTTAGTGAGAAAAAGATACCTATTAATCTACCAAAAGTTGGTAAAATAACAGAAGTATGTATAAGTTTACAAGAGGAAAGAAAACCAGATTTTTTTGATATAAAAAAGATTGATAGATATAATTCTTTGAATGAGTATAAAGGGGGAAAAGAATCTTTTAATGGAGAATGGAAAAACATTCCTTATCCTGCCGAGTTAAAGGAAAAATTTGATGCAGTACTAGAGTCTCAGCTTGCTTCTTCACAAGATCGATCTCAATCAATAGGCAAGTATAAGGAGTTATTTGGAAAATTAGGTGAGGCAATGCTACCTTTTAAATTTCTAATAGAAAAAGAAGCGCATACTCAAGCTGTATTTCATGGAGCATTCAGCCACTATAGTGATATAAAGTTAGGAGAGTCACAAGAAAACAGAGCATTAGTATTAACAGAGTTTCAAACTGGAAGGGGAAAACGTATTGATATGGTCGTACATGGTATTAAGTTTGCAAATCAAGCTAGCAGTGCTAAAGAATATGATCCTGTGGGATTAGAACTTAAAGGGCCAAGAGAAGGTAAAACAGCTAATGCATTAAAGGATGAGGCAAATAGCCAAATAACTGATGAGTATAAGAAAGGTGTTACTTATAAAACGCTTACAGATGGGAATGAAGTGGCTTTTATGGGTGTTGTTTTTGATAAGAAAGCTAAAGATGCAAATTCACTTATTCTAGCAAGCAAAGATGAGTTTGCTTCTGTTAAGGTAGTTCATAGTTCTATCTTTAGTATTAGTCAGCAGCAATGTTCTAAAGGAAGGAGAACACGTAGTATAGGCATGGCCTGCATAGATTCACGTGATGAGGAAGGTATTACAAAGGAAGAAAAGGAAAAACGTGTCAAAGAGTTGTTTGATGCTGATAAGGTAGTGAAGAAAGCAAAGGATATTGAGTTTTATAATCAGCTTTTCAAGATTTCTCAACAGGTATCTAAAGGTGAAGCTATAGATCCAAATATTAAAAAGGCTCTTGTAACAAAAGTTAAAAACGTAGTTTTTTTAAATTCAATGGATACAGAGATTGAGGGTATTGTAGGAGAGAACAAGGAAAATATTGAAGCTTTAAAAACCTTTACACAGATTGATAAATATTTATCCGATAATTTAGACGTTGTTAGTAAGGTATTGGGTGAGAGTTCAAGTTATTTTTTACAGATATGCAAGATTGATCTGTTGAAGATTGTTTTACCTCTAATTAAAGATGAGAATTTTAAAAATCTTCTGATTAATAACCCAGAAAAATTGACAAAAGACGCAGAATTATTAAATGATATCTTTACAGAAATTAGTGAGAAAGTCTCTACGAAATATAGCCATTCACAGCAACTACAAGATGCTGATTTTGAAAATTTGAAGGATGAAATCGATCAAGAGATCTTTAGTAAACAACGTGAAAGAGTTAATCAAATTGCTACTTTAGATGTAAATAAGAGTAGTTTGCTAAATCATGTACTTGAATCTATGAAATTGAGTAAAGTACTACTATCAATGAATCAACAAGAGATTAATAAAAACTTACAAAAGATGGTGTGTTATAATACACTAATTGATCTTGGAATACTTGTTAGTGATCATAGGAATTATGTTCAGACAAATAATCTAGGTAATTTATATTCTCTAGCAGATAGAGTTTGCAGCAGCCAATTATTAAGCATAGCTCATGGTTTGCACAGCTTAAGAGACGAAATTGATATCAATTATAGTAAATTTAGTGATGCAGTAATGAAGAATTACTTCAGTGATGATAATATTATGGATTTCAATATTGAAATTGAGGCTTACGACAAGGAAATTGTTACTAAAGAAATTATAACTATAGGTCATGATCAAGTGTTTGATGAGATAGGTAATGCTGATAGGACTGATGTATATGTAAAAGTAAAAGATAACAATGGTAATGATAAAAAATTGATAATAGGTGATATTATAGAAATGAAGAATGCAGAAAGATATTTTGTAGATGATTATAGTGATGGTATTGAGATCTTAGTAAAAGTAGGCAGAAATAAAGATCACGTTATAACAGAAAAAATGGAAGGACAAGATATTGAATATTATTTAAACATTAATGGTTATAAAGTAAAACTTGATAATATAATTAAAGATTTTACTACAGATGTAGAGGGAGAGGCAATTCTTGATAAATTACATCAATTATCAAGTAATAAACAGTTATTAGAGAATAAAAAATACATTGAAGATATAGGTGATGTTCAAGGTATTGAAACTGATCAAGGTTACAATGATATTGTAGAGGAAATTAAACAGAACTTGTTAGCAAAAGGTGTTAGGGAAGATATTTTTGACAGATTTAAAAGTCATTTTGATGATCTTGGTGGAAAAGTTTTTGTAGATTACATTAGTAATGTAGAAAGCAGTCTTAATGAAAAAGGAATTACATTTGATCGTAATAAATTTGATTCAGCAAAAATCAAAGGGGCGAAAGGTGGAAAGTTTTTCTCCATGATGGCTATATATGACTTGCTCGATAGTATAGGTGATACAGCAACGCTTGGACGGTATGATAATGATGCTCTAAAGCAGGTGTTTGGTATCAACGGTATACTTGATGCTATGGATGATGTTAGAACCAGCGTAAGTATTTCTCCTAATAGTAAAGTAGGAGGATTGATTAACAAAATACCACAACCTGTACGCCAAGCTTTTGTTAAGATTATCAATAATCCTGTAGTTCAAAGTATTACATTTGCGACTATCGCTTATCAATTTGGATATAGTGTAGATGAAATAGTTCAAGGTAATCATCATCCATTAAATTATTATTGGACAGCTAGTAGTGGTGTAAAATTAACAAGCATGAGTATAAGGCCTGTAAGTGCAGGAGTTAGTTTCGCAGTAAAAAGTGTAAGTACTGCTACTAAGATTTTAAGAAGGTTATCTGCTGCAGGCAAAGTTTTAGGTAGGATGTCAGTATTTACTATGGTTCCTGATATTGTGTTTTCATTACATCAACTCTTGTACAGTAGAACAATGGAAGCGCAAGCAATAGCAGCACAAATTCCCATATCTAATATCGATCGTACTAAAATATTTTTTTCAAATTCTGAAAAAGTAATATACGAAGACTATATAAGGATAAAGAGTTATTTGAATACTGTGAAAAGCAATGCCATAAGTTACCTTAATTCTGATCCTAATATAGTTGCAGTTGTGCAGTATGTTACTAGTATTGAAGAAAAATATAGTGAGATCATTAAAACCATTGAGAAAAAACATGTATGTGTTGGGAAGGGACTCGGTTGTTCAGATCAGTGGACATGTGAGTTAGAAAAAAGATATGAGAGTATCTCTTTCAATAAGGTTAATATAACTTCTAATGTAAAGGATGATTTATCTTCATTAAATATATCTAGACCTCTTGACTTAGAATTTTATCAGCTGGATGACATAGGTGCTACAAGATTTAAGAGTATTAAAAAATATGAAGAGTTTCTTGCAAAACAAGAAAAGAAAAAAGTTTATTTGATTAGTAAAGAGGCAAAATATCTTCCCCATATAACTCAAGACGAGCACAATAGTGGGTTAAGAGTCGTAATGGCCCCATCAGGACATTTAATACCACAACATCAATGTAGTGGCATAATTAATGAAGAACGTATATTCCGGCCCTACGCTTTGGATAAGGTATATATGCCTTGCAATGCTGGCAAAACCTATAGAAATTGTCAAGAGAGCTTTACTCTCTCTGGTGAACCTTTTATTTTTACTAGTCCAACAAGAAAAGATCCTAGTAATACAAAAAAGCAAACCTTTCCTAAAGGATCAGTATTATATATTTCAGGACCAAAAACATTAACAGCAGCTGCAAATTACCCAGCAGTAATGTATATCCCAGATGGTAATGTAAATTATGTTGGTTCAAAAAATAAGGAAACTATCTTTGTTATTGGCAATTCTATATCTGGTACTCTCAAAGGCGGAACAAAAAAAGAAAATACTCTAGTAATGAATGCTAAAGCCAATAGTGTTATTGCTGATTTGCACAATGGAACCATATATTATGGTAATAGCAATAACAATGGAATAAGATTGGTTAACACATATAACTACGTATCTAATTCTGACAGCAAGCAAAATGTTACTACTCACTGTGAAACAAGATTTATTAATGTAAAAAATGCAGAAGTCCGGCAGAATTCATTTAACTGCACAGACAAAGATTATGAAGTTAGAGTAGTTAACAAAGAAAATGTGCATCACAGGGGATCAAAGCAAACAATATTTGTTGTTAATAAAAACAGTGATAATGCTAGGATAGTAAGTGATTTAGGTAGTACAGGAAAAATAAAAGGAAATATTGACGTAATAAGGGTTCAAGTTGCTAATATCACACAGTGGGGAATAAGTGAAGATATAGAAAAGGTCGGCTATAGCTTAGATCTTTTAGCTAATGATACACAAAGTATTGTTTCAAGTACTAAAATCGATGATTTTAAAAATCTAATAATTCAAGTAAACTGTAGTGGAGTAACAGAATCTGTTGCAATACAAGACAAGTCTTTGTTTGATACAGTGGAGGATATTAGGTATCAAAAGTTGAAAAATTCAGGTAATGATATTAGTGGAGAAGTCATACAAAATAGTGAAAAAAAGTTAAAAGCATTTATACAAGCAAGTATTCTAGATCAAGAATTACTTGATACTTATCAAATTGCAAAAGATATTGCTAGTAAGAATAATTTCGACATACCAATATCTCAAATAGAAGTCACTAAAAACCATGTGGGAATACCTAGTGAAAAAGTGATAATTGCAGGCATGTACTCAGGTCAGGTAATTGTTGATTTTAGCCCCAGTGGTTCTAATATAGCAAACAGTTATCAGGAATATCGTGGAAACGGAGGAGAGCTTAATTATAATAACTATATTATGGCGTGTAGCCATCCTCAGGATGTGACAGTGGAAGGAGGAAATTTTCAACATAAGTATATCATCAAGCTACCAGAATATGATCATGAATTAAGCAGGGAAATTTCATCATCGCCGATAAGGCTCAATCTAAAAATAAAAAACAAAGTAATACCTTATCAAAGTATACCTTACGATATTATCGATTTTGCTGAGTTGAATGTAACAGATATTGATAGTATAGGTATAGAAGAAGGTGAAAGGAGTTATATAAATGAATGTTATAACCAATCAATCTCTGACCTTACAGAGGACAGTTTAGAAATACAAGATATTACAATATTTGATATTAAGGGTACTAAATGGTCTTTATCCATTGGTTTAGTTGATTATTTTCAAAATCCAGAGAATCAACAAATTGTATTACAAATGAATAATGAGCTTTATAAAATTGATAGTACAAACTTAAGGCTTGAGCATGTAGAAATGAACCCGGACTCTTTCAGATACTATCAACCAGAGGAACAAGGGTTACAGATTTATCATAATCAACCTATCGATAAGAATGATATTGGTTTGGTTGATTTTAGAGATAAGTCTATATTGGATTTTGATACCGAGATTACTGATGATAGTTTAGTGTTATCACATAAGAATCATACCTTAGCGAAAGTAGAAAATTGGAATACCTATCAACCAGCAAGGGAAATGATATTTGCTTTTAATGATGCAATAGTTTCTAACTCAAAGTGTATAGCTTCTATTTGTAACTCAGAAGATATTATAGTGGAATTTAATAAAGAGAAAGAGCAAAAAAAATTGGATAAAGAATTGTCATATGCAGTACAAGATGGTGATTTTAATAAAGTTCAAGGTCTTGTAAATCGAGGTGCTAACGTTAATGCTAAAGATAAAGATGGTAAAACCCCTCTACATTATGCTTCACAGTCTTTTCATCATTTAGATATTGTGAAGTATCTTATAAGTAAAGGTGCTGATATTGATGTTAAAGATAACAGTGGTAGCACTCCTGAAGATGAGGAGCATTATACTAATTCTAATACAATGAGGCAAGTTTTTATGCAAGCACACTTAGATAAAGAATTGTTACTTACTGTAAAAAATGAAAAGGATCTCAAGACAATTAATGATCTTATTGCTAAAGATATTGACGACAGAACGCATGGCGGGTTTTATTATACCTGGAGTGGTAACTTAGGCACAGTAGAGTTTCTTGTTAGTAAAGATGTGAGTGTTAATGCGACTGATAAATATGGCTGCACATTACTACACTGGTCTGCATTGAAAGGTCATTCAGATATTGCTAAGTTTTTAGTTGATAAGGGAGCTAATATGAATGCTAAGGATGTACTTGGCAGGACTCCTATGCACTTTGCTGTTATGAATAATCACAAGGATATTCAAGATGTATATGGTAGAGGTCTTACATACACTACTGCTGAGAGCAATGATGAAGAGATTGTACAACTTTTTCTTATGAAAGGAGCAAGTATTAATGAGGTTGATAAAAATGGTGAGACACCACTACACTTAGCTTCTTGGGGTGGTCATTTCGATATATTGCAGGATCTTATAAATAATGGGGCTAATATTGGTGCTAAAGATAGTAGTGGCAAAACATCGCTAGATATTGCTAGAGATAAGGGACATAATAATCTTGTACAGTACTTACAACAAACACAATTAACCCTAGATAAACAGTTATTAATCGCAATAGGAAATAGTGATCTTAATAAAGTTAGAGGTCTTGTTGCTCAGGGTGCTAACATTGATACCAATGACAAAAACGGTAATACACTACTGTATTCAGCTGCTGAAATCGGTGATTTAAACCTAGTTAAACTTCTTCTTGATAACGGTGCTAATATTGAAGCTAAAAACGGAGAATATCAAGCAACTCCATTGCATGGAGCGGTTGAAAACTACAGGATAGATGTAGTCAAATTACTTCTTAATCGTGGTGCAAATGTTAACGCTGAAGACAAAGACAATTGGACACCTTTACATTATGCTGCTGATACCAACAGCCTTGATATAGTAAAAGTTCTTGTCGATGCTCATGCTAATCTTGATGCTAGGAGTGATTACGGCAAGGCACCGCTAGATATTGCTAAAGATAAAGGGCATAGTAGTATTGTGAACTATTTAAAAGAAAGACTCGAGGAAGAAAGATCTGCACGACGTGAACGCCGTCATTTGCCAAGTGAATCCCTAAATTCAGTAGCAAGTAGTGGCACAAGATCATCTTCATGGATAAATGGTTTGTGTGGTTGGGCAAAAGAAAAAGGTGGTAAATTGGCATCAGATTTAGTAAATGGGTTATACAGAGGTACAGCTAAAGAATTAAAAGATTCTAAACTTACAGATATTCAAATGGACTCAAGCAATCAATGGAAATCAAAACAGCCTCGCTATGATCAAGCACAAGAGATGGAATTTCAATATATGTCAAAGTATGATGCTCGTAAAAGTAATGATAAGAATGCCAGTGCCTACAGCAAAAAACGTGGCAATGACAGGCAAACAAAACAACAATATGGAAGCAAAATGGGCAATGAGCAAAGTGTTAATCAATCGAGAGTTGCAGGTAATGAAAAACAGCAGAAGTTAGGAGTTTTACATAATGGACCAAAACCTACTTTATCTCACCATAGCAATAAAAATCATAGTTACTTTGATGGTCAACCTAAAAAAATTAGTGAAAGAAAGGAACACATAGTAAATTATAAACGGTGTGATGACAGCTCCTATAAACATAGTAACCAACACAAACCAACGATTAGTGCAAACAATAAATGGTCTGAAAGGATTAGTAATGAAAGAATAGATAGTAGAAAAATGATAGGTGGTGCAAATCAAAAACAACAAGGTTTTCATCAAAACCAGCAAAGTTCTCATAGTTCTAAACATGCGCATTTAACAAGAGCTACGGCGCAAGTTGATGTACCAAGTACATTGTTTGCATTGAACATGTTGGCCATGAAAGCGACAAATCAGAAATTTAACAATACGCCATTACCTAAGAAAATTCAAAAGGGAATGCTGCATGCTGAAAAAGTTAGAGCTGAGGCTTTAGGAAGAAAAGTTGGAGAAAGAATTGAAGGTACTTTATGGTTTACCAAATAAGTAAAAAAGGATGTCACTCTTTTAACTCTTCAATTTTATCAGAAGGGAGATCAGTAGCAAGTTTGAGGGTTATAGATAGATAAAGTAGAAATTAGAGGTACAAGACTGAGATTAGGAAATAAGTGGTAATGTACTCTCTATGTTAACTTACAGTATGTATTTTTGATATGGAAGGCTGAATAGGAGGGTTTCGTTATGATAGTAATCTATGTAATTCTATGTGTAATCTTTATAGCTATTTTAGATAGTTCACTAGACTCTTGATTAAGGGTATGTCTAACTTAGGAAAGATTTTCATAAATGTTGAAAAGTGAAGTGAATAGGCTGGAATATTTATGCTTTTTCCCTGAGTTGTAAAATTTCAGAATGAGAGAGGCCGGTAATTTGAGCTATAACATCAATAGAGACACCGGCCTTGAGTGAGTTTTTGGCTGCTTCGATTTTTTCTTCTTGTCTACCTTCTTGTCTACCTTCTAGTCTACCTTTTTGAGTGGCATCATCGAGTTTTTGAGCAAGGACAGCCTGTTCATCACGAATACGCTTGATCTCTTGTTCATAGGCTATAAATTCTTTTTCTGACCAGTTGAACCTATTTAGTTCTTCATATGCTCTTTTAATTATTAGATCACTTCCTATTATTCTTTCTAGCTCTTCTTCACTAGTTTCGTCTGCATATCTAAAGAAGTAGACCCATTTTTCAACTATACTCGAAAGCTGATCTTCTTTGGTTTTTGGAAACTTAGGCAACTCAATAAATATAAAGTAAAAATCTTTTAGATCATGCTCATTAGTATTTTCATCACGAATAGTATGCTTTGATTTGTACTCAGACTTATCAGGAAACAGTATACAATCTGCTATAGCAATAAAGATAATTTCCTTAAGGTCATGATATTGATCACCCTTACTAGCTTGTCTTGAGTAAGCTTTAGCTGCGTAATATTGGGCACGTTTTTCAAAGCCTTTCGTTTTAGCAACCTGCATTTCGACTATCACTTGTAACCCATTTTCATCTCTACAAAGAACATCGACAATGCTTTGTTTTTTAGAAGCAATATCAGGGTCTTGAATAGTACTTAAGAACTCTATATCCTTTATTGCACTTTTGCCAGTGAAGCCAAGAATATCATTGAGGAAGTGAATAAGAATGTCCTTATTTTTTTCAGTGCCGAAAATGCGCTTGAACGATATATCATTCTTAGGATCGAGAAACTTGGAAAGAGCCATAGGAAATCCACTTAAAAAGCATTAATAATTATACACAATTCTGAAGAAATATTCAACTTTTTTATGCTGAGGTCTATTAAAGTGGTAAATTTAGCTAAATTTCAAGAGTTGGCAAAAAACTACCTTCATAGATGGCCCTAGAATGCTACTACGCACCTTAGATGTCTTTTGTAGGTCTTTTTATAAGCTGCGCTATAAAGTACCTTAAAAGCCCGGCAAATGAATTCATGGATTTAGGAGCTTATAAAGAGCTTTAAAAACACTTGTTTTTGGTGTGAGAGGTTAACCTCCTAATAAAAACACGAGCCCAAAAGCTCAATTACGATTTACCTAACATCGTGAGGACAGGTTCATTAACCTCCCACACCTTTACATGATAAAGATCTTGAAGCTTAATGTCAACATTTCAGTAGCAAATTATAAGTTAAAAATATGATATAAAAGAAACAAGAGAGAAGGTAACCCTACTCACTATAGGAATAGAGTTATAAGGGCGTGTGCGACCGATAGCAAATTGGGTTTACAACCGTATAAATCAAGGTACGCTAGCCCTATCTCTCGATACGTTTGAATAGTTGCATGGGACATATGTATGCACCCGTTTACAATCTTAAATTAATAAAACTATCGAGGTTATAATGGTTAGATCATATCAAAATTTTATTGGTATTGACATCGGAAAATTCAAGAATGTTGTTGCAGTTCACAAGCAGAAGAATGCTGTTGAATTTGACAATAATACTTCTGGTTGGCAACAATTGTGTCAAAAGTTCTCAGATATCTTACCTAATTCTTTAGTGACTTTAGAAAATACAGGAAAATATGAGCTTGGTTTGTCACATTTTCTTATTGACAAGAATATCACCGTACATCGAGCTAATACCCGTAAAGTAAAAAGTTTTATTTTATCTCACGGAACTTTAGCAAAATCCGATAAATCAGATGCAAGAGCTCTTGCTCAATATGGATTTGAACGCCATAGAACTCTCTCTCTATTTGTACCTACTTCTGAAAAACAATCAACCTTGGTTGCACTTTGTCAACGTCGTGATGACATCACGCAAATGAGAACTCAGGAAAAATGTAGACTGGAAGCACCTGAAAACGACCATATAAGAGCCTGTTCATAATCTTTTTAGAAGCAAAGCAGTGAAAGCCAGAACGACCATTTGTAGGCTGGTATTGAGTTTTCGCTCACAATTTTTCCACAATCTTCTACATTTTTCTAACCAAGCAAAAGATCTCTCAACAACCCATCTTTTCGGCAATACAGCAAAGGTGTGTAATTCGCTCCGCTTTACTACTTCAACAGTTGCACCAATAATATCTTTTATCTGAGTTGCAAAATTCTCTCCTGTATAGCCTGCATCAACCAGTATATTTTTTACTCCAGAGAGGTTTTCTTTTGCATTATCGACCATCTTCACAGCACTGCTGCGATCAGTTGTTCCTGCAGTTGTTACATAAATTGCATGTGGTAAACCTTGAGTATCAACTGCTATATGGAGTTTTATTCCTGAAATCTTTTTACCTGCATCATAGCCTTTTTCTTCAGCAGTATCTGTATTTTTAACACTTTGAGCATCAATTATGCAGAAGCTAGTTTTTTCTTTCCGACCATTGTTTTGTCGGACCACGCCAATTATTTTTTTTAATACACGCTCCAAAATACTTTCTTTATTTCCGTTTGGTTTTTCACTCCACTTTTTAAAATAGTCATAACAATTGCGCCATTTTGGAAACTCTTTTGGCAGCATTCGCCATTGACAGCCACTTTTTAGCACATAAAGCACACCGCAAAATAACTCATATAAATCCAGCCTTCTTGGCTTTGTTTTCTTTCGCACGCTTTCTAAAATTAGTCTAATCTTTTCGAATTTTTCACAACTTATGTCACTTGGATATGTATTCCTCATAGTTTACCTCATATCAACTATACCTCATCTTACCATATTCAGAGATCGCGTACAGGCTCTAAGAGAAAGTTGTCAAAAAACTATTGAATTTTTTAATGGCCAAATAGATGAACTAAATAATACTATACAAAGAATCATTGATGAAAGTCATGAGTTACAAGAACATCAAAAAATCCTTAAAACAGTTCCTGGAATAGGTAAAAAGTTATCACAAGATTTTCTGTGTTTAATACCGGAGCTTGGTTACTTAAACAGAAGGGAAGTAGCAAGTCTTGCTGGAGTTGCACCTCATCCTAGGGAAAGTGGTAAAGCTGTTGGTTATCGAAGGATTATAGGTGGTAGAAGTAATGTCCGTAAAAAGCTTTTTACAGCTGCCATGTCTGCTGCAAGGTCCAAATCTGTACTTGGTGCCTTTTATTCTAAGCTTGTTGAAAGTGGTAAGAAGAAAATGGTAGCTATAACAGCTCTAATGCGGAAAATCATAGTAATTGCTAATGCAAGACTTAAAGAAGCAATTAATTTGCATACTCTCACAACGGTGACTGAAATTGGCTAATGAATATGTGCGTCTACACAGACTTAAAGCACATATTCATTAGCTAAACAGAAATTATTATGGCAGCTGTTTGATATAAAATTTTATTTCTATGACACACGGGTTTTTATTGTCCACATGATTGAACAAAGTTACAGAATTACACAAATAAAAAATTTTTTAAAAAACATAGTTGATGGAAGAGGCTATACGCAAGAAGAATTAGCAAAAAAGCTTAATATAGGACCCTCACAGATACATCACTACGAGCAAGACGATTTTAAGTGAAAGGTTATGGGAAATAGCAAGAAGTGGATGTTGAAGATTTGATAAAGGAATATAAAGAAAATGATTGCAAAGATGGTGAAGCAGAAAATGAATTATTAAGTTGGGCAATAGAAAAATTGATAATCAAGAATCACTAGATGAACTGAATATATGGGTAGAATTTTTATTGCAAAGAAAGCAAATTTACAAAGAGAAAAGTAGAGAAAATGAAAGTTGCAAATAATTTACTCAAGTTAGGTTTTTCTATTGATGTTATTTCTAAAATAGTAACAACTTCTTTTAAATAAAAAATTAATTTTCAATTAGATAAAATAAGCATCTGTTAGTATCTTAATTTTTTGATGAAAAAATAAGTAAAAAAGATTGAGAAATTGATTTGACTTCACTCAAAAGTTATGGCTCTATGCCAATGCTGATAAAAAAACAGCAGTAAATATTTAAAAAAAGTTTGTTGTTAGTGAAGGGTAAATTATATGAATAAAAGTAAAGAGGAAATAGAGTTCAGAATATTAGAAAGCAAAGGCAAAGCATTACTTGATCGTGAAATAATGGAAACGTTTTTAAGTGCAGTACATGAAAGGCCACAGGCTCAAGAAATTGCTAAAAATCTGGTGAATACTTATATGGGAGTAGGAAGGATTTTAGGTCGAGAAATGGATGACCTGAAAGTTATAGAAGGAGTGACTGATTCTGCAGTAGCAATGATTATGTGTGTTAAGGAAACACTAGAAAGGGTACTGAAAGAAAAGCTTAAGAGTGAGCCAATAATGGACTTACAAGGGCTAGTAGAATATTTGAACGTAAGTATAGGTCATGCAGAGAGGGAATGTGTAAAAATATTGTATTTGAATAAAAGGCGCCAATTAATCGGAGAAGAATCGTATATTGGTGAAATGGAAAAAGCACCAGTATACATAAAGGAAATTACAAGAAAAGCATTAATAAAAAATGCAACATTAGTAATAATGTCACATAACCATCCTGGAGGGAGTTTAGAACCATCAGAAGAAGATCAAGAAGTAACGAAGAGCTTAGCGGCAGCATGTAGTACTGTAAGCGTTAGATTATTTGATCACATTATCATCACAAGTACGGGCTATTTTAGCTTTCGAGAAAACGGATTGTTATAGCAGAAAGTATTTGCAAATCTACTCACTATAATTTATAATGAGTAGTAGAGTGTATAACAACTATACACTTAGAAAGTATTTTTAATAGCGGAGGCTAATATGGGTAATAAAATAATTGTACCTTTTGATGACAAAAAAGGAAGCATCTACGAATTAAACGTTGATCTTGATAGATTATCAAAAGGTGAGATGTTAAATGCTATTGTAGGAATTGGTCGTACTAGCCAGCAGCCTACCTTTGTAAGCAAAATTAATAAGGCTAAAAAGTCTCAAGAAATAGCACCTTTCCCTGGTAGAGAAGTTCGCGAAAACAAAATCAACTATGGGAAAGGACTTGACTACATATATGGCACAAAACCTTTAAATGATCAAGCAGAAGATTTAAATCCATTTACTTCAGCTTTGCAAAAAATAAAGCCAAGTATAAGCGAAAGCGAAAAGTTGAGCTGGTTTAAGAGTGCTGTGGTAAGAGCAAAAAGTCCAAATGAACTGCACAAGGCTGTAGACCAAGTACTAACTTCTGGAGCAAGGCTAAATGCATGTAATGATGGCGAATGGAGTTTTGCAGAATATGTAGTATTAGGTACACATTTTCACAAATTAGAAAAAAGTGATCGTAAAAAGCTAATACGAAAATTAATGCTAAGCGGTGCAGAGTTTCATGATACTCTACTACAGAATAAACTGATAGGTGAAATCTATGATGAGCTACAACCAGAAGTTCAACCACAGATAGATAAGCAACTAGAAGAACTAGAGAAAGCTGGCGAAAGTGCTGTTCAGGAAGGATCCTTAATAGATTTCGAGATAGACAATACAACATCATATATAGAATTTTCTGATGATAGCAAGGTAGAGGTAGCCAAAATACTGAGAGAGTTAGGAAGTAATATTTTAAAAATTGGCAATGATGCAGTTGAAGTTAAAAGTGAGAAGGGAGGTATAAGAAACTATACTGATATGTCAGATGGAAGATCCATTATATTGGAATTTCCTACAAGCGTTGGTAAGCTAAATATTATATTGTACCATGATGTAGAAAAATATGATCAAGTACAAGTCAGAGTAGAAAACAAGGAAATGTGGGCTGAATTACAAAAAATAGGAGAAGAAGTAGGAAAAAATTGCCTTTTCGGGGGAGTAAAACTTAAAGAAGCAGTAGAGAGAGGTAGTTTCACTAGATGTGGCATATGGAGTGAAAAGCATGCTATAAAAGAGATTAGCAATGATGAAGTATTGTCTTCATGGGTAAATAGGGTATGTGGAGGTAGTAAAGAAACCTTTAGGGAACTTTAATGTGTCTACAGTCAACTTTAAGGTTCCAGAGTTTTTTTCTTACCGTTATATCTGGAGCCTTAACAAAATTGAGCTATAGTAGAAAATATTATATGTATGGTTCTTTTAGTGGAAAAAAGTCTAGACTGTGAAGTAGGGGAAAAAGTAAAAAATTGGAGGTTAGAGCGAGGTTATACTCAGAAGGATTTAGCGGAGAAAATTGGTGTAAAGTACTGGGTAATACTGCAATATGAGAAAGGGAACCGTAGAATTTCAATCGAAAGGTTGTATGCTATAGCTGAGGCACTATCAATCAGTATTACCGATCTTATTCCTGTATCAAAAAGCTGTCTTGAAGATGAGGAAGAAGAAATATTAAATCTAGTAAGAGAATATAAAAAGATTAATGATCAGGAGTTACGTAGAATGTTTTGTTTATTAACCCAATTTGTCCAAGTTAGTGAAAAAAGTAGTAGGAAAGCAGAGAAAATAAAGATTGCAAAAGGTTTGGTCAAAGCAGGAATTTCTGTTGACGTTGTTTCGAAAACAATTGGCCTCTTTGCTGATGAATGTGTTGAAGAAAAAACGGGTTCTATCTATTACCAAATAGGAAAAAAGATAAGAGAATGGAGGCTAGTGAGAGAGTATACTCAAAAGGATTTGGCTGAGAAAATGGATACAACACGTGATGAAATAAGCAACTATGAGCAAGGACGTGTAGCTACTCCACTGAGAAAATTATATGAAATAGCGGGGGTGTTATCAATTAACATCATTGACCTACTTGAACTAACAGGAGATAAGATAGAAAATGAGCTACCTGATTTGATTAAAGAATACAAAGAAATTGAGAGCCAAGAACTACGGCATGCACTAATAAAGTCTTTGTTTGAAGGGATACGTATTTGTGAGGAGAAAGTGAGAGAGATAGAAAGGATTAAAGTTGCAAAGGATCTAGTAAAAGGGGGAATTTCTATTGATATTATTTTGCAAGCGGTAGGTTTACCTGTTGATATAGTTTTGGATTGGTAGCTCGTAAAAAAATTATAGTAATAGAGTTCTTTTCTTAAATGGAGGTGTATGTGTTTGTTTCTGCAAGCAATGTTAGTCCTATAAGCTACAAAATAGGGCAAAAAATAGAAAATAGTAGGTTAATGCAAGGGTATAATCAAGTAGAACTAGCAAGTAAAATAGGTTTAACATATCAAGAGGTGAACAGCTATGAGAGTGGCTATAGCGCTATTCCAATTGAAGTATTATATACGATAGCAAAAGAACTATCGGTTAGTGCTATAGATCTGCTACCTGAACTAGTAGTAGTAAGAGAGTATAAAGATGAAGACGAAGAAATACTCTATCTAACAAAAATATACGAGAATCAAAAGTTAGGCAAAATAGTACCTTCATTAGTCAGGTTTGTTCATATTAGCGAAAAAATTAATCAAGAGGAGGCAAGGTTGGAAATAGCAAAAAATCTAGTGAAAGAAGGAGTTTCTACTGATGTTATTTCCCAGGCAACGGGTTTATCTATTTACGAGTATGATAATACAGAGAAAGAAGTCTGCACTAATTCTATATACTACAGAATAGGGCAAAGAATAAGAGAATGGAGGCTAATAAGAAGATATACTCAAAAAGATTTGGCGAATAAAGTTGGTGTAACACTCAAGGAAATACACGAATATGAAAAAGGATATACTGCCATATCATTTGATAAATTATATGAAATAGCAGGGGAATTATCAGTGAATATTAAAGTTCTGCTACCTAAAACAAGGGAAAGCAAAGAGGAAAATAAGCTATTGAGTTTAATGGATGAGTACAGAGAACAAGAATCATTAGTCAAATCTCTATCTGAAGATATGAAAAGTGGCAAGGAAAAAGTTAAAAAAACAGAAAAAATCAAGGTTGCAAAAAATCTAGCAGAGGCAGGTGTTGCAATTGATATTATTGTGCGAGCAAGTGGCCTAACTGCTGATGAGTGTGAAAATTGAATTGTGTTAAAGACGGTACTGAGAAATATTATATTAAGATATGAGTAAAAATAGTTACGTATTTAATACATCTATTCTGAAAATTTGTTTAGCTGACTCAACTGAAGCATTTTCGTAAAGTTTTGCTGCTAATTTGCTTGTTTGATAACTTTCTTTAACGTCTTCACAGCTAACACTGAAAACACATATTGCTAATGCTAGCAGAGAAGCTAGTTGGCACAGCCGTCAGTACTCCCGATTACTTTTCCTGATAATGTGATAGTATTCGCAAGTATTATCATATATCATAAAAAAATCAGTTAGCATTTCTGTTTATTAAAATTATACAATAAAGCTGCATTTTATATAATACTTCTCAAATCATTTCTACTAAATATTTATGAATATGGTTAAACAGTAGATAGAGGAAACCTTGTCTAGTATTGATCTTTTTTATAGTAAAGTTATCTCATAAAATATTAAATTGGGAGTTTTATGGATCACAGACTAAGAGCTTATTTGCTTGGAGTTACCTGGTTTATACTCAGTTTACTTAGTAGTGTAGTTAATGATACTATATCAAAGTGTCTCGGTTTACACCTTCAAAGTTTTGAGATAATCTTTTTCCGTTTTTTATTTAGCACTATTACTCTTATACCTTTTATATTTTACTATGGAATAGGAGTTTGTAAAACAAGTCGAATATCTATTCAAATAACTAGAGGTGCATTGTTGTTTTGTGGAATGACCTTATGGACCTATGGGTTGACTATTTGCCCAATAGTAACTGCAACAATTATAGGTTTCTCAATACCATTATTTGTTATGCTTCTTGCAATTCCTTTTCTGGAAGAAAATATAATTTGGCAAAGATGGGTAGTAGCTGTCATTGGTTTTATTGGTATTGCTATTACTACTAAAGCTTATAGTGAGGATTTTAATCCTAAAATTCTTATTTTTATTGTATCCGCATTAATCTTCGCTATACTAGATGTACTTAATAAGAAGCTTGTAATGAAGGAGACAATAATAAGTATATTATTTTACTCAGCTCTAACAACAACAATTTTTTCCACTCCATCTTTGTTATTTTATTGGCATATGCCTTCCTTGTCAGAATTAATATTACTGCTGATTTTAGGAATAAGTTCAAACCTAATTCTGTTCTTCATGTTAAAAGCTTTTGCTCTTACTGATGCTACTGCACTTGCACCGTATAGATACATAGAGCTAATAATTTCTGCAATAGTAGCATACGTTATATTTAATGAATTACCTGATAAAAGTGCTTTATATGGTACTTTGATATTAATACCATCAACCTTGTTCATAGCTTATTCGGAAGGTAAGGCAATTAAGAAAAATAATGTAACAACAAAAGTGTATGACTCAAATTGTTAATGATGTTTATTTTAGATGCTAAGCTACATTTTTAAGGATTAGGAGTAGTATCTGGTACAATGTAAGCGTCTGACATAAATACTAAGAATTTTTGAAATCAGGAAAAATTCCATTATATGAACCTGGATTAGCAGACATTGACCTTTTAGCTAACAGTATGGCCATAATCTTGAATTTCTGCTGGATTTTCCAGTTCAGCTTCTTTAGATTTTGCTGCTAATGTGCGTTAACTTCTTTAATGTTTTTAAAATTGATGCTGATGGTTAGTACTGGCTAAATTGAACACTGGTGTGGCAACTGTTAGTAAAAATGCTAATCTCTTGCTCCCTATATTGGATTTAATTTTTTTATTTTTCTTTTCAGTTTTTTGAAGCCATTTTTGAAGTAGTATTTTTGGCTTAGCTTCTTAAAACATTTTTTTGGAGAAGAGATATCCATTGCTACAGAATTTTTTTGGCATTTCTACGTATCAAGATATAAGATCATAGAATTTGTCTATCACTTTCTGGTTATCCTCTATCATTTTACTTGCCTCTTGCTGAAGAAACTTGATATTTTTGAGTGTAATATTGTCCATCTCAGTCGATGCTACTTTCAATTGCGATTGTATTCTTATATATTTATCGTCTATTACTTGTTCTAGTTGATAATCAACGCAATCCAATCCAGAGGCAAACATCACATTCAGTAGTGGCTTGACCCACCCTATTTTACCAAATTTCCTTGAGTTAGCATACTTTATACTTCTATCTGTTCTGCCAGTACCTACCGATAGCAGTATAATCTCATCATTTGGAAATAACCTCTTAGCACTTGCATATGCACAAGCCGCTGGATTATTAGCAAACACTCCGCCATCCACTAATACTCTGTCTATCTGGTCAATTTTTAGATGTTTTGGTATGAAATAAGTAGGTGCAGCCGTTGCAGCTCTGAGTGCATCTTTCAGCTTAATATTACCTTCTTTCCAGCTTTTGAAGAAAAATGGGCAGTTATTGTGAATATCGTAACTCGTAATCAACACATTACTTAAAGTGTTTTTAAGGATATCATCGCCAAAATATTTATCCAGTACAAATTCAATATTTTTATGTGGGTATTGTGCGCAATTAAGCCAAGAAAATATTGATCTTCTCAAAAATGAAGATTTAAAAATATATGACCCGTATTTTTGGTAAAGCTCGACTAAATCATTGGCTGAATATTGAGGATTTCCTTGTTTATCTTTTTTACATAATCCTGCTATAACAATTCCACCGGTTGAGGTTCCTGCCATTAAGTGAAAGATTTCAGCTATCGGTTTCCTTGTCCTTTGCTCTATTTCTGCTAGAATAATGGCTGGTATTATTCCTCTAATACCACCTCCATCAACGGACAAAATGTATTTAATCATTGTAAGTTTAGGTAAAGGTATTAAGATTTAATTTTTCCGCTTAAAACCTGCAATTTAAACTCATCTAATTCTTCAGAAAGATTTTTTACCCTCTCCTCAAGTACTAACACTTTTTCCATTAAACCATATTCAATAAGTTTATCGTGAAATTGTACCCTTGAGTCTAGCTTGGATAACCACCATATGAATGCTACTGTTTGTATTAATAACGTGATAATTACTGTAATTGGGATTTTTTGATTTTTCATAATTTGTGTTATTGAAAATTTGTACTGCGTGTTGTGAGAAAATAACTATAATTTTATTGCTCTGACTTATATTGCTTTTCCGCCTGATCAAGCAGGTCTATAATTTCTCTGTAAGGTTTATCTCTATAATAAAATGATCTTTTAAATGCTCTAGCTCTTGGAGTTTGTTCTTTCCAACCTCTAATATAAGGGTTGGCTCCTCTCTTCAACAAAAGTTTTACAACTTCTAATTGACCACCGTCAGCAGCACCAAGTAGTGCTAAGCTAATATTTATATCTACTCCTTCATCTAATAGAAATGTAACAATTTCTAAGCATCCTTTCTCTGAAACATAATATAATGCCTTTTCACTAATACTTGAATCACTTCTACTTTTTTTTACTAATGATTTCACAGTTTCTAAGTCACAGTTCTTAGCTGCTACTTCTAACATTTTCTGATACTCCTCAGCAGCCTTGGGTTTTTGATAGTAATACGTAATAACAACACATACTATGACCACTATAAACCACAATGTAGCTTGTTTCTTGCTCATGTTCGGCATTTTTTTTGCATTAAATCAACAATGTACTTATTTTCTCTTAAACATAATTACTCAAAGAAGCTGATAATGTAGTACGATATCCTGAGCTATTTAAAATATGTTCTGCTCTATCAATTACCCATTCACCATCTATATCCTGATTGAACCCTACAAGATTAAGTTTTGCCTCTGCACATAACTCTGGATTACCTGGTATTGTCATCTCTAGATTCTCATTGTTACGCTGTAGTTGTTTAAATCTGGCATTTGCAGAGCTTAAAGCTGATTCTGCATTTGAGTAAACTGTTTGTATAGCGTAACTTGGTTCACCGCTACCTACTCTTTCCGATATAGTCTCTCCCTTTTCATAGTTATGCCATTTCGCTACTACTGAATTGTATTTATCACGTACAGTAAAATGCACTTTCCAATTAATTGTATCTTGAGGTCTAATAGTTGTCGTTCCTAAAGCTTTTCCCGTTGCTGACTTTGCTGCACCTTTTGGAATAAACAATATATACCCTCCTGCCAGTTTTGCCATGGCTTCGCGCTCTATAGCTATTCTAGTCAACAAACTTATATCGCTCTCTTCAGTTTGGTCAATATGTAGTATTAATATGTCTTTAAATTCCTCAGCAACTTTGTATCCATATCCATGTTTATTTGCTATTTCCTTGACTAAATTACCTAACGTAATCTGGTGCCATTCTCTGGATACTTTTTCCTTTAGCGATATCATCAAATTTGTTGCATGAGCTTTGATTATTAAGGTTTTTGGTGGACTTTGTACTGTAATTTCATTGACTCTATATATACCTATGGGTAGTACCTCTGTTTCTCTATATCCCAAAGCAATCTTTAGCTCTTTTGGAACTTTTATGTTATCATCCCTGTAATCGACACATATTTCAGCTATATCTTCTATAGTCCCTGATTCATCAGTAACATGCATTGACACCAAGCGGTCTTTTGCTAATTCATACCCTTCAATGATAAACTCTGGTTGCATCTTACCCCCAAATCTTCAAGGTTGATTTCTGTAGAGGTTTCTCAATTATAGGCAGCTTAATTTTCAGTCCTGCCGGTAAAAAACTTCCATATTCCGCAAGTCCAGGGTTTTCTTCTAATACTATTTCTACTGCTCCTGAAGTAAATCCATAGTGCTTCCAGCAAATATAGTCTAACATATCATTTTCTTTTGCTAAGTAATATATAGTCATGAATAACGCTTCAAACTTAAACTGAATTCAACTTTTTTTGGCAATCCACAAGAGAAAAATGATGTTTGCTTTTCTTCAAAGCGAGTAATTACAAATTGCCCCAAAACATTTCCCATGCTATCAACTAAAGTGTGAGGTTTTTCTGCCTCTTTTATATTCTTTAATTGATCTAATCCATTATGAAGATAAATTACTCCTTCTAAATCTATATTTTCTGCTCCCTGGCCAATATTCTGTAGTAATTGCTTACCAATACACTCAACCACACTCCAACGCTTCTCTTTGCTATATTTCAAACTTATCGGAGTAAATTTATATGGACCAAGGGATAGCATCAGTAAATGGGATCTACCGTATCGAACATAACATCACGTGATTTTTCTCTTATTCTTTTTATTACTTCATCTGCAAGATTACGAATATCTTGATTTGGCTCTGCTTTAATGCTGATAGTGTAATTATTAGTGATGTTCTGAGTTTGATTCATAGTTTTCTGTTCTTTGTTTTCAAATTTACTCGTTGCAAAATCTGCAAATATCCTATCATTTTCTGTGGATTTTTTTTCCTCAATAAGGCTTTTGATTCTGAAGCTATTCTGATTTCTATTGGAAAATTTTTTAATTATACTGTTATCTAGCAAAGGATTTCCACTGTTGAGAATATTACTCTTTAAGGGAGTATGGACTGCTTTTACTTCAGTAACAATACTTTTCCTTTTTTCAAACTCTTTCAGTGGACTATTCTCAGAGATTTTTCCAAATACACTGCTAATAGTATTTCCTGTCCATGAAAAAGCTTCTTCTATGGGTTTTATTATCGATTTTATATACTGCCAAAAGTTAGAGAAAAAGTCTTTTACCTTTTGCCAGTTAGTTATAACAAGAGCTGCACCAGTAACAAGACCTGCTATCAAAAATCCAATCGGGTTACTCATTACAGCAAGTGTTATTGCTCTTAGTCCTGTGATTACTGCTGGTAGAGCTGATGACAGTAGAGGAAAAGCTTTCATTGCTAAGCTCAGAGTTGCAGCTTTTAAAAAACTTAGTCCAGTAATTACTGCTGGAATAGCATACGTTGATAATGATATTAATGCTGGCTTCAGTATTCCATGCAAAAAAACCGAGAAAGCAAGCATTCCACCTCTAACTAAATTCCATGCATAACCACCGCTTACTACTAGAACTTTAAGACCTATTAGTGCTGCTATGGTACTCATTATTCCTGTAGTAATAACTGGAAATTTTTCTGCAAATCGAGCTATGGGGTTAGTTATCTCTCTTAAAAGACTACTTACCGATTTTAAAGGAGGTAGCATTACTGAGCCCAAATTCATTCCTACTTCTGCTATTGCATTTCTCAGTAATCGTAAATTATTTGCTGTGGTTGCTGCACGATTGTTAAATTCTTTTTGCATGGATTTTTCAAATTCTTTTTCGTCAGCTACATGAGTTATAGCCTCTTTAAAATTTTTTAGGCTTCCAACTAGTAACGCAACGTCATCCTGATATTCTTGACCAAAGAGGTTGAGAAGAATTTGAGAACGTTCCTGTTTATCTACTTTCTCCAGAGTTTCAAAAAAATAAAGTAGTGCGCCTTGACTATTTTCACCAATCCTTTGTACCATTTCTTCTGCAGCTATTCCCATGCCTTCTAATGCTGTTTTGAACTCTTTGCTCTGTCCCTCAGCAGTCTGGAGTTTACTAAGTAGAGCGTTTATTGCAGTTGCTGCTTTTGCTGGTTGTTTACCTAAGCTAATAAAGGCATTTACTAAACTACTTGTTTCCTTAATACCAAAGCCAAACTGGTTTGCAGTACCACCAACTATTGCTAGAGCTTCAACCATATCTTTTGCTTTAGCAGCAGTCTTGTCTGATAAGTGATTTATAATGTCACCCACCCACTCCATCCTGTCTACATCTATTCCATAGATATTGGCAAGTTTAGCTATGGAATCACCTGCCTGCTCTGCAGACATATCAAATGCTGTGGACATTTTAGCCACTGTTGTCGTAAACTTAATCAGATCATCTTTTTTTACACCAAGTTGTCCACCACTTGCAGCAATTTGAGCTAACCCTGCAGCCGACAGTGGTATCGTACGGGATAGTTCCTTTAATGTCTGACCAAATTCTGCGGCTCCTTGATTGTGAGCTGCCTCATCCTCAGCAAATTGCACTACTTTCTTAACATCAGCCATAGCACTTTCAAAATCAATTGCAACTTTAATTGGTGCTGCAAACGAAAGACCTAGTCCAATAGTCTCTATAATTTGTGACTTAAAATGTGATTTGCTTGCTAAAAAACTTTGGTGACTACGTATTGCAGATCCAAGCTTACCATACTTACCTTTTAGTACTTCAATAGATGAACCAAGTTTATATTGATCACTTACTAATGACTTAATATTCCTTCCACTTTTTCTGATTTCTTCATTTAGTGAGTACAAAGTATCTCTCTTTTTCAAGTAAGCTTCTTTTGCTTTTATTGCGGAGGTTTTGGCCTTGTCAAATTCTGCTTTTAAGGTTTTGCTCGGTTTCTCTATTGCCTTCATTTGTTTAGCTAAAGATTTTACTTGATCTTCAAAGCCTTTCCATGACCTCTTGCTAGTCAAAACATCATGACCTAACTGCTTAAACTTTGATACTGATTTTAAAGATGAGTCAAGCTTTCTTATATTCTCACCAAGATGAGTAAGTTGACTGCTACTTCCTTTTATTACAGCACTGAAACTGCCATCTAGGACTGCTCCAATTTTTATAGATAACGTTGACATTGTACCTTCCTCGCTGCTTCATGCCATAGGATAAATTCATTCATTTCCATTTCAAGTATTTGTTCAACCCCGCCTCCTACAACAGAACTGAACATTAATACTTCTAACCTCAAGTTTTTTGGATAATCGGTGAAAAAAAATCCTTTAATACCTCTTGTACTTTTACATAATCAGCAATATCTAACTCTTCAATTGCTTCTTTTGCAACTGATGTTAGATTGGCAGTCAAAGTTACTTCCTTACTCAGATCACTACCATTAATTCTCTCAATAGCTAGATAATCTCTAACTTTTGGACGTCTAATGGTAAGCTCTGATACAGAAATACCATCAACTGGTATTGGATTATCAAGTTTTACTGTTGTCATACTTTCTCCTAAAAAATAAAATTCTAAAATCTTTTTAAAACTAAACCTAAACACCTAAAACCGTTTGCAGCAAGGCCATCTGATCAACACCATTTATCTTTCTAATCATATTTTCAGCATCGATTTCTATTAATTCATTACCACCTATCGTAAGTTTGTAGTAATGAGCAGCTACAGTACACTTCAGCGTTGCTTTTTCAGCAGGTTTCCAGCTACCAAAATCAAATTCTTTGAATATTCCCCTTAAATTGATTATTACTGCTTCAATATCATTACTTCCACTTCCTTGCATTCCACCACGAAGTGTCAAAGCTACTGAATTTCCATTTATCAACCCAAATAGCCGAAAGAGCTCTGTATCGTATTCAGAAAAAGTGAAATCTGCTTCAAGCTTTTCCATGCCCATGTCAATATTTATTGGAATATCCATACCACCAGCACGGTACTCTTCTGTTTTTATGGTAAGCTTTGGTAGCGTTATCTCATCAATTTTTCCTGCATAACCCCGACCATCTACGAATACGTTAAAATTCTTTAAAATCTTCGGTAACATTTTTTCCTCTTTCTCCCCTTTTTATAATATTGTACCACTCACAAGATGTGACCTGAAAGTAATCTGTTCTGCTGGATATGGTGGTGTAAACTCAAAGTCAAAATACACTTTTCCATTTGCAATATTTGCTGGTGTGTTTAATTCTGGAGTTGCATAACATTTTCCGCTGATAATTGCTCCTTGCGCTTTTAAATTGGCCAAATAAGAATTCACCCCCTCAATCACATCATCTATGTAAGTTTTGGTGATATTGCGATCAACTGCCCATAAATGAGCTCGAAGTAGACTATCGTTGATTAAATCTGCAGTCCTTCTCACTGACAGAAAAGCCCATTTTGAGTCATTTGAACATGTTCTATTTCCCCAAAGCCTATAGCCATTTTGATGAATTATCGTTGTTACTTCATTTTCATTTAAATGGTTTGCTCTACAATTTGTATTACCGAGCGTAAAATCAATAGGCCTGCTTGTTCCAACAATACCGTTTATTTCTTTATTTGAAGGTGAGTGCCAGAAGCCTTGTTCGCTGTCTATTTTGGCTATTAAACCTGCTACAAATGGGCTTGCCGGTTTTTCTTCCCCTTCAAATACCTTCACCCATGGATCAACTACGTAAACTCTTGAGCTGCCTACACTTTTTCTCCATTTTATTGCTTCTTCATCATTGGTATTTGGTCCATCTGCTACTATTATAGCTCTTAATTTTTCTGCTATAGGAATTAATGCTGCAACCACTGGATTTTTGCCATCTTCTGGTAGTTGGTGAGTAAACTGAGGTGCAATTAATATTCTTGGAGCAATATGAACTATGCTTTCACTACTGAGGAATGCCTCTATCCCTTGATATTCTCCAGTCTCTTTATCAACTCCGCCAATTATACTTTGAATAGTTTCACTTTCTTTGAGCTTTGAATCACTTTCTTTAACTCGAATAACTACTACTGTTGCACCAATCTGGGAAAATATTCCATTTACTACAGAAGGTAGTGTTCCACTCTTTCCAAGCTTTGCTGCTTCCTTTAAGCTTCCTGAAATTAACACTGGTTTATTTAGCGGAAATTTTTTCTCATCAGCTTCAGGTGCAGTACCAATTACACCTATCACTGATGATTTAGCTGTACGTACTGTCTTTGCTCCTGAGGTTACCTCAATAACATTTACTCCGTGTTGTAAGTTAAACATATGATATAAATAAATAAGAGAGAAAGATAACCCTACTCACTATAGGAATAGGGCTATTATGGGCATGTGCTACCGTCTCCGTGTTGGTGTTTTACAACCGTTTTTATCAAGGTACACCAGCCCTATCTCTCGATACGTTTGAATAGTTGCATGGGACATATGTATGCACCCGTTTACAACCTTAAATTAATTAAACTATCGGAGATTATTATGGTTACATCTTATCAAAATTTTATTGGCATTGATATCGGAAAATTTAAAAATGTTGCTGCAGTGCACAACCAAAAGAACACTATCAAGTTTGATAATAATTCTGCTGGTTGGCAACAATTGTTTCAAGAATTTTCAAATATTCTACCTAATGCTTTTGTAACTTTGGAAAATACAGGAAAATATGAGCTTGGCTTAGCACATTTTCTTGTTGGTAAGAATGTTGCTATACATCGAGCTAATACTCGTAAAGTAAAAAGTTTTACCTTATCTCATGGAACTTTAGCAAAGTCTGATCAATCAGATGCAAGAACCCTTGCCCAATATGGATTTGAACGCTATAGTACTCTATCTCTATTTGTGCCTATGTCAAAGGAGCAAACAACCTTAGTCGCACTTTGCCAACGTCGTGATGACATTACGCGAATGAGAGTTCAAGAGAAATGTAGATTAGCAGCACCTGAAAATGACTATATAAAAGAAAGTTGCCAAAAGGCTATTGACTTTTTTAACAGTCAGATAGATGAACTCAACGATTCTATACAAAAAATTATTGATGGAAATCCAGAGTTACAAAAGCGCCAAAAAATCATAAGAACAGTACCAGGAATAGGTATAAAATTATCTCAAGACTTTGTGTGTCTGATGCCAGAGCTTGGCCATTTAAACAAAAAAGAGGTTGCAAGTCTCGCTGGAGTTGCACCGCATCCAAAAGAAAGTGGAAAAACTATTGGCTACAGAAGAATAACGGGTGGTAGAAGTAATGTCCGTAGAAAGCTTTTTACGGCTGCAATGGCTGCTGCAAAGTCCAAATCTGCACTTGGTGCCTTTTATTCTAAGCTTGTTGAAAGTGGCAAGAAGAAGATGGTAGCTATAACAGCTCTAATGCGTAAAATTATAGTTATTGCCAATGCCAGGCTTAAAGAAGCAATTAATTTGCATATTTAAAATTTACACAGCAGTAACTGAAATGGGTCAATGAATATTGTGAATAAGTACGCTCACACAGACTTAAAGTACTTATTCACAATATTCATTGAGGCAGTAGCTGTTTGACATAAAATTCTATTTCTACGACAAACGGGTTTTTATTGCCCACATGATTGAACAAAGTTATAGAATTACACAAATAAAAAATTTTAAAAAAAACATAGTTGATAAAAATTCTTCTGTCATTTTTTTCCTTGCACGCTGATTTTTGAAAAGAATTTAAGTTTCTAGGTTTTGCATTTTTTGTTTACAATCATCTAGCAAAGTTTGCAGTTCTTCTTCACTTTTAGCTTCTTCAATTTTCCTCTTTGCCATGTCTTCCAACTCCTCGCATTTCACTATCGCTTTTACTGCTTTTTTCACTTTTTCCTCGATTATCCTTGCCATTTCGATAATTGTAATACCACGAACTTTTGCTAAAGGCTCTATAATTTCTTTATCCTTTTCATTCATAGATTCTGGTACTGCTAAAATATTCTCTGCGGCTTTCGCTTGTATCGCATACGATTTAGACTTCTGGTGAGAATGCCCTGCATATTGGTTAATATGGCTATCATAATAAAAACGCATACTATCAAATGTACAAAGCTTCGCATTATCCAGTAACTCCTTTTGTATATCTTCTTTAGTACGCTGAGCAATTTCTCCTCCTTCTGTTAAACAATAACTTTTTTGCCAATCAAAATCTTTTGGCGCTTCATACCAATTTTTACCTTTTGGCTTGCTTTCAAGTATTGTTGTTTCTACTTGTTTATCATTTTCAAATCTAATGTAGATAGACATTGTTTGTTACCTCCAAATCTCATGCGTGTTAGATAATCCTGGACATTGCCAAGCCCTTAGCGTTCTCTCTACATCTATCTCAAGCCCCGTGGTTAGAAAATTGCTACGTATGTTATATATTCCCCACTGAATAAATTGACCATAGTTGTATACATAATTTGATGCAAGCATACCTTGACTGACTTGTGTTCTGGAACATAGGTAAGATGATGTGTAAAGTAATGTTGCAACTGTTTTTCCTGCTGGAATTTCCACATTACCAGATCCAGCTAACTTGCTATCAGAACTCGTGTATTGGTAAACATTTTTCCATATTATTCTTGAAATACTTGATTTATTAGAATTGGTATTATCTGGTGTTCCCACAAATAGTCCTGCACCCCCATACTCCGTACTAGAATATGATGATCCAACAAATTCTATTGTTTTATTTATGTTCACATTCGTTGTATTTTTTATAAATACTACTCCAAGTGCAGCATATGGGTAATAGTATATCTCATCATAACTACCCGAAAAACTTTTTGTGCATAACTCTCCGTAAATAAATGTTCCTTTACTTCCCTCTATAAAACTTAGTTGTCTTGGCCGATAAAAACTAACGTAATCTGTATTGTACGTATGGCTACCTGCTAGTAGTTGTAACATATAGTCAGTTTTTGTTATATCACTACTCCACTTTCCAAGCTCTGTCGTAAAAGTTCCGTGGCCAAAATAATTATTTTTTCTGCCAAGTACACCAAATAAGAAAGGTAATGACCCTGGTTCAACCATGTTGCGCTTTCTTATTTCATTTATAAGAGACACTTTTAACTGTTCATCCCGAGTTTTTACCTCATTTATCAGGGATGTTTTTAATTGGTTATCACGAGTTTCTATTTCCCCAATAATTGATGAGCCAGATGGTACATTATTAACAGCACGAAAATCTTCTACTAAACCTTTAAGACCATCTTTATGACTATTACTAATGCTATTTATTGCTGCAATATTGGCATTCTTTCTCGTATCAAGTAGTGATATATGCGAATCTGATGATGCTTTTAAAGTATTTAAGGAATTATCCCTAAGCTTGTTGATTTCATTAACAGACTCTGTTTTTACTGCAGTTATTGCTGATATTGAGTTTGTTTTATTGCTGTTTATATCATTTAGGTGTTTTTTTGCACTATCAAGAAGTTCTTTTAGCTTACCATCAGTCATCTGTACAATTTCAGAAACCGCACTTTTGTCGACTATTGATTCCAATGCCTTAGCAAGATATGCAAGCTGATCTGGTGTACTGTTTTCTGCTAAATCCTTAAGCCTCTTTTGTAGTACATCAATTATCTCTTTTACCTCAGTCATCTGCACAATGTCAGCAATAGCTTTTTTATCTGCTATCAATTCCAGGGATTTTGCAAGATATGCCAGTTGATCAGGTGTGCTGTTTGCTGCTAAATCCTTTATCCTTTGATGTAACGCTTCTATTGCTTCTTTCATTCCCAAAAATTCAAAAAAGTTTCAAATCTAAATCGTTTAAAATTATTTTTTAGTTGATTATGCTCATCTTCTCTTTCGGTAATATCTTCATCTATTTTTTCTATAGCTCTTCGAATACGTACTACATCTTCCACTGCAATGTTTTCTGGATGTGGTAGTGTATATCCTCGTTTGCTTTGGTCATTTGGCATTGATTTAAGTAATAATAACTCGCAAATTTTTCACTTTTGGACGATAAACAACCGTTCCACTTAAAACTAATTTTATCCTTGTCTCATTGCCATTAAAGTTTGTCAGCACATGAGTTCTCTCTACCCAATTTTCTCCAATTGGTTTTCCTGATGTTAAATTTACTAATTGCCAATCCACATTTTTTTGCACATATGCTTTAACATCTGCAGTGCCAGGTATCAGCGCATCATATGTTATGGTAATCTTAGTGTTAGCTCCTGCTGTAATGCTTCTTGTAACATAATCTCCAGACTCTGAAAGATTACCCATAACTAACTGTAACCCAGGATAAAGAACTGGACTTTTTTCTCGCCCTCCTTTTAGGCTTGCTTTTACCGTTAATTCCCCATTTATTCTTTCACGCAGTGCGAGCGGCAAATTATCAGACAAAAAGTTTTCTTTTCCTTCTTCATCTGTTAAGATAAATTCTACATTGGTATCAAATGCTACTTTTTCGACGTTCGTCAAAACAATTAAATCTGATACGTTATTTGCAGTAACTTTGCCCAGATCAATAACGTGAGAACTTTCGCTAAATTTTGCTGCTAATAGCCGAAACGTTAAATCTAAATTCTGATGCGGTGTCCAGGTACTTGCATTGCTCGATGATAATAATACTCCTACTTGATATGGCTGACTTGTTACCCAACGACTATTTACTGCATCATATTTGCCAAGTTCTGCTATTTTTACTGCAGTACCAGGATCATCAGTAAGCAGTACTATTGCATACTCCTCTCCTGCATGGCAAAACACTGGCGACCATTCTATACGTGTTGCTGTGCCATCTACTTTTATATCTTTCGGCTCAATATAGCTTTCAGCAATAACAGTCTGCGATGGCATTCCCACTGCTGTTTCTCTAATCTGCACAACAACACGTTTTTTGCCTTTATTTATAAACCATAACTCTAGACCTCCTATGTGCCTACTCTCATTTAAAGTAAATGTTTGCGCTAAAGGATCAATTCTTCTTGCTGCGATAACTCTTCTTCTCTCTTCTATGGTAATAGTTTTTTTACCAGTGTACGTTGCTTCTCCATAGCTTCCTTTATCACCATAAAACTGTACTAATTTAGTACCTGCTGGAATATTTGCTGGGATTTTTATTTTTCCACTTATTTGTCCTTGATTGTTAACTATTAACATATTTTTATGCTATAGGTTGAATAATTATTCCGTCAAATTTTATCTCTTTAAGCTTCTCACTTGGCTCAAAACCTTCAATTTCAAAATTCTGTACTGCTTCTCTCATAAATTCAGTTTCGTATGAAGTACTTGACAGCAGCTCTGTCGTTTCTTTAACATTAAATACTCTTGTTACTGGACTTTTCCAATTCGTGGTAACCTCTGTCCAGTGGTCAATGTTTTTATTTAGAGTAATTTGTGCCGGGACTGGATCAAAAGCTTGATACGGATTAATCTTTTCTCCTTTAGTCTGTAAAAGCTGCTCCAGTACCGGTTCAAGTTTATAAGGCAAAAGATATCTTTCCCCACCTTTTTCAATATCTGCAACTTCTACATCTATTGGCAGAACTAGCTCTCTATTTACTATTGCTGCAGACTGCGAAATTCCTTGATCACGCATATCATCGTCAAAAAACGAATCAACAAATACTCCTTTTTTGGTAGTAGGTTCTCTTGAATTTGCATCACTGCGTAAACGTTCCTGTGCAACAAGAGCATAAAGATCATTTATTCCTTTTTTCATTGCTTCAAGCTCATTCATCGGTACAGCATGAATAGCATTATTCACTATTTTTACCCCTTCGCCTTTTTTCCACGTCTGATGAATGTAGCAGAGCAAAAGTTGTCCACTAGGCGCTCTAGGCATTGATGGTCGCCAAGGGTGAGAAATTCCTTTTATTCTTCTTACCACTCCTTTGCTATCGATAGTAATTAAATCAAAGCGGGGCATTTTCCAGGTGTAATCAATCAAAACCAGACTGTTATCAACTGCTCCTTTTATTTTACACCCCTCTTCACTTATATCTTCAGGACTTACATGAGTGCGACAGCGATAGGTTATTTGATAACTACTTCCAGGAGCTGGTTCTTTACCTGGTAATGACCAATCAACGTTTCCTGCGTTTAATTTGTAATCTATACTATTTTCATAAATAACATTGCCTTGTTTAACTTGAATAATCTCAAGTACTGCAGAGTCAGGTATCGGATCAATAGCTCCAGAGTATGAACCATGAGTAACAGTAATGGTTTTTTGAACAGTTATATCTACTTTTTTAATTTCACTTATTGGAAAATCATTAACCTTCAGTTCCATTACTCTGTGGCTATTTGGCTGAAAAGTATGTGGTTCTGATTCAACTGATTTTATATCCGGATCTTCATCAAAAGAAACACGAATACTGTGAGGAAGTTCAATCTCATAGCCATCAACATGAGCTTTGCCCTCATTAATCACAAATATTTTTTTTCCTCCTTCTCCCTCTTCCTTTTGCAGGAACATTACTTCAAGACCATTTACGACGTAGGAACCATTGGCTTCTTTGTCATAACGAGCAAGCGCAGTAGTTACTATATTTGCTTGTGGTGGCGGTGAATGTTCTATTAATACTCCATTTTCAATGTTATAAATTGGATAAAATTCTCCATTTACAGAAAAAGGGGAAGAAACACCTTCAGATTGATAACCCCAAATGGTAGAAACTTTAAGTCTTGCTGCTCCTACTTCCTGATAATTTCTTGTACCAATTGCAGGATCACGAAGATTTTCATCCTCAAGCTCTGTAATAGTAGATTCTAGATAATAAACACCTATACGAACTGTGGTACTCAGTGGAATAATAAATTCTTCTTTTTCGACTTTTCTAACTGCTCCACGAAGATAGATTTTTCCTCCCTCAAGTGTAACTTTACCAGTTTCTCTATCTATAATACAATTACTGCCTGTTATAACATCACCATCACGAAATATTGCATCACCTATGCCTTTAAGCTTAGAGAGAGCATATTCTTGGGTTTCGTTTAATTCTGCAGATTGTAGACCTCTTCCTGCCAGGAACAAACTTTTTTCGTACTCTTTGTCAGGATTAAAACGGTTATAATAGCTACTCAGTGTCATAGTTAAAAAGTCACTACAAATGAAAAAGTTTCCCGAGTTGCAGATGTTCTGATAAGTGGTACGGTGTGTTCTAAAACTAACAAAATTCCAGGATTTTCCACGTCTTTTGGTTCAAAATATCTCTGTCCTATAGGTAATCCTTCTTTTATTTTAGCACCAACCATAACCCCGAGCTCCCTTATCACTTGATTTGCTGCGTCCGTGAAATCGAAAGTAAATTTAAGGTACAAGTTATTAGTTGGTACATTTGAGGGCCTAAACCTTCCAGAAGGAGTTATAAGTTCACCGTTTTCATCACCTTTGCAGAAGAGAACTTCATCTGCAGTACGTCTGCCAAGTTCATTCAAGAGCTTTATAGAATTTATAGGTTCAGGTGGTGTGCTTTCACTATACTCTACAGTAACTTTATCACTTACTGGAATAGAGCTATTTTCCGTACGTTTTATTACACCAGTACTGCTATCAACTGTATAGTCTATACTTGGCTGATAAATTATTTGTCCTGTAAAAACCCTTACATCTTTAATAGTGTGGTGATCTAGAGCTATTTCACCCTCAACAAAAACTTTTTCGACCTGATGGCTACTTTCCCAATTGGCATCACCACTACCCCAAGCAAGATGTATAACTTGCTCTTTTATGCTGGCTGCTATTGCTGCTCTTCCTGACTGTGTAAGAATTGACACCTGTGATGAGTTTGAAAGGCTTATATAATATATATTCAGGATTTGGAAAATTTTTGTCCAAAAAAAATGAATTTTTGCCTAATTTTTTGTTGCAGTATTATTTAAAAATCGAACTGTATTATTCTCGAAAAAAAACAATAGAATATCAATAGGTTAAAAATTGCATCTGTATTATTTATTTTTGCTCCTGTCCTATAAAGTGCACCTATAAGTTCTCATCCTTAAAGCATTAATTGTTTTAGGGAAAAGTTATGAAACTAAAAACTGCCATAGTTGTTCAAAATATACGGTATCAAGCTAAGAGATTAAAACTTTTTGAATGCTTTGCTCATGAAACTCATGAAGATCTTGAGCAAGAACTTTTCTGTGAAATTTGGACTTATCTTGATAGATATGATGAAAGTAAAGGTAGCTTTAACACTTTTGTAGCAAGATTAACTGAACGTCGTGCCAATAACTTATTGGAGAAACAACTATGTATGAAGCGCAATATTAATAACTATGTCAATATTGAGAAAACAGAAGCTTTTGAAGATGAAGTAGCGAAACGTACTGATGTAGATTACATGATTTCAACGCTACCAAGAAAGATGCAAAAGATATGCGAACAACTCAAGTACTTTAACTTATATGAAGTTGCTAAGATGAACAACATATCAAGAACTACTTTAAATACTATGATAAGAAAAATACGTATAAAACTCTCTTCCATCTACTACAAGGGAAAAAAGAAAAATTGAACATAAATTCTACCTTTCCTGAATATATAACATATACCATTGAGGTGAATAAATGACTTTTAAAATTTTAAACAATAATGAAAGATTGAAAACAACTACAGGAATAAAAGTAGTAATTTTTGGTCCTTACGGTATTGGTAAAACCAGCCTCTTAAAGACTATAAGTGAACCAACACTATGTCTTGACTTTGAAGCAGGTCTGCTTGCTGTTCAAGATTGGCAGGGAGATTCAATTAGTGTTCGTACTTGGAATCAAGCTCGGGATATTGCCTGCCTAATTGGTGGTCCGAACCCTGCACTAAAATCTGATCAAGCGTATAGCCAAAGACACTATGAGCACGTATCAAGTAAATACAATGAAGAGTTTTCTAAATATCGATGTATTTTTATTGATAGCATCACTGTAGCATCACGTCTTTGTCTCTTATGGGCAAAAATGCAACCGGAAGCTTTTTCTGAGAGAAGTGGAAAGCAAGACATGAGAGCTGCTTACGGAATACTTGCGCAAGAGATGATGGCATGGCTCAATCAATTTCAACACATCGGAGATAAAGACATCATCATAGTTGGCACACTAGGTCAATATCTCGATGACTGTAATCGTTCAACATGGCTACCTCAATGTGAAGGGGCTAAAACTGCTAGTGAAATTCCAGGTATTGTTGATGAAGTAATTAGTATGGTTGGAATCAAGAAAGATGATGGTACAGAGAAACGTTTATTTGTCTGTCAAACTATTAACTCTTGGGGATATCCAGCTAAAGATCGCAGTGGTTGCCTTAACATGGTTGAAGAGCCGCATCTGGGTAAATTACTTGCGAAAATTAAAGCCAAAACCTTGGCTTCTGTTGCCTAATTTTAAAAGGAGTAATATGGAACAAAGCTTTTTCAATATCGGTCAAAAAATCCCTTTTTACAGCGTAAAGGAGTATTTAAGTGATCAAACGCCAATACCAGAGGATATAATCTCACCAAGAATTTTAACAAAAAGAGGTCTATTGGTACTGGGTGGCCCACCTAAAATCGGCAAAAGTGACTTTTTGATCTCTTGGCTTGTCCACATGGCTGGAGGTATTTCTTTTCTTGGTATGACGCCAAGTAGACCTTTGAAGATCTTATACATGCAAACTGAAATTGAATATGAATATATGAAAGAACGTTTGCAACAACTTGATCAAGAACTTTTAAATGTAGCTGCTGAAAACTTAATCATTACACCAAAAGTTCAACTATCATTTAACAGTGAAGAAATAAGTGAAATAAAAAATTCTTTAAACGAAAAAGGCTTTAAACCTGAAGTTTTAGCTATTGATCCTCTTCGTAACATCTTTAGTAGTGAATATGGCAATGAAAATGATAATAGCGCTATGCTATTTTTCTTGCAAAAAACACTTGAAAGACTGAGAAATGTTATCAATCCAGATTCAGGCATAATACTCACTCACCATACAAAAAAACTCTCTAAAAAAATGCTAGAAGAAGATCCATTTCAAGGCTTAAGCGGTGCTGGTTCTTTGAGGGGATTTTATAGTACTGGTATGGTGATGTTTGCTCATGATGAGGAAAGCACTGTCCGTCAAATAGTATTTGAGCTTCGTAATGGTGAACGTGTAGCAAATAAGCTTGTTGATAAGATAGATGGTCGTTGGAAGCTTGCAGACCAATGGAGTAACTGATTTTTACTTAATTTATAGGAGACAATATGTTATCAGATTTTTTAACTGATTTTAATACTGCAAAAATACAGAGTAGTTTGATACCCAAAGGTACAATAGTTAAGGTAAAAATGGCAATAAAGCCTGGAGGTTATGAGAATTGGTTCACGAAAAGCTACACTACTGGCAGCATCTATTTAAACGCTGAATTTACTATCACTGAAGGTCCATATGCAAAACGCAAGATTTTTCAGATTATAGGTGTCAAAAGTGGCAAAGCAGAAGGTGAAGAAGACATCTGGGGAGAATCTGGACGTTCTATGCTTAGAAGCATTTTGGAGTCAGCACGAAATATTCATGCACATGACACTTCAGAGAAAGCAGTTACTGCTAGAAAAATCAACTCTATAGCTGATTTTAACGGGTTAGAGTTTACTGCAAAAGTTGGTATTGAAGCCGACAGTAGATACGGGAACAGGAACAGAATTGCTACAGTTGTTACTCCAGAACGGCAGTCTGATCCTCAGAAAGGGGACTGGATACCCTTCTAGCAAGCAAAAGAATTATTTTTTATATTAGAGGACTCTTATGAATAAATTTCAAAAAACACTATTAATTAATAATCTTAAAGAATGTCTATCTTATTTATTGTCTGACAATCATGAAACAGCAGATGATCTTTCTAAGCGAGATGTAGCTAAACTTTTGACTTCAGTTATAAATGATATAAATCTTGCTAAAGATTTACTAAATAAGACCACTAAACAGCGTTGGAGAAGAGAGTATGATACTATTTTGCAGTTAATTGATAAGAAGTCACATGGAGGAGTTCCTTATGCTAAGAACTCGTTTAGTTACCTTTTTGAATATAAATTTGGCCTTAAGGGTTGTCATTCTATTCGCAAACATATTAACACTTTAGCTGCTGCTGGTTATATTAAATTTTATGAGAAAGAAATACCAGAAAGTAAAAGGCGAATCAAAGTTATGAAAGTAGTTGCAAATTTAAAAACGGCAAATCCATACCAACAAAATTCATAAAACGGACGCTGAGCTTAGTCAAACTTCAAATTAATTAAATTATAAACATATTGGAGATTGTATGGATACATATTGTGATTTTAATACAGCAGCTCCACTAAAGAATGGAAATTATAAGCCATTAGAGGAGAAAGAACAGTTAAAAGATCAACTTCTACTAAATATCAGGTCTTGTCTTTCATACCTATTACCAAGAGGAATTTTTCGTGGTGATAAGTTTTATGTAGGCAATGTACAAGGTGATAAAGGAAAGAGTCTAGTAGTAGAATTAAGTGGCAGTGAAGCTGGCCTATGGCATGATTTTGCAACAGGAGAAGGTGGTGACATTATCGACCTTTGGGCAGAAGTGCATAGAAAAAGTACTAGAACAGAGTTTACTGAAGTAATGGACTCTATAGCTGAATGGCTTGGTCATTTTAAAAAGATCAAAACTGACAAAACTGCAGGTAATCCAACTGCATATTGGGATTATTACGATGAAAACGGCCAAGCTATTGTTAGGGTCTATCGTTATGATGATAATAATGGAAAGCGATATCTTCCTTTTGATATAAAAAAATCTGACTTTGGTGCACCGAAGATAAGGCCACTCTATAATATTCCAGGTATTTTGAAATCCGATAAAGTTATTTTTGTTGAAGGGGAAAAATGTGCAGAAGCGCTGATAGAGAAAGGAATAACTGCAACAACAGCAATGTCTGGAGCAAATGCACCTATTGAGAAGACAGATTGGACTCCACTTAAAGGTAAACACATTATTATATGGCCAGATAATGATGAACCAGGTAAACGATATGCTGAAAATGCTGCAAAAAAGCTTTTAGAGATCGGAGTTGCATCACTTGTTAAGCTTAAGATACCACAAGATAGGCCGAAAGGTTGGGATGCTGCTGATTGTGTAAAGGAGGGTATAAGCATTGAAGAATTTTTAGCTTCAACTCCTTTACTTACTATTGATACCCCATCTACTGACATTCCAAATACTTCAAATATGAAAAGTTTAGAAAGATCTACAAAACAGCCGCTTAACATTTTAGACTGGAGTGTGAGTCGTTATTTAGGTTCAGTACCAATACAAAGGTTTCTTGTTGAAGGTTTATTTCCTTTAGGTGTTACCTCAATAGTAGCTGCTATGGGAGATACAGGTAAAGGTATGCTACTCCTTGACTTGGCACTTAAGGTTGCAAGTGATGCAGATCAGATATGTGGTTTTGGTTCCCTTGTTACAGAGCATGGATCAGTAGTGATTTTTTCAGCAGAAGATGATGCAGGTGAGATACACCGTCGTCTTGATCGTCTTGATCCTGGTAGCAAGAGAGCAGAATATCAAAATCGATTATTTATTATACCTATTCCAAATACGGGAGAGCCCTTTTCTATAGTGAAAAGCAACATGCGTGGTAAATGTCCTGAAACTTCAGATAAATTTGAAGACATCTGTAGACAATTAGATAAAGTAAAAGATCTAAAACTAATAGTATTTGATCCACTAGTATCATTTGTCCATGCTAATATAAACTCAGACCCAGAAATGGGATATTACGCAATGGGGTTACTTGCAAACTTAGCAAATGAAACAGGAGCAGCTGTAATTGTAGCACATCATATGAGAAAACCCAAGTGCAGTGAACCGATTACGACTGTGGAACAGGCAAGAGATGCGATAAGAGGTACAACTGCACTTGTTGATGGAGTTAGGTGTTCTTTTGCATTATGGCCTGCTTCAAAAGAGCATCAGAATACTGTGTTTAATACATTAAAGGTTAGTAAAGTTAATAATGCAGTATACCAAGGAGCTATAGTTAAGTCTAATGGTGCAACAGATAGGAATATAAGAACTTACTTACGCTCCTCAACTGGCTTGCTTGAGGATATATCTGAGGAATTTAAGCTTGGAAAATTATCTGATGAATACTTAAAAAAGATACTGATGCAAGCTATTGCAGTGTCAGCAGAAGAAGGTCATCCGTTTACTCATACAGGTGGACCAGGAGTGTTTCAACAACGGCATAGATTACCAGCTGCATTTCATAGTGTTAGTAGGCATAGACTTGAACGTTTAGCACAGGAACTATTAAACGAAAGAAAAATAGTAAAAGGTATGGCTACAAACTCAAAAGAGGATAAATGGCTTGATATCAAAACTGGTTCTTTTGCCAGAGGAGAAGGTAAGTTTAAGCTAGGTGCAGGAAGGTTTGAAATAGGTAACTTCTAAAAAATACTTAAAGCTCACTTATGAAAGTTTTGTGGGTTCATTTTGTCTCTCTGAAAGTAAGGTTTTAAGAACAAAAAATGAATTCCACACGACCAAATTTCCATGATTTCCGGAAAATTTATCAAGATTTGGAAATTAGAGTATATTCACACTTAAACTATTGAAATTCGTTGATTTTTAGCCATCTAATATAAGAAATATTACGTTTCCATTTCCAAAAAATTTAGCTAATTTGGTAACACTCAAACCCTCTACAGTAGCTGATTTCCACTTTCCGAGAATCTTATATATTATATATATATAAATAATAATAAATGATATAATAATAAACTAATATAAAATACAATAACTATAGTAATGGTTCATAATAACTTTTGAGCAAAAAGAAAGAAGTTTGGAAAAGTAGTCACTAATAGAAATACAACACAGAGACAAAAATACGAAAAACCTACTATTGCATTTTGAACAACTTGAAAAAAAAGATGAAGGACCTAAAAGTGAAAGACAAAACAATTTATAATAGCGTTTTAAAAAGACTCTATGACCCAAGGCTACAATTTACCACCAAGACCTAAGTTACTCATGTAGGGTAGCTTAAAACTCGATTACGAGGCACTTCTAAATTATTTTTTACCCCAAACTTTTATTTACTACAAGAAACCCTAAAACTAGTCTATCATGTTTTTTTGTTGGTTGCAAAGAAAATTTTTCAAACTTAAAGAACAAATGGTTAGTAGACTTTTTGAAACGTTATTTTTGCAACAGCCAACTTATGTCACTTCTATCATAGAGAGGGTAACAAAATACTCCTACCTTTTAAAACGCTTTAGGAGGTCCTTACAACACTATTTGTAATTTAGATATAAAAGTTCGTCTTTTTTTAATTAACGCGTGTAGCTCCCCTAAAAACTCGAATAAAAGGCATCTTTAGTAACCCAACTATTGCAAAATAAACTTACTAGTAAGTTTAACACATTTTTTACACTTTGCAAAGAAAATTCTTCAAAAAAGATTGAACGACTTGTGGTGAGTATAAGGGTTTAATGGAGACTATATGAGAATACAACAACTTTTATTGCAAACCTCTGAGCAATTGATTGCAAAACTCTCAGTAATGAAATCAGCAAATTGTAGATGAAGCTCAAGGAAAAAAGTTACTGCCATAGAAGAAGAAACAGAAGCTACAGAACTCTTAACCCGCTTAATAGTTCAAAATGGAGACAAAGATCTAAATTTATTTATTTACGTCTCCAATTTTATCGCGTATAATGGAGACAAAGATTTATGTTTTCACTATTTATTGGCAGATAGGGCTTTCTAAAGGGTGGGGACAATTTTTCACCCCCCTTGAAATTAAAATAAAAGCAAGATGTCAAACATAGATAGCTCAACTACAAGCTGGTTTTTGTTGTAGTTATTTTCTCACTTTCTTTACTTGCTTTAATTAATTCATCAAAGTCAGATTCATGTAATTTATCTTGTATAACTCTATACTTTTCGTATTCTCCTTCAGCTAGAGCTTTTGCAACTTCAGCACTAACTTTACCAGCATCTTTAAGCACTTCATAATCATTGAACAATAGAAATGCATCCAACTTTTCAACCCAATTCTGCATTTTCATTAGCCGATGCTTTCTTGCTTGAAGTTCCGCATAATCTAGATACATCGAAACAATATGATTTAGTTCACTCAACTCTTTTTCAGTCAAATAGTTTTTTGCAGTACTCACATCACTCTTATGAATTTTGTTGCCAGAACCATCTTTCCATGTAGTTAGCCCCATATGTGGCTTTTCGTGATCAACTCGAGAACATATCAACTCTGCTGCAGTTAAACCATAAATTGCCCAATATAATTTATTTTGTACTTTTGCGTAAAATTGTCTTGTTATATCCGAATGTGGATCATAATCTGCAGAGCATTCAGCATAAATATCTGTAATCTTCTGGTAAAATCTACGTTCGGATGCTCGTATTTCCCTGATTTTTTCAAGTAATTCATTGAAGTAATCTTTGCCAAACTTTGGGCCGTTTTTTAGCCGTTCACTATTCAATACAAATCCTTTGATGATAAAATCCCTCAAAACTTTTGTAGCCCATACTCTGAAAGATGTAGCCTTTTTAGAATTAACTCGATAACCAACAGCTATGATTGTATCTACATTATAAAATTGCGTCGGGTAATTTTTACCATCTGCAGCAGTTACCTCAAAAGTGGAAACAACTTCTTTTTCTTGTAATTCACCAGATTCAAATATGTTCTTTATATGCTTACTAATAGCCGGCAGTTGCACATCAAATAATTCAGCCATCCTTTTTTGCGTAAGCCAAAGATTTTCATCTCTGCATAAAACTTCAATTTCTATATTTCCACCTGGGGTAGTATAAAATACAATCTTATTCTCATCCATTATCTATCTCCTATAACTTACAAACAAACCATTAATGAAGTTTAAGGAATTTAACCAATTAATTGTCTTTACTGCAACCAAATTCTTTAAAACGTCTTTAGAGGGCTATTATAACTTATTAATGAGCTAGATAGAGGGGGATATATGTTTTATCAAAAATCCATTTGACCTCTTCTCAGCTCCAATAAACAGTTATTTCCAAAATGGAAACAACTCAAATAGTAAGATGTCTAGGAGTTCCGTTTAGCGGATTCTTAAAGCTCTTTAATTTCTGAGCTACATTCAAATTATTTTAACTTTTTTTCAGAAAATCCCGGAAAAAGTAGCAAGAAATCCGGTATATATATTATAGAAGGGCATTGAGTGTAGATGTGCTTCAAACACAAAAGTCGGCAAACGAACAGAGTAGAAAAGATTGAAGAAAGCAAAAGAAACGAGATAGGTTTTTGGTGAGTTGCGTAATTGAGAATTTATATTTTCAAATTTCTTTAAATAAGACAAAAACTGTATTTTAAAGCTAGATGTGACTTTAGGGTAAAATATACTACTTTTACTTCTCGTCAACACAGTTAACGAACTACCACAGTAAAAGGGTTAATACGGTAGCCATAATCTTTACGTGATGATCCAGGCCAACCAACTGTTTGAATCACATCATTACGTTCGATGTTTAATCCTAACTTTTTAGCTAAAGTGGTTTTTATTGTTCTTTGGATTGTGTTTATTGGTTTTCTAATGTAATGTTCTGGGTCTGCTTCTGGATCAAGATTTAGGCGCTTTTCTATTTCAGTTATGCTAAGCAACATGTGTTTTTCAGGGGGTAATTCTTTTTTACAATCATTCAAAAATTGTTCAAATAATATGCGAAAAACTTTCATACATGTTACAGCTTTCTTATTTAGAATCTCTATATTGTTTACGTAAAGTGAGCCCTCTATCAATTGCAACTTTAGTAATTCTTTCTCTTTAGAAGGTTCAATTAGATTAAGTGCAGTATGTAAGATTTGCATTGAAGTATTTGGTATGAACTCTAGTACTCCTCTTTGTGCTGCTTCTTGGAATACTTCAATTAAAGTCTTATGCTGAAAGAAAAGGTCAACCATTTTTACTATGGGCAAATCAAGAGGTATGTTTGATGGATTTTTTCTCAGTATTATTAATACAGTTGGATTAGCTTTAAGCTTATCTATCGTTAAGAATGTTGGATTGGTGCAAAAATCAAGTATGATTAAACTTACAATCTTACCTTGTCCACCAACATGATAAACTCCACTTTCCACTTTTTGCCACATAAAATTTGTATCACTTAGCTGACCTTCAAACCAATTCATAAATTTCTCTGGGTTAAAATATACAGATAAGCGGTGAAATCTTTGCTTCTTGTAGGTATTAGGTAAAATATCACGGTTACAATTTTCACAAATTATATTATCGCATGCTTCGTTAAAGTCCTCATCAATGAAAATCTCATTGTTACAGTATGGATCAACTATATTTGGCCAATCTAATTTATCTTGTCTACGAGAGCAGATAATGTAAGACCTCTCTTGCATCTGAATTAATTCAAGATCTGACAAATACCTTGCTGCTTTGATGTAATTTTGATTTGGATTAACCCAAGAGCTGCTAGAATTAAGAAGATCAGAGATTTGCTCTTGGCAAGATTGTAAGACCATAAAATTGTTTTATGTATGCTTTAAAATCCTCTCTTTCCCTTTTATTCAGAGGATGTTCAGAGTAGTAAATTGCTATATACTCATCACTTCGCTTGAAAAATAAGCCTATCTTTTTGCCTTGAAATATTACTTTAATCGACTCTATAAGTGGCACTATGTTTCCTACAAATGGCTTTAAAACATGCAATTCCGGTGCAATAGGATCATATGGAGCGACAGTCAAAGTGATATTAGTATAGCTGTAATTGAAACGATTTGACTGAAACTTTAACTCAAAAACACGAATATTTGAATCAGATTCATTAATACAAGTTTCTATAAATTTATGCACCTGTTCCGCGAAATTTTTATCCTGCACATCTACAAAAATACATTCGCAGCCAAAGTAACAACTTGCAATGCTATTTGCTATTTCTATAGCTTGATCAATATTTCTAGCACCAAGATCTACCTGAGTGCCATTTAGTAGAAAATCCAAAATCATCCACTCTGCCTTATGGCCATGAATAACTTTGTTTGAATTTAACAACAAATCTATATCGCTAGCTTTGCGTATTAACACATATAAACGATTCTGATGATAGAAGAAACCTTGTAGTTGATTCTCGAAACTGTCATTTCTCTTAATGTTATCTTCTTTCAGTATTTGTTGTATGATTTCCTCTGAGATAAAGTCTTTAAATGGAGTACTTGGTCGTCTTGGTATTTTTTGTAAGGCAAAAGACATGAAACTCTTTCTTTGTATTTTTTCAAAGTGATAGACAGACTTTAAAAGATTGTAATCTGCATGAAACAGTAGAAACAGCAAAGACTTCTTATCATATTTATTATTATTTTTTACAAGGTAGGATTTCATGAGTTCCGTAGTTAATGCAGATCTTGCAATTTCACTGACAGTAACTTCTAGTTTTGCACGGTCAAAACAGGTAATCAAGTAGTAAGTAACGAGAGAATCGGAATAATTAGCAATCACTTTACGTTTGTATTGTACAGATGTATTATCGTAACTTTCATCATCAAAGAGTTGAGCATTTAATTTATCTTTAAAGGAGTTTTGAAAAATAATATTTAATTGCTTACCAGAAAGTGAATCTATCCAAGACTGACGTATTTTTGTATTGTGAAAACGATCAAGCAAATGGTTAACAGGGACTTCTAAATCATCTTCCCAAAATTTACGATTTGGATAAATGTTCATAAGAAACTAACCACACCATGATAACATAATAGACTATTTAAATAGTTAAGATAGAAATCTGAAAGTCTTGACCAATAATTATGCAAGGGCTGTTTACTGATTTTTAACCAAGTTTTTTCTAAAAAGTTTGCTTAAGAAGAAGATTTTTTGGACAAAAATTTTTCAAATCCTGAATATATATTATATAGCACTCTAGCGAAACAAATTCTGAATATAAATGTCAATCCTAACACTGGACCTTGGCAAGCAAACGGGCTGGGCAATTCTGACAGATGGAATAATTGAAAGTGGAAGCAAAGGCTTTCATGGTAGTCGTTTCAGTGGAGGTGGCATGTGTTTCTTAAACTTTCGTAATTGGCTCAATTCTTTGAAAGACATTTCTGCAGTGTATTTTGAGGAGGTGAGAAGACATCTAGGAGCTGATGCAGCGAATTGCTATGGCGGTTTTCTCGCAGTTCTGTCTGCTTGGTGTGAAGAGAACAATATTCCCTACCAAGGTGTTAATGTTAAAACTATAAAACGCTTTATAACAGGCAAAGGCAATGCAAGTAAGAGTGAAGTTATTGAAGCGATACGTGAAAAAAGTTTTTCACCTCGAGATGATAATGAAGCGGATGCTTTAGCATTAATGTTCTACGCTATGAATTTCAGTAAAGATTTTAATGTATTAAAAATACCATAAAAAGTGGGTCCTTTCGGCTAGAATGGCGGGTTTGGTTGGTCCGACCCCAGGCCTTCTTTAGCGTCAGAGATATTTTGAATATTAACTTTTTAATTATTAAGGATTTAAATTATATGAATTTAGCAATCCACTACTATCCTACTCAAAATCTGGTCGAATATGAGCGTAATCCACGCAAAAATGATGACGTAGTAAACAGAATGTGCGCTTCTATTCGAGAATTCGGCTTTCGTATACCAATAGTTGCAAAAAGCGATGGTACTGTGGTTGATGGTCATTTAAGACTTAAAGCAGCAAGAAAACTTGGTATAGAAAGTATTCCTGTGGTTTTAAGTGATAATTTAAATGAACCACAAACTAAAGCTTTTCGGTTACTTGCCAATCAATCAGCTAATTGGGCAAAGTGGGATGATGATCTTTTAAAGGTAGAAATTCAAGAGTTAGAAGATTTGCAGTTTGATCTTAAAATGACTGGATTTGAATTGGAAAAAGTTCAAAACTTTCTTGATGATTTAGATGGTGAAAAAGAAGATCTTTCTGACTTAGTTGTTGATGACAAAAAGGTAGAAATAACAAAACCAGGTGATCTTTGGATTTTAGGTGATCATCGAATCTATTGTGGTGATAGCTCTGTAGTTGAATCATATAAAGCGCTGTTAGATGATAAAATGGCAGACATTACTGTTTGTGATCCTCCATATAACGTTGATTATGGTAATAGCCAAGACAAAAAGATATTAAATGATAATCAAGGTGAAAAGTACGAACTTTTTCTCTATGACATCTGTTCCCATATTTTAGCATATACGAAAGGTGCAATTTACATCTGCATATCATCATCAGAGTTTTCAACGTTGCAAAAAGCATTTGAGGAAGCAGGAGGAAAATGGTCAACATTTATCATTTGGGCAAAGAATCACTTTACGCTAGGCAGATCAGATTATCAAAGACAATACGAAGCAATGCTCTATGGATGGAAAAGCGGCAATAAACGTGAGTGGCATGGAGGTAGAAATCAAAGTGATCTATGGTTTTATGATAAGCCAACACATAACTCACTGCACCCAACAATGAAGCCAGTAGAGCTAATGGAGAAAGCAATAGTTAATAGCAGCAGACCTGGGGATACTGTACTTGATCCATTTAGCGGTTCTGGCAGCACACTGATTGCATGTGAGAGAACAGGAAGAATTTGCAGAACAATAGAGCTAGATTCAAAATTTGTAGATGTAACCATAAAACGTTGGCAAGTGTACACAGGCCGGGAAGCAATTCTTTCTGGTACTGGCAAAACTTTTGCAGAAATTCAAGAAGAAAAACAGCAATAAAGGGGCAAAAAAAGTGGAAAAGATCACACAAACGGAATGGGCAAGAGAGATAGGAGTATCAAAGCAATATGTCTGTTATTTAGTAAGGAAAGGAATAGTTGAGTTGGAGGATGGTTTGATCAATAGAGAACAAGCAAATGAAGCAGTAGCGGCAATAAGAGATCCAAGTCAGCCACTGAGAAGAAAAAGCAATTCAGAGACAAGTAACCTTTCCACAATGTTGCTAAAAACTCGAATAAAAAATGAAATGGAACGAGGTAAACTTCTTGAGGCGAAAGCTAAGGCTGAGATTGGTGAACTTGTAGCAGTAGAGGAAGTAAAGCGCGATGCATTTAACGTAGCAAGAGTTGTCCGTAATAATTTGCTTAATATTCCAAATAGAGTTTCAGCACTGCTTGCATCACTGAGTGACACTGAAAAGATTCATATGGCGCTCACTGAAGAGATTACAAACTCATTACAAGAATTATCTAATATTAAGTTTTAAATAATGTCTGCTAACTTAAGTTTAGAATTAATAAAGTGTCTTATTAATCAACAAGGAGTGGATGTAAATGTTAGAGGATTAAATGGGAAAACCCCACTACATTATGCAGTAGAAATTAATGAGCTTAGTATGGTTGCTCTCTTACTAAATAGGAAAAATATTAATCCACTGATCACTGATGATAATGGTAAAAGTGCGCTGGATTGTGCAAGAGAAGAAATATTACAAGCACTAATCAATCACAAATACGGATCAGAGGAAGATAGTTTGCTTCACTTAGCTGCGATGTTGAATGAAGCAAATGCTGTAAGGTTTTTACTCAACAAAGGAGTTAATGTTAATGAGCAGAATGCTTTACTACATACACCGTTACATTTAGCGGCAGGAGCTGGGCATGAAGGGATAGTAGAAATTTTAATTAGAGAAGGAAATGCGGATAAAGATGTTCTTGACGTGAGAAATCATGCAGCAATGCATTATGCAGTAAACAACAAGAAGCTAGAAGTAGTAAAATTACTTTCAAATCTTGGTGCAAATGTTAACATAGCTGGTAGCGGTAGAAATGCAATGAAATTATCTTCTTTGCATGTAGCTATAAGTAGTAGTAATTATGACGAAAAAGACTTATGTTTAGATATTGTAAGATGCTTAATAAATGCTCCTAATGCTGGGGTCAACTTACAAGATTACGAAAATAGAACACCACTACATTACGCTGAAAGACTTAAAACAGTAGAAGTATTACTAACCCGAGAGGATATAGATCCTTTGATTAAAGACGATAATGGCAAAACACCATTTTGTTATGCAAGAGAAGGGAATAAACAAGATATAGTGGAAGTTTTAGTGAGTAGTAAATATGGAGAAGATAAAAACAGTTTACTTCATTTAGCAGCAAAAAAAGGATATGAGGAGTTCTTAGAAGCGATTTTGAAAGAGGGAGTTGAAGTAGATATTTTAAACAATAAAGGAGAATCAGCGATATATCTTGCTGCAATAAATAGGCATTTTAATATAGTAAAATTACTGCTAAAGAAAAGAGCAGATGCTACAGATGTTTTTCAGTACGCAATAACAACAAATAACGTAAAACTGATAAAGTTATTAAGCAAAGAAAAAGATATAGTTTTATTTGGAAAAAATGACAACTTTCCAACGTTTCATTTATTGAGTAATAAATATTTTGAAGAAAGGAAAATAGCAGACAAAAAAATAAAGAAATATATCAATATCATCTGTGTTTCTATAACAATATGCGCAATAGCGATAGTAGGAATTTACCCTAACATTATAGCTGCAGTAATGGTGGGAATAGTTGCGCTCATAGCTGCAATAATGATGAGTAATTTGACTCAAAAGTACTTAGAAGAAGCGTTTGAAAAGAAAATGTTTACTGAACTCGAAAGTGAGAAAACAAGTGAGAGCGTAAGTCCTAATTTAAGTGATGTGGAAATATCATCTAGTGATGGTGAAGAGCTAGCAATATGATATACGCCACATCTTTTTCTGAAGGTTTAAAACCAGATCCAGAGCTTAAAGTATCAGAGTGGGCGAATGAGTATCGAGTTTTAGCAGCAACTGCAGCATCAGAACCAGGTAAATGGAGAACGGAAAGAACTCCTTATTTAAAAGAAATCATGGATTCACTTTCTCCGTCCTCACCAGCAGAAAAAGTAGTATTCATGAAAGGAGCGCAGATTGGAGGAACAGAAGCTGGTAACAATTGGATTGGCTATATTATCGATCAAATACCAGGTCCAATGTTAGTAGTACAGCCAACAGTTGAAATGGGAAAGCGTTGGTCAAAGGGAAGATTTGCGCCGTTAATAGAGAGTACGCCATGTTTAAAGAGTAAAGTAAAAGACCCAAGATCAAGAGATTCAGGGAATACTGTGCAAAGTAAGGAATTTCCAGGTGGAATAGTAGTAATAACTGGAGCAAATAGCAGTGTAGGCCTCCGATCTATGCCAGTAAAGTATCTCTTTCTTGATGAGATAGATGCCTATCCAGGAGATTCAGGAGGAGAAGGAGATCCAGTACTGCTCAGTATTGCTCGAACTAATACATTTGCACGGCGAAAGATTTTTTTAGTGTCAACGCCAACGGTTCATGGAATAAGCAGAATTGAGAAAGAATTTGAAGCAACAGATAAGAGATATTTTTTTGTACCATGTCCGCATTGTAATTATTACCAAATATTAAAATGGTCACAAATAAAGTGGGAAGATAAAAATCCAAATACAGCACACTATATATGTATAGAATGTGGTGAAAAGATAGAAAATCATCAAAAGACAGAGATGCTTGAACGTGGAGAATGGAGAGCTACTAATCCAATGAAAGGTGAGAAAAAAGGATTTCATCTTTCAAGTCTTTATAGTCCAGTTGGCTGGTATAGTTGGCAACAAGCAGTAGAAGATTTTCTCCATGCAAAAGAAAGTGAACAATTACTGAAGGTTTGGATAAATACTACGCTTGGAGAAACCTGGGTAGATAAAGGAGAAGTACCAGACTGGAAGCAATTATTTAACAGGAGAGAATTTTTTCAGATTGGCACAGTACCAAAAGGCGAAGTGGTACTCACAGCAGGTGTTGATGTACAAAAAGATCGTTTAGAAGTAGAAGTCGTAGCATGGGGAAAAAGTCGTGAAAGTTGGTCAATAGACTACCGAGTATTTGAAGGTGATACTGGAGGTAGGGAAGTATGGGGAAAACTCTCTGAGCTCTTAAATCATCATTTTATCGGTGAAAATGGGCTTGAATATATGATAAGTATGATGGCGGTTGATGCAGGCTATGCAACACAGGAAGTATACAACTGGGTAAGAGGTCATCAAGGATCTGGAAGAGTAATGGCAGTCAAAGGTGTAAATAAAGCCCTAGTGCCACTTAGCAGCCCAAGTAGAGTAGATATAACAGTTGGTGGTCAAAAGCTAAAGAGAGGAATAAAGCTATGGCCAGTAGGAGTATCGATATTAAAGTCAGAGCTTTTTCAATTACTTAATATTTTAAAAGAAGAAGAGGGAAAAGCTCTACCTGGATACTGTCATTTTCCTGAGTATGCACCTGAATATTTTAAGCAGCTAACGGCAGAGCAATTAGTCAGCAAGGTAGTAAAAGGATACACCAAACAAGAGTGGCAAAAGGTAAGAGAAAGAAATGAAGTACTAGATTGCCGAATTTACGCAAGAGCAGCATCAATAGCACTGGGAATAGACAGATGGCCAGAGAGTAAATGGAATAGTTTAAGTGAAAAACCGGAAAATAAAAAATCAAAGAAAATAGTCAAAAGCAAATGGATCAGCAAGCAATAAATGTATAACGAAGATTATTTAATTCAAGTCGAAGAAGCGATAAAGAAACTGCAAAATGGAGAGAGAGTAGTATCAATTGCATATGGTGACCATGTTGTAAGATATGCTGAAGTAGATATAAATGATTTACTAAGCTTAAGACAACGAATTAAAGCTGAGCTAAAGATTGCTGGAAAGAGGAAAATTGTTTTTGCTACTAATAAGGGAATTATATGAGAGAATATCAAAATTTTCTGAAACAATTAAAGTATGTAATAGTCAATAGTGGTGTATTAGAAAAAGAAGGTAAATGTAAGAAAATAGCTGATTTATCAAATAAAGTATATGCGAATGCAGTAGTAGACCTATCACATTGGAATGCAGATGTAAATTTTAAGCTAGTCAAAGAAGATGGAATACTGGGTGTAGTACATAAGGCAACTCAAGGATTAAAATTTGTAGATCTAAAGTACGCAGAGAGAAGAAAAATTGCTGAAGAAGAAGGACTTCTGTATGGCGCATACCATTTTGGAGTAGGAGAAAACGGAAAAGACAAGCTGAGCATTTTTTAGAGACAGTAAGCGATAGTTCTAAAGTTCCACTTGCTCTAGATATAGAAGAAAACAAAAATGGAGAAAACATAACACCAAAACAGGCGGAAGATTTTGTGACTAGAGTTCAAGAAAGAACTAATCGCTTACCATTGATTTGCGGAGGAGCTTATTTTCTAAAAGATTTTGCTACACCAATTTTAACTAAGTGTCCACTGTGGAAAATAAGATGGTCTAAACTACCAAAAGGATGGAATAAGTGGGTTTTGTGGCAATACACTAATGGTCAAATGGGACCTAAACCGCATTCAGTAAGAGGAATAGGACCATGTGATAGAAGTAAATTTAATGGAACAATAGAAGAATTAAAGAATTTTTGGTTATCAGGATGTTAAAGACCTTAAAACAACTATTTAGTAAGCCAAAAATCAAAAGTTCTGCATGGGATGCGTCAGGCTCAGGAAGAAGAGTGATGTATTGGCAAGGAGAAACAGGAAGCATAAATAATTTACTTTCTCAGAGCCTTGGGCACTTACGTAGCCGCTCTCGGGATATGGTAAGAAAAAATCCATATGCAGCCAATATCATTGATACAATAGTAAGCAACTCTATTGGAATAGGAATAAAACCACAATCAAAAGCAAGAGATGCGGAATTTCGAAAGAAAGTGCAAGAGTTATGGCTAAAATGGACAGATGAAGCAGATAGCTGTGGAATAAGTGATTTTTATGGATTACAAGCTCTAGTATGCAGAAGTATGATAGAGGGAGGAGAATGTTTTGTACGTTTAAGAACGAGAAAGCTAGAGGGATGTGTACCATTACAACTGCAAGTACTAGAATCAGAGCATTTGGACAATAAGAGCAATCAAACACTAGCCAATGGTAATGTAATAAGAAATGGGATTGAGTTCAATAGACTTGGACAAAGAGAAGCATATTACCTATTTAAAGAACACCCTGGTGAAAGTACCTTTGGAGAGTCAGTAAGAGTGCCAGCAAACGATGTTTTACATATCTATAAACCACTGAGACCTGGGCAAATTAGAGGAGAGCCATGGCTTTCGAGTATACTGCTAAAGCTCTATGAACTTGATCAATATGATGATGCAGAATTAGTGAGAAAAAAGACAGCAGCGATGTTTGCAGGGTTTATTACAAGACTTGATCCTGAGGCAAATATCATGGGAGAAGGTGAAAGTAATGAGCAAGGAGTAGCACTATCTGGCCTGGAACCTGGAACAATGCAGCTTTTAGACCCAGGAGAAGACATAAAATTTTCAGAACCGTCAGATGTTGGGGGAAGTTATGAAGCGTTTATGAGACAGCAACTCAGGGCAATAGCGATTGGTACAGGGATAACATATGAGCAGCTAACAGGAGATTTAACGGGAGTTAATTATTCATCCATTCGAGCAGGGCTGATAGAGTTTCGCAGAAGGTGCGCAATGTTACAGCATAACGTGATAGTGTTCCAATTTTGCAGACCTATTTGGAATAGATGGCTAGAACTTGCCACTTTATCTGGAGAGCTTTCTACAACAGATAATCAAATATTTAAAGAAGTAAAATGGATACCACAGGGATTTGATTGGGTGGATCCACTAAAAGATCAGCAAGCACAGCAAATGGCAGTAAGGAATGGATTTAAGAGTCGATCGGAAGTAGTATCAGAAATGGGTTACGATGTAGAAGAAATTGATCAAGAAATAGCAGAAGATAATAAACGCGCCAATAGTCTCAATTTAATATTTGATTCTGATGTCGGGGGAAACAATGTTTCTAAGTAAACCATTAATGCTTGAACCAAAAAGTTTTGAACTACTATCGCTTTACAATCAAAAACATCCCACGTTTAAAAACATAAAGCACTCTATAAAAAGTAACGTAGAAAGAACTGCAATTATACCAATTCATGGAATTCTGACTAAAAAACCAGGAGCTTTTGACGTCTTTCTGGGAATGACATCATATGAGCAAATAGAAGAGCAAATTACACAAGCATTAGCAGATAGTAGCATAGAGACAATTATACTGGAAATAGACAGCCCAGGAGGAGAGGTAAACGGTATATTTGACCTGGCTGATTTTATTTATGAATCAAGAGCAAAAAAGAGAGTTGTGGCATTAGCAAATGATGATGCGTACTCTGCTGCATATGCTATAGCCTCTAGCGCTGAGAAGATTTTTCTCACCCGCACTTCTGGTGTTGGCAGTATTGGAGTAATAGCAAGTCATATAGATCAAAGTAGATTTGATGAAAAGCAAGGTATTAAGTACACCACAATCTTTGCTGGTAGTCGAAAGAATGATTTAAACCCACATGAGCCTATTAACTCTGAAGGTTTAAAAAGTTTGAGAGAGGAAATAGATCGTTTATATGAGATGTTCGTCCAGCTAATAGCACGGAATCGAAATCTTTCTATAGAAGCAATCAAATCAACGGAAGCAGGTCTATATTTTGGCGAGAAAGCAGTAGAAATAGGTCTTGCAGATGGAATTACAATTCTTACGGAATTTAAATCTATTAATAAAAACAGGAGTACTACTATGAATGAACAAACTACAAATAACGTAAAAGAAGAAACTGATAATTTAACTAAGTATCGTACTGAAGTTCTTGAATTAATACGTTTATGTAATTTATCGAAGATGCCAGAAAAGATAGGAGAATTTATTGAGCATGGGGTAAGTATTGAGCAAGCCAGGGAAGTTTTAATGGAATTACTTGCAGAGAGAACGAAGAAGACAGAGATACTGAGTGCAATACCACAGAATTCAGGAGAAGAGTTGATGATACAGGTAGCGAAAAGTCGGTGTGTTTAAATTTTATAACCGCCATATATAGTGCTCTGCTAAGTGTCCAAAATGCGCCATAATGGCTAATTATAAGGTAATAACCGCGGTGTATAGCAATTGTAAACGCGGCGGTAAAAAAATAAAAAAAGGAGAGAAAAAGGTATGACAAGTATAACTGAACAAAATAACCTTGGTGACCTATTAAAGTATGAAGCATCAAGTCTATATTCAAGAGACCAAATAACAGTAGCTAAAGGTCAAAATATTAAACTTGGTGCAGTAGTTGCCAAAAAGACGGACGATGGTTTTATTAGAGTACTTAATCCCATTGGAACAGATGGCACACAAACAGCAATAGGTGTAATAACAAGTGATGTAAACGCAACGGAAAACACCAAAGCAGTAATCATTACTCGTATAGCAATGCTAGCAGATCATGCAGTTGTATGGCCAGCAAATATCACTGAAGAGCAGAAAACTGCAGCAATAAAGCAACTTGAAGGACGAGGGATCATCATCCGCAAAGGGGTCTAGTAAATAATAAAAAACATAAAGGGGAAAAAATGCAAAATCCATTTACAAATACAGCATTTAGCATGACGGCACTAACAAATGCGATGAATATATTGCCGATAAATTATGGACGTGTTGAAAATTTAAATTTGTTTCCAAGTAGGTCAGTAAGATTTAGACATATTACCATAGAAGAACACAACGGAGTATTAAGTTTACTACCAACGCAAGTTCCAGGAGCACCAGCAACAGTGGGAAAACGTGGCAAAAGAAAAGTAAGAACGTTTACAATTCCACATATTCCTCACGATGATGTAGTGTTACCAGAGGAAGTACAAGGAATAAGAGCATTTGGATCAGAAAGTGAACTGAAAGCGCTGGCAGATGTAATAACTGATCATTTGCAGCTAATGAGAAACAAACATGCAATAACATTAGAGCATTTGCGAATGGGAGCGCTCAAAGGAATAATTTTAGATGCTGATGGGTCAGAATTATTAAATCTGTACAACGAATTTGAAATAACACCAAAAGTAGTAAATTTTGCACTGGGAACAGCAACAACAGATGTAAAACGTAAGTGTCTGGAAGTATTGCGGCATATTGAAGACAACTTAAGTGGTGAATATATGACCGGGATCCATGCCTTGGTAAGTCCTGAGTTTTTTGATGCACTCACTTCGCATAGTAAAGTAAAAGAAGCATATGAAAGATGGCAAGAAGGTGCAGTGCTAAGGAATGATATGAGGTCAGGATTTACATTTTGCGGAATCACATTTGAGGAATATAGAGGGCAAGCAACAGATCCTGAAGGAACCGTGAGAAGATTTATAGAAAGAGATACAGGGCACTGTTTTCCAGTAGGAACAGCAAGTACATTTACAACATATTTTGCACCAGCAGACTTTAATGAGACAGTAAACACTCTTGGACAGCCACTCTATGCAAAACAAGAGCCAAGAAGATTTGATAGAGGGACCGATTTACATACACAGTCAAATCCTCTGCCAATGTGCCATCGTCCGGCAGTTTTGGTAAAAATTAGTTCTAGTTGATGAATATAGTGAGATTATTAGAAGATTGTTTTGAGCATTTAGGAGTGGAAGCCACATACTGTAATAAAAATAAGGAGAGTATTCGTAAAATAAAAGTGCTAATTAAACGTCCTGACACTACGTACTCTCTAGGTACAGATGGAGCATTAACTCAGCAAATTGCTTCTATAGAAATACGTGATCAGGACGTTACTTCCTTTAGCATAGGTGATTATATCAAGATTGAAAAAAGGTTCTACAAGATTTTTGAACCACCGTTAAAAGATTCTTCAAGTAAAATATGGAAAATTGAGGCAATAGAAAGTGTTTGATATAAAAACTAGTAACAATATTAATGAAATAATCTCCAATATTGATAGAAAAGAGCAGAAAATAAAACTGGCAGCTATAAAAGCGCTGAACAAAACAGCAATATGGCTAAAATCAAAAGCAGCTAAGGAAATCAGTGAGGAAAAGAAGATAAAATTAAGTTTGATAAGAAAGAGATTAAGAATTTTTAAGGCGAAAACTAGCAGATTAGAAGTGTTAATTAGAGCAAATCTCTATGACATTAGAGCATCGGCAATTGGCAAAATACAAAAAACAAGAAGAGGATCGAAAGTAGGAAAGCACCAATTTATAGGAGGATTTGCAGCAGTTATGCCAAAAGGAAATAGCGGTATGTTTAAACGTGAAGGAAGGGCAGCATTGCCAATACAAGAAGTAAAGCTACCACTGGAACCAGAAGGCTCAAGAATAATAAAAGACCTTGTTAATTATGAGAGTGAGAGAGAGTTTGAGAAATACTTTAAGCATGAGCTAAACTATATTTTAAAGGTATGACAAAGTTCTGGATAGATTTACATCAAGCAATTTGTACTACACTGAAGAAAGAAATCCTAACTATACAAACATGCGAAGTATACCCGACGATAAGAAAAGAACTGTTAGCACCAGCGGTATTAGTAGAACTTAGTAGTCTTGAAAAAGGAAGTGATCCAGGAACAGGTGAACTAGCTCTGAGGGTAAGATTTGAGGCAAGAATAGTAGTTGATAGTACTATAGAAAATGCCCCTATTATTGTCAGAACATTAGCTGCTGAGGTTGCAAGAGTAGTGAACAAGAATACCTGGGAAAAGAATGTATCTCCGGCTGAATTTCTTTCTGCAGAGCCTGATGGATTTAGACCCGAATTAGATGCATATTTGGTGTGGATGGTTGATTGGAGTCATCAGCTTCATTTAGGTAAATCAGTATGGGAAGAGGGGAAAATTAAACCACATACAATAAACGTAGGAAATATAAATGTTGGATCATAGTTTTGCGATTTCAGAGCTAAGTAGAAAATTAGCGAATATCATTCGTATAGGAGTTGTAAAAGAAGTAGATTATGAAAAAGCAAAAGTAAGAGTGAAAATAGGCGAATTTTTAACAGATTATTTACCATGGATAACGAGTAAAGCAGGAAAAGATAGAGATTGGTGTCCTCCAGATATCGATGAACAAGTAGTTATACTTTCCCCGCTGGGAGAATTATCTTTAGGAGTAGTACTTCTTGGAATATATCAACAAAAGTACTCTGCTCCAGAAAATAAAAAAGAGGTGAGTAGCTTAACATTTCAAGATGGAACAAAGTTGTCATACGATAAAGATAAACATCATTTAGAGATTGAAGTAGTAGACAAAATAACACTGAAAGCTGGGGAATCGAGCATAGAGATGACGAAGAGCGAAATAAAACTGAAAGCAGATAGAATAAACCTTAATTAAATGAATAAATCGGTTGTACGAGTAGGAGATTATTGTGTAGAAGTAACACCGCATTTTTGCATTAGTGGGAGTAACAATGTTTTTGTAAATGGTAAGCCAATGTGCAGACAAGGAGACAATTTTAGTGAAGGAAGAGCATTAACTGAAGGATCAAAAACAGTGTTTGCAAATGGGTTTGGAGCGGGAAGAGTAGGAGATATAGTTTCATGTGGGTTTAAAGTAATAAAAGGCAGTGAAAACGTGTTTGCAGGCTAAAAATGAAAGGGATGGACTCCAAAACAGGAAAAGAATTAGAAGGAATAGAACATCTGAAACAATCAATAATTGATATACTGACCACTCCTATTAACAGTAGAATAATGAGGAGAGATTATGGGTCAAGACTATTTGAATTAGTAGATAAGCCAATAAATAGAGATTTAACTTTGGAAATCTATTCAGCAGTAGCAGAAGCTCTACAAAGGTGGGAGGAAAGATTTAAGCTAGAAAAAGTAAAAATGACAGAGGTGAAAGAAGGAAAAGTAACGCTTGACCTAGAAGGATTATACTTACCAAGCGGGAAAAACATTCATTTTGATGAAATTGTAGTTTAAAGATGCAGCAGCTAAATATTGTAGAAAAGCTAAGTTATGAAGAAATCTTTTCGAGAATGAAAGAAGAGTTAGTCCGTAGAGATGAAACCTTTTCAGGATTAGTAGAATCGGATCCAGCAATGAAAGTTCTGGAGGTAGCAGCATGGCGAGAACTTTTACTCAGACAAAGGATAAACGAAGCTGTAAAGGGTAATTTACTTAAATTTGCAACGGGAGAAGATCTTGATAACTTAGCTGAATTTTATGGAGTAGAGAGAGAAAAAGAAGAAGAGGACGAACGATTTAGAGAAAGAATAAAAGCAAAAATAAAAGGCTGGAGTACAGGAGGAAGTAAAGAGTATTATCGTTATCATGCACTGTCAGCAGATAGTAGAGTAAAAGATGCATTAGTAGAATCACCTATACCAGGAAAAGTACAAATTTCAATTTTATCAACACAATTATCCACAACTGGCATAGTGTCAGAAGAACTACTTGAAATTGTAAAAAAGCAGGTTACTAGAGATGATATAAGAGTTTTAACCGATACAGTAACAGTAATTGGCTGCAATATTATGGAAATAGATATTCACAGCAAAATGAGCATAAGTTCTGTAATATCAAAGGAGGAAATCAAGAAGCAGTTCATTAAGAAGTTTGAAGCAAATAGAAGGCTGGGATGGAATGTTACAAGATCTTGGATAATAGCAAATTTGTTTGTAGAAGGTGTAGAAAACGTAGAATTAATAGAGCCAAAAGAGGATGTTGTGGTGCTAGGTAACGAGTGTGCAAATTTGCGAAATTTAAAGATTGAGTAATGCTATTACCCCCAAACGCAACAAAGCAAGAGCAAGCATTGGTTGATGCAACAGATTATAAGGTTGATCCGAGCTGTATCAGAGGATTTAAGTTTAGTCTTAAAGAAGAAACATTGCCGTGGATAATAGAAGAATATGGTTTAGAAGAAACACTGCGCTGGGTAAAAGATAGAAGAAAAGCCATAGTAGAAGGAGTAAAATTTCAAAGACTGAGAGGAACACCTGCATCACTTAAAATAGCGCTCAAATGGGCAAATATAGAAGATATTACAATTATTGAGGAGCCACCTGGTAAACATTTTTTCGAGTTGCAAATAGGAATAAGAGATGTTCCAAATAACTTTTTTGTAGATGCAGTAGTAGAACTTGCAAAACTATCACTACCAGCAAGATCGCGGCTAATGAGGATTTTCAATGATTATTACAACGTTGACAGGTTTATATTAGATAAAAGTATATTCGGCAGCTTATTATCAGATTATTCAGGTAGAAAAGTTGAAAAGGATGGACCAGTACTGTCATTTGGTAGAAAGAATACATTTGAGCTAAAGATCTTAAATCCAAGTTTTAAGTTTAGTACTTTTCGTGTTCATTATGAGCAGGCATTTAGTAATGACATATATCGGTTAGATGTGGCAGTACTTGGAGAAACAGAGCCTCACATAAAGGATTACCAAGGCATTTATGAAAGAAGTCATCAGTGGTATAACTTAAAAGCACTATATCCATTACTACAGAGCTTATTGCCAGAAATTAAGTTTGCGAAAGCGCAGATAGTATTATCGGATAGTTGGAATTTAGGAGAAATAAACACATGTTTTCCAGTTGGTAGTATAGAGGAAAGAGGGAATAAATTTGTATTGGGAAGCGATAAACTTTCAGGGCAACATTGGAGTTTAAAACACAAGCCAATTTTAGAAAGATTCAGCATTATCCATCGTTACAAAGTAGAAAATTATACAGATCAGAAGGTCAGAAAATATGTTTTAGCAGAACACAACGTTTACTATAAAAATGACTCAGATTCAGAGCAAAAAGACTCAATACACGAATTAGAAAAGCACATTTTAGTATTTTACCCGGGAGTACTGAAGTGGCACGAACATCGACATTTGCACAGAAGTTGGAAAAATAGTCAAGCAATATGTTTAATAAGTTAAATACTTATATTTAGATTCTCATATATTATATTAATAACAGGTAAAAGTGTATGAAATAAAAAGAAAAAGACTTGCTTTCTTATGCTAAAACAGACATGACTTGAATAGCAGCAGGTAAATATAAGAAATTTGTCTGGCGCTAGAAAAGCTAATTTTGTGAGGTAAGTATGAAGTTCAGTGAGGAAAAGAGAGAAGCTTTTAATAAGTCATTTTATGAATTATTAGAGAACTCGTTTAAGAATATTAATGAAAAAGATGAAAAAGGGGAAACAGTATTGCACCATGCAGTGGAAATCTCCGATTGCAAAACAGTAAAGTTATTAATAACAAAAGGAGCGGACATCAATGCAAGAGATAAAAAGGGTTATACACCACTGCACTGTGCAGTATTCGCAAAAAGTTTAGAAAATGTAAAAGTGCTGCTAAGGGAAGGAGCAGAAGTAAATGCTACTCAATATGTTACTGGATGTACGCCACTGCACTCTGCGTGCAAAATAGGAGGAGCAGGAGTTGAAATAATAAAAGAGCTAGTAAAAGCAGGAGCTGAGGTTAATCAACTGAATAAATATGGTGCAACACCAATGTACTATATCTGGGAAAGTGAAAAGTATCGTCTATGTGATAGCAAAGAAAGTGAAAAGGCAAGTAAATTTTTGAGAGAAAAAGGAGGAATAACAAAAAGTAGAGAACTGACGTGCTATGGAATAGAGGGGCTAGTGGGAGAAATAGCAGACATGTTGAATGGGAGCTACATGCCGGAGCTAAAAATAATAGAGATAGGAGAAATAAGGAAGAGAGACAAATCGCTAATAAAGGAAGAATGTAAAAATTTAGCAAGCAAAATAATGAGCCAAGTGAACGAAATGATAGATGAGGTAGAAAATGTAGTAGGAAGAAAGGCTTAAAAAGGGGACTTGATTTTAAAGAAAAGGTGAGGTGGATTATGTTAAAGATTGGCAAATTTAATAAATCAGCAAAAGAATTATTAGAGAACTCATTTAAAAGTATTTATGCAAGAGACGAAAAGGAAAGAATAGCTCTGCATTATGCAGTAGAAGCAAAAACAGTGAGTTTATTAGTTGAAAAAGGAGCGAATGTAAATGCAGCAGATGTAGAAGGATACACAGCACTGCATCTAGCGGTAACGGAGAAACGTCTAGAAACCGTGAAAGAGTTGATAAAGTCAGGAGCAAATGTAAATGCGGAAGAATATGGCAATAAATGCACTCCATTGCACCTTGCATGTATGGTAGGAGAAAAAGAAATAGTGGAGGAGCTAGTGAAAGCTGGAGGAGAAATAGAGCAAGCGGATAAATTTGGAATGACAGCGATGGATTATGCGAAAACCAGTAAAGAAGTAACTGAAGTATTGAAGAAAGAAATAGACAGAATTGAAAAGCTATTTATGAAGGGCTAAAAATATGGAGAAAGAAATAGAAAAGAAAGTAATGAATTTAGAGAGAAAACCTTTGAATGAGCTGAGAAAAATGTGGAAGAAGGTATTTGGAAAAGAAGCGCCTAGATACTCAAAGAAATATCTGATACCAAGATTAGCTTATAGAATGCAGGAGGAAGCGTATGGAGAAATGTCAAGAAAGGGGACAAAAAGACTAGAGTATCTGGCAGATCGGCTAGAGAAGGGAAAAAGAATAAGTAGTGACAAATTGCCAGTAGCAGGAACAGAGTTGATATTGGAGAGAGGTGAAGAGACGCATGCGGTAATGGTAACAGATAAGGGTTTAATCTACAGAGAAGAATTTTTCACATCATTATCAGCAGTAGCCGGAAAAATAATGGGAATGAGCTACAACGGGCCTTTATTATTTGGGATGCGTGATAAAAATGGGAGCTGAGGAGGAGAAAATGCTAAAAGAAGTAAGATGTGCGATATATACGAGAAAATCAAATGAAGACGGACTAGAACAAAAGTTTAACAGTCTTGATGCCCAGCGAGTAGCATGTGAAAAGTACATAAAGAGCAGAGAAGGCTGGGTAATATTGGCCAAAAGGTACGATGATGGAGGATATTCAGGAAAAAATTTAGAAAGACCAGCGATAAAGGAATTATTTGCAGATGTTAAAGGAGGAGAAGTAGATTGTGTAGTAGTATATACATTAGACAGACTATCAAGGGAAACAAAAGACAGCATAGAAGTTACATCATTTTTTAGAAGGCATAGAGTAAATTTTGTAGCAGTAACACAGATATTTGACAATAATACGCCAATGGGGAAGTTTGTACAAACAGTGTTATCAGGAGCAGCACAATTAGAAAGAGAGATGATCGTAGAAAGGGTAAAAAATAAAATAGCAACATCAAAAGAGCAAGGGTTATGGATGGGTGGAACTGTGCCATTTGGGTATGATGTAAAAGATAAAGAATTAATAATAAATGAGAAAGAAGCAAAGACAGTGAAGCATATATTTGAAAGATATTTGGAGCTGAAGTCAATGGCAGAGTTGGCGAGAGAGTTGAACAGAGAAGGATATCGAACAAAATCAGATATTTTTAAAAAAGCAACAGTGAGAAGGATAGTAACAAACCCAATATATATGGGAAAGATAAGACATTATGAGAAAGAGTATGAGGGAAAGCACGATGCGATAATAGAAAAAGAAAAATGGCAAAAAGCACAAGAATTGATAAAGAATCAACCATATCGAGGAGTAAAATATGAGGAAGCGCTGCTAAAGGGGATGATAAGGTGCAGATGCTGCAAAGTAAACATGACGCTGACATACTCAAAAAAAGAAAATAAAAGGTATCGATATTATATATGCAATAACCATTTAAGAGGAAAAGGTTGCAAGTCGATGAACCGAACAGTAGTAGCGGGAGAAGTGGAAAAAGAAGTAATGAAGAGAGCTGAACGCCTATATGAAAATTTGGAAGAAAAAGCAGAAGAGTGGAAAAATTTAAGTTTTGGAAAACAGAAAGAAGTGGTGAAAAAATTAGTAAAGGGAGTAATGGTGAAAGAAGATGGAATAGAGGTAAGTTCAGAGGATAAGGTAGAATTTATACCAATGGGGTTAAAAAAGAAAGGAAACAAATGCACAGTAGTAGAGCCAGAAGGGAAAACAAATAATGCGCTACTGAAAGCAGTGGTAAGAGCTCATTTGTGGAAACGTCAGCTAGAGGAAGGAGAATATGCAAATATAAAAGAGCTGAGTAAGAAAATAAACATAGGTACAAGACGTATACAGCAAATTTTAAGGTTAAATTATCTAGCTCCGAAAATTAAAGAAGACATAGTAAATGGAAGACAGCCAAGGGGTTTGAAGTTAGCTGACTTGGGGGAAATACCGATGCTGTGGAGTGAGCAATTAAAGAAGTTTTACGGCTTAGAATCTTAATTTACAAAAGCAATAGGCAATGGAAAAGACTATGTGCCAGAAAACCAATACTTTAAAACAAAGAATGGAGGTAAGCTAGTGTTACAGGAACTGACACTTAATTATGTAATAAAAACAGTGATAATCTTAAACATACCTGCTCATTTTTTGAAATATACCCTAACACCATACCCCTCAATCTATAAATACATTATGTACAGTAATTAGCATGAATAAAAGCAAATGCAAGTATAATTTTTCTAACTTTGATATTTTTTAGAGAGTTGTGTTCTCCTACTGTAGCTTCATATGACTTTGAGCCTGCCATCATATACATTTTACCAGTACAATCTACTATATACTTAATTTGATATGTAAATTCTCAATAACCCTCATCTTCCAGGAAGATCATCTGAGAGAACTTGTATCTTATTATTCTATCTCCTTCATATCTTTTTCCTTAACTTGACGCGTATGGTTTATTTAACTCCCATGTTATTCACTATGTTTGAATAGTGGGCATCAATTTTTCCATCAAATCTCTTTTTCTCTTCCATCTTAATTCGTTTCAACCAACTCTGTCTTACTTCTCCATTAGATTGACTCGTCGATTGAGAAGGCATATCCTCTGTCTTCTCATTGTCTGATGGCTGTTCTAGTGTCGTTTTTTCTAAATATCCTGATGGCTGTTCTAGTATCCTTTTTTCTAAATATCTTGGAAGATTTCTACTTCTTTTATGATACGTTAGACCTTCACTTACACCATTTTCTTTAATTTCTTTCATGAACTGGGCAAACGTATCACGAGTTATACCAAACTGATTATAAGATTTTGTTACATCGACATTTAGTACATCCCTATGAGCTGAAAGCTCTCTCTTATTAGAAAGCTTTTTAGGTACATAATATTGTTCTCCTTCTTTTTTGGTAAAAGTTATATAAGGTATTTCTTCAGAATTAGTAACACATCTTTCAGTCATCGATTGTAGTATCAAATTTTCTGCTGTATCCTTGGATATTACACTTGTACGAATGGTTTGCCCGTGTGCATCGAACAAATACCTTTTGAATAAATGAATTGCATGCATAAGGTGCACAGCAGCATTAAAAGGCATTTCGAGCTGACGATCATTATACTGTGAGAATCCCTCAGATAATTTCTTAAGAAGCTCTATTGAGTTTTGTAAGAACTGAATATCTTTTTTACGTTCTCTTAATCTTGACTGTGACATAAAATCTTCTGCTCTTTCAGGATTATCAATACCTATAAATAACATCTTTTTTGCTTCCTTCTCCTTTATTTCTTTTGTAATCTGTTCTACTATCTCATCCGCACTTCTCTCCTTTCCTTTTTTCTGATTCTCTTCTATTATCTTTTTAGTACGCTGTATAATTTTCTCTTGTTTCTTCTTACCATATATCTTTATATCGTCGCCAACATATAATCTTTGATTTGGTCTCGCTTCTGCTCTATATATAGTCACCTTATCTGTTTTAGGCATCACTAAGTTCTTTTCACTTAATCTTGATTCTGGACTAGAAGATCTATTTCTGTTGGTATTTCCTTTCATATGGACCTCACTAAATTAACATAACTATTCCAGTATATAGATATAGATATCAATTTTTCATTAACACCAATTTCGTATAAATTATTGCACGCACTAAAATCTATTTACCATCTCTGAAAATTTGCTAAGAGCCTGTTTAAAATCTTTTCAAGAGTAGAGAAGTGAAAGCAAGAACGACAATATGTAGGCTGGTGTTGATTTTTCCACAATCGTCTACACTTCTCCAACCAAGCAAAAGATCTCTCAACAACCCATCTTTTCAGCAATACAGCAAAGGTGTGTAATTCGCTGCGCTTTATCACCTCAACAGTTGCACCAATGATTGCTTTCATCTGTAGACCTGCTGCAAAACAAAAATGGAGTATTTTTTAAGGGTTAAAAATTGACCAGGATAATATGCTTCTTTTCTGTAATATACTTTAAAATCAGATTTTTTTTGAAAATAGACTACCATAAGAACAGCAACTTTCCTTTTGCAGCAGGTCTAGTTTTACCATAGATCAACAAAATTGAGAAGCACCAGCTGTATTTAATATTACTATTATAGGAATATGATGGATTATGCTTTAAAGGAGTGCAAAAACTGCTGAAGCTTATACAGTAACCTGCGGAACCACTTCAGCAGAATAAACAAATATATGCCAGTATCAGTAGAGAATTATTTATAAGTCAACTAACTTTTTAAAAAAATATTTTAGTAAAAGTACCATGCTAGTTAGTGTTATAAGGAATTGAATTATTTACCCCTTTAAAAAAGGTCATACATTTGCGAGAACAAGCTGCACAAAATAGGGTTGTGAAAATAAAAGTGTGAAATTTTTGCAACAAAGCTAAGTAAATTAGTTCGTACGTAGATTTAGTGAAAATGAGCCAATGTGGCTAGTTTTAGTGTATAGTAAAGTTACTATACAAGAAAGTTCGAACGTATCACATGGTAGACCACGCGATTCCAAGAAAAAATCTTCTCACGCTAGCTGATTTTTGTTGCTGGAAATGGTTGCATCATTTAAATTTATTAATGTTATACACTACCAAATTAATAGTTGCTCATTTAAGAACCTCCTTCAACTTTACCCAACTCGACACATATACTTTTTGAAACATTGCTGCAAGTAGAAAAAAACAGGTTACCCACCTTAACTTCTTTAAATTTGCTCACAATCTTTACTTGATGCATAAGGTTTTTGTTACACTCCTTTCATCTACCGATTACCTCTACTTACCGCCTTTACCTTTGCTAAGGTCAGAAACACGACTAGCTTCAGGACCTTCTAAACTCGACTGTGGCAGGTCACCAAAATTACTGGAATCACTAACACCAAGCGATATAGGTGCTTCTACTAATCCATACCCTCCTCCTACTCTGTGATATCCTAATTCTAGATAAGTACGTAGTAATGGATCAATTTGTTCTCTATTTTGAATGTATGCTTGCAATTGCACATCTTGAAATCCCGGATCATTCCTGAATAATTGTGAAATGCCCACTCTTATGTTCTGAAAGTAATTTCTATCTCTGTTTGGGTGGCCTCTTCCAAGAAAATCGCGTATTATATTTATGATATTCTGCACTTGCCCAACAGGATTTTCGTTTAGAACTCGATTAATATCACTAGCATTTTCTAATGCCCATAAACCACAATTCCAACCATCTGTTTGCTGACTAACAGAAACATTATTAATCCTGATATTATTTCCTAAGTTATTTTGAATGATATCAGTAATACCACCTGGAACAGCAGTAGCAGTTGAATCAGCATAGTACCCAACATAGTTCCCATTTTGACGTTCAATCACTAGTGTAACCCAATGAGTATTATTTAAAGTAATGATTAAAGTTAAACGCTGTTGTTCTTCATTTTCCCTAAATTGATTTAATACTCTAACAATGTGCTCGTTACCGTCATTCCTTGCCAAATTAGCTACTTCAAAAGTGTGATTACCTTCAGTACGAAGCTGATATCGCAATCTTCCAGCGTGAGCTATATCAATTTGTTGAAGCCAGTAATCATAATGTCCATTTCTCGTCGCAAATTCTAGTGTAAGTAGATCATTTACTTCTATCCCTTGATTTCTAAGAATATCTCTTATTTGTCTTCTTATCTCTTGTGCTGTAGGAATGGAATTATCACCTCCCCTTATTCTTGACCTTAGTATTTCTAGGAGTTGTTGTATACTACCTTCGAAGGTAATAATACTAACACATCGATTATCACCTAGATCAAACGGTAAAATCCGGTTCCGTCCGGGATTTTCTCGAATATAATTTATTAAATTTTCACGAGTCTGATCTGATAATAGACCCTCTGGTGGATTTTCATCAATAACACTTTCAGGTCCCACTAATACTCCTGGTCTTGAGTCACGACCACCACGATCAAGTCTATGTACATACTCTTCTCTTCCTATTCCTTCTGGAATAGATATAAGACCTTCTACTCTCCCTGCACCTGCATTAAATATAAGAGGAAATAAAACCACCTCATTTCCAGAAGTAATAAGCAAATATCCTCTTTGCTTGTTCATAAGTTCTTTTATTCGATCTTTTGCGTTATTCTCCTTTTGTGCTACTTCTTCTGCATTATTAGCAAATCCTAATACATATACAATCGGATGAGTATCTGGAGCATTCTCCGTAGATTGTCTTAATAATAAAAGGTCTAATCTCTGTTCTGTAATTCTTGTGAGTATTGCCCTTTCTCCTTCTTCTTCCTGACCCCTTTTCAAACTATATGTTTGACCAACTTTATACATAGCAAGCACTTTATAAGGATTATCACTAGCATAAAATGTACCATGTAGTATAGAACGAAACTTATCCTCACTATTAACATTTATTGCGTCCCGAAGTGGCATCAATATTCCAGAGATCTCTTGAAACAGCTCTCCATGCTGACCTACATCTTGCCAGCCATCATCCATAACTCTTTCTGAAATACCATGTACATTTTCAGCATTAGGTACTTGTACAAGATCACCATCAAGAAAATTATTTGCATTATTATTTTGGTAATCGTGATATAAACCAAGGTCATTTGGTTGATCAATATCTAGCTCAAATTGGTCATTAAGTGTGCATGAAACTTCCCATACATGAACATTATTTCCATTAATATTAAGATTTTCTAAATTGATTGCTCCTTGTTGTTGTGCATCGTGAGCTCTAATATGAAGTATAACTATATCAGAACCTTCAGCATGAAAGACCATAGTTAAACATCTTAAACCCTCATCACCATGTCTAAATATGTATTTTGTTATAGGTGCTTCGTCTTCTTCTTCTAGTTCTAAAGGGTGCCTATCAAAAGCACTACTTCCAAAAGTAAAACCAGTTATACAATCAAATACTCTGTTATAATTATCTGCATTTCTTGGTATTTCACCAGGAAGATGTTGAAGCAAGAAATCTCTAATATTCTCTCCAACCTCTTCATCTTCTATATACTCAAACAATCTTTGTACTAAAGGAAATCTATCCTGTTGAAGCCCTACTGTATCAACACTAAAAGGATCTAGATTTAAATTAAAATTTAATCCAACACAGACAGTATTTCTTGATTCAGTATGGATAGGTATAAATGAAAAAACATGCAATCTTTCAGCGTGACTTCTGGCGCGGTTTAATGCGATATTGGACGGTGCCCTTGTAGCAAGATTAACAACAATAGGAATATTTTCTCTTTCTGCTTGGTGACGTACAAGAAATGCAACATGTGAGTTTCTAGGAGATAAATCAAGATCGATGCCTATTGTGTAGCGATGACTAAAATTTGCTAAAAACCCTAGTAAAAACCCGTGACCCTCAAATTTTTGATCGCGATTTTCAATATTATTTTCTAGTACTTGTCTATAATTATTATAGATGCGAGTTATATATGGCAAGATTTCCCTGTGTATTCTATCTCTTACATTTTGTCTTTGGTTACTTGTTAGCACTTCTATAAAATCACCAATCCTCTGCTGACCTGGTTCTACTCGTGTAAAATTGACTGACCTACCAAGTTGTCTAAGCTGATTTTGATCGAGTTGTATTCCATTTAGAGGTTGTCCGGAAACTAGTAAACTTAGGCATATTCCCTCCGTAACATAACCCTACTCATAGCCAGATATATGAAACTTTCAGTAGATGTTGTAAGTAAATCGTACTCTTTTGATAGTCTTCTATTCCTATTGATCCAAGCAAAAGTCCTTTCTACCACCCACCTTCTCGGCTGTACTAAAAATCCAGGATCCCGTTGTGGCAATAGTTCTAGTGGTGTATCTTTATGCACCCAAAACCTACATGGAGGCCTTTTCACAATTTCAATATCTATGCCATATTCTTCCTCTATATGGGTTTTTAAATCTTTTCCTTGGTACCCCATATCAGCCCACATTTTTTTTACTTTAGTATATTTTGTTCTCATATTGTTTAATGCTATTTTAATACCATCTCTATCATTTTCATTAGCAGCTCCTACGTAACAACTTAGTATAAAACCCTGAGTATCTGTAATTATATGTCTTTTTCTCCCCTTTACCTTTTTCGCACCATCATAACCTTTGACCCCCCTTTTTCCGTGGTTTTTACCGACTGACTGTCCACTATGCATGCGCTCGGCTCTTCATTTCTTCCCATTTTTGACCTACTATATTTAGTGATATCATAGTTCATTTTCTCAAAAATCCTCTGTTTCTTCCATTGCCTAAACTGCTCATATACAGTCTTCCATAGCGGAAAATCATTTGGTAAATACCGCCATTGGCACCCTGTACGCAATACATAGAAAATTCCCTCTAACATTTTTCTTTTACTATATTTTGGCGGTCTTCCTCCTTTTTTGTATGATACTCTGAAGTACTTCTCTATTTGTGCCCATTCCCTTTCACTTAGATCTGTTGGATACTTTTTTCTCATCTTTACCCCATACTAAAATTTCAAATATCATAGCCTTTTACCTGTTTCCGGACAACCTCTTATAGCACTTCTCATAATAGTCCAAAAAAGGTAAGATATGGATTTATAGTAGTGATGGTAAGCATGCCAGCAGCATATAGTTATGACTTAAGGAAAAAGGTAATGGAAGCATTGGATGAAGGAGAGAGTGGAGAAACTGTTGCCAAGAGATTTAAGATTGGAAAAACAACTTTATATGAGTGGAAGAAAAGACGTGAGAAAACGGGAGATTTTCAGTCAAAAAAGCCTGGAAGCGTGGGCTATAACCATAAAATTACCGACTGGAATGCATTTACCGAATTTGCAAATGAGCAAGGTGGTAAAACTCAGTCAGAGATGGCTAAGCTTTGGGGCAATATTAGTAGACAAACGATTCATCGAGCACTTAAAAATATAGGATTCACAAGAAAAAAAAGACCTACGGGTATAAAGAAAGAAATGAGGAAAAGCGAGCTCAATTTGCAAGGGTTATAGCGACAAAAGAACCTAAAAACTTAGTGTATATAGATGAGTCTGGCATTGATAACACTGAAGACTACCCCTATGGGTATTGCCAGAAAGGACAGCGGTTTTATGCCCTAAAATCTGGAAAGAAAACTCAACGAATCAGTATGGTTGCAGCCTTAAGTAGAAGAAAGATAGTTGCTCCATTAACCTTTGAAGGCCACTGTAATATGGATGTTTTTAATGGATGGTTTGAGCAATTTTTGACACCAATCTTGGAACCTGGACAAACTGTCATTCTTGACAATGCTACTTTTCATAAGTCTGATAAGATTATCGAGCTTGCTAAAGGAGTTGGTGCAGAAATTTTGTATCTGCCTCCATATTCTCCAGATTTCAACAAAATTGAGCATTATTGGTTTGCTATAAAAAACAGAGCCAGGAAAAACATTCCTCTATTCGAATCCTTTCGTCGTGCTGTTGATTCTGCCTTCCTATGACCTGTTCGGACTATTATGAGAAATGCTATATTTCCTGAATTGTTAATCTGTGATCTCCTAAGAGTTGTCTAATAAGACTAATCTCAGATGCTGAATACTTGGCAAATTTATCTCTACCTCTAAAATCCTTTTCACGAATCGCCTCGAATACTATTGCAATTGCCTCTCCCTGACTCTTGCCCTTTCCATGCATGCATACTTTATATTGCTCAAAATTTAGGTCTTCTGCCCTTAAATTCGGATTTTGCCGTCTAATCTCTTGCACTAGAGCATTTCTCTCCCTTGTACTGAACCTTAACCCATCACTATTAGGACGATCAGAAATACTGTAACATCTGATAACTTGCTGTCCGTCACGATTATGAGTTAAAATAACAACTTTCAGATTTCCTGTATTTCTATTTCTACCACGTGTATCAATACTATGATTATCAAAACGAAAATACATTCTCTCATTTGCATTTAAGATATTAGCATCATGTGCAGTAGCAAACATACTAAAAAAGAATACAGGAAGGAAACGACCTGCACTTACATGATACAAGAAAGATGGACATTGATCTAAAAAAGATTCAAATCCTTGTCTGAATCCTTCAAGATCTCCATCCACCAAACTCCTAATAAGTCCATCACCATTACTCATACAAAATACCCCTTATTTACTACGACCAGAAACACCAAGAGTTCATAAGTGGATTACTTGTTACCACTAAGCGTAAAGACGCTTTTTTTCTTATAAGAAGAAACACCACTTACACTAGGAGTTCCAAGCTCAGACTGCGGACCATCATCAACTGGCAAAGTTGTTTCCTTACTACCATGAGCTTTAGATCGTGACCGTAAATTATTCCAAGGACCATCACCTACAGGACCAAGAGGTAGAGTTGTTTTCTCTAACTCAGAGAATAACTCTTCTGCAAACAGACCGTAATCTACATTTACTCTTTTACCTTCTCTACCACATAATCTAAGGTTTTCTATCATGACTTCTTTAAAAAGTTCAAACTTTTCAGGAAAGCAATCTTTGGCAAATGACATCATATCTAATATTTCTTTTTTCTCTATTTCTTTTTCTTTATCAGTCTTATAAATGTCTTCTCGTCTCCAATTGACTATTAACTCTGCAAATACACCACTTGTAGGAACTGTATAATTAGAAGTATTAACAGCAGCTTTTCTGTATTGATACAAGCTACCACATTCCCAAAATTCCATAATAAGAGATCTAGCTTGAACATTTGATTCAGAGGTTGTCCGGAAACAGGTAAAAGGCTATGATATTTGAAATTTTAGTATGGGGTAAAGATGAGAAAAAAGTATCCAACAGATCTAAGTGAAAGGGAATGGGCACAAATAGAGAAGTACTTCAGAGTATCATACAAAAAAGGAGGAAGACCGCCAAAATATAGTAAAAGAAAAATGTTAGAGGGAATTTTCTATGTATTGCGTACAGGGTGCCAATGGCGGTATTTACCAAATGATTTTCCGCTATGGAAGACTGTATATGAGCAGTTTAGGCAATGGAAGAAACAGAGGATTTTTGAGAAAATGAACTATGATATCACTAAATATAGTAGGTCAAAAATGGGAAGAAATGAAGAGCCGAGCGCATGCATAGTGGACAGTCAGTCGGTAAAAACCACGGAAAAAGGGGGGTCAAAGGTTATGATGGTGCGAAAAAGGTAAAGGGGAGAAAAAGACATATAATTACAGATACTCAGGGTTTTATACTAAGTTGTTACGTAGGAGCTGCTAATGAAAATGATAGAGATGGTATTAAAATAGCATTAAACAATATGAGAACAAAATATACTAAAGTAAAAAAAATGTGGGCTGATATGGGGTACCAAGGAAAAGATTTAAAAACCCATATAGAGGAAGAATATGGCATAGATATTGAAATTGTGAAAAGGCCTCCATGTAGGTTTTGGGTGCATAAAGATACACCACTAGAACTATTGCCACAACGGGATCCTGGATTTTTAGTACAGCCGAGAAGGTGGGTGGTAGAAAGGACTTTTGCTTGGATCAATAGGAATAGAAGACTATCAAAAGAGTACGATTTACTTACAACATCTACTGAAAGTTTCATATATCTGGCTATGAGTAGGGTTATGTTACGGAGGGAATATGCCTAAGTTTACTAGTTTCCGGACAACCTCTCAGGATTTTTCAACATCACATCTGAAAGAGAGGAAAGAAAAAGCTCATAGTCTCGCTGTGAGAATATTTTGTCCGAACAGTCTCCTCCTGCTGAAACGCCTTTATAACACCAGCACTGTACCAAATCATGAACCGTATCAAGAAAACATGACTCTATTAATTCAGCAAGAAGAGCATATACTCCCTTATCTTTCTGCAATAATTTCTGTAAAAGAGTATCTTTATCGACTATCTTATTTACACAAAAATCTAAAATAGGAGCATCTTTCTCAACAGATTGAACGCGGGACAGAGCAATAATAGCTTCTGTAAGTTTCTTTTCCTTATCTTCTTCTTTTAAATGATTATAAAAATACTCTACTCCTTCGCTCCACTTAAGTTTTACAGCACTGTCAAAACCTTCTGACGCGTTACTTGGTTGCTTTAATCCCCCAGATTCTCTATCGATCCAGAAATCAAACACAGGACCTTTCCTCTTTATGCTATCTAGTAACGAGTTTCGTACGTATTTGCCAATTTCAGTTTCAGTTTTACCATCAAATGCACCAGGAGGAAAATTGTTCCTATAAGATTCAAATCTTTTTTGAAAGAGTGGATGAATTTTATCTACTACACAGTAACTACAAGCCATCTCATATTTGCGAAGTGGATTATCTATTCCACCTATTTTCTCTTCAGTAAACCTTTGACCTAAAGCAGCATTATCCAACCTTACACCTGACCAGCAACCTTCATCTTGGAATACATTGTGCAAAAACTTCAACTTATCACCCTTAAAGTATTTTATGTGCTCCATAAAGTTATCTTGAAGGACTCCCACCCACCTCTTGATAGCTGACTTCCTCCCGGCAGCAACTGTTGGATCTGGATGTTTAATAGCTTCCTGTAATTTTTTGGACATCGTAGCCCGAAGCTCTTTCTGTGTTGGCATTAACCCCTCCTATTAAGGATTTATATAAAAAAGGCATTGTACAGACATTAGAATGGATTGCAATATTAAAATTACTAGAATAGAGGGTTTAATAAAAAAACGTTATGGCTAAAACTTCTTTTCTTGAATTTTCTCAATATAATCAACAGAAAACCCTGTTATTTCAGCAATAACATCAATAGAAACACCCGCCTTGAGTGAATTTTTAGCCACAGCTATTTTAGCCTGTTTTTCGCCCTCTTCCCTGCTTTTTTCATGTCCGATTTGGATGGCTTCTTTATTTATGAGCTATATTAGCTGTGGTATTGTGTAGCAGATTATCCAACCTGGTGCTTCTCTACCTTTTTCCCACTTAGCAAACCTCATCTTTTCTTTTAGGTAATATTCTCTATAGGCTTCTATTGGATTACTACATTTATATCGATCAGGTAACGCTTGTGTAAAAATTTGTATATCAGCTGATTGAAAAATTAGCAAATCCTTATTATTATCACACCAATCTATAACTTCTTCGGATTTATGCGTTCTTTTGTATCGCAAGCTATACTCTATGCACAATTCTTTTCCATGCTTTATCAACCAATTAAAGTTTCCTTTTGAGTGTCTAGCCCATAGAGAACAAGGGTGGTTTTTGTGAGTAAGTTTATATGGAACTTCTATATTCTGGTCTGTGATGCTGACTAAAGGATTTGGCACTTTTAATGCTGTTGAAAAAACATTACTCAATAATTGAGCAGTTTCTAATGGCATTTTTACTATATGCTTATCACATAACATTTGCGCCGCAATTGCTGGGTTTTCATCTAGTACAAAGATGTTCATCACACCCAAAGATAGAATTAGCTTAAGTCTTTGACTTCGTTAACTGTAAGACCAGTAGTTTGAGCTATAATATCAATAGAAACACCTGCTTTTAGTAGATTCTTTGCGACCTCAATTTTCTCTGCTTTTCTGCCTTTTTCATGTCCGATTAGGATGCCTTTTTCTTTGCCTATGAGGATGCCTTCATGAAGTTTTTCTTCAAGGGTAGATAAATAATCATCGGTACGTTTCTTAGCTTGATCATATGCAAAACGTTCTTCTTTACTCCAATTATATTGATTTAACTCATCATAAGCCCTACCAATAATTACATCACTACCTATTATTTTTTTTAGATCCTCTTCGCTCGTTTCATCTGCGTGCTTAAAAAAATAGATCCATTTTTCAACAATATTTTCTAATTGATCTTCTTTTGTCTTATTAAACTTTGGTAGCTCTACGAAAGTGAAACTAAAGTCTTTGAGATCATGTTCAAAGGTCATCTTATCAAAAGTAACGTGATCAGACTTATAAGCCAGCTTATTAGGAAATAGGATAAAATCAGCAATAGCAATAAAGATAACCCCTTTAAGATCATGATACTGGTCACCTACATCAGCTTGACTTGAATAAGCTTTGGCAGCGTAGTATTGGGCACGTTTTTCAAAGCCCCTTGTTTTAGCGACTTGCATCTCAATGATGGTTTTGACCCCTGTAGAATCAACACAGAGAACATCAACAATACTTTGCTTTTGAGAGGCAATAACAGGGTCTTGAATGGGACTGAGAAAGGAGACATCTTTAATCTGGTTGTCATCAGTAAGATCTAATATATCATTAAGAAAGTGAATAAGAATGTCTTTGTTCTTTTCAGTACCAAATATTCTCTTAAATGCATAATCATTTCGCACATTGAGAAATTTTGAAAGAGCCATGAGAAATTAACCTAAAAAGCATTAATAATTATACACAATTCTGAAGAAATATTCAACTTCTTTATTTTTAGTTTATTTTTTAAGTTTTGAATGTGTTGATGAAAAAAATGTCTCCCATAGATGGCCCTAGAATGCTACTACGCACCTTAGACGTCCTATTTAGATCTTTTTATACCCCCCTCATAAAGCGCCTAAAAACCCCGGCAAATGGATATCATGAATTTAGAGCTGTGGAGACATCAAAGATACGCTTTTTGGTGTATAAAAATACGAATCTACAACGACATCGTTTAAAGAAATTAGCAGCTATTAATATCTTCTACCTTTTCATAAAAAAATAAATAAAAAAAATTGAAAAATTGATTTGACTTCACCCGGAACCTATGGCTTTATGCCAATACTGCTAAGAAAATAACAGTAAACATTTAAAAATAATTTATTATTAGTGAAGGGTATATTATATGAACAATAAGAATAAAAGTAAAGATGAAAATAAACGTAAAAAAGAAATAGAGTTCAGAATATTGGCAAGCAAAGGAAATGCTTTACTAGATCATGAAATAATTGAAACGTTTCTAAGTGCAGTGCATGATAGGGCTCAGGCTCGAGCTATTGCTAAAAATCTAGTAACCACTTGTACAGGAATAGGAAGGATTTTAGGTCGCGAAATGGATGAGCTGAAAAGCATAGAAGGTGTAACAGACTCTACGATTTCAATGATTTTTTGTGTTAAGGAAACTTTAACTAGGGTATTAAAGGAAGAGCTAAAAAAAGTGCCGATACTAGATAACCTAGGCAAGCTTATAGAATATTTAAGGGTGAGTATTGGCTATTCAGATAAGGAGAATATTACAATAATATATTTGAATCAAGGGTGCCATTTGATAGGGGAAGAAGTATTTTCTGGTACAGTGGACCAGGCGCCTGTCTATACAAGGGAAATAATAAAAAAAGCATTATTAAAAAATTCAACATCAATCGTAATTTCACACAACCACCCATGCGGAAGTGCAAAACCATCTGAAGCTGATAAAACTATGACCAAGAATTTAGCTTTAGCTTGTCATAGCGTGGGTATCAAGTTTCTCGATCATATTATCATTACAGGCAGCGATTATTTTAGCTTTCGACAAAACGGATTGTTGTAGAGTTTTGGGCATCTGCTGTAAGCCTCTTTTTTATGTACATTTTTCTCGCAGTTGAACTGCAATGCCTGTGAATGGCTAACGAAAAGAAAATTGCTACTTGTTGATTTGAGGCTTTCAGTGATGAAGAAGGTATAGGAAATAATAGCGTTTATTTTTCTCTCATGATTAGTTTATTAAATTCCTCCTCAGTTAAAATTTTAATACCAAGTTCCACAGCTTTTTTATATTTCGACCCAGGTTTTTCGCCAACAACCAAGAAGTCCGTTTTATTTGATACACTTGAACTCACAATCGTGCCTAAAGATTCTGCTTCTGCTTGCGCTGTTTTCCTGTCCATTGTCAAGAGGGTCCCAGTAAAAACCACTATTTTTCCGCTAAGAGGGGAATTACTAACATTAGCACTTACAGGCTCAATCTTTAGTTGAGAAGCGAGATTCTTTACCATTTCAACATTATCCTTTTCAGAGAAGAAAGATATTAATGAATCTATAATCTTTTCTCCTACACCTATTATGCTCATTAATTCTTCTTCATCAGCAGAATACCAATTTTCATATGAGCCATAATGTTTTGCTAGTAATTTTGCTACATGTGGTCCGACGTATCGAATCCCTAGAGAACATATAAATTTATCCAAACTCACAACTCTTCTGCTGTTGATGGAATTGAGCAAATTAGATATTGATTTTTCATCCCATCCCTTCAGCTCACTTAAGTTGAAATTTTTGAGTTTTTCTTCGAGAGCAAAAATGTCAGATATTTTCCTTATCAAACCAAGGTCATAAAAGAACTCTATTTGCTTATCACCAAAGCCGGTAATGTCCAACTGAGAAACAAAATATTTCAGCTTTTCTATTTGCTGTGCTGGGCAAACGTTTTCACCTGAACACCTAACTGCAGCTTCATCTTCAAATTTATCTATTGCACTTCCGCATTCTGGGCAAATATTAGGAAATACAAACCTTGGTGCTTTTCGAGAACGAGCATTTTTGTCTACTTCTAAAATTTGAGGAATCACATCTCCTGCCCTTTTGATTGTTACAATATCTCCTACTCTTATGTCCTTGTGCTTAATTTCATCTTTATTATACAGATTTGCTCTAGTAATGATCACCCCACCTACATTTATCGGAGCTAATTTAGCAACAGGATTCAATTTGCCCGTTTTGCCTACTTGTATTAATATTTCAACTATCTTAGTTTTTGCATGAGCTGCTGGAAACTTGTGTGCTATTGCCCATTTTGGAGCCTTGTTGGTATTCCCAAGACGACTTTGTGATGTTAAATTATTTACCTTCAAGACAATTCCGTCAATATCATACCCTAAACTATAACGGTCATTATAGATTCTGTTATAAAACCCCAGCATTTCGTCCACATTTTTTGCTAAGCATTGATGTTCATTTACACAGAATCCAAGTTCCTTCAACTTGTTTAATACTTCAAATTGAGTTTTTTCTGCTCCACCAATTAAAGAATAGGCAAAGTACCTGAGTGGTCTGCTAGTAGTAACCTCTGGATTTAGTTGTCTTAGTGAACCAGATGCTAAATTGCGCGGATTTGAAAATTGATCATCCTTATTTAATTTTAAAAAATCATCATTTCTTATGTATACTTCCCCTCTCACCTCCAATCTACCCTTTATACCAGGTAAAGCTTGAGGAAAATCCTTTATGGTTTTTGTGTTATCAGTGACATCTTCGCCTAAATTACCATCACCGCGCGTTGCAGCTTTAACGAGTAAGCCATTTTCATAAATTGCAGTGAAACTTAAGCCATCAATTTTCAGCTCGCACATTATCTCCAGCTCATCTGTATTTAGGAGTTCTCTGGACTTAGCAATAAATTCTTCAATGTCTTCTTGGCTGTAAACTTTGATTAACGAGAGCATGGGCACAATATGTTCTACCTTGGAAAACCTATCATCAGGTGCAGCACCTACAATTTGCACATCTGCTTTTTTCACCAGCTCATCGTATTCTGCATCGGTTATTTCTGATATATTTTCCCGATAGTACAACTCATTGTAGCGTTTTATTTCTTCTTGTAATGCATTTTCACTCATAATAATTTACCTCAACCACTGTTTCAGTATACAGCGTCAATGGTAAATCAATTATTAACTTATGCACTCACTTTCGTGTTATTTTGCAAATAAAATTCCCGCTTTGCTAGTGTTTTTTATTAAAGATATAACATTTAAATAAAAATAGAAAAGTATTTAACTTTGCCGCTTGGCTAGCTAAAAAACGTTTTATCTTTAATAAAATTTTATAAAAGGGTATATATATTTGTACTGCAATTGAATAAAAACATGAGTACCGAAAAGAAGATAGATACTGATTCTTTATGTTACTACATAACTCAAAAGGTTAAAAATGTTAGATTTGAGCTAAACTCCACTCAAGCAGAGTTCGCAGAAAAAACTGATGTAGCAAAGTCACTAATAGGAAAGTATGAGCGAGGAATACACAGTATTCTACCTGATACTCTCGAGAAGATAGCAAACAAATCATCGCGTGATATTGAATATTTCTTTCCCGAGCCAATTAATTGTATTAACAGTGAGGACAAGAAGTCATTTGATTTAGTGCAAACCCTAAAAAGAATTAAGGACTGGAAGGTTCGTGATGCGGTGTGTGTACTAACTAGATTTTTGTCAGAAGGAATTCAAATTAGTAAGGTTACAGAAGAGATAAGATCTATAAGCTACCAAATGGTGCAAAAGGCAAAAGATTGGCGGTTTGCAAGAGGGCGTACACAGATGGAAGTAGCGGATAAAAGTGGAATGCCCCATGGACAAGTAGTCAGGTATGAGAAAGGGGAGGTATCGTTCAAAATAGTACCCAAAATGGCAGATGGATTATCATTGCATTATGGAGTTCTACTGCCTACATCAAAAGCAGAGAGGTATTGTGAAGATGAGGATGGTGAAGGAGAAAAGAAGATATTGAGTATAATGAGGGAATACCAAAAAATTGATAATCAAAAGTTAAAAGATTTATGGTATTCGTTTTTGTCTGAGGTTGTAAAGATTAGTGAAGAGAAGGATAGCTAGCTTGAAACTTTATTCAATATTTTTATAGACAAGGTATACCTTTATAAGCATTATATGTAGCATTTTTAACAAAAACTTTATATATATGCCTTAAATTTAAGGAAACTTTTTTCTGTAAATAGAGAGGGGGTAAAGATGAGGAAGCTATGGAAAATAATAAAGGCTATAAAGGGTGTCTTCATAGGCAGATTCAGCGATACGTTATTTTGTGAACCTGAATTATACCAAGCTGTTTCAAACTGTGATGTGGATAAAGTAAAGTCATTGATAGAAAACGGTATTGATCTCAACGAACGCAGCAGTAATGGCAATACACCTTTGCACAAAGCTATCATGTTGGAAAATATACCTGTTGTGAGATTATTACTATCCAACTGTGCAAAACTTTTTATAAAGAATAAAAAAGGCGAAACAGCATACGACATATCTCAAAACAAACCCTTGGTTCAGGACCTATTTGCAAGTGATAAAGAAATTAGACGACAGGTTGGGGTACAGGGGCTGACATATGAAAAGCGTTCTATTCTAAATCCCCATAACCGTTAGACTGTTGCATCAAGTTGCCGTTTTTTCGCAGTTTCCTACAAACGGAGCTACCGCCCTCTTCCCTTATACTTACCTTGAGTTGAAGCTTGAGCTTTCACAAATAGCTGCCAGTATCCCTTCTCATCGCCTTCTTCCGTTATCAATTGTGCCAAACGCTGCATCAATTCATTATTGAGTATAGCCATCTTTGTCCATTTACCTATCGGTTTTGCAACACCAACTATTTTTAGATTTTCTTTATAAACTTGAAGGTTATGTTCAAATTTCTCTTCACTCTCTTTTAGTGACACCTTTCTGATAAGACTTTTATACGCTCGTTTCCTAAAAAAGGAAAGTATTTTAATAGCAATGATTAGTATTATGCCACATATAGAAATCTGCTCGTAAGACATTGTTGCACTCCAACTATTCTAAGGTTATTCCATGAAGCAGAAACAATGCTACAATTTTTTTGTTTCGATTTGCTACAGCGATTTCCAGTGCTGTGTAACCTTCATTAGAGTTATAAGAACATTCCAGATGAGCGTTTGCCTTTTTGTCTAGTAATAACTCAACAATTTCTTTATTGCCTTTCATAACAGCAAGGTGCAGAGAAGTACAACCATCTTTCCCTATTGCATTAACATTTGCCCCGTTTTGCAGCAAAATCTCCACAAAATCTTTACAATTGGATGAAACTGCAAGGTGCAAAGGTGTATGTCCATCTTTATTTTCGATGTTGATATAAGATCCTCCTTTTGCTAGTAATCCCAATATTACACCATCAGAGCATTGAGCTGCGATATGTAGCGGTGATTTACCTAGATGATTTTGGCAATTGATGTCTGCACCAGATTGTAATAACTTTTGCATAACGTCCATACATCCATACTTTACTGAATAATGCAAAGGAGTGTCGCCATCGATATTCTGAGCATTAACATTTTTGCTTATTGCTATAATAACCTCTGCTATTGCTGTGGATCCATATTGAGAGGCAACGTGTAGTACTGTATTACCTTTTCTATCTGCAGCATCAACATTAGCATCGTATCTAACGAAGGATAGAAATAAGTTGTAAAGATTGTGTTTTGCAGAGAAAAGTAAGATTTTAGTACCAAGTCTAGTATTAATAATAGTTTTGATAGTCTCGAAAACGATCAATGAAAGGAGACTAGGATGTCTGAAGTGATAAATTTTCTTTGCAGTCTCTTTTAACATCTTTTCTATTGGTTTGGTAGAAGTCATAGCCCTATTCCTCTTGATTGAGTTTCATTTCTATGACTCCCCCATAAGAACCGTGCTTGCAGCTTTCCTGCACACGGCTCCACAATAGTAGCGTTCACGATATACTCCTATGTATATAAAGAAAAACATATTTTTGGCTTTGGTAGTGGATTGACTTGTGTATAGTGTATAAATTGTTCCCAATTCATGCTCTTTTTCTGACTACGCCGGTTTATCCACTTAAACGTTAGCTTCTTTACTGACCAAAAGAATTGATTTAGCCATCGATAATTTCCGCTAATCCCGAAGTAGTTATAGTGTCCTATTAGTTTAGCTTTGAGTACTTGCCACCAGTCTTTGAGACAAATGTAGTTACGGACCATTTTCAGCCATTCTTTGATTCCTTTAAGCTTCCTAGCTTGGCTTAATTTTGAGGTTTTATGCCCCATAATCAGTCTGCCATGTCGACTTCTTGCTCTATAATGCGTGAATCCTAGAAAGTTGAAACTTTCCGTCTTTCGTTTTTCTTTTACTGACTGTTGCCATTCCTTCTTTCCAAACTTTACTATCCTTGTCTTATTTTCAGATATTTCCAATCCAAATTTTCTTAACCGTTGTTTTAGCAACTCTAGAAGTTCCCTCGCATCTTCCTCATTTTCGCAGCAAATCAAAAGGTCATCTGCATACCTAATCAGCTCCATATATCCCCTAGATCTTGGTTTACATTTCTTTTCAAACCATAGATCTAGCACATAGTGTAAATATATATTTGCCAATACCGGGCTTGCTACTCCCCCTTGAGGTGCTCCTTGTTCGGTTGCTTTATAATGTCCAGCTTCAACTATTCCTGCCTTGAGAAATCGTTTTACTAACCACAACAAGTTTGGGTCAGTTATCCTCTCTCTCAAACATCTCATTAGCCATTTATGCTGAATATTATCATAGAACTTCTTGATATCAACTTCTACAATATGGTTAATTGGTTTGTACATAACTGCTTTATTTAGTGCATTTACCGCTTGGTGACAACTTCTGCCAGGTCGAAAACCATATGAGCTGTCTAGAAAATTTGCCTCATAAATATTTTCTAATATCTTCTTTAGCATTATCTGTACCAACTTATCTTCTGTTGACGGTATTCCGAGTCCGCGTTTTTCCTCCCTTCCAGCCTTGGGTATGTATACCCTTTTCACTGGCTGCGGTTGGTACTGCTTTCTCTTCATACTATCTACTAGCGTTTTAAGTTTCTCTTCTAGGTTTTCTCCATATACCTCCACTGTCACCTGGTCTATACCGCAAGCTCTGTTACGTTTTAGTTCCCTATAACACTCAGCAAGATTTTCTGCATTGATCAGATGTATTAGCGATGTAAATTTTAACCGCTTATCTTGCTTTGCTCTTACCGCTATCTGGTTTAGTTTTCCTTGCATATTCCTCCAATCTCTGTTGTATTGGTATTACAATCCCTATACCAGTTACTATATTGCTGACCGCTTCCCCTTGTATGTGGCTTTCCCACACTCTGAGTACTATCAATCAGTCCGACTTCCTTTGTATCTTCCATTAGTCCTTGCCTTTGCTGGCTTGTTCCAACGTACCTTAGCAGGAATACAAAGGATCTCCCAAGTTCATTTGGAATCCATTTCAATACATGACGCGGCCTCCGATCCCGATAGAGTGAGTGATAACTTGCCTTATCGTTACCCTTCATGCTGTCTTCCATTATATGAAAAATGTCGACCTCTATGACATCAGGCATTTCGGGACTCAATACCTTCACTTTCGTTGCACCCTGTATTGTCCATTCCATTAGCTTTACTACGCTCGTTACCTTACGCAGCATAATAGTCTGTTCTAGGCTGTTGGCTAAACTTTGCCTAGGTTGGACTTTCACCAACTGTATTCTAAACGCTTTTCTTGGCGCACTCATAACAACCTCACAAAAAATGTGTTTGTATATAAGTATGCAGCGACAAACATTTTTAAATTATTAACTTGCGCACTCACTTTTGTGTTATTTTACGAACAAAATTTCCGCTTTGCTAGTGTTTTTTATTAAATATATAATATTTAAATGAAAATAGAGAGATATTTAAGCAAATATATTAATATAGAAATCTATTCTTTGGAAACTTGCTTGGATTCTTCTTTTATTGATTCGACTGATATATCTTGAATTTCTTCTTCCGGCTTGTTTGGTTCAGCTAGAGTTGACTCTTCTTTAGATTCTGCTGCTAATTTGCGTTAATTTCTTTAGTGTGTTTTGACCGCGATACTGAAATTCCTATAGTCCTTACTCAAGATTAAAATCTCATTCGATTTTTTAGAGTTACCCATTCCATACGTCCATTTGGGTGTAATGATACGATGCTCTGTATACATGTCCCGTATTTCCTCACAATCATTATACGATAAAACCCATCCATCGCGAGTCGACAAAAGTTTGGCAAGTCCTTCATGGTCAAAATCTGTACCTCTTCTTCCGTATAGTTTTTGATCAATTAAATAAGGAGGATCACAATATAAGAAATCATTTGCGTGTTTAGGAATACTTTTTTTAAAGTCAGCTAAATCCACAGTAAGATTTTTAATTGAGAACTTTGCTAATCTTTCTATTGAACTTGGTGTAAAACGTGGGTGGCCTGGAGACATACCGCCCGACAATGTTGTACCGCTGAAAGATGAGCGATTTAATGCAAAAAATGCTGCAGCAATTTCAATTCTATCTTGCAAGGTGAAAAATGTTTTTTGTAAGTATGGTAGATGTCATATTTTGGTATTTCCTAACTACCTCTGCAAGGTAAGAAGCATCTTCTAAAAGCACCTGCCAAAATCTTACTAATGGTTCAAAGGCGTCATAGCCATAAACTTTTGTTCCTCTGCTGGCTAACGCTAACTCTATTACCTATAAAAGGAGAGCACAGCGTCTTTTGGAATATATTTATTAATAATTTGAGAAACGGCGCGACTCTTACCTCCAGGGTAGCGAAGAGGAGACTTTACAAGCAAAATTTATTTCCTTTTCTTGGGTGGTTTGTCTGCTGTAACAAATGCGGTAATAAATAGCTAAGTCTATTCTCTGGAAATTTGCTTAGATTCTTCTTTTATTGATTCGAACGATACATCTTGAATTTCTTCTTCCGGCTTGTTTGGTTCGGCTAGAGTTGACTCTTCTTTAGATTCTGCTGCTAATTTGCGTTGTTTGATAAACTTCTTTAATGTTTTGACTGCAATAAAATTAATACTGAAAACACATGCCGAAGTTATTGCTAGTGCTGGCAAGGGAGCTAAACTGAATGTTGGTAAAATTGCCACAATTGTAGCAGATGTCAGTAAAAATGCTAACTTCTTGCTCCCGATTATCTTATTTTTCTTAGCTTTTATGGGGTTTAGGCTCTTCAGCTTCCCTTTTAGCTTTTTGAAGCCTTTTTTGAACACGTTACCTCTTTTCAGCTCTTTTTCTACGGGTTTTGCTTTCTTCGTTTTTAAGCTTTTTATTTTTTCTTTTATTTCTTTAAATCCCTTCTTATCTTTTTTGACATTTTCTACTTTAGAGGTCTTCTCCATCAACTTCAGAGGTTGCTCATGTGGCGGTTTTGGCTTAGCTTCTTGATCCTTAGCTTTATGTTTTTTCGGCAAAACTAGATTCTTTAAGCCCTTCTTTGCTTTTTTATATAAGTTCTTTATCTTGCTTGGCATTTCAAAAATTTATCTATTACTTTCTGGTTGTCCTCTATCATCGCATTTGCTTCTTGCTGAAGACATTTAATATTTTTAGGTGTTACATTATCCATCTCAGCCGACGCTATTGTCAGTTGTGATTGTATCCTGATGTATCTGTCGTCCATTACATTACCTAGTAGGGTCGAGAACTGGCGCGCCTCTTTAGGGTTTGGCGACTGATCCATTATTTTCATCCTGGGCCTCAATCCAAAATTCCCGTGTTTACGTTTCCAGCTCCCGCCTCATCAAACGCAGCATGCGGTTTTCCCGCACTACGCTTTCCTAGTAGATTCTTTACCAAAGTTTATAGCATATTGTGCTGGTAAGGCTTTCGGGACGTAATATCTTATTCTATAGTCCGAATATAGACCAAGAGTCTCGTATATCCATTTGCTACTCCACCTTTTCCAGCCAAATCCTTTTGCTTTTCTGGCTTGCATCAGATTGCGTCTTGCTTTCTTCTCTACCCATTGTTTTATGTATTTAAAGCTTCGACCTGAGTTTCCTATCCTAAAGTAGTTTGTCCACCCTCTCAATATTGGATTAATGATTTGGATCACCTTTCCTATTGGTTGTGATTTATAGCTACGGAATACTTCCTTCAGTTTTTGAAGTAAGCTTGTCCGTGTTTTCATCTTTGGTGTTATTTGTACCCTCCACTTTCCTTGTTTTGTAATTTTCTCTCGAAAATCAAATCCTAGAAAACTGAATGTCTCTTTTTCTTTTAGATTGACTACCTTTGTCTTTTCTTTATTTACTTCTACTTCTAGTTTTGCTAATTCTTCTTGTAACCTTTTGTGCACTGATTTCTCAAGCCATTCCCATTTCTGGTGTCCATCTATCAGTATCACTAGATCATCTGCCCACCTGGCGTATTCTATATGTTGGTATTTCCCCTCTTTAGTCACCTCTTTAGCCTTTTCTAGCATTTTATCTACCTCATTCAGGTATATATTGCTTAGTAACGGCGAGATCGGCGACCCTTGTGCTATTCCTCGTTTTCCTCCTACTTTAAGGATTAGCTTGATTAAGTGCATGATTCCTTTATCATTTATCCTTCTGGCAATTTTCTCCATAAGAATATGATGTCGCACGTTATCAAAGTAGGATTTCAGATCTACGTCAATACATTTTGTGTTGCCTTTGATTGCTGCTTTCTCTACTCTGTTTATTGCTTCATGCGCTTTTTTCTTAGGTCTGTACCCATATGATCCGTCCTGAAAGTCAGATTCAAATATTGGTTCAATTATTAGCTTTAGTGCACTTTGCACTATTCTATCCCGGATGCAGGGTATGTTCAACGTTCTGAGTTTTCCCCCAACTTTTGGTATTTCCTTTCTCCGGTTCCTATTTGGGCTATAGGTTTTGGTTGTTAGTTCGTGTCTTATTTGCTGAAGATACTTTTCTAAGCTTTCTGCCTCTATTGATTTGAATGTCACCCCATCAATTCCTGGTGCCCCATTACTTTTCTTTGTTAGCTTATATGCTTCTTCTAGTGTCTCCATCTTACAGACGTGAACATAGATTCCCCAGAATCGCCATTCCGGTTCTGCCTTCGCTTTGGTATATATCTTTCTTCTCAGGTCTTGTAATTTTGTTGGCATTTTTATCATTTTTACCTTTACCTTCCTTTTGTTAAAAGAATTCCTACTAGTAGGGTGCCTTTGCTCCGTGAGAGTTACCTCATTTCTTCGCTACTACGCACCCATCCGCCACCCTCTCATCTTCGGTTCATTTCCTGTTTTCCAGTTATAGAACTTACCGCTCCAAGGTATTTCTCCCTGGGATGAGTAGGGCTTCTCCAGTTGCTTCATATGTCCTCATTACCATGCCATCACTATCACCACGCTAAAGTAGATATGCCGTATCATTCGGGTTTTCAGCTATCCCTATTGCCTTCACCCTACCAACGTGGGCTCAGCCTTTAGGACTTGTAATTTTCGAGGCCACCTATGTGTTCGCTTTCGCTACGGCCTGGTAATTCGCCATTATCCTACGATAACGTTGTCGGTAGGCTTCAACACTTTGGTCTCCCTACATGCTGCTACCCAAGCTACGGGACTCCGACTTTTATCCCGGTAGGTTTAACTCCTACTGAACATACTCACCTTCTCTGGACACACGTTGATAATTCACTACATCAAGGCTCGACGCAAACATCACATTTAATAGAGGCTTTATCCAGGCTATTTTTCCTAATTTCCTGTACTTGATTCGATTAGATAGCCGACCTGTGCCAATTGATACCAGCATTATTTCTTCATTAGGGAAAAGTTTTTTACTATTTGCATATGCACAAGCCGCTGGGTTATTGGCAAATACCCCTCCATCGACTAATACTCTTTTTTCTTGGCTAACTTCTAAATACTTAGGTGCAAAGTATGTTGGTGCTGCTGTTGTGGCTCTGAGTGCATCTTTCAACTTGATAAAATTTTTATCTTTCTTCCAGCTCTTAAAGAAAAATGGGCAGTTATTGTGAATATCATAACTTATATCTTGTAAAAAGCATCTAGTGTTTTAAGCTTAAGCATTAGGTGGAGAAGGGAAGAACTCTGAATCGTAACTTAGATATAAAATCTGTTTACAAGATAAGAGCCCCCTTCTCAAAAGTTTAGGCTGGACGGTATCATAGAAAGACCTCAATGGTTCTAATTCTGTATTCATAAGGTAAGCCTTACTTTTCATTTTAAATAGTAACGTATGGAGTTATATATGATCAACAACTTTCTTGGTATAGATGTTTCAAAAGAACGCTTTGATGTTTTTCTTTCGTTTATAAGTAAAAAAGGAAAACGTGAAGCTAGGAAAAGGAAATTTAAAAATGATGATACTGGATTTCAAGGTCTGCTGGACTTTCTACAAAAACATAACGTAGAAGAAGTAAAAGCTTGCATGGAATCCACCGGTTGTTATAGTGAAGCTTTAGCTGAATTCCTTTACAAGGCTGGATATTTTGTTAGTGTTGTAAACCCAGCTCGCATAAATTTTTATGCAAAAAGTAAGCTCGCACGGCAAAAGAATGACCAGTCTGATGCAGAGATTATTGCTGATTATTGTCAAAGACAAGAACCTACTCGTTGGACACCACCTTCTCCTGAAATGAAAAAATTAAAACATCTTTATCGTTGCTCGGTTGCGTTAAAAGACGAGTTAACATTAGTAAATAACCACTTAGAAAAAAAAGAGAGACTGCCTGAAGAAGTTGCAAATGCTTGGGAAGACCTTGCAATGAATATAACTCAAAAAATAGAAACAATAAAAAACTCCGTACGTGAACTATTAAATCAACACAAAGAATTGTTGGAAAATTTTCAACTTCTATTGACTATTCCAGGCATAGGAGAAGAATCAGCAATAGCTATTTTAGCTGAAGTTTCTGACATAGAGGCTTTTAGAGATGCCAGGCAATTGGCGGCGTATGCAGGTGTTATACCACGAAATATGACGTCAGGTTCCTCTGTATATGCCAAGCCTAAGCTAAGTAAATCAGGTTCACGGACATTGCGTAAGGCTCTTTATTTTCCTGCTATAGTAGCTAAAAATCACAACTCTATTATTAAAACTTACTGCGAAAGATTAAAGGAAAAAGGCAAGCATAATATGGCCGTTGTGGGAGCTGCAATGCGTAAATTACTCCATATAGTTTTTGGTGTTTTAAGTTCAAGGAAGGCTTTTAATCCAGATCATATCAAGAACTATAGAGTTAGGAGGTTTACTGAAGCTTAAAAGGAAACGTTCAAAAATGCGAGTTCTAGATTAAAAGGTTAAAGTTTATGATACTACTGTACAGAATTTATCTATTGCTTTTTGATTACATTCAATCATCGTTTGTGCTTCTTTTTTTAAACACTTGATATTTTCGTATGTTGTATTGTCCATCTCCGTTGATGCTACTTTTAGCTGCGATTGAATTCTGATATAGCTATTGTTAATAATCTGGTCTAACTGATAATTTACACAATCTAGTCCAGAGGCAAACATTACGTTTATCAATGGCTTAATCCAGGATATTTTGCCAAATCTTTTCGATCTGAGGTATTTAATGGAATGAGACGATCTGCCAGTACCGATGGAAAGAAGTACTACATCATCGTTAGGAAATAGCTTTCTGCTGCTTGCATAGCTACATGCTGCTGGATTATTGGCAAAAACTCCTCCATCTATTAATACCATTTCCTTTTGGTTGACTTTTAAATATTTAGGTGCAAAGTAAGTAGGTGCTGCAGTTGCTGCTCTCAATACATCCCTTAATTTAATAAAATTTCTATCCTCTTTCCAGCTTTTGAAGAAAAATGGGCAGTTATTGTGAATATCGTAACTCGTAATCAACACATTACTTAAAGTGTTTTTAAGGATATCATCGCCAAAATATTTATGAAGTACATACTCAATATTTTTACTGGGGTATTGTGCACCGTTAATCCAAGAAAATATTGATCTTCTTAGAAATGAAGACTTAAAAATATAAGGTCCGTACTCCTGATAAAGATTAACCAAGTCATCAGCTGAATATTGTAGCTTTCCTTTGCTATCTTTTTTACATAGTCCTGCTACAATAGTAGCACCAGTTGAAGTACCCACCAATAAATCAAAAATTTGAGAAATAGGTTTACCCGTTTTTTGCTCTATTCTGGATAATATCATTGCTGGAATAATTCCTCTTATTCCACCACCATCAATTGAGAGAATATATTTTGTCATTTGTACTAAACTTTAGATGTTTTTGAGTATCTTTATTACCTGGTTACTCAAAATTGCTGCTTGTTTTATAAGAGATAGATTCGCTGAACGTATAACTGATGCACTGCCTCTCACTAAGAAGGCACAGTAAAAAATTGGTGTAACTGTGTATAAGGTATCAGCCTAAATTAAAACTTTTTGTTATTTTTTATTCTTTTTAGCTAAATAATTTGTTGACAATAAAAACGGTATCTTGTAATTAGTACCTTACTTAAAGTGTTTTTTAGAATATCTTCACCAAAATACTTGTCCAATATCGACTCGATGTTTTCATATGGGTATTGTGCGCAGTTAAACCAAGATAATATTGATCGCCTAAAAAATGAAGACTTGAAAATACATGCCCCATACTCTTGGTAAAGCTCAACTAAATCATTTGCAGAGTATTGAGGTTTGCCTTGATCATCTTTCTTGCATAACCCAGCCACAACAATGCCACCGGTTGAAGTACCTGCCATTAGGTCAAAGATTTGGGAAATAGGTTTTCTTGCTCTCTTTTCTATTTCTGCTAGTATTATGGCTGGTATTATGCCTCTTATGCCTCCGCCGTCAACGGACAAGATATATTTAGTCATTGTGAAATTTAGTCGTTATTTGTGTTTGTGAATGGCTTCAAGTTCATTGACTTCTTCAGTGAGGTTTTTCACTCTCTCTTCAAGTCGATAGACTATTTCTGTTAGTCCTTGGTTTTGTTCTACAAATTTATCATGCATGTGAACCCGTAAATCTAGCTTAGCGAGCCACCATATCGCTGCTACGGTCTGTATTACCATAGTGATAATTACTGCTAATGGGATTTTCTGGTTTGGCATAATGATTTGAAATGTTAATTTGTGTTATTGAGAATTTGTACTGCGTGTTGTACGTACGATTTATTGCTCTGACTTATATTGTTTTTCTGCCTCAGCAAGTAGATCTACAATCTCTCTGTAAGGCTTATTACTTTCATGATAAGATGACCTAATTGCTATAGTTTTTGCAGTTCTCCCTTTCCAGTCTCCAACATGAGGGTTAGCTCCTCTCTCCAACAAAAGTTTTACAACCTCTAATTGACCACCGTCAGCAGCATCAAGCAGTGCTAAACTCATAGTGTTTATGTCTACTCCTTCATCTAACAGAAATTTGACAATTTCTAAGCATCCTTTCTCTGCCGCATAATATAATGCCTTTTTACTAATACTTGAATCATCTCTACTTTTTTTTACTAATGATTTCACAGTTTCTAAGTCACAGTTCTTAGCTGCTACTTCCAACATTTTCTGATACTCCTCAGCAGCCTTGGATTTTTGATAGTAATACGTAATAACAATACATACTATTGCCACTATAAACCACAGTGTAGCTTGTTTCTTGAACATTTTGCTCATATTTAGCATTTTTTTCACATTAAATCAGCAATTTATTTACTTTCTCTTAACATAAATCTCACTTACTCAAAGATGCCGATAATGCAGTACGATATCCCGAACTATTTAAAGTATGTTCTGCTCTATCAATTACCCATTCACCATCTATATCTTGATTGAACCCTACAAGGTTAAGTTTTGCCTCTGCAAATAACTCTGGATTACCTGGTATTGTCATTTCTAAAGTTTCATTGTTACGCTGTAGTTGTTTAAATTTGGCATTTGCTGCACTTAATGCTGATTCTGCATTCGGATAAATTGTTTGTATAGGGTAACTTGGTTCACCGCTACCTACTGTTTCTGATATTGGTTCTCCCTTCTCATAGCTATACCATTTTGCTATCACTGAATTATATTTATCACGTACAGTAAAATGCACTTTCCAATTGATTGTATTTTGAGGTCTAATAGTCGTTGTTCCTAAAGCTTTTCCTGTTGCTGATTTTGCTGCGCCTTTTGGAATAAACAATACATATCCTCCTGCTAATTTTGCCATTGCTTCTCGCTCTATGGCTATTCTAGTTAACAAATTTATATCACTTTCTTCAGTCTGATCAATGTGTGGCATCAATATATCTTTAAATTCTTCAGCAACTTTGTACCCATATCCATGCTTATTTGCTATTTCTTTGACTAAATCACCAAGTGTAATCTGGTCCCATGCCCTAGATACTTTTTCCTTTAGCGATATCATCAAGTTTGTTGCATGAGCTTTGATTGTTAGGGTTTTTGGTGGACTTTGTACTGTAATTTCATTGACTGTATATACACCTATGGGTAGTACTCCTGTTTCTCTATATCCCAAAGCAATCTTTAGCTCTTTTGGAACTTTTATGTTATCATCCCTGTAATCAACACATATTTCAACTACATCCTCTATAGTCCCTGATTCATCAGTAACATGCATTGACACCAAGTGATCTTTTGCTAATTCATACCCTTCAATGATAAACTCTGGTTGCATTTTATTCCCAAACCTTTAAAGTTGACTTTTGTAGAGGCTTTTCTATTACAGGCAATTTAATTTTTAGTCCTGCCGGTAAAAAACTTCCATGTTCTGCAAGTCCAGGGTTTTCCTCTAATACTATTTCTACTGCTCCTGAAGTAAATCCGTAGTGTTTCCAACAAATATAGTCCAACATGTCATTCTCTTTTGTCGAGTAATATATAGTCATAAGTAATGCCTTAAACTTAAATTAAATTCAACTTTTTTCGGCAACCCACAAGGAAAAAACGACGTTTGCTTTTCTTCAAAGCGAGTGATTACAAATTGTCCTAAAACATTTCCCATGCTATCAACTAAAGTGTGAGGTATTTGGTTTTCTTCTGTTTCTTTCATGTTCTTTAATTGATCTAACCCATTATGAAGATAGATTATCCCTTCTAAATCTACATTTTCTGCCCCTTGGCCAATATTCTGTAGTAATTGCTTACCAATACACTCAACTACACTCCAGCGTTTCTCTTTGCTATACTTTAAACTCGTTGGAGAAAATTTATATGGACCGAAGGATAACATTAGTAAATGGAGTCTACGGTATCAAACATAACATCTCGTGATTTTTCTCTTATTCTTTTTATTACTTCATCTGCAAGACTACGAACATCTTGATTTGGCTCTGCTTTAATGCTGATAGTGTAATTATTAGTGATGTTCTGAGTTTTATTCATAGTTTTTTGTTCTTTATTTTCAAACTTACTCCTTGCAAAGTCTGCAAATATCTTATCATTATCGCTCTCTGTGGACTTTTTCTCCTCAATAAGGCTTTTGACTTTTATATTATTCTTTCTTCTCTCAGATATTTCTTTAATTATACTGTTATTCAACAAAGGATTCCCATTGCTGAAAGTGCTGCTCCTCAGGGGAGTATGGACTGCTTTTATTTCAGTAACAATACTTTTTCTTTTTTCAAATTCCTTCAATGGACTATTTTCAGCAACTTTTCCAAATATACTACCGACAGTATTTCCCAGCCATGAAAACATCTCTCCAATGGGTTTTATTATCGATTTTATATACTCCCAGATGCTAGAAAAAAAGTTCTTTACCTTTTGCCAGTTAGATATAACAAGTATCGCACCAGATGCAAGTAAGGCAATAATAGCCCCTATAGGGTTGCTCACAATTGCTGCTGTCAAAAATCTCACTCCTGCTGCTACTGCAGGTAGAGCTGATGATAGTAGAGGAAAAGCTTTCGTTGCTAAGCTCAAAGTTGTAGCTTTTAAAACACTCAGCCCAGTAATTACCGCTGGAATAGCATATGACGATAATGATATCAGTGCTGGCTTAACTACCCCATGCAAAATAACCGAAAAAGTTAACATTCCACCTCTAATCAGATTCCATGCATAACCACCACTTACTGCTAGAACTTTAAGACCTATTAGTGCTGCTATGACACTCATTATTCCTGTAGTAATAACTGGAAACTTTTCTGCAAACCAAGCTATGGGGTTAGTTATCTCTCTTAAAAGACTACTTACCCACTTTAAAGGAGGTAGCATTACTGAGCCCAAGTTCATTCCTACTTCCGCTATCGCATTTCTCAGTAGTCTCAAATTATTTGCTGTAGTTGCTGCACGATTGTTAAACTCTTCTTGCATGGACTTTTCAAATTTTTTCTCGTCAGCTAACTGATTTATGGCATCTTTATAATTCTTTAAGCTTCCAACTAGTAATGCAATATCATCCTGATATTCTTGACCAAAGAGATTGAGAAGAATTTGCGAACGTTCCTGTTTATCTACTTTCTCCAGAGTTTCAAAAAAATAAAGTAGTGCGTCTTGGCCATTTTCGCTAATCCTTTGTGTCATCTCTTCTGCAGTGATTCCCATGTCTTCCAATGCTGCTTTGAACTCTTTGCTCTGTCCCTCAGCGGTCTGGAGTTTACTAAGTAGAGCGTTTATTGCAGTAGCAGCTTTTGCTGGTTGTTTTCCTAAACTAATGAAGGCATTTACTAAACTACTTGTTTCCTTAATATCAAGACCAAACTGTTTTGCACTACCACCAACTATAGCTAATGCTTTAACCATATCTCCTGCTTTAGCAGCACTATTATCTGAAAGGTGATTTATAATATTACCTACCCTTTCCATGCCTGCTACTTCAATTCCATAAACATTAGCAAGTTTAGCTATGGAATCACCTGCTTCTTCTGCAGACATATCGAATGCTGTAGACATTTTAGCTACTGTTTCTGTGAATGAAAGCAGTTTCTCTTTTTTAATACCAAGTTGTCCACCACTTGCAGCTATTTGTGCTAATTCTGCAGCTGATAGTGGTATTGTACGGGATAATTCCTTTAATTTCTGGCCAAATTCTGCGGCTCCTTGGTTATGAGCTGCATCATCCTCAGCAAATTTCACTACCTTCTTAACATCAGCCATAGCACTTTCAAAGTCAATTGCAACTTTAATTGGAGCTGCAAGCGTTAATGCAAGCCCAGCCGTCTCCAACATTTGTGATCTAAAGTACGCTTTTCTCCCCAAAAACATGTCCCGTTTTTTGATGGCAGTATTCAACTTACTGTATTGACCTCTCAGCCTGTCTGCAGAAGCACCAAGTTTATGTTGATCCCTTATCAAGGACTGAACGTTCTTTCCACTTTTTCTTACTTCTTCACTGAATGCATGTAGAGTATTTCTCTTTTGTAAGTATGCTGCTTTTTCCTTCTTTACTTCTGCCCTAGCTTTATCAAACTCAGCCTTTAAAGTTTTGTCTTTCTTATGTTGTGAATAAGCTTTTTTTGCCTCTGCCGCTAACTTCCTAGCTTTGTCAAGAGCAACCTTTGAAGTTTCGTCTTTTTTCTGTAAATAAGCTTCTTTCGCCTTTACTACTGACGCCTTTGCTTTATCAAAAGCAGCCTTTAAAGGTGCTCCCGACAAGAACTCTAATTTCTTTTCCAATTTGTTCAAAGATACCTTAGCAGCTAGAGCTCCATGTCTTAATTCCTTGAATTTAGATCCCGATTTCATCGATGCATCAAGTTGCTCTATTGTACTCCCAAGACGGGAAAGTTGAGCATTACTTCCTGCCATTACGCTATTAAAGCTACCATCTAGTATGGCACCTATTTTTACTGATAATGTTGACATTTAAATTCCCCCGCAGCTTTGGCCCATAAAATAAATTCGTTTATTTCCATCTCAAGTACCTGCTCAATTCCGCCACCTACGACAGAACAGAGCATTAACACATTTAGCCTTAAGTCCTTTGTGTAACCGATGGAAAAAAATCCTTCAACGCTTCCTGTATTTTCATGTAGTCTGCAAAATATAATTCCCAAATTGTTTCCTTTGTTACAGATGCTAGGTTTGCTATTAATCCAACTTCTTTTTCAAAATCACTACTACCGGCACGTTCCATTGTTAGGCAGTCTCTTACTTTGACTGGTCTAAAAGTTAATTCTGAAACCTCAATTCCTTCTACTGTTATTGGGTTATCAAGTTTTACTGTTTTCATATTTTTTTCTCCTATAAATAAATTAAATCCCTAAAATCGTTTGTAACAAAGCCATTTGATCAACACCGTTAATTCTGCGAATCATATTCTCAGCATCGATTTCTATCAGTTCATTGCCACCTATAGTAAGTTTATAATAATGGGCAGCTACGGTACATTTTAGTGTTGCTTTCTCAGCCGGTTTCCAGCTACCAAAATCAAATTCTCTGAATATTCCTCTGAGATTGATAATTACTCCTTCGATATCATTACTTCCACTGCCTTGTAATCCGCCCCTTAGCGTCAAAGAAACCGAATTACCATCTATGAGGCCAAAAAGCCTAAATAGCTCTGTATCGTATTCAGAAAAAGTGAAATCTGCTTCCAGCTTTTCCATGCCCATATCAATATTTATTGGAATATCCATACCACCTGCACGATATTCTTCTGTTTTTATGGTAAGTTTTGGCAAGGTTACTTCATCTATTTTTCCTGCGTAACCTCTACCATCAACAAATACGTTAAAATTCTTTAAGATTTTTGGCAGCATTTTTTCTCCTGTTTTAATGTTGCTAGATTTTGTCTAGAAGGCAGGTTGCCTTTTAAAGTATTTGGTTGTTCACTAAATGAGATCTAAAAGTAACGTGTTCGGCTGGATAAGATGTATTAAATTCAAAGTCAAAATACACTTTCCCATTTGCAATATTTGCCGGTGTATTGAGCTCTGGTGTTTCATAACATCTTCCACTGGTAATTGCCCCCTGTGCTTTTAAATGGTGCGCCGTGGTACGCATTAAGAAATACTTAGCGGAGCTAAGCGGGGTTCAGAATAAATGGCCTCGAGGTGAACAACTAACTTTAACCCGAAAGGGAAGGAGGACAAGAGCATGTATGTAAAGCGAGAGTTATCTGAAGATGTGTAAGATAACGGCTTGCAACACCTGATCAATATGGTTAAAGCTAAACTGCTTGAATTCTAATCTTCAGGGGTGGGACTTCACATCCATGGGTATCGCATTTAAAACCCCATGTCTACGGTAAGCACAGATTAAACTTTCGTTTGTGTGACATTCTGGCTGTAGAACGATAAGTAGTGAACTTATTTAAGAGGATGAATGGAAAACCTAAGTTGATCTAGAACAGTTCTTAGTGACGGAACATGGGATGACCTAAGGAACGCGAGTTCTATGGTTACGGAGTCATCGTAGTAGTCGTGAAAGTAACGAATCACCGGGGAGTGTGGGAAAGCCACATACAGGGCAAAGGGTGACAGATAATTGAATGTTGAAATTGGGAGGTACGCAAGATGCGGAAAGCTGAAACAATACTTAACATTATACGTGAACGTGGACAAAGAAATTTGCCGGTTAAAAACGTATATCGCCTACTTTATCAGAGTGATCTTTACCTTCGAGCGTATGGCAAACTTTGTCGTAATAAAGGTGCTATGACAGAAGGTGTGACAACTGAAACAGTTGATGGTATGTCTTTGGAGAAAATCGATAAAATCATAGAGGATTTACGCTATGAGCGATATCGGTGGACACCAGTAAAACGTATCTATATTTTAAAGAAGAGTGGTAAACGCAGGCCGTTAGGGTTGCCAACATGGTCAAATAAGTTACTTCAAGAAGTAATCCGATTAATATTGGAAGCCTACTATGAGCCTAAATTTAGTGAATGTTCACATGGATTTCGACCAAAGCGTGGATGCCACACTGCATTAAGAGCAGTAATGCAAAAAGGCAGAGGTACAAAATGGTTTATAGAGGGAGATCTCAGTGCATGTTATGACTCAATTGATCATACTATGTTGTTGAAAATACTGAGTGAAAGCTTCCAAGATAACCGTTTTATTCAGCTAATCAATCGACTGCTAAAAGCAGGATATATGGAAAATTGGAAGTACAATAAGAGTCATAGTGGGGTACCACAAGGTTCTATTATTGGTCCAATTCTGAGTAACATATTACTCGATCGGTTAGATAAACATGTGGAGCATATACTAATACCAGCAAATAACCGAGGTAAGCGAAGAAGGACAAATCCAAAATATTTAAGGTTAACCATGCAAGTATCGATGATGAGAAAACAAGGGAACTGGGATCAAGCAAAACAACTGCGTCAATTAGTGCAGGGTATGCCATCTAAGGATTCTTGCGATCTAAATTATCGACGTCTTTGGTATGTTAGGTATGCTGATGATTTTCTGGTAGGGTTTGCAGGACCAAAGAATGAAGCTGAACAAATTAAGAATGAGATTGCTGGGTTTCTCAATGAGGAGCTCAAACTTATGCTTAATGAAGATAAAACGTTTATTACACATGCGTGTGATAGCAAAGCCAATTTTTTGGGTTATGAAATACATGTTTTGCATGCAGATGACAAACATGATCATCGGACACAACGATGTATTAACGGTAGTATTGGGTTACGTGTACCACATCATATAAAGCAGAAAAAGTGTTCTGAATATATGCGTTGTGGTAAACCGATACATTTACCTCAACGTACAATTGATACAGCTTACAGTATTGTTGCTCAGTATCAAACTGAATATCGAGGAATTGTACAATACTATAAAATGGCCTACAACCTTCACACACTAAGTTATCTGAAATATGTGATGGAAGTATCATTAGTAAAGACTTTAGCATCTAAATACAAAACAACTTGCAGGAAAATTTATAGAAAATTTGGTGCGACGATTGAAAACGATGAAGGTGAAAAACGAAAAGTCATCCAAATCAGAGTAGATCGTTTACCATCAAAGATACCATTAATTACACACTTTGGTGCTGTGTCGCTAAAATGGAATAAATGGGTAAGCATAAGTGATAACCTTATACCAATATGGAATAAGCGTAGTGAAATAGAGCAAAGACTATTGGCACAAACTTGTGAATTATGTAAATCACAAGAGCAGATTGAAGTACATCACGTACGTAAACTTGCTGATTTGCTAGGTAAACGTAATACTGAACTACCGGAATGGAAAAAGAGAATGATTGAACGACAGAGGAAAACTCTTGTTGTTTGTCATGAATGCCATAAGAAAATCCAATATGGAAAATATGATGGTGACTCCTTAAAACGTTAGATTATTGGAGAGCCACGTGATACGGAAACGATCATGCGTGGTTCGGAGAGGGGTTGTTGGAAAAGTACTTAACAAGTAACTCGCTGGCTGCCCACTCTACGGCCAGATAAGAATTCACCCCCTCAATCACATCATCTATATAAGTTTTGGTAATATTTCGATCAACTGCCCATAGATGAGCTCGCAGTAGACTATCATTGATTAGATCTGCAGTACGCCTAACCGGCAGAAAAGCCCACCTTTCATCGTTTGAACATGTTCTATTTCCCCATAGTCTGTAGCCATTTTGATGAATTATCGTTGTTACTTCATTTTCATTTAAGTGGTTTGCTCTACAACTTGTATCACCTAAGGTAAAATCAATAGCCCTACTTGTCCCAACAATACCATTTATCTCTTTATTTGAAGGTGATTGCCAAAAGCCTTGTTCACTATCTACTTTGGCTATTAAACCGGCTACAAATGGGCTAGACGGCAAAGTTTCTTCTTTTCCATCAATAACCCAAGGATCAACTACGTAAACTCTTGCACTACCTACACTTTTTCTCCACTTTATTGCTTCTTCATCATTGGTATTTGGACCATCTGCTACTATTATCGCCCTTAGCTTTTCTGCTATAGGAATTAAAGCGCTGACCACTGGGTTTCCAGCATCTTCAGGCAATTGATGAGTAAACTGAGGTGCAATTAGTATTCTTGGGGCAACATGGACTATACTTTCACTGCTTAAGAATGCTTGAATGCCTTGATATTCCCCAGTTTCTTCATCAACTCCTCCAATGATATTTCTCAATATTTCTTCTTCTTGATCAGCATTTTCAACTCGAATAACTACTACTGTTGCACCAACCTGGGAAAATATTCCATTCACTGCAGAAGGCAGAGTTCCTCTTTTTCCAAGTTTTGCTGCCTCTTTTAAGCTTCCTACTATTAATACTGGACTATTGAGTGGAAACTTTTGCCCGTCAGCTTCCGGAGCAGTACCAATTACACCTATCACTGATGATTTAGCTGTGCGTACTGTCCTTGCTCCAGAGGTAATCTCAATAACATTTACCCCATGCAAAAACTGTTCTGTCATTTTTCTCCTTGTAATGTTGAATTTCGGAAAGTGGATAGAGAAAAGATACCGTCTTGTTAGTCAACAAAAAAGTCATAAAAATTCTCCAAATTGCATAATAAAATCAAAAAATACTTCCAACTGTGTAGCAGTATACAGATTATAGTTAGTGGATATGTTGATAAGTAAATTAGTTACATATAAAACAGCAGAAATTTACTTATCAACATATCCACTAACCAACAACATTCAATAAATTTGTGTAAGATGCCATTTTACATAAGATGAATTAGAAGCATTTTTTGATTTTAAAGTACTAAACCTTCAGTTAACCTTTTAGCCCTATAGTTCTTGATATGATCTGGATCAAAGGCCTTTTTTGAACTTAAAACACCAAAAACTATATGAAGTAACTTACGCATTGCAGCACCAACTATGGCCATAGCATGCTTGCCTTTCTCTTTTAATCTTTCGCAAGAAGCCATAATGATAGGATTATGCTTTTTAGCTGCTATAGCAGGAAAGTACATTGCCTTACGTAATGTTCGTGAACCGGTTTTACTTAATCTGGGCTTGGCATGTACGGATGAGCCTGATGTTATATTTTGTGGTATAGTTCCAGCATATGCTGCCAATTGCCTAGCATTTATAAAGGCTTTTATACCAGGAATTTCAGCTAAAATAGCTATTGCTGTTTCCTCTCCTATTCCTGGAATAGTTAATAGGAGTTGAAAATCTTCCAACAATTCTTTGTGTTGTTTTAATAGTTCGCGTATGGAGTTTTTTATTGTTTCTATTTTTTGCTCTATGTTCATTGCAAGGTCTTCCCAAGCATTTGCAACTTCTTTAGGCAGTCTCTCTCTCTTTCTTTTCTAAATGATTATTTGCTAATGTTAACTCATCCTTTAACGCATTTGAGCAACGATAAAGATGTTTTAATTTTTTCTTTTCAGGAGAAGGTGGTGTCCAACGAGAAGGTTCCTGTCTTTGACAATAATCTGCAATAATCTCTGCATCAGTCTGGTCATTCTTTTGTCGTGTAAGCTTACTTTTTGCATAAAATCTTATGCAAGCTGGGTTTACAACACTAACGAAATATCCAGCGTTGTGGAGGAACTCAGCCAAAGCTTCGCTATAACAACCAGTGGATTCCATGCAAGCTTTTACTTCTTCTACGTTATGTTTTTGTAGAAAGTTCAGTAGACCTTGAAACCCAGTATCATCATTTTTAAATTTCCTTTTCCTAGTTTCACGCTTTCCTTTTTTACTTATGAATGAGAGAGAAACATCAAAGCGTTCTTTTGAAACATCTATACCTAAAAAGTTGTTGATCATATATAACTCCATATACTACTATTAAAAATGAAAAGTAAGGCTTACCTTGTGAATACAGAATTAGAACCATTTAGGCCTTTCTACGATACCGTCCAGCCTCTACTTTTGAGAAGGGAACTCTTTTCTTTTCTACAGATTTTATATCTAAGGAATCTTCCAGAGTTCTTCCCTTCTCCACCTAATGCTTAAGCTTAAAAACACTAGATGCTTTTTTCAAGATACAAGAAATTATTAGTCAGTCAAACACCTCATCTGAAATAAAAGAAGGAGCTGAGTCTATTGTAAGTAGCTTAAAGGATAGGGTAAAAGCTGTAGCAAAAGAGAGATTAAAAGACGGTATGCTAAATGATCGTTATGCTTCAGTTAAAGAAATTGCTGATAAAGTTTATAACTTCGATAATACATTGTTTGGTAATGTAATTAAAGAAGTTGTGAACGATGTATATGGAAGAGTAGATACAGAAAAAATATTGAGCATGATGCGCAGCAGCCACAGTAGTATTGTGCAGGATATTCAAGGTTATGTAGCTGTATTTGATAAGATGAAAGCAAATGGTGATTTGAGTTTAAATGATAATACAGTTAGCCCAATATTAAAGTTAACTTCTCTTGTTAAAGAAACAATGGAGATGCCTAATTATCGTAATGTGAATTCACAGTATAGATCTGAGCTTGAAGATTTGAAACGCCAGTTACCAGACATAAAAAGCTTAGCAAAAGAGAAGTTAAAGGATGGTATGTTGTATGATCGTTATGCTTCAGTTAAAGAAATTGCTGATAAGATTTATAATTTTGATGCTGAATTGTTTGGTAATGCCATTAAAGAAGCTGTGAACGATGTGTATGGGAGGGTAGATACAGAAAAGATCTTAAGCCTTATACGTAGCCATGGTTATATTGCGCAGTCTATACCAGGTTATGTAGCTGTGTTTGATAAGATGAAAAGTAGAAGTGATTTAAATAACAAAGCAGTATTTAAGTTAGCTTACTATATTAGAGGTTGTCCGGAAACTAGTAAACTTAGGCATATTCCCTCCGTAACATAACCCTACTCATAGCCAGATATATGAAACTTTCAGTAGATGTTGTAAGTAAATCGTACTCTTTTGATAGTCTTCTATTCCTATTGATCCAAGCAAAAGTCCTTTCTACCACCCACCTTCTCGGCTGTACTAAAAATCCAGGATCCCGTTGTGGCAATAGTTCTAGTGGTGTATCTTTATGCACCCAAAACCTACATGGAGGCCTTTTCACAATTTCAATATCTATGCCATATTCTTCCTCTATATGGGTTTTTAAATCTTTTCCTTGGTACCCCATATCAGCCCACATTTTTTTTACTTTAGTATATTTTGTTCTCATATTGTTTAATGCTATTTTAATACCATCTCTATCATTTTCATTAGCAGCTCCTACGTAACAACTTAGTATAAAACCCTGAGTATCTGTAATTATATGTCTTTTTCTCCCCTTTACCTTTTTCGCACCATCATAACCTTTGACCCCCCTTTTTCCGTGGTTTTTACCGACTGACTGTCCACTATGCATGCGCTCGGCTCTTCATTTCTTCCCATTTTTGACCTACTATATTTAGTGATATCATAGTTCATTTTCTCAAAAATCCTCTGTTTCTTCCATTGCCTAAACTGCTCATATACAGTCTTCCATAGCGGAAAATCATTTGGTAAATACCGCCATTGGCACCCTGTACGCAATACATAGAAAATTCCCTCTAACATTTTTCTTTTACTATATTTTGGCGGTCTTCCTCCTTTTTTGTATGATACTCTGAAGTACTTCTCTATTTGTGCCCATTCCCTTTCACTTAGATCTGTTGGATACTTTTTTCTCATCTTTACCCCATACTAAAATTTCAAATATCATAGCCTTTTACCTGTTTCCGGACAACCTCTTAAAGAAACAATGGAAATGCCTCATTACCCTGATGTCCACTCAGAGAAAAGATCTAACCTTGAGAGCGTAAAATCGAGGCTACCAAAGTCAGTGAAGAATTTGGTATTTGCATCACAGGTATGTATTAAAAATGTTGAGTATGGAAGGTATTTATATTCGCCTAATGATTATAGTGGTTTTCAATTTGGCGATAATAGGAGGTATGTGTTGACCTGGAAAGCAGAAGAAAGGGCAACGGGAGGTGAGTGGAAGGTTGAGCTTAAAGATGATAATGTTTATCTAAAGAATGTTCGGTATGGAAGGTACTTATATTCGCCTAATGATTATAGTAGTTTTCAATTTGGCGATAATAGGAGGTATGTGTTGACCTGGAAAGCAGAAGAAAGGGCAACGGGAGGTGAGTGGAAGGTTGAGCTTAAAGATGATAATGTTTATCTAAAGAATGTTCGGTATGGAAGGTACTTATATTCGCCTAATGATTATAGTAGTTTTCAATTTGGCGATAATAGGAGGTATGTGTTGACCTGGAAAGCAGAAGAAAGGGTAACGGGATGTGAGTGGAAGATCGAAGATTGTAGTAATGGACGTAGAAGACGTGATGTAATGGATAATACCACAGCCTATGAAAAAGGAGATATGGAAGAAAATGCGCAGCCATCTTCTCATATCAGTGATATTGTTTTAGAAAAAGTAAAAACAACAGACAAGAATATATCTTTTATTGGGAGGTAAGTTAATTAGCCCTATTTACAAGGTAGGGCTTTTCTTTTTTTATTCATGGAGTTTTTATGCCTAATCTTTATCAGCTAAATTTCTCACGACAAGCCTTTCCCTTTGATAAAAATATAGAACTTTACCGCAGTGGGAATAGTAGTAATGCTACCTTGCAGTTTTATGCTTTTTATAACGGCAAGCTATACAAGTATCGATATGATAATAGGTCTGAATTCTTGCAGAGAGAGTGGAATTCAACACTGATTACAGATGAAGTATCCGAAAGCCGAGTTTTACACTTTCCAGAGACATTAGAAAGTATGTTAATACTAAAAACTCCACAAGGTATTAATTTTTATCAATACAAGAATAGGAATTTTGATCTTCTGGCTAAAAGTGATGACTTCGATGAAAATGAGTTTAATGATGTCTATGATTGGAATAAGCACGGTAACATTATAAAATCTGGTCATTTTTACCATGATCAAAGCGTAGTTGGGATCTTAACTAAACATCAAGAATATGGAATAAAGTTTTATGCAGTAATGAAAGATGAGCTTCTTGCCGGTGAATATCCCATCTGGCCACTTGATACTAACTTGAGTATTCTTGGGAATTATCCTCAAGCAGATTTTTTCTTATCTGATCTTCAAAGGAAAGGTCAGGAGAACATTATTGTGCGTAATAGGGAAGGATTGAACATATATGAATTTAATCAACGTAATGGTCTTGAACATTTAATGCAGGTACCAAATGGTGCAAAGCTTGAAAATTCTGAAGAAAAATTATTTTTTCCTGACTTAACTGGCCAATTTTATAAAGATATTGTAGCACTAAATTCTAGTGGATTATTTATCTACCAATATAGTAATAGGCAAAATAATTACCGATTTATCAATTATAATCCGCTATTTTCCAAGATAAAAGGATGGAATACAGAGCATATAAATTCAGTCCAATTTGAAGATATAGACTTGGATGGTAGACAGGATATGCTTTTTACTGGACCAAGGGGAATAGATATACTCACATTTGATAATTATACAAACCAGTGGAGGTCTTTACTGGATAACTCTCAACTTACTATTTCTGAACGTCATAGTGATATAATAAGGGCTATATATGCTAATCCATCAGTTGGAGAGCCCCCTATTGTTTTCACTCAGCACAAAAACCAAATACACTGGGCAAATATTGCTGAAATTGAAGAATCGATAGAGGAAGAAGTTGGGATTCAGGCAGCTAATGAAACATCATCTCAATCAATACCACCAATAGTACCACAATTACTTCAATTACAATCTGAGGAAGAAAAGCCTACTCTTTTACTTAGGGATCAATTAGATTTTTCTTCTATTATCGATGCAGTTGATAAGAATACAGGAAAGCCGAGATTTAAGTTACCATTAATTGATTTATCGAATCTCTCATCTGATATTAAGCTAGACTTCTTTTATGATGGCAATAATAAAGTATCAGGAGATCTAGGACTTGGTTGGTCCATACCACAAAATTTTGTAATGATGAGTCATCAATCAAGTATTTTTCCTGAAGATGAAAAGTATTATGTTATTTTGCAAGATTTGCCCCAGCAGCTAATATTTGACTCTAGTAACTCAACTGATACTGTTTACTGCTTTAAGTTATCGACTGATCAACCTGATTTACGAATTCATTATCATAAAAATGAAGAAAGATGGGAGATAAATAGTTCGGGTATTAAGCAAATTTACGGACGCACTGGTAGTACTCGATCAGACTCTATCAATTGGGAGCTAGCATGGGAAAATTGGCGTGGTGTAGGTAGTAGCTCTACAGGACAAAAAAAACTAGCTACTACTTGGTATTTGGCTGAAGTAAGAGATAAAAATGATAACGTAGTTCGTTATACGTATGACATAGTTAATATTTCGGTGCCGAATGGTGAGAGCTTTACTCAAGAAATTTACTTAAAAACCGTTGGTGACAATCAAGGAAATGAGGTCATTTTCAACTATTCTGATAAAGAAGAAAGTGAATATAATTTACTCCCTTTAATAGATAAGGACGGTAATCTAAATACGGAGAAGGTGCAGACACGTTATCTTAGTGGTTATAAGGTTAGTACTCCAGGCTATCAGCAAGATGTTGATTTCGTTTACAGGGTAGAGGATGAGGAGCATCTTTTAACTGAAATAAGACAACGAGGAGATATTACTAACCAATCAATTCTACAGTTTACTTATAAAGAGTTTTCGGCATCACATATGCTAGAAAAAGTAACTTTACCAACAGGTGCAAGTGTTGAGTTTAGTTATCGGTTAATAGGGACAGCGTCTTACATTACTGAAGAATTAGGACGAAGATACGATGTGCAGAAAAGCCATAGGATAGATTATGGTAATAATGATGTATTGATTAGTTATATAGATGAGCAAGGACAAGTAGTATTAAGAATGTTTAATCAGGAGATGACAGAGGAGTTATATTCATCTGTATCAAGTTCCGTTTTATCAAGGTTTCCTCTACTAGGTCGTGGTTTAGTAAAGGCACACGAAATTATGCATGCAGAGGATTTTTTTGCTGTGATTCTATATTATAATACTGATAAAGAGCTATGTTTATTTCGTAAAGAAGAAGATAAATGGCTACCAACTCCAACATATTATAGCTTTAATGAAGATACAATGATCAGATTTGGTGCAGATTTTACAGTTGTAGCAAATACTAACTCTTCTGTAGAGATAATTGATTGGAATAAAGCATCTAAACAATGGACAAAAAAACCTTTTTTCAATAGAGACAATACATCTCTACTCCTTGCAGCGTCTGGTAGAATGTTTTTAATTTATGATGATCAGGGCTTATTAATAGGGTACCGAAATCATGATAATGAATGGCAATCTAAAGTAATCAAAGAAATACCTGGAGTAGCTAGTGACATACAGAATACTTTAGATAAGTTTGAACTAAATGGTGGTACACGTAAGCAGATACTTGATTATCTTAGAAACAATGCGCTACAACTAAATAACAACCTGCTATTTTTAAACACTTGGAGAGCAGATGGAACACAACTTCAATCAATGTTAAATTTATTTGTATTGGGAGGTAATTATACCGTTGTTCAGGAGCAGCAACATATAATTAATCAAGACAATATTAATTCGTTTTTGCATAAAATTGAAGACACAAATAAAAATCAATTTAAGCTTGCTTACAAAGCTATAGGAAATAAGTTCAAGTTTATTGTGAAAGATTTTAGTGGCCCAGTTTATAATGCCATGGAAGAAGGGAAGAACAAAGCATTAAACGAAATAGAGAGATTAAGGGAGGAGGTGCCAATCAAAGCTGAAGAGCTGAAAAATAAAGCTTTTTCCAATATAGATGAGAAAGGTAATAAACTTTTATCTGAAGCAAAGTCGGATCAGGAAAGAGATCATATTCGGCAAGAGATTCAAAAGGAAAAAGGTAAGATTATAAAACAACTAGAAGAAGAAAATCATAAGGCTTATAAACAGTTAAAAGAAAGAGAAAGTGAAATTTATCAACAAACAGAGGGAAACAAAGCTCAATTTCGCGAGAATATATTCAATTCATGGGCAAAAAAACTTTTTTTACTTGATGTTACAAAATATAGTGCAACTTTGAATTCACAGGTTGCAGTGTGTGGAAATAAGAAATTTACTTTCACAGGTGATAGATGGAAGGAAGGAACAATATCAGAAACAGAATTGAGACAAGAAAATTTGTCTATTCCATTAGGTAATAAGCTTGTTCTTGACAAAGAAAATTCACGATCTTCATTAAAGTTGTATAGTCAAGGGAGTAATGGAGAGAAGCAAGGAAGTAGCTTGCTAGACTTAGGAGTAAAACAATTAAACCAAACTTTTGTACGAAATATGTATCCTGCTTATTTAGCTTATCAAGAAAAAGATAAACAAGTAGGTGTAGTTGAATTTTCAAGTGACGGTACAATTGGTAAAACATATAGATTGCCTCAAGAGGAAAAGTTAAGTTCATGGAGTAGTTATCAAACATTAGTAACACACATTAATAATCTTGATTCAGGAGAAAGGAACACTTTAGTCTTTCGTCAACAGCTTGGTATAAGGCGCTTATTGCCCAATCCTGTAGTTACAAAGACTACAGTGACACTTGAAAATGGTAGTAAACGTATTACAGGCTATGAATATGACATTTTCTCAGCAAAAGCACTGGGTAATTCTGTATATTATGAAAAAATCTCCATAATTCCAGGTAATAACAAAACTTCTTTTGGCTGGATTGAAGAAGTGAAGGATTTCGATAACTATTCTAATGCAGAGAAAAAGGTATTTAATGCACAAAAAGTATTAATAAGGACCTTAAAGCTTAAAGAGGAACAGGCTAGTACCAACGATACAATAGTAGATAAAGAAAACTTATACTTGAAAACTACTTTATTAGATAAGACAGGAAAATTAGAGGTAGCACAATTTTTTCCTTATGAGATAGCAGATGAGGAGGTTAGCCATTATGGATTTGAGAATTATGAGATAAATAAAATTGGAAAAAATGTTACTTTACCTGAAAAAAGATGGTTATTTAATGAAACTGATGTAGTAAAGCAAGGATTTTCATTTACTGGACAAAGTTATTTAAATTTATCAAGAAGTACTTTAGAGGGTACATTCCAGCCTAATAACCAAAATCAAGAATATGTTGCATCATGCTGGATGAGGCCGCAAAGTAGAGTGTTTGGTCTTGGTACTGTTACTCCTTATCTCAAAGCAGTTGTTTATGCTGAAAATGGTAATGAAATATTTAGGCTATTAAGCGAGGTTAAATTTCAATCTGGTGATTGGTTCTATTTAGAAGTAGTTATAGATCTATTACATGCGAAACAGATTTATAAAGGCTTACAAAAAAGTTCAAACTCAACCTTGACAGAGCAACCTGACATTAATCTTAAAACATCTATTATTGTGAGTCCTGGAACAAATACCACAATTGATGTAGATCATGTACGTTTTTCACCGTTGAACAGTAATTCTAAAGTTAACGTATATGACACTAAAACTAAACAGGTTAGAGAAGTTATACAAGCTAATGGATTAGTCGAAAAATATGTTTATGACGAATACCAAAAGGAAATAGCAAGTATAAATGAGTATGGCCAACTTGAGAAGTTGAGCTCTTATACTAAAGCTTCAAGTATTGGAAGAGTAGTGCAATTAAAGAGTAGCATACAGATTCAACCAGAAACAGGATTTTATGAAGATTTTTCTCCTTACTCGTTTAAGGAACGTTGGAAAATAGATAATGCGGATGTTTGGAAAATTTCTTTAGGTCAACTGCAACATTTCACTAATCACTTACATAGCTTGCAGCTAAATCCGTATGATATTAACTCTGCTTCTCACGGAATGAGGATGTGTTTTTCACTGCAGTCAGAAAGCTCCATCATAAAGTTTAATGATGATCTGAAACTGATGCGTACAGGCAACAGAGCTAACATTATATTTCCAGGAAAAAGGCTATCTGTACCACTCAATGGTGAAATTCTAGTAGCTGTTGAGCATGGTCGTTTATTGGTCTGGGTAGATGGTGGTTTATATTTTGATGGTTCGTCAAACGGTTCTTTATTTAATTTAGGTGTTAGTGGTAAAGTAAGAATAAGCGATGTAATGGTCTTCAGCGAGCCAAGTATTCAGGTAACTTATTTTAATGCACTGGATGAAAAATTACAAGAAGTTGTATTAAAAGGTGAAAATACAGCAATAGTGACAGAGTATCTATATGATGAGCTAGGTAGACAAACCATTACTACGCAATCAGCACGTATAGAAAGATCTAGTAGCCAATCTGTACTAGCTTATTACCCTAATTTTGTTACTAATAGTAACCCTTATTCGGCAAATTCAGTATGGAAAATTGGCAAGTTACAGGGCGATGTAAGTAGAATTATTGGAGAGCATAGTTATAGCCAAACTCAGTATGACAATAATCCTCTGGATGAAAGATGTGCGGTAGGGCTGCCTGGTAGGGAATTTTCTGTTTCAGGTCCTTATGCAAAGCGCTTTGCTTCTTCGTCTAAAAATCTATTTATCAACAATCTTTTTCCTACTAGTCAAAACTATAGTTATCAAGTGGAATATAAACCTGGAAGGGTAGAAGATATTTCTGTCTTTGATAATAAGAACAATAGAGTGGCTCAGTACACCCATGTTCCAGGTAGTAGAGATTTACTAAGTACTTATGAGTATGATGAAAATGATAAGCTAGTGAAGAGCTTGCCACCTCTCTATCACGAAAAAGTACGTACTTTTCATAAACTTAATTCACAGCTCCAATCTTTATCTACAGAAGAAAAAGCATTACAAGATTTCTTAGGAGCACATACAAGTTATGATGGAAAAGGAAATGCAATTATAAAAACAACACCTGATTCTGGAAAAGTGGAGCATTTATATGATAATAACGGATTGCTGAAATTTGCTGTGCATTATTCTCAGCTTAACGGTGAAGAAGTTGAAAACGTTATATATTTTGATTATGATCAATTAGGCAGATTGATCAGTACAGGCAAATTAACTTCTCCGCTTCCTAAAAAAGAAGATTTACTGACTTTGGCAATATCTAGCAATAACACAGAGAAATATCAACAATTTTACCATAGCGATTCCGAACGTGAACCTATATTGCGTGGAAAGGTAAAGAGAACCATTACTTTTAACAACAAAGAACCTTTAATTGAGGAATCAATATTAAATATAGATAAAGAAACCTTAAGTAAACGTATTCTTATTCCAATGAAAGATAATGATGAACCTTTGCTAATTGCAATAAATAAAAGGTATGCGGCAGGAAAGCTAAGGGAAATAGAGTATCCTATCGATGTTCAAGGCAATCCTTTTAAGCTTACTTATAGTTATAATAAATTGGGTAAGATTATAGGAATTGGTGTATCAGGAAAACACAATCTTTTTGTAAATTTTGTTCATAATTCTGCTGGACAAGTTATTAGTGAGCAGCATTTACCAGAATCGGCGAGGAATTTTACTCGTCAGTATAGCTATAATGCTCCAGGATTTCTGACTAAATTGGAAGATAAATTCTTAACAGAGAAAGTTTATTATACTGATGGAAGTTACGGTGGGCACGGATATGGTGATGGGACTGTTACACGTACTGAATTTAAGGCAACTTGGCATGAACACTGTGATAACAGGAAACTTGGGTTAAATGAACAATCGTTTGTAAGTGAAAATATCACACCTGAAGAGTCAGAACTTTGTTTTCATAAGCTAAAGGAAGCAGGTTATTTAAATGAGCATAACCACCAAAATAAAGCTTACTATCCTGCTTTGGAACCAAAATTACCAATTCTTTGTAGTTACGGAATCACTGGACGTCAAATTGCAAAGACTTTAGGAGAAAAAGGTTTTCCTACTGAATATGGGCATAGTTATGACTATGGTAATTACCAAGAACTAACTAAGGCAAAATATTTTGTAGGGAATGAAGCACCTTTACCATTGCAGCCTGATACGTTTGCTAAAGAAATTCAAGGAATAAATAGTACAGTTTCACATGATATATGGCAAACATTGAGAAGTGCTGGATACTTGAGAGAAGATAATGCGAAAGCTGATATATCTCTATCTCATGCTAAGCGAGGAAAATCCTTTATTCGTCCAACATTGTTTAGTGACCTGAGAAGCGTTAATGCTAATTATGGAGGCTATAAATTACCTCTGGAAAGATTGTTAGCTACTGCTTTTTCTCAAAAGAAAAACCTATCATTGCTAAAATCAAATTTGCAGGATGCTTTCATAAAGTGGAATAGAGGAGTTGGAAGTAATGAACTGAAGCAGACTGCAAGTAAAATTATAGAAATGCTGGAAAGAAAGCAGTATCTAGATAATCCTCTGAGTGAAGAGTTTAGCAATTTATTAGGGAAATATGAGTCATTTATTCCTGATATAGTAAAGTTATTATCAGAACACTTTGCTAGACAACTTGGTGAAGCAGAATTTGACGTTGAATCGTATGATATAGATGCAAATGGCAACCATAAGCATTACTATACTGGATTTGATCGTTATGAGCTAAGCTATAGTAACAATACTAACCAAGTAAACAGTGTTAAATTTAAATCCTACTCTTCATCCAAGACGGAGCAAAAGTTTGCTATAAAGCATGACAGCCGAGGAAATATAATTCAAGCGTTACATCAAGGCATCGAGCAGATTGATTATGATTCAGTATCAAATCGTGCAACCAAGATACGATTAACTGATGGTAAAGCATTGATCTTTTATTACGATGCTCAAGGTGAACGTATATTGAAAAGAGTTACTAATAGTAAAGGACAAACAACGAAAGAAATACATTATATACGAGACGAATTCGGTCGTGCTTTAGTAGAAAGGCAAATTACATATATTTCTCAAGATTTACCACCTGATATACTTATCACTGCCTACATCTATGGTCCAAGAGGGTTGCTTGGATTTATACGTAGAGATGAATTTTACAGCGTAATAACTGATCATGAAGGTTCAATAAGGTTAGTAGTAAAAGGTGATGAAGTGGTAGCAGCCTATGACTACTTGCCATATGGTAATTTAATGTGTGAATACGGAGGCAATCCGGAAGCTCATATTGCATATCGCTATACTGGTCAAGAGTTGGATGAAGAAACAGGTTTATACAACTACCATGCACGTTTTTATGATCCAAGCATTGGCCGCTTTTACCAAATTGATCCTAAAGGACAGTATTTTAGTCCATATAAGTATGCTGGTAATTCGCCAATATCAATGATAGATCCAGATGGAGAGCTCGCTTGGTTTATACTTGTACCACTTATGATAGGATTAGGTACGGGAGGGGCGTACTTAGGTGGATCTGCAGCAAATAAGAATTGGAATCCTGGTAAATGGGAGTGGGATAGTGGAAAGACTTGGCTAGGCATAGTAGGTGGTGGGATTGGTGGAGCATTATTGCCTGTAGGTTTTGGCGCATCTGTAAGTGCTTTTACTACTATAGGTTTGTCAAGTTCAGCAGCTATTGGCGCAACTACTGGTTTAGGAATAGGAGGAGTTTATTTAAGCACAGCTGCAACTAATAATAATTGGGATCCAAGTAAATGGGATTTCAGCTCACCAGAAACATGGAATGCAGCATTTCAAGGATTTGCGATAGGTTCTAGTGCAGTTGGTGGAGTTAATACAGTAAAGACGGTTTATTCAGGTTTATCTACTAAATTAGGCAAAGGCCTTTTTATAGCAGGTAGCATAGGTACTGGTGGAGGACTATTTGCCCTCAATGGATTTGCTGCTGGTTGGGATTTTTCGAAGCCAGGGGTTTACTTTGGCTTTGTAGATGCAATTACAGGTGCTCCTGATTTGCCTATGTTTTTACGGGGAGCCAGTAGGTTTCTAAGTAAAAATGGACGTAATGTTGTAAGCAGCTTTGACAGTCTTAAGTCATTTAGTAATCAAAGAGTAGGTGGAATAGTATTTTCTCACCTGGATCTAGCTTTACACAAGCACCCTTTCCGTAAAACTATTATGTTTTTAGAAAGCTTATCCAGTCATCAATTCTTGAAAAGTGTAGGAAAAATTGCCGGAGGAGTGGCAGGGGCAGGTTCTTCAGCTTATTTGATGGGTAGTGCAATCAGCGAAAATGGATGGGATTTTACTTCTGCATATACTTACCATGCTATAATTAATGGAATGCTTACAGGGGGGCAGCTTGCTTCTTCCGGTAGAGCTTATTATAAAAGTAGGAAAGTTAAAGGATCTATCGGAAAGAACCAGGAGGAAATGAAGCAACCGATGATAGAAGCTAATAAATTACAATCCAAAATAGATTGGAATGGTAAAGTTATTGGATTTTGTGTGAGTAAAAGTATACGAAAGAAAAGAGGAGCAGCTCAGAGTACCATCCTTTTGTGCCCCCCTACTTCTCCTATCCCTAGTATTGAGAGCCAAGAAAAGTTTAAAAACAATGCAATTACTTGGCTTGGTGAAAACTCGGTTAGTACTTTAGGGATAGATTTTTATAGATTTAGGACAAAAGTTGATTTGAGAAATGGGAATGTGTACCCCTTTAGTTTGACTAAAGTTGGTAGAGACAAAGTTGGTAGAGACAAATATGTTTTATCTCCTAATCCGCAGGATGTTAACGGTGTCGAGGGGTATTGGTTATCGACTAACGATAAAATTACTATCGATCCTCATAATGGTCCTCGTTTTATTTTTACAGGTGAGCTTCAAGGATGCTCAATTCATATAAAATACGACGAAACTACGAATAAAATGGAGATTTTCCATCGTAATAGAAAACACCTCGATCAGATTTATTTTGATGCCACAGGAAGACCTATAGATGGTGATGGCATACCTATTCGTGAGCTAGACGGTGTTGAACGACTGTTAGATAAGAATGGCAACCCTATAGAAGCAATACCCAGCGGTTCACTCTCTCTAAATGATGGGCTGTTGGGTAGAGATGGCCAACCTATTACTACGATTAATGGCATAAACATAGAAGAATTATTGAATAAAAATTTAGCCAAGGGAACTGATGAATTAAAACAGTTTTTAGATTACGATTTGAAAGGCGGTACAACTATAGGTTGGGAAGAATATGCTGTGGGATTACCTGAGAATTATGATGCTATTAGTGCCGCTAATCCTGGTCCTCGCATTAATACAACGCCTTTTTTATACCGACAAGATAACGGTAAGTGGGTTTTTATATCCCAGCAAATTAAATATTCTGGTTCAGGCAAACATCCAATAGAACTAGGACCAGGACAAGTGTTTAATTTTGAACTAACAGGGAAGACTTTTACAAAGGAAATCGAGGGCATTCCTTTACCTCCTCGAGGAAGAAAAAAACGATCAGTGCAATCTAGTACTCCTCTACATCTTGCTGCTTCTTCTGGTAAATTGGATGTAGTTAAATACCTTGTAGATAAAGGTGCTGATGTTAAGGTAAAGGACAATTATGGCGAGACTTCTTTACACAGTTCTTCTGGTAAATTGGATGTAGTTAAATACCTTGTAGATAAAGGTGCTGATGTTAATGCTAAAGACAATAATGGCAAAACCCCTTTGGCCTTAGTAGGTTCATGGAAAACAGAGTTAATCCAATACCTTGAGTCAAAAGGAGCACGTCGTTCTCGTCGTAGTATTCAATTTCAAAGCTTATCAGAAAAGACTGAAATTTTGCATCATGATGACAATGAGTTTTTTTATGCCCAAAATGATGCCAATACAGACCTGGAAGAGCAGCAAGTTACAAGTAGAGCAAATAAGACGTCTTCATGGATAAATGATTTATTTGGTTGGGTAAAAAGCTCTGTGAGCGGGTTATTAGGTTCTAAGCCTGCATTACCTAAGAAAACATCAAATACTACAAATTCAATCTCACAAGTTGATGCAAAAATGGATGTAAATGGTACGATAATGTTACTTGATGTGCTGGTTAGAAAGGTCACGGGTCAAAAGTATATTTCTACAGTAGATCAGTCTATATCTCCACTAGAGGCACAGGGCTATGCATTAAGTATCATAGAGAGATTTGAGAAAGTATTGAATGAAACGGCCATTAAATCAGGTATATCAGTAACAAATCTAAACTTTGATCCTGTAGAAGTACAATCAGCTATAGCTGGACAAATAATAAGTGAAAATTTTTCTAAAATACCAAAAATTCTATATTCATTTGCAAAAGAAGCGTGTCCAGAATTTAAACAAATTGACAAGTTTCTAGATCATTTAAAGAGTAACTTAGAAGAAGTTTTAGCTAAGCAAGAAGCTATGATACTACAGCAGAAAGTAGAAAAGCCTTTTAAAGTTTTAGGTCAGGAAGTTTCAAGGAAAGGACAGTTATCTAAAAAGCCGGATACATTCTTAAATGGAACATCAGTGGTTCAAGGAATAAGCAGAGCGATAAATTGAGGGGACTATGTGGTCTTTTCTGTCTGTAACTGTTTTATCTCGTCAAGAGAAAGGTCCGTAGTTTGTGATATAATGTTAATAGAAATGCCAGCATTAAGTAGGTTTTTAGCCACAGCTAGGGAGTGTTAAATAAACCATACGCGTCAAGTTAAGGAAAAGTGTAAGTAAAGTTGATAGAGTGAAGGAAAATAATAAGGTATAAATTCTCTTGGATATATGAATGAGAGAACTTACAATGGACAGAATAGCTTGCTTATCAAAAGACCTCAATGAATTCTTTAATGAAAAAGCAGACGAAATATCAATTGCAGTAGGTTTTATAAAAAGAAAGAGAAAACTTAATGGCTCATCATTCATAAAAGCTATGGTTTTTGGTAACATAGGAGTTGATGATTGCAGCATAGAAACAATGTGCCAATTGCTAAATGAAGACTCGATAGAAATTACAAAACAGGGTTTAGATTTTAGGTTTAGTGAAGAAGCAGTTGAGTTCATGAAAAAAATGTATAACGAAGCTTTGTGTTTATTTAAAAAAAGTCTACAGATTGATTGCAAAATTTTACAGCAATTTGGAAGCGTTAAATTATTGGATAGCAGCTACATTAGCCTGCCCAGTAGCATGGAAGATATGTACAAAGGATATGGCAGTAGCTATAGAGATTGTGAGAATAATACCAAATCAGGAATAAAGCTACAGTTAGTCTTTGATTACCTGAATCAAGCGCTAGATAAGTTAAATTTTATGGAAGGAATAAGGTCGGATCAAGGTTATAGGGATTATCTGAACGGTTTATCAGCCAATGATTTGCTAATATTTGACTTGGGCTACTTTGTGCCTAGTTCTTTTAAACAGATTGATGAAGCAGGTGCATATTTTGTTAGTCGTTATAAGTCTGATACCAATATATATGATATAGAAACAAATCAAAAAATAGAGCTATTGGAGTATTTGGAAGGTCAATTATCTTCAGAAAAAGAAGTATTATTAGGAAAGGAAGTAAAAATTAAGGTAAGAATTATATGTCAAAAGCTAACTGAAGAACAGTCTATGGCTAGAAGAAGAAAGGCTAATAAATTAGCAAAGTCACATGGATATACATCTTCTCAAAAGAATCAAAAGTTATTAGATTGGTCAATATTTATAACTAATGTTCCAGAGAGTAAAATTAATGCTGAACAAATATTGACGGTTTATAGAGTAAGATGGCAAATCGAATTACTATTTAAACTATATAAAAGTCATATCAATCTTGATAAACTAAAAGGAAAGACAAATCCATTTAGAGTATTGTGCGAGCTATACGCAAAATTATGTGCTATTCTCGTATTTCACGGAATGATTGGCTGTGTAAAACTAAAAAAGAACACGGAGCTCAGTTTAACAAAGGCATTTATTGAATTGAAAAGGCGGGTTAGAGAGCTCTTTTTGATATTAAACAATATTGTCAATAATTTAAAAATTTTTCTAAAAAAGCTTACTATAATCTGGTCAAAGTTTTCTTTGAAAGACAGATATAGGAAGACCAGGGTATCTACTTTAAGCTCTCTACATTCCTTAACTTGACGCGTATGGTTGGTATTCCAAGTGTCCTTGTCCCTCCATCTGCCTTAGTTATATCACAAGCCTTTACTGCAGGTGGAAAATAACTACCAGACGATAGCCTGTTCCATAGCTTGTAAAGGTTCTTGCTTAAGTCTTGATCAAACTTTTCAATTGTTAGATCATCAATACCTGCTCCTCCTCTGTTTTCTTTAACTCTTTTATAAGCCAAAAACACTAGAGATTTTGGTATGTTAAAAGGCTTTGTTCTTTCAATCATTTTCATCCTCCTTCAAGTTGAATGATTTACTAAAGTCAACTAGTTCAACCCCTTTGCTCCATGGTCATTACAACCACTTCTTCGCTACTACGAGTTGATCCGCCCCAGTGATTTGCATCGCTACTCTAAAACTTGAGGATTAGCCTCTTGCTTGTCTCGCTTTGCATCAAATCGACTGGTTCCTGCAGTTCCTTATTAAAGCCCAGATCAGACTCACGCCACCTTTATACCGAACACCGCCTACACAGTAATCAGGTTCCCTGTACGCTTTTAAGAGGAGAATGACTCACTCCTCCTTTCGATGTTCACTTCCAATTTCGACACGTTCATCAGTGGTTCACTCACGTTCGTCTTTCTGATCCATACCTTCCAGCTTATATGCTGATTTTTCCTTAACGCTCATGACCCTATCTCTTAAATAGAGCCACTTAAGGTGGTTTGAAACCTGCTCCTGAAAACCGATCTCGAAGGACCTTCCTTCATCTTCAATAAAGCTTCTCACAAACATTATTCTGCTTGTTGCTGCAGCACACCATCATTTTTTGGATCGAGAAACTTCGAAAGAGCCATGAGAAAGTAAGATAAAAAGCATTAATGATTATACACAATTGTGAAGAAATATTCAACTAAAATGCAAACATAGAAGTTTTTGTATATCTTTATTTGGTAGTATTAACCTGTATAATATTTATGGCAAATATCTCAATAAGGTATCAGATAGCAGAAAAATTAAGAAGTTGTAGGTTAGCAAAGGGATATACTCAAAAGGATTTAGCAGAGAAAATCGGTGTAACATATCAAATAGTACTACAATATGAAAAAGGAACACGTAAAATTTCGATTGAGAAGTTATACGCTATGGCAGAGATATTATCAATTAATATTACGGATCTTATTCCTGTATCAAAAAGCTGTCTTGAAGATGAGGGAGAGGAAATATTAGATCTGATAAGAGAATATAAAAAGATTAATAATCAAGAGTTGCGTAGAATGTTTTGTTTACTAACTAAATTTGCTCAAGTTAGTGAAAAAAGTAGTAAAAAAGCAGAGAAAGTAAAAATTGCAAAGGGTCTAGTTAAAGCGGGAGTTTCTGTTGATATTATTTCACAAACAATTGGCCTTTCTGCTGATGAATGTGTTGAAGAAAAAGTTGGCTCTATCTACTGCCAAATAGGAAAAAAGATAAAAGAATGGAGGGCAGTACGGGAATATACTCAGAAGGATTTAGCAGAGAAAATGGTTACAACACGTGACGAAATAAGTAACTATGAGCAAGGAAGGATTGCTGTTCCACTGGGAAGATTATATGAGATAGCAAAGGCGTTATCGATTAATATCGTGGATCTACTTGAACCAGCAGAAGATGCAGATGAAAGAGTAGGAAATGAATTACCGAATTTAATTGAAGAATACAAAAAGATTGAAAATCAAGAACTACGTAATGCACTAATAAAATCTATGTTTGAAAGCATACAAATTTGTGAAGAGAAAATTAGAGAAGTAGAAAGAATCAAAATTGCAAAAGACTTAGTAAAAGGAGGAATTTCTATTGATATTATTTTGCAAGCGGTAGGCCTCTCTTTAGACGAAATTCAACAAGTTTAAAATAAAGAAATCAGCGTATATTAATATCTTTACCTCTTGATGAAAAAATAAGTAAAGAAGATTGAGAAATTTATTTGACTTCACTCGAAAGCTATGGCTCTATGCCAATGCTGATAAAGCAGTAAATATTTAAAAAAAGTTTGTTGTTAGTGAAAGGTAAATTATATGAATAAAAGTAAAGAAGAAATCGAATTCAGAATATTAGAAAGCAAAGGCAAAGCACTACTTGATCGTGAAATAATGGAAACATTTCTAAGTGCAGTACATGAAAGGCCGCAAGCTCAAGAAATTGCTAAAAATCTGGTGAACACTTATACGGGAGTAGGAAGGATTTTAGGTAGAGAAATGGATGACCTGAAAGTTATAGAAGGAGTGACTGATTCTGCAGTAGCAATGATTATGTGTGTTAAGGAAACACTAGAAAGGGTACTGAAAGAAAAGCTTAAGAGTGAGCCAATAATGGACTTACAAGGGCTAGTAGAGTACTTAAACGTAAGTATAGGCCACTCAGAAAGGGAATGTGTAAAAATACTGTACTTGAATAAAAGGCGCCAATTAATCGGAGAAGAATCCTATATTGGTGAAATGGAAAAAGCACCAGTATACATAAAGGAGATTATAAAAAAAGCATTAATAAAGAATGCAACATTAGTAATAATGTCACATAACCATCCTGGAGGAAGCTTAGAGCCTTCAGAAGAAGATCAAGCAGTAACAAAGAGCTTAGCAGCAGCGTGTAGTACTGTAAGCGTTAGATTATTTGATCACATTATCATCACAAGTGGTGGCTATTTTAGCTTTAGAGAAAACGGATTGTTATAGCAGAAAGTATTTGCAAATCTACTCACTATAATTTATAATGAGTAATAGAGTGTATAACAACTATACACTTAGAAAAATAGCGGAGGCTAATATGAATAATAAAATAATTGTACCTTTTAGTGATAAAGGGGGAGGTGTTTACGAGTTAAACGTTGATCTTGATAAATTGTCAAAAGGTGAGATGTTAAATGCTATTGTAGGAATTGGTCATGCTAACCAGCAGTCCACTTTTGTAAGCAAAATTGATAAGGCTAAAAAACCTGGAGAAGTGCCCTTCCCTAATAGAGACGTTCAAATCAACTACGGAAAGGGACTTGATTATATATATGGTACAAAACCTGTAAGTGATCAAGAAGATAAAAATCCATTTGCCTCAGCTTTGCAAAAAATAAAGCCAAATACAGAGAAGCTGAGCTGGTTTAAGAGTTCTATAGTAGAGGCAAAAAACGTAAATGAATTGCACAAAGTTATAGACAAAGTACTAGCTTCTGGAGCAAGGCTAAATGCATGTAATGATGGAGAATGGAGCTTCGCGGAATATGTGATACTGGGCACACATTTTCATAAATTTGATAAGGCTGATCGTAAAAAGCTAATACGTAAATTAATGCTAAGTGGTGCAGAGTTTCATGATACTCTACTGCAGAATAAACTGATAGGTGAAATCTATAATGAGCTACAGCCAGAAGTTCAGCCACAGATAGATAAGCAACTAGAAGAGCTAGAGGAAGCTGGCGAAAATGCTGTGCAAGAAGGAGAATTAATAGATGTTGAGATAGATAATACAACATCGTATATAGAATTTTCTGGGAATAGTAAGGTAGAGGTAGCCAAAATACTGGAAGCAAACAGAAAGTTAGGAAGTAATATCTTAAAAATTGGTAATGATGCAGTTGAAGTTAAAAGTGAGAAGGGAGGTATAAGAAACTATACCGATATTTCAGATGGCAGCTCTATCATGTTAGAATTTCCTACAAGCATTGGTAAGCTAAATATTATATTGTACCACGATGTAAAAAAATATGATCAAGTACAAGTCAGAGTAGAAAACAAGGAAATGTGGGCTGAACTACAACAAAGAGGGGAAGAATTTGGAAAAAATTGCCTTTTTGCTGGAGTAAAACTTAAAGAAGCAGTAGAAAAGGGAAGTTTTATGAGATGTGGCATATGGAATAGCAAGCAGCTTATGAAGGAGGTTGATAGCCCAGGTGAAAAGCTGTCTTCATGGGTAGATAAAGTACGTGAAAAAAGTAAAGAAACTTGTAGGAAGCTTTAATTATGGCTAACTTTGAGGTTCCAGAGTTTACTGGAGCCTTAACAAAATTGAGCTATAGTAGAAAATATTATATGTAAGGTTCTTTGCGTGGAAAAAAGTCTAGACTATGAAGTAGGGAAAAAAGTAAAAAATTGGAGGTTAGAGCGAGGGTATACTCAGAAGGATTTAGCGAGGAAAATTGGTGTAAAGTACTGGGTGATACTGCAATATGAGAAAGGGAATCGTAGAGTTCCAATTGAAAGGTTATATGCTATAGCTGAGGCACTATCAATCAGTATTACCGATCTTATTCCTATATCAAAAAGCTGTCTTGAAGATGAGGGAGAGGAAATATTAGATCTAGTAAGAGAATATAAAAAGATTAATGATCAGGAGTTGCGTAGGATGTTTTGTTTGCTAACCAAATTTGTCCAAGTTAGTGAGAAAAGTAGTAGAAAATCGGAAAAAATAAAAATTGCAAAGGATCTGGTTAAAGCAGGAATTTCTATTGATATTGTTTCACAAGCAATTGGCCTCTCTGCTGATGAATGTGTTGAAGAAAAAGTTGGTTCTATATACTACCAAATAGGAAAAAAGATAAAAGAATGGAGACTAGTGCGGGAATATACTCAAAAAGATTTAGCAGAGAAAATGAATACAACCCGTCACGAAATAAGCAACTATGAGCAAGGAAGGACTTCTGTTCCACTTGATAAATTATATGGAATAGCAAAGGTGTTATCAATTAACATCATGGACCTACTTGAACTAACAGGAGATGAGATAGAAAATGAGCTACCTGATTTGATTAAAGAATACAAAGAAATTGAGAGCCAAGAACTACGTCATGCATTAAGAGAGTCTCTGTTTGAAGGTATAAGGATTTGTGAAGAAAAAGTGAGAAAAGCGGAAAGGATCAAAGTTGCAAAGGATCTAGTAAAAGGGGGAATTTCTATTGATATTATTTTGCAAGCGGTAGGTTTATCTATTGATATGGTTTTAGATGGATAGCTCGTGAAAAAATTATAGCAATAAAGTTTTTTTCTTAAATGGAGGTATATGTGTTTGTTTCTGCAAGCAATGTTAGTTATGGAATAGGACAAAAAATAGAAAATTGTAGGTTAATGCGAGGTCATACTCAAATAGGATTAGCAAGTCAAATAGGTTTAACATACCAAGAAGTAAACAGCTATGAGAATGGCTATAGCGCTATTCCAATTGAAGTACTATATGTAATAGCAAGAGTGCTGTCAGTTAATGTTGTAGATCTATTACCTAAATCAATAACAGTAAGAGAGTATGAAGATGAAGACGAGGAAATACTCTATCTAGCAAAAATATATGAGAATCAAAAGTCAGGTAAAATAGTACCTTCATTAGTCAGGTTTGTCCATATTAGTGAAAAAATTAATCAAGAAGAAGCAAGGTTGGAAATAGCAAAAAATCTAGTGAAAGAAGGAGTTTCTACTGATATTATTTCCCAGGCAACGGGCTTATCTATTTACGAGTATGATAATACAGAGAAAGAAATCTGCACTGATTCTATATATTACAGAATAGGGCAAAGAATAAGAGAATGGAGATTGATAAAAAGGTATACTCAAAAAGATTTAGCAAACAAAGTTGGTTTAACACTCAAGGAAATACACGAATATGAAAAAGGGTATACTGCCATATCATTAGATAAATTATATGAAATAGCAGGAGAATTATCAGTGAATATTAAAGTTCTGCTACCTAAAACAAGAGAAAGCAAAAAGCTATTGAGTTTAATGGATGAGTACAGAGAAGATGAGACTCAAGAATCACTAGTCAAATCTCTATCTGAAAGTATGAAAAATGGAAAGGAAAAAGTTAAAAAAGCAGAGAAAATCAGGGTTGCGAAAAATCTAGCAAAGGCAGGTGTTGCAATTGATATTATTGTGCGAGCAAGTGACCTAACTGCTGATGAGTGTGAAAATTGAATTGTGTTAAAGACGGTACTGAGAAACAGTATATTAAGATATAAGTAAAGATGGTTACGTATTTAATACATCTATTCTGAAAATTTGTTTAGCTGACTCAACTGAAGCATTTTCATAAAGTTTTGCTGCTAATTTGCTTGTTTGATAACTTTCTTTAACGTCTTCACAGCTAACACTGAAAACACATATTGCTAATGCTAGCAGAGGAGCAGTTGGTAAAATCGCCACAGCCGTCAGTACTCCCGATTACTTTTCCTGATAATGTGATAGTATCCGCAAGTATTATCATATATTACAAAAAAATCAGTTAGCATTTCTGTTTATTAAAATTATACAATAAAGCTGCATTTTATATAATACTTCTCAAATTATTTCTACTAAATATTTATGAATATGGTTAAACAGTAGATAGAGGAAACCTTGTATCTTGAAAAAAGCATCTAGTGTTTTTAAGCTTAAGCATTAGGTGGAGAAGGGAAGAACTCTGGAAGATTCCTTAGATATAAAATCTGTAGAAAAGAAAAGAGTTCCCTTCTCAAAAGTAGAGGCTGGACGGTATCGTAGAAAGGCCTAAATGGTTCTAATTCTGTATTCACAAGGTAAGCCTTACTTTTCATTTTTAATAGTAGTATATGGAGTTATATATGATCAACAACTTTTTAGGTATAGATGTTTCAAAAGAACGCTTTGATGTTTCTCTCTCATTCATAAGTAAAAAAGGAAAGCGTGAAACTAGGAAAAGGAAATTTAAAAATGATGATACTGGGTTTCAAGGTCTACTGAACTTTCTACAAAAACATAACGTAGAAGAAGTAAAAGCTTGCATGGAATCCACTGGTTGTTATAGCGAAGCTTTGGCTGAGTTCCTCCACAACGCTGGATATTTCGTTAGTGTTGTAAACCCAGCTTGCATAAGATTTTATGCAAAAAGTAAGCTTACACGACAAAAGAATGACCAGACTGATGCAGAGATTATTGCAGATTATTGTCAAAGACAGGAACCTTCTCGTTGGACACCACCTTCTCCTGAAAAGAAAAAATTAAAACATCTTTATCGTTGCTCAAATGCGTTAAAGGATGAGTTAACATTAGCAAATAATCATTTAGAAAAGAAAGAGAGAGAGACTGCCTAAAGAAGTTGCAAATGCTTGGGAAGACCTTGCAATGAACATAGAGCAAAAAATAGAAACAATAAAAAACTCCATACGCGAACTATTAAAACAACACAAAGAATTGTTGGAAGATTTTCAACTCCTATTAACTATTCCAGGAATAGGAGAGGAAACAGCAATAGCTATTTTAGCTGAAATTCCTGGTATAAAAGCCTTTATAAATGCTAGGCAATTGGCAGCATATGCTGGAACTATACCACAAAATATAACATCAGGCTCATCCGTACATGCCAAGCCCAGATTAAGTAAAACCGGTTCACGAACATTACGTAAGGCAATGTACTTTCCTGCTATAGCAGCTAAAAAGCATAATCCTATCATTATGGCTTCTTGCGAAAGATTAAAAGAGAAAGGCAAGCATGCTATGGCCATAGTTGGTGCTGCAATGCGTAAGTTACTTCATATAGTTTTTGGTGTTTTAAGTTCAAAAAAGGCCTTTGATCCAGATCATATCAAGAACTATAGGGCTAAAAGGTTAACTGAAGGTTTAGTACTTTAAAATCAAAAAATGCTTCTAATTCATCTTATGTAAAATGGCATCTTACACAAATTTATTGAATGTTGTTGGTTAGTGGATATGTTGATAAGTAAATTTCTGCTGTTTTATATGTAACTAATTTACTTATCAACATATCCACTAACTATAATCTGTATACTGCTACACAGTTGGAAGTATTTTTTGATTTTATTATGCAATTTGGAGAATTTTTATGACTTTTTTGTTGACTAACAAGACGGTATCTTTTCTCAAACTTTCAATTAACTTGATCATTTTGAATGGATCTTTGTGTCCATTACTTTCCATTTCATAATTTAAAGCTTTATAAACTAAAAAACTTCTTCCTATATTCTTAACGCTGTCTCCAAATTTCAGTACTAAATCAAATCTACCTATTTGATCATTATAAACTTCTTTTATTATAAAATTAATCTTGCTATCATCATTAATCTCTTGGAGCTTTTCTTCAGCAGCTTTGAAGTTATGGCTCTTAATTGCCTCAACACATTCGGCCGGTAATCCTTTTTGTTTTTGTATCGTTTCTTGCTCTGCAGCTTTCTTCTTCATATCATCAAGCTCCTTTCTGAATACATTTACTACATTAATTAAACTCTCTACAAGACTTTCTAAATTTGCAATTTTTTGTTCAGTCTCTCTACCTTGATCATCCAAAAGCCTTTTTAACGTTTCTACAGTAGTTTCTAAACTAGCAAGACGATTCCTATCTTCACTACCAATTTGTGAAGATTGCTTTAATTGTTCTATATCTTCCTTCATCTTTCTCATTTCATTCTCAAGTTTAGCAACCTTACTACTAGGATTAGGACGTGTAAAAGTCCCAGATGAACTAAGGTTATTAGTAGTATTACTATTGGTAGAACGCTTAGAACGTCGTACATCCACTTTAACACTTTTGTCCAACTCTGTCTGAGTCAAAGCTATTATTAGCTTATTAATCTCGTTTTTTACTTCTTCTATTTCATCATTGAATTCCTTTGTAAAAAAGCTATGGCTAGATTTTTCTGTATTGACTGTCACATTTTCTTCTACCTTACCTTCAGGTATCTCTGCAAACCCGCTACTAGGACTTATCATAACTTTTCCTGCTACTTCATCCGTATCTGTTATATTGTTGTTAAATGGTGATAATGTAGAATTTGCTAAAATTGCCTCTACCTTATCTGCTTTTTCTTCCAATCTTAGTTCTGACACATTCTTCAATGTAGTAGCTTCATTAAGAGCGTTGTATATAGAGATATTACTCTTTAAATCTTCTTTAACTTCAGATAGGTTGAAAAGCTTGTTTTCAAAAGGCAAAGTGGAATTCTCTACGGCAGAAGAATTATTTAACTGTATACTAACAGCATTAGCAAATGCTACCTGACCAACTAAGAATAGCGTAACTGCTTGTGCAGGATTGCAAAAAAGTAATTTACTAATATTTCTTAACTTAGAATTGGTAACTCCATTCTTCCTCACAACGCTGCTTACAATGCTTTCACCTAAAGCGGAAGGTTCGACAGGAGTTTCTTTACTACTTGCACTATCTAATAAAGACTGATAATAAGCAACTTCTTTTCGCCCTAGATTAGTATCATTTTTTATACACTCCCTTAGTAGCAAAGGTTGAGCTCTTAATTCTTCCCTAAACTCATTCCTTACATTAGCTAATAGTTGCAGGTGCTTACCAGGATTATTTGAATCATACACAAAATCTTCTAATTCTTTTAGCCCATCTTCATAAACAAGAGGAGATAGACTGTGTTTACCGATTAAACCTTGCAATTTTATGATATCTGCTTCAAATGTTTTTTTTGATATACCAGATTCTAATTGTTCTTTTATATCTTCTATCCTTGCTCTAAATATACCTTCCCAGACACTCTGATCAAAATAATTAACTTGATCAAACGTTTTAGCAAAATAATCACGTGGCAGATCATTGATTAAATTCCAAAACCAACCTGAGATAGCTTGATCAACTGAAGATAAAGTCTTATCTACAAGACCTATACCCCACTGTTTCCATCCACTTGAATTTGATTCTTTACCTACAAACATACTACCCTCCAATTTTAAATAGAGCTATTTCTTACCTAGCACCCTAAGATATTTAATATACTAATATTAGTAATAGGTTGTTTTTAACATAAATATTTTAAAATACAATAATTTTTTTATTGAGAAAAAACTTTGCTAATAGTGTCGAAAAAAATCTTTTATTGACTTGCTTTACTTTTAAATTTATCCCGATTTTTCTTTGATGTTTTTAAACAAATCTGTATTAATTTAGCAAAACATATTATTAAGATCTCAGGTAAGATAACCGTTTTCAGCACTCAAAACCAAGGGCGGTGAGAAGTGTTTTTCTTGGGATGGAATGGTCTAGAGTTAAGATCTTGGATGTTTTGGAGCATCTTTAGTGAATAAGCATTTCCTCCATTTTCAAGTTTTCGGATCGAGGTTTAGAGAGTTTTTTACTATTTGTATTGCTCTGCCTCTGTTGCTCTGATAGTTTCTCCTTCTGAATATAATATGTTGAAAATATTATGCCAGAGAGTATAATAAAATCTATATCAAATACTTTACAAGAAAAAGTGGTGGTAGAGGCAAAAGTAAACACTAATAAGAACCAATTTAAGGAAAGCGCATGCTAGAGTTTGAAAAAGCAGCAAGAATATTATTGAAAGGTTAAATGGCGTATGATATAATATATATAGTGTAAAGATGTAAATAATTTTATTGACATCTTTACATTAATAGTTCTTAAATGTTTAGTGCTGTAAAATTAAATTATTAAGTTTTATGAAGGGAGTAAAAATGGTAGAAAGCTTTCTAGGTAAGAACAAAGGCAGTAATTTTATTGAGGGGACAAAAATAATAGAAAATTTTTCAGGTAATAACGGAAACGGTAGCTCAATCTTCCAAGGAAAAATCAGGGAGCAAGATTTCTCTGCGGAGCAGAAGTTAAATGAACTAAAAGCAGCCATAGAGAAGCTTGACAGACAAGATTTGCTCAGAAGGCTCGAGTGTGAGCGTCAGGCCTCTAGTTGTATCGATGAAATATCATCTCAAGCAGAGCTACATATCGGAGAAGAAGGTGATGAGGGTTACTTCAATTGTGAAAAACCACTGGGAGATTTCTGGAGTTTCTTTGAACCTCTCTTCAACCTTTTTGAAGTAAATGTAGATGATCCGAAAATCTACCAAATGCTCAAGGAGAAGAAAGAAAAAAATTGGCTTCTTTCGATAATTAAATTTATGCGTGACAAGCTTAAGGAGTTAATCAAGAAGATTTTTGCACGCGATTTAAGTTTCGATCAGAGATTGGACAAAGAGATAAAAGAATTGGAAGAAAAATTATTCGGTGGTGGTTTATCTAAAGAAGAGGAAATAGCAATACTAGAGCGTCTTGAGGCCCTGAGGGGACTTAAACTCAGGTTACAGCTGGCCGTTGTCGGATGGATTGTTACAATGTTTGCAGAGATGTTTGGAGTTGAGTTGGCATCTGCGGTAGCGGCATCTACAGAAAAAGAAGATAAAAAAGCAGAAAAAACATCATTAGAAGCAACTAAAGAAGTTCATAAAGACGTAGAAACAAAGGTAGATGAAAGAGAAAAACCTAAAGTGCCAGTTTCCCTTTTTGAAGTTTCACCCGGATTTGTAAGACCGGTTGTTCTGAGCAAACCAGAACTTGATCTTTTACCAAAACCTATAATGCCTCCTATATTTAAAGAGGTTAATGAGAATCGTGAGATAAAAGAAACAAAAGTGAAAGTGGAAGGAGAGAAAAAAGTGAAGCCTGAACCGAAGAAAGAGGTGTGTCCACCGAAACCTGCGGAGAAGAAGCCCGTGGTGAGTGGGATAAAAATTTATTCTAAAGGTGTAAAAGAGAATATTAATTCCGAAAAATGGCGTTCAAATACTAATGTTAATGAAAGGGGAACCACGCCGCCCACTAATGGACAAGGAAACAAGTTTAATGATGAGAAGAAAAATGAATCTGCTAGTTGCGCAGAAAGCCGTCTAAATAATAGTGTTAACAAGGAAGGAACCAAATCTACTAATACAGATGACCTTGACGCTAAGCTTGCAAAAAAAGTTGCTGAAAGGAACGCTCGAAGATCGGCAGCTAATATTAAGCACGATTATCCAATTGATACTTGGCAAGCTCCATCAGGAACTAATAATAATGGAAAGTCTAGTGCTAGTTCTGCAAGTGATGCTAAAGAAAATCCTAAGTCAAAATTTACTGATGTATTGAATGAATGTGCAGCAAGAGGAAATGGTAATACACCATCGAGATAGTGAGTGTTAGCTACTTAGATGACAAAGAAGACTGGATCCCAGTGTCCCTTTCTTGTCATTCCAGTGCGTGACACTGGAATCCAGAATGTACATTAGGTTTGATAAGTGTAGGGTTTTATGTTAAAAGAGAGCGTTTTTGATGGAAAAAAGACTAGATCCCAGTGTCCCTTTCTTGTCATTCCAGTGCGTGACACTGGAATCCAGGGGCATATAGACAGATGTCGACAGTTCGTCATTCCGCTACGTGTTAGCGGAATCTAGAAAACTGAATTTTATGAAAAAGAGTGAATAAAATTTTTTGAAAAAAAATACAAAAAAGTGCTTGCACTTAATTTTATTTTTAGTATATTAATTACATAATATTTTTACTGGAGAGTAATATGCATGGTAATAACGATAAAGAAAGTAGGGGTAATAGGGTGATTCCAAGTGACAGGTTTGAAAGAGTTGGTCCTGATAAGCATGAGAGAGAAGCACGGCAACGTGAACGTGAAAGTAGCAAGCCTAGCTCGCAATTGGGTAGTAGCAGCACTACTGGTGCTGACAGTAATAAAAGTAAAAGTAAGTAATGTTGTTTCATCACAATTTTAGTAGGGGTAGTTATGGGTAATTCTACAAAAGAGCTGGTTAATGCGTTTAACTTAAATAATTATTTTTCTGATGAGATCAATGCTAATTTTACTGTAGAAGGTAAAAAGATTGTTGGTTTATTTGCTAGCGGTACTAATATAGGAGAATATCTGCGAAGAATAGGAGAGGAGATAGTAGAGCGGCACTATCTTAGTGGAACTAAAGTAGCAGGTGCATTCTATAATTTGAACTGTTTTCCATTTGTTCTAGGTGCTAATCCTGATAAAGAGTATTTAGGTAATGGCATAGTAAAAGTAAAGCTTGCAGATTCTACGGATCCTGCAGTAATTCATAACTTGAAGATTAATTTTGCTAATGAGTTTGAGAGGGCTGTGATATCCAAAGTGGTTGCACGTCTACAAAAAGCAGGGATAACTAAGAAAGAAGCATATGAATGGATAAAAGGAACTGTTGGAACAGGAGCAATAGGTAAGCCTTATTTGTACTGTATAGCTTTTAGCGATGAATACCTAGATGATTCAGAGACTTTTGAAATGGTTAAAGAGATGTATATTCAAGAATTTAACTCAAGATTAAAAGAATGCCATGTTAAGAGTTCAGACTTTTATGAATATAAAGATGATATGTTATATATTAAAGATGTGAGTGATAAGGTAGTCAAGAGTGTAACAGAATATGTTAAAAAAGAAATAGCGTTTTATTTTAGAACTCCAGGCAAGGAGGATTCTAAAGTCGAAAATTTTAAAGATGTTCTTAGCAGTCTAATGTCTAAACGGGTGAGAAAATTCATTAACACTTATGATTATGATATTTTTACAGACGAAAAGAAGATACAAAACGGTGATAGTTTTGTTCTTATACCTTTAATAGAAATGGATGATGGTCAGTTTGAAACTTTAAGTTCTAGGAATGCATCAAAAATTAATGGAATATTTAATGGTTTTCATTGTATAAGTGATATTAGAGGCAAAACTGCAAATCCACAATTTGCTAATTGTAAAGAGCCAGTTTATGCTTTCTCTAATAAAGGAATTGCTCAGTTACTTCCTAAAATTATGGAGTCTCCAATTGCATATAATGAAAGAAACGGACGTTTTGAATTTGCAGTTGATCTTGAGAATTTTAAGAGACGTGGCTCGAGTCGATCCTCCTCAACAGTAACTTCTCCATTCAATTCTCCTACGCATGCAGAACCACCAAGAACACCGCCCAACCAAAGGAAAGCAGACACAGATAGTGGTTATGATAGTAATTCGCCTCCGAAACCTAAGGATTCTGGTTCTTCAAGTGGTGGTCCAAGTTCTGGCTTAACTCAATTATCATCACCGACACAGGAGTTTCCCACGCGGAGTCCCGATGGAGCATTAGAGGATTCTCCCAGGCAAGGATCAGAAAAGTTCCCTGTGTTGCTTCCGGTAAATCAGTTGGATGTTCCTGGAACGAGTAGAGAGTTCCTGCCACGGTCACATCTGAGTTCTTCTGTGACTAATCCACATTCATCGAAATGTGTAGGTGCTGTTCAAAATGTGCAAGCAGGGACTAGTGCTTGGTCTCAGCCAATAGGCTTTTGGTCATCACCGGCTCCAAGTTTATGGTCATTTTCACAGAGTGGACCTTCATCATGGAGAGGTGCTAGTGAACGGAGAACTAGTGATAAACCTCTTACCGAGGAAGAAGAAAAGTTGTCTAAAGCATTGCTTTATTCGTTTAACTTAAATAATTATGCTTTGGATCCTCCTCATACTAACTTTATTGTAAAAAATGGGAAGATTGCTAGTTTAATTGATGATAGTGTTAATGTAAAAGAATATTTACAGGAAGTAATAGATAAAACGAAAGAAGAGTATCGTGTCAATAAGAAAGAAGCCTATGATCTCAATGAGTTTCCATTTAAATTTCTTTCTAATTGTGAGAAAAACCAAGAAACAACAGTTGTTGCTAATATAAGTCGTGGTGCCTTACTTAACTTAAAAAAACTTTTTATTTGGGAGTATGCGGGAAAATTAGAAATAAAAGATATCAACATTGACATCGTCAAAAAGGATGTGGAATCTAAAAAGGACAAATGGGTAAATTCCCAGGTACGAGAACATGGGTTATCCCCTAAAGAAGCAATTGAAACCTGTTATCCCGATGAAAGCGTATTAGAATATATTTCAATTACAAAAGACGAAGGTGGATACTGGATTGACCGTGGTTATGATGGTTCGGAAGTAAAGTCGTTTAGGGAAGAGCGATGGCCTGCTAAAGGTACATCAGTAGCTAAAAAGGGGAAGCTCGAAGATAATAAAGATAGCGGTATCTCTTCAGGAGAGGCAACTGATGCTGAAAACGTAAGCTCTAAAGCTGAGGGGAAAACAAGTGGTTATGAGTCTATGGATTATGAGAATACTGGAGGAAAATCGCCAAAACGTACTCTAGAATTAAGTGTGGAAAATTTGAGAATATCCACAGGCCTGGATGCTACTAAGATCGAACAGCCGTGCTCTCCCGCAAAAAAATCTAGAAGCCAATAGGTCTAATCCACTGCTCTGAGCCACCCAAGTGTTTTATTAGGATTGTGGCCAAAATCCCTGACCCTGAAAACACTGGTGTTAATTTTTCTCATCCATTGTAAATATTGTACCGTACTGTCCACTTGATCATCGTGGCGAGCTTCTGGGAACATTAAAATCTCATACTCAAAATCATTGAGCCATACCGCTTGCTGTGGCAGAAAAACCCTGCCAGACTCTATCACCGGAACAATTTGATAAAATCGAGTGAGTTTGTCATTGTGTGGCACTATTTCAATAATCGGTAGATCGCTATTTGCCTTTAGCTCTTGTGTTAATTGTTGCTTTTTATACCATCTGCTCTAATTTAACACGTATGAACATTCATGATTAATTTTTTAAAATCTTATCCTGAAAAATACATTAACTTAACCTGGTGGAGCCATTGCTGTTTTCTTTTGCTGCAAACAAGCTTGCGTGAGATCAGTAGATGGAACATCCTTAGTAGTCTCGATTGACTCTGTAGACACACTACCATTTTTCTTAAAACCTTTATCTTCTATAGCTTTCAGAACGTTTTCTCCTCCCAAAAGACAATTTTCTCCTAAACTTTTCTTCTTAGCTTTTAACTCGTCAAACCTTGTTCTGCTCTCCTCACAAATCTTTACCTCTATTTTATTACTATCTTCCTTACTAGGACTTAGATAAATACTAATCTCTCCTACCTCAGTGGTAAAAGACATTTCAATGCTACCTTTTAAGATATCTGTATAATTTCTTTTTCCATCTTTTGTGCCTTTAACTCTCACTATACTTTCCCCAATTTGAAGTATGCCGACTTTTAATTTTAACTCTTTAGCTTTTTCATTGTTTAAGATTTTTACAGGTTCAATAATACTATCTTGTGAATATTTCATATAAAAATATTGATTATCTATCTCCACTGTCTCTAGCTCCTCCTTTTGAGCTTGCCTATCTCTGTTTACGATACCTTCATATGCTATACTTATTAGCTTGCTTTCAATTTCTTTATATTTTTTATTGCGAGCATTCATATAAGAATAGTTATAATTTTGTGCTAGCTCAGTACCGGTGAAGAAAGATTCTTTTGCTTTCCCACCTTTTAACAATAAATCATCCATGATGCTTTCCATGATGTCTGAAGCTTCATCTTTATCTTTACCTTTATCTTCTTGTTCGGGAATATCATTAACCCTTCCTCTATACTCTCTGGTTTCATCGCGTGGTTTCACACGACTAATAAGAACATCTTCTATTTCTTTAAATATTAAATTTGTTACAGTTTCTTTATCACCTTTTTCACTGCCATTTTTATTATCATTACTACAACTTGAATTTAACCTTATTCCTTTCTCCAAGTACTCATTTACTATTTTCTTAATACTTTTTAGAATACTTTCTTCAGGTTCTTGTTTGTTTTTTGTTATATCTATTATCTCCTTATAAAAACCTTTAATTAGCCCCTCTTCACTTGTAGTTAATGGTATTTCTAACTTCATCAAAAGTGAGTCTTCTAGAAAAAGATCATCACTTGAACTACAGCTCGAATCCTCGTCTTCTGAGTCACAATCACTCAATTTAACAGACTTTACCTGACTATCATCACCAGAGTTATTTGAACAATCATTACTTTCATCTACCGAACCATCAGGTGTTGTCGGATTACCTTCATTTTCACGAGAATTATCTGAATAATAGTCCGAATCCTCTTCTGTGTTACAATTACTCAATTCAGCAGGCTTTGCCTGACTATCATCACCAGAGCTATTTGAACAATCGTTTCTTTCACCTACCGAACTATCAGGTGTTGCCGGATTCCCTTTATTTTCATGAGAATTATCTGAACTATGGCTCGAATCCTCAATAGCTTGACGGCACTCATCTTCAGTAGCATATTCAGATGGAGTCTTTCCACTTTGATCTTGCACATTTGGATTAGCACCCGCTCCTAAAAGAAGTTCTCTAGCTTGAAGGCAGTTATTTTTAGCAGCATAATCTAACGGAGTCTTTCCACTTTGATCTCGCACATTTGGATTAGCTTTTATTACTTCTAAAAGAAACCTTATACCGCCAGTATCGTTACATTCAGCAACGTAATGTAACAGAGTTTTTCCATCTTCTTGGTTTTGTACATTTGGATTAGCTCCTGCTTCTAGAAGAAGAATTATATGTTGAATATTATTTAATATATCTCCATTGCTTTCTAACGCATTTAAAATGTTAAGTAATGGTTCATTTGAGTAATGTGACAGAGTTTTTCCATATTGGTTTTGTGTATTTCGATCAGCTCCTGCTTGTAGAAGAAGACTTATATGTTTAGCATAATAATATAATAGACCTCTATCGCTTTCTAACTGATCTAAAATATCACGTAATTTTTCATCTAAGTAACATGACAGAGTTTTTCCATCTGGGCTCCGTATATTTGGATCAGCTCCTGCTTGTAGAAGAGACATTATACGTTGAATATCATTGGGATTATCTAATAGACCTCTATTGCTTTCTAACTGATCTAAAATGTCACCTAATTTTTCATCTTGGTTCTGTATATTTGGATCAGCTTCTGCTCCTGAAAGAGACGTTATATTTTGAATATTACTATCGTTTTCTGGCTGACCTAAAATGTTAAGTGAACTTTCATTTAATTCCTTGCTTGATACCCCACCACTCATATTTTATAACCATTACTCACTAATTCTTCAGTGATTACCGTAATATATGGGTAAGTCAATAAAAAAATACACCTTTCCTTCTTCAGTTCTAAGAAATTGTCAAAAATCTCAAAAAGATGAGTTAAAAAGGGTTCTGCTTCCAACTTTTTTGCTGTAAATTTTTGCAAAATTTTAAAACTCACATCTACTCTATTATAGTATTCTTGGCAACTAATTTTATGTCAATATTAAAAATCTTACTATTACCCACAAATAAAGACATGGTATTGTATTTACTCAAATAATTTTATTAACTTGAAAGATTATTAGATTAAAATTATTAAATTAAGAGTTATAATTTTAGCAACTAAAAGCTGTAAGTTATACCATATAAACAGTTATTTCAAGCAAAAGTTATGCCATTAAGAGCTATGCAACAAACGTTCATATTTGTGGGTAATAGTAAGGGGGAAGTTATAGAATGACACTCAATCGCGAGGACTATGACTTCTACCAACCAGACTTTTCGTATAGCTTCTAGGTTCAAGCTTTCAATTTGCCTTTGAGCGCAGAAACTCCCTAGAAATCACGCTTTTGAACTCTATATTATTTTTTGTAACATTGTCGTAGGCGTTAGATCTTGCAATGCAGTTAACCTTTCTAACGCCCTTGCAAACTCTTCTTCTGATAACTCACCACTGCCTAATTTCTCCTGCAATTCTTTTATCTCTTTGTCCAACCTCTGATCGAAACTTAAATCGCGTGCAAAAATCTTCTTGATTAACTCCTTAAGCTTGTCACGCAAAAACTTAATTATCGAAAGAAGCCAATTTTTTTCTTTCTTCTCCTTGAGCATTTGGTAGATTTTCGGATCATCTACATTTACTTCAAAGAGGTTGAAGAGAGATTCAAAGAAACTCCAGAAATCTCCGAGTACTCTTTCTCTTTCACCATTGAAGTAATCTTCATTATCTTCTTCGATATGTAGCTCTGCTTGAGATGATATTTCATCGATACAACTAGAGGCCTGACGCTCACACTCGAGCCTTCTGAGCAAATCTTGTCTGGCAAGCTCCTCTACGGCTGCTTTTAGTTCATTTAACTTCTGCTCCGCAGAGAAATCTTGCTCCCTGATTTTTCCTTGGAAGATTGAGCTACCGTTTTTATTATTATCTGAAAAATTTTTCATTGTTTTTGTCCCCTCAATAAAATTACTGCCTTTGTTCTTACCTAGAAAGCTTTCTACCATTTTTACTCCCTTCATAAAACTTAATAATTTAATTTTACAGCACTAAACATTTAAGAACTATTAATGTAAAGATGTCAATAAGATTATTTACATCTTTACACTATATATATTATATCATACGCCATTTAACCTTTCAATAATATTCTTGCTGCTTTTTCAAGCTCTAGCATGCGCTTTCCTTAAATTGGTTCTTATTAGTGTTCACTTTTGCCTCTACCACCACTTTTTCTTGTAAAGTATTTGATATAGATTTTATTATACTCTCTGGCATAATATTTTCAACATATTATATTCAGAGTGTATTGAACGAGCCTGAAAGGCTGATAAACGAGTATCAACAAAGACTGTCAGAAAGCAAAGATAAAGCTACATTAGATATATCTTAGCCACTTAAGTAGGCTGACCCTGAAAGCACTGGTGTTAATTTTTTACCCATTGTAAATACTGTACTATCCACTGTGGCGAGTTTCTGGGAACATTAAAACTCATACTTAAAGCCATACCGCTTGGTGCGGCAAAACAACCCTGCCAAATCGGAACAATTTTGAGTGAGCTTATTATTGTGTGGCACTATTTCAATAATCACTGTCTGCCTTTAACACTTGTGTTAATTTGCTGCGAACAAGCTTGCGTAAGATCAGTAAATGGAACATCCTTAGTAATCTCGATTGACTCTGTAGGTACATTACCATTTTTCTTAAAACCTTTATCTTCTATAGCTTCCAGAACACTTTTTTCTCCCAAAAGACAGTTTTCTCCTAAACTTTTCTTCTCAGCTTTTAACTTGTTAAGCCTTGCTTCGCTCTCATCATCAATTTCTACTTCTATTTTATTACCACCTTCCTTACCAGGACTTAGATAAATATTAATCTCTCCTACCTCAGTGGTAAAAGACATTTTAATGCTACCTTTTAAGACATCTGTGTAATTTCTTTTTCCATCTTTTGTACCTTCAACTCTCACTATACTTTCCCCAATTTGAAGTATGCCGACTTTTAAATTTAAAGCTTTATCTTTTAAAGCTTCAGCTTTGTTAAAAATTTTTACAGGTTCAATAATACTATCTTGTGGATATTTCATATAAAAATATTGATTATCTATTCCTGCTTTAAAGTCATACTCATGAGTTTGCTTACTTTTGTTTACAATACCTTCACATGCTATACTCTTTAGCTCTTCTTTCCTATCCTTATATTGCTTATTGAGATCATCTAAATAATCAAAGTCATAATGTTTATTTGTAAGCTCGGTATCACCGAAGAGAAATTCTTGTCCCATTCCACCTTTTAACAACAAATTACTTGTGATCCTTTTTATGATGATGTCTGAAGCTTTATATTCGTCAGCTTTACATTCGTCAGCTTTACATTCATCAGCTTTACATTCGTCAGCTTTACATTCGTCAGCTTTATATTCGCCGCCATCACTTTCATCGGTATAATCATGTGTATTAAGCATTGCAGTTGAAGAACGTGGATTCACACGAAGCTGAGCAATAACTTCTTCCATTTCTTTAAATATTAAATTTGTTACAGTTTCTTTATCACCTTTTTCATTACCATTACTCCAACTTGAATTTAACCTTATTCCTTCCTTCAAGTACTCATCTACTATTTTCTCAATACTTTCTAGAATATTTTCTTCAGATTCTTGTTTATTTTGTGCTGTCATACCTCTTATCTTCTCACAAAACTTATCAATTAGCTCCTGTTCATCTGTAGTTAATGGTATTTCTAGCTTCGCTAACAGTGAGTCTTCTAGAAAAAGATAATCACTTGAACTACAGCTCGAATCCTCGTCTTCTGGGTCACAATCACTCGGTTCAGTAGAAATTATCTGATTATCGTCACCGGAGCTATTTGAACAATCATCTACCGAACCATCAGGTGTTGTTGAATTCCCTTCATTTTCACGAGAATCATCTGAATAATAGTCCGAATCCTCTTCTGTGTTACAATCACTCAATTTAACAGACTCTATCTGACTATCATCACCAGAGCTATTTGAACAATCGTTTCTTTCACCTACCGAACTATCAGGTGTTGCCGGATTCCCTTCATTTTCATAAGAATCATCTAAATCATAACCCAAATCCTTCAAAGCTTGACGGCACTCATGTTCAGTAACATATTCAAATGGAGTCTTTTCACTTCGATCTTGCACATTTGAATCAGCTCCTGCTTTTAAAAGAAATCCTATACCGTTAGTATCGTTACGTTCAGCAACGTAATGTAACAGAGTTTTTCCATTTTGGTTCTGTATATTTGGATCAGCTCCTGCTTCTAGAAGAAACATTATATGTTGAATATTATTGGGAGGATCTAATAGATTGCTATTGCTTGCTAACTGACCTAAAATGTTACGTAATTTTTCATTTAATTCCTTGTTTGGTACCCCACCATGCATATTCTATAACCATTACTCACTAATTCTTCAGTGATTACTGTAATATATAGATAAGTCAATAAAAAAATACACCTTTCCTTCTTCAGTTCTAAAATATTGTCAAAAGGCTCAAAAAGATGAGTTAAAATAAAAAGAAGAATAGTGGAAGTTTAGTTGTTTACACTTTCATGCTATGCCCATAACATCATATATTACTTAACCTTGCAATAATTTTTTTATTCTTGCTGCTTCTTCAAACTCTAAATTTTCAGCATGCTCTATCATTTGCTTTCTCAAATCATCCTTATTAGTATTTACTTTTGGTTCTGCTATTGCCCTCTCCTGTAAGGTGTTTGATATAGGTTTTATTATAGTCTTTGGGACAATATTGTGCAATATATTATGTTCTTCTTGTTTTTTTCTTCTTCTTTCGGTCTCTCTTAATGCACGATCTAAAGAACCAGTGATTTTATCTGCATATAAAATTACTCTACCTTCAGCATTACGTGCAGCACGACCGATCGTTTGAATTAATGAAGTTGCCGATCGCAAAAATCCTTCTTTATCAGCATCCAAAATTGCAACTAACCCACACTCTGGAATATCAAGACCTTCCCTAAGCAAGTTAACACCTACTAGAACATCGATTTCTTTAGATCTTAATTTACATATAATTTCTATTCTCTCCAGCGCACCAATATCCGAATGCAAATAACTCACTCTCATATTCAATTCACTCATATATTCAGCTAAATTTTCAGCCATTTTTTTCGTCAATGTAGTGATTAAAACACAAAATCCCTTCCCTATTGTCACTTGTGCCTCATGAATTACATCATCAATTTGACTCTCTATTGGTTTCACAATGCAGATTGGGTCTGTAAGCCCTGTTGGACGGATAACTTGCTCTATAAATACATTATTGGTCTTTGCCAACTCATACTTTCCGGGAGTGGCTGAAATGTAAACAGTCTGCGGCCTAACTTCCTCCCATTCTTCAAATTTTAATGGACGATTATCAAAAGCGGAAGGGAGCCTGAAGCCATAGTCAATCAATTTCTTTTTACGCGCCTCATTACCACTGTACATCGCACCAACCTGAGGAACGGTGACATGACTCTCATCAACAAATAAAATTACGTCTTTGGGTAAATATTCAAACAAAGTAGGCGGTGGATCCCCAGCTTCCATTCCATAGAGATAACGCGAATAATTTTCAATACCTTTACATATTCCTGTTGTTCTCATCATTTCGATATCAAAATTAGTGCGTTGCTCGAGGCGCTTTGCTTCAATAATCTTGTTTTGCGAGTAGTAATAATCCAAGCGTTCATGCAGCTCTTTTTTGATTAGCTGAGCTGCCTGCAACAAGGTCTCACGTGATGTAATGTGATAGCTATTTGGAAAAATGGTGATTTTATCTATGCGTTTGATAACATTGCCGGTCATAGCATCAATTTCAAAAATTTCTTCTACTTCATCGCCAAATAACGATAAACGCCAAGCTTTACTTTCATAATGGGAAGGAAATATATCAACAATATCGCCGCGCACTCTAAAATATCCTCTCTCAAACCTGGCATCAGAGCGCTTGTATTGGAGATCAGTTAAGTTGCTCAGGAAATCATTAATACGAATTTCATTTCCAACACTAAGCGTTATGGTCATGCTGAGGTAGCTTTCAGGCGAGCCAAGACCGTATATACAGGAAACACTGGCAACTACGATCGTATCCCTGCGCTCCAAAAGGGAGCAAACGGCAGAATAACGCAGCATGTCAATTCTTTCGTTGATTGCGGAGTCTTTTTCGATATAAGTATCAGTTTGTGGCAAATAGGCTTCGGGCTGGTAGTAATCATAATAAGAAATGAAGTATCCAACAGCATTATTGGGAAACAATCCTTTCATTTCCTCATAAAGCTGTGCTGCTAAAGTTTTATTGTGTGCCATAATTAATGCAGGCCTATTTGTTCTTGCAATAACATTTGCCATAGTAAAAGTTTTCCCAGAACCAGTAACTCCAAGCAAAACCTGATCTCTTTTATTGCTATTTAGCCCTGCAATTAAGCCATCGATTGCTTGTGGTTGATCTCCATCTGGTTGAAAATGTGTAGTGATTTGAAATTCCATGAGTTCTACCTACTATGTTTTCATAATGTGTTTATTATTGTATAATACACTTGCTAGTGTAAATAAGGTATGAAAGTGAATGTAAATAGATGTAAGAAATTCTATTTTTTCCTTTTATAGAGTTTGCTCCAAACTTTATTGTTAGTTAATACAAAAAACACTGTTAAAATTATAAAATACGCCACTACTTTTAATCCAAGTTTATGCCTGCGCTCTAATTCTGGCTCTCCTGCCCATTGTAAAAAATTTACCACGTCATATGCCATATTTTCAACTGTGGCTTGTCTTGCACCATCATATTCCACCATTCCTTCAGAAAGTGGTGGCGCCATAGCTAATCTGCCTGTTGGAAAATACGAATTAAAATATAAATCATTTTCATCGTGTTCGCCGTTTTGATAGCCTGTTAACAGTGAATAGACATAATTTGCACCATCATGCCTTGCTTTAATAATTAACGATAAGTCTGGTGGAACAGCACCATTATTGCTTGCTGCAGCTGCTTCTTTTGAATCAAAAGGCGCAATAAAATAGTCTGAAGGTACTCCAGGTCTGTCAAACATTTCACCCATATCATTTGGGCCATCTTTAACTTGGTAAGAAGCCGCAATCTGTTTTACATCTTCTTCAGAAAAACCGATGTCTTGCAAATTACGAAATGCTACTCTATTCATTGAATGACAAGCAGCACAGACTTCCTTATATACCTTGTAGCCACGTTGAATTGATTCTCTATCGAAAGACCCAGTAATTCCATCACATTTCCAGTCCATTTTTTTATTTGGTGATGGTTTAAAATCTTCTGCATACACAAAATTAGTAAGGAATAATGCACAAAACACAGCCAATATATTTTTAACCAGCATTATTTCATCTCCGGCACAGAATCACTTAAGGTTTTTGGTGGTTCTTCTGGCTTTTCATATTTACTAAGCAGTGGTAAAATTATTACAAAGTATGCAAAATAATAAAGAGTGGATAGCCTACTCATAGTGATGTAAGGCTCTTTCACCTCTTGTCCTCCAAGCCAGGCAAGAAGTGCAAAATTTATTGCAAAAACCCAAAAAAATTTCTTGAATACCGGGCGGTAAGCACCACTTTTAACTTTTGATCTATCAAGCCAAGGTAACAGAAACCAAACTAAAATAGATGCAAACATAGTAAGCACACCAGTAAGTTTATCTGGAATTGAACGTAGCATTGCATAAAAAGGTAAAAAATACCACTCTGGCACTATATGTACCGGAGTTACCATAGAGTCAGCTTCTATATAATTGTCTGGATGCCCAAGATAATTGGGAGCATAAAAAACAAATGCAAACAAAGCTACAAAAAACAGACCAAAAGTTATGCAATCCTTGACTATATAATAAGGATAGAGAGGAATGGTATCCTTATCTGATTTTACCTCCACTCCACTTGGGTTACCAGAGCCAAACCTATGCAGAGCTATCACATGAAGCATAGCTAAAGCAATAATAACAAAAGGCAGAAGATAATGCAGAGCGAAAAAACGGTTAAGCGTTGGGTTATCCACTGAAAAACCACCCCATAACCATATAACTATTTTATTGCCAATTAAAGGTATAGCAGAAAATAAGTTGGTTATAACTGTTGCACCCCAGAAACTCATTTGCCCCCAAGGCAATACATATCCCATAAAGGCAGTTGCCATCATTGCAAAAAATATAAATATACCAACAAACCACACCATCTCCCGTGGCTTCTTGTAAGATCCGTAATATAACCCACGCATTATATGAACATAGACTACCATAAAGAAGAGCGATGCCCCGACAGCATGAGTGTAGCGTATCAGCCATCCATAGTTCACGTCACGCATTATACGCTCCACGCTATTAAACGCATAATCAACATGCGGAGTGTAGTGCATAGCAAGAAATATACCTGTTATTATTTGTAAAATTAGCGCTATACCAGCCAAAGAGCCAAAATTCCAAGCATAATTTAAGTTTTTTGGCACTTGGTAAGAAGCAGTGTGTCTTAGAAAAGAAAATATAGGCAGTCTATATTCTATCCACCCTAATATGCCTTTTTCTTCTTTTATTGTTTCTTTTTTGTTATCTTCCTGCATAACTTAAAGTTTTTTGAATATTGCTATCTTTAACTCATTTTATTGTAGCAGCTTATCCTCTACGCACAATAAAAAGTTTAAAGTAATACTAATTACTACTTCTTTAGCAACCTATCACGTGCTGCGTTTAATTTTTGCGCAAAATATTCCGAGCCTCCTTTATCTGGATGAACTAACTTCATTAAATTTTGATATGCTTTATTGATTTCATTTTGACTGGCCTCAGGATTCAGCCCCAGTATCTTTAATGCTTCATCTTTGGACATGTTATCACCGGTGTAATTTTCAGTACAACTTCTACTGCTATTAAATTCGTTCAAAAACTTACTCAATATAGAGTTCATTATGAAACTTACGTTATTTTTTTTTGTCAGGAAGAGAAAAAATACAAAAACACTAGGCAGAATAAATGTAATCACTATGAATATCAGAAAAAGGAAAAAGATGAATGACATGTATATTTTTTTATCATTTTATGATTAAATAGTAACAATTATAATCGTCATGGTAAATAACATGTTCATTCAGATTGAAGAAACACCTAATCCAAACACACTGAAATTTCTTCCTGGATTTGCAATTCTAAACGAAGGAGAAACGGCTGATTTTTCAAATGCAGATGAAATAAAAAACTCCAAGTTAGCAGCAAATCTTTTTCAAATAGAACATGTGGTAAGAGTGTTTTTTGGCCATGATTTTATTTCAGTGACAAAATCTGGTGGGATTAATTGGGATATATTAAAAGTAGAAATTTTAACTACAATTATGGATCACTTTACTTCAGGTGGAAAAGCACTAGATAAAGAAGGAGTGAATGATAATAATATACTAGATGAAGAATTTTTTGATAAAAATGATATAGAAATTGTAAATAGAATAAAAGAATTGATGGAAAGTTACATCAAACCTGCAGTTGCTCAAGATGGTGGCGATATCAAATTTCGTGGCTATAAAGATGGAATAGTTTATGTTGAGTTACAAGGAGCTTGCTCTGGATGCCCAAGTGCTGCAATTACTTTAAAGCAAGGAGTGCAGAATATGCTGAGCTACCACATACCAGAGGTTGCAGGTATAGAGACCACACTATGACTAATCAAACGGTTAGAGGAACAAAAGATCTCCTGTTTGATGAATGGTACAAGTTTAAATACATAGAGCAAACAGCAAACAGAATCTCAAGTTTATACGGCTTTTTGCCCGCCCAAACTCCAATATTTGAGTACACGGAGGTTTTTACAAAAACCTTAGGTGATAGCTCAGATATCATCACTAAAGAGATGTACACCTTTAATGATAAAGGAGGAAAGAGCATAACTTTACGTCCTGAGTTCACTGCAGCGATTGTCAGGCTACTCATTGAAAAAAAACTGCAAACACCGATAAAATTATTCTCAACAGGACCTGCATTTCGCTATGAAAGACCGCAAAAGGGAAGACAAAGGCAATTTCATCAGATAAATTTTGAGATTTTTGGCATAGAAGATCCAAAAGCTGATATTGAATTGATATCACTCGCTCAGCACTTACTAACTAAATTTGGCATCAATAAAAATGTAAAGCTGGAAATCAACTCTTTAGGTGATGGTGAAACAATAACTAAGTATAGAGAAGCTTTGATCTTATACTTTACAAAGTACCAAAATGATCTATCAGAAGATAGCAAAAATAGGTTGATCAAAAATCCACTCAGAATACTAGATTCTAAGGATGAGAAAGATAGATTAATAATCTCTGGTGCACCTAAAATCAGCAATTATTATACGAAAGAGTCCTCAGATTTCTTTGAACAAATACTAAATGGATTAACAATTCTTGATATACCTTATACCGTAAACAATAAACTAGTTCGAGGTTTGGATTATTATTGCCACACAGTGTTTGAGTTTGTTACAGAGGATTTAGGCGCACAAGGGGCAGTTTTTGCCGGTGGAAGATACGATAATTTAGTATCTTCAGTGGGTGGAAAACACACTCCAGCGATAGGATTTGCAGGAGGTATTGAACGTATAATGGAGTTAATCAATTATTCTCCGAAAGAAGAGCGACCTATTTACCTAATTCCAATCGGTAGAGAGGCTGAAGAATATGCCCTAACACTTGCGAATGAATTGCGCAGAAATGGTTTATATGTAATCTATGAATATAGCGGAACGCTCAGAACCCGAATGAAAAAAGCAAATCAAGCAAATGCTAAAGCTGCCTTAATTTTTGGTGATGAAGAATTGAGTAGTAAAACTTTAAAGATTAAAAACATGGATACAGGTGAAGAAAAAATAATTGCTCGGTATCCGTTCAGCAGAGTGGCAAAATAGGTAGACAAGGTGATCTAAAAAGATAATCATAGAGTAAATGTGAGTTACAATAAATGGTGTCATCCCAGTGCCCAGACACTGGGATCCAGGTTACTATATATGAAAAATTATTATGTTTATATACTTGCAAGTGAACGAAATGGAACCCTGTATATAGGTATAACATCAAATTTAATCAAACGAATTTGGGAGCATAAAAGCAAAGCCATTTCCGGTTTCACGTCAAAGTACAATGTTAGTAAATTAGTCTACTTTGAGGAGTTTCAAGACATAAATTTAGCAATTAGTAAAGAAAAGCTTCTAAAAAGCTGGCAGAGAAAATGGAAAATAAACTTAATTGAAAAAACAAATCATGAATGGAAAGATTTATATGATGAAATCGTATCTGGATTCCAGTGTCAAGCACTGGAATGACACCATTTGTTGTGCAAATTACCTTTGCAAACAAATGTTCGTACAGCTGTGTGTCACGCACTTTGCTTGTATCCGTTCAGGATAGCGGCAAGGTAGTATAACCATAGAGTAAAAGTGAGTTTACAACAAATGGGTGTCATCCCAGTGCTTGACACTGGGATCCAGCTTTTGATCGAAAATGTTGTATAGTGCGTTTGTTTACAATCAATTTTTCTGGATCCCAGTGTCTGGGCACTGGGATGACACCTTTGTGTTTGAGGCAAAATCGGCTATAACACTTAACATACTGCCTTTGCAAACAAATGTTCGTACAGCTGTGTGTCACGCACTTTGCTTCAATATTTGCACATTAGCCACTCCCCTGAACAGATACATTGCTCGCGATAACACAATAGAAAACATCTAATTAGGAGCAATGCAAATGTTTTTCTCAGTCAGCTATAGAAGAAAATTCGTCTGCACAAGAATTTTTCATAGCATTCAATGTATCATAATCTGTAAAATCTAATTTTACTGGTGTGATAGTAATAAATCCTTCTTTTATTTTATTTACACTACCACTGCCTGAGTGCTCTCGAGACCAATTTAAGCTAAAAGAGCCATTCGAATTTTCAGTAAAAGTTAAATCCCCATCAATGTTATATTCACCTTGTTCAGCAAATTCTACTCCTTTTACTTTTTCCGTAGCAGGAAAATTTACACTCATCACTATGTTTTTAGGCCAACCAACCTTAACTAGCTTGGCAATAACCTTTGGTGCAAAAACCTTTGTATTGTGCCAGTCTATTTTATCATGATAAACTTGGCTCAGCGCAATAGAAGGTATAGACCTTGCAGCACCTTCCATTACAGCACCAATTGTTCCTGAATAACAAATATCGTCCCCGACATTTGATCCAATATTTACTCCGGACAATATTAAGTCTGGTTTTTTATTCATAACTTTATTTAGCGCAATAATGACACAATCTGCAGGAGTACCAGACACACTAAATTCCCTTTCACTATGTTGTTTTATTCCAATAGATTGTTTCACTGGATAATCAAGAGATCTTGCAGCCCCGCTTCTATCAGTATCTGGTGCCACTATCCATATTTCTGATGCAAAATTTCGTGCAATCTCTTTGAGTAATTTTATTCCTTCACTTCCAAAGCCATCATCGTTTGTTATCAATATTATCATGTACAATACTCAGCTATACAGTTCCAAATTATGTAAATCACTGGCTGTAAATAAACTCATGAGGCTTTAAGTTTCTTTGCATAACTATGAACTGTAACAAAGAACCTGCTGTTAATCAATAGATTTCTTGCACAGGCCATAACTGTCATTACAATAGAAACGAAAAAACTTGCTTGACACCCTTTGCCAGCCCTCTTATCATGAAACTGAAGCTATTGTATTTGCTTTCGCCAATCTGCAGATTAAAAGGTAAGGATTACTTAATGTATCGGCGTCTTATGTTCAATTTTTTGCAGTATATAGATACTGTATGTCTTTACAAAACTTCATCTACATCTAGATTTTTATCTAAATAAGCTGAACGCGCTTATAAAGCGTTACAAGACATCAAAAAATGCCAATACTCGACAGAGATAGTAAAAGACTAGCTAACTCGGGGATTCTTTGTCTTTTTTTCTGCTTAGTAAATTTCTTAAACATTTGCAGCGTAGGTTAGTTGCAATTAAAAGCAGCTGAATCTCGCTTGTCAAGCGTTTAAAACATAAAAAACGCCAATATTTTAAAGCGGATAATAACCACGGGGCTTCTTTTGCCTTTTTTTTCATTTGGTAAATTTCTTAACGTTTGTAGCTAACATGAAGCTAAGTACGAACTTTGTTAAACACAACAAATGGTGTCATCCCAGTGCTCCTTTTTTTGTCATCCCAGTGTCTGGGCACTGGGATGACACCGTCTTGGATGGAAATCAGTGTCGGAGCACTGGGATGACACCCTGACAATCGTCATCCCGCTGCTTGTTAGCGGGATCTCTTGTTAGCGGCTGAGATACCGCGAATGAATCGCGGTATGACATGTTGCTTGGGTCAGCTATAGTATTTCTTAAAATTAATAATAAATTTCTTGGCTAGCAAGAAGCTGTAAATTTTTTTGCGAGACCTAAGCCGCTTTTGATATAGCTAAAGGTTTACTGACAATCGTCTCATTCCACTACCTGCTGACTTACTTTCTGCTTAGCATATCCATCAAATCAGATTCTTTGAGTTTACTATGGTCAACTTTACTGAACTTATTCACTATAGAGCTCATTTGATTATACTGCTTAATTAGAAGATTAACGTCAGTTACACTTGTTCCGGACCCCTTAGAAATTCTAAGTCTTCTTTTGCCATTTAAAATATCTGGATTTTGCCTTTCCTTTTCAGTCATTGAGTTTATGATGGCTATATATTTTTTCACTTTATTGTCATCTGGCACACCGCTGCTTAGCTTTTTTGTGAATGAACTAGGAATGAATTTCATTATGTTGCTAATACCATCCATTTTATTGAGAGTTTTTAACATTCCCACTAGGTCATTTAGGTCGAATTTACCCTTTTTTACTTTCTTTTGTAACTTATCAATTTCTTCCTGACCAACAATCTCAGCAGCTTTTTCAACCAATGATACAACATCACCCATGCTAAGTATCCTTTTTGCAATTCTATCGGGATAAAAATCATCGAGGTCACTTAATTTTTCACCACAAGCAATAAATTTAATTGGACAATCGGTGATCATTTTCATAGAAAGAGCAGCACCACCACGTGCATCACCATCAACGCGGGTGAGAATAATGCCGGTTACACCTATTACCTCATTGAATGATTTGGCAATGTTGACCGCATCCTGGCCTATCATTGCGTCGGCTACTAAAATAACTTCTGCAGGTGAAGCTATTTCCTTTACGGCTTTCAACTCATTCATCATATTATTGTCAATATGAAGCCTGCCTGCGGTGTCTAGTATTAATACATCATAATTATCGTTCTTTGCTGCTGCCAGTGCCCTTTTTGTAATTGCAATAGGCCCCTCATTTATTACTGTAGGTAAAGTTTGTACGTCTATCTGTTTACCCAGCACCTCAAGTTGTTTTTGGGCAGCCGGCCTATAAATGTCTAAAGAGGCAAGCATCACTTTTTTCTTTTGCTTTTTTAGCTTGAAAGCAAGCTTTCCTGAGGTAGTTGTTTTACCTGCACCTTGTAAGCCCACCATCATAATCACAGCAGGGGGTTTAACTGCTAGATTTAAGTCACTTTTCTCTGATCCGAGAACTGCAACTAAATTATCCTGCACAATTTTAATTATCATTTGTGCTGGAGAAACACTTTTTATGACTTTTTCCCCAATCACTTTATCTTTAATGTCGTTGATGAATTTTTTTGCAACTTCAAGTGAAACGTCAGCTTCAATTAAGGCTATGCGTATTTCACGCATGGCAAGATTAAAATCATCTTCAGAAATGATCGACTTTCCTCTTAGTTTACTAAATACAGAATTTAAACTTTCAGTTAACGATTTAAACATAATAGCGTTAGTAGAATACTCATTAAAAAGAGAGAAGAAGCTGAAACAAAACTCACTGAGTTATAACCCAGCACTTCTTTAAGTTTAGTAATATTATTAAAGTATAAACTAGTAAGTGAATTAGTCAAGTTTTGCACTACGCTGGCAAATATTTCTCTAGTTTTAGAGACTAACTGATTGAACAGCAAGATAATATAGGATATGAAAGCTCTAAAAATCCAATCAACATCCATTTTAAAATTTACTCTCGGGTAAAATAACTTGCGTAAAGGAATAAACAATAAAGTGGTACATAGTAACAAATTAAATTGCGACAAAATATTTTTTGTGTTGTACACAAAATCGAAAATCGAAGGTTTATTGTAAATAGGTAAGTAAGGATTGCCAGCGATTACGCATATAAATGCTAAAATGATCATAGTCATTTTGCCCCCCCTCTCTGCTAACGGTTTTGACTTACTTTTTGCAATAAATAAGTAATAAAGAAACTTTAGCCCCACGCTTAAATGAAGCAGCAAATTTAGAACCTTATATAAATTTTTATACCCTTTTAAGGCAACAGTGTTCATTTCAATTTCAGCTGTGATATATGATTTACTGATAAATCCAGCGGTTCCAGGAAATGCAGCCATTGTAAGTATTGCGATTATAGCACACATGCCTTCCACTGACATCAGTTCACCTACTCCATTAAAACTAATTGTTTTTGTTCGTGAAATAATCGAATTGCTGACCACAAACAATAATGATTGATAAACAAGAGAGAAGATTATATGCAGTATCAAAATTGGTATTGCCTTTTCCGAAGGGCTAAGTAAACCTCCTGCAATAATCAGCAAGCCCATTTGTCCTACAACGTTATAGCATAAAAATCTACGAATATTTTGCTCAAGAGAAGCAAATATAATGCTGTAAATTGCAGTGATGGCGCCTACAAGCGCTAATATTTCAGTACAATCTTGCCATAGGTTATAAGTGTGTAAAAGCATCACTAAAAAAGAGACTTTAGTGGTAAATAAAGAGAGATATGTAGTGCCATGTAGCGATGCAGCAGGATATGCATCAACAACCCAAAACGAAAAAGGAAAACAAGCGCAGTTTATCAATAAACCCAAAATTATCAGGTTAGTGCTTTGAAGTGCCAATCCTGCTATTAATATAACTCCAACGAAAAAGTGTACACAGGCGTACCTTATTGCAGGTCCACTATCTCTACAGCCAGCTGCGATAGTAAAAAATGCACTGACGGTCATTAATTCACAGAATATTATAACCAATATCATATGTTCAGATAAAACTGCATAAAGTGAACTAATAGTGTAAGCAGCAAAAGATAGCATCTCTGAAAAAGTCAAATTTTGTGCTGGTAGAACAGCTAAAAATGCAACTGATAAAAAAGATATTAGTATGATACGAAAAGATAAATCAAAATCTAGAATTGGGAGAGACCAATTTACTGCAATGCTCAAATTTTCAGGTAATTTTAGGACTATAACTATTAATATAGTCAGTAGGAGTAACAGTGACGATTTACAAAGTTGCACAATAATTTAAACCAATATGGTTTATGCTATCTCAATATATGAATAAAATCAATTTGCATATTAACCACTAATTAAACTAATTATCATATAATTATATCAGAGTTTAGAGGGTTATAGAGAAACCGGTCAGATTAGGTTTTTAATCTAATCTGACCGATAGCTTTAATAGTGAGGTAAGCTTTAATATAGCATTCTTAATTCATAATGCTACACTCGTGCATAATTTATTTTTAATTTGTGCACGAGCGTTAGTAAATTATTTACTTTTTGAAATAAAATTTGGCATCACTTTAATATCCAGACTTAGTAAACCTCAGTAGGGCATCCAGTTGGGCCCATAAGAATTATTTGCTCGCCTTCTCTTAAGTGTCTGCATAAACCAGTGGAACCGCCGATTTCCAGCACAATAGTGGAAATAATTCCTTTTTTTTTGTCTACTTCAGTGCCAGTTACAGCTATACCTTCCATAGCGAGGTTAGTTTTTTTGCTATTGGTTTCAAAATTTTGCAACCTAAAGAATTGTCCAGGTTTAAAATTCTTTGCCGCAAGTGGTGCTTTGATCACTATTTCCACAACTTTGTCTGTTAAATATTGAACTTTTATAACCTTTGCAGTGAATTGCTCTTTGATTTTATTGAAAAATTCTTTGTTAGCCAGATCTTCAACGCTTGACCACGCATTTTTTTTCTGGATCTCAGTGTCAGCTACTTGGATGACATCTTTTTTGGTAAAAGTTACTCTTACATTACAACATTCATACAATTGTGCATATGACTCCGAGATTCTAGCTGGAGTGACAGAAACGAAGCTATTAACTCTATTCAAAAGCTGGGAAATAATAGGGTAGCCGTTCTTAGCACTTGCCATAGCTTTCACGACGCTGCCGCTATACGAAGGATGAAGATCACCAAAAAAGCTAATTGTTTTATTGCCTTGCTTATACACTAATATTCTATCTTTATTTTGCATTTTAGGAGAAAATATTGGATCTATTTCTTTTCCTGATGAATTCAAATGAGTAAAATACCCATTACTTAATTTAAAATGCTTTTTATCTTCTGTTGCAATAACCGTATTTGGCTCAGTACCTGCTGCTATAAAAATAGAACGTGCTTTCATGCATTTGATTTCGCCGGATTTTGTGTCTATCAGTTTTATTGATTCAGCATGGTTATATTTATCCGTCACAACTTCAACTGGCTCTAAGTTTTCAATAAAGTAAATCCCTTCTGATAATGCGTTTTGCACCTCTTCGCTATTTAATCGATAACTTGGCGAGTCTTTCAGCTCTTTTCTATATACAACTTTCACTCCCCCAAGACTCTGCATTAACTCTAATATTTTTATTTCTCTACTCTCTTTTTTTGCTAACTCTTGCTCTGCTTGGATCAACTTTGCGTGCGATATAAATTCATTCGCAATTTCATGTTCTTCTTCTGTCCAATCTTTTTCAACATAGTCTTTTCCATATTTACCAACCAATACCTCGTAACGAAGAAGAAATTTTTCTACTTGAATTGGATAATACGCTAAAGCTTCAGTGGCAGTGTCAATCGCAGTAAGCCCCGCACCTATGACAACTATCGGCATACGAACTTGCAGATTTGCTATAGAATCAAATTTAAGAGCGCCAGTCAGTTGTAACAACATAAGAAAGTCAGATGCCATGCGCACCCCACGAGCTAGCATATTCTTTATTTTTATCATTCGAGGCTTACCTGAGCCAAGCGCCAAGGCGATGTGATCAAAACCTAGATTGAAGCTATCTTTCACGGTAATTGTGCCACCAAAACGAATGCCGCCATAAATTGCAAAATTTTCACGTCTTTCTAGTAATAACCTGATAATTTTTAAGTAATTTTTATCCCACCGAGAAGTAATGCCATATTCTGCCACCCCACCAAACCCACCTGCCGTGCGTTCACTCAATTTTTCGTGTTTGAAATCTTTAATTAGCTGGAAATTATCGATCAAAGGTTCAATCTTTAGTCCATCAATGGCGATAACGTTATGCCCATCATTCAACAAATGATGAGCTAAATTAAAACCAGCAGGACCAAGGCCTACAACTAGAACGTTTTTTCCGGTGTTTTCTCTTGGCAATGAACGCTGAAAATTTAAAGGATTCCAACGGCTGAGCAGAGAATATATTTCAAATCCGTACGGTAAACTAAGCACATCATCCAAAATCCTTGTTTCAATCATTGGCACATTCACGGGTTCTTGTTTCTGATATATGCACGAGTTCATGCAGTCATTGCATATTCTGTGCCCAGTAGCCGCACATAATGGGTTATCTATCATCACAATTGCAAGGCTTGCTATGCTGTAGCCTTCGCTTTTCACCAGATTCATTTCTGATATTTTCTGTTCTAGTGGGCAGCCATGCAGCTCAACTTTTAGTGGGGATTGTTTAAAAGTATTGTCGTTATTAATTAGCCCCTTTGAGCAGCTGTCCTTATTTTGCTTATGACAGAATATGCAGTAGTGAGCGTTATCTAATGCTTTATTTAAACTCACCTTTTTGCTTGTTAGATCAAAACCATATCGTCTTTTTACTTCATTTGAATACAGCACTTCAACTTTGTCTACTTCTTTTTTAGAAAATGGTATGAGATTTTCATGGTCAATTTTCCTATGGATACTAAAGAGTATACTCCGTTTATTTTTTACTCTCCACACTGCATATTGTGCCGCAAGTTCTATTTCTTCTTTGTGATTTTCTTTATCTTGAAACCAATGCATCACCTGCTCAGCAAAATTTTTTTCTGTTGTTGGCAAAGTGAGAAAATGACTTAGTCTGTTAGTAATATCTATATTCGCCACATTAGTGTATTTCTTCAATGCGTAGCGTTGGACAAATAACCTTTTACATTTATATATTACAGCAAAGTCATTGTGTTTTTTCTTTAGCTCTTCTATTTCTTTTTCAATGTTGAAAAGTTTTGCAATAAACTCGTCAAATAAATATGAGAGGTCTATTATTAACTGGCTATCACCAATCTGATTTTTCCTTGCTTCAATTAATGAACAAAACAAGCTTTCATCACATGATTTAATATAATTCAAAAATGTCTCATCCAATTTTATTAATCCACTGCGAGTATATAGACTAGAAAATGAGATATTAAGCTGCATTATACAGTATGCACACTGTCTTTTGTATATTACGTATTTTGTAGCATAGCTAAAATCGTTGCCTCTGCAACCTTTTCTTCACCAACATACGCAATACACTCAAATTTACATGCACTTAAACGTGCGTTTTTAACATTAGCTTGAAGAATCAGTGTGTCCCCTGGAGTGACTGGCTTTCTGAATTTTGCATTTTCAATAGACATAAAGTAAATAGCTTTGTTTTCTATTGTACCTTGACTTTCTTTACCAAGAACACATATAGCAGATGCTTGAGCTAGAGATTCAATTATCAAGACTCCGGGCATTATTGGATGACCAGGGAAATGGCCAATAAAAAATGGCTCATTGAAAGTCACATTTTTGATTGCTTTTATACTTTTACCAGGATCACACTCTATAACCCTATCTACTAAGAGAAACGGATAAGAATGTGGTAGTATTTTTATAATATCACTGATATTAAATTGCATAAGCCTACTCAATGCCTTTTAAAGCAAATTCAGGTATTTCCTTGTTTATATTGTTTAATACCATATCCGATAAATCAACTTCATCCATAGAGTATAAAACTTGGTTCTTTTTTGAAATAAATAGCACCAAATCTATGTTGTTTTTTTCTGCCGTTTTTTTAGCAACTTCTTTTATCTTGTTAAAAACACTCTCTACTGCATCTCTATAACTTTCTTCTAAATACAACATTTTTTCAGCGTAAGCATCTCTAGCATTTACAGTATGCTTATTAAACTGTTCTGTCTTTTCCTTTTTTGCTTCTTCTGACAAAAGTTCAAATTCTTCTTTTGATGGCTTAAGTTTTTCTAACTCACTTTCAAATTCTTGTTGTAATCTAGAATTCTGCTCCTTTATTTGTTGTTGTATGTTTTGCAGAGCAAGAGATTCATTGATGACTTTGTCACTATCAATAATTGCAGCTTTTGTGTTCTGAGGCCGATATTCTATAAACTTATACCCCACAAATAAGGAAATAATTAAGGCAATAACTGATATAAATAACTGTATATATTTCATTCAAATCCCCGCTTCAATAGAAAATTTAACATTTGGTGATGGTATTATATCATAAGATTCCTTTACTAAAGGAAACCCAAAATCTAATCTAAGTCTACCAAAAGGAGAAGGCATTGAAAAGCCAAAACCTGGTGACACTCTTATAAGCTTACTATCATTATATGGATCTTTATATTTCCCATTTTTATCATCTAAGCCGAAAAGTGCTGCATAGTCAACAAATAATGAGCCTTTGATACCAGCATAGTCATATAGTTTTGGTAGTGGAAAATCTACTTGCTGTGTTAAATTAAAATAAGTTTTGCCTCCTAGTGAGCTTTTATTTTTGTTTTCTGTTCTTGGTCCAATACCGGAAAGGTCAAATCCTCTAATTTCATTACCACCTTTAAAAAAGTGCTGGCCAATGTTTAGATCTTCATCGGTATAAGAAAAAATATGACCTGCTGCCATCTTAAAGCGTAGTATTATGCTATCGTCAATTTTACTTAATATAGGATGCGTGTAAAAAGACAAGAACTCAGATTTTAGGAAGTTTACATTCCCTCCCAATCCTGAAATATCCTGACTTAAGCGCAGTAAATACCCTTCTTTTGGAGTATAGAGGTTATCCAGTTTATTATACGCTAATGTGTATCCTACTGATGAAATCTGATGTTCACCTTCTTGCCCCTTTATTATATCAGAGATGTCATTGTCTTTTCCATCCTTATTATCCATATGTATACGGTTATACTTGTAAGAGTAGCGAATGGAATTAGTTAAGTTTTCTATAACTTTGTATGATAATTTTGTTGAAAATCCCATGTCACAACTGTCGAAGCTAGTGTGTGGTTTATCTTGTTTTTCATAAAATACGCCCACACCTAGTGATGTATCAGAATCGTTAAAATTATTTTCAACAACCTCTACATTAGTAGAAAGTGAATATTGATTTTTCTCAAGAGCAAAAGAGAGCTCTTTACCACTACCAAATAAATTACGATCTGTGAAATCAGTTTTTACAAATGCTCCACCAGGAAAGGACATACCTCCTGCTAAAGATAATGAAGCAGTTCTTTTTTCTTTAACATTTAAGTCAAGATTTACTGCATTGTCATTAACTGCGTAACTATTTACTTTTACTGTTTCAAAAAAATCACTACTCATTAGTTTTTTACGTGATTTTTGAATCTCAGATATATTGTACGCATCACCTTCTGCTATACTTAGCTTACTTCTGATCACCTTATCTAAAGTGCGATCGTTACCATCAATTGTAATTTGATTTATATAAATCTTTTTACCCGGCAGCACTCTGTAGGTCACATCTACAACATTGTCACGTTGTACATACTCTGGATTAACTTTTGCAAATATATATCCTTTCTCATTTAAATACTTGTTTATTTTTTCTACTGTATTATTAATTTTAACTCTATTAAATATCTTATCGTTTTCCTCTGTTATAAAGTCCAATATTTCTTCTTTTAGGCTTAAATCCTGAATTTCAGTTTCAATATTAACCTCATTATTTCCAAACAAATATTGCTGTCCTTCGTCAATCAAAAAAGTCAACTCTATCTGATTGTTATTATCAACCTCAACAATCGGTTGAATATTATTTTGAATATATCCTTTAGATGAATAAAAACGATCGAGCAATTCTGTGTTAATCAATAAATATTGTGGTGAATAACGAGTTCCGCCCTTAAAAATGGCTCTAAATAACTTACTAAATATGTCATTACTATGCACTTTAATAGCTTGCTCTAGCTCGGTTTCAGAAAAGTTTTTGTTACCTATAAATCTTATATCCTTAATTTTAGAGGTTTTACCTTCTTTTATTTTGAAAATTAGATTGACCCTATTACCATCGAGCTTCTCCAACTCATATTCAATTTTAACGCCGACTTTGCCATTATTTCTATAAGTAGTAACTAAATTCATTAAATCGCTTTGCAATTTTGTTTCAGTGAAAATAGTTAGCGATTTTGACTGAATCACATTATTTAGTAACTCTTTGCTATTAAATAACTTATTACCCTTTAATATTATCTTGTTAATTAGTGGATTCTCTTGAATTTTTACTACTAAATTTTTTTCATCATCAACATAAGCGTTAACACTAGCAAACAACTTTGTTTTATATAGATCTTTTATAATTGAGTCTATATCATCGTCGTTTATATAATCGCCAGGTTTTAGTTTTATATAAAAACCTATTGTCTGGTTGCTTACCCTCTCATTACCAATACATTTGACATCTTTCACCTGCACTTTTTCCTTATTTTCTAAAGCAACAAGTAGAGCGGGAAAAATTACTATTAATAATATGTAAAGTAGCTTTTTCATGTTTATTTTAAAAAAGACTCCTAATATCATTCGAAATTGCAATTGCCATAAGCAAAAACAATACGGAAGCACCAAAAGTAGCTGCATATTTTTGATATTTCAAACTTAAATCCCTGCGTATAACTGCTTCTATAATATAGTGAAATAAATGCCCACCATCCAATAGTGGAATTGGCAGCAAGTTAATTGCAGCTAAATTAGCTGAAATAATTGCCATGAAATACACAACCATAATGACCCCCTTTTTAGCTGATTGCCCTGAATACTTTGCGATTTTTATTGGCCCACCTATTTCATTGATACTCCTTTTACCAACAATAATTTGAAAGAGAGCTTTGATCGTTAAGCACATAGTGTGGTAAGTTTCACTTACTGATAAGCTCACAGCCCCAAGAAAAGACGACTGCTTTAATGTATTGACTGAAGTAATCCCTATCATTTCTCTTTCTACTTTGTTACCAAAATCGTCCTTACCCTCTATTATTAACGGAGTGAGGCTAGTTCTGTGCTCTGCATTATTTCTAGTATACTCAATTTCCATTTTTGTCTTAGGGTTTGACATTATCACACGTGAAATATCTTCAAAGTATTTTATTTTATGCTCATTGATTTGTGTAATAGTGTCACCTGGCAACAAACCAGCTTGCTTGGCTGCACTGCCTTCGACTACATTTCCGATAATCGGTGGAGTGTGATAATAGCCTTTAATGCTGAAAAACATTGTAAAAGCGATAACAGCGAGTACCATGTTTGCAAATGGTCCTGCAAAAACCACTGCTGCCTTTTGATGACGCGGCTTTGTATGGAATGAATATAATCTTTCTTCGTTAGTCAATTTTTGCTGATCAGCTGGAACGCTTGCTGCATTAGTATCCCCTAGCATTTTAACGTAGCCACCCAGTGGAACAGCACTTAATTTCCATCTAGTTCCAGACTTATCGTTAAAACCAAAAATTTCAGGACCAAAGCCTATAGAAAAAGATTCAACTTTAACTTTGCATGCTTTAGCAACAATATAATGCCCATATTCATGCACAAACACTATAACAGAAATGATTAAGGCAAATGACAAAAAACAATATATTCCATCGCCAAACTGATGAATGAAATTCGAAATTAACTCCACCTGTATATTTAGATCTTAACAAAATGTTAAGTATATTAAAACGCGCCTCGCTTGACAAGTATTTAGTTTAACTTTTAAATTAAAAAAAGTTTAATTGTAATGACAGATACCTCACTACTCAGAAGAAAATTAATGTATAGAAGCTGGCATAGGGGTTGCAAAGAAACCGATATACTTTTAGGGCATTTCGCATTGAAATATCTTGATAAATTTTCCTTAAGCGAACTAATCGAATACGAAAAAATAGTTGATCTTGATGATTACGAATTATATTGTTACATAACTCGTAAGACAAACCTCCCTCCTGGCTTAAATAGTCAGATAGTCAATTTAATTGCTTGCTTTATTGAAGCTAATCCTTTATGCACTCAAGATTAGTGATAATCTTATTTACCTTATCTAGTACCTCAGTATATTCTATTCTTTTCTCGTTTCTATACTTTTCGCGCTCTTGATTTGCTTCATCCAACCGCTTTGTTAATTCTAAAATTTTATCCTCAAGAATTAGTGCTGCAAGTAAGAAATTTAATGCATCCGAACCCTTACCTCCAGTTTTTTGAGATACAGAACCAACTAGCTTGTCAAAACTATTAGCAAGGCGTAATAAATGGCTCTTCTTCCCACTTTCGCAAGATATTTTATATGTGTTATTACGTATAACTATTTCTACTACTTGCATATGGTGCTAAAAATTTCTATCGTACAGTATAAACTCAAACCCCTACTTTCATCTTATTTATGGTATAAATTTTTATTCATTTATCAAATCAGATAATTTTTTACTGCTACGAAAATATGTTTTAAAGTATTGATTCTTTGTAAACTTCTGTAACATTAAATGGCTTGTTTCTTTCAAGTTATAACTTCTAACTGAAAAAGAACCAAATCCCCTAATTTCAACTCTATTATGATGTTTCAATGTGTTTGAAAGTATTCCAAAAAATCTATCAACTATAGCTGCTATAACAATCTTATCTAAAAAAGGATGTCTTTTTGCTACCCTCGCTATTATATCAGACTTTGTTGCCATTTATATGAAGCCAAAATAAGTAAACCTTATCACTTAGCAGATAATACTATGTTATATTCTTCAACACCCAATACTTCAACTTCTATTTTTTCTGATATAGAGAACTTTTTATTTTCCGGTAAATGTTCTTGATCTATTAGAAGGGTTACATCGTTCTCAACTTCAACGACTAGTCCATTATCTTCTCTCTTACCTACAATAACCTGTATTTTATCGCCTACCTTAACTTTCTTTATCAGTTCTTCAAGAGGATCATACTCTATTTGTTTTATTCCAAGATAAATTCTTGCCCGATTCACGTTAGCCCTTATCACTTTTGCTTCTATTTTATCACCTACATTATACTTCTTTATCTCATCTGAGCTATTTTTAGACCAACTTAAATCTTTCACATATATTGTCCCTTCTACGTTCTCATCTATTTCAGAACCATTGAAAGCAACAGATATATATGAGCCGGTATTATTCTTAATCTCACCAGAAACAATAGAACCAGGAGGATACTTATTGACAAATACTTGCCAAGGATTATCTATACACCTTTTCATGCTTAAACTCATCCTATTCTTAGCAATGTCAATACTGAGAATTTTTACATATACTTCTTGTCCCCTTGTTACGAGACTACTAACTGGTAAATTGCTCTTAACCCAAGTTATTTCCGATGAGTGCACTAAACCTTCAATCCCAGGTCTAAGCTCAACAAACAATCCATAATCTTCTATACTTGTTACATGACCCTTATGCACACTATCAACCGGATATTTTGACTCTGCATCTTGCCAAGGGCTATCTTCTAGCTGCTTTACACCTAAGGAAACTTTCGCATTTTCCTTATCTATTTTTATAATTTTAACTTTTATAGCCTGGCCATAAGCAAAAACTGCAGATGGATGACTTACTCTACTCCAAGAGATATCTGTAATATGTAGCAACCCATCTATAACTCCCACTGCATCTGATTCATGAATACCAACAAATACACCGTAATGAGTGATGCTTTTTATTTTTCCTTCTATTATATCGCCTTCATTTAAAGATTCTAAAAATTTAATTTTTTCACCAGCGTGCAATTTTTCTAACACCAGCTTTCTTGATACTACAATATTACCTTGCTTCTTATCCATTTTAAGCACGATGAACTTTTGTTCAGTTTCAATAAGGTGCTTCGCATCTTTTACTTGCTTCAAATCCACATGACTCAGCGGTAAAAAAGCGCTTATTCCGTCACCAAGATCAACAATAAAACCACATTTAATTGAGCGTTTAATAACTCCGTTTACTTCAGCTCTTGTAACTGTATCTTCTTCCAACTTATTCCATTTTTCGTCCCTAATTGCTTTTTCACGGCTAAGAACAACATTACCATGATAATCTTCAATTCTTTCCACATAAACTCTAATTTTCGAGCCAATAATGACCTCATCATTACAACCGAGTTCCTTGATCAGAATTCTCCCGTCAGACTTTAAACCAATATCAACCACAACGTCGTTAGGGTTTATTCTTGTAATTACACCTTCTACCACATCTCCTTCTTTAATTTTGTTAACAAAAGAATCTTCAAACAAGGCATTATCTTGATCCTCAAATTGGCCTTGACATATCTCTTCTATAAACTTGTTTGATGATAGCTTTCTGATAGTAACCGGTAGATTTACAACTGGATTATTATTATTCATACCTTTAATTTAAACTTTATTAGAACTCATATATTATATAATATTAATAATTATTGACAAGTAATTTTTCATTAATTCATTTCGAGAATTGTTTAAGCTATGTAAAATATAGTGAGAAAATTATATATGTATCAAGAATATGCTATTTAAGAATAGCAAGTGGATTAGATCGTTCTCCAGAAGGTCCAGGCTAAAACCGGATGTTGATGAAATATTGGAAAGATATTCTATTCAAAACAGCAAGGAATCTATAGAGAAGATTGTAAATTCACAAAAAAGAATATGGGTAGAAATAGGCTTTGGCAACGGTGAAAATATGCTTCACCAGATGCTCAATGAACCTGATCTATTGTTTATAGGATGTGAGCCCTACTTAAAGGGGGTTTCTCGCTTGCTAACAAACATAGAAATACAAAACATAAAAAACATTTTAATATGGACAGAAGATGCAAGAGAATTGATTGCAAATTTTCCGGACAACAGTGTTGAAAGACTCTTTATTCTCTTTCCAGATCCATGGCCAAAAAGAAGTCACAATAAAAGACGATTAATTAATACGGAATTTTTAAATTTATTAGCAAAAAAAATACTTATAACAGGGGAAATATTCATTGCAACCGATCATCAGGACTATGCAGAGTGGATAGCATCACATATAAAGCAGTGTAACTCTTTAATCTATAGGGAAGACGATTTCACAAGTTATACTCTTACAAAATACCACAGAAGAGCGCTCAAAGATCAGCGTAAAGTGAGGTTCTTTAAAGTAAGTGTTATTAATAATTTGCAGACTATGGATCAATAGAGTTTTTGCATATCTCTTTTACGTTAACTATAGATTAAAAATAATAAAAAAAGAGGGAGAAATAGAGTAAATTCCTTTAACTACTTCTCCTTATGAAGGAATAGACTTCTTGCATAACCCAAACTAAGTAGAAAAAAGGTACAAGGATGATGTCATTCCAGTGCTTGACACTGGAATCCAGGAAAGTTTGCTTATGAGCAAGCAAACTGATTTGGTGAGTATAAAAGTATAGCTTCTACGTCATGCCGCCACGGTATCTCAGCCGCTAACAAGCAGCGGGATGACAGCAGTCCTACGTCATACCGCCGCGGCGCTAACACGTAGCGGGATGACGGTTGTCAGGGTGTCATCCCAGTGCCTTGACACATAGCTGTACAAACGTTTTCGGCTTGACTCACCAGTGGGTGTCATTCCAGTGCTTGACACTGGAATCCAGGAAAGTTTGCTTGCTCACAAGCAAACTAGCATAGAAAGTGGTTACAACGTTTTCGATGAGATTATATGGAAAACTGGATCCCAGTGTCAAGCACTGGGATGACACCCTTCACTACCCTTCACGGGCTCTTTTAGCTACAAGTATTAAGAAATTTACCAAACGAAAAAAAAGGCAAAAGAAGCCCCGATTAATATCTATTTTAGAACATTGGCGTTTTTTAAGTCTTAAACACTGCAATTTAGCTGCTTTTAAATGCAACTCACCTTAGTTTGAATGTTTAAGAAATTTACTAAGCAGAAAAAAAGGCAAAAGATATCCCGTATTAGCTAGTTGTCACTCTCTAATCCTGCAAATTGGCGTGCTATACTGTCTTAAACGCTTTATAAGCGCGTTTCAGCTTATATAGGTAAAAACCCAGAAATGTTGTGAAGACGTAGGGTGCGCATAGTGCAAAAAATTAAAAATAAGACGCCAATTACGTAATACTGTTGTCGTTTAATCTGCACAGATTGAAGATAAATGAATACCTTCAGTATCATGATAAGGGGGCTGGCGAAGCTTGTCAAGGAAGTTTTTCGTTTCTATTCCCAATAAAAGTTCGTTACATGGTTATGCAAGAAGTTTAATAGCAAATTTTTAAGTTTCTCTTTAACTCTTTAACCAGCGGGCTCCCATGAGGAGAGGAGAATAAAGGTCTTTTTTCATAGATATCTTAACACTTTTTTCTTTTTCTGTAGTTGGCGGACGAGTAAGAAAGTGAACCTTTGGTGCACCACTAATTATTGCCATTGGTGTTTGCTCTGCCCCTTCTCCCATAACTAAAACAGCAGATGTTGCCAGTGCATCAAGAAGATTGACTTGTGTTACTTGCAGTGGTTGATTATAAAGATCTGGCTTGCCTATATAGGAATAAAGTGGTTCAAATCCACACCAACCAAGAGCAACGCCCGTAACCCCACGACGCATAGGTGTTACATTACTATCTGTAATCAAAATACCAAGATGTTTTATGCAGTGTTTTGTCTTGAGATAGTTCCATATCGACAGAGCTGTTTTCTGAACATCTTTTGGATATAGAATATACACCTCATTACCATTTGATTCATCAATACCAGCAGATGGAATTAAGATATTATCTTTAATCGTTAAACAGATACTATGAGCCACATCAACAATTGCATCAGCTTCTCTTTTGATTAGCTCTTCTTTAGAACAAGCAGTTTTGCAAACCACCTGTTTTTGACAAACAGAAATGATTTTTGATGTGATAGCAAGAACAACTTCCTCTCTTAGCAGCTCTGAAACATAGCGATCAAGAACCTGCTCTAATACTTCTCCACATTCAATGCGGTGGGTATAAATTGCTTTAACATACATACTATTACATCAAAAAGTTTCTCATAAAAGCCCTCTTACCTGTTGTTTTAGTTGGCATAATTTATAGTTAAGAGACTTAATGAGCTTCACAATTTTTTCTTCCATCTTTATCACGTGTTAATCTACATATAGTATAATCTTTTGTTTTGGTGAGAATAGTTTTATTCCATCCACTAAGAAGTGTTAAGTTGAAATATGTATCACCCTTATAAGTTTTGTAAATTTCAGTCATAATAAACTCTGAGATTAGATTATATTCTAAAAAAAGGTGCGCTATTTGTGCTCCACCAATCATGAAGACTTTAGAACTACTTTGGATTGACAAAAACTCTTGCATAGAAGAAACAATAGTGCATTTTATGCCTTTATTAAAACAAGGACTTAATTTGTTACGAGAAAAAACAATAGGCTTTAATATGTTTTGGGGTATTATCTCAAACGTTTTTCTTCCCATAACAATAACTTGTTTGTCAGTTACCTGACGAAAATGATCTAACTCACTTGGATAATGCCAGGGCAATCCATTATTTATTCCAATTACCCCCTTGGGATCAACAGCCATAATTCCGATAACTATCATCCCTGTAAAGCAGCTTGAGCTACAAAAAATCGCATGTGATCACGCACATTATGCACTCGAAGGAAATCAACCTTGTTGTGCAATGCAGATGATAAAGCAATTGTTTCTAAATCTCGGTTAAAGACAGGTTCTGTAGAAAAAGAAGAAATAAATGACTTTCTAGAATGACCAACCAGAACTTTGCAGCCAAAACTTTGCAATGCTTCTATATTGCGTAAAATCTGGATATTCTGGTACATAGATTTTCCAAAACCAATACCAGGGTCAATAATTATTGAATTTTTATCAAAACTTAGGGCAAATAACCTGCTAATGCTCTTCTCTGCCCAATTATTTATGGTATCAATTGGATCAGTGTCACTTGGGATAATGTTGTCTCTATGTGGTGGTATGGAGAGTGAGTGCATAATAACGATGCCACATCCACTGCTAGCGATTGCTTTTAAGGTATTATCATCTAGATCTCCCTTCTGATCGTTTACCCAGGCAATGTTGTAGTGCTCCAAAACGTTCAAAATAACATCTGGCCAGAAACTATCGATGCTGACTTTAATATCACCAGCTTCCATATAATGACTAAGATTATCAAGCACTGGTTTTAAGCGTGCATATTCTGCTTTTGGAGTTTGTATTGAGGAGCCAGGTCTTGTTGATTGAGCACCAAGTTCAACTATGCTTGCACCATCTGATAACAGCCGCAGTGCCTGCTTGGTTGCTTGATCTGCATCATAATAAAGACCACCATCTGAAAATGAATCAGGAGTAATATTGACAATACCTACAAGCTCTGGTGAAAGCGTAAAACTCCTTAAAAAGCAATCCTTAATGTTATGGTTAGTAGTACCAAACGTTTTGTTAACTACTGCCATGGGGCTCAGCATTGCCATCAAGTGAAGCAAAAATGGTCTGTTTATCAATTCTGGGTGAGGAATCTTAAGGTAGGATGTATCAAGTGTCAGGTCATCCCATAACAAAATATCCAAATCAATAACGCGAGGTGCCCATTTTTCATAGACCTGCAGACGGCCAATGTCACATTCAATTTGTTTAAGGCCCTTTAACAGCTCTTCAGGAGAAGAAGAACAACTTCCATACACAACCATATTTAGAAATGGCTTATTCCACTGAGGTGGAGCATCATTTGGTAAAATAGCCTTAGTCTCCAGAATAATTGAAGATTTTAAATTTTTAAAATAGCGCTCCTTTAGTAACTGAGCAGCCTTTTGTAAATGGGAAAAGCGATTCCCCATATTTGAGCCAATAGAGATGTAAATCATTAGTCAGCTTCCTGTTCTTGTAATGTATTACAATAAGTAAAGAGAACACCTCCATGCACATCGGGAACGGGTGGTGCAACTTTGTGAGTAGTCACTCTCATGGAAGAAATAGTATGTTTTTTTTGCACCAAAAGATTATTAATGGCTCTGTATATATCATGGGTTAAGTGCTCGATTAAATTGAATTGCTTGCTCTGAACAAGAGATTGAATATTTTGTACTATCTCTAGATAGCAGACAGTATCTTCAAGCCGGTCAGTCATAAGCCCTAAAGGAGGAGATTTAAAAATAAAATCAACATCAATACTAACTAATTGGGAATGAGACTTCTCTTCTGCACTATAGCCTAAATGAACCCAAAGCCGTAAATCAGATATAAGAAGATTACATGTAGACATTGCATTCCAACACCACTAAGTTTTAATTCTTAAGCTACTTACAACTACTAACACACGCTAGCATTCATCATTCCATCAAGAAAACCCCACAAGAGTTTTGCTCCCTTTTGAGCACCCTGCATAACTTTATCTTGCTCTTTTTCATCTAGATCTTCAATAAGATTTGCACACTCCTCAGAATGCCATTCATCAGCATGCATATGAACCGTAAAAAATTGAAGAGAACGCTCATCACTTATTGAATAGTGTTTTTTTAAACCTTCAATTTTAGACTTAGAAACCTCTGGAGTTTGACGTTCGTAAGCGTACAAGGCTCCAAGACCTGCCGCAAAACCTGATCTTACAATGTCAAAGTAACCGTCAACTAATTCTTGCGTCTCCTTAATCTGTGCATCTTCAAGAAGTTCAGATCGTGCTACTCCTAGTCCTTCAGCAAAACGCTGCCATAACTCTGGATGATTTTCATCACCTTGTTCTTCTTCTATCAAATTACCAAGCAAAACCTGTCGCATTTTTAGATCTGGGCACAAAAAATGTATACCACTGATATAACGAGGAAACGCAGCAACGTGGTGATAATATTCTTTAGCATAGGTCTGTAAAGCTTGCAAGCTTAAGCTTCCTGTATTCCATGATTGGTAGAATGGATGATTTAGTAAGTGCAACTCATCTAACTTATTATTCAAAGATTTAGTAAATTCCATTATTTCCTCTATTATATCAACATATAGTTCATATATTATAGTTTTCTCATTGTTACGATCATGCTAAGATCAATACAACGGTGGGATTGGTAGGACTCGAACCTACGACCAATTCGTTATGAGCGAACTGCTCTAACCGACTGAGCTACAATCCCTTTTATCAATATTTATAATACACACAAAAGCAAATTTGTCTATTAGCTTATTTCACTATCAACCCAACTTAGCAAATCATTTGTTGCACCAATTTTGCGTGCAATTTCCTTACCATCTTGAAATATGATTAAAGTGGGTATAGATTGCACTCCATACTTACTTGGCACTTCAGTTTCTCCATCTATATCGAATTTGCAGATCTTGATCTTGCCTTTTCTATCCTTAGCCAATTGTTCGATACGTGGCATTAGACTTTTGCATGGCCCGCACCATTCTGCCCAAAAATCTACCAGCACGAACCCTTTATAGTCAATGACTTCAGATTTGAAATTTTGATCATTTACCGATGTAATATCATCACTCATAAAATACCTAAATTTTTGTAAAATATAGCGCATCAATTAGCAACTAATCAACTAAATTCTTACCGCAGAGCCTGAAAAATTGCCCTAAAGTGTTTTGCACAAACAAAAAACTTCTCACAAATGATTACATCTGGTGGTTAAAGATATCCACGTTTTCCCACCCCATTAAATCCAACTCAATACGAGTAGGAAGAAATTCAAAACACTTTTGGGCCAATTCTTTTCTATTTTCACGTTCCAGCATTAAGTCTAGCTTTTCCTTTATCTTATGAAGATACAAAACATCAGATGCAGCATAACTTTTTTGTTTGTCTGTCAAATTTTCATTTCCCCAATCAGAAGATTGCTGCTGCTTATTTAGTTTGGTATCAAGCAGCTCTAAGCATAACTCTTTTAAGCTATGATTATCTGTGTAAGTGCGAACTAACCGTGAAGCTATTTTTGTGCAATAGCACGGAAGTGCCCAAGTTTCCAAGTAACAACGTATTATGCTTACATCAAATCGCGCGAAGTGAAATATTTTAGTTATATTTTTATCCTCTAATATTTTTCTCAAATTTGGCGCTGTATAATCGTTCTTGAGTTGAACTAAGTGAGCGTTGCCATCATTAAAAGAGAGCTGCACAAGGCATAATCTATCTCTGCTATGAAGTAGCCCCATTGCCTCGGTATCAACAGCTATAGACCTTACATCATCTGGTATTGAACTAGCTGGCAAGTCGTCTTTATATAAAAATATTCCCATAAAATTAATACATTTTTTGGCACAATTGAAAACCTATGATAATCAAAAATGAGCCTTAAGTATACGAAAAGATCATAGAAGGAACCACACAAATTTATGGGCTCTCACATTTTTCGTGTACACGGGGTTTACAAATCGCTGTATATGCCTATAATTAAGTAAATTTAGGTTAATTTAATTGCGGGAGTAGCTCAGTTGGTAGAGCGCAACCTTGCCAAGGTTGAGGTCGAGGGTTCGAACCCCTTCTCCCGCTCTTTACTTTTAAAATCATTTCGTCAAAGATTCCTTGACAAACTCCGCCAGCGCCCTTATCATGGTACTGAAGGTATTCAGTTATCTTCATCTGTGCAGATTAAACAGCAAAAAAAACAACGTACTTGGCGTCTTATTTTTAATTTTTCGCACTATGTGCACCTTATGTCTTTATAAAACTTTTAGGTTTCTACCTATACAAGCCGAAACGCGCTTATAAAGCGTTTAAGACAGTATAGTACGCCAATTTGAAGGATTAGAGAGTGAACACTAATTACCACGGGATTTCTTTGCCTTTTTTTCTGCTTAGTAAATTTCTTAAACATTTAAGCTAAGGTGAGTTGCATTTAAAAGCAGCTAAATTGCAGTGTTTAAGACTTAAAAAACGCCAATACTGAAAATAGATAGTAATCGGGGCTTCTTTTGCCTTTTTTTTCGTTTGGTAAATTTCTTAATGTTTATAGCTAAACGACAACCGTCATTCCCCTACGTGTTAGCGGCTGAGATACCGCGAATGAATCCACAACTGTACGAACATTGTGATTTGAGAACAATCTCCGCCAGGAAGGGTGTCATCCCAGTGCCCAGACACTGGGATCCAGGAAACTTAATTGCAAGTAATGCATTGGGTTTGGTGAGTATGGGTTTTGCGTTATAGAATGAAGCACTTTTGATGAATTTGTAAAGAAAACTAGATTCCAGTGTCAAGCACTGGAATGACACCGAAGGAGCTACTGGGATGACAGGGGAAGTTGACAATCATCATCCCGCTGCTTGTTAGCGCCGCGGCGGTATGACGGTTCATGGTGGCATGACGATAAGCTCATCATCCCGCTACTTGTTAGCTGATGAGATACCGCGGCGGTATGACGGTTCGCGGCGGCATGACGATAAGCCTGTCATCCCGCTGCTTGTTAGCGGGATCTAAAGATACCGCGAATGAATCCACAACTGTACGAACATTGTGATTTGAGAACAATCTCCGCCAGGAAGGGTGTCATCCCAGTGCCCAGACACTGGGATCCAGGAAACTTAATTGCAAGTAATGCATTGGGTTTGGTGAGTATGGGTTTTGCGTTATAGAATGAAGCACTTTTGATGAATTTGTAAAGAAAACTAGATTCCAGTGTCAAGCACTGGAATGACACCGAAGGAGCTACTGGGATGACAGGGGAAGTTGACAATCATCATCCCGCTGCTTGTTAGCGCCGCGGCGGTATGACGGTCTGCGGTGGCATGACGATAACTTCGTCATCCCGCTGCTTGTTAGCGGGATCTAGAGATACCGTGACGGGATGACGTAGAGCTCGCATTAGCTATACTTTTATGCTCACCAACTTAGCTGGATCCAAGTATTCAAGCTACTCCGATGACAAAAGGTGATACTGGAGTAATAGAAGGTAATAGAGTGACAGGGAGTAGTGCAAAAAGTTTCGTTATCCCCATTGAATCGGCTTTAAAATCGATGTTCAAAGTTGAAATTTCCCTAGAAGATGCGGGGAAAATCAGAAAAGGTCAGGAAATTGTATTAAATAACTTGCGTAATTTAAAGAATTATGATACTTGTTATACGATAGTGGGTAGTGTACCTATTGCAATCTGCAGTTTTATTTATGGTTGTGTGAAACCTATTCGTGTTTTTAATATTTAAAATGAGGTTTAGATGTCGATAACATCCGAAAAGAAAAAGAGTTTGATAAATATATATGCAATTAAAGAAGATGATACAGGTTCATCTTTTGTACAATGTGCAATTTTGACCGAGAGGATCAGTAATTTAACTGAGCATTTTAAAGTGCACAAGCATGACCATCACTCTAAGCGTGGTTTACTTATATTGATAGGTAGAAGACGCAAGCACTTAAATTATATAAAGCGTAAATTTGGTAATGAAGCCTATCAGGAATTAATAGAGAAGTTAGGCATTAGAAAATAATCGAGGAATTTAGTATGTTTAAAATTATAAAAAAATCTATAGAGTGGGGTGGTCGTGCCTTATCTTTAGAAACAGGAAAAATAGCACGCCAAGCTCATGGTTCAGTAGTTGTAAATTACGGTGATACTTCTGTTTTAGTAACCGTTGTAAGTAAGAAGAAGGAAGAAAATGTTGATTTCCTACCTTTAAATGTACAGTTTATCGCAAAAAGCTATGCCATGGGTAAGATCCCTGGTGGCTTTTTTAAAAGAGAAGGCAAGCCATCTGATAGAGAAACTTTAATCTCAAGAGTAATAGATAGAAGTATAAGACCACTATTTCCAGAAGGATTTAATGATGAAGTTAGTGTGGTGTGCAATCTATTAACTTATGATACAGTCAATCCTCCTGAAGTGCCAGCATTGATTGGTACTGTTGCAGCTCTTGCAATTTCTGGTGTTCCTTTTTACTTTACTATAGCTGGAGTGATGGTTGGTTGTGATGAAAATAATAACTATATACTCAACCCTTCTGTTCAAGAGATGAAAGCAAGCAGCTTGGATCTATTTTTGTCTGGTGATGAAAATTCAATTTTAATGGTTGAATCAGAAGTGAAAGAGCTCTCTGAAGAAAATGTTTTTAATGCAATAAAATTTGGCCATGAACACCTTAAGCCTGTCATTGAGCTCATAAAAGAGTTTGCTGATACAGTTGGCAATAAACCTGAAAGCTTTGCTCCTGTTGATATATCAGATATAACACAAGAGCTTGAAAAACACGGTAAAGATTTTGAGAAAGCATATTCACAAACAGTAAAACAAGAGCGAGTTCAAGCTCTAGAAGCGATCAGAGATAATATATTGAATGCTCTTAAGGAAGCTGGAAAAGACGAAAAGTTAATTACGTATGCAGTAAAAAACTTTGAAAGATCTTTAGTACGTGAAATAATTAGAAAGAAAGGTGTAAGGATAGACGGTCGTAAGCATGATGAAATACGTCAGATAGAAATTGAAGTTGATGTTCTATCCAAGACTCACGGTTCTGCGTTGTTTACCAGAGGTAACACTCAGGCGCTGGTTGTTACTGCTCTTGGCACTACGCAAGATGAGCAAATCGTGGATGATATTGAAGGGGATAGACGTGAGCACTTTATGTTACATTATAATTTTCCTCCTTTTTCTGTTGGAGAAATTTCTACTGGACGTCCACCTGGAAGAAGAGAAATTGGTCACGGTAAACTTGCTTGGAAAGCAATTCATCCTGTTTTACCCGATAAATCTGAATTTCCTTATACAATAAGAGTAGTGTCCGAAATTTTGGAGTCTGATGGTTCTTCTTCTATGGCAACAGTTTGTGGGACTTCTCTTGCTTTAATGGATACGGGTGTGCCAATAAAGGCCCCTGTTGCTGGAGTTGCTATGGGCCTTATTAAAGATAAAGACGAGTATGTGATACTTTCCGATATATTGGGTGATGAAGATTATCTTGGTGATATGGACTTTAAAGTAGCAGGAACTAGTGAAGGGGTTACGGCACTACAAATGGATATGAAAATTTCTGGTATAAGCTTTGAAATTGTTGAAAAATCTTTAGAACAGGCAAAAGCTGGAAGATTACATATTTTAGAAAAAATGAATGCAGTGATTTCAGAACACAGTGATGATGTCAAAGACCATGCACCAAGAATGTTATCATTTTACATAGATAAAGATAAAATTTCTGCAGCTATTGGTGCTAAAGGAAAAAATATACGCAGTGTGTGTGAAAGAAGTAATGCAAAAATTGAAATAGGAGATGATGGTAAAGTTTCTGTTTTTGCCACGAGTGGCACTGAAGCTGAAATTGCAAAGAGTATGATGATTGATTCAATAACAGAACTAGAACAAGGTTCTATAGTTGATGTCAAGGTTGTAAGAATAGAGAAGTCTATTGTAGAGCTTGAATTTCTTAATGGCAGAAAAGGAAAAATGCACATAAGTGAAGTAGCTAATGAACACATAGATTCTATAGAGAGCATACTTAAACAAGATGATACTTTCAAAGCACTAGTAATTGACTTCGAAAAAGGTGGATGTCCAAAGTTGTCAAGACGTCGGGTTGATCAAGAGACGGGAGAGTTTTTTGAAGGTGAGCTTTACAACGAGGAAAGGAAAGATGGTCCAAATGACAGGGATAATTATTACAATAATTCATTTAATAGAAAACCTGGAGGAAGTCACCATAAGAGGCCTCCTCGTCCTCGTTCTGGTTTCAGCAACAGAAACAGGCCGAAATTTGGTAATAATGATTCATCATCAGGTTTTTATTAAGAGTAAACTTCTTGCGTTACCTCTCGTCATCCAAGTAGCTTGACTACTTGGACCAGAGACTTTTTCAAATTGGTAGATAATAGAAATGGGTATCTGTTCAGGGGAGTGGCTAATGTGCAAATATTGAGTATCTGTTCAGGGAAGTGGCTAATGTGCAAATATTGAAGCAAAAATTCCAGTGCTCCCTTTCTTGTCATCCCAGTGCTTGACACTGGGATCCAGATTGGGCACTAAGTTGGTAAACATGAAAGCCTTTACAACGTTTTTGATGGAACTGCGCGAAAAGACTGGATGCCAGTGTCACGCACTGGCATGACACCCATTTGTTCCTATAGTTGTCTTTTCTCGTCTACCTTATTCTGCCACTCTGCTGAACGGATACAATATTGAAGCAAAGTGCGTGACACACAGCTGTACGAACATTTGTTTGCAAAGGTAATTTACACAACAAATGGTGTCATTCCAGTGCTTGACACTGGAATCCAGATACGATTTCATCATATAAATCTTTCCATTCTTGATTTGTTTTTTCAATTAAGTTTATTTTCCATTTTCTCTGCCAGCTTTTTAGAAGCTTTTCTTTACTAATTGCTAAATTTATGTCTTGAAACTCCTCAAAGTAGACTAATTTACTAACATTGTACTTTGACGTGAAACCGGAAATGGCTTTGCTTTTATGCTCCCAAATTCGTTTGATTAAATTTGATGTTATACCTATATACAGGGTTCCATTTCGTTCACTTGCAAGTATATAAACATAATAATTTTTCATATATAGTAACCTGGATCCCAGTGTCTGGGCACTGGGATGACACCATTTATTGTAACTCACATTTACTCTATGATTATCTTTTTAGATCACCTTGTCTACCTATTTTGCCACTCTGCTGAACGGATACAGAAATGGTTTGTGTTAACTAGCTAAAGATCTTAGGTTTGCCAACATTCCGCTACGTGTTAGCGCCGCGGCGGTATGACGTAGCTAGCTATATAGGGTCACAACGATGGATTTTTAAGATCGTTTACGGCCTTCTTAATATCTTCAGCCTTGAATATCGCCGATCCCGCAACTAAAATATCTGCACCTGCTTTTATTATATCAGCTGCGTTAGAAAAGTTAATTCCACCATCTACTGAAATTTGTGTTTTAAGATTATGCTCCTGTATCATTTTTTTTATAGTAGATATCTTGTTCAACTGTGAATGAATAAATTCCTGCCCTCCAAAGCCAGGGTTGACTGTCATAATCAGTACAATATCTAGCTCATGTATTATGTATTCAAGCACACTTGGGGAAGTTGAAGGAACAATTGAAACTCCAACTTGAATCGGTTTTTTTGCATCGTTTACATTTTTGTATGACTTTATCTTTCTTATCAACCTCTCAAGATGTATCTCTGCTTCTGCATGTACAGTGATAATATCAGCACCAGCATTTATAAAGCTTTCAATGTGGTTACCAGGAGATTTGACCATTAAATGCACATCAAAAGGAAGATTGCTATATTTACGTATTGCAGAGACAACGCTAGGACCAATTGTAATATTTGGAACGAAATTCCCATCCATAACGTCTATGTGTATGTAATCTACACCTAAATCGCTAATTTTCCTTACTTCTTCTCCTAATTTTGCAAAGTCTGCTGAAAGTATAGAAGGTGCAATTTTAATACTCATGAGCTGCCTTTTTTGCTAAAAAATAACTTATTTTTAAAACTCTGTCACCCTAAGCACCATCTGAATAACTAGAGGAACTGGATACCGATATCGGTATGCCTATTTAACTAGATCTTAAATTAGATAAAAAAAGGTAGTCTTGATAAAACTTATTTACAGCAAGTTTTTTTACATTTGGACTTTCTGTTTGTTCTTTTTTGTACCCTAATTTATAGCCTATTGAATCCTTATATGAACTGATCGTTTTGTATGCTTTGTTCATCTCTCTAGGAAAGATGCCATTAGCAATTACAACGCATAACCCTGTAGCTGTTGCAAAAGCTAGAGTGGTAAATGCTAGATTTTGTAAAAAATTCCTTCCACTAACTTTTTTTTCCTGTATATTAGCAAAGTGCGGTTTGTTTGACACTTCTTCTAGATATTCATGCCATATGTGATTGCAGTTCGTACACTTCACTTTTCTTCCGGATGCACCAATTTGCTCGGGGGATACTAAGTAAGTTTTAGTACAACTATTACATTGTATTTTCATAACACTTACATATAAAGTAGTAACAAGCTCAAATGATACAGAGCTACAAATTTAATATCAATATATATATAACAAATGGAAGGTTTGCAACTAAAAAAAACACAGAGTGAGATAGAAGATATTTGGAAAAATAGAGAAAAATTTAATGACTGTAATCTAAAGAAAACAGCAAGAATAGCAATTAAAGAGGTAATTGAGCTCCTTGATAGTGGCAAAATTAGAGTAGCAGAAAAGCTATCAAGTGGAGAATGGGTAGTACATAAGTGGATAAAGCAGGCAATATTATTACATTTTCTCACCGAAGAAAATAAAATAATAGATAATACTAATTGCTGGTTTGACAAGATCGGTAACAAGTTTAGTGAATGGAATGAGGAGAAATTTCGCCGGTTAAAAATTAGAGCAGTTCCTGGGTGTTTTGTTCGCCGATCTGCTTATATAGGTACAAATGTTGTTCTAATGCCAAGTTTTATCAACGTTGGTGCATATGTTGATTCAGGAACAATGATAGATACCTGGTCAACAATTGGTAGCTGTGCACAAATAGGGAAAAACTGTCATATTTCCGGTGGAGTGGGAATAGGTGGAGTTCTTGAGCCTATTCAAGCTTCACCTGTCATTATAGAAGATAATTGCTTTATTGGAGCACGTAGCGAAGTGGCCGAGGGTGTGGTAGTGAGAGAAGGATCAGTCCTTGGCATGGGTGTGTTTATTGGGGCATCAACAAAAATTATTGATAGAGAAACTGGCAAGGTATTTTATGGCAAAGTGCCGCCTTATTCTGTAGTGATACCAGGGTCTATTCCATCTAAAAATAATATTTCAACCTATTGTGCAGTCATAGTAAAAAAAGTGGATGAAAAGACGAGATCGAAAGTCTCTATAAATGAAATATTGAGGGATTAAACTATCTCACTGCTTGTCGTCACTTTTTTTATCATTATTACTAACCACAGTAATGGCATACGCGCATAGCTCTGAGAAAGAGACTCCATTTTCTTGAGATAATTTATATAATTTTTGTAGACTTTCTTTTACTTTATTAGGGATATTCCCTCCACGTTCTTTTACAAGCCAGGAATCTTGATGATGAATTGGATGAGCATCACTTTTTGGATTTCCTATATATATTGCAAAAGGTGAACTTTGCCCTTTGAAGTCACATTGTACAGTAAATTTTTTTATAGATTCAGCCATCTAAAGACCTCTACTTTTCTTTTTGGTCGATTTTATAGCAGGTGGAAGAGGTGGTTTCTTTATAAAATCTTGTCTATTGACAACACTTTCTTTACCTTCCAAAGCTCGGCGAACATCAGCTCTGCTTAATTGCGACTCTTTTGCTACCTTCATTCCATGCTTTGCCATAATATTAGCATATGCTAGTACTTTTTTTACCAATTCTAGATCACCATTTAGCATTTGAACTAGCACTTGAAATACCTCTGCTAAAGTTAACCCGTCAGCATTTATAACCTTGTTTTCTATAAAATTGACAGCTTCTTCAAATTTGTATTCAATACTATCATCTTGAGGTATAAGGGCAACATAATCGGTGTTTTTGTCGTCCATAACTGAAGCACTATTACTCACAAACTTAAGTTTATACTATATATATAAATACTCTACTATTTTATATTATGGCACACTATAGTTAAACATTTATTAATAACATGCTCACTTATATACACGAATTAATTGACAAAAGTCAAGGATCAATATCCATCAGTGATTTCATGAATGCCGTTTTGTACCATGAAAAATACGGCTATTATATGAGTAAATTACCACTTGGTAAGGATGGTGATTTTACTACCGCACCTGAGATCAGCCAATTATTTGGTGAAGTAATTGCAGTTTGGATAATGCATACATGGGAAAAATTAGGAAAGCCATCAAAATTTTCTCTAGTTGAACTTGGGCCAGGCAAAGGAACACTCATTCACGATATAATAAGAGTCACTAAAAAATACAGCAGCTTTTTTAATTCAATGTCTATCTACTTAGTTGAAATAAGCCCTACTTTACGGAAGATACAAAAGGAAAAATTAAAAGGCTTAGATGTTAATTGGCACAAAAATATTGACAACCTACCAGAACAACCAACCATTTTTTTAGCAAATGAGTTCTTTGACGCTCTTCCGATAGATCAGTTTGTATATCGTAATGAGGGGTGGTATGAAAATAGGGTGACAAAACAAGATGATGGCAGTCTCTTGGTGTCATGCCAGTGCGTAGTGCCCCTTCCTCGTCATCCCAGCGTCCCCTCTTTGTCATCCCAGTGCGTGACACTGGGATCCAGCAAAATTGATTGTAAACAAGCGCACTATACAACATTTTCGATCAAGAAACTGGACTCCAGTGTCAGTTACTTTCATGACACCATCTGCAAGTCGTGCAGTTGTATACCAAGCGCTAGAATGACAAGTGGAAAACTTTTTGATGGAGCAGTGGTGGAAATATGTTCAACTGGGGTTGAAATATTAAAAAAACTTAAGAAGAAGATATATAATCATAAAGGAGCTGCTTTGATTATAGATTACGGTTATGTATACCCCGCGTATAAGAGCACTTTGCAATCGATAAAACAACATAAGTATGCTAATTTTCTTGAGAATGTTGGTAATAGTGATATTACCGCACTTGTAAATTTTCAAGCATTAAAAGATTCATTAAAACACGTAGATTGCGAGATTTTAACTCAAAGGGAATTTTTATATCTTTTTGGCATAAAAGAAAGAACCCAGGCTTTAATGAAAAGCGCAAGTGATGAACAAAGGAATAGGATCTTTAGTGAATTCCTAAGGTTGACTGAAAATATGGGCACTCTTTTTAAAGCAATGCTATTGATAGCATAGCTAAAGTAATTTATGTTATTGGGTAAGTTAAAAATATGATATAAATGAGATAAGAGGGAGCTACTCACTATAGGAATAGAGTTGCACGCGCGACCGAGGGTTTTATACCATTCTAGAAGTAATATACGGAAAAGGGGGGATTCGAACCCCCGACATATTTTCATATGTGCACGCTTTCCAAGCGTGTGCTTTAGACCACTCAGCCACCTTTCCATGTATTCATAATATTGAAAATTGTACTGCTAAACAATATAAAAACCTGGTATATAGGGTTCACCACGAAAATTTACAGTATTGTTAAACTTGCTTCTGCAAGTTGGAAATGTTTTATCGCAACCTGCGAGTATTGAATATTTATCCCCAGCAGAAATTTGGTATGGAGGCGAAGTAAACAACGTAACTACTTTATTTTTATATTCTTTTACTATACCTTCAAACGCTGTTGAGCCAAAGAATTTCACTACTCCGTGCTTATAATATTCATCACTCTCAGTTAAATTCGTGTCTTCAAATCTTCTTTCATCTATTACTTTAGTGATTGTACTTATTTTACTAAATTTTTTAGTATCGGCTTTACACTTATCATCGCAAAATTGTGCTCTGCATGCAGGAGAGTATAATTCTGCTATACTTCTCTCAAGCTTTGCTGAGAGCCCTCTAATTTCAACAATAAATCTTCCACTACTTAATGTCACTTTACCAAAAGTTCCTGAATGTAGATTCATTGTCCCCTGGGTCAAGTCTTTATAATTCACAAGAAATATTTCAATATTTGCAAAGTCGTACTTTCCTGATAAAACATCTTCTTCTTTAATATCAACACTATTTAATATCCCTTCAATTTCTAGATTATCAGTTTTTAAATCGCTGTTTAATATTATACTACTGGCTGTAAATCCACTTGAAGATTTATAGAGTATATTATCAATATTTAAATCTTCATCATAGTCAGTGAATCCCATTACTTCTCCACCTGCGAGCTTTAATTTCCAGCACGTAGCAGTGGTAAGTAATTCTCCAGCTAAATGATTTTTTAGTGTGGTTTGCATAGGGGCTTCCTATAAATAATGGTAGAGAAAAATAAGTAATAGCCACAATAATTGCTTTGTCTATAACTGTTTCTTCAAATCCCTATAAAAATTCTCATGTGGAGCAAGGGCAAAACTCATTATTTTGTTCATTATAAAGATAAGCCAATAAAGTAAGTTGATTAAAAATGGAAAACTTATACACACGAACATTTGCAAGGTCGCCTGACTTTAGCTCTCCAATATGTGGATTGCCTTGGACTTGCTTGATAGCTTCTTCAAGTTTAGGTAGTTGATTGTTATGCAGCTTTTTCATTGACCGCTTAAAAGTATTGGTAAGAAGAATTTTCAAAGCTTTATAGGCTTATACTCTTCAATATTTCCTAATTTAGCATCCTCAATACCTGATAGAATCTCTTTAATGATGTTATAGCTTAGCTCAGGGTTATCTTCAACAACTTGACCAACTTTAGCCCAATGCTCGATTTGTTGTGGTACGGAACGATTTTGTAACATGGAATGAGACTGTACTATTTTCTCAAATTCTCCATCAAGATTTACTGTTATACCCATGATATTGTTACTTCTACTTTAAGCTATTATACCATACATTGAAAATTTTTTCAATATAAATAATTTTCATCTGGAAATACACACCACATTCAAGCTGTGGTGTGTACTGGCTGGTTAGAAAGAAAATTTCACACCAGTAAGAAGGAGAATTCCTTGGTTAGAAGGTACAGCATCATTAGGCTTACCTTTCAGCTTAATATCATTACCTTTCTCATTAGTCATAAAATAATGGAGAGCTGCGTAAGGAACAAATTTGCTCTTACTACATGCAGGAGACAGATCATATTGAACGCCAAGTGCGCCATCGTGAAGCATATCTTTGTCATTCATTCTGCTGCCAAAGTACGTCAAACTTGTGTAGATATTCTCATGTTGATAACCAGCCCCTGCAGTCCAATACATGGTATTGTTATTGAATTGAGCTAAGCCTGCAATTCTTTTATACTCCTCATTGTTTTGACCTTGAGAATCCTTTGCAGGAATTTTTTCATAGTCATCATTACCTTTTATTTTAATATCCTTTGGTTGAGCAGATTTGCCCAAGTATGCAAAAGAAGCAGCAAATTTTACGCCTTGGTCTTCATTAATCTTATAATCAGCGCTTACACCCAAATTAACGCCCATCAGGTCATTGTACTCCACATATTCATTATAAACATGCTTATCTTTATTTGATTGTTTTGGCCAACCATATTCACCAACTGCAGAAGTTTTAACTTTCACCTTGTATTTATCAAAGTCATATTCATATGATGCACCAGCACTTACTATGTGCTCATAGTCTGGACCGACATGTTTTATCTCTTCCTTATGTTTTATTTTATCATTACCTGTACTATCCTTGAAAGGAACTGTTTCTTTTACAGTAAACAAGCTACTATCATAGCGAGGTGAATAGCTAACACCAAACCTTGCGCCCATATAATTTGGTGAGTAGTAAGCAACTCTAAATGGCAGTGTAGTCATAACGCCTTTGTTATATTTCCCTGCCATGCGGAAAGAGAATTTTTCACTTTCACTCGAAAAACTTTCAGTGTAAAGACGCGGTGTTACATAAAATGGAAAGCTCGCAGCGCTTCCTTCTAAGTTCACTTTTCTGAACCAGTCACTATCTGCAGCTCCGTCAACAGTTGCAATTCTTGTTGCATCAAGTCTCATTAGAGCCTCAGGACCAAATTGGTAACCAAGCTTCACGTCACCATATTTTGAGTTAACAAACACATGCGCACTTCTGCCTTTTGCAGCATAAACACCCTGTGAAGCTCCCTTACCTTCGGTCACTGGAACATGAAACTGCACGTCAGCACCATAGAGAAGACCTAAATCTTCATTCTTATTTTCTGCTCTGAGGTGCAATATCGCATCAGCAATCATACCCATATTATCGCTATAGTCACCGATATTTCCTATTCCCTCAGGGAACACTGGATTTGCTCCTTTTACCTTATCCGTAGCATCCTCATAATAATTTATAGATTTGCCAGGCATAACGTCGTAGCGTTTATAATCTGTGCTACTTGGCCCTGCTTTGCCATAGCCTTGAGCATCAACAACACCGCCAAAAGTTATTCTTAAATTACTTTGCCCTTGGTTGGTATCGATAACATCAACTCCACCAACTGAAACAACAGGACTTGCCTTACCTTTTTTCTCTGTATTTTGATTAACAACTTTTACATCCTTCTTTACATCTTTAGCTTCAACTTTAGCATTCTTAGTTTTAGAACGCTTAGTTTTTGAAACTTTACCTTTTTCTATATTAGAATTCTTAGCGCTTAGAACTTTCGCTTTTGAATCCTCTATAAGCTTTGCTTTTTTCTCATTTGCTAGCCTGATCTCCTCTTTTTTCTTCTGCTCGGCTGCTAATCTCATCTCCTCCTTTTTCTTAAGCTCTTCAGCTTTTTTTCTTGGATCAGCATTACATATTCTGTCCATCTTTTCTTTCAGTTTTTTATTTGATGTTTTCATAACTTCTGTTTTTCCAGAAGTTTTTGTGCTCTCTTGCTTTTTTATTTCCTTCATACTCTCATCAGGAAAGTCAGCTGCAAAGCCGCTGAAAGAATATAAAGTTAATAGAGAAGCTAGAGCAGTTCTAGTATAAATAGATTTTTTCATGAAGTGCCCCCAAAAAATTTCGAAATCATATCTTAAATGTAAATAGTATAAAAATGTTGAAAATTCAACTTAAAGCAACCTTATAACGAAAATAAAAGTAAAATGCAATACCTTAAAAGCAACTTTCTTAATACGCTCAACGTGTATATTAACCAAAATTTAGTACAGAGGTTCGCTTGTTAGTGCATTATAACTCTATATTTATTCTATGGAAGTAAAATTTTTTTATTCTAGCAATAGAAAGATTATAGAAAATACTATTGACAATAATATCAATCTACATTATAGTTAAATAAATTGTTTAGCTGATAGTAGATTAAGGTAGTTATGGATTTTAGTTTTTTACGCAATTGGTTTAGCACCACAGGTACTAGTGCAAGTAGTATAGATTCACAATTAGGTGATGTTGAACAATCAAGCTCCATCTTAGCAGATAACGGCAAATATAAGGTGGATGATGAGTTTGAGATCATTGAAGATTATGAATTTATAAATCCTGCTGACCCAAATGAACCACATTCTTTACCTTCTTCTTACCAAATAGATGAAAGTATTGCAGAAATTGCAGGATTTAATAAAGAGAAATTATTGGAAATGAGTAATTTCTGTAAAATAAGCTATGGCAATGACGACAATAAGCTAAGTGAAAAAAGATGTCACAACTTAGCTGAAGGAGTATACAAAACTGAATTTAAAGTTGTAGAAGATTTTGAAATTATTCCATCCACTGAAAAAATGTATAAAACTAGAGCTGAACTTATTAGTGAAGGTTATGAAATTATTCCATTTGGTAATGGATTCGAAAAAGATGCTGGTCATGTTTTTATAAAAGATAAAGAAATAACAATAGCTTACCATGGTACTCGTTTGAAAAATCCATTAGAATATGGCTTATCGGGCTTAAACGATGGAATCACTGATCTCAATTTGTTTTTTACTCCCTCAGAACTTTTACCTGAAGGTGGAAGAATGCATCGTGGCTTTAATAATTCGTTTCAAGATTCATGGCCTAATCTTTATGGCATTTTGAAATCTCATGCTGAAAAACAAAAATCAGAAATAAAAGATTTTAGAATTAATCTCACAGGTCATAGCATGGGAGGAGCTATTGCTAAGATAGCTGCTTTATGCCTCAACAAAAAAGAAGGCGCTGAAGATGTTCATGTTGCAACTTTTGCTGATCCAAGGGTTTTTGACCTTACTGCTAGTGAAATTTATAATGACGCTCTTCAGGAAAAAACCATAAGGGTCACTCACCACAGGCAAGATCCAGTGCCAGCAGTATTACCTGGTTCGTTTGGTTATGCTCACGTAGGTGCACAATTAAGAGTACCAACACCAGAAGGATATTCTGGTATAGATTATTTTCATGGAATAGATGGTTATCATGAAGCTATTAAGATGATGGATGAAAGTGATTTCAAGTCAAATAATAACGTATCTCTCTTTTACTATCCTGCTAGAGCATTAAGTCGAATTAGCTGTGTGCTTGGAGGTAATGCTCAACATTATTTTGCCAATTTCCAAAATTATATTTTTGGCGAATCAAATTTTTTTGAGAAAGTAAAAAAGGAATATCAAGATAATAAATTAAAAAGTTCTTCTCAGGTTGAACAAGTAGAAGTTGAGCAGATAGCACATGAAAGTTTCCCAGCAATAGGTGGATAGCTACTATTATGGAGCAATTGTTAGATTGCTCCATAATATCTGTTCATTTAAATTCAATACAAAACTTTCCACCACAAGTTATTTGCCACTCTTCTGTATCCGTTCAGCAGAGTGGCAAAATAGGTAGACAAGGTGATCTAAAAAGATAATCATAGAGTAAATGTGAGTTACAATAAATGGTGTCATCCCAGTGCCCAGACACTGGGATCCAGGTTACTATATATGAAAAATTATTATGTTTATATACTTGCAAGTGAACGAAATGGAACCCTGTATATAGGTATAACATCAAATTTAATCAAACGAATTTGGGAGCATAAAAGCAAAGCCATTTCCGGTTTCACGTCAAAGTACAATGTTAGTAAATTAGTCTACTTTGAGGAGTTTCAAGACATAAATTTAGCAATTAGTAAAGAAAAGCTTCTAAAAAGCTGGCAGAGAAAATGGAAAATAAACTTAATTGAAAAAACAAATCATGAATGGAAAGATTTATATGATGAAATCGTATCTGGATTCCAGTGTCAAGCACTGGAATGACACCATTTGTTGTGCAAATTACCTTTGCAAACAAATGTTCGTACAGCTGTGTGTCACGCACTTTGCTTCAATATTTGCACATTAGCCACTCCTCTGAACAGATACACTCTTCTTTAAATTTTTTTAGATGTTCTTTTTTTTCGCACTCTAAAAGCAGCTCTTCCACACTTTTGTTGTAGCTTTCAGTAGTAATCCTTCCCTGATGATGCATGAACCTTAAGTAAATTAAATAAGTGTTAATTACATCTGTTTCACAATAATCTCGAATCTCTTGTATCTTGCCGCTATCGTATAAGCCCATAACTTGTGACCCATCAACTCCAATCTTGCCAGGAAGATTAAATGCTGCACAAACTTCGTTCATTTTTACTCTCGCAGAGGCTCCAAAATCAGAGAGGGTTTCAAGTAAGTCACAATGCCAATCACTGCTATATCTCTGATTGTAACTATTCCACTTATCGCCAGCTTTATGAAAATATTCTGCTTGAATGCCATGGATCATAGCACGATACTTCAGCACTGGTATATCAAAAGTGCGACCGTTGAACGAAACTAGTCTTGGCTTTTTTTCTGATATGTAGTTAAAAAATCCTTTCACTAGCTCCTTTTCACTGGAATTTAGTGTGCCTCCAGATCTTATTTCTTGCAGTGTGAACACCTCATAACCGCTCTGGTGGCTTATATTGCAAAGTAAAAAACTAATAACTACAATTTGGTGGAAGGGCTGACGCAAAAAAGAGTTTTGCCCGTTTGTTATTTCAAGATGATATTTTGTTAATGCATCCCTCTTCTCTTCTACACTACTATCATCACTAATATTGAGTAAATTCTTACAGGAGTTTACATCTGGTATAGTTTCAATATCAAATACCAATAAAGAATTAAGCATTGCCTATATACTCCTCAGGACGGTCGATCCAAGGTCGCACTTTTACGAACAAAAAGAGGTGTACCTTGCACTCAAATAATTTTTCTAGTTCAGCACACGCTTCGATATTAATTTTTTTAATATTACTGCCATCTTTCCCTAGCACTATTTTTTTATGACTATCTTTCAACACAAATATGATCTGCTTGATGACTAAACTCTTATCTTTTTTTTCCTCAAATTGTTCAGTTATAACAGCTGTAGAGTATGGCAATTCTTCACGCAAGTTCAAGAATAATTTTTCTCTCGTAATTTCTGCTGATAAAAAATTTGTCGAGGAATCGGTTATTTGATCTTCTTCATAAAACCAAGGGCTCACCGGTGCAACTTCAGATAAGTAATTCACCAAATCAGAAAGTCCATCATTCTTTAATGCGGATATTGTAAAAACCTTTTCAAATTTATAAAGCAAATTCAGATGCTCATGCGCCATCTTTAATTCAGGCCTTTTTACCAAATCAGTTTTATTGATAACCAAAATGCATCTGCCTTTTGTGCGCTGCAGTCGTGCAAATATAGTCTTAATTCTTTCTATATTTTTCAAATAATTGCTTACATCAACAAGCAACAAAGTGATGTCATCACCCTTGATTGCTGACCATGCAGACTTGACTAAAGCTTTTTCAAGTTTTGTTTCTGCTGAGAAAATTCCTGGGGAGTCAGTAAAGACAATTTGTGTGTTGTTGCATGTTGCAATACCCCTTATTTGCGTCCTTGTTGTTTGCACTTTAGGGGTGACAATTGCAATCTTCTTGCCTATGATGCTGTTAATTAATGTAGACTTCCCAGCATTTGGTAAGCCAGCTATGGTTACAAATAAGCACTTTTGTTCTTTCACAAAGGAAATTATAAAGAAAACTGGATGCGAGCGTCAAGCTACTTGGATGACATCATTCTCCTGTCATCCAAGTAGCTGACACTGGTTCACTCTATAATGGTATCACAGCAGTCCTACGTCATACCGTCACGGTATCTCTAGATCCCGCTAACAAGTAGCGGGATGACGGTTGTCGTTTAGCCACAAATATTTAAGAAATTTACCAAACGAAAAAAAAGGCAAAAGAAACCCTAGTCATTGTCTATTTTCAGTATTGGCGTTTTTTAAGTCTTAAACACTGCAATTTAGCTGCTTTTAATTGCAACTCACCTTAGCTTAAATGTTTAAGAAATTTACTAAGCAGAAAAAAAGGCAAAAGAAATCCCGTGTTAGCTAGTTGTCACTCTCTAATCCTGCAAATTGGCGTACTATACTGTCTTAAACGACTTATAAGCGCGTTTCAGCTTGTGTAGGTAAAAACCTAGAAATACTGTGAAGACATAAGGTGCACATAGTGCAAAAAATTAAAAATAAGACGCCAACTACGTTGTTTTCTTGCTGTTTAATCTGCACAGATGAAGATAACTGAATACCTTCAGTTTCATGATACGGGGGCTGGCGAAGGGTGTCAAGCAAGTTTTATGACTTAGATTCTAACGTTACGCGCTGCCATGTAGTATACAAATTTCCTTCGAATTACAACGTACGTGCACTCTATATGCACTTGATTGACAAATGCTCTCTTATCAAAATCTCAAGAATCTGCACTATATTTAGTGCTGCACCTTTGCGCAGGTTATCAGCCACTATCCACATATTTAATCCGTGCTCAACAGTATTGTCTCGTCTAATACGCGATACATATACAGCATTCTCCTGTACAACATCAATTTGAGTTATGTATTCACTGTCTTCACGCCTGTTGTATACTAAAACTCCACTATCTTCGGCTTCACTTAGCACTTCACGAGCTTGTTCTTCAGTGATATGTTGATCAAATTCCACATTTACTGCCATAGCGTGGCCGATAAAGACGGGTACCCTTACACAAGTTGCAGTAACTTTTATATCTTCCTCTAAAATTTTTTTTGTCTCCTCTTGCATTTTCCATTCCTCTTCTGTAGAACCATTCTCCATGAATTCTCCTACATGGGGAATGCAATTAAACGCTATTTGCTTAGGGAATATCTCAGGCTTTTTAGTCTCATTCATGAAGATTTTTTTTGTCTGATTATAAAGTTCATCCATTGCTGCTTTACCTGCACCAGAAGTTGATTGATAAGTTGAAGCAACGATTCTCTTTATTTTTGCTTTCTGGTGTAATAGATGTAGTACTAGCAACATCTGTATTGTAGTACAGTTTGGGTTGGATATTATGTTGTGGTTTTTATATTCCATAATTTTTTCTTTATTAATCTCTGGAATAATGAGCGGCACACCTTCTTTCATTCTAAAATGGGAAGTGTTATCTATTACGATGCACCCAGCCTTAATTGCAGTCGGTACGTGTTTCTCAGAAACATGAGATCCGGCACAGAAAATGGCTACATTAGTTCCAATGAAGTCATAATCCTCAAGGCATAAAACTGTTAACTCTTTGTCACCAAAACTCACCTTCTTCCCTTCTGATTTTTTCGACGCAAGTGCAATAACAGAATCTATCGCCTCATCTTGAAACTCAGCAAGCGTGCTTAACACCTCACGCCCTACTCTTCCGGTTGCTCCAATAACAGCAATTTTGTATCTCATATAGATAAACCTCTAACTTTAAAGTTATATTATATTTTTACTGACAAAATTTACAATTGTTTTAATATTTTCACCTTGCAATTAATTGTAATTTAGCTATTATTATGCAATATTAGTAATATTACATAATAAAATGAAAGATGAGTAAAGAATACGATGAAACTAAGGTTAAACCTGCAATGTCTACACCTCAAGAGCCTGAAAGAACCAATGGATTAAAGGCTCAAAATGTTCTTTCGAAAAAAAGAAAGCCTGCAATAAATTTTGATGATAAAAAGTATGGTGTAAAAAACCTTAAAATAGACCAACAGTTCCTAAATAAAAGACAAGAACCTTCAAAGCTAAGAGATTTCTTAAGATCAATACCAATAATAGGGAGATTTTTAGCAAGGATTTTCACACCTGAAAAAATAGAAATCATCAGTAACCCTATATATGACAACATGGAAGCATATGAAAAATCGCAAGCAGGTCACTCCAGTAAGATAAAAGATGAGACTAGTATAGATGATGAACACGCAAAAGAAGTAGATAGTAAACTTGAGAAGGGTAATGTCGAACAAGTGGACAATAAGAAAAGTCGTTATTAAATAAAAGGCCTTAAACTCTATTTTATTGTGCAGGAGCTCTGCGATACCAAAATAAATAAAGAGGTACGCCACTTGCGGTGAATAAGCTTGCGATCAGCAAAGTATTCACAGAAGTTTCAAATATTACCCAGCAGCAAAAGGTTGTTGCTATACTGCCAATTAAAAATTTGTAACAACTCTTTTCTTGCACAATAACTTTGAGAAAAGCAAGGCTGCATGCAAGGTAAACAAATAAAAATGAAACTACAGAAAAGTCGATAATTGATGTGATCTGTTTAGCAAAATTGTTGCTTGAAGTGAGAATTAGTAGAACTGAAGTGCCAACAGAGCTGATTATTATGCCCCAGAAAGGAGAACCGTGCTTATTTCTTTTAGCAAAGAACTGTGGCATTAGTTTATCTTCTGCAAGGCCAAGAGCCACTTGTCCACTAGCTAGTACCCAAGCATTTAAACTGCCAACACAAACAATAAAAGCAACAATAGAAATGATCAAATGCCAATTACCTGGAAACATAATTTTTATTGCGTCAACATACGGCGCTTTTGAATTAACTAGATCATTGCCGTTTATCAATCCCATGATTGCAAGGCTATTAATGAAATATATAACTGCAACAGAGATTGTGCCAAGCACTATGGCTCTTGGTATAGTCTTGGCTGGATCGTTGACTGATCCTGCAGGTGCTGTTGCTGATTCAAGTCCAATAAAACACCATAGAGTGAGTAGTGTAGAGCGAGCAAGGACTTGAGACATCGTGAGGCTTGATATTTCCTCACTTATGATAAAATTATTCCTATCAAAGAAAAACAACGCTGTTACCGGTATAGCAAGCAGTGCGGTAATTTTGACAGTCATCAATAAAAGCTCAACACATCCAGCAGCAGTGACACCTCTTAAATTTATTAGTGTAATGATCGTAAATAATAGTATTTCTAAAAATAAGCGTATATTTTGAATATCTCCATGAAAAAGCGAAGTAAGATAGCCAATACTTGCAACGATTACTGCTGTCGTGCTAACCCATGAAATCACCCAATATGTCCAACCAACAAAGAAAGCTGCAGCAGGACCAAAAGCATGTTTTACATAAACGTGAGGGCCACCCGTTTCTGGGAATTTTGCACATAGCATAGCAAAAACCAAAGCAAGAGATATAGCACCAAGCCCTGATATTACCCAGCTTATGAGGCTATACATGCCATATGGAGCAAGGCTGATTGGAAGCATAAAAATTCCAGAGCCAATTTGGCTGCTAATCACTAAGGCAAAAATAGCCCAAAAACCTATTTTGTTTGACACAATAACTTTTATCTGAATAGATTAACAATATAACTGAAGCTCAGAAATTTCAATTGATCTTTATAAAAACTTGCATTTTTCTCAATTTATTCCTAAAATAGATTATATTAACAGATTATTAAGAGGTGGTTATGAATCCGAGGTTAAAAAGATTTTTGGTTGTTTGTGGGTATGTTTTATTAATTGGTGCTGCTATTGGAACATTATTTCATCATGATTCTCTGCTTAAGATCTTTATTAATGCGCTTTATGCATTCCTTCTTGCCAAAACTTCAAGTGAGGTATTAGCTGCTTTTGGAACACTTGCAATTTCTCTTGCTGCCTGTGTTGCATGCTATGGCATACATAGGCTCTGTTCTATCTTTACAGAAAAAATTACAAGCAACTATCAGTCTTTCAAAAATAAAAACAGTGATGATAGTATTTTTTCTGAAGTATATAACGACCCAACAATAGGGTTGAAAGATAAGATTCTATTTTTCTCTATATATTTAATATATTACATTCAATTACCATTTTTGTACTGTGCATCGAAAATATCTGCCCTTAATGGGTGGCTGCTACTGAGTACTAGAAGAGAAATACCAAGTAATCACATATTTCTTGTGCTTATAAATGCTGTATTATTAATTCCAGTAGCACTTCTTGAATTGATAAAGTATCCATTAGTGAGGCTTTTCTCACCTTTGGGTTTGAATGTAAAGCAGCTAAGCTTTTTGTTTAATGTAAGTGATGTGGGCACTGGCAGTCAAAGTGTTCACACGAGTAGTTTTGAACATAGTATTTTCCAATGCGCTCAAGAGTTAAAACAGAAATTTGGAGCTCAACCAAATGTACTCAATAAAGAGTTTGAAGACTACATAAATAATTCAGATGAGCTTACAACTGAGCAAAAAGAGCAATTAAAACTTTATCTTAACTTTAATGGTTCCAATGGAGCAGCTTATAGAGAATCAAAAACTAGCCTTACTCTCACACAAGCTGCAAATCTAGTTTTGACTGCAGCTAAGGATCAAAAGTTAGATACAGATTTTCTAAAGTGCATGTTACTGATGCGTTTAAAAGAAGGAAATGGTGCATGTCATCTTGGAATGTTTAATCGTATTATTTATTCACTTAGTTGTCTTGAAGCTAAAAATAACTTTACAGTTGAGGTAAACGCTCAAGTGTACGAGAGAATGCCAAGCATTACAGAAAAATTCCTTAGAAGCTGTAACAATAAAAAAATTACAATTTTAAAGGACAATTTTGATAATTTTTATTCTGATGGTGATATGGATCCTCAAATAAAAAGCAACATCAGTAAACTGATAGAAGAAGCAAAACAATCTGTCTTTAATGAATTATATGTGGATTATTACAATAGGTATGGGCAAGATGTTGGAAGAGGCCCTATAAAGCATAAATTAAAAGAGTTAATTACAAGCGATGATGTAAAAGAAGCAATAAGCGCTGTTATAGATGGTATAGAAATTCCTCCAGTACCACCTACTTATCTTGAAAGAATAAAAGTATTTTTTGGAGGTCATGCAAGGTCTCCTGCTGCTTAGTGGTTTGATTCGTGCTATATAGCTAAAGTGGCTTAGATTTACCTACAATTTGAAAAACAACAAATTCGTCATTCCGCTATTAGTTAGCGGAATCTATACCGCGAATGAATCCATAGCTGTACGAACATTGTGATTTGAGAGCAATTTCCACAAGGGAGGATGTCATTCCAGTGCTTGGCACTGGAATCCAGCCTTTATTATGCAGCCACTTGGTTGAAATTAAGTCTTCTGGATCCCAGTGTCTAGGCACTGGGATGACACCATTTGCTGTGCAATTTACCTTCAAAAATGAATGTTCGTACAGCTATGGAATGAATCGTGGTATGACGCGTTAGCTATAGCTTTGTCTTCCCTTTTCTGAATGGCTTGCAAGCTGCTATCTCTACAAAAACTATATTTTTCTTCAGAAGAGAGCTATATTGTAACTATGGACAAAATAATCATAAAAAAATTTGGTGGGACTTCGCTAACTGATTTAAACCGAGTTGCAAATTTGATAAAAAACGATATTGAGAAAGGTTGTAATGTAATCGTTGTTGTATCTGCTGTTGCAGGATTTACTGACCAAATGGCTTTTCAGGCTAGAAAAATCTCAAATTTAAGTTGCAGACAAGAGTTATCAGAGTATGACGTTATGCTTTCAGCAGGAGAACAAATCTCTTGCGGTCTATTAGCTATCACTCTCCAATCGATCGGAGTTAATGCTAAATCGTGGCTTGCCTGGCAGTTACCAATTGTAACTGATGATTTTTATTCTGAGTCTAAAATAAAAACAATAAAGATTGACCGTGTGAAAAGATCTTTTGCTGAGGGTTATACTGCTGCGATCATCGCTGGTTTTCAAGGTATAAATGATGATAGAATCACTACTTTTGGAAGAGGAGGCTCTGATATATCAGCAGTTGCCTTCGCGATAGCCTTTGGTGTTAGAGCTTGCGAAATTTTTACTGATATTGATGGAATATATACAGCAGACCCGAAAATTGTTCCAATGGCACGCAAGCTTAAATTTATCTCTTACGATGAAATGTTGGAAATGTCGTCATCTGGTGCTAAAATACTGCATAATCGTTCAGTACAACTTGCAATGAAACATAACATTAAAGTGCAAGTGCTATCCACTTTTAAGGAAGTAGAAGGCACCGCAGTACTACACAAAAGGGATGTACTAGAGAGATACTTAATTACTGGAATAACTTATAGCACTAATGAAGCTCTTGTAACTCTCACTAACCTTGCAAATAACTTGCGTACTTTAAGAGATATAGTAGGGGCAAACGTTAAAATCGATATGATACATGGGTCAAGTTTTGTTATCTCCAAATTTGATATTGATTTAATGGAAAAGTTACTGAATAAGAATGAAAATTATGCTATAAATGGTAATGTAGCTAAAATTTCAATAATTGGTATTGGTGTTATGTCTAACACTGAAGTGATGCACCGCACACTCAAGGTTTTAAGCGAAAAAAAGATAGAAATACTTGCTATCACAACATCTGAAATCAAAATCAGTATAATTGTTCAAAAAGAATGCGCTGTAGCTTTAGTCAAAGATTTACATACTGAGTATGAGCTTGATATGCAGCACTAGGATAGGCTTGACGTCCACAACTGGTATCCGTTCAGCCAATGGCGTCAACTTAAGAGTCCTCATTAGCAAACCCTCCTATGGATCTTCTGAAAAGTTTTTGAGTATATTGTATTTTTAATTTGTAAAATAAGATTTTTTCCTTTCTGCATGTCTCCTTATAGAAAGGACACATTTTAAACTTTTTTATAGAAACAACAGCGTTTTTTTTCACTCTTTGGATAATTTTATGATAAAAAATTTAGAGAGAAATTTTACACACTATCGCTTATATTTTTCCTTAAGTTGACGCCATTGAGTGTACGGACATTGTGATTTGAGTCCACCAGGGAAGGGTGTCATCTGAGTAGCTGACACTGGTTCTTTTTTTCTGGATTCCAGCGTCACGCGCTGGAATGACACCAAAAAGCGAGTTTTTTCAATAAGTTGCTCAATTGTCACTGATTCATTTTCTCTAAAGTCACCTACCATAGTTCTTCTTAATTTTATAACATGTCCAAAACAATTTAATACAATTCCAAGATCACGAGCAATTGATCTCACATATACACCACTACCGCACATCATAGAAAAATTTGCACTATTATTTATGGTGTCCACAGATATCAATTTCAGTTCATGTATTTTGACTTGTCGGGGCTTTATATTCACCTTTTGCCCACTTCTTGCCAATTTATACGCCCTTGCTCCTTTGATTTTTATTGCTGAAAATTGAGGAGGAGTCTGCTTGATCTCACCAATAAAATTTTTAATTGCACAATTTATTTGATTATATTGAGGTTCTATAGTGCTAGTTCTAATAATATCACCACCCAAATCGTCCGTTGTTCTTTGTTCACCCCATTTTATTGTGAAATCGTATGCTTTTAAGTCGCAAGATAAATACGGTATAGTTTTTGTTGCCTCGCCAAGAGCAATTGGCAGCACACCTGAAGCTAAAGGATCAAGTGTTCCCAGATGACCAGCTTTTTTTATCCCAAAAATCCCTTTGACTTGGGCTACAGCCTGTGCAGAGCTAATTCCTATTGGTTTATTAAGATTCAGCCAACCATGTTTCATAGTTAATTATATACAATTGGTAACAGTTTAGCTTGAAATATATACTTTATGTAAAAAATGGCTTGACCAACATGCATTATTAACACATACTCAATCCTTTTATTAACCTTACTTTAAGAGGACTATTATGACTATAAAAAACATATTGAAGTGGGAAAATACTGCACATATAACAAAAATGAGTATTGAAGGTTTAGTTGCAGTTGCATCTTTAGCGGGAGCAATAACAGCAATATTAATTGCTACTAAAGTAATTGCTGGACCTGCATCTTTAGCACTTGTTGCTAGCCCTGCTGGAATTGCAGTTCTATTTATTGCCGCTGTATATTTTGCTGCACAAGCTTATTCTTCATATCAGCAAATGAATGCAATGGAAGGCGCTAAGGGTAAAGATGGTGCTCCAGGTAAAGATGGTGCTCCAGGTACAACATTTTCTGACGACGATTTGCAAGAAAAAATTAAGACTTGCTTAAAAGATCCTGAAGTTGTTAAAGTGTTGAAAGAAGCTCTTGAGAAGCAAGTTTAACATAATCAGAGGTAGATTTTCTACCTCTTTCTTTTTCCTTTCATTTGAATATGTAAAGGTTAAGGCAATCTATCCCACACCTCAACTATATCCTCACTAAACTCTATTATTTCTGTTTTTTTGAACTGATAACAGTTGTTAATAGATTGAATTCCTAAATCTCCTATAAAGGGAGTGGCATCGTTACCTAAAATTTTACCACTGCGGCAGATTATCAGCCTGTCAATTAAATCGTGCTTCAATAACTCTGTAATTAACACTCCTCCGCCTTCAACTAATAATCTTGTTATACCAATTTCTGAAACAAGTTTTGATGCCATGTCTTTTAGGCAGACTTTATCGATAATATCAGGCTCCGATGTCATTCCAGCGCGTGACGCTGGAATCCAGTTTTCATTATGCAATTGCTTGAAGTTTTCTGGATCCCAGTGTCTGGGCACTGGGATGACAGGAGAAGGTGTTGGAATGACAGGAGAGTGTGTTGGGGTGACATCTGGAATGACAGGAGGTTTGTGGTTTGAATTGACTATCAAATAATTAATGTTTTTTATTTTTCTCTCTACTTCCTTATTTGTGATTACCCAAGTTATTACTTTGTCTGCAGTCTTTGCAATATTATGCTCTTCCTGCAATTTTTCCTGGCTATCTATAATTAGCCTTATTGGCGATCTACTTCCGAGTTCTGGTAATCTGCAAGTTAAGAGTGGATTATCGTTAATAAGAGTATTGCTGCCAATCATAATCGCATCATATTTTGTTCTAAGCTTCTGTACCCAATTTCTCGTATCTTCACTTGTTATCCATTTGCTATCGCCTGTAAATGTTGCAATTTTCCCGTCAAGAGTTGTTGCGATTTTACAGGCTATAAATGGCCTGTGTAGTTTTTTAGTGGTGAAAAAGCCGACATTCAGTTCTTCTGCCTCTTTTTGCATAATACCTTGCTCAATCTCAATTCCTGCTTCTTTTAGAGCTTTAATGCCTCCACCTAAAACTCTACTATCTGGGTCAATAGTTGCAATTACTACCCTTTTTATTCCAGCTCTTATAATTCCTGCGGTGCAAGGTTCTGTAACTCCAAAGTGGCAACATGGCTCGAGCGTGATATACATAGTTGCATCTTGAGTTGAACCTTTCGCGTTTTGCAAAGCGACTACCTCCGCATGCGGACGCCCACCGATCCCTGTATACCCCTCACTAATAATTGTACCATCCTTTACAATAACACACCCGACAGCAGGATTTGGTGCAACATTTCCAAGATTTTTTTCTGCAAGTCTTAATGCAATTGACATGAAATGATCATCAGTCATTAGAAAGAAGTCATTTCGTATGAGGTATCAAAAATTCTTCTGTGCTCGTGTATGGCAAATCTATCTGTCATACCCGAGATATAGTCACATATTATTACTGAACGCTGAGATTCATAAGCGAGTTTGCTCCACTCTGTGGGAAGTAATCCTGGGTTTTCATAAAAACATTGAAAAAGTTCCTGTATTATGCGTTTTGCTTTGTTCATCGTTCTACTCAGTTTATAGCTTCTGTATATTTTCTCCATGTTGAATCTTTTCATTTCTTTTGTAGCATTCGCAACTTCTGGTGAAAATGTGACTAGCATTTTATTTAGACTTCTTACGTCTTCTACGCTTTTTATTTTGTGATCTTCAATATTTCTTTCAGTCTGAGAAACAACATCGCTTATCATAGTTCCTATAGTTCCACTCAGTGATTCATGTATGAGTTTGCTCTGAGGCAATTCTGAATATCCGCTCCTTACGTCTTTAAACATTTTTCCAATTAAAGGGACATTCAGCAAATCTTCGATGGTTACTAAATTTGCCCTGAGTGCATCATCAAGATCGTGAACACTGTAAGCAATATCATCGGCAATTGAGGCAACTTGCGCTTCAATGCTTGAAAATTCCTCAAGTTTTAGATCATATTTTTCATTATATTCTAATAACAGCTGATTATTTGTAGAAGACTCCGCGTTTTGACCAAGCAAGGGACCGTTATGTTTTGCAACCCCTTCAACCACCTCCCAACTTAGATTCATACCATCAAAATCAGCATGTTTTTGTTCAAGATAAGTTAAAATTCTTATAGCTTGAACATTATGATCAAACTCATACTTCTCATTATTAACTTGAACTAGAGCATCCTCACCTGTGTGACCAAATGGGGGATGACCAAGGTCATGTGCAAGCGCTATGCATTCAGTGATGTCCTCATCTAAGCTGAGCCTGCGTGCGATGGATCTTGCAATTTGTGCAACTTCAAGGCTATGAGTCAGCCGAGTGCGATAGTAATCGTGCTCGTAATTGATAAAAACTTGTGTTTTGTATCCCAATTTCCTAAACGCATTAGAGTGAACAATGCGATCCCTATCACGCTGAAAGCAGCTGCGATTTTCATCTTCTGGCTCTTTGAAGTATCTCCCTTTTGTTTTGCTTGGAAAACATGCATAACTTAATAGAAAATTATTGTTTGACATGTAAAATTTCTACTATAATAAGTTATCAATAATAAACGGTGGTTACTATGTCAACAAATTACAACATCAACTTAACTGATAATGCACTAAAAAAAATCCACTCTCTTGCAGAGGAGGAAGGGGATAAGAGTTCCGTTTTGCGGGTTGCAGTTTCAGGTGGTGGATGTTCTGGTTTCAAATACAATTTTCTTATGGATCAAATGAATAAAAATCTATCTTTGGATGATGAAGATGATGATTACGATGATGAATTTGATGACGAAGACGAAGATGATGATTATGAAGAAAGCGAGGACTATAGAAGCCACTCCAGTTTCAGCAAAAAAGGTAAAGATATAGTAATTAATGATGAAAATGGCAATCCTGTATTAATGGTTGATAATTGTTCAGCAAAATTTTTAAATAACTCAGTTATAGATTATACTGAGAATCTCAGTGGTTCTGGTTTTCAAATAAAGAATACCCTTGCTAAGTCTCAATGTGGTTGTGGTAACAGTTTTTCGGTTTCCAAAACTTAGATGCCTTCTGGGTCTTTTAAACATGGGTGGTAATGTAGCACTAGAACTAACTTCTGTAGATAAAAGCTTCAAGGACAATTCTGCTGTTGTAAAGGATATCAACTTAAGTGTCACAAGAGGGCAAGTAGTAGCGCTGATTGGCGATTCAGGTGCAGGGAAAACAACTATATTGCAAATCGCAGGCTTGTTGGATAAGCCAACTTCAGGTATAGTTACGATAGATGGAATAAATTGCACACAAGCCAGTAATAAGCATAAAACCCATGTAAGAAGAAATTTTCTTAGTTTTGTTTATCAATTTCACTATTTGTTACAAGAGTTATCGGTGTTGGAAAATATTATGCTTCCTCAACTCATTGCAGGAAAAAGCAAAGCTGAAGCAAAAAAAAATTCGCAAGCAACATTGGAAAAATTTGGTCTGGAAAACAAAGCAAGTAGTATGATATCTGAAGTTTCAGGTGGGGAAAGGCAGAGAGTTGCAATTGCAAGAAGCATTGTAAATTCTCCAAAGCTTTTACTTGCAGATGAGCCAACAGGAAATTTAGATCCAACAAATTCTTTTAACGTGTTTTTACTGCTACATTCATACGTAAAGGAAAATAACAGCTCTATGCTTATAGTAACGCACAATCATCTCCTTGCAGAAAAGGCAGACTGCATTTTCCAATTGAGAGATCGATCATTAGTGAAGTTGTGAATAGGAAAAATAGCACAATTTAAAACTACCTATGCCTTATACTTATCTAACCAATGATCATTAACAGAGTACAACTCGCATGAAATGCTTTCATTGCTTTTTATACACGGACTTTTTAACTTACGCTGTTTACTTAGGGAACACCCCGATAACATAAACACAGCTAAAACAAAAAATAATAGCTTTTTAAACATAACAAAACCTTTTCATTTATATTACTACACTCATTTCTCTTGTTTGTAAAGATTAGGCATATTCTTTTACCCTTACCTCTTTTTTGACCTTTTGAGAAGAAATAGTTGCACTATTCAAGCGCAGTTTTATATAATCGTCTACGATTTGAGTCACTTCCTCTTCTTTATCCCTTAGAAAGTGATTAGTCTCATCTATTATATGGTATTTCATGTGATCACTTTTTACTGAATTTATCAACCTTTTTGCTAATTCTGTTACATCGCTTTCTTCTGAGATTGTATCATTACTGCTTTGTATTATAAGCCCAGAAACTGGACAGGGAGAAAGAAAAGAAAAATCGTACTTAGTTACCGGAAGAGAAAGAGCAATAAAACCCACTATCTCAGGGCGGCGCATTGTTAGCTGCATAGCCACCCATGCTCCAAAAGAAAAACCAGCGATCCAAATTGGAACGTTGCTAGAATTATGTTCCTGAAGCCAATCAATAGCTACTGCAGCGTCAGTTAACTCTCCTATACCCTTATCAAAAGTTCCAGTAGATTTTCCCACACCCCGAAAGTTAATTTTCAATGCAGAAAAATTGTTATCGATAAAAGACGTATATGTACTATGTACAATTTTACTATCCATATTACCACCATATTGAGGATGATGATGTAAAACCAGCACAACCGGCGCGTTGGCATCTTTGCTTTGGTGGTATTCACCTTCTATCTTTTTTGTTGCATTATTCAAAAAAACTTCAACCATGGTAACCCCTAATAAGAACCTGCTTGACAGGTATTGATGACGTGAGTTATTAATTATGTATTAATTTCGCTGTTTTTGCAATAAATTTTTTATCGTATTAAAGCTAACGTACATAGTTATGGTTATAGTTGATGGTAAACTTATTTAAGTGACAGATGAGTCCATTCTCTTTAGAAAATAGTGGTTGCGTATATGCTGATTACAATGCAACTGCTCCAATTAGTGAAAATGTAAAAAAAAGTATATTTGAGGTCTTGTTAAAACAAACGCTCAATCCATCATCACTACATAAAAGAGGACAAGAAGCGAGGAAGATTCTTCAGGAGGCAAGAGATAACGTACGTGGTGCTATTGGCGTCTCAAGTGATAAAGAAATAGTTTTTACGTCTGGTGCAACTGAAGCGAATAACCTTGTTATGAGAGGAATAGCAGGCTACCTGCATGTAATTTCAGCTATAGAGCATCCTTCAATTCTTAATTCTGCATGTAATCCATATATAATACCCGTTGATCAGGAGGGCATTGTTGACTTTTTAGAGCTAAAAAAAATTCTAAGCGAACTTAAAGGAAACAAAGCAATAGTTTCAGTTATGATGGCAAATAACGAAACCGGAGTTATTCAACCTATTGAGGAAATAGCTGAAATAGCACACAAATTTGGAGCAATTTGCCACACTGACACTGCTCAAAGTGTTGGGAAAATTAAAGTTAATATGGAAGATTTAGGAGTGGATTTACTCACTTTATCCGCCCATAAATTTGGCGGTGTAGCAGGCAGTGGAGTTTTAATATTCAATAAAGAACTTGCGATAGAACCTATTATAATAGGTGGTGGACAAGAGAAGGGATTTCGTGGTGGTACGGAAAATATTGTTGCAATTGCAGGCCTTTCTGCTGCACTGCAAAATATTCCAGATCTTCTATCAAAAATGGATGAAGTAAAGGAGCTACGTGATCAATTAGAGTGTGAATTATTAAATCTTGCCAGTGACATAAGAATCTTCGGTAAAAACTCTAAGAGGCTGCCAAACACAAGTTTTATTTATATGCCAGGAGTAAAGAGTGATGTGCAGCTCATGCATTTTGACTTGAATCATATTGCAGTTAGTAATGGTTCTGCATGTTCTTCTGGAAAAGTTGAGCCTTCCCATGTTTTGCTTGCAATGGGGGCAACAAAAGAGCAAGCAGAGTGTTCAATCAGAATCAGCATAGGTCCAGAAACTAAACCACAAGACATAAAAAAAATAGTGGATTGTTGGTATAATATCTACAAGAAGAACTCCTTGGAATATATGGCAAGTAGCTCATAGAAACGGATTAAATGCAAAACCTACTTGACAAACTCCGCCAGCCCCCTTATTATGAAACTGAAGGTATTCAGTTATCTTCATCTGTGCAGATTAAACAGCAAAAAAACAACGTACTTGGCGTCTTATTTTTAATTTTTCGCACTATGTGCACCTTATGTCTTCACAATATTTCTGGGTTTTTACCCATATAAGCTGAAACGCGCTTATAAGTCGTTTAAGACAGTATAGTACGCCAATTTGAAGGATTAGAGAGTGAACACTAATTACCACGGGGTTTCTTTTGCCTTTTTTTCTGCTTAGTAAATTTCTTAAACATTTAAACAAAGGTGAGTTGCATTTAAAAGCAGCTAAATTGCAGTGTTTAAGACTTAAAAAACGCCAATACTGAAAATAGACAATGACTAGGGCTTCTTTTGCCTTTTTTTTCGTTTGGTAAATTTCTTAATGTTTGTAGCTAACATGAACAAACATTTGAGAGTAACTTCCGCTAGTAGGGTGTCATCCCAGTGCTTGACACTGGAATCCAGCTTTTTCATAATCATCAAAACGTTGTACTTTAACATAAAACGGCTACTTTTATGCTTACCAACTTAATAAAATTCCTGGATCCCAGTGTCTGGGCACTGGGATGACAAGAGAAGGTACTGGATGACACCCGGCTTTGTTGCATAGCAACCGAAAAAATCTGGTGGCTACTGACAAAATTCATTATAAATAACCATTTAACTGTTGAAGAAAAAATATGCCACAGAAAATGAAAGTCAGTAACCAAAACGAATATAACAAATTCCTTGAAAAAAGGGGAAATATTTTTCGTTACATCGATGAAGCTATCGAAAATTGGTATGAAAATAGTCCAAAAATGCAGGGCGGCAACTATATTTACAGTGATAAAGTCGTAATTTTGGTGCATATAATTGTCAATCTTTTTAGAATTGGTTTAAGACAAACAGTCGGGTTTATAAAAGGATATTTGCAACAAATAGGAAGAGATTTGGCAGTTATCAGCTATTCACAAGCATCAAAAGAAACTTGATATTAAGATCAATGATTGCAGAGTTGATAAAAATAACATGGAAGATATCGAAATTGCTATAGACAGTACAGGAATTAGTATATACAACAACACACAGCAAAGAAAATAGCAAAGATAGAGAGTACCGCGGCTATAAACAAGTAAGAAAATTGCACATAATGTTGAGCAAACAAGTCATAGCTACAAAATACAGTAATGGCGTTTACTCTGATCACTATGGAGCATTGGGGAAATTTGATGTTAAATATGCTATAAAAGCACTATATGCAGATAGGGCATATGATAGAAAAAAGCTCTATAAGCTGTGTAATCAATATGGCATAAAAACGAAAATTCCTCCGAAAAACAACGCAGCAGAGCATCCAAAATTGGATTATATGCTTGATAGAAATGCCGCTATTCAGTTAATGAAATTACATGGTGAGAATGGTATAAAAAGATGGAAAGAAGAAGTAAATTACGGAAAAAGATCGTATATTGAAGGATTTTTCTCAAGGTTGAAGCGAATATTTGGGTTTAGTTTTAAGAATAAATCTGAGACAAATAGAGAGAAGGAACTACTTATTAAATGCTACTTAATGAACAAATTTACTGCAATTGGTATGCCTAAATTTGAAATAGTCGCATAAAATTATTTACTCTGGAAAAAACTTACGTTGCTATGCAACAAAGCCATCCCAGTGTCGGCTACTTTCATGACACCACTTACTACGCAAATTACCTGCAAATTGCAATGTTCGTACAGCTGTGTGTCAAGCACTGACCACTTTTGCTTCAATATTTGCGATGCCCCTGAACAGATACACTCGGATTTTTTATATAACTATATTTACTATCTTATTTGGTACAGCATATACAGTGCGAACTTTGCTTTGATCGATCTTACTGGACACAGAGTCTATCGCTATTTTCTTCAATTCTTCTTGAGGTAAGTTAATTGCCACCTTTATTGTTGTACGTAATTTTCCATTGATTTGCACTGCTATAGTTACCGTATCGTCAACTAATAATGATTCATCAGCTTTTGGCCAAGGTTGACCTCCTATTTCTTGCCATAGGCTTTCAGCTAGATGTGGTATGAATGGTTCGATTACTCTGATTAGTATGCATATACCTTCATCAATAAGAGATTTTCCAGCTTCTACGTCTATTTCAGCTATTAAATTCGTCATTTCGCGAAATTTTGCCACTACACAGTTTAATCTGCAGTTTTCCAAGTCATCTGTAAGTCCGTGTAAGAGTTTATGAATTTTTTTTCTGTACTCTAGAAGTCCACCCGTAACACTTTCATTATCATAGTGTATATTTACAGGTCTCAGCTGCATTACCATACGCCACAATTTGTTTATATAGCGAGAACAGCCTTCCACGCCATCATCGGACCATTCCATATCTTTTTCTGGAGGAGTGTCGGATAACACAAACAAGCGAGCAGTATCAGCACCATACTTTCCTATGATAAAGTTTGGGTCAATTGTGTTCTTTTTCGATTTGCTCATTTTCTCGACTTTTCCAACTTGAACCTTAGCTCCTTGTGCAATCAACTCTTTTGCTTCTTCGGGAAACAGCCATTTGCCATTCTCGTCTTTGTAAGTTATATGGCAGACCATTCCTTGAGTGATTAAAGTAGAGAAAGGCTCTTTAATAGCAAAATAGCCACATTTGGTTAAAGCACGGCAGAAAAATCTTGAATAAAGCAAATGCAAAATTGCATGTTCTATTCCACCTATATAATAATCAACAGGCATAAAACGATTACATGCATCTTTGTCTATTGATTTATCTTCACTACAGAATGCAGCAAAATACCAGGAAGACTCAAAAAAGGTGTCGAATGTATCAGTTTCACGCTCTGCTTGCTTTCCGCATTTTGGGCAGTCAACAAATTTCCAAGTTGGGTGTTTATCAAGCGGATTACCACCACTTGCAAATTCCACATCTGTTGGTAGAACTACAGGAAGGTCTTTTTCTGGTACTGGAACAGTACCACAGTCTTTGCAATATATGATAGGTATAGGGCATCCCCAATAACGCTGTCTTGAAACTCCCCAATCGTGCAAACGATAGTTTGTTGTTTTCTCACCTATCCCTTTTTCTTTGAGCTTTTTAATGATTACTTCCTTTGCTCTACTTACCGTTAATCCGTTTAAGAATTCAGAATTGAACATTACCCCATCGCCAGTATACGCCTCCTTTGTCATCCCAGTGCTTCGACACTGGGATCCATTGTAAGAATTCTGGATTCCAGCGTCACGCGCTGGAATGACACCTAAGTGGGCTGAAGAAATAACGGGAATAATCGGCAAATTGTACCTCTGCGCAAATTCAAAATCACGCTGATCGTGTGCAGGGCAACCAAAAATCGCGCCTTCTCCATATTCCATCAACACAAAATTCGCTATGTAAAGTGGCAATTCCTTATCAAGAAATGGATGTTTTACGTTTAATCCGGTGTAAACTCCAATTTTTTCATCAATTGTCATTCCAGCGCGTGACGCTGGAATCTCATCTTTTTCCTGGATCCCAGTGTCACGCACTGGGATGACAGCAAGCCTGATATCCTGCACAATAGGGTGCTCTGCTGCCACTGCACAAAAAGAAGCCCCAAACAAAGTATGAGGATAAGTCGTAAAAACTTTTAATTTCTTATTCAGGCCAACGATTTCAAACTCTATAGTTGCTCCTTCAGATTTTCCTATCCAACGCTCCTGCATTGTTTTGACTTTTTCTGGCCAATTTTTCAAACTTTGCAGGCACTTGAGTAAATCTTCAGCGAAATCAGTAATCTTTAAAAACCATTGGGACAACTTACGTTTTTCAACAACTGCACCTGATCGCCATCCTTTTCCATCAACCACCTGTTCATTTGCAAGCACTGTTTGGTCCACTGGATCCCAGTTAACCCATGACTCTTTTCGATAGGCAAGCCCATGCTTTAAAAAATCCAGGAAAAATTTTTGTTCGTGTTTGTAATAATCAGGCTCACATGTGGAGAGTTCACGCTCCCAATTATAAGAAAGACCTATAGATTTCAACTGTGTACGCATATTATCTATATTCTCTTTTGTCCATGTTTCAGGGCTAATATTGTTGTCCCTTGCTGCATTTTCAGCTGGTAATCCAAACGCATCCCAGCCAATTGGATGCAAAACCTCAAATCCATTAGCTCTCTTGTAACGTGCTATCACATCCCCTATTGCATAGTTACGTAAGTGTCCCATATGAATTTTACCAGATGGATATGGAAACATTTCCAACACGTAACACTTTTTTTGTTTACTATTCTTGCTTACAGAAAAATCCCATTTATCTTGATAAAATTTTTCAACACTTTTAAAATCATATTTCATATAAATCCAAATTCAATTACAGTTCACATGCATCAAAGGATCAACCGCTTGGCCATTATGCCGTATTGTGAAACACATCTGTGGATCTTTATCTTGTGTGCTTGATTTACCTGCAGATCCAATTACTTGACCTTGCTTTACTTTATCGCCAATTTCAACATGTATGTTTTTTAAATAGGAGTACACAGTCATGTAATTATCTTTGTGTTCCACTATAATTAAATTCCCATACCATCTCAGCCCTTTGCCTACATATACCACTTTGCCGGGTGCAGAGGCAACTACGTTCGTTCCATTTTGAGCAGCAATTTTTATGCCATCCTTACACATTTCATCAGAAGAGGTAGCTGAAATAACTGTACCTTTAACTGGCATTACAAATTTACAATTTACCCCATTAATTTCCACGTTTTGTGCATTATTGTTATCTTTGTATATCCTGTTTATGATGGCTTTTCTACTTTCTTTTTGCACTGAAGGCTCCCTAGTTAAATGGTACTCTCTTGTATATTCCAGCTCTCTTTTTCCGTAAAATCCTTCGCCTTTAAGCAGCACAGGTGCAGGTTTTTGCAGGCCACAGCCTATTAATATTGCTAATAACATAAGAAATGAGGCTATATGCCACATTTTAGATATATCAACTCTCACAAAACTCCAAAATTTTAGCGAGACGTAGTGTTTCACGCCTGTTCGTTACTTTCCTCGTTATTTATTTTACTAGTTAAATAGTCCCTCAAATCGGTAAGTTCTTGCAACAAATTCTTTGGATCACGATTGACTTTTATATCATTACCAAATTCCTTTTGCACTCCTTTTATTGTATATCCTTTATCATATAGCATGTACTTTACTTTCTTTATGGCCTCTATACACTTACGATCATATAGCCTTCTTCCTTTACGCTTTGTAGGCTTAATTTGATGAAATTGACCTTCCCAGAATCTCAGAACATGCTGTTCCAAATGTAGCTCTTCAGCTACTTCCCTAATCGTATAAAATAATTTTTCCTTATTCATTAATTATTTATTGATTTTTTTATAGTTTTTGAAGGCCTAAAAGAAACTGAGTTTCTTGCTTGAATCATCACTTTCTCTGATGTATTTGGTATATTTCCTGGTCTTTCCTTCTTTTTTTTGACCAAGAATGTTCCAAATGACGATATTTTCACTATTCCATCCTTTGCCAAGCTCGTCTTCATTTCGTCCAATATATCGTCTATTATCGAAGCAGAGTCTTCCTTTGATAATCCTATTTCTTGGTTTATATTTTCAGCTATCATTGCCTTAGTTACTGTTGTGTCTTTTGTTGTAACGTGATCCATAATTGAGTAAGTATTGCAATATGTAAACACAATATAGCAACTGACTTAAGGTTCAGCTACTTTATTTTTTAGGGTATGTCTCTTTTGTAGCATAATTTAAAATACTGGCAGTTGCCAACGTTACGAATATTGCAAAAAGCGCCATTTGATAATCTGTAAAAAGTGCTAACATTGACACTATAACTCCACTGCCAATAAACATAAATCCATTGATAATGGATGATGATGTGCTAATGTATTTTCGTTTCACAATCTCGCTGCCGACAGTAAAATTAAGCATATGTCCTCCCGCAAAAAACCCGAACATTAACATACAAAAGTACACAACGTGGACTGTTAAATGGCTGCATAGTAAAATAATAATTGAGACGCCTTGCAATAAAGCAAAAGCAGAAATTACATGTTTCCTATTTTTAAATAAGTTTGAGATTCGATCTGCAATTGGAGCACCAACTGCAAGACCAAGCCATAGTATTGCGGTTGCTATACCTGACTCCATTGCATTGAGTTCTGAGTTGCTCAGTAACCTTGGAGCCCACAAGGTATTAAGTGCTAAAAATGTTCCAAAAGTAATAGCACCCACCACTGAAGTTATCCAGATATCTCTTAATTTTAGCACCGTTAGTACAGAGCACATTACTGTTCTTATAGAGCTTTTTATTGTGCACTTTTCTGAGCTGCTTTCTGGAAGTGTGTTTGGATAAAAAAGCGTAAGTACAAATATCAACACACCAAACAGTATTATGCATACAATCAGATTCTTCCAATCTGCACCTTCAGCAAGCAAGCTAGAGAACAATATTTGAATTATCAGTGCAGAAAGACTTGAAATCGTTTGCACTAGTGAAAACATCAATCCAAATTGGGCAACAGGAAAACATATGCTACTTGTATGAGCAGCACCAATAAAACCAAATGATGCTCCAGTTGCAATAAACACTTGAGATAAAATTAAATGGGAAAAATTGTTACCGTTAACAAGGACAAGAAACCCGAGGATTATAGTTGATGATGAGAAAGAATAAATTTTTTTACTGGAAAAAACATTAAACATTGCCCCACTAAAAAATTGTAAGATGGCAAAAGTCCAAGTATATGCTGAATTAGCCAGTGCAACTTGCGTGATTGTGAGCCCAAGTTCTTTTTCAAGATGCACACTTATAAAGGTGTAGATTATCTGCATGTTGCTGAATATAACAACCAAGTTACTAATCAGCCAAATGAACCAAGCCTTAGTTCTACTTTCCATAAGATTTATTTTTATAAGTAATTTTCTAATAATTTAACACTAAACCTTTTTCGAAGCTATAGGTCCTGATGATAGACATAAGTGTTGAAAGCAAGAACCCTTGATTTCCTTTAGCTTTACTGTATACTTAAAGGGTTTTATTCTAGAGGTTAGTAGTATGCCACCACAAGATATGTTTCAGCTTGGAAAATTCAATAATATGCTTGCAAAAGTAAGTGATAGTATTGACTCCGGTCAGGGCGACCCAACTAAATTTATTGATGAAGTAAAGCATAGGTTGCAGTTGCAAGAAGAACTTAAGGCAGTATATGAAGAATGGGAAAGAAGCGGATTTGATATAAATTTTAGGTTCAGGCTAACTGATTGTAGTCCAATTAGAGAAACAACGCTACTGCACATTGCCATTCTATGCAGAAAAAATAACGTTTGTGTACCAATAGTTCGATGCTTGTTGGATAAGGGGGCTAATCCCAATGATATTCTTGAATTTACTAGTTTTCGGACAACCTCTAAAATCATTCTAAACTGATACAGTTAAATAGCTTTATTAATGTTCACTTTTAGTTCCTTGCAAATTTATAAATTTGTTAAGTGGAATTTTTATATTGAGTAATTGTATTTATAATACATTATTTTGTATAATTAATTTTTTAAATTATTATATTAACTCTAATGTTTTTGGTTTAATGAAAGATAATATTATTTATCACTCTCACTTAGGCGTATATGGTTTAATTTTAAAACCTAAAAGTATAGTTTTGGTGAAAAAAAGTCGAGGTCCTTATAAAGGGTTGTTTGATTTACCAGGTAGAAATTGCTGAAACGCTTGAAGAGGCGCTTGTAAGAGAAATTAGAGAAGAAACAGGTTGTTTAGTGAAACAATACGACCAAATCCGAACAGTTACTAGCCTATATCATTATAATGAAGACAATGTAAATAAATGTCTAAAACATATAGCAGTTTTATACAAAATTGAAATCATAGGAGAAATAAAGCGAGAATCTGATGGAAAAGATTCTGATGGTTGTATATGGCAAAATATAGATACTATAAACTATAAAAAAATTTCTCCGATGGTTCATATAGCAAGTAAATTCATAAAATGAAGACTATTATTTTTATTACAGGTGTATCCACGGTTGAAAAATCAAGTTTAGCTCATATATTAGGTTCAAAGCTTTTTGTGCCTAGAAACTTTGCGATTCCACTAACTGCTTGTAGAGAAAAAAGAATAGATGATGATCCTAAATATTTAATAAATTTGACTACTGAGGAATTTCAAAAATCTCAATTTTTTATTAATTGTGAGATGTCTATCTTCATACAGCTTTCCTCTTCATACCTCAACTAATGAAATTGGAAGCATCAACTCCCTTTTGCAAGCAAGCAGCAATGACAGTGTTCATCATTAGAAATGCAATGGTCATTGGGCCAACGCCCCCGGGTACTGGAGTAATAGCTTTGGCTTTCCCTTTTATTCCCTCAAAGTCAACATCACCTACAAGCTCTCCTACGTTAACGCTATTTATGCCAACATCGATCACTATTGCACCTTTCTTTATCCAGTCTGCTTGAACAAAATTTGGCTTTCCGACTGCTGCAACTACTATATCCGCTTTAGAGCAATATTCAGCTAAATCCTTGCTTTGTGAATGCAAGATGGTAACAGTGCAGTTTTCTTGCAATAGCAGGTGAAACATTGGTTTACCCACGATATTTGACCTACCAATTACCACTGCGTTTTTACCGGAAAGGTTCTCTTCAATTGATTTAATTAAATGCAAAGAACCTTTAGGAGTGCAAGGTATAAGGCAGTTTTTTTCACCTTTAACTAATTTGCCAACGTTTTCATCATGGAAGCCATCTACATCTTTTTCAATACTTACTGCGTTAATTACTCTGCTTGCACTAATATGATTTGGTAAAGGCAACTGTACTAAAATGCCATGCACAGATGGATCTTCATTTAATTCATTAATTTTTCCAATTAACTCATCTTCTGATGTCTCACAAGATAAAAGAATTGTTTCAGAACTTATGCCTATTGATTCTGCTTTTTTCTGTTTGTTGCGAACATAAACCTGACTTGCTGGATTGCTACCAACGAGAATTACTTTCAGGCAAGGAAAAATATTATGCTCCCTCTTTAGAACATTAATCTTTTGTGATAGCCTCTCACATAGGTCGTTCGCTATTTTTTTACCATCAATAATAATTGTCACTTCCTTGCCACTCCTTAAAGTCGGGTAATTTGATATCAAATAAATCCAATACTTTGCCAACAGAATGATTAATAATATCATCCAACGATTTCGGTTTAATATAAAAAGCAGGCACTGGTGGAGCAATAATTGCTCCCATCTCCGTTAATTTTAACATATTTTGTAAATGCCCAAGATGTAGTGGTGACTCTCGCACCATAAGAACTAACTTTCTTCTTTCTTTTAGCGTTACATCTGCAGCTCTTGTCAATAGATTGGAAGTAACACCTGATGCGATTTCAGACATTGTCTTCATAGAGCATGGTGCTACAATCATCCCTGAGGTTTTAAATGAGCCGCTTGCTATTTTTTCTCCTATTTTTTCTTCAGAATAGTAAAAATCTGCAAGTGATGTAATATCTTCAAGTTTTTCTGTAATTTCATGAGCTAAAGTTATTTTCCCAGCACGACTTATCACTAAATGAGTTTCATAATCAACGTCTTTCAACGCTTCTAGAATTCGTACACCGTAAATAGAACCAGATGCTCCACTTATTCCAATTACAATTCTGCTATTCACTTAACTCTTCTTCATAGCTCATTCCCAATGCACGTTTATAGGTATCAAGCAATATTTCCTGTTCCTCTCTGTCATCATCATCCATTTTCCTCAGCCTAACAATTTGTTTCATCACTTTTGTATCCCAACCTTCATCTGCGGCTTTTGCATATACATCACGAATGTGATCTTGCACATCCCTCTTTTCTTGTTCAAGTTTTTCGATTCTCTCTATGTAACCCTTCAACTCTTCAGCCGTTATTTTTACTGTATCTTCCATGAAACTCCACTAATTAATTGCTGCTACTAATATTACCAGTTTTTACTTGCACTTCAACAACAGTAATAATATTTTTATCTTTTTTTAAAATCTTAAAGCTAAAACCATACATGGAAAACTCCTCGCCTTCGTCAGGAATGCGCTCTATTTCATTCACAATCATACCTGCCAGAGTTGTAGCTTCTTCATCAGGGAGATTCCAGTGTAACTGCCTGTTAATGTCCCTAATAGTAGATTTTCCTTCTATGTGATACATATTATCAGACATTTTCTTTATAAAATTCTCCGTAATCAAATCATGTTCATCCGAAATTTCTCCAACTATTTCTTCCAGTATATCCTCAAGAGTTACAATTCCCTGCAGTGCTCCATACTCATCAATAACAAATGCAAGGTGTTTCCTGTTCTTACGGAAGTTGTGAAGTTGCACGCTGAGCGGTGTACTTTCTGGTATGAACCAAGGCTTTGACATAACTTGGGTAATGTCAACTTCTTCCGCTTTATTATTCTTTTCACGCAAGGCATTTATTAGACCTTTCACGTGAATTACACCTACAATTTTTTCTGATTCTTCTTGCCACAAAGGAATTCTACTGTGACTGCTGGTTAAAATCTTCCTTATCAGCTCTTCTTTATTTTGATTTATATCAAGAGAGAACAAATTTTTCCTGTGAGTCATGATTTGTGATATCTCTGTTTCAGCTAAATCAAGTATGCTGCTTAGCATATCTAAATCCTGTTGTAACATAGTTCCTTCACTGCGGTGAAGAGTAATCATATTACGCATTGCATCCGCTGCAGATATCACTTCCTTATCTTTATGCAGCCCACATAATTTCAGGATGAGGTTAACAATAAATTGAATACCTAGCGTCAATGGAGAAAAAATCTTTACAAAAAACAATACAAAATAAGCAGAAAATGATGCAAATTTTTCAGGATTTTGAATAGCATAAGTTTTTGGTAGAACTTCGCAGAACAATAAAATACAAAATGTCATTATAATTGTTGATAGGAGAATGCCCTCATTTCCAAAAAGATTGATAAATATTGCTGTAAATAAAGCAGAGCAAGTAATATTAATAATTGTATTGCCGAGCAATACCGTTCCTATTGTCAATTCTTTCTTATTTAATAAGCGGTCTATTACCCTGGCTCTTTTGTTACCGTCTAGCTTTAGCTTATTAACTCGAGAACGGCTAATTGAGGTTAAGCCTATTTCTGCTCCTGAGAACAAAAACGATAAAATTAACAAAATAAAAATTGCTGATGATACTAAGACCAATAACCAATCCATTAAAGTACGATGTTATTGTGATAAAAAACAAAGTTAATTTTACATGTTATGAAAGGCATTTGCAAGCTTGAATTTATATTACCGAATTTTATATATCTTTGATCTTAAAAAACAAATCATAAAGCATATTACAAGCTGCGTTCACATGCTCATCCTCAATGATAAGTGGTGGGGTTATCCTTACTACTTTGTTGTTTAAAACCCTAGTTATTATTAAACCTTTATCAAGAGATCGACTAATAATTTTATCGGCTACAGGAGTTGCTAGTTCTATTCCCATTAGTAACCCTTCTCCACGAATTTCTGAAATCATCTCAGGAAATTCTTTAGCTAAAGGCAACAGCTTTTCTTTTAAATATTTACTAATTCTCTTAACATGGTCAAAAAAGCCTTCTTTTAGCATTATATCGAGTACCGCATTACCAACAGTCATGGCAAGTGGATTGCCACCATAGGTTGATCCATGAGTTCCTGGAGTGATTGCTTCTGCTATGTAATCTTTTACTAAACATGCAGCTAGAGGAAAACCGTTACCCATAGCTTTTGCACAGGTTAGCATATCAGGTTCAATGCCGACATTTTGATAATAAAATAAAGAACCGATGCGTCCATATCCGCATTGCACTTCATCAAAGCACAAAATTATCCCTTGAGCTTTTGTTATTTCCCTTACTTTTTGAAGATATTTTACGTCTAGTGGATATACTCCACCTTCGCTTTGTATGGGCTCTAGAAACACAGAAGCTGTTTCATCACTGATTTTTTCCTCTAACGCTTTAATATCATTTCTTGGTACTTTATCAAAACCAGAAAGGAGCGGAGCAAAACCTTCGCGTGATTTTTCATTGCCTCCAGCAGAAATTGCAGCAATACTGCGGCCATGAAACCCTCCTTCAATTGTAATAATACGATTACGTTTTGCTTGCCCTTTTGAATAAAAGTAACGACGAATAAACTTAATTGCAGCTTCTGTTGCTTCAAGCCCACTTGAGCAGAAAAAAACTTTATCTGCAAAAGTAAGGGTTGTTAAACGCTCGGCAAGCCTTTCTTGCTCGGGAATAGTGAAAATGTTAGAGCAGTGCCATAATGAGCTCAATTGCTCTTTCAGCTTATCTGTAATGTATGGATGACAATGCCCTAAAGAAGTTGTAGAAATACCTGCAGCAAAATCTAAATATTTTTTACCACCTCTATCAAAAAGATATACCCCTTCTCCCCTGACTATAGGAGTGTCAAGTCTATTATACGCATTAACAACATGATCCATTTTATAAGTATTGTGGTATTATCTATACTATACCTGAAATGAATCCATTAACACAAAGCTTTTCCTTTAACCTCTTATGCTACTTCAACTAAAGATTTAGCCAATGCAAACCTTTTTTGTCATTCTATAGCTAAAGTGACTTAGTTTTACCAACGATTCGCCACTTATTAGCGAAATCCAGAGATATCGAAAATAAGCACAGTATGGCGTCTGTGTCATCCTGTAAAGGTCATCCTTCTTGGCGAAAATTACTCTTAAATATTACAACGTTCGTACAATTGTGTATTAAGAGAGAGCTTATTGTTCAAGAAGTTCTAGGCTCTGCGGACAAAAAATAAGGGAGGGAAGAAAAAAAGTGGTAGTTTAACCTAATAGATATAAAAATGGAGAAACTACCGAATGGAATATTATAAAAAAGAAAGGAATTGGAAACAAGTTTTAGAGTTTATAAAAGGCGTAAAAGGAATGCATAGTAAAGACGAAAAACGTCTAAGAATAGCACTTTTGCATGATATTGGGCTCATAGAACACAAAACTGTCCGGTTACCACTCAGCACAGAAGACTTGCCTTCTATTGAAATGCTAAGGCAAGTGAATGCTTGGGTGGGAGGAATTGATTAGTGACTAGGACAAAAACTACGCTTATTAACACCATCAACGTTCTCTGGAGTTTCTATTTTCAAATTACGTATTTCTTCTAGATCGGATTTTACCTTTTCTAATAACGTTTTTTTTGTGTTTTTTTCTAAAAGGCTATGATAATCCTTTAAGAGCTTGTCCGGAAACTGGTAAACTCAAGCATATTCCCTCCTTAACATAACCCTACTCATAGCCAGGTATATGAAATTTTCAGTGGATGTTGTAAATATTCCTTTGATAGCCTTCTATTCCTCAAGCAAAAGTCCTTTCTACAACCCATCTTCTTGACTGTACTTTAAACCCCTGTTCCCTCATTGGTAGTAGTTCAGGTGGTGTGTCTTTGTGTACCCAAAACCTACATGGAGGCCTTTTAACAATTTTAATGTCTATTCCGTACTCTTTTTCTATGTACTCCTTTAAATTTCTTCCTTGATACCCCATATCAGACCACATTTTCTTAACGTTAGTATATTTTTTCCTTATATTATCCAATGCTACCATCTCTGTCATTTTCACTAGCAGCACCCACATAACAGCCTAATATAAAACCCTGAGATTATGTACCTTTTTCTACCTTTTACTTTTTTACCCCCATCATAACCTTTGACCCCCCTTTTTCTGTCGTTTTTACAGATTACTATGCAAGCACTTGGCTCCTCGTTTCTTCCCATTTTTGACCTACTATATTTAGTGATATCGTAGTTCATTTTTTCGAAAATTCCTTGCTTTTTCCACCTCCTAAATTGTTCATATACTTTCTTCCATGGCGTGCGGTAAATAGCGCCATTGACATCCTGTACGTAGTACATAAAAATTGCCGATAATACTTCTCTTTTGCTATGTTTTAGCGGCCTTCCTCCTTTCTTGTATGATACTCTAAAGTGTTTCTCTATTAGCGACCACTCTCTTTCACTAAGATCTGTAGGATACTTTTTTCTCATTTCTAACCCCATTTTTAAAACTCATATACTATACTTTTTTTCGTTTGCGGATAAGCTCTAACTATTGCATTCCTGAACTTTTTGATTCATCATTTTCATGACAAAATCGTCTTAACTTTCTCTCCACTTCTTCTGGGTAAGGTCACTAACTCTTTAGTAAGAGACGGTAGACTGTTTACTGAGGAATATAGTCCTAAGACTGCTTCTATATAGTAATAGCGTAGCTGTGAATAAGTACACCCACACAAATTTTAAGTACTTATTCACAGCTACATCAATTTTTCTATTGACTTTTAACACAACTGCTCCACCTAATGCTTAAGCTTAAAAACACTAGATGCTTTTTTCAAGATACAAGATCCTTTTTCATAGCTATACTACGTTATACCAATTCCAGCGTCTGGGTACTGGTTTCTTGGTACTTATTCCGCAATAATTTTTTTTTCTTTTAATAAGCTTTGCAATTCACCTTTTTCGTACATCTCGCGGGTTATGTCGCAGCCACCGATAAACTCTCCCTTTATATATAATTGTGGAATTGTTGGCCAATCAGAAAACTTTTTTATAGATTCACGTATTTCATCATTCTCCAATACGTTAATACACTTAAACTTCACGTTCAATTTTTTTAGGATTGACACGACGAGTCCAGAGAATCCGCATTGAGGAAAATCAGAAGTGCCTTTCATATACAATACCACATCATTTTCTGCTATATTTTTTTTTATTTGTTCAAAATTGTTCATAAATTCACCTTATTTTTAAGTATTAGTTTCTAGCTGCAAGGCATGTATAGACTGACCTTCTAGTGCTTTATATACCATTTTATGCTGTTCTATTTTTGTCTTTCCGAGAAAGCGCTTGGAGGTTATTTTTAAATAATAATGATCATTATCTCCAGCAAGATCATGAATCTTTATATCAGCGTCGGGGAACGATTGTTTGACGATTCTTTCTAGTTCATGAATTGCAATAACCATTGATTTACTTTAAATTACAATACTTTTATTATAAATCTAAAACGATTGAGCACAATTGAATTATTGATTGTATAGTTACTAATATCGTGAAGACAGTAAATTCAGCATGTTAAGAGCACTAGCAAGGCGAGATTTTAATTGATTTTCATATTTGCTCCAATCTTGTATTGCCTTTCTTGCAACACCTGAGTAAACTGCAGCTTTTGCAACAGCAGGAGATACTATAGAAATTAATCTTGGGTCAAATGGAGTAGGTATTATATATTCACGTCCATAGCTCATTTTACGACCGCCATAGGCTGCAGATATCTCACCTGGTACTGGCTCACGGGCAAGCTTTGCTATTGCATCTGCAGCTGCAATTTTCATTTCATCATTTATTGTTGTTGCATATACATCAAGCGCCCCTCTAAATATATAAGGAAAACCCATTACGTTGTTGACTTGGTTGTTGTAATCTGACCTACCAGTTGCGATTATTGCATCTGGCCTCACAGATTTTGCAAACTCAGGCCTTACTTCTGGATCGGGGTTAGCGAGAGCGAAAATAATCGGGTCTTTGCCCATACTCTTTAACATCTCTTCATTTAACACATCTTTTGCAGATAGTCCGATGAATACATCAGCGCCTTTTATTGTATCAAGTAGAGAACGTTCGGAAGTATCAATTGCATACTTTTCCTTCCACTCATTCATGTCCTCGTTTCTACCTTTGTATATTACTCCTTGCTTATCACACAGCACTATATTTTTAGCGCCCATGGACTTTAGTATTTCTAAACATGCAATACCGGCTGCTCCAGCTCCATTCATGATGATCTTAACATCCTCTAATTTCTTTCCGGCAATATCAAGAGCATTTTCTATACCAGCTGCAACAACCACCGCAGTTCCATGCTGATCATCATGGAATACTGGAATGTCCATCAATTCACTCAGACGTTTCTCTATTATGAAACAATCGGGAGATCTTATATCTTCTAAATTTATTCCTCCCCAACTTGGTCCAAGATACCTTACTGCATTGATGAAATCTTCTATATTTTCTGTATCAACTTCTATATCAACTGCATCAATATCAGCAAAACGCTTAAATAAAACAGCTTTGCCTTCCATGACAGGTTTTGCAGCAAGAGGACCGATATTACCAAGTCCAAGCACTGCAGTGCCATTTGAAATGACAGCAACACAGTTGCTTTTTGCAGTATAATCATAAACTGCTTCAGGATTTTTAACTATTTCAAAGCACGGAGCTGCAACGCCAGGAGAATAAGCAAGTGACAAATCATACTGGGTAGATAAAGGTTTTGTTGGCATGATTGAAATTTTACCAGGGTTACCACCTCTACTGTGATACTTAAGTGCTTCTTGTTTTGTGGTACTATCTAAATCATCGTTCATCATTACATCCTTATATTTTAAGCTTGTATTTTTTAAGTATATGGAGTTTTTATGAATGTTCAATTGTAAACTATTAGCTTGTGAACTCTGTTGTACTTCTGTATAAGTTTACCTATTACGTAAGATGATATTACATGCTTAAGAAAAACGTGCCTAATTTGCTTACAATTTCTCGTGCACTTGCAATACCAGCAATAATATTAAGTTTTTATATAGAAAATAAATATGCAGGCCTGATAACAATATCAATCTTTGTGTTTGCGTGCATTACGGATTTTTTTGATGGTTACCTGGCGCGTGCGTGGAAAGTACAATCAAAGTTTGGCAAGCTATTTGATCCAATTGCTGATAAATTAATAGTGGTTTCAACGATAATTATGCTAATTTATAAGCAAAAGATAAATGATTTTACAATAGTACCGTCGATTATCATCATCTGTCGGGAGATATTAGTCTCGGGTTTACGGGAGTTTCTGATAGCTACAAATGTTAGTCTACCTGTAAGCAAAGCTGGAAAAATTAAAACATTTCTACAGATGGTTGCTGTAGTAGCGCTAATAATGAACGATTATTATATGATTCAATATACAGGTGTGATTTGTTTATGGGTTGCAGCTATTATAACTGTGTGGTCAGGCTATAATTATATCCTAGCCGGCATCAAATAGATTGATTAAATCTCCTAGGAAATAGTTAATAGACAAGAGTAGTTAATATCTTAGTGATATTGACTCAGAAAGCAAAAAGGTGTATAATTGTATTAACTTACAACTAATTAGGTTAATATTATGAAAACACCTAGTGGCAAATTTTCTTCTACCAAAAAGGTTCCAGGAAAGAATAAGAAAAAAAGAGATTTTGAACCATTAGAAGAGTTTTTTTGGGATTTTTGGCCAACAGTTGATAAAGAAGTCAAAAGAGAAAGGCTAGAACAAGAGCTATTAACACTAAAAAAAAGAGAGCTATATAGACAATGTGCATCATTGGTAACAATGGTTCCATTTGCATTATTTATGGCTATTGAACTGGAAAAAATATGTAGCGATCAGGTATTACTTGGCGTGATAAGTGGCACGCTAAGCCACACTATATTACCTTTCATGGTCCTATCTCTTATTTGTACACTATATTTAATTTACAATAATAGGAAAATAGCACAAAAAGAACGAGAGTTGAAAAATATTGAAAATGAAGAGGAAGTAAAGGAAAAAGAGCACAATATTTCTGATATAGGTCAGTGTTTGATCTATATTGAGGCTATAACAACTGCACTGGTCATTGTAGGTATGATAATGGGTGAAACATCTTCACTTGAAGCAGCAGAGGATGCAATTTTATTTCTTGCCAATGCAATTGCTTTTCTTGTAACTATTGTTTCTTATATTGATAAGCATGAAAAAAATAAGAAAAAGGAAACAGAAAAGTCTGATCTTGATGAGAAATCTAGCAAGAAAACTAGCAATATGTCTGTAGCCGGATTGGCGCTTGCTGGTTCTTCTATATTTTTAATAAGAAGGATAATGTTAATGGCATTAGCATCGTCCTTAAATCCTGCTGTTGGACCTACTTTAGGCTTGATAGGTATTGCAATTTTTATGGCTGTACAGGTCTTAACTATACATTCCTACAGCAAGACGCTGAAAGATCCAAAAGTGGAAGGACGAGGTGAATCAAGAAATGCAGGTAGTTCTGACCGTAGTTATAAAGAAGAAGGGCCGGCTATTGCCTAAGAAATTTATTTATTTAAGTAATATTTAGGTCTATACTTTATTTTGATCGAAAAAAATCTTATGTATAAGACTTTAATCACGTGCTTTATTTTCCTAATTTGCTCCTTTACACAATCGTATGCGAATGATCTTGAAAAAACTGAAACTGAACTATATGAAGAAGCAGTTGAACTTTTTGACCAGAAAAAATATAAACAAGCTATTAGGGCATTTCATAAGATAGAGGATTTGTATCCTTTGTCTTATTGGGCAATGAAAGCGAAATTATTATCTGGGGTTTCTCACTATAATATGGGTAACTATAGCAGTGCTGCAAGTGATATGGATGATTATATATATGTTTATTCAAATGGTGAAGATTTACCATATGTATACTACTTAAGAGTATTATCTTATTACATGCAAATTAATAAAGTGCAACTTGGACAGCAAACTGCATATAAAACTTTAGAGCTGGCTACAGAGTACATTAATCTCTTTCCAGGCAGCGAATATGTAGACGAGATAAAGGAAAAAGCAAAGCTAATCACAGAGCATATATCAACAAAAGAGTATTTTATCGGTAAATTTTATCTGAGGCGTGGTGAATATTTGGCAGCAATTAAGCGTTTCCAGAATATGGCAAGCTATAAGGATTCTAAATATTTTTCTAAGTCTATTAACCATTTAATAGCAGCCCATTCAGCTATTGGCCTTGACTTAGAAGCTAAGCAGTATGAAAGTATGTTATTAGCAGAAAACCTGCAAGATGCCAAGCCGGAGGCTTGAAAATTTGCTTTAGTTTTTTCTATGCTTTGATATATAATTAGGTTTTTAACTATTTGAATATGGCTGGTCATTCACAATTTTCAAATATCAAACACCGAAAAGGTGCTCAGGATGCAAAGCGCTCTCAAAAATTTACGAAGCTGATTAGAGAAATAACAGTTGCTGCAAAGCAAGGGCTACCCGATCACGAACTCAACCCGCGCCTTCGCTCTGCTATATTTGCTGCACGCAAGGAAAATCTACCAAAAGATAAAATAGAAACAGCAATAAAAAATGCAACTGGTAACGTTGCTGGAGAAAATTATGAGGAAATCCAATATGAAGGTCATGGGCCTTCTGGCACTGCACTCATTGTCCATGCCTTGACTAATAACCGCAACCGCACTGCTTCTGAGGTGCGTTATATTTTTTCTCGCAAAGGTGGAAATTTAGGAGAAACAGGAAGCGTTAGTTATCTTTTTGATCATGTAGGTTTAATTGTCTATAAAGCAGAGGGTGTGAATTTTGACGATTTATTCAGTCATGGAATCGAATTAGAAGTATTGAATGTTGAAGAAAATGACAAAGAAGGGTTACACGTTATAACTTGTGAAATAAAAGATTTTGGTAAAGTACGCGATGCCTTTTATGCAAAATTCGGAGAACCAGAACTTGCTCGTCTTTCATGGCAGCCAAAAGATCTGATTGAAATTAGCGATAAAGAGTTGATTGATAAATTATCTGCATTGGTTGAAGAGCTAGAAGATAATGATGATGTACAGTATGTGGAAGGTAATTTTACTTTTGTTGATAAGCTATGAGGCTGGTAATATTTGTATTGCTTTGTATTTTACCAGCATATGCTACTGAAACATCAACAGATCTTGCAGTGCTGTTCCAGTGTGTAGGGTGTCATCCCAGTGCCCAGACACTGGGATCCAGAAAAATTCAAGCACACTATGCAGCATTGTCAGTCAAAGAGCTGGATTCCAGTGTCAAGCACTGGAATGACACCACCCGCAAATTGCAATGTTCGTACAGTTGTGTGCCTAGACACTGGGATCCAGAAAATTCAATTACAAATGGACACACCAACTGGATTCCAGCGTCAAGCGCTGGAATGACAGGAGAGGATTTTGAGGTGACAGAAAGTAACCATGATAGAAAATTATTATTCATATCCAGTACCATAAAGTCTTCCTTTTTTGCCACGGGAATTGAGCAAGGATTGGCGCCAAATACAGTGGTAAAATTGATCAACATATATAAAGATTTTGGTGTTGATTTTAAAAAAGACATTGTGCCAAAGAGTAAATTGGAGGTTCTTTTTGAGAGATTGCCTAATAATCAGAAGACTGAAGAAAAAATTTTATATTCTTCACTGACAATAAACAAGAAAGCTATTAGTTTATATCATTATAAATCGCAAGACGGCAAAGAAAGGTATTTTAATAATGAAGGAATAAGCTTTAAAAATGGCGAAATTTTTGCAAATCCTTTGAATGGAGATTATCGCATATCCTCAAAATTTGGTAATAGAAAGCATCCTGTTCGCGGTAAAATTGCTTTTCACAAAGGAGTGGATTATGCAGCTAAGCTTGGCACTCCCATATACGCTGCTGCAGAGGGTGTGGTAGAATATATAGGAAAGAATGGTGGCTATGGAAATTACATAAAAATAAAACATAAAAATGAGTATTCAACCTGTTACGCGCATATAAGTAGATTTAGTGGCGATATAAAGTTAGGCTCTAAAGTAAAGCAGGGGCAGGTCATCGCCTATGTTGGTAGCACTGGTGTTGCAACAGGACCCCATTTACATTACGAAGTTATATATAACGGCAAACACATCGATCCGCTTACGATAGCGCATAAAACTGAAGTAAAATTGCCTGATCATGAATTAAGAGAGTTTAAACTATTTGTAAATAAGATAAATAAAACGATCAACAGAGAGGGTTCAAGTGGAAAAGAAGTTTAAAGACAATATGGATAAGAATACGATAAACGATAGAAATTTGAGTCAAATTCGGGCTTTTCCTGTATTAATAGCGCTAGGATTAATTTTATCGCTGCTTTTTTTGGCATATGACAGCACAATTGCACTTGGAGTTGTTGTTGTTTCAATTTTGACTTTTCTTCAAGGATTTTTTATTAATGACCCTAATGAAGCAAGAGTGATAGAGTTTTTTGGTCATTATATTGGAACTTATTTTAAGTCTGGAATATGTGTAACGCTTCCCTTTTCAAACAAATATATAGTTTCCCTAAAATTTCAGAATATTAACACAGAAAAAATAAAAGTTAATGATGCAAACGGAAGTCCAATAGAGATTTCAGCAGTGATTGTTTGGAGAGTAAACAGCCCGGCAAAGGCGTATTATAATGTTAACAACTATCACGAATTTGTTTTTGTACAAAGTGACTCAGTAATAAGAGAATTAGCTAGTAACTATCCGTATGACAGCGAAAGCGATGAGGAATCTTTACGTAAAAATTCTGATAAAATTTCGAGTGAATTGCAGTCAATGTTACAACAAAGATTAGATATTGCAGGAATTGAGATTACAGAAGCAAGAATATCACATTTAGCATACTCATCCGAGATTGCACAAGCAATGTTAAGGCGTCAACAAGCACATGCTATCACTTCGGCAAGAAGGCATATAGTGCAAAATGCAATAGGAATTGTCGAGGAAGTAATAGCTCATTTTGAAAAAAACAAAAGCCTACAATTAGATGGCAAGCAAAAAGTTCAATTGATAAATAATTTGTTGGTTGCCCTAATCTCTGAGCAAGATGCACAACCGACGATTAGTTTGGATAATAATTAGCTTAGGTATACTTTTAATTCTTTTTGGTTGATAGGCCAAACTATGTTATTATTATAATTTAGTAAAGAAATTTAAGATTATCAACATTTTAAGCTTGATATAGCTAATGCAAGTCAGGTTTCCCTCGTCATACCGCCGCGGTATCTCATCCGCTAACAAGCAGCGGGACGATAGCAGTCCTACGTCATACCACCGCGGTATCTCTTAGCCGCTAACACGTAGCGGGATGACTTAACCGTCATACCTTAACATAGATCCCGCTAACAAGCAGCGGGATGACGGTTGTCAGGCTAGCTGTCATCCCAGTTTGGAATCCAGGAAAAAGAATGGTGTCATCCCAGTGCCCAGACACTGGGATCCAGAAAACTTAACTCTACCAAGTAAATGTACAATCAATGGCGTCAATTTAAGGGAAAATATCAGTGATTGTGTATAAAATTTCTCTCTAAATTTTTTATCATTAAATTATCCAAAGAGTGCAATAAACAGCACTTTTGTTTCTGTTTTATTTCAACAAAGAAGTCTAAAATGTGTCCTTAAGTTGACGCCATTGAATGTACAATAAGAACTAGATTCCAGTGTCAAGCACTGGAATGACATCATAGGGGCACTGGAATAACACCTCTCTTGGGCTCTTTTAGCTATAAACATTAAGAAATTTACCAAACGAAAAAAAAGGCAAAAGAAGCCCCGTGGTTGGCTAATTACTTACATTATACTTTCAAGTATGGCGTTTTTTTATTCTAAACACTTAATAACCGCGATTTAGCTGCTTTTAAGCCGCAACTAATCTAAATTATAAACGTTAAGAAATTTACTAAACGAAAAAAAAGGCAAAGAAGCCCCGTAGTGTGAGTTTTGACCCTATAATAATTTAAACTGGCGCTGTAATAATGTTCTAACGCTTAAATTAAGCGCGATTTGGCTGAATGTAGAAAAAATAAAAAAGACATGCAGCCGCTATAATTTTATGTAATCCGCCAATAAATACCCTGAGTTTTTTACTGAATTTTGTCATTGAGCCTGCAGGTCAAAAACAAGTTTTGAGTCATAAATACCCTTATTATCATAATAAGGGAGCTGGCGAAGGGTGTCAAGTAAGTTTTTTGTCTCTATTCCCAATAAAAGTTCGTTATATGGTTATGCAAGAAGTCTAATGTTAGAAGGGTTAGTAATTCTTAACCGCCATGAACATGTCCGTTACTGTGGACAGGAGGTTCCACACTTTCCAGGTGACTGTCTACTTTTAGCGAATTGCCCAAATTATATTCTATTTGTGTGTTCGCTTCGAATTTAAATCCTAATTTTTCACAAAATTTTTGGAAATATTCTTTAATAATGTCAAACAAACTCTTTTCACCCTCTTGATAGTTTTTTAGCTCTTCAGGAGCAGTAAGTGATAATTTACCATCTTTATATGTTACACCATCTTTACTATCTTGAGACTCAAGTGTGAATTCTAATGAGCTGGATAGATCACATATTTTTTCTTCTGGATTATCAAATGTGGTTATAGGTATTGCCATATCAGACTTAATTTTTATGTGATTGTGGTCAATGTAGTAGATATTTAGTGCTTTTTCAGGATCATGTGGAGTTAAGCTGTAACTGCTGAGCGCAGCGTGATACTCATTAAATATACCAGCTCCATACCCTGCTTGATTACAATTAGTAACTAGCTCTTCTAAAATGGGGTCACTTGGAACTTTTGCTCCAGCATATTTGAACATTTCCTTAAAAACTTCTTTTGCAAATGGGCGGTGATTTTTATCTCCCTTTTTTGGTAGTAGGTGATTATGCTCCTTTCCTATGTTGTAAAATCTTTCAAACTCTTTTCTATATGAATCAGTTTTCTGATGATCAGTAGTTTCAGGATTATTGAAGTGGTTCTCCCAAATTTTAGGTAATCTATTCTGATTAAGCTCTTTTAACACTGAATCAACAAAAACTCTACCCTGATCTGTATCTATTTCTCTTTCACCAACTAGAGAATCACTATAAATATCATTCTCACTAAGAAGCTTACTCTCATAGTCCTTCGCTCCTTCTTTCAGCGCAATAATAAGACTTTTATCTATTTTTTTTTCATTAATAACGAAATTCATCCTGTGGAAATCTAAGTACATTGTTTCGCCAGAGTTTGCTTCTTTATTATCCTCTGCAGCTCTTAATTTACTGAAGTCAAATTCTTTAGCTTGAGCGTTTAATGTAACGATTGGATTTTTCTTTGCTTCTGCCATAATCTTGCTCCCCATTAACATTCTGAAATTAATTGTATTACTGAATTATTAATAATCTAGTAATAGTGCCTGCTATGTAGCTAAAATTTTCCTTTAACTTAAGCTACATGTAGCTAAAATAACTTGGGTTTACCGACGATTTGACAAACGACAAATTCGTCATCCCGCTGCTTGTTAGCGGTATCTAGAGATACCGCGGCGGTATGACGTGGGGAAACCTGACTTGCATTAGCCATGTATAATAAAGGGAATCTATGACGAAAGAATCATTGGTAAAAACTGATATAGTGAAAGTTGAAGACAAAAAAGCGGTAAGGAGCTTTTTTAAAATACTAGGTGGAGTGGCAGATGCTGTAAGATCATGGATTGGTAACATCGGTCCTGATTTAAGTAACAGTCGCGATATCGATAGTTTAGTCTTGAAGATGAACGAGTGCTTAAATCCAAAGGGAGGGGAGGTTTCAGCACGTAAGAATGCTGTATCTCTTGGTAATTTGTACTTAAGCTTATCAGAGAAAGGTAAAATAAAATTTCTGCAAACCCTGGCAGAAAAATTTAATCCGAATAAAGAGGAAATAGACGAGAAAATAAAAGAGTATCAAAAGAATCAAAATCCTGAGTTAGGCTATAAGTTTGAGCAAGATTTGATAAAAATTCTTGAATCACCGCGTTCTAAAATATTGAAGCAATTTATTTCTTTACCAGAAGGCCTTAAGTTTATTGTTGATATGCGTTCTGACGTGCTTAAGCTAAAGAACCAATATAGAAGCTTGAATCCACTAGAGAACGAATTAAAAAATATACTCTATACTTGGGTTGATGTTGATCTACTCGATCTTCGTCAAATCACTTGGGATTCACCTGCATCATTGCTAGAAAAACTTATAAAATATGAAGCTGTGCATAAAATTTCCTCTTGGGATGACTTAAAAAACAGGCTGGGTCTCTGTTTTGCTTTTTTTCATTACAAGATACCAAACGAACCTTTGATTTTTGTAGAAGTTGCATTAATGGATAAGATTGCAGATAGCATTCAACACCTTTTAGATGAGTCGGTACCTTCAAATGATCCAAGTAATGCAAGCACTGCTATATTCTATTCAATATCAAATACTCAAGCAGGGTTATCTGGAATCAGCCTTGGTAATTTTTTGATCAAAAGGGTTGTAGAAAAGCTGTCACAAGAGTTTAAAAGTATAAAAACATACGCAACTCTTTCTCCAATACCTGGCTTTACGAAATGGCTAAAAAACAATCTAAACCAAGATGTCACTTTATTGGGCAAACTAAATATAAAACAATCTAGTGCAGAAATTTTAGAAAGTGCAGAGCAATTAAAAACTAACGTTGAATGTACAAATGAAACTAAACAATGCATGCTTAAACTATGTGCACATTACTTGCTCAAGGTTAAGAGCAATAATGGAAGTGCCTATGATCCAGTGGCGCATTTTCATTTAAGCAATGGTGCATCGATAAAACAATTAAACTGGATGGCGGATACTTCTGAAAAGGGTATTAGTCAGTCGGCTGGGATGATGGTAAATTATCTGTATGAGTTGCCTAAAATAGATAATAATCATGAAAACTATATGGTTAATAAAGTGATTTCCTGCTCGAAAAAAGTGTCGTCTATGTTGAAGGAGTAAATAGTCTCTTAATAAATAATTGCCCTCACAACACTTAAAATGTAAAATGGTTCTACTTAAACAAAATAGCCATAAATGAACAACATAAGAAATTTTGCAATAATAGCGCATATAGACCACGGTAAGTCAACGCTTGCTGACCGTTTAATAGAGAAATGTAACGGCCTTGAAGCAAGAGAAATGATCAATCAAATACTCGATTCAATGGATATAGAGCGTGAACGTGGCATTACAATTAAAGCACAGACGGTAAAACTCAATTATACGGCAAACGACGGTAATCAATATTGCCTAAATCTCATGGACACCCCAGGTCACGTTGATTTTTCTTATGAGGTAAGTCGAAGCTTAGCTGCATGTGAAGGTTCGCTTTTAGTGGTAGATAGTAGCCAGGGCGTTGAAGCACAAACCCTTGCAAATGTATATAAAGCTATTGACAACAACCATGAAATAATAGTTGTGCTCAATAAAGTTGATCTTCCTGCTGCAGATCCAGAAAGGGTAAAACTCCAGGTTGAGGAAATAATTGGTATTGACGCAAGTGAGTCAGTTTTAATATCAGCCAAGACTGGTCTTGGAATAAAAGATGTACTGGAAGCAATAGTGGCAAAACTTCCAGCTCCTCAAGGTGATGTAAATGCTCCATTGCAAGCAATTTTAGTTGATAGTTGGTATGACACTTACTTAGGAGTAGTAATTTTAGTGCGAGTTAAAAATGGAGTGCTAAAAAAAGGCATGAGAATTGTTATGATGTCTAATAATGCTACATATCAAGTGGACAATATTGGTATTTTCACCCCTAAAAAAGTTATGACGAGTGAGCTTTCAGCGGGTGAAGTTGGTTTTATAACTGCTTCAATGAAGGAAGTAGCAGACTGCAAGGTAGGGAACACTATCACTGAGGAAAAGAGACCTTGTAGTGAAGCACTTCCTGGATTTAAAGAAGTGCATCCTGTGGTATTTTGTAGCATTTTCCCTCACAAAACGGATGATTTTAAATATTTAAGGGAAGCTCTAGAAAAGTTACATTTAAATGATGCAAGTTTTACCTTCGAAGCTGAAACTTCAAATGCGCTAGGCTATGGATTTCGTTGTGGTTTTTTGGGAATGTTGCATCTTGAAGTTATTCAAGAAAGACTCGAAAGAGAGTTTGATTTAGATCTAACAGCAACTGCGCCGAGCGTTATATATAGGGTTACAACACAAAGTGGTGAAGTTTTGAATATTCATAACCCAAGTGATATGCCAGATCCAACGAAAATTGAAATTGTGGAAGAACCATGGATTACTGCAACAATAATGGTCCCCGACCAATACTTGGGAGAGATTCTATCTCTATGTGAAGAAAGGAGGGGAGAACAGGAAGATTTATCTTACATTGGTAACACAACAACAGCATTATTAAGATATAAATTACCACTGTCTGAGGTTGTTTTTGACTTTTATGATCGATTAAAATCAATTTCCAAAGGGTACGCAAGTTTGGATTGGGAAATCTCTAGTTATCGGGAAAGTCAAATAGATAAATTAAGCTTTTTAATTAATGGAGAGCCCGTAGATGCATTAGCCTGTATTGTTCACAAAAGTAGGGCAGAAAAAAGGGGGCGTGAAATATGTGCACGCTTGAAGGATCTAATACCACGTCAGCAATATAAAATCGCGATTCAAGCGGCAGTGGGCGGAAAAATTATTGCCAGAGAAACGATTAACCCATACAGAAAAGATGTAACAGCTAAACTCTATGGTGGAGATGTAACGCGAAGAATGAAACTACTTGAAAAGCAAAAAAAGGGTAAAAAAAGGTTACATTCTATAGGGAACGTAAATATTCCACAGAATGCTTTTATTCAAGCCTTGAAGATAAGTGATTGATCTTAAAAGACTTCTTGTATAGTTTTTGGCAACAACCGTTAGAAACAAAAAACTTCCTTGACAAGCTTCGCCAGCCCCCTTATCATGAAACTGAAGCTATTGTATTTGCTTTCGCCAATCTGCAGATTAAAAGGTAAGGATTACTTAATGTATCGGCGTCTTATGTTCAATTTTTTGCAGTATATAGATACTGTATGTCTTTACAAAACTTCATCTACATCTAGATTTTTATCTAAATAAGCTGAACGCGCTTATAAAGCGTTACAAGACATCAAAAAATGCCAATACTCGACAGAGATAGTAAAAGACTAGCTAACTCGGGGATTCTTTGTCTTTTTTTCTGCTTAGTAAATTTCTTAAACATTTGCAGCGTAGGTTAGTTGCAATTAAAAGCAGCTGAATCTCGCTTGTCAAGCGTTTAAAACATAAAAAACGCCAATATTTTAAAGCGGATAATAACCACGGGGCTTCTTTTGCCTTTTTTTTCGTTTGGTAAATTTCTTAAATATTTATGACTAAAAGAGCCCGTGAAGGGTGTCATTCCAGTGCCCCTGTGATGTCATTCCAGTGCTTGACACTGGAATCCAGTTTTCCATATAATCTCATCGAAAACGTTGTAACCACTTTCTATGCTAGTTTGCTTGTAAACAAGCAAACTTTCCTGGATCCCAGTGTCTGGGCACTGGGATGACAAGAGAAGGCACTGGGATGACAAGAGAAGGTACTGGGATGACAAGAGAAGGTACTGGGATGACAAGAGAAGGTACTGGATGACACCCTGACAACCGTCATCCCGCTACGTGTTAGCGGCTAAGAGATACCACGGCGGCATGACGTAGAGCTCGCATTAGCTATACTTTTATACTCACCAACTCAGCTGGATCCAAGTAGTCAAAGCACTGGAATGACAATGTGGAGTGTCTGCTTCTGTCATCCTATGATAGGATCCAGTCTAAAAAAAAAGACCTGGATTGTATCTTAAAAAAAGTCAAAAGACTATGATAAGCAAAGGAGTGATACTGTGTCTGGGTAAAAACCGTTGCTGGCTTAAAGCAAAATGTAGTACGAACGGTAGGTGGATCTAAAAGATCGAATTACAATCCTGTATACAACATTTGCATTGATTATATTTATAGGTAAAAAAATGGCTAGAATAAATTTTATGGGAGTAGATGTTTCCAAGGGAACATTGAATTAATGGCAAGCATAAGCGCATAGCAAACATGAATGATGCTATATCTAAGTTTATAGAAACAAATATAGTCGATTTACCCATCAAGTTATGTGTAAACCGGCGGCTACGAAAAACTCGTTGCAAAATTGTTACAAGATAACTGTCCATAAAGCTCACCCGAATCGGGTATATGCATTTGCCAAAGCTTGCAATCACTTCGCAAAAACTGACAAATTGGATGCTAAATTACTGGAAAAATACGCTGAATTTATCAGTAAAGACGGTGAAGTAAAAGGATGTACAAAAGCAAGAAGAATTAAAGGAGCTAGGAGCAGTTGAGCGTAATTTAAATCATGCAAATAAGTGTCGTCTGCAAAATGCAACGGGAAAAGCTAGAGAATATATAGAAAGACAGATAGAGTTTGCTGAAAAACAATTGAAGGAAATTAGGCAAGACATAGAAGACGTGATAGCTGAATTGAAAGGAAAAAATGAGCTTTTAATCAGCTATAAAGGTATTGGGTCAAAGACGGCGAGCGTTCTACTGACAGAGGTTTGGTAGATTAGAGAATAGAGAAATTGCATGCTTGGTTGGAGTTGCACCTAAAACTAGCGAAAGTGGAAGAAAAGTTGGCAAAGCTCAAATCAAAGGAGATGCAAGGAAAGCACTATACATGTCAGCTCTTGTTGCTATGCGCCACAACAGAAAAATGAAAGCAGCGTTTGGTTGATTCTGGCAAAGCTGCTAAGGTTGCATTAGTTGCTGTCATGAGAAAAATTATCGTTTGTTTAAATGCCATGATAAAAAATAACAATTTTTATCTTGACTCTTAAGACGGTAGATTCCAGTGCCCACTTTCTTGTCATCCAAGTAGCTCCTTTCTCGTCATTCAAGTAGCTGACACTGGTTTCCATCCAAGACGGCAGTGCCCAGACATTGGAATCCAGAAAAATTGATTGTGCACTATACAACATTTTCGATCAAAAGCTGGATTCCAGACTGGAATGACAGCAGTCCTACGTCATGCCACCGCGAACCGTCATCCCACCACGAACCGTCATACCGCCACGAATCGTCATACCGCCGCGGTATCTCTTAGCATAGATTCCGCTAACACGTAGCGGGATGACGAGGCTTATCGTCATGCCACCGCGAACCGTCATACCGCCACGAATCGTCATACCGCCGCGGTATCTCTTAGCATAGATTCCGCTAACACGTAGCGGGATGACGATTGTCAGGGTGTCATCCAAGTAGCCTCTTTTTTGTCATCCCAGTGCCCAGACTGGAATGACACCCTACTTAACCGTCATACCGCGATTCATTCGCGGTATCTCAGCCGCTAACAAGAGATCCCGCTAACAAGCAGCGGGATTGACGGTTGTCGTTTAGCCATAAATGTTTAAGAAATTTACCAAACGAAAAAAAAGGCAAAGGAAGCCCTGGTCATTGTCTATTTTCAGTATTTGGCGTTTTTTAAGTCTTAAACACTGCAATTTAGCTGCTTTTAAGTGCAACTAACCTTAGCTAAAATGTTTAAGAAATTTACTAAGCAGAAAAAAAGGCAAAAGAAACCCCGTGGTAATTAGTGTTCACTCTCTAATCCTTCAAATTGGCGTACTATACTGTCTTAAACGACTTATAAGCGCGTTTCAGCTTATATAGGTAAAAACCTAGAAATGTTGTGAAGACATAAGGTGCACATAGTGCAAAAAATTAAAAATAAGACGCCAACTACGTTGTTTTTTTGCTGTTTAATCTGCACAGATGAAGATAACTGAATACCTTCAGTTTTATGATAAGGGGGCTGGCAAAGGGTGTCAAGTAAGTTTTTTCGTTTCTATTCCCAATAAAAGTTTGTTATATGGTTATGCAAGAAGTCTATTGACAGGTGATTAAATTATGATGTAGCCTATCGCCGTATATCCTGGGGTGGGTTGTTGTGAGGCTTTTTCACTTTTTATTCTTGTTAATGTGTTTTTCTCTGTATTACTATGCGGGTTTTATATTTTCGCCCTGCCCAAAAGCTACGGTTTGCTTTTCACCTGGAGAAGATTGTGCTATGCCGATAATCAGCGTAATAGATCAGTCTAAAAAATCTATCCTAGTTCAAGAATATACATTTACTCTTGGAACAATTGCAAAATCTTTGATCAATGCTAAAGAACGTGGCGTTGATGTTAAAGTCATTTTAGATAAATCGCAACTCTACTCAAAATATAGTGTTATAAATGAATTATTTTCAGGTGGAGTACCAGTTTGGATCGATGATAAGCCAAAAATTGCTCATAATAAGATAATGATTGTTGATAATCAAAAAGTTATCACAGGGTCGTTTAACCTGAGTAAGACAGCTAAAAAAGGAAATGCTGAAAATTTATTAATTATTACAGATTATCCTGAATTGATTCAGCAGTATGTGAAAAACTGGGAGGCACGAATGTCACAATCTTATAAATATGCTCCCAACTAATCAAGAGCACTTGCTTAAAATCAGCTCTAAAAACAGCAAGGAAGAGCTTTTTTGATTGATTGGCATAATGATTATGATATAATAAACCAAAAGTTTAAGGAATAAAGTAATGGATTACATAAATGATGCTGCCGGTAGCTACACTGCCATTCACGATTTTTTTCAAAACAACGGTGTTGGAGATTATAAAGTTCAATGCAGTTATGGTGGTGTACCGTATGCTACTGACGAATACGTACATTCTGGCGATAAATTTTGGAGCAATAATTTCATAGACTCACATTTTGGCAGGGAAATAAAAATGTATCCTCAAAGTGAACTTTTAGCTAAAGAATACGCTGGAAATACGCTGCCAGTTTCAATATCACTAGATAAGGATTTAATAAAAATAAAGGAATGTCAGAAAAAAACGAAATTTGTAGAACTAGAAAGAGAGTCAGGTGATCTAGTGTATGATAAACAAAAGCATGTAAAGTGTTACACAACAAAGCTATCATATGATGATGTGCATATTTACAATAACGATAAAGTTTCAACATTTAGCATAAAATACGACGTGCCAAATGATCCGAAATACAGTTTAAATATAACATTTACAAAGGTTAATGATAATAAACCAGGATTTTGGCAAAAATTTAAAAACATGTTTTAACCTGACCGTTCACTGGTTTTTACTCAATCAACCAACTACATTCTGTAATATTTGGGACGTCAAAAATTGTATCTGTTCAGATGCATGGCTAATGTACAAATACTGAAACAAAAATCCAGTGCTCCCTTTCTTGTCATCCCAGTGCTTGACACTGGGATCCAGATTGGGCACTAAGTTGGTAAACACGAAAGCGGTTAATCCTTTACAACGTTTTTGATGGAACTGTGCGAAAGGACTGGATGCCAGTGTCACGCACTGGCATGACACCCATTTGTTCCTATAGTTGTCTTTTCTCGTCTACCTTATTTTGCCACTCTGCTGAACAGATACCAAAAATTGACTTTATTTTTCTTGAGCTTTTTTTAATTTAAAATAAATACAGAAGCTTGTATCTTGAAATTTGCTGCAAGTGCAATTGCTTTCTAGCTATCTTTTATGGTATCTGTTCAGCTAAGCAGTGTGAGAGATAATATAGCTAAACTGACTTAGATTTACCGATAATTTGAAAAACAAAAATTCGTCATTCCGCTACTTGTTAGCGGAATCTATGCTGAGATACCGCGGCGGTATGACGTAGGAAAACCTTTCTTGGGTTAGCTATATCAGTTAATATTAAATTTTATAATTAAAAAATATGCTATTTTTTAAAACTTTCATTCTCCTTGACTCTGTCAACTTCACAAAACAACTCTTGGACCAAATGTATCTGGCATAACACCTTTTGGTAACTTGCTACTTCTTTTTTTTCCGCATCTCCAACAACGGCCATTGATATTCCACCACATAAGGCTTAATTTTTGGTAGATCAACTTTTTTATGAATAATACTATGCTTCTCCTTAAATTGACCATTTCCCCTAAACGCTATTAGCTTCCTTAAAACTTACATTAATGCCTATTTTGCCTAAACTGAAGCGTTTTTTCCAATTTTTTCTAGCATCAACTCAGCAGCTTTTTGTTCAGCAATCTTCTTACTAGAAGCGCATGCAGAAACTTTACCATAATCTTCTATGCAAACTGATATAGTAAATTCAGGATTGTGTGCTGGTCCAGTTTGTTTTACAAGCTCATATTCTGGTAAAGGCAATTTGCTTTTCTGAGTCCACTCTTGCAGTGAGGTTTTAGGATCTTGAGGGGGGTCAAGCATACTTTTAGCTAGCTTTTCCCAATATTGGATAATAAATTTTTCAACATTTTCAAGCCCGCCATCAATATAAATTGCACCTATTAGTGCTTCAAGCGAGTTTTCTAAATTTTTTAGGTTACATCTTCCTCCATTGCAGCGTTCACTATTATTCATAATGATAAAGCTGCCTAATTTTATTTCTTTAGCAACATTAGCAATGGTGTTGCCACAAACTAAATCCGTCTTTCTTTTTGCCAATGCTCCTTCTTTTTCTTCAGGAAATAGTTTAAACAGTGTGGCAGATACGACCATATTCAAAACACTATCGCCCAAAAACTCTAGTCTTTCGTAGCTTACAATCTGGTTTTTGCTATTCCTTTTATTTACGCTTGGGTGAGTTAGTGCCTCTTCTAATATTGCATAATTTGTAAATTTATAATCAATGATTTTAGATATTGCATCATTCAAATTTTTCATACCCATTGTTTAAAAGAAAAGCACTTCCTACCACACCTTTATATCAGAGAATTAGTTTAGTTTTACTAAAATAATATCAACAACTTTCAAAATTAATGTATACAACCCACCACCTCACTAATGTTACTAAATCCATCCCTTCTTACTAATTCTGCAAGTTCCAGATTGATTTTATCCACAACTTGAGGCCCTTGGTATATGAGAGCAGTGTACAGTTGCACTAAAGAGGCTCCTGCCTTTATTTTTTTATATGCATCAGCACCACTTGAGATTCCTCCGCACCCTATCAATAATATTTTGCCCTTAGTAAATTTGTACATATCGCCCAATAACTCGGTTGAAAGTTTGAACAGTGGTTTGCCACTCAATCCGCCACTTTCGTTGTGGTGGGAATGCAGATTATCTCTACTTACCGTAGTGTTGCTTACTGTTAATCCGTCAATCTTATATTCCAACGCAAGCTCAGCGATATTTTCTTTCGTTTGCTGATCTATATCTGGTGAGATTTTTAATATTATTGGTATGGATTTAGAATTATCAATTGATTTCCGGATGGATTTCAACAATTCCGATAATTCTTGCTTATTGTGCAGATTGCGTAAATTAGGCGTGTTTGGGGATGAGATGTTCAGCACTATATAATTGCTTTTTCCATATACCATCTTTATTAAATCAACATAATCACGGATTTGGTCTTTCGATGCACTATTTTTTCCTATATTTATACCAAAAATGCAGTCATCAAGCTTGGTTTCATCTATTTGTTTAAGAAAATAGTCTATTCCTTTATTGTTAAATCCCAATCTGTTAATTACCCCTTGATCTTTAATTAACCGAAAAATTCTTGGTTTTTTGTTTCCATATTGTGGATTACGAGTTACAGTACCAGTTTCAATAAACCCAAAACCAAATGAAAGCATAGGCCTTATAACTTCTGCATTCTTGTCAAAACCTGCAGCCAAGCCTACGGGGCTTCTGAGCTTACTACCAAAAAAATTCACACTCAAAGATTCTGGTAGCTCTATAGGATTCTTATAAGGTATTTTCTTTAATGCCATGATTGCCAAAGAGTGAGCAACTTCAGGCGGAAGTAAAAACAATAAATTACGTAATATCATTTTGTAAAACACTTTGCTTATTTTTAGTTTATTTTTTACCATGAAACGCTATAAGAGTATAACCATAACTTAAAAAGAAATTGATTTTACTATGGATAAGCTTTCTCTATAGGTTACACACTTAAAGCTACTGTTGAATTGAGCAACTTTTACAAGATATAGAAAATGAAAGAGGCCGGGACCGGAATTGAACCGGTATAAAAGGATTTGCAGTCCTCCGCATAAGCCATTCTGCCACCCAGCCGTTTTTTATGTGTAGATATCCATTATATCTTTTAGCATAGATAAAGCTTCCTCCCTTTTGCGTTGAAAAGTGTTACGTCCAATGATTGAACCATTACCACCTCCCTGCTTAATTTCTTTCGCTTCATTGCATATGTCATCTACTTCCTTCGATTCGCCACCAGAAAAAACTACTATTCTTTTCCCTGCAAAGCAAGATTTTTTAATATATTCAATTCTTTTAGATAATGATTCAATATTTTCTGTTTCTATCTTTTCTTTTTCCAAATATCTAGTTGGAAGCTTTACTTTGATTATATTAGCGCCAAGTAAAGCTGCTATGTGCGCAGCATAGGCAATAACATCAACTGCTGTTTCACCTTCTTTGGAAATTCCTTCACCACGTGGATAAGACCATAGCACTACTGCAAGCCCATAAGATTTGGCTTCAGCTACGATTTCACGAGCTTCTTCCATCATATCAAAACACTTGGCAGAACCAGGATATATAGTAAATCCAACAGCCAAGCAGCCCAAACGCAGCGCATCTTTCACAGAAGAGGTTATTGCTTGATCAGAAGTCAGATTTTTTGAATGTAAGGAGTTGGAACTATTAAGTTTCAAAATAAGTGGGAGCATTCCAGCATAAGTCGAAGCACCAGCTTCAATCATACCAAGTGGAGCAGCATATGCACTTACTCCCGAATCAACCGCAAGCTGAAAATGATAATGTGGGTCATAAGCATCGGGATTAACTTCAAAGCTTTTTATTGGCCCGTGCTCAAACCCTTGGTCTACAGGCAGAATCACTAACTTGCCAGTGCCACCAAGCTTTCCATGCATGAGAATACGAGTAAGGTTTGCTTTTACCCCGGGGTTTTCACTTTCGTAGTAGCTTAGAACTTGTTTTACTTTATCACTTATCACTATAATTCAAATTAAATTTAAGTTATAAATTGTAACAAAGATGAAGTTCAATACAAGGATTTTAAACTATATCAAAAGCAATTTTATTTGCTACTTTATTCATATAAATTCTTAATTTCTTTCCTTTTGTTAATTTACGATTCAGTATTTCTTCCGCTAAGTAACTTTTTATCTCTTTTTCAATAAGTCTCTCTATCGGACGTGCTCCCATTTCTTTACTATAACCCATTTGTACAAGATAAGATTTCACTTCATCCTCTACCAAGCAGTTTATGCCTTTTTGCGTCAGTTGCTTTTTCAGTTCTAGGACAAATTTATCCACAATATGCAAAATCACATCCGTACTTAAGTCAGAAAAAGAAATAATCGCATCAAGACGATTACGAAATTCAGGGCTAAAAACCTGTTCTATCGCTTTTTCACTATCACCAATGTTAAAATTTTTATGCCCAAAGCCAACAAAACTTTTGCTGCGTTCAACTGCTCCTGCATTAGTTGTCATAATTAAAATTATATTGGAAAAGTTAACTTTACGTCCGTAAGTGTCTGTAACACAACCATAATCCATAATTTGTAGCAATATATTATAGATATCGCTATGGGCCTTTTCAATTTCATCAAGCAACACAACACTATATTGATTGTTAGATACAGACTCTGTGAGTAATCCACCCTGATCATAACCTACATATCCAGGAGGAGAACCAATCATCCTTGATATCGTATGAGATTCAATGTATTCGGACATATCAAAGCGTATAAGATTCATGCCCATGCTTTCTGCTAATTGTTTTGCTAGCTCGGTTTTACCAACACCGGTTGGCCCTGCAAAAAGATAATTTGCTAAAGGCTTATTGTAATTTCTCAACCCAGATTTAGCAATTTTAATAGAACTAACAAGAGATTCTATTGCCTGCTCTTGGCCAAAAATCACCTTCTCTAGATTAGCTTTTAAAGACTTTACTTTCTGCAAATCATCAGATTCAGATCCGCAAGGCACATTTGTAATTCTAGTAATGGTATTCTTAATATCTCTACTATTTACAATTTTACCCCTGTTTCTTAGCAATTTACAATATGCTCCTGCCTCATCAATAACATCAACCGCTTTATCAGGTAATATTCGCCCAGTAATATACTTATGCGAAAGTTCAGCCGCAGACCTAATGGCATTCTTTGTATAATATACTCCATGATACCCTTCATAGTAGTGCTTTATACCATCTAGTATCTTTATCGTTTCATTAACAGAAGATTCTTTAACATTAATTTTTTGAAACCTTCTCGCTAGTGCTTTATCTTTTTCAAAACTAGTGCTGTATTCTCTATATGTAGTTGCGCCTATACAACGCAGTGTACCTCTTGCAAGCGCAGGTTTGAGTAGGTTACCTGCATCAAGAAAGCTACCACTTGTAGAACCTGCTCCAATGATAGTGTGTATTTCGTCAATAAAAAGGATAGCACCTGGTTTTGCCTCAATCGCTTTTATTATAGATTTTATTCTCTCTTCAAAATCACCTCTGTAGCGTGTCCCTGCAAGGAGTGATCCTAAATCCAAAGCATAAATTACACTGGACCTGAGCGCACTCGGAACACTGCCTTCAATGATCTTCAATACCAAACCCTCAACTATTGTTGTTTTGCCAACACCTGGGTCTCCAACATATAAAGGGTTGTTTTTTCTACGCCTCAATAATATTTCTATAGTGCGATTTAATTCATAATCACGACCAATAACATAATCTATTTTTTTGCTTCTTGCATAGTCATTTAAATTTTTACAATAACTTTGTAGAATTTCCTCATCTTTTAGTAGCTCACCTTTATTTACTGTAGTAGGAGCGTCATTATTTTTATCAAGTTTTACTTTATGATTGGTGGTGTATTCATCTATATCGTTAGAGTATTTCATATTAGATATATGGTAAATCAAATTGGAATCTTTCGCACTTTGTTTCTGCAATAGATCTTCAACGTAGAAATCTTGCCCAGACAAAATTTCTACTAGAACACTTGCTCCATTTATTTCTTTTTTCCCCAAGCTATGAGCCCGTATTATTGCTCTGTGTATTATGCATTGAAACATTGAGCTAGGTTTAACTCCACTGATAATCAATTCTGAACTGCTTTGTAAAAACCCTTTTATATTATTATTATAATCATTAGCCTTAATATTGCATCTTGATAGAATGTTATCCATATTGATGATTTCATCGGCTCTGATATTACATCTTGATAAAACGTAATTTACGTCCACGTCTTTAGTTAACGCCAGCAATAAATGTTCTACTTTCGCATATTTTAGATTAAAATTAGAAGCAATGAGTAGCGCTCTATTCAAACTTGCCTCTAAGTTTTTGGAAATCATCTTCTATTCTCTTTAAAAGTGGGAACTCATATATAATGAATAGCACACAATTATTAAAAAAATTGAAATCCAGGAGTTCGCTGTAGCCAATTTGAATCCCCACTATGGATCTACGTCATAGCACCGCGATATCTCAGCATAGATTCCGCTAATGAGTAGCGGAATGACGAGTTTTACGCTTATCAAGTTGTAGGTAAATCCTATTTAATACGCTTTTTCTAGTACTCTGCTTTTCTTCTTAAATGCATTGATCTTTTTTCTACCGTATTTAGTCTTTAACGTACTTGGCCTTTTAAAGACCTTTTTGCTGTTACGTTTTTTAAATTGCACACTACAATCAAAATTTGGCTCTCCTTCTTTGTCTGCCAGTGCAGGCAGTCTTCTCTTATCTTGAGGTGTAACAAAAGATAGCGCATACCCTTCAGCTCCAGCGCGTGCAGTTCTACCTATACGATGAATATAGTCAGCTTGCGATTGTGGTGCATCATAATTGATAACATGTTGAATGTGGGGAATATCAAGGCCGCGAGAAGCAACATCTGTTGCAACCATGATTTGATTATGGCCACGACGAAAAGAATTAATGACCCTTTCGCGCTTGTGCTGCCTTAAATCACCATGAATTGCTAAAGCGCTATAGTCATCTTTGTGCAATCTGCTAGCTAGCTGATCCGCTCCTTGCTTTGTTTTGACAAAGATAATGATTGATCCTTCGCGCTGACATAGTTGTGTAACAAGCTTTTCATATTTTTCTGATTCTGATGCATAAACAATTTCTTGCTTAATTTTTACAGAAGTTGTAGTCTCACAATCAACAGAAATACGTTCTGGTCGATTAAGGTACTTCTCAGTAAGTTTAACTATATCACTAGGAAGAGTTGCAGAAAACATAAGAGTCTGCCGTATTTTTGGCAGATATTTCATGATCCCTTCAATTTGAATTCCAAAGCCCATATCAAACATACGATCCGTTTCATCAAGCACAAGAACGCTAACATTGCGAGTAATCAAAGTTTTACGCTCAATATGGTCTATAATACGACCAGGAGTACCTATTACAATTTGTGGTTTTTTCTGAAGCTGATTTAGCTGCTTAAAAATAGGCTCACCACCTATCAGCAAAGCAACCCTTAGTGCAGAATTTTGAAATAAGAGTTTTTTTATCTCATTTGTTACCTGATGCGCAAGCTCCCTGGTTGGCACAATGACTAAAGCTGAACCAGCGTTAGGCTCATTCAGCAACTTAGCAACCAACGGAATAGCAAATGCCAAAGTTTTTCCAGTTCCCGTTTGAGCAGATCCGAGAATATCTTTACCTTGTAGCGCTAAGGGAATCGCTTGTATTTGAATCGGAGTTGGGACGAAAAGATTATTTTTATCTAGAGCTTGTGTAAGCGAAGCTGGTAGACCCATCTCATGAAAATTATTCACAATACGTTAATCCTGTTAAAAGATTTCATAATAGATTAATCTTCCAATCTTAAATTTATTGCAGATTTTTTATCTTCTCCGTTTCTACCGCGCTCCTCTTTAACCTCATAACTCACCCTTTCTCCTTTTATTCCCTTCTCTTTATTCTCTCCTTTAAGTGTCTCAGGTCTTATTCCTGAACGTTCCAATGTGCTAATATGTACAAAAACATCACCCCCTTTACCTTCTGGCTTGATGAAACCATAGCCTTTTTCGGCATTAAACCATTTTACATTACCAAATTCCATTTAAACAACTCCTAAATTATTAACTAATATTACTAATGTGATGAAAAACTTTGAAATTACGATTGAGAATGCTTTAAGCTTAGCTATTGAAACTAAACCTTTATACTCCATAGTCTATTCTTAACATTACATGACAATAATACACAATTGTTGTACTTGATGCAAATAAATTTTTTAATCGTTAAGCGAACCTGCAACCGTCATTTCGCTAACTTTAATTGTCGGTGAATTAAATTGCCCACAAAAAGTTAGATCATCTGCAACGACTAAATTGCTAAACATATCCTTCAAATTGCTAGCAATGGTAATCTCATGTATTGGATACGTTATTTTTCCATCTTCTATAAAAAATCCGGAAGCGCCTTGGCTGTAATCACCATTGATTAAATTGATACCAAAACCAAATAAATCAGTTACATATACTCCCTTTTTCACTTCCTGAATTAATTCTTCAAACGATACATTACCATTCTCAATATAGAAGTTACTAGCTGCAGGAATAACTGCAGCATTACTTGCACGAGTTGCACTTCCGGTTGTTTCTGAGTCTAATTTTTTAGCCGAGTATAAGTCTAAAATCCAATTTTGTAATATTCCGTTTTTTACAAATATATTTTTTTTGCTAGTTATCCCTTCTCCATCAAATGGTCTCGATGCTATGCCTCTTGGCAACAACGGGTCATCGATAATATTAATTCTATCGTTGAAAATCTGAGCGTTTAAACTACCCCTCAAGAAAGAACTGTTGCTTATAATACTGCTCCCATTTATAGCAGAAGCAAAACTTTTTACTAGCCCTTTTGCTGCTCTTTTTCCAAAAATAACTGGAAATTTACCAGTTTTAATTGTACGTGAATTCAATTGATCAACTGCTCTTTTTGCTGCTTCTTTTCCTATTAACTCTGGCAACTTTAAATCACTAAAATTACATGCTATATCATAATCGTAACCAACCTTCATTTCACTTTCTCTTCCAGCAACAACAGAGACCTGATTAGCAAAGGTTGATTTACTAAACGAGCCAATAAAACCAGAAACAGTCGATAATACTGTATTCACTAAAGCGTATGAAGAAGAGGCTCCTTCAGAATTAGTGATACTCTTATGTGCAAGGGCTGAATTTTCTGCAGCTTCAGCAATTTCTTTTAGGTTATCAACGGTTACAACATTATTATCTGAGATACTTAAATCTGCAGAAGAGATATAATTACTACCATTTACAGCAAAATTAATGCAAGGATCTTCTGGCGCATTCTTTGCCATTTCTACCACTTGGCTTACCGTATCACTAAGATTATTCAAATCGTTTGTAGAAATATACGCAGCTTTGTTTTTACCTGCTATAGCTCTGATTCCTACAGTGCAATTTTTAGATTGTGATATTTGCTCAATTTTTGATAGACGCTGAGAAACTGAAGTTTTATTAGTCTCATATATTGTAACTTCCGCGTCTTGATTCTGCTTTTTTATTAATTTAGTGATATCTGCTGCAATATTTAATATATTCATTTTCTATTCCTTAGATTTTTATAAAGACTCTGCACCACCTATAACTTCAATTAAATCAGTTGTAATTGCTGCTTGACGAGAACGATTATAAAGCAATGCTAGTTTGTTCAGCATCTCTTTAGTGTTTCTGTTTGCTGATTCCATAGCAACCATTCTAGCACTATTCTCACTTGTTGCACTTTCAAGCAAAGCAGAGTAAAGAGCAATTACAACGTAATCTTGAACCAAAGATTTTAAAATAAATTCAATATTTTGTGGTTCATACTCATAGCCGTAATCTATTGTTGGACCAGCCAGAGAGTTGTCAATCAAGGATGAGTCTTCACTCCATGGTTTTATTGTTTCCAACATTGGTTTTTGCGTGAAGGTATTATAGAATTTACTATAAAAAACTTTAACTTTATCGTATTTACTTAAATCTATACCATCAACCAAAGCTTCTACGTGCTTTAACGTGATTCCCTTACTATTTTCAATTTTTAAAATACTTTTAGAGTCAAATCTATTTTTACCTACATCAAAAGCTTTTTTACCAAGAAATACAATATCTACTTTTTTGCCATTTGCGATTAACTTATTTTGACTAAATTTGACAATAGAAGAGTTAAAGTTGCCGCATAAGCCACGATCAGACGCAACAATGAATACTAGATAAGAATTGTCGTTACTGACATTTAGAATTTTTGCCAGTAATTTTTGATCAACTGATAGCATTAATGAAGAAATAATGCTATGCAGCTTAGATATATATAATTTTGAATTTGATAATTTCTTTTGGCTTTGTAATAACTTTGCTGCAGAAACCATTTGCATTATTTTCGTGGTTTTCTGGACAGACCTAATATTCTTAATTCTTAAGGATAATTCCTTTAAGCTCTTCATTTTGTATACAACTCTATTTATTAAAAATATATAACTGTTAGTGTCTAAAAGCAAGTTTTTTTGACATTAAAACCAAGTCTAACTAAGAAACTTGCAGGTTTATTGTTTGAAGATAAGGATTATATTAAGAAAGTGTTCTAACTTCAGCAATATCAATGTGAAAGTAGCCTAATGGTAATTTCTATACCATCACACTTTGTGGAATCTTATAATACATAATAAATACAATTAAAACTATTACAACTTGAACACTTATGATCCCATTGCTTTAGTTCTCTGTTACAATTTTTACACTTCCAGCCTGGATCAGGCAAAGCTTCTGAGCCCATCTTGTTTAGCCAATAAATTACCTTGTCGTGTTCTTGCAATGTAACCTTGAGCTGTATTACAATAAAGTAGATTGACATGTAATTAGCTTTTTTGATAGCAGTGTCTAAATATTGACTTGCAAGATCATATTTACCTGAACTCATTGAGGACAAAGCAAGTAAACAGTAACTAAAATAATAATCAGGGCGTAAGTTGTATAGTCTTTCAGCACCTTTACTATTTAAATTGATGTACATTCTAGCTGACTGAGGAGTAGGATTTACTGCATATTCTATCTCTAGCACTGCAGAAGCTTTTCTGATTTTTCCAAGTTTAATATATAATTCTGCCTTTAAATAATTGATGGGCCGAAAAGTTGCATAATAACTTTGTGCTCTGAATAAAGACTTTATAGCCCCTTTAAAATCCCCTTTACTTTCATATTGTTTTGCCAAAGCACAATAAAAAACTGCAAACATTTCTTTATGGTCAAAGGGAAGAAAAATATTGAACTTAACTGCTTCCTTTAATCTCAAAATTGCATTAATCCAATCTTCTTTCAATATGCAATGCTCTATTTGAAAGGGAATAGATAGCATTTTATCGTTGATTGAGCTAGAGCAATATTCTATAAATTTTTGAAAGACTACCTTTTCTTGTTTGAGGTAAACAATTAGCTTATTGGCTAGAAGTAGAGCTAAGTTACGATTTTTATTTACAATGTCTGTTAAACCATTACTGAAAAAGCTGTAATTTCCCGTCTTACCTGAGTTAAAGAGCTTTATTAAAGACAACCTATCGCTCTTCTCATTTAGACTTTTAACTACCTTTTGGGCGTTCTCTATATTGTCTAAGTCTATGCTAAAGAAAGCTTCAAAGAGAAGCAATTCTTCCCTATCCCTTCTTCTATTTCTTATGTTGGCAAATGTTGATGAAATGGAGGAAAAAAAGCGTACAAGTGTAATTAATAAAAATAACAAAACTACACAAGTAAAAATAATGAAATATAGATCAATACTTATAGTGTAATTGCCTAATTCTAATTTTATTACTTCACCACTTACCTTGACCCATATGCCAAATAAAAACGAAAAAGCGAAAATTATAAAATAAATCATGAGATATATTGTAATAAGTGATGATATATTGTTGAAATATTCTTAGAAGCTACAATAAGACCATTCAATTTATTCAGCCATGGCTTGAATTCTGGGTGTGCTAAATCTCCTATTGTAGTAGCTATGCTCTGCCAATCATTATCGTTTATTGACTCCTCAATTTCTGCGAATTTTGCCCTTAATGGGTCATTTTTATCTTGTATTCTAATCCAGTTTGAAATGATTTTTTTAGACAATGTACTTTTATTGTAGTTAATAACAGCAATGGTCTTCTCAAAAGATAACTTCAACTCACGTAAAGTATCTACCTCTTTCAAACTTTCCAATTCATTTACTGCATTTTCTATCTCTGGATCATCAAGCTCTGATATCAAAGGCTTTATTGAATTTATATGGTTATCAAATTTTGCTTCTCGCAATAACGAATTCTTCATTTTAATCACAAGTAACAGCAATTTTGCAAGGTTCTTACATCTTGAATTATTATCACCTTGCTCACACTGAGTATGCTGACTTCTCTTTAAGTCAAATATCCTTTTTTCCGTTCTAGATTGATTAACTTCAAGTAACATTCTAAGCTCATCCATGCCTTCCATTAAAGTTTTCACGTTATTTTCACTCTCTTGCTGATTTATTTTTAAAAAGATTATGTTATTTATTGTGATGTAACCGGTAAATAACAATACAATTAAGAACCAACCTATGTACTTTTGCTGAGTATCATTCATAACGTAATATCTCCGCAGGATCTTGTGCAGCTGCCTGTAATGCAGGAGCAATTGTCGCTAAAAATGATAAGAATAATGCAAGTGCAGAAATGTTCACTACATCTTGAGGAACTAATATCATTGGTAAACTTGAAAAAAAGTATATCATAGGATCAAACAGCTTGACGTTAGTAATGTTTTCTAAAAACACTCTAATGCTTTCGATATTGAGAGAAAAAACGACACCTATAATACAGCCAAGACAAGTTCCCGTAAAACCGATTAATAGACCACAAGCACAAAATATGCGCATAATGCTTCCACTTGTTGCACCAAATGTACGCATAATTGCAATCGCGGATTTCTTTTCTTGCACTATCATCATTAAATTTGAGATAATATTAAACGCTGCTACAACTATAATCAAAGTAAGAATTAAAAACATCACATTTCTTTCAGTTTTTAAAGCACTAAAATAATGGCTTTGCTGTGATTGCCAACTTTCAGCTTCCATTCCTATTTCTTTTTCTATAGCATCTGCCAGCTTATCAGCTCTAGTAACGTCGTCTACAAGTACTTCTATATTTTTTATGCTATTTTCATAATTAAAAAAGGCTTGTGCTGATTTTAGAGGCATATATATCAAGGTATTATCATACTCAAACATACCCATATCAAATATTGCTATAACTTTATATTTTTTCATTCGCGGCATTTCACCAAGTAATGCATCAAATTCTTCAGATGATATAAACGTAATTTCGTCGCCATAGTCAATGTTCAAAGCTTCTGCCAATCGTGCTCCTATTATTATCCCTTCATCAAATTTTTTTACATCACCTATAATTACATTATTTGTAACGGCAGTACTATCAAGCAAGTCTTTAGTTGACACACCTCGCACTACGCTACCTGCAATTTTACCATTTGCTGCAATAATGACTTGATCATTGGTCATAGGAGTAGCTTTTAATATACCAGGAATTCTCTCAATAGATTTTGAAACTGCGTAGTAATCTGAATTTATGTTCCTATCAAAATAAACGTTAATATGGCCATCAATGCCAAGTATTGAGTCAAGCAACTTTGCTCTGAATCCGTTCATCACAGACATCACCACTATTAGTGTTGCAACTCCAAGGGCAATGCCGATAATAGAGAACAAAGTCATTATAGAGCAAAATCTGGCATTTTTCGCTCGCAAATAGCAAGCAGCCATAGTAATTTCAAAGGCAATGGACATTACAAAATATTTTGAGGTTAAACATTATATTTTTGAAACTTCGTATAATTGTAGACTTTTCTTTATTTGAAAACTAGAGATTTTTGCTTCCTTAAATTTAGTAGACTTATAGAGTATCTTTAACATTAGAATTTCAAAATCTTCCATATACATCATCCAACCTCACTATATCATTATCAGATAAATGCTCTCCTATCTGAAATTCAACTATTTCAAGTGGAGAGCTTGTGCTTCTATAACATAAAAGAAATCAAGAATATTATTGGGTTTATTCAATAAGTTATGATTCTTTCCTTCCATAATTTTCAAATTGTACAACTATTTGCTTTACATTTACATCTGTGAGAAGAGCTCTTTTGCTAACATGAGGTCTCGGATCAGATTTTGCTGATAAGAGATTCATCTGAGATATTTCATCCCCCATTGGAAATAAGCGAGATTGGGAAGCAACTTTTGGTGATGGCCTAGTTTTTTTCTCCACATCTATATTCACTTGTGCAACAGGAGTAGTCCTGCTTTCAATAGTTTGCGCATTAGGATTTTCTTTTGCTTGATTTTGTTTGAATTTTTTTCTTATCTCTTGTACTTTAATATCGATATTATAATTAATTTCTTTTTCCATAGAAGATACTACCATTCCTAGCTTTGTGCTTGATTTTTGATCAGCATGACCTAAATTTTTAAGTTTTGGTGGTAATTTAGGTTTATCTTTTTCCATAGAAGATACTACCATTTCTAGCTTTGTGCTTGATTTTTGATCAGTATGACCTAAATTTTTAAGTTTTGGTGGTAATTCAGGTTTATCTTTAGTTGATTTAGGAACAGTTCCTACTACTTTTGGTTTTTGTCTAACTTCTTGACCAGCAGCAAACATTTTTTTTGGCAATGGGAGTGCTATTGATGGTTTTGGCAATATTGGAGGTTTAGATTGTTGTTTTTGTTTAAGTTCTCTTTTTGCTTCTATATGTTTTTTAGGAACTGTTGCATAAATTGGCTCTTCTTTAGACGATTTTGAACTTTGTGAATTTTCTGTCAAAATTTTACTCTTCTTCTCTTGATAATTTGATATCTCTTTGTATCCAGGCTTTTCATCTAATGAATTTCCATGGCCTGAATCATTATAATTAACATCCACTTGTCTATCTTCTTTTAGAAAACTGCGTTCTGGCTTTTCTGGAGCTATTGCAATATTTCCTCTTTCAACTTGCTCCAAACCTGAAATTTTACGACAAGCCTCTAGATATTCAAAGATTGTCATTGAAGTAGGAGGAGGTAATTTATCAATAAAACTACTTATATTCTTAACTGGAACATTTCTTCCAAAGATTCTATTCAATATTCCCTTTAATATCTTAAGAATTGATGGCCTTCCATTCATCGATTTTACATAATCAATTGAGTCACCACGTATAACAAACTTAGCTACATCTTCTGCCTTATCTGTAAAACGCTTTAATGCCTGAGATAAATCCCTTACCGTTTTATTATAATGTCTAATAGTTACTAACTCATCTCTTGCTTTTATAGCTTCTTTAAGGAAACCGAGATTTTCTCTATAATTGTCACTTTTAAATGGATCCTTCATATTAATTACAACTCATTATTTATTAAAATATGGGTATAGGTTTAAAATATTAAGATTTAGTAAATATTATTTTTTACATAAAGAAGCTATACCCATATTATAAATTGCCAACAAATGCATTTATGGCGTTACCATATTCTTCCATATACATCATCCAATCTCACTATATCATTATCAGATAAATGCTCTCCTATCTGAAATTCAACTATTTCAAGTGGAGAGCTTGTGCTTCTATTTTCAATCCTATGGGAAACTTCCCTTGGGATTTCTATCATATGGTCTTTTGCTATAGCATATTCTTTGTCTTCTAAACTAACATACCCAACTCCTGATAGCACTATATGGCATTCATCTCTATAGTGATGAAATTGCTTAGAAGTGCAGCTTAATGGATTTATAAAAAGATATTTTATAAGAAAATTTTCGCTCATTAAAATTATACTACAAAATCCCCATGGTTTAACTTCTTTTCTTATCGCCTTTACTTCCTTAACTTTATGAATAAATGAAATTAGGCTTTTGTTTAGTTGCTTACAAGCTCCACTTAATAAATTCTTTGCATTACTTTCTGCCACCCAAGTAACTGACACTGGTTCTTTTTTTCTGGTTACTTGCTGAAATGATGCCGGTTCTTTACTAAACTTCTCACTCAATTCTAAAACTGAATTCCAAGTTCCAACATCCAACCAATCGAAATTAGCTTCTATCATTGCAACGTTTTTTGCTTTTTCCATTACCAAGTAATCAATAGATATGCCTTCAATTCCTGCAAAATCTCGTTGTTTTAAATATAGAAATCTCTCTTGCGGTGTGAAATGTTTCACACTTGCAAAACATGAATTGTAAAGATTCGGGGCAGATTTTTTGATCTCATCTATGTAGCGTTTTGCTTTAAATACAAATATTCCAGAGTTCCAATAATGATCGTTACTTAACTTACGCTCGGGTTTTTCTGTAAAATCTTTCACTATATGACATTTTTCTTTCTGATCATATACTGCATTTATATAGCCGTATTCAGAATTGAATTCATGAGGCTTAACCCCAAAAGTTACTATAGAGTTAGTTTCAGAGGCTAACTTAGACGCTTTCTCAATAGAAGCATAAAAATTATTTAAATCGCCTATGAAATGATCTGAAGGCAGAATTAACATTGTCTCGTTTTCATTGCAGAGAAGTGCAGCAATTAATATCGCCGCTGCTGTTCCAATTTTCACTGGTTCGAAAATCACTTTATATTCTCGCAGCGCATGCAACTCCTTCTTCACTAACGACTCGTACTGTATATTTGTGGTAATTATGGGTGGCATATAACTACTTTTTAGCCTCAACAAAGTGTTGTGAAACATAGTGTTCTGACTAAATATTTTCTGAAATTGCTTTGGCTTAGATAAAGGCCAAAGTCTACTGCCACTACCACCACACAATATTACAGGACGCATTTAGTTAAGATATTAATTATTTAATTAATATCTTATACCGAGGGCAAAATGCATGCAAGTTTTTGTTGTGGAATAGTTAAGATAGAGAGTAGATATTCAGCAGAGTAATGGCTAACTAGCGAGAAGATGATTGAATTCTTTCATCTTGCAATGAATTTCGTTTGCTTAGTACTTTATCAGCATGGTTGCTCAATTTCTCCTGAGCAATAGCCTTTTTTCTAGACTCAGCTATGCTTTCATTATTTAAGCTTTTTCCAACACCTGGTTCTCTAGATTTATCTATACTTTCACTACTTTTATTTGACGGCTTCTCCAAGCCTTTTTCAATACCTGGCCTTCTAGCGTCAAGCTCATCCCATGTACCTATAATTGTATCGAGATTAGGGCGCTTTTCTTTTTGTTCTGCTTCTCTTTCTCCACCTTTAATAACATTAAAGTCACTTTTTGCTTCTTCCCAACATCCTTTCAATTGGTGTTTCCACATAGTAAAGTAAGCATCACCATATTTTTTCTCATTTGCTACAAACAATAAAATTGGAGCCTTAAGTATTGTAGCTACCATATTTACTGAATTCTTCACTGCCATCGCAGGGGTGAACAAAAGATAGCCAAAAGACTTTGCAATTGGGTTTTGTTTGCTTATTAAATGCTCCCCTAACTTTATAGGAAGAGAAGTCAACAATTTAGTACAAACTTTAGCCAAGCTTGCAACGAAAATAATAGGAACAGATATAAGACTTTTATCTAGCTCCAAGTTATTATTCTGATCTCTAATTTCTGAAAAATGGGTGCTTAGCTTCTTGTAATCACTAGTGTATAGTAATTTTCCATTTCTTCCTTTTTCATCAACAACTTCCTGAACTTTACCTTCTTTATTTTTTACCTCTTTAGTTAGCACAGAAGAGTTAGTTAATTCAAACGGATATTGAGAATCCTTAGTTTTTTCAGCTTCAAAAATTGGAATATGTTTTTCAAGATCGATTTTTAAAAACCCAAATGGTTTATAATATTTACTATAATAACTACGATTGCTACTGCGAAACTCGCGTGCATCTTTATCTGGGTCAACTAAAAAGTTAATAGTGAAGTAGTGAAATTTTACACTTTTCTCTTTACTTCCAGTGCTTTCAACAGGAGCTAAATCAAAACTTGGTTGTCTTCCATCTTTGTCTTCCTCGCCATATAAAAGTTTATATATAGTCTCATCCTTGCTATTCTTAGCTTCTATAATTTTCCCAGATTTTACAATTTCATCGTAATTTTTTGGGTACTGACATTTCCTTCTATCATACGTAATTACCTTTCTAAGGTCTTTTACATAAGTTGTGCTAGGCTCAGATGAAGTAAATAGGCTCCTTACTCCTAGCGTAAGACTTGCAAGCATATTGTTAAACCAGAATCACTATAACTTAATAATAAAATGAGTACGTTAATAATATGTTAACACAGAACCGGTGATTTTACAAGAAAATATGCCTGTAGAAGATAAAGATTGTAAAAGCAAGGACTATATAAGTAATGCTTGATAAGTACTTTATGCATGTAATTGTAAAAATCCTTAGAGATACGCTGTGTATATAATCTTCACACACTACCTGCATTCCAAGAACTGCGTGCCAAAAAATGCAATACAACAATACAACAAAAAATAAAAGCTCTAAAGGGTGATTAATAAATTTTTCACTAAAAGACAAAGAGCTATCAGTATAAAATGCGCAAGAAAATGAATAGATAAACCAAGGAAACAGGAATAGTAAAATTACCGCAGAAACACGCTGGACCCACCAATGATGTACTGAATTTCCAGATTGACTCATATAAACATAAATAAAAAAGCCATAGTAGAAAGAAGTAGCGTTACTGTCAGCAGTATAGCACTCCTTGAAACGCCAGTAATTTCTAAATTAAGCCCAACATCCCACAATAAATGACGAATACCATTAAGAAAATGATATACAAAACTTATAAAACATAAGACATAAGCTAATTTAGCAACAGGAGTGAATAATAATGCATTTAAGTACCTTACTATAAGTAACTCAGGAAAGTAAACATGTAATATGAAATACCAAGAAAGTATCATTAATAAAAGGAATAGCAAGATACCAGTCAATCTGTGCATAATAGAGAAAAAACTAGTAACTTGTACTTTATATATTTGTAAATGTGGAGAAAGAGGTCTATCACTCATAAAATTCCGTTATCGGGAAATTAAAATAAAGTAGAAGTAAAGACAGCAGTATAGCACATAACAACACCATCATTAAAAATGGTAAGTTATGTGCAAAGCCTAAGGAGGTAATCCAGCTGCAGATTCCCCTACTGCTACCTTGTTACGACTTCACCCCAGTCACCGATCCCACTTTAAATAACTCCCTCCTTGCGGTTAGGTCGTTAGCTTCGAGTGAAACCAATTCCCATGGCGTGACGGGCAGTGTGTACAAGACCCGAGAACGTATTCACCGTGGCGTGCTGATCCACGATTACTAGCGATTCCAACTTCATGCACTCGAGTTGCAGAGTACAATTCGAACTGAGATGGCTTTTAAGGGATTGGCTTAGCCTCGCGACTTTGCAGCCCATTGTAGCCACCATTGTAGCACGTGTGTAGCCCACTCCATAAGGGCCATGATGACTTGACATCATCCCCACCTTCCTCCAGTTTATCACTGGCAGTTTCCTTAAAGTCCCCAGCATTACCTGATGGTAACTAAGGATGAGGGTTGCGCTCGTTGCGGGACTTAACCCAACATCTCACGACACGAGCTGACGACAGCCATGCAACACCTGTGTGAAACCCGGCCGAACCGACCCTATCCCTTCGAATAGGTATAATTTCCATGTCAAGGAGTGGTAAGGTTTTTCGCGTTGCATCGAATTAAACCACATGCTCCACCGCTTGTGCGGGTCCCCGTCAATTCCTTTGAGTTTTAATCTTGCGACCGTAGTCCCCAGGCGGAATGTTTAACGCGTTAGCTGTAATACAGAAAGTAAACTTCCCATATTTAACATTCATCGTTTACAGCGTGGACTACCAGGGTATCTAATCCTGTTTGCTCCCCACGCCTTCGCGCATCAGCGTCAGATTTGAACCAGATAGACGCCTTCGCCACTGGTGTTCCTCCTAATATTTACGAATTTCACCTCTACACTAGGAATTCCTCTATCCTCTTTCAATCTCTAGACTAGCAGTTTTAAAAGCAATTCCAAGGTTGAGCCTTGGGATTTCACTTTTAACTTACTAATCCGCCTACGCGCCCTTTACGCCCAATGATTCCGAATAACGCTAGCCCTCTCCGTATTACCGCGGCTGCTGGCACGGAGTTAGCCAGGACTTCTTCTGTGAGTACCGTCATTATCTTCCTCACTAAAAGAGCTTTACAACCCAAAGGCCTTCTTCACTCATGCGGCATGGCTGGATCAGGCTTTCGCCCATTGTCCAATATTCCCCACTGCTGCCTCCCGTAGGAGTCTGGACCGTATCTCAGTTCCAGTGTGGCTGATCATCCTCTCAGATCAGCTATAGATCATTGCCTTGGTAGGCCATTACCCTACCAACAAGCTAATCTAATATAGGCTCATCTAATAGCAATAAATTTTTCCCCCGTAGGGCGTATACGGTATTAGTTGCCGTTTCCAACAATTATTCCGTACTACTAGGTAGATTCCTATACATTACTCACCCGTCTGCCACTAAGTTATATCATAGCAAGCTACAATATAACTCCGTTCGACTTGCATGTGTTAGGCCTGCCGCCAGCGTTCATTCTGAGCCAGGATCAAACTCTCAAATTTAGACTTCAACCTATAAAAGGTTGAGGGTACATCGGATAAATCCGATAAAAAATAATTTAGCTTAATACTGCTGTCTTTATTTCTACTTTAGAAATATTTTAATCTCCAACTATTCAAACAACTTTGAGAATATTATTATGTGATATAATCACTATGTCAATATGTTTTTGCAAATCAAAAGCATTAATGTATAAATATATAACTATTTGGAATACTACCATGAAAAAATACATCTTTCTGCTTGCACTCGCACCAATGTTAATTGGCATCACATTATACTTATTGCGCAACATTGATAACACAAAACAATCTATAACTGCGGGTGACAAGTTTTACGAAGTATTATTCTTTAAAAAAGATAATAAGCCGCTGCTAGAAGAAATAGATTCAAATTGGGAGTATTTAGCAAATTTTGAACGCGCATTCAATCATATCTCAGATTCAATGCCAACAGACACAGCATCTATTTATAATGATTTGGCAGATAATAAAGATGCTCCTAATGTTTTGCGTGAGTTAGCACAATACTTAGAAGTAATGAGCTTACTTCACTCCAACGGTGAGAAAATAAATAAAGATAAAATTGATAATTTAGAATCAAGCACAGTGTATCCTTATTCAAGCCAAGAAGCTATCGCTGTAGTAAAGATACATAATAACGACATTAAAGGTGCAACTGAAATATTGCGTTCCCTATTAAATGACAGAAAATGCCCTATCCTAATCAAAGCTAATGCACAAGAGCTACTCAGGATATATGGGAGTTAACTCATTAGACTTTTTGCATAGCTTTTGGCAGCGTGTTGAGAAACGAAAAACTTGCTTTACAAGCTTCGCCAGTCCCCTTATCATAAGGATGAAGCTATTTATTTATCTTCTCTGTACAGATTAAATGACAAAAAAACTCAACGTATTTGGCGTCTCATGTTTAATTTTTTGCACTATGTGCATCTTATGTCTTTATCAAATTTCTGGGTTTTTACCTACACAAGCTGAAATACGCTTATAAAGCATTTAAAACATCAAAAAACGCCAACTTAAAAAATGGATAGTGAATAACTAGCTACCCTAGGGTTTCTTTTGCCTTTTTTTCTGTTTAGTAAATTTCTTAAACATTTATAGCTAAGATTAGTTGCATTTAAAAGCAGCTGAATCGCGGTTATTAAGCGTTTAGAATAAAAAAACGCCATACTTGAAAGTATAATGTAAGTAATTAGCCAACCACGGGGCTTCTTTTGCCCTTTTTTTATCTGGTAAATTTCTTAATATTTATAGCTAACATGAACAAACATTTGAGAGTAACTTCCGCTAGTAGGGTGTCATCCCAGTGCTTGACACTGGAATCCAGCCTTCCTGCAATCTCATCGAAAACGTTGTAACCACTTTCTATGCTAGTTTGCTTGTGAGCAACCTGGATTCCAGTGTCAAGCACTGGAATGACACCCACTGGTGAGTCAAGCCAAAAACGTTTGTACAGCTATGTGTCAAGGCACTGGGATGACACCCTGACAACCGTCATCCCGCTGCTTGTTAGCGGATGAGATACCGCGGCGGTATGACGGTTCGCGGCGGTATAGTAACTCGTCATCCCGCTACGTATTAGCGGCTGAGATACCGCGGCGGTATGACGGTCTGCGGCAGTATGACGTAGGACTGCTGTCATTCCAGTCTGGAATCTAGTTCTTATTGTACATTTACTTGGTGTAGAGTTAAGTTTCCTGGATCTAAGTAGTCAAGGTACTGGGATGACAGTGCGCCGTAGAAACACGGGAAGTGTTGAAGCTATGCAATAGATGAAGGTAGGTCCTTCAAAGCCGGTTTGCAAGAGCAGGCTTTAAACTACCATAAGCTGCTTTGGCAAGGTGGTGAGCGTTATGGAAAAGGCGCAATTATGCGTCATGTGTGAAATAGAGAGATGAACGTAAGTGAACCACTGATGAAGTGTCGAAACCTGTTGTATGGCGTCAAAACCAGGGGTTTGTTGTAACCTGGGATAAGGCTATCGGGAGCTTGCTTACTGGGTAGATAACGTCCGGCATAAAGGTGGCATGAATCTATTTTAGGCTATTGTGTGGAACTACGGGAACCTGTCGTTTCGATGATAAGGGAGAAGTCCAAGGAGCTGATCTCTGAGGATGAGAGTACCGATGCGGAAAACAGAGCTCGTAGTAGTGAAGAAGTTTCTGTAATGGAAATGGAGCAAAGGAGCTGAGTTATTCAGTTTTAATTATTTGTCAACTGAAAGGGAGGAGTAAATGAATAAAACAAAGTCTTTTGATATACCGAAGCGACTTATTTGGAGAGCTTATAAACAAGTATCGAAAAATAAAGGTGCTGCTGGTGTGGATGAGGTTTCGATAACAAAGTTTGAAGAAAATCTAAAAGATAATCTGTACAAGCCATGGAATCGGATGTCATCCGGAACCAGAGCCAGTAAAAGCTGTAGCAATACCGAAAGATACGGGAGGAGGACAAAGAATTTTAGGTGTTCCTTCAGTATTCGACAGGATAGGGCAAACGGCTGCTTCTATGTATCTTGAGCCGCTAGTAGAGCCAAAATTCCACGAAGATTCATATGGTTATAGACTAAATAAATCAGCACTGGATGCGGTAGATACAGCACGCAAAAGATGCTGGAAGTACGATTGGACGATAGATCTTGATATATCCGGATTTTTCGACAATCTGGATCACGAATTAGTTTTGCAAGCTATCAAGAAACATACAAACTGCAAATGGGTCACACTGTACATTGAAAGGTGGATGAAAGCCCCTATTCAACAAGCAGATGGCACTAGGGAAGTGAGGGATAAGGGAGTTCCGCAAGGAGGTTCTGTAAGCCCAATCATTTCTAACATATTTATGCATCATGCATTTGATATGTGGATGAGGCAAAACTACCCCACAATACCATTTGAGAGGTATGTAGATGATGCGATAGTGCACTGCAAAGCTAGGAGACAGGCAGACTTTATGAGAGTAACGATCGAAGAAAGATTGGCACAATGTAAGCTAAAACTGCATCCTGAAAAGACACAAATTGTGTACTGCAAGGATGACAATAGGAGAGATGAGTTTCCAATACAAAGTTTTGATTTCCTGGGTTACACATTTAGACCCAGGTTAGCAAGAAATAAAATAGGAAAGCATTTTGTTTCATTTCTTCCTGCGATTAGCAACAAGGCCAAGAAAAATATCACTACAACCATAAGGTCATGGAAAATACTACGCAATACACACAAAACATTAGAGGAAATATCAAAGATAGTGAATCCAATAGTCAGAGGCTGGCTATGGCAAATTCTATAAAATTGAGATATACAAACCTCTAAAGAACATAGAGCGGCATCTAGAAAAGTGGGTCAAAAAGAAATATAAGAGACTCAAGAGTTACGGAAGACTAGCAAGAAAATTTCTAGGAAAGGTGAGAAAGAGGTCTACGAATATTTTCTATCACTGGACACTAGGGTTAGGTCAAAAGGCTGAATAATGGAAGCTGTATAAATCGAGAGATTTATGTACAGTTTTGCAAGGAACTGGTGGGGAAGTTCTGCCGGTCTACTCTCCTGCCAATAAAGCCTAAACTTACCAAATACATTTCTGTAGATTCAGATCTACTTGACTTTGGTTTAAAGTATTTTACTGTTTTAAACATTTTTTTTAGCTCGTTACAAAAATCTTTATCAGATTCCCCTTGGAAAATTTTTACTACAAACGTGCCACCATGGCTCAAGAAATGCTTTGCAAAATTGAGCGCTGCTTCGCATAAAAGCATAATTCTGATATGATCCAACGATTTCAAACCACAAGATTCGGGGGCCATATCAGATAAAATTACATCAAATTTTTGATCCTTGAATTTTTCTCTTAAAATTTCAAGCTCATTGATAATATCGCATTGTATAAACTCTACTCCATTAATTGCATTCATTGGTTTTACGTCAAGAGCAACTACATTTGCACCTTTCTGAGATGTAACTTGTGACCATCCACCAGGAGAAGCACCAAGATCAATAATTTTTTGCCCTTCTTGGAATAATTTAAATTTATTATCCATTTCTACCAGCTTATATGCTGAGCGTGACCTATAACCATCCTTGCTAGTTTTTCGCACATACTGATCATTCAAATGACGATGTAGCCACCTTGTTGAAGATAATTTTCTACCCCTTGCCGTCTTTACTCTAATTTTTATTGCTAATACCCTACTTATTATTGATTATATCTTTGAGCTCTTTTTCAACTACTTCTTTTACCAGTGCATGTAGATATTTATTTAGCCATTCTGAGAGCTGAGGTTTTAAAAGAGATGTAACTAATTCTTCAACAGTAAGGTTGGCTCTTTTTTGTTGTTTATGCTGCAATTCGTTTTGCATTTTTCCAAGCAACGCTTTGATCTCTTCCATATTCTCTTTTAAAATTAGATGATCGTTATTTTGCGCTTGTAAGCCGCTATTACTCGCTTTGTTATTACTCATTTGGATATCATCGTACAAATAAATATCTTTTTTTTCTTCTGAATTGTAGCTATGGCCATTAAATTGGTTATTGTTGCAAGCCATTTCCTCACTTTGGTCATCATTATCAATGTCCTCTTTTTCACTATTTTCTTTTTTGCCATCTTCTTCCATGTCTTCTGGATACTCTTCCTCAAGGTATAGCACATCATCACTTTCATCCTTTATTTCTGCTTTATCGTTACTTGCGTTTTTACCCGATATAGCTTTTTTTATATCTTCTAGGATATCTTTTACAGATTGATTGCCTTGTTCATCATACATAGTGCTAATACCATTAAATTTAGAGATTTATACTATTTATCATAAAAAGCAAATGATAAATACTCGTTACATAATTGCTTTTTGCTTCAACTAAGTCTGAACGTGCTTTAAATAATGCATCTTCAGTGTCCAAAAGGTCAGATGTACTCTTTAAATTTAAGTTTACCTCTTGCTCAACCCCTTCCAATGCTAGAGCTGCTGCTTTTTCCGCTTCTTGACTTGCTTTGATAATGGCCTTTGCTGTCAGCACATTATTCCAAGCATTTACAACTGCTTGTTCTATATTTTTTACCGTTTCATAATAATCATAGGTAGATTTTTTTGCATCCATTTTAGCTTTACTGACACCAAAAGCATTAACTCCTCTTTTAAAGATTGGAACATCAAGAGTAAAAACTACATGAACATCTTCTAATAGATTGTTTAACTGTGTACCATTATTCCCAAAATTTTTGCTTGCGCTTAGATTTAAAGAAGGAAGCCACTTGGAGCTTTCAGCGATCACTTCCATTCCGGCTGCTCTTTTTTGATAAACTGCTGCTTTTAGAGATAAATTATTGGTTTTTGCTAATTGTAAACATTCATTTAGCTCTGGAACAGAAGGTAGTTTATCATTAGCTTCAGAAAGGTCATCAGCATCTTCGCCAATCAAATGATAATAAGCAATATTTGCCAACTTTAATTTACCTTCAGCATCAACTCTTTCGGATATAGAAGACGAAAATTTTGCTTTTGCTAACAAAACTTCAGCATTGGTTACCTCTCCAAGAGAAAAGCGTTTTTTCATAGCTGACAAATGTTCCAAAGAAACGCGTTCTTTATGTTCTCTGAGCTTTAATATTTCTGTCTTTTGTAAAACACTAACATATGCTTTCACAGCATTAAGTGCAAGCTCTTGTTTTGATTGCTGAAATCGTATTTTTTCTGCTTTGAGAAGATGACTTGATCGACTAAATGTGGCAAAGGTGCCGCCGCCATCTATTATCTTTTGGGTTAATATCAGGCGTTTTCCAGATAAATTAGGTTGATTATAAAGATTAAAATTACTATCAAAATTGTACTGCAAACTAATGTCAGGTAAAAATCCAGCTAACCCAGAGGATTTATAGTGTTTTTCTGCGCTTTTATATTGGTAAAATTGAGACTTTATTTTTGAGCTATTTTTGATGGCTTTGCTTATAACTTCTCCCACATCGGTTGCATAGCAACTTATAGTACTAAAAATGATCGCAAGTGTGATAATCAATCGAAACATTCTACTTCCTATGCATATTGGTTGCGCAGCTCAATTACTAACATAAATTACTTTAATAATCAATAACTAATATTGTTGACACTATTGAGAAATTAAGTATATCATAGCTTACTATTGTTTAGTTAAATTACAATGAAGACTTTTTTCTTAAAAGAGAAACAAATCGACAAAAAGTGGTTTGTCATAGATGCAGAAGGATTAGTAGTAGGAAGGCTTGCAGCATTTGTAGCGACACTATTACGTGGAAAGCATAAACCTGAGTATACACCTCATATGGATTGTGGCGATAATGTAATTATTATCAACGCAGAAAAGGTGCATTTTACCGGGAAGAAACTGAAAGATAAAATTTACTATAAGCATACAGGTTATTCTGGTGGTTTGAAAGAAACTACTCCAGATAACATTTTAAATGGCAAATTTCCTGAGCGTGTAATAGAAATGGCAGTGAAAAGGATGCTTGATGATGGCCCTATGGCACGTAGACGCTTTGAAAATTTGTATGTTTATTCTGGTTCAGAGCATAAGCATCAAGGGCAGCAACCTGAAAAGATAGATTTTGCCTCTTTGAATCGTAAAAATAAAAAGTAATGGAGTAAAAATGAAGAGTTCTACAATAAATAACAATGATTGGTCAGAAGAGACAATTAAATCAGCAGTTGATTCGCTTGGTCGTTTATATGCTACAGGCCGAAGAAAAGAATCTGTAGCAAGAGTATGGATAAAGCCAGGAAGTGGAAAATTTAGTGTTAATAAAAAAGGCGATCTAATTTCTTATTTTAAAAGAGAGTCGGTGTGCCAAATAGTGAAAATGCCATTTATAGCAACTTCTATGTTAGACAAATATGATGTATTTGCAACTGTAAAAGGTGGAGGGCTATCTGGTCAAGCAGGTGCTCTAGCTCATGGAATAAGCAGAGCTTTAAGTAGCGTAAGCCAAGATTTGCATTCTATATTACGTAATGGTGAGTTCTTAACTAGAGATTCACGTGTTGTTGAACGTAAGAAATATGGTCAACATAAAGCTCGGAAAAAGTGTCAATTTTCTAAGAGATAGTTATTTCATAGTGGTGTTTTTTTGTAAGTATTATACAAATATTTGCAAAAGTGTATGATATCCTCTATTTTTGTGATGAATTTAGTTGACTATCGGTGTCAACATAATATGCTATTTGTGTGATTTTTTCAATATTAAGGTAATTTATGAGTAAAGAAGATATAATAAAACAATTAAAGGAAGATTGTTCTGGTCAGAATATAGATATAACAAAATCTGATTTGAGCAAGATTCATGATGCGTTTATTAAAATAATAAAGGATGAGCTGCATGGGAAAGGTGAAATACGTTTGCATGGAATAGGAACATTTTCTACTGCTATAAGTCAGGAGAAACAATGTCGCAACCCCCAAAATGGTGAGATCATGACTGTTCCTAAAAAGACAAGGGTAAAATTTAAAGCAAGCCAAACTCTTTTAAGTATTTTAAATGAGAAGGAAAAAGCAGCAGTTAGTTAGACATTATCATTTTCATTGTTTTTACTACGCTGTGTAAGCCATAAAATACAGCTTCGCTAATTAAATAGTGGCCTATGTTAAAAGCTGAGATGTGAGGTATTCTTGTCATCTTCTTAGCGTGTTTATAAGTTATGCCATGTCCTGCGTGGCATTCTATTCCTAATTTATTGACGTACTCTGCAGCATTAGTAATTAACTGTAACTTTTTCTCTGATGGATTATCACAGTAATCCCCTGTGTGAATTTCTATTATGTCAGGTTTTATCTCTAGCTTCTCAAGATATTTTAGTTGATTAATATTTGGATCGATAAACAGTGAGACTTTTATGCTAGAGCTATGCATTTTCTCTATTATATTAGAAAGTTTACTGTGCATATTCACGATATCCAGGCCACCTTCGGTTGTTAATTCTTCTCTTTTTTCTGGTACTATACTAATCGAATAGGGTTTTACCTTTTTTGCTATTTCAAGCATTTCTTCCGTGGCTGCAATTTCAAGATTTAGCTCAGTGCTAATGCTTTTTTTTAGGTTAAATACATCTTCATCTCTAATATGCCTTCTATCTTCTCGTAAGTGTACAGTAATAAAGTCTGCTCCAGCGTCAATGGCTATTTCTGCTGCTTTCAATGGATCTGGGTAGGAAGTTCCGCGTGCGTTGCGGAGGGTTGCAACGTGATCGATATTAACACCTAGTTTCACAATCTACCTCAAAAATTATTTATGGATTATACATGTTATTAGGTCTTTTGTATAGTCATTGTTTGATTAGCAATACCATAGCCGAGAGAAGGGGCTGGCGAAATTTGTCAAGATGGCCTAGCGTCACGCGCTGGAATGACATTTGGGAGTATGTTATCCGTTTGTCACTTCTAAATGATAAGAGCCTCAATGAATTTATTAGTTTATTACATGTCTCTTTTCATGTATAAATCTATAGAAAGTTTTATACGGAAGTTGTTTTATGAGCAAAATTATAGAAATCAGAGCACCAAAAACTCTTGGTGGTGAGTCAGTTACGGAAGGTATAGTAAAAATAAAGAAAAATATTGGCGAAGCAGTAAAAGTAGATGACTTAATCTTTGAAATTGAGACTGACAAAACAGCACTCGAATTAACTGCAGAAACTTCGGGGCAAATAACTGAATTTCTTGTAAAGGAAGATGATGTGATAAGTCCTGATCAATTATTAGCGAAGCTTTCCGTGGGAGAAGTAAAAGAGGAAGCGAGAAAAGAAGATAAAAGCGAAAGTTCTGCTAAAAAAGATGCTCCATCAGCTCGTAAAATTATGGAAGAAAATGCAATTAATGCAGAAAGTGTCAAAGGAACTGGCATGGGAGACAGGATAACCAAAGCAGATGTGATAGGCCATATAAACAAAGATGTAAACGTTGCACAACCCTCAACAAGACAATACGAATTGCCAAAAAGTATAGCAAGTGGAGAGCAAAGAGAGGAACGAGTAAAAATGAGTAAAATAAGGCAAGTAATTGCCGCTCGTTTGAAAGCATCGCAAAATACTGCCGCAATACTGACCACGTTCAATGAAATCGACATGAAAAATGTCATGGATCTAAGAGCGAAATATAAGGACGCCTTTGAAAAAAAATATGGAATAAAACTGGGTTTTATGTCGTTTTTTATAAAGGCAGCGGTGCAAGCACTGAAAGAGATCCCTGAAATTAACGCTGAAATCTCAGGCGATGAGATCATATATAAACATTACTATGACATAGGTGTTGCTGTTGGCACTGACAAAGGTCTTGTTGTACCTGTTATTCGGAGTGCCGATCAGATGTCATTTGCAGAAATTGAGTTAACTTTAGTTGCTCTTGGCAAAAAAGCTCGCGAGGGTAAATTACAAGTATCAGAAATGGAAGGCGCAACATTCACTATCTCAAACGGCGGAGTATACGGTTCACTCCTTTCCACTCCTATAATAAACCCTCCGCAATCTGGAATACTTGGAATGCACTCAATACAAAACAGGCCAGTTGCTGTAGGCAATTCAATTGAAATCAGACCTATGATGTACATTGCCCTCTCTTACGACCACAGAATAGTGGATGGCAAAGGAGCAGTAACTTTCCTCGTTAAAATAAAAAATTATATAGAAGACCCAAACAGATTAGTTTTAGAAGTGTAGCTCAAATGAGTTGTTGTTAGTCTAGTATTGCTAAAAGCCTAAACTTTGCCTAGTTCTGCCGATGGTTTAGCAACTTCCGGGTGATCAGGACCGTAATGTTTCTCGAAAATAGGTAAAGCCCATTCAAGTAACTCCTTTTTTTTCTCATAATTACCTAAATCTCCATGAACGATACTTAGGTTTGCCAGCAGTTTAGCAACTTCCGGGTGACCAGGCCCATAATGTTTCTCAAAAATAGGTAAAGCCCGTAAAAGCAATTCCTTTCTTTTCTCGTAATTACCTAAATCCCTATAAGCGTTGCCAAGATTTGCCAGTGTTTTAGCAACTTGAAAATGATCAGAGCCGTAATATTTCTCTTGGATTGCTAAAGCCCGTTCTAGCAACTTTTTTGCTTTCCGAAGATTACCTAAATTCCCATAAACGTTGCCTAGGTTTGCTAATACCATGGCAACTTGAAAATGATCAAAGCCATAGTGTTTCTCAAAAATGGGTAAAGCCTGTTCAAGCAACTCCTTTTTTCTTTTATGATTACCTAAAGCACCATAAGTGATACCTAGGTTTACAAATGTTTTAGCAAATTCGAAATGATCAGGGCCGTAATGTTTTTCTTGAATTACTAAAGCCCGTTCAAACAACTCTTTTGCTTTCTTATGATCACCTAAAGCACCATAAACGATACCTAGGTTTCCTAATGTTCTAACAACTTGAAAATGATCAGGGCTGTAATATTCCTTAAAGATAGGTAAAGCCCGTTCAAGCAATTCCTTTTGTCTTCTAGGATTACCTAAATCAGAGTATCCATCATCCATCCATATTAACAAATCCACAAGATAATCCTTCTCTATTGCTTGTTTTTCTAAAGATTCTGAAGGTTTTTCTTCTAGCCAATTGTCTATATGTGATAGAAATGCTTCTAAATGTGGTAATAATTGTCGTTTCTTAGCATAATCTTCTAATTTGTCACTGCCATAAGGAAAGCTTTCTTTCAGTAATTCAAAAGTCTTTTTCACAACTTTTTCTTTGCCTTGCTTTTCTAACTCTATTCTTGTTACTTGCTGCACTAACCTGTGAACGTTGACTGAACTTTGCTCTTCTCCTGAGTTGATCATTGAATATTGCTTAAGTAGTTGGATAGCATCACCTAACTTTTCTCTATTGCGTTCTAATCCTAAAAACATTTCTACAGGAATATTGTCAGAGGCAATATAGGCGATAATATCTAAAATTTCTTTGGCTTGCTGGCCATACTCTGCGTTGTCTTTGATTTTATTAATAGTAATTCTCCAGGTTATAAAAGTTGTCTCGGTGTAACTATCATTGCTGTCTTCAGGAAACTTGAAATCAAGCAATTTTTCTGCTTCCTCTTTATACCTTTTTAAATAATCACTGATTTCAAACCTCAAGCCTACATTCTTTAATGCTATATCCCTTTCTTTTATGTATGCAACTGCCTGCTGCAGGGCTAAAGGAAAATGCTGTAATGTCTCTGCTAAATTCTTTATTTCATTTTCTTGTGATCCATCCTTTATATCCAATGCTTTTCTAATGAAGTCTATGGACTCTTTAAATATACCCAATGTTAATACTTCTATATCTCCCCACTTTTGATTACGCGAGGTAATCAAAACACTAGGTTTATTATCATCAGATGATAAAAAGTGGGACGGTAAAAATTGACTAATACCAGCATCTTGACCTTCACTTCTATATTTTTCTGCATTATCGAAAACAAAGAGACTTTTTCTCTTGGCAAAAAAAGCATATATATCTCTTACAATAGATTCAATATCCCTATCTTCTGTAGGAATGCCTAAAAGACCTTTAGCTAATCTGAAAAAAGACTGCACTATAGTTTCATAGGTTGCAGCATTTATCCATATAATATTGTTGTCATAATTTTTACTGTGCTTTTCAATATATTTTCTGGCTAGTTCAGTTTTACCTATTCCTCCCAAACCACAGATAGAAACTAGTTGTGATATTACTGTGGCTACACCTTGACTTTTTTGTATTAATTTGTGTAGTTCTCGTAATTCTTCTGTCCTTCCAGTGAACGATCCTACTGGATTTCTCACCTCAAATCGAAAGCCTCCTAAGATTTCTTCTTTCATCTTGCGAAAGAATTCTCTTCCGTCTTCATGTGTAAGAAAACGTCTCCCTTTTTCTTTCAACCAATCTAGCATTTTTTCTTGGAAGCGAGCGTAAACATTCTGTCTATCAATATCATTAAATTGCTCGCCTAGCTCACTTTTGATAATATCCGCTAGTTTTATTTCATTGGGCTGATTTACTGCAAATACTAACTTATCAAAAAATTCTTTTATATTGTCTTCCAACCTACCTTCATTCATCATTCGTCCAAATTCACGTTGCCACGTCTGATTTCTTTCCAATTTCCTTTTTGAGTTCTGATCTGGCTTGTTTTGGAGTTTTTTTATCTCCTCTTCTAATTCTTCCATCGCTTCTTCTACAGCACTTTCAAATGCTGGTTGCACTACTGAAATCATGTTATTGTGAATATAAGAGAACTTATATCTAGTGCCACCATCTTTAAAAAAGACATCACTAGTGTCGATTACTTCAACTAAAATTTCTATTTCCTCGTTTGGTCCTAAAGTTTTTACCCTCAACTTCTTCACTGTGTTTCGTGCTGTGCTTTGATCCAGATCAAAATCGATATTAGTACAGATAATAAAATCTTTCAGGTTACCATCTGCAAAATCTTGATTATTTTTGATCTTTAGGTAAGAAACAAAATACTTTGCTAATCCAAACTCACCACTTTTATCTTTTGTAAGTAAGTTCCCTACTCCAATTTTCTTGTTATCTTCATCTTGTGTGTGTTTAGCCTGCAAAAAACGGTATACTTTCTTACTACCTTGGGTACATTCAAATACTAAATCATCGAACTTTCTGGCCTCTTCTATTTCTGTACCTAAGCGAAAAGAGTGCTGATAGAGCACTCCTCGATGCAAAAATAGCATCAATACCTTTAGCTGGTAGATATTACCGTGCATAACTAGTTACCTCATACAGGCTGCTATAAATTTGTTTGATCTAGAATTAAAGATTACCAAACACCTAAAATAATGCAATAGAGTCTTTATGTGTTGATAGAAAGGCCTTCGAGGGTAGGAATTGCCTGGCAAACTCTTAATTCTTGATTTAAAAAAGACTTTCCAAAGACTCCCCGAATCTAATATGTAATTGCTGTAGGCTGCATTTAGTAATATAATCTCATATTAAATAAGACTTTACTTAAGTTTATGCTAGATTCTCCGCTAATTTTGACAGCCATTCTTATATTTTTCATTTTTACGTTGTCATTCTTTTTTATAAGAAAGATATTTGGGTCAACAAATAAGAAGATAATAAAATCCTTTAGGAAAATTGTTCAGCAAATAAATGCATTAGAAACAGAAATGCAGAGCTTATCTGATGAGGAGCTTGCTGGTAAAACTGAAGAATTCAAACGAGAATTGAAAAATGGGAAAACGTTAAATGATCTTCTCGTACCTGCATTTGCAGTTGTGCGTGAAGTCTCCCGAAGGTTTCTTAACATGAGACATTTTGATGTTCAGCTAATTGGTGGAATGGTGCTCCATAATGGCATGATATCAGAAATGAAAACAGGAGAGGGAAAGACACTCGTTGCAACTTTAGCAGCATATCTAAATTCCTTAGAAGGGAAAGGCGTGCACGTCGTAACTGTTAACGACTACCTTGCAAAACGAGACACAGAATGGATGAGCAAATTATATAATTCTCTTGGGGTTTCTGTTGCGTTTATTACGAATAACTTGACAGACGAAGAGAGGAAAGAGGCTTACAGCGCAGATATCGTGTATTCCACAAATAACGAGCTTGCCTTTGATTACCTGCGAGACAATATGAAATTTTCTCAAGAAGACATGGTTCAGAGAGGCTTTCACTACGGAATAGTTGATGAAGTGGACTCAATACTCATTGATGAAGCTCGCACTCCGCTTATTATTTCTGGCCCGGTTGAGGAAAACAATCAGATATATAAGCACATCAATAAAATAGTGACCAAATTAGTTGACTCTGATTATGAAGTAGATGAAAAAGGTAGAACGGTATTCTTGACTGAAGATGGTATTTCACGAGTGGAGGAACTACTCAGGTCATACAATCTCATTCCTGAAAATTCCTCGCTCTATGATACTGACAGCATGATAATGACTCATTATATAGACCAAGCATTACGTGCACATAAGCTGTTCACTGCTGATAAAGATTATATAGTGAAAGATGGAAAGGTAGTGATTATTGATGAATTTACTGGGCGTATGATGGAGGGCAGGAGATATTCCGATGGTCTTCACCAGGCGCTTGAAGCGAAGGAGAATCTTGAAATTCAGCATGAAAACCAAACTTTAGCATCGGTCACATTTCAGAATTACTTTCGTATGTACAATAAACTTTCTGGAATGACTGGAACAGCAGCAACAGAGGCAGAAGAGTTTCATGATATATACAGACTAAATGTAGTAAAAATTCCAACCAATGTACCTGTAAAAAGAGTTGATATTGATGATGAAATTTACGGTACAGAAAAGGAAAAGTTTAATGCTGTGTTGAAGTTTATAGAAGAATGCTACAAACGCCTTCAACCGGTCCTTGTTGGCACGGTGAGCATCGAAAACTCTGAGAAGCTTTCTGCGCTTTTGCAAAGCCATTCTCTTAAGCATTCAGTATTGAATGCTCGTTATCATGAACAAGAGGCGTACATAATAGCACAAGCTGGAGTGCCAGGTAGTATCACTATAGCAACTAACATGGCAGGACGTGGAACTGACATTCAACTCGGTGGAAACGCTGAAATGATCGCAAAGGTAGAGCTAAAGAAGATAAAAAATGCTGATGAAAGAGAAAAAAAATACCAAGAAATAGTCGAAAGAGTAAAAAAAGATAAGGAAATTGCTATAAAAGCTGGTGGTTTATGTGTGGTTGGAACCGAAAGACATGAAAGCAGGAGAATAGATGATCAATTACGCGGCCGTTCTGGCCGTCAGGGTGATCCTGGACTTTCTAAGTTCTTTTTATCACTTAAAGATGACCTGATGAGAATATTTGGTTCTGATAGAATGAGAAGCTTTTTACAAAAAGTAGGGTTAAAGAATAACGAAGCTATTCATCATCCATGGATCAATAAGGCACTCGAGAAAGCGCAAAAGAAAGTTGAAGCTAGAAATTATGATGTGCGGAAGTCTTTGCTTAAGTTTGATGACGTAATCAATAACCAACGTAAAGTTATTTTTAAGCAGAGAAACAATATCTTAGGCAATGAAATCAATGATTTGTTTGAAGTGTATAGCGAAGTAAATGAGAGCGTAGTAGAAGGTATAATCCAAAGTGGCTATTATGAGGATTATATTGAAGATATAGCCAAAGAATTTCATACAAGGTATGGAATAACACTTGATAAAGAAGATTTAGCAAAGTTTTTAAACAAACAAGAAGCTTTGAATTATATAAATGATAAGATACAAGAATTTTTTACTGAGAAAGAAAAATATTTCAACAGTCAGCACACTACAGATTTGTGGAATACGATCGTGAAGCAAATGATGATAATGACACTTGATCATTTATGGAGGGAACACCTTTCAACTTTAGAAAGCTTAAGACAGAGCATAAGCTTACGTGCCATGGGGCAGAAAGATCCACTGAATGAATTTAAACGCGAAGCTTTCTTGATGTTTGAGTCAATGCTTGAAAAATGGAAGGAGCTCACCATTCACCGCTTAGCACACTTTAAGTTGGCAGACAACCAAGAGATAGGCAATAGGTTACATTCTGCTAGAAATAGCAGACTTTCCAAAGTCTCAAGAAACGACAAATGTCCTTGCAACTCCGGAAAGAAATACAAGCACTGCCACGGCGCGGTTACTGTGGTGAATTAGCTGTGGTCTTACGTACTTTATTACAGCTAATCTCTTTTAACTCGTTCGATAAATTCTGTAACTCCTCTTCTGTTAGTCGAGAAGGCTCTTTCTCTGATGACTTCATTAGTCTTTTAATTTTATCCAATGCAATAGCTATTCCAATTGCAGCTACAATTGGCAGTACTGGTGCTGTCACTCCTATCATCAGTAAAGAATTCATCGTAGTTGATAAAGACGATAAAGAATTTACTTTAACTATTGGAGCGACACTACCAAGGCCAACTCCAACTGCAACACTTCCAATAAACAAACCAGCTAGACATGCAATTTCTTTTAATGTTAAATCACTTACACGACGATCATTGTTGGATAAGGGCGCTTTTATGAAAGTTACAATTAATGGCGCTACAGAAATAGCACCAACAATTCCACCTATCATCAGAGGTGAAAGACTAGTCAAGGTACTGAGTGCAAGACCTGTTAAAATACTTACTATAGCCCCTATTACTACAGCTATTCCCAGAATTGCTAAATAAATTATCCCTAGCATTTTGCTCCTTTTTATACTTGCAGTCTTTCCAGACTTCAGAATTTTATCATGGCGTATGAAGTGGATTATGTCAATCTAGACGTTGTTTCTCTAAGAGCCTGTTCATAATCTTTTCAGAAGTAAGGCAGTGAAAGCCAGAACGACCATTTGTAGGCTAGTATTGAGTTTTCGCTCACAATTTTTCCACAATCTTCTACATTTTTCTAACCAAGCAAAAGATCGCTCCACAACCCATCTTTTGGGCAATACAACAAAGGAATGTAATTCATTTCTTTTTATCACTTCAACGGTTGCACCAATAATCGTTTTTATTTGAGTTGCAAAATTCTCTCCAGTATAGCCTGCATCAACCAGTACATTTTTAACTCCCGAGAGGTTTTCTTTTGCATTTTCGACCATTCTCACAGCACTGCTACGGTCAGTTATCTCTGCTGTTGTTATATAAATTGCATGCTTGCGTATCTACTGCAATATGGCGTTTTATTCCTGAAATCTTTTTGCCTGCATCATAGCCTTTTTCTTCAGCAGTATCTGCATTTTTTACACTCTGTGCATCAATTATGCAGAAGCTGGTTTTTTCTTTCCGACCATTGTTTTGTCGGACCACGCCAACTATTTTTTTTTAACACCAGCTCCAGAACACTTTCTTTATCTGCATCTGGTTTTTCACTCCACTTCTTAAAATAGTCGTAACAATTGCGCCATTTTGGAAACTCTTTTGGTAGCATTCTCCACTGACAACCGCTTTTCAGAACGTATAACACTCCACAAAATACATCATACAAATCAAGTTTTCTTGGTTTTGTTTTTTTTCTACAGGACTCTAGATCTGGTAACATAATCTCAAATCTTTCCCGACTTATATCACTTGGGTATAAACTCCTCATATATCCTAACTTATATACATTATCTCTTAGTTTATTCCTTTCTTGAGATCATGTACAGGTTCTAAGAAAAATACAAACACTGCCATGGCGCGGTTACTGTGGTGAATTAGCTGTGGTCTGTTCACCTACATTACTGCAGCTAACCTCACTTAACTTGCTATTTAACGAATGCTCTGACGACTTATACGCAACACCATAGGTAATACCACCAACTATCAGTACAGATGCCACAGTAATTCCAACTATTGCTAGTGCAGGTAATGCAGTAGCATAAATGAGTGCTAATGGAGCAACAATGGCAGCTAATATACCCACAGTAATTCCTGCTTTTGTAGCTTTAGGTCTATGAATAAATGATGGGTCTGCACCATAATTTAGCAGAAGTTTTGCCATTTCTGGATATTTACTATGCCAAGCACAACTCAAAGGGGTATATCTATTTTTATTTTGTAGATTGATATTAGCTCCATTTTTTAGTAGAAGTTTCACTGTCTTTATATGCCCGTGCTCAGCAGCATAATGCAAAGGAGTTCTTCCACCTTCATCTTGTAGATTGATATTAGCTCCATTTTTTAGTAGAAGTTTCACTGTCTTTGTATGCCCGTGTTTGGCAGCATAATGCAAAGGAGTCCCTTTATCTTCATCTTGTGCATTAACGCCTGCTCCTTCTTCTAGCAAAACTTCTACTACTTGTGTATGCCCATGCTGAGCAGAATAATGTAAGGAGGTTTTTTCCCATTCATCTTGTACATTAACATTAGCTCCGTTTTTTGTTAAGTATCTTACTACTTTTTCATAGCCATTTTCAGCTGCTATAAGTAATAAATTGCACTTGAGTATTATAAACGTGTAATTTATATCAAATTCGCTTTTTTTCCACTCATCATATATAAGTTGATTTTCCTGCTGCAGCTTATCTTTAATTCTATCAATTAAATTTTCCTTACTCAGATCTGGACTACTGTTGACTTCTTGTAGTATTAACCTTAATGTCATTTCCTTCTCCAAGATATAAAATTTTATTATGGCATATGAAGTGGATTATGTCAATGAAGAACTAAGAAACTGGTTCTTCTTTTTTTCTATAGCTTTAGGTTTACCTACAATTTGAAAAACAACAAATTCGTCATTCCGCTACTTGTTAGCGGCGCGGTGGTATCTACTTGGATGACAGATAGTAGTGCGAAAGCCTCTTATAGCTTACTTTTAATTAGTCTAACCCATGCGTGCCAATCTCTCTCACCAAGATTGCTTTCAAAAGATAGGAGATCCTTTACAGCTTTTGAACAAATTTCTTCACTTGGAACTGATAACTCCTTATTCATTGCTAACGTTAAACATTGAGTTTTGCACGCTCGTTCTAAATGATACGTGTAAAACATTGCTTCTTGTATAGTCCGACCACACGTTATAGATCCATGATTACGCATTAACATGACAAAATTTTCTTTCAGATCAGCTATTAACCTCTTTCCTTCTGTATCGTTAAGTGCTAGGGAATTATAATTATGGTAAGAGATTTTATTGTAAAGGTGCAGTGCCCATTGACTTATAGGAAGCAGCCCATCTTTGAGAGAAGAAACCGCTACAATAGAAGGTGTATGCAAGTGAAAAATTGCTTGAATATCTTTCCTTGCTTGATAAACAAAACCATGAATTATATAGCCAGTTCTATTATATTGATATTCTTTGCCTTCAATTACATCCCCATCAAGTGATACTTTCATTAACGAACGTTCATCTACTTCATCAAAACGCATACCAAACGGATAAATATAAAACGACTTTTGATCTTCAGAACGCACTGAAAGGTGAGTATATGTATGATCATCGAACTTAAGGTAGGACAAAATCTGATAGGCATAGACTAGATCCTTTTTTACTCTGCTCTTTGTTAACAACACAATCCTCCGTTAGAATATCTTCTGAAGGTTTATACGCGAAAAGAGACTTGTAGTAAACTAATAAGTCTATGCCACTCTGTCTTGCTTTCTGAATACCAAACACTTTTGTGTTGTAGCTTGCTTAAAAATAGTTATCGTTATTATAGAGTTTATATACAGAATTTATGTTTCTAAATTACATAATATCTTAACTATAAAAATAATTTTCTATATAATATTTCATATGTTTTAAAGCTTCATTTTTATGTTATTATAAATGTAGGTTTTAAGATTGAAAATAATATGGTAAATATTAACACAAAAAAGCAGCCAGCAGGATTTTTCATATATCTCTCTGGTCTTTCAGGAAGTGGTAAACTTTCCACAGCAATAGAATTATCCTATATGATAAACGCATTAATTGTAAATAGTAAGTTCTATAACAATATTCAAGTTTGCTCTATATACAATGGTGTCTTTGAACGTGATCAAATACCTAAAGAAGTTCAAGATAGAATATATGGCATTATGCAAATTAGAGGTTGTCCGGAAACAGGTAAAAGGCTATGATATTTGAAATTTTAGTATGGGGTAAAGATGAGAAAAAAGTATCCAACAGATCTAAGTGAAAGGGAATGGGCACAAATAGAGAAGTACTTCAGAGTATCATACAAAAAAGGAGGAAGACCGCCAAAATATAGTAAAAGAAAAATGTTAGAGGGAATTTTCTATGTATTGCGTACAGGGTGCCAATGGCGGTATTTACCAAATGATTTTCCGCTATGGAAGACTGTATATGAGCAGTTTAGGCAATGGAAGAAACAGAGGATTTTTGAGAAAATGAACTATGATATCACTAAATATAGTAGGTCAAAAATGGGAAGAAATGAAGAGCCGAGCGCATGCATAGTGGACAGTCAGTCGGTAAAAACCACGGAAAAAGGGGGGTCAAAGGTTATGATGGTGCGAAAAAGGTAAAGGGGAGAAAAAGACATATAATTACAGATACTCAGGGTTTTATACTAAGTTGTTACGTAGGAGCTGCTAATGAAAATGATAGAGATGGTATTAAAATAGCATTAAACAATATGAGAACAAAATATACTAAAGTAAAAAAAATGTGGGCTGATATGGGGTACCAAGGAAAAGATTTAAAAACCCATATAGAGGAAGAATATGGCATAGATATTGAAATTGTGAAAAGGCCTCCATGTAGGTTTTGGGTGCATAAAGATACACCACTAGAACTATTGCCACAACGGGATCCTGGATTTTTAGTACAGCCGAGAAGGTGGGTGGTAGAAAGGACTTTTGCTTGGATCAATAGGAATAGAAGACTATCAAAAGAGTACGATTTACTTACAACATCTACTGAAAGTTTCATATATCTGGCTATGAGTAGGGTTATGTTACGGAGGGAATATGCCTAAGTTTACTAGTTTCCGGACAACCTCTTATGCTTCAGGTAATAGAAAATTATCCAATTCACTCAAAAAATTACATATTTATTGATGAGTTGATGGAAAATAATGACCAGAACATGAGGATGTATGATTCAATAGTAAGGCTTAGTAAAAAAATGAACACAGAAATCCTTCCTGTGGTACTTAGGTGTGATCTGCCGACATTACAAAAGCGTATTGCATTAAAAAGGCAAAGAAAAAATAGGAAGGCGATTAATGTAAATAGCATGATAGAGCAATGTAGAATTAACAATTTATTTATACCACCGAGTGCCATAGAGATAGAAAATTCAGATATGAGTATAAAAGAAGTAGCTCAAGAGATAGTAAACCAGATGCACAGGCTTTACGCAAAAGAATAGTCTATAGCAATTTCATATACTGAGGCTCATTTAAATATAGAGCTTCAACTTCTTTTAATTTTTGCTTGTTCTTCAGTCTATAATGAACTAATAGTCCTGCATGGCTAGCATTTAAATTGTAGTCCATATATGTAATGCAGTCACTGCTTGTAGCGTGACACTGGGATCCAGGGTCACGTGCTGCAGTTGGACCAGATAGCGGCAATAAATTGAAATCAAATAACTGCGTATAAAACCCTTGAGCATTTTTGATTATAGCTCTGATATTTTTTTTGCTATTCGTACAAAGCAAAGATATTGTGTAAGCTTGAACTTCCAGCGCATTAACTCCGTATAATGGCTTATCTGTAGCAAGATTTATACCTTGTGCAGCTGATATACCAACTCTAATTCCAGTGAAACTTCCTGGTCCAACTACTACCGCCAAATGATCTATTTTATCATAATCATAGTTGTGCTTATCAAACAAAGTATTCAGTATTTGAAAAAATGATTCTGCATGACTATTGCTGGCGGAATTGCGCTCTACAAAACAGTTACCATCATAATCAACTATTGCTATTGAACTACCAATACCTACAGTATCAATCGCCAAAATAGACATTACTTAAGCTTATCATGGAGTTTTGAAAATATTATAGCAAAGGCACCATTACCCATAACATTTGCTGAAGTGATTATTGGATCAAACACTATATACAATGCTGTGATTAACGAAAGCATTTCTGGAGAGAATTTAAGATATTTCTCAAGAATAGGTAGCATTACCATAATTCCTCCTGCCGGCACTGCAACAATAGCAAACTTAAATAACAAAAAACAGAGAAGGAAAGTCACATAGTCTGTTGTGCACAATGAATAACCGGAGGCAATTATCATCGATAATATTATGATAAAAAAGCAATCACCTACTAAATGAAAGCTAGCAGTTATTGGTACAACAGACGATGCTATGTCAGGTTGCTTTACATTTTTTTTGCTTCCTTCAAGAGTAAGCGGCATAGTTGCATTACTAGACATTGTGCTCATTGCAGTAATAAATGCCGGTATCATATTGCCTATACTAGCTATCCAGCTTGTGATCTTGAATGAATTTGCTGCTCCATATAAGAGAAAAACATAAAGGTAGGTTGCAGATGCTATAATAATGAAAATTATTGAGTAATCCTTAAATATTATAGATAAAACTTGATCATGCTGCATTTTTAAAGCAAGCCCAAGTACGAATATTGGAATAATCGGCGTCAAAAACGTCTTCAAAATAAAGAGAGTTAAATCTAACATTTTGTTCGAAAGCTCTTTGCTTTTCTTAGGTAGCAGTATAGACACTACTATGCTGGACACAAATCCACAAGCAAGGGCATAAAAATTAGAAAGGAGTAGCGGCAGCCTAAATGACCATAAAGGAACAATTGTTTCTTCATACGTTATATCTTGTATTGAATAAGTGTTTTGTATGATAAAATGCCCAACAGAATAAGCTATTAAACTTGAAGCCAGATTCGATAAGAAGATCATTATAATAAGTAACAATATAAACTTTATAGCTGACTGCTTAAGATTGTTAACACTGCTAAAGATTAACGCAAAAACAATAAAAGGCATTATAAATAGCAAAACCTCTTTTATACTCAGGCTCGTTGAGTACAAAAAGGTTTTTACTTCCATTGGAACTAAATGACCAAAGAATGCAACTGAAGTGATGACCGTGAGTAAGATTAATAGTTGTAGCACGTTCTTATATACCAATGTCCTATGGACATATATATGGTAAGTTAGTTGTTAAGTAAAGCACAACTGTCTAAACTGCTGTGGAACACTATGAAAAACCAGCTGCTTTTGTTGCTCCCGCGCGTACTGTACGAATATTGTCTATCAGATCCCAGTGCCCTCTTCTTGTCATTCCAGTGCTTGACACTGGAATGACAAAGAAGAGTGAAATTAGCACTCACTTATTATTCGTGTCGTTTTCAGTAAAAGCCTCCTCCCATGTGCCTTGAGTTGCTGCACGGCTATACTCTGTTACTCTATTTTCAAAGAAATTCGTATGTTCCACGCCATTTAGTATTTCATCGAGCCATGGAATAGGATTATCATTGACATCATATATGGATTCAAGACCTAATTGCATTAACCGTCTGTTTGCTACGTAGCGTATGTAATTGCGCACTTCTTCTGCAGACAGTCCTTCAACGTCTCCGAAATCAAAAGCAAGCTTTATAAACTCATCCTCAAGCTCAACAATAGTGCGGCATGCAGAATATAATTCCTCTTTAAACTCATCGTTCCAAATTTCATTATTCTCTTTAATAAATGTATTAAATAACATAATAATTGAATTGGTGTGCAAAGTTTCGTCACGTGCTGACCAGGCGATTATCTGCCCCATTCCTTTCATTTTTCCAAAGCGTTGGAAATTGAGCAAAATTGCAAACGATGCGAATAACTGCAACCCCTCGGTAAATGCACCAAACACTGCTAGGGTTTTAGCTACATGTTTTTTATCGTGTTTTTTACTTTCCTCAAATTCTAGCATATACTCATACTTCTTTCTCATAGCATCATACTTTAAGAATGCTTGATACTCGCTTTCTGGCATGCCAATTGTGTCTAAAAGATAAGAATAAGCTGCAATATGTATAGTTTCCATATTGGAAAAGCTTGCAAGCATCATGCATATTTCTGTTGGCTTAAATATATTTGAATAATGCCTCATGTAGCAGTTATTTACTTCAATGTCCGCTTGAGTAAAGAATCTAAAAATCTGAGTTAGTAGATTTTTCTCTACGTTTGAAAGTTTAGTTTTCCAATCTTTCACGTCATCAGCAAGCGGAACTTCTTCAGGTATCCAATGGATTCTTTGTTGCTGCAGCCACGCATCATACGCCCAAGGGTAATTAAAAGGTTTGTATATTGGATCTGCTTCTAACAATGACATAAGACACCTATTATTTTCTAAAGTAAATATTATATTAAGTGATATTGAGAACTAGTCAATTTAACTTTTTGAAATTTGACGTCAGGTAGTTTATTAGTGTATTATAGCTTCAAGTAATTTATCAACAGAAATGCGAGTATTAATATCTTTTATTTTATTATTTACAGTGAGCTGTACTCACACTATTCACAATCACGGAGCTCCTGGCATTAGTGTTGAATTGTGGAGCAAGATAAAAGTAGGTGACGATAAAGAAAAAGTGGTTCACACTTTAGGATCACCAACATTAGTATCAAAGTTCGATGGTAACGTTTGGTACTATGTCTCATATAAAATTAAACAAGCTAACTTCTTAGGAAAAAGGAAGTATAGCAGTAAGTCTCTGCAAATTTCATTCGATCAGAACGGTAAAGTTGCAGATACAAAAGAAACTGACATCTTAGAGAGATCTTTGGCTGTTCCTGATTGAAAATCTGTTCAGATCTTCCTACGTCATACCGCGGTTCATTCCATAACTGTACGAACATTGCGATTTGGGCCTACCAGAAGGGTGTCATGAAAGTAGCTGACACTGGTTCCTTTATGACGGTGTCATCCCAGTGCCCAGACACTGGGATCCAGGAAACTTAATTGCAAGTAATGCATTGGGTTTGGTGAGTATGGGTTTTGCGTTATAGAATGAAGCACTTTTGGTGAATTTGTAAAGAAAACTGGATTCCAGTGTCAAGCACTGGAATGACACCTTCCTAGTGGAAATTGCTCTCAAATCACAATGTTCGTACAGTTGTGGTCTGGACATTAGGATGACAGGAGGTAATATAAGAGGTCTATTGTAAGATTTTACCCATTTAGAATAAAGTCTAGTGTTACTTCACGCCAAATGTGGTGGTGCTGAGTAGGCAAGCCAGTCAATGGGCTACATTTATATACTGCACGCATTGCGTTATCTGCTATCGACCTGAAAAGTGGATTATTTCGATAGGAATCACTGTCTGCTACATCGGCCATAATTATCTCGCCTTGACTGGACAATAATAAGTTAATTTTTATATTAAAATTTTCTTTGTAAGCTATGCTTTCAGGAATGCTCCAGCATTTTGTGAGCTTGTCTCTTATAGAGTTAATAATTTCTGTTACAACTAATTCATCCTTTTGACTCTCAACGCTTTTTTCGTTTCCTATTTCATTTTTTGCCTCTCTAACATCCCTTCTTAGTTTTTTCTCTACACTTTTTTTTCTTTTTGGAATTGGAATGAACTCTTTACCCTCGTTAATAATGACTTCTTCTTGCATTTCGATAATTTGCCTCGGTTGTGCTGTTTTTTTCACAACAGTGTGCTCAACTATTTCTTTTTTCCTTTGTGGTATAGGAACAGCTGACGTATCATTCGTTTGGGCTTTTGTTGAAGATAACGAAAAAAGCAAAAAACAACATAAAGACAAAAAAAGAATATAATTAGAATAGAAAAAACGCATATGTTAAGCAGCTTGTTTTACTGGTTTAAAGCTAATATTGCACGTAAAGTCAATATATTTTAGTTGATGGACGAGTTTGAAGTAAATAAGGAATCCCTTCAAAGCTGAAGGCAAGCGAAAGATTGCCTTCTCGACAGACAAAGGAATTGTATAATGGATTAAAAGGAACCGTATGACAAAAATTATAGCAAAAGAATATACAGAACTTTTAGAGCAGTTGAAGGATCGTATTGCAACAAGCCGTTATAAGGCAGCAAGAACAGTAAATAAAGAACTGCTACTGCTTTATCATTATATTGGAACGCGGATTCTAGAAAAACAAAAGAGTCAGGGTTGGGGATCTAAAGTAATTGAGCAGTTAAGTAGAGACTTAAAGGCTGGATTCCCTGAAATGAAAGGTTTTAGCACGAGAAACTTGAAATATATGCGCCAATTTGCAGTGGAGTATCAAGATATTGAATTTGTGCAACAACTTGTTGCCCAATTGCCGTGGGGACATAATGTATTTCTAATGGACTTAGTTCAGGACAAAGAAGCGAGGCTATTCTACATAAAAGAAGCTATTGAACATGGCTGGTCACGTAACATTATGGTGATGCAGATAGAGCTTGGTCTACATAAACGTCAAGGGAAAGCTATTACTAATTTTGAAGAAAAATTACCATCTCCACAATCCGATCTAGCACATTACACATTAAAAGATCCATATATTTTTGATTTTTTAAGTATAGGTAAGGATGCTCACGAAAGAGAAGTAGAAAAGGGACTTGTAGGGCATATGGAAAAATTTCTGTTAGAACTCGGTGAGGGATTTGCATTTGTTGGTAGACAATTTCATTTAGATGTTGGTAATAAAGACTTTTATATTGATTTATTATTCTATCATTTAAAGTTACGTTGCTTTATAGTGATTGAGTTGAAAGATAATAAATTCAAACCAGAATACGCTGGAAAAATGAATTTTTATCTTTCTGCAGTTGATGACTTACTGAAGCATGAGACTGATCAACCATCTATAGGATTAATTTTATGTAAATCAAAAAATAATGTACTGGCCGAATATACACTGCGAGACATGACAAAGCCAATAGGTCTTGCAGAATACCGAATAACTGAAAATCTACCAGAAAACATAAAAACAGCTTTACCGACGATAGAAGAATTAGAAGCTGAATTATCCAAAATTTCAGATAAGAAAAAGTAATGTTACTAAAATCATTCAAACAATTATTTAGCAGACCAAAAACCAAAAGCTCAGCATGGAGGCTCAGGAAGAAGAGTGGCAGCCAATAACTTACTCTCTCATAGCCTTGAAACTTTGGAAGCAGACAGTGACGGAGTAAGTAATTTTTATGGATTACAAGCTCTAGGTGCACTATCCTATAATATCATACGGTCAATATACTCTAAATGAGATGGAAAGATGAAGGCATCATTATAGCTGCTAAAAAATACGGCGATAAAAACTTAATTCTTTCTCTGTTTACAAAAAATCATGGAAAGCGCAGGGGATTAACTAAGCTAACAAACAATAGCAATTATAAGTTTCAGATAAGTAATCTATTACATGCAGAATGGAGTGCTAAATTACCTGAAAATCTAGGTTTTTTTAAGTGCGAATTAATCGAATCTCCATTCCATCATTTCTTTCAAGATAGGTTAAAAAGCATTACTATTGTTTCTTTCTCCTCTATTTTAGAAAAAGTGCTTCCAGAGAGTGAACCTTGTGTTGTACTGTATGATAACTTTCGATATTTCATCGATATAATTAAGCACAATAATGAACTTTGGCAAGGCCATTACCTCAACTTAGAGCTTCTGCTTCTTACGCAATTGGGATTCAAGTTAGACTTATCCAAATGCGCTGTAACAGGTGTTAAGGAAAATCTACAATTTATTTCTCCAAAAACTGGCAGAGCAGTGTCAAAAAAAGCAGGAGATTATTATGCAGATAAACTCCTACCTTTTCCACAAATGTTGCATGATGTATACAATAATAACCTACAAAACAGCTACTCATTCCAAGAATTTCAGTTAGGACTGAAAGTCACAGGATATTTTTTAAATAAGTATCTATTTTTGCAGTTAAACGTGAAATTTCCAGAGCTGAGAAACCTCATGTTGTCGCTTTAACCTTAGTTATCATTTTTTTGAAATCATTTCAGAAATCTATAGCTAACCCAAGCAACACGTCATACCGCGATTCATTCGCGGTATCTCAGCATAGATTCCGCTAACGAGTAGCGGAATGACGGTTGTCGGTAAACTTAAGCCACTTTAGCTATAGCCAGTAATCACTCTATTTCTACCACTGTTTTTTGCTTTATATAAATATTTGTCGGCACGTACTATAAATTCTTTAATATTGTCAAGGTCAGATTCTTGCATTTCTGCAATTCCAATGCTCACAGTTACATTGTGGGTTGTATTTTTATCCGCAAGTATAAAAGGTTTTTTAGCAATAATTTTGCGTATTCTTTCCGCAATAGTATACGCATCCGATGTATCGGTATCTGGCATTACAACAACAAATTCCTCACCACCAAATCTAGCTAACAAATCTGTCACTCTAATATTTTCAGAAATTCTTCTCTGTATTTGCTTTAAAAGTTCATCTCCAGCACTATGTCCAAAATTGTCATTCACCATCTTAAAATAGTCTATATCAAGTATCATAAGAGACAACCTTCTATCTTTTTCTACAGAGTCCTTAACAATGTTTCTTAAGTGTGCATCAAAATATCTTCTATTATAACAGTTAGTTAATGGGTCCTTTATAGACATTTCCGCATTATTAAATAAATTCATTCTCAAGGCATCTTGATATCTTTTGCGTTTCACTTGCGAATTAACCCTTGCTATTAACTCACCCTCATCCAAAGGTACTGTTAAATAATCATTAGCACCTACATCAAGTGCTTTTACTAAATTGTTTTTATCATAATCCTCAGAAAGAATTAGAATTGGTGTATAACGTGTTTCCACCTTACTACGAAACCCAGAACACAAACGCAAGCCGTCAGTTTTTGAAAACTGCATATCAGAAATGATCAGGTCGTAATTATCCTTAATACCAACCTTTAATGCCTCTACTGGATCACTCAGTATTTTAATTGACCTAAAGCGGTGCTTTAGTACATTATATATCTGCTCTGCTTGAAAGACATCTTCATCTACAACAAGTATGTTAGCATCAAAAATCTGATTAGAATAATCCATAATACTGTTTCCTGCTACTCCGCCAATCTCAACGTTGGTTTCTCCTCTTAAACGCAATTCATCTATAATCATTTTTAAGCGCGTGAGAGACTTGATCCTTGCAGATAAAGCAGTTTCGTCTATTGGTTTAGTCAGAAAATCATCTGCACCAGCATTAATGCCCTGTACTCTATCATGAGCGTCATGCAGCGCAGTTACCATAATTATTGGAATATGAGTCGTTAAGGGATCACTCTTTAGCTTCTTACAGACTTCAAAGCCATTCATTTTTGGCATCATGATATCGAGCAATATAATATCAGGCTGCTGCTTTGCTACTAAATCCATGGCTTCCTCACCATCATAGGCTACGATAACCGTATAGTACTCTGCTTTTAGTCGAGCTTCTAAAAGCTTGACATTAGATAGTACATCATCTACTACCAGAATCTTCGCTGTCATTATCTTTAGATGTATTATCTATATCGTAAGTAGGATAAAGCTTACCATTTTTACCAACTATGTAATTTACTTTCTCAGTATTACACTCTTTATATAAGTCTTCAATTCCGGCATCCTTCAATAACCTTTTGGCTTTTGACTTTGCAATTATAAAATACCTATATATAGTCTTAATAAAATCAATAAATACAGGTACCTTATTTTTATCAAGAACAATTATGCTCACTAAAGCTACAACTAAAATCTCTGAAAAACCTATATTAAACATTTTCCCTATGAAGCAAGTACTTTAATTCTCCTGATTATAAATATTAATTTGCTTAAATCAAGTTTAGAAGCAACCATCTCATCTAAAAAACTATTATAACGTTCTATGTAGTCCTTATCATTACAAGCCCAGGTTTGAACCTTATCTTCGGGGTTATCAGTAGCTTTTATGACTTTAACAGCTAGCTTGTGATGGTAATTGCTTAAATCGTCCAATAAATCATTAACTAAGCTGCGATCCCAATAAGAGGAGCGGCTTTTCATCTTGATGACAATTGTTCTAATCAGATCGAATCTTAACAGCGACTTTAACTCAAAGTATATTTTACCAGCATCAAGAATGGACAAAGATGTCTGTTCAGCAACAGATATAATGTCCAGTGCATAAGCAAGAACGCATAGATCAGCAACTTTTTTTGCTAGATCTTTATTTATATTAAGTTCTACTAAAGAAGTTGATCCATGGCTATAGACCTTTAATAGGTGTTCATCTAAAACATCAGTTAAGTTCTGGCCTAAAGTTTCAATTGCATCTTTAAATTTTGTAACATCATCCAATTCTACAAAGCTAAGCTTGCCAAGATTTTTCACTAACCAAAATGATACCCTACCAATAAATTTCTGCACGTTCCTCACTATTTGTAAGTATGAGTTAACATCAATTTTTCCATCCAATTCATCAATTTTCTGCCACATACTATTTAAATCATATAGGTGGTTAACAACAATATATATGTTAACCGCTTCTTGTATCTTAATTCCAGTGTTCTCAGCCAAATTATTGATGAATATACAGCCCATTCTATTCACTACATCATTTGCAATACAAGTAGAGATAATTTCTCTACGAAGTTGGTGTTTTAATATGAAATCCTTAAATTTTGTTACCATCTTTTTAGGAAAATAACCTAGCAAGTAGTCATTAGATATAAGATCTTTTTCAGGCAGATCGGAATGTATAATTTCATTTTTTATTGCCGTTCTAGCATAAGACATTAGAACAGAGAGCTGAGGAGAACTGAAACCTTCTGCACCAGTTAACATCCTTGCTATCTCTTCTTCAGTTGGAAGAAATTCTACGCTTCGGTTTAACAGCCCAGATTTTTCTAAACTGAGCAGTAACCTGTGGTGCTGCTCCAATCTCTCTTTAGCTTGCAAACACTCAAGAAGTAATGCTTTTGTTTCAATTTTGTTGTGGTTCTCAAGCACTTTGGATGCAACTTCATCCACCATACTTGCCAGTATTTCATTCCTTTTTTCTAAAGAAATACCCCCTGCTTTCATAGCTGAAACAAATGCAATCTTGATGTTGACTTCAAGGTCCGAACATATCACTCCGGCTGAATTATCAACAAAATCTGCATTGATATATCCACCTCTTTCAGCATATTCTATTCTTCCAAGCTGTGTGCATCCCAAATTTCCGCCTTCTATAAACATAGAAGCTCTAATATCTTTACCATTTATTCTTAACTCATCGTTTGCTTTGTCACCGACCATGCTATGATTTTCACTCTTTGCCTTAACAAACGTGCCGATTCCTCCATTCCATATGAAGTCCACTTTTGCTTTCAACAGATATCTAATCAAATCACTTAGAGGTAGCATATCTTCTGTTATATCAAAGCATTTTTTTATTTCTTGAGAAATGTTTACTTGCTTGCTGCTACGCTCAAATACTCCTCCACCCTTAGAAATCAAATCTTTGTTATAATCCATCCAAGTTGAAAATGGTAACTCAAAGAGGCGTTTACGCTCTGTGAAACTCTTTTCTGCATCAGGGTTTGGGTCAACAAAAATATGCATATGGTTAAATGCGCCGATTAAATGTATATTTTTTGAAAGCAGCACACCATTTCCAAATAAGTCGCCAGCCATATCCCCAATTCCAATAACAGTTGCATCTTGGTAAATATCCTTATTCATTTTCCAAAAATGCCTCTGCGCTGCAATCCATGCACCTCTGGCTGTAATACCCATTTTTTTGTGATCATAACCTGCTGATCCACCAGATGCAAATGCATCGCCAAGCCAAAAATTGTATTCAGAGGCTATTTGGTTTGCATAGTCAGAAAAAGAAGCAGTGCCTTTATCTGCTGCAACTACCAAGTATGGATCATCCTCATCATACCTAATCACATTCTCTGGTGGAATTATTTTGCCATTAACTACATTATCAGTAATGTCAAGCATTCCCCTGATAAAACTCTTATAGCATTCAACACCTTTCTCTCTTAAAGTATCTTTGTCTTTATAAACTTGCTTAATTACAAACCCACCCTTTGCGCCAACAGGTACAATAACCGCATTTTTTGTCATCTGAGCTTTCATGAGCCCCAAAACTTCAGTGCGAAAATCTTCCGTCCTATCCGACCACCTTAAACCACCACGGGCTAATTTCCCTCCTCTTAGATGTATTCCCTCAAAAAGGTTTGAATAAATATATAATTCACGATACGGACGAGGATCAGGCAAACCATTTATTTTACTTGAGTCAAATTTTGTAGATAAATATGGTTTATCGTCTTGATAATAACTGGTCCTTAAAATAGCCATTATCAAGTTAAATATCGAGCGCAAAACGTAATCATGTGAAACATTGCTGATCTCTTTTAGAAGTTCCTCAATTTTTTCTATGAAAATGTCTGTGGTTTCTGCTCTATCAATGTCTATGTTAGGATCAAATCTTGCATGAAATAGTTGTATCAAATACTTTACTATTTTTGGATACTCTGAGACTACCTTTTGAATATATTCTGGATTGTAGTTAAATGACGTCTGCTTTAGGTAAGCACTTAACGCTCTAACCAGAAGCACTTCTTTCCACTCCAGCCCAGCAATAATGACCAAACTGTTGAAATAATCATTTTTAATTTCCTTTCTAAACACTTTCGCAAGTGTTATTTCAAATTGCTCTTTTAGAGTAATGTTGTCTATTAATTCATCGACTCTTGACAACACAAAATGGTGTATCCATATTCCGCCGTTGATTTTTATGTAATAACCATTATGAGATAGGATCTTCGCTCCCAAATTCTTAGTAATTCTTAATATCTTCGATAATTCAAGACCTCCATTGCTCGAAGTGTAAACCTTTAATTGATAATTAAGATTGTCACGAGTAAGTCTTAAATCGACCTCGCTAACTCCTTTTTTCCTCACTATCTCCAATTTTTTCATATCGTAATATGCGTCATGAGGTTCGAAACTCTCTTGATAGCTTATTGGAAATGCCTTGCAATAACGGATGAATATATCCTCAACAGTGCTAAAAGTATTATATAAATTGTCTATAAAACGATCTTCCCATTTTTCCGTAATGTTCCTTAATTTGTTTTCGATACGCAAAACTTCATCATCAGGAACACTAGCGTTTTTAGCCTTTAGCACCACGTGCAATTTCATTAAGTCATATTCGTTTATAATGTGGTGGTTATAAATATCTGAACTTTCTGCATTTATCTCATCCTTCAATATATTGCTTATCTTGAGCATTAGCCTGGAGCTAGCATAACGCATCGGTATCAGCACTATACAACTAGTAAACACTCCCTTACTTCTTAAGTATAACTTGACTCTTGGTCTTATTGCAAGGGACATAATAGAAGTACAAATTTGAAATAATTCTTCCTCATTAGACTGGAACAATTCATCACATGAGAATGCTTGTAAAATATAAATTAGAGCTTTGTTATTGTGGCCCCCGGTTACAAACCCTGCATTTTTTTCTATAACTTTAACTTTATCTCTTATTATTGGAATAGTTCGAATATCTTGGACCTCCGCTATAGAAGTAAATAATCCAAAAAAACGCCGTTCCTTTACCACATTACCCTGGTCATCAAATTCTTTTACTCCTATACAATTCATGTATGTACGCCGATGGACTATTGAGATTAGATCTGATCTCAATATGTATAGGGAATCAAGGTTTGCAGAAGGGATCAACGTACTTTGACCTACTCTCATCAGGCCAAGGTCCTTTTTGCCATCACAGACGAGTTTTTCACCTTTATCAGCAATATATTCTTGATAACCTAGAAATACGAAGTTATTATTCTTTAACCAAACTAGAAAATCTTTTTGCTCTTGATTTCGGTCTGGTGTCATTCCAGTGCGTGACACTGGAATCCACGTGTCCTTTTCCTGGATCCCAGTATCAAGTACTGGGATGACAGAAAGACTTGCCTCATCAAGTTTCTTAAGCATTAAGTGCCAATCTTTCACAACGCAATTAACTGCTTTCAGCGTTTTTTGTAGAGATTCTTTTAATGTATCAACAAAACTGTCACTTATACCTTTGATAATTAGATATATAACTGACTCTTTGATTCCATTGCTTTCTTCCAAAGGGTAAATCTCGTCTATTAGGCCCTCTTTTCTTTTAATGTTAATTATGCTGTTGCTGTAATAGCATATGGTTAAACCGTGCGACTTAATAGTTGCAATAACGGAGTCAACCAAAAATGGCATATCATCGTTTGTTATCTTAATCGTGGTAAAATCGCCTTCTATTCCTGGTATATCATCTATATTACTTACTACTAACTTACTTTCATCTTTCTCTTTTTGAGAAACAAAATTGTAAGCATCGTTTACAATATATAGCAAAAACTTATCGTTGGCTTTTAGGTCGCTTTTATAAACAAAACTATAAAAATACTTAATAAATTTTTTAATTTTTTCTTTATCTTGCTGATTTTCTTGATCAGCTAACTTAAATAAAGACTCAGTGTCAACATTATGATCTATACACATTTTTTTTAACAAAAATACACAGTGAACTTAAACCTTTTTAACTAAGATTTCATTATCAAGAGCGTACACTATTAGTTCATCATTTTCTACTACTTCCCCTGATAAAACTAATTTAGCTAAATTATTTTGAATACACTCTTGTATAACCCTTTTTAGGGGCCTTGCTCCATATTCAGGGTCATAGCCAGTTTGTGCTATTAGTTCTTTAGCTTCCTGTAACAAACTTATACTCAGTTTACGCTTAGCAAGTGTTTTTTGTAAATAAGAAAATTGAACATCTATAATTTTATAGATGTCATCTCTGGTTAAACTGTGGAATATAATAATTTCATCCAGCCTGTTTAAAAATTCTGGACGAAATGTTGATTTAACTATTTGCATCACTTCATTTGATCTCTCTGGTGTCATTCCAGCGCGTGACGCTGGAATCCACTTTTTTTCCTGGATCCCAGTGTCAAGCACTGGGATGACAGAGGGCTTTTCAAGAGGGCTATTTTCTTTTGCTCCTCTAAGCATTATCTCAGCACCAAGATTAGAAGTTAAAATCAGTATGGTATTGCGAAAATCAATTAATTTGCCATGACTATCAGTGAGTCTACCCTCATCCAAGATTTGCAGCAATAGATTAAATATATCTGGATTTGCCTTCTCTATTTCATCAAACAGAATAACCTGATATGGCCTTCTTCTTACTGCTTCGGTTAATCTGCCACCCTGCTCATAGCCAACATACCCTGGAGGCGCGCCAATTAGCTTTGAAACAGAATGTTTTTCCATATATTCTGACATATCAAAACGCAGAAGCGCTGATTGATCGTCAAACAGAAATTCAGCTAAGGCTTTCGCAAGTTCGGTTTTACCAACTCCAGTTGGACCTAAAAATAAAAATGAACCAAAAGGCCTGTTGGTATCTTGCACCCCAGAGCGGGAGCGCCTAACTGCATTACTTATCGCTTCTATTGCATCTTTCTGCCCTATTACTCTTCTTCCTATTTCATTCTCCATGTTAAGGAGTTTTTCCTTTTCACTGTGCATCATATTATCAACTGGAATTCCCGTCCACTTTGAAACAATGTTTGCAATGTCATCTCCAGTCACTTCTTTCTTTAAGAAACTATCAGTAACCTTTTCCTGATTTTTTAATTCATTCTCAAACTGAGGAATCACACCATACATCAATTCCCCTGCCCTTCCTAAATTTCCACTCCGCTGAGTTAATTCCAACTCTTTTCTAGCGTTATCTAATTTTTCGGCTGTTTCTTGTATTCTAGCTATTTTATTCTTTTCCATCTGCCATTTGCTGTTCAAGTCAGCAAATTTACTGTTTAGGTTTTCAATCTCTTCATTTATCTTTCTTAAACGCTGTTTAGAATTTTCATCACTTTCTTTTTTTAAAGCCTCTGCTTCAATCTTTAGCTGTATAACCTTTCTCTCAAGTTCATCAATAACTTCAGGCTTGCTATCCATTTCAATTCTCACCCTGCTTGCTGCTTCATCAATCAAATCAATCGCTTTATCAGGTAAAAACCTGTCTGTTATATATCTATTGGACAACGTTGCAGCAGCAATTATTGCACCGTCTGTAATTCTTATACCATGATGCACCTCATATCTTTCCTTCAAACCCCTGAGTATTGAAATGGTATCAGTTTCAGTTGGTTGAGAGATAAACACAGGCTGAAAACGCCTTGCAAGTGCAGGATCTTTTTCTATATGCTGACGATATTCATCTAAAGTTGTGGCTCCTATACAGCGAATTTCTCCACGCGCAAGAGCAGGCTTTAGCAAATTTGAAGCATCCATTGCACCACTTGTTGCTCCTGCTCCAACTAAAGTATGAAGCTCATCTATAAACAAGATAACTTTTCCCTCCGCTTTCGAAAGCTCATTAATAACTGCTTTTAACCTTTCTTCAAATTCTCCTCTAAATTTTGTTCCAGCAATTAATGCGCCAAGATCGAGGGCTAAAACTTTTGCATCACGCAAACCAAGTGGCACGTCATTTGCAACGATTCTATTTGCAAGCCCCTCAACTATTGCAGTTTTTCCAACGCCAGGTTCACCGATCAGCACTGGATTATTTTTTGTCCGCCTCAGTGACACCTGCATAGTTCTTCTGATCTCTTCATCACGACCAATTACAGGATCAAGCTTTCCTTGCATAGCAAGCTCTGTAACATCTTTTGTATATTTCTTTGCCGCGTTTAATTTTTCCTCACTGTTTGGCGAGTCCGCACTGCTGCCTTTTCTCATTTCTGCAATAACTGAGTTCAGTTTTTGTGGAGTAACACCATTCTCCGCCAGAATTTTGCCTACAGTATCATCTTTTTGTGCAGTGAGGCCCTGCAGTAAACGCTCAACGGCAACAAACGAATCTTTATTCCTCCGAGCAATACCAATTGAATCTTCAAAAACTTTTGCTATTTCTCTTGAAAGTTGAAGGCTCCCACTTCCTGGACCTTCAATTACTGGCAACTTTTTTATTGCGCTATCCACAGCATCGGAAATACTTTGCACATTTCCACCACAAGCGTTTATCAAATCCTGAACTAAACCTAATTCATCCTCAAGCATTACTTTTAGTAAATGCTCAGGCATAAAAATCTGATGCCCAGCTCCCAACGCTTTCATCTGAGCACTTTGAATTAGACTTTTTGCTTTTTCGGTAAATTTATTTAAGTCCATAACACCAGTTAAATTCGTATTTGCTGATGTATATAACAACTGATTTCATAAATTTAAACCTAAAGTTGTTTATTGTTAGGTATGAAATTTAAAACTTTTTTTTAAAAGAAACTATTATAGTAATTATAGCCCTACCCTTTACTTCATTAGACCATCTTATGGATAGTCTATACAGATCGACCTTTTTGTGAATCTGCGTTTCTGCTTTCTTCAACTTGTTTTGCAAAAGATGTTTCCTGTTTCTGAAGTGGTTTAGCAATTTCGCGCACAACGGCAGTAACTGCTGTTAAAAATGTTTTTAACAATGCACCTAAAACTCCACCAACTGCTTCCCTGCCATGTATATGAGCTTGCTTTTCATTACCGTCAGCAGTTTCCCCTGCCCTCCTTCTTGGATCCATCCTATGAGCAATCACCGAAAACAACACTCCCCTGATTGAAGACTTCACTTTTTCCTTTGCTTCGTGGACATCCCCATCTTTTGCTGTTTCATGTCCATGACTTAAGTGTTTAGCGTTCATTAGCTCCTTTTGTTGCTGGGCAAACATGCCACTTAATACTTCTTCTATCACTTGTTTTCTTCTCTTCTCTCTAACTCTTTTCATAGATTCTGATTTATCGCGAGTGTGTTTGGTAGTTTCAAATTCTGCATCAATATCTTCAGACGCAGCCTGACTATATAAAGTCTCTATGAGCCTGTCTATACTTCGCTTTATTTGCATAGTCCTTTCGTAACTATCCGAATTATCGATTCCTTCGTCGATCTGATTTAGAATATCCTCAAAAACTTTTAAATAGTCTTGAATATATTGTATTATATATTGTTTATCTTCCTCTTTGTGTTGTTCTTCTTGATTCAACTGATTTTCATTTTCCAAACTTCTCTCTCTTTTATCATCGTTATTTTCTTCAATATTATCACCGTCTTCCTCGAAAAGGTTTTCGTCGTTCATGATTTTTTTTAATTTAGTTAAAATTCTCACCAGTTATTATTGTATATGAAAAAATTAAATTAACATTAATGAAAAGCGTTTACAACTTCAGCACTAGTTAAAACTACAGTAAAGCTGTCAAAAGTAACAGGATCATAATATCTCTCATACAATTCAACTGAACACCTAAGCCTTATCTTTTCCTTAGCATTAAAACTAATTTCATAATCATTATTAGAGTTTAGCATAGCAGAATTACGTAATAATTCATCAGCTAATACAGAGTCTAAAATTCCATTAATTTTTATCGTAATGTGTCTGCTTCCAGCACAATCGAGCACTTTCCTCCAGCCAAAAGAAGAAATATCTTTCACCTCTTCTCTGTTATTACGCAAAGTAAACCTTAGGTTTCTTATATTATTTAACACAATAAAATTATTGTCATGACCTTTAATTTTTAGCTGTAATTTGCTCATTATCACCTCCTTTTATTAAAATATCAAAATTAATTGTTGAATGTAAAATTTCATCGTGCTGATCCATAGCACAATTACTTTCTAAAATGACCTCACTACTAAAACCTTCAATGCTCTTAAGTATCAAGTTAATATGCCTTATAATGGCAAACATACTGTCTATATGATAAGTATATATGTCGCATGAAAATCTTGCCTTTGTAGCAAAATTGGACAGCATATGCAGGTTATTATAATTCACTACACGCAATCTCAGGTAAGGAATGGTGACCTGTTTAGGTAAGTAGTCATAAATGTTAGTAACATATTTCCTTAAATCAGAGTTTGCTTTTAGTGCTTCATAAATGCTACTGTACAACTCGTTTATAGCTTGAATTTTTTCCATGATTAATCCTCAGATTTACTCAGACGCGGCTGTACGGACATTGCAATTTGCAGGCAATTTGCGTAGCAGATTCCAGTCTGGAATCCAGCTTTTTCATCCAAGACGGTGTCATTCCAGTGCTTGACACTGGAATCCAGCCTTCCCGCAATCTCATCAAAAACGTTGTAACCATTTTCTATGCTAGTTTGCTTGTTAGCGACCTGGATCCCAGTGTCAAGCACTGGGATGACACCATCATAAAGGAACCAGTGTCAGCTACTTTCATGACACCCTTCTGGTGGGCCCAAATCGCAATGTTCGTACAGATAAGTTCTTGGATGACAAGAAAGAGCTACAAAACAACCTTTGGTTCGCGAAATGGAGAATACACCTTCTTCACTTCAGACAAATGGCTACTTACCCCCGATTCACGATCTTTGTAAATAGCAGAAACATGCCGCATAATACCGAGTTTTATCTGCTCAGGAACATTGTCATAGCCAGCCTCGTATACAACATCAACTCTTATTGCATTCAAATAATTGAAAAACTCAACGTAGCCCCCTACATCGCTAAAATAATACTTAAGTGTTCTCTTCTCTTGATTTTTAGACATCATTGCAGTAGCCAATACTATCTTACTCACAGGGCCATAGCTTAAATAGATCCTACGAGGTACATAATCTTCATATGAAACTTGCCATGTTTGCTTTACTAGTGACTTTTCCATATGCCATTCAGCGTAATCAGTTGCCATAAAAATTAAACTTGAAATCAATTTATCATCCTGGTCGTTCTCAATGCGTAAAAAAGATTTAACCTCTTCTAAAGTAACCGGAAAAGATTCAGGCTTAGATTTACGTTGCACATGTATTCTTGGTGAAGTAGATCTTATTGACATAATAACCCTCCTTTTTGATATAGCTAGAATAAGTAAGGTTTACCTCGTGACAGCGTGGGGCAAATCTTACTTACTTTAGCTATGCAGCTTGCATTCAACATTAAGTTAGATTGGCGCAGCAACAACTCTGAGTGCTTTATCGTATGAATATATTAAGAAGAGAGCGAATTAAAGCTGTTTTTCCTTTTTTATTGACAAAATTTGAACTTATAGCATATTCAACTAGGCTAGATTTTAGTAGATTAACATTTTGAGAATGAATATTATTGAAGACGGAGTTTAACTCTTTAGCAAGCAGACTGCGAAATTTTTGCACACTGTCATATGCGATATTTTCAAGTTCATGTGCAAATTTATCTTGAGCTATAGTTGTTATATCTTCAATTTCCTTATTAAACTCCTCTAGCTTTTTTTCGTTATTTTTAAAATTTTTCGTAAAAGTTTTCATATCAATTAAACTCAACTACTATTATGATTATAATGACAATGAAAAACTACCGAAGTAAAAAATTCACACTACTGTGTAACTTGCAAATACTTTTACGCGCTAGGGCTATAGGTGTCATCCAAGTACCCCCTTCCCGTCATCTGAGTAGCCTCCTTTTCCTGTCATCCCAGTGCTTGACACTGGGATCCAGGAAAAAGAATGGTGTCATGAAAGTAGCTGACACTGATTTCCATCCAAAAGGGTGTCATCCCAGTGTCTGGGCACTGGGATGACAAAAAAAGGAGCACTGGGATGACATCATCCTTTTTTTGGGATTACAGTGTCAGCTACTTGCATCTGCAAACTGCAATGTTCGTACAGATGTAGGTGCTAAGTTTTACAAACACCATGTTGTGCTAAACCTTGAATATCCACTTCTTTCAATTCAGTGGTAGGCTTTGTTGATATTGCGTATGTAACGCCACTAGCTATCAAAGCAGATACTACAAAAGTTGCAATTGTTAATAGAACTGGTAATTGGAAAGCTATACTAAAGATAGCACCTACTGCTAACATAGTTACAAGATTCACGGAAGCAACTTTTAAGAAACACATTTGTCTTTTTCCCGTTTTTTCTAGTGACACTTCATCTGTTTTAGTTTTTGTTGTACCCTTAAGTGTTGTGTTTTCATTCTCTAGACTTTTTATTTCTTGTCTTAGTGATTCATTCTCTTTATTGAATTGTTTCAACTTAGTCTCATGTCCAGCTATACAACTTTTTGATTCTTCTAGTTCCTTTTGCGTTTTTTCTAACAACGCTTCTGCTTTAGAATACTGACTTTCTGTTTTGTCTAATTTATCCTTAAGCTTTGTGTTTTCATTTCCTAGCTTTTGTATTTTTTGTTTTAGTGATTCATTCTCTTCGTCGAGTTTATTAAGTGCTTCCAGCCTAGCCTCATGTCCAGCTACGTCATTCTTTAGTTCTGCTAGTACTTTGTGCGCTTTTCCTAGTGACACTTCATTTGTTTTAGTTTTTGTTTTTTCTAATTCACTATTAAGCGTTGCATTTTTACTTTCTAGATCTTGTATTTTTTGTTTTAGTGATTGATTCTCTTCGTTGAGTTTATTAAGTGCTTCCAGCCTAGCCTCATGTCCAGCTACGTCATCCTTTAGTTCTGCTAGTACTTTGTGCGCTTTTCCTAGTGACACTTCACTTGTTTTAGTTTTTGTTTTTTCTAATTCACTATTAAGCGTTGCTTTTTCACTTTCTAGATCTTGTATTTTTCGTTTTAGTGATTGATTCTCTTCCTTTAGTTGAGCACGTAATTCTTTTGACTTAACTTTACTTTTTTTAACCTTTTCTGCTTCTTCTGGAGTTTCCGTTGCGTTGTGTGTTTTGGAATGGGAAGAAGTACTAGATACAACCTCAGATGGCTGATCACACATACTGTTTAGTCTATCTATTACTAGGCCTTCATCCTTTATCAATGAGCGATCTGCTCCATATTTTATCAAAAGTTTTGCTAATTCTTTATTGTCATTTGCAACAGCAAAATATAAAGGGGTATGTCCATCTTTATCTTGTGCATTAACATTTGCTCCACTTTCTACTAGATATTCTGTAATTTCTACATAACCATATGCAGTAGCATAATGTAAAGGGGTCAGTCCATCTTTATCCTGTACATCAACTTTTGCTCCACGTTCTACCAAACATTTCACTGATTCTTCATTGTTGTTTGCAGCAGCACGATGTAAAAGAGTCAATCCATTTTCATCTTGTGCATAAATGTTTTCTCCATCTTCTAATATAGATTGGCTTAAAGCTTCAGATTCATCTGCATCAAAATATATTCCACTCTCGTCACTACTACTTTTATTTAAAAAGGTCTGTTCACCATTATATGTAGCACCGTATTGTTCCGAATGTTGATTATGACCGGGTTGTTCTATGCGCTTCCAATTATTGGCAAATCGTTGTTCTGCCTCTTGCAACTTTTGCTTCACAGCATCTCTTTCTCTTATAGCCTGTTCTCTTTCTAATGTATCATCTACTTTGTCTGTATTGTTTTCATTAATGATTGAGTTTGAAGAAGTCTGTTCATCCTCATCTTGTACGTAGATTTTTCTGTTGTTTGGTGTAATTCTACTATTCTCTTCCTGATGTTTTGCACCCCATGCTTGCACTGCAGCAGTTACGTTATTTCCGTTCACAGCTAAATTTCCTGGAGTTTTATTATTAGGCTGCAGTAAAGTGCCTTGTCTATAAGTTTGTCTTCTCGTACCAGCACAACGTTGTTCTTCTTTCTCTAACGTTTTTATTATAGCCTTTTTACCTTCTACATCGCCGACAATATCCCTTGGAGTTCGGCCTTGACTATCTTCTAGTGAAGGATTTGCGCCATTGTTCAATAAAAGCTGAACTATCTCTTGATGACCATGCAAAGCAGCAATGTGCAAAGCAGTTAATTGAGACTTAGCTCCATCAAGTTCATATATTGGTTCATTAACTTTTACTTCCTTTGCTAGTAGGAGTTTTACTATTGGTACACTGTTACATTCCACAGCAAGATGTACCAACATATAATTTACAATTTTGTCTGACTCTAACACACTGAATATCTTATCTATCTTCAAATTGTTACAAGTGCTATATACTTTTGAGTCTGCATCTTTTAGCTTACTCCCTATTCTTTCAAGTAAATTATTCTCATTTAAACCTTCACTCTTGCTTACCTCATTTATTATTTCAAAAAACTTTTCCTTTTCTATTGCCATAACCTTTCCTCTCAATTTATTTATTATTGCTGAACAGTCTCACAAAAAAGTTAAGTTTGTCGAAATTCCATGTTTGATCTAAAAATTAGTCATAAACATTTTCTATGCAAGTAGCTGACACTGGTTCACTCTATAATGGTGTCACAGCAGTCCTACGTCATACCGCCGCGGTATCTCTTAGCCGCTAACACGTAGCGGAATGACGATTGTCAGGCTAGCTGTCATCCCAGTTTGGAATCCAGGAAAAAGAATGGTGTCATCCCAGTGCTCCTTTTTTTGTCATCCCAGTGCCCAGACACTGGGATCCAGGAAAGTTTGCTTGTTTACAAGCAAACTAGCATAGAAAGTGGTTACAACGTTTTCGATGAGATTATATGGAAAACTGGATTCCAGTGTCAAGCACTGGAATGACATCACAGGGGCACTGGAATGACACCTCTCTTGGGCTCTTTTAGCTATAAACATTAAGAAATTTACCAAATGAAAAAAAAGGCAAAAGAAGCCCCGTGGTTATTATCCGCTTTAAAATATTGGCGTTTTTTATGTTTTAAACGCTTGACAAGCGAAATTCAGCTGCTTTTAATTGCAACTAACCTACGCTGCAAATGTTTAAGAAATTTACCAAGCAGAAAAAAAGACAAAGAATCCCCGAGTTAGCTAGTCTTTTACTATCTCTGTCGAGTATTGGCATTTTTTGATGTCTTGTAACGCTTTATAAGCGCGTTCAGCTTATTTAGATAAAAATCTAGATGTAGATGAAGTTTTGTAAAGACATACAGTATCTATATACTGCAAAAAATTGAACATAAGACGCCGATACATTAAGTAATCCTTACCTTTTAATCTGCAGATTGGCGAAAGCAAATACAATAGCTTCAGTTTCATGATAAGGGGGCTGGCGAAGGGTGTCAAGTAAGTTTTTGTTTCTATGACCAGTTGGACTCAAAGTCTACACAAAAAACGTTTACAACCAACGTTCAACGTGATAAATTAAAGACGGTTTATTCCTCGGTAGCTCAGTGGTAGAGCAGTTGGCTGTTAACCAATTGGTCGCTGGTTCGAATCCGGCCCGGGGAGCTCTTCTCTGTTAAATTCTAGTGTTAATCTTATATGGGCATTAAATCAGTCGTTTTATGTATACTAGATGGCTGGGGAAATGGAGTAGAAAGCAGTAAATACAATGCTATCAGCAACGCAAATCCACCCTGCTGGCAATATATTAGCTCTAATTATCCAAAATGCAGTTTATCCGCCTGTGGAGCTGATGTTGGGTTACCTGGTGGTCAAATAGGTAATTCAGAAGTTGGCCATATGAATATTGGCAGTGGTAGAGTAGTAATGCAAAGCCTTCAGCGCATTAATCAAGAAATCGGAACAATAGAAAATAATACAAATCTACAAAATTTTATTAGTAATCTAAAAAGTAAGAATGGCATATGCCATATAATGGGGTTGATATCAGATGGTGGTGTTCATTCGCATCAAAAGCATATTGGAGCTTTAGCAAAAAAAATATCACAGCATGGAATCAAAGTGGTGATACATGCATTTTTAGATGGCAGAGACACATTGCCGAATTCAGGAAAAAAATGCATTCAAGAATTTGAAGAGAGTATAAAGGGAAATGACACAAGAATTGCTACTGTTTCTGGACGTTATTATGCTATGGACCGTGATAACAGGTGGGAGAGAACAATTGAAGCTTATGAGGCTATCGCATTTGCAAAGGCACCTCGTCATGATAATGCAGTATCGTTGATTGATGAAAATTATCAAAATAACATAACTGATGAGTTTATAAAACCCGCAGTAATAGGTGATTATCAAGGTATAAAACCAGAAGATGGAGTGTTACTGGCTAACTTTCGTGCTGATCGAATAATACAATTAGCAAGTATTTTGCTAGGCAAAACAGACTATATTGAGGTAGCAAAATTCTCTTCAATTCTAAGTATGATGAAGTATAAAGAAGATCTCAAAATTCCTTATATTTTTCCTCCTACTTCTTTCGTTGATACTCTAGGACAAACAATAGAAGACAACAAATTACGACAATTACGCATTGCCGAAACCGAGAAATACGCTCATGTGACTTTCTTTTTCAATTGTGGAAAAGAAGAACCTTTTTCTGGTGAAGAAAGAATTCTTATTCCTTCACCAAAAGTTAAAACTTATGATTTGCAGCCCGAAATGTCAGCCTTCGAGCTCACAGAAAAGCTTGTAGAAAAAATTCACTCCCAAGAATTCGCACTGATAGTTGTAAATTACGCTAATCCTGATATGGTAGGGCATACAGGTAATATAAAAGCAGCCGAGAAAGCTGTGCTAGCTGTAGATGATTGTCTTGTAAAAGTGCTGAGTGCTGTTAAAAAGTCAAGCAACACCGCATTAATTGTTACTGCAGACCATGGTAACGTGGAATGTATGTTCGATGAAGAAAATAATACACCTCATACAGCACACACTCTAAATAAAGTGCCATTTATCGTGTCTTGCGATAATCTAAAACTAAGAGACGGAAGGTTATCTGATATTGCCCCTACTATTTTACAGCTACTTGGAATTAAAAAACCAAACGAAATGACAGGTAGTTCGTTGATTGTGTAATGTATCCGTTCAGCAGAGTGGCAAAATAGGTAGACAAGATAAACCAAAAAATCAAGAAGAAGTGAGTTTACAAGTTTACAACAAATGGTGTCATGCAAGTAGCTGACACACAACCGTACGAACATTACAATTTGAGCCTACCAGAAGGATGTCATCCCAGTGCCCAGACACTGGGATCCAGGAATTTTGATTGGGCACTAAGTTGGTAAGCATAAAAGTGGCTGATCTTATGTTAAAACACAACGTTCTTGATGAGATTACGGCAAGGCTGGATTCCAGTGTCAAGCACTGGAATGACACCATTTGCTGTGCAGTTTACCTTCAAGAATGAATGTTCGTACAGTTGTGCGTCACGCACCGGAATGACATCAAATAGATGTGTTTTAACTTAACCCAACTTTTAAATTTTTCGCTGTTAGTACTAATGATTCATTAAAGAAGCTGTCAATATCACCAATACTATCTATACTTTTTGTACTGATAGATTGGTCAATCCTTTTGACTAAATTAGATAAAACTTTATTAGGGCCAATTTCAACGAACTTGTTAATACCACAACGCGCCATATGTAAAACCATTTCTCTCCATCTCACTCTGCTTATAATTTGCTTAGCAAGCAAAGTTTTTATAACTTTGGGATCACTCTCCTCTTTAGCTGTAACATTTGATATCAAAGGAACTATAGGGCGAGTCATTTTAATACCCTTCAAAAATTCCAAAACTTTTTCATCAGCAGGTTTCATAAGAGATGAATGAAAAGGTCCACTAACCTGTAATTTAATCAATTTCTTCACACTCGAGTTTTTGAATAAATCAGGTAATATCTCAAGGACTTCTGCAGTACCACTTACCACTACCTGCCCACCGCCATTATCGTTTGCAATTTCACAAATTCCGTCAATTTTGGCTGATCTTAATATGTCTTCCACTTCATTTATCTCTGCTCCAAGCAACGCAACCATTCCGCCTTTACATTTCAGTGAAGCTTCATGCATTGCTTCGCTGCGAACTTTTAGCAGCTTGACTGCAGACTCAAGAGTCAATGCCCCTGCAGCACATAGCGCTGTATATTCGCCAACTGAATGCCCACAAACATATTTAACATTGTGATCAGTGAAAAGAGATTTGCCAAACACATGCTCGATAACGCGTAGCATTGCAATTGACACTGCCATTATAGCTGGCTGAGCGTTTTCTGTAATGGTTAATTCTTCAATAGGACCGTTGAAGATTAAATGAGACAGCTTTCTACCCAATATGCTATCTACTTCATTAAATACTTGTCTTGCAACGGAAAACTCACTATATAAGCTCTTTCCCATTCCTACAAACTGAGAGCCCTGACCAGGGAAAGCGAAAATCATGATAACTATTATTTATTCCCTATTAAGTATAACATTTTATCTATTTTTTGTCAATATTTTAGAATAATGATTGACTTAGTGAATTAAGTTCACTAGAATATTAACTGACTAAAAGTTTATAAGCAACAATGAATTATCATAAAATTATTATAGTTATGACAGACGGTCAAGAGTTTGAAACTCGTTCCACTTATGGAAAGGAAGGCGACAGGGTAAAGCTTGATAGAGATCCTCTTACTCACCCTGCATGGACTGGAAGTTTGACAAGCGGGTCAGCAAGTAAAACTAGCAAATTAGCTAAGTTTAACGATAAATATGGAAGCATTTTCTAATTTTCCTCCTCTTTAAGTTTTAGAGAGTTTACTGAAGTATGCATAAATACAAAAATATAGGCTATGTTGCTTCTCAATCACCAAAATCGCAGGAAGTATCTAAACTATTAAAGAAACTTAATTTTATCAATATAACAGAAGAAAATAAGTCCGAAATTGATCTACTGATAGTTGTTGGCGGTGATGGCTTTATGCTACGCACCTTGCATAATTACGTTATAGAAAACAAAAACACACACGTATACGGAGTAAACACTGGCAATGTTGGGTTTTTGATGAATAAATGCTTTAGCCGCAGTGAAGATTTAATTGATCATATAGAGCATGCAACTTCAACTCAGTTAACTTTGCTAAAAATGGAAGCAACAGACACAAGTGGCAAGAGATATCATTACATAGCAGTAAATGAAGTATATGTTTTTAGAAAAGCAAATCAAATAGTAGAGATGAATATTACTATTAATGATAAGCTAAAAGTAGAAAAATTTAGAGGGGACGGAGTAATATTATCTACTCCCACAGGCAGCACTGCATATAACTTCTCTGCCGGTGGCCCAATTTTACCACTAAATTCAAACTTACTTGCACTGACCTCTATTAATAGCTATTACCCAAGGCATTGGAATGGAGCACTAATCTCAAATGATACGATCGTACAAATTGACATTAACGACACAAAAAACCGTCCAGCACTTGTAGTATCAGATTATAAGGAGTTTCATAATATATCACAGATAAAAATACAAAAAGACCATGAAAACACAATAACTTTGCTCTTTGACAAAGATTACCCTCTGAATGAAAGGATCTTTGATAGACAATTTCTATACTAAATTTTTCATAATTATCCGGTATCTGTTCAGATGCATGGCTAATGTACAAATACTGAAACAAAAATTCCAGTGCTCCCTTTCTTGTCATCCCAGTGCTCCCTTTCTTGTCATCCCAGTGCTTGACACTGGGATCCAGATTGGGCACTAAGTTGGTAAACACGAAAGCGCTTTACAACGTTTTTTGTGCGAAAGGACTGGATGCCAGTGTCAGCTACTTGCATGACACCCATTTGTTCCTATAGTTGTCTTTTCTCGTCTACCTTATTTTGCCACTCTGCTAAACAGATACATTATCTGTAAATTGGTATTTACTAGATCTTAATAACTATAGCGTAATCAATGCAGCATAGTAATTAATTTTGGAGCAGATATGCCAGGAACACAAGATCAAGATACAGTAAAAACACTTTCTTATACACCAATAGGTAAAGATGGCAAGACAAGTCCAGGAACCTCACCAATACCAGCACTTAGGACAAGCGTTCCCCAAAAAAAAGATGATGAAAGTGAAACTTCACAATCTACAAATTCGTTTGATAATCCGAATTCTGATAAAGAAGATAATAGCCCAGAGAATCATGATTATGCAACTGTAGATTTCAGCAAAAAAACTCCAAAAGAGAGTTTAGACAGTGGAATAGATAATCAAAGCTCAGGAATGAAAAGATCAGTTTCACAAGAAACGGAATTTAGTGACCCTTGGGATAGTAATAAAACATTAGAAAAACTCCTCGGTAACAAATTTGGTGATCCAGGTACACCTCCAACTCCTTTTACACCAGAAGATGATGCGGACATTGAAAGTAGTGAAGTGGGTTCAGAAACTCCTCTAATCAGCTCAAGCAAAAAAACAAACAGATTCTTGCCAAGAGCAAAGTATGTCATGCAGCAGAAGGGTTTTGTAATTTTTAGTGCAACTGCTATTATACTCAGCACATCTGCAGCTTTATTATATTTACAAGATAAAGCAAAATTTATTGCATTTTTTACAAACGGCCCAAACTATATTACTATACCGGTCATTGCACTTGCTTCATTGCTTGCAATTAGTCCAATATTTTTTGCAATAAAACAGTTTAGAAATACTGAAGAACATCACATTCAAAAAGAAGATGCGAATGAAATTTTAGCTGATGTGTTGGAGCATCAGCCAAAAAATAAAGCTATAAAATCTGTAAGACTGGAATATAGCAATGGCACTCATTCAAATTTTATACTTAATGCTTGGGAAGCTAAACAAGGTTTCATTAACATTGACGAAAAAGTAGTTAGTAGAACTAATAAAATAGAATCAGTGATTAACAATAGGCCACTATTTACTGCATTACTGACCGGTGTAGTTGCTGCAAATATAGCACTTCCTTTATTGCTGTACGCGGAAGGCGGTGTTAATAACGTACAAAAATTTTACCAAAACCCTTTGATTAATAACATAGGATTATCATTACTTATAGGTTCAGGTGTATTTGCATTATTAATTATATGTTCTGGCGTGCATTATTATAGAAAAACAAATTGCACTAACCTTATATATTCTCAGGAAAAGATTGATCCTGAAAGCGTTAACAAGAAATTCATTGAAGAAATAAAACACGAAAGAACAAATGTTCTTGGGGAAAATCACAGTAAAGACGCTAAACGCAGCAGCTTAACGCTTGAGCAAGTTGTAGTCCAATCTCATAATTGTAAGGATGTTGTTTATAGTGTCGGTTAATAAAATGCACAACGTAAAACACAATGCCTTATGCTCTTTCTTCGTCATCCCGGCGCGCGACGCTGGTTCACTTTATAATGACAGTGCCATTCCATCTGTCATCCGAGTAGCAGGCACTGGTTCCTTTATGACGGCAGTGCCCAAAGGTGTCATCCCAGTGCCCAGACACTGGGATCCAGGAAACTTAACTTTACACCAGGTAATAAGAATTGGATTCCAGCGTCACGCGCTGGAATGACAGCAGTCCTACGTCATACCGCCGCGGTATCTCAAGCATAGATTCCGCTAACAAACAGCGGAATGACGGTTGTCAGGCTAGCTGTCATCCCAGTAGCTGACGCTGATTTCCATCCAAGAGGGTGTCATTCCAGTGCTTGACACTGGAATCCAGCTTTTTCATAATCATCAAAACGTTGTACTTTAGCATAAAACGGCTACTTTTATGCTTACCAACTTAATAAAATTCCTGGATCCCAGTGTCTGGGCACTGGGATGACAAGAGAAGGTACTGGGATGACGGTTGTCGTTTAGCTACAAACGTTAAGAAATTTACTAAACAAAAAAAAAGGCAAAAGAAGCCCTGGTCATTGTCTATTTTCAGTATTTGGCGTTTTTTAAGCCTTAAACGCTGCAATTTAGCTGCTTTTAAGTGCAACTAACTTTAGCTAAAATGTTTAAGAAATTTACTAAGCAGAAAAAAAGGCAAAAGAAACCCCGTGGTAATTAGTGTTCACTCCCTAATCCTGCAAATTGGCGTACTATACTGTCTTAAACGACTTATAAGCGCGTTTCAGCTTATATAGGTAAAAACCTAGAAATATTGTGAAGACATAAGGTGCACATAGTGCAAAAAATTAAAAATAAGACGCCAACTACGTTGTTTTCTTGCTGTTTAATCTGCACAGATGAAGATAACTGAATACCTTCAGCATCATGATAAGGGGGCTGGCGGAGTTTGTCAAGGAAGTTTTTAGTTCTGCCTTCTAAGGCTTTTACTCGTGACAACCACTGTGCTTGCGATCTTGTCGTGCCAAGTTTGGCAGTGTTTGTTGAAATTTGACCATAAAAAGCCCAAGAATAATGGTGCAACTGACAATATAAAGGAAAAAAATCTCTTTGTTGCTTGTCTTAAAGTTATCTTTTCGAAAGTTTGTGCATCCACAACTCTAAGCCCAAGTAATAGTTTTCCAGGTGTAGCAGCAAACCTTACCCACATATATGTTACATAGCAAAAGAGCATAATGCATTGGACTATTTGATTTAGGATTAGTAATTTTATAAGTCTACTCTGCATTGTCTTTTCTTCCGCAGACAGTGGTGCTTGCATTTGGGATTTTGCAGCAATTTGACTTAATATTTTGCTATCCTCTGAGTTCATAAAGAGCTGATTTAAGGCTTGGCTGCAAAACTGCAAGAACAAGACAATAATAATCAAATCAAGCAATACTGATATATAGCGCCTGAGGCCCGTTACATAACATATTCCATTTTCATCTTTCTTTACCTTCTGAATAACATTTATAGAAGAAAAAATAGAGAATAAACGATCAAAAAATTTATGTAACATATATACACTTTCCAATATTTAACGTGCCCCTGGCCGGACTTGAACCAGCATGCTTTTGCAAGCAGCAGATTTTGAGTCTGCCGTGTCTACCATTCCACCACAGGGGCATTAAGTTTTAATGCTATAGGTAGCACAAAATTAGTCAAATTTTATATGTCTTTCAAATCAAAACTAAATATTCTACAATAATCAACAGTTACTCTCAAAACTTAAAATGAATGAATTAGCTAGTCTCCTCAGTTCAAGAGGTGTAGACAAGGAAATATGCAAATTACCGCATAATTTAGAAGCCGAGCAAATGCTTATTGGTGCAATGATCCGTGATAATAGAATCTGTGATGCAGTTGAAGACACAATAACAGCAGAAAATTTCTATGATCCATTACATCAAAGTATTTTTACGCAAATATCCAAAACCAGAAAACACGGCATAATTGCCAATGAACTCAGCCTAAAAATGTTTTTTGAGAACGACCAAGCATTTACCGAATGTGGTGGGGTAGAGTACTTAGCAAAGCTTGCAGCTAAAGCAAGTATTGCACTTGATATCTATAGTTTGACTAGAATAATCCGTGACACTTACTTAAGGAGATGTTTAATTAAGCTCGGGCAAGAAATAGTTGGTGATAGCTACAACTACGATATTGAAAATCCTGCACAGGCGCAAATTGAACAAGCAATGACAAAATTGTTCAACTTAGCAATAAAAAAACAAGGTGAGAAAACATATATAAAACTTGCAAGTTCAATTAAAGACGTAGTTGAGAAGATCAGCACGCTGAAAAATAATCCAGAAGCGCTGGGCGTTACAACCGGACTTCAAGATCTAAATCAGCTTCTTGGTGGTTTGCAGAAATCTGACCTATTAATTCTAGCTGCAAGGCCTTCTATGGGTAAAACAGCATTGGCGCTAAACATCGCACTTAATGCTTGTAAGATGTTGCAAAAAAGAGCAGATAAACAACACTATGTAGCGTTTTTCTCGCTTGAAATGTCAGCAGAGCAATTAACTGCAAGGCTGATCACTATAGATTCAGGGATTAGTTATTATAAGGCATTAACCGGGAGAATTAGTGATTTTGAATTGCATGAATTTATCAATACTAGTACAGAATTATCTGAACTGCCTTTTATCATAGATGACACCCCTGCGCTATCAATTAGTGCCCTTCGCACCAGAATACGCTTGCTGTATCAATTATATAATGTAGAAGTGGTATTCATTGATTATTTGCAGCTAATCAGAGGAACAACAAAAAGGAGTAATGAAAATAGAGTGCAAGAAATCTCGGAAGTAACGCAGGGTTTGAAAGCAATTGCAAAGGAGCTAAATATTCCCATTGTTGCACTATCTCAGCTCTCTCGTTCTGTTGAGCAGAGGGATGATAAAAAACCACAACTTTCTGATTTACGTGATTCAGGAAGCATAGAGCAAGACGCAGATATAGTAATGTTTCTCTATAGAGAAGAGTATTATGAACTAAGAAAACAGCCAAATGAAGGGAACAATAAACATCGGGAATGGCAAGAGAAAATGGAAAAAATTAGAAACATTGCAGAGCTCATTATTGCAAAGCAGAGAAATGGACCAATTGGCAGTGTGAAGCTATATTTTGACTCTAACAGAGGTTCATTTAAAGATTACACGGAGAGGCATAGTTTGTAGCTTGGCAGCAATCTTCTTGTTCCCAAGTTCATTGATTATTTTTTTATGTAAAAAGTTAACTTGACAATTTCTTAAAAATCCTTTTATAATGATACTATATTTTATAATACGTGAGGAATAATCGTGATAAATAAAAACAATGTACCCTATTATATAACTGGAACTTTGGCTACTTTCACTTTATTGGCATCAGGAATATTTGCTGCAGCTCCTTATATTGGTTTCTTAGCTCCAGTTGCAGCATTAAGTGTTGGCCTGCCATTTATTATTGGTTGTGCTATATTTTCTGTTGTAACTATTGCACTTTCATATAAAGCAATTAGTAAGAACAAAACTATTTCTGAGAAAGATGTTCAACTGGCTGAGAAAGTAGAAGAAATATCTAAAAAAGATGCTCAACTAGCTAAAGAAGAAGATAAAGTACAGGCTCAAAAGCAAACAATTTCTGAGTTAGAAGCTAAGATACAAACTCAAGAGCAAACAATTTCTGGGCAAAATGACCAACTGACTAAAAAAGAAGCGGAAGTAAAAGCTAAAGAGGAAGAAATTTCTAAGCAAAAAATTGAAATTAATAAAAAAAATGAGGAGATTGATAATCAAAAAAAAGAAATAGAAGAACTTAAACACAAAAAAACTTTTGTTCCGCAAGCAATGAAGAATATCAAAGAAGCATCTCAAGAAGCATTTGCATATGTAGCAGAAGTCTACAGTAGTGGGCGCGTTCATAGTACTATTAAGCAGCGCCGTAGTGATGTTGCAAATGACTTAAAAAATGTCGTAGGTAGTACGAAAAATGCTTATGGCACATCAGTTGAGTATGTAAAAGGGAAATTTAATAGTGCTGGAAATAAATTAAAAAATGTTTATGGTACATTAGTTGAGTATACAAAAGGAGCACTTAACAGCGTTGGAAGCAGCTTGTACAGTAGGATTTATGGTACTAAGGTTTCTAGTCTGGCAGAACGGTTTAAGCGTTATGCAGAAGATGGGTCTGAACTTAGCATGCAAGAACTAACTCGTTTGGATTACTTAGATCTTGCAGTTTCTTCCAGTGAGCAAAAGCAACGAGCTAATAGTTTGGATTATTTAAATATTGATAACGACGTTCCTAAGCAACCTGATCATTTAAGTATTGATGCTGCTAAAAGGTATTTAATGAGTCTTTCTGAGGATCAGGATGTATTTTATGATGCAGAATCTGGTGATGCAAAAGATACTGAGGCTCCTAGCCCAGCAAATGAGCCAGCTAAATTGGATGATGTAGCTGTTAGTAATCTGTCTGACAAAAACTCTAAAAAAGAAGAAAATGGTCAAGGCTGGTTTGCATGGAGCCTAGGAAAGGCTAAGTCGGTAATGACTGAAGTAGTAGTGATAGATGCTGATGTTACTAAACCCATATTTTGCTAAAATAACTAAGGCACTTGCACCTAACTTGAATATGTAGACAGCGGTGTGCACTGTCGTTAACTAGAGATAATCTCATCCAGGAGAAATAGTGTAAAAACTATTTCTCCACTTTAACATCAAACTTCGAAAAGAACGGCGTAGGTTTAGGCAATGTTATGCCTGAACTTACGCACGCGTCGCACAAAGATTTTAAATCACGTTGCTCTTTTGGAATTTGCAGTTGATCGAGTATCATTTCCGCTGACTTGGGAACGATTGGCTGCAATAAAATGCCAATTATCCTGATATATTCCAGTAGTTTGTAGATTACTAAGTTCATACGCACTCTATCGGTTTTGCTTAATATCCAGGGTGCACTTTTGTCTATATAAGCATTGGCTTCAGAAGAGATGTTGATAATTAGAAGTATAATCTGGTTAAACTCATACTTTGATAGGTGATTCATCACCTGATCGAGTATAGCTTTGCAACCTGGAAGACTTTCTTCACCTTTAAGTAGGCTTTGATCGATTGTCGGTACAATTCCAGAACATTGCTTGTGTAAAAATGAAATTGTTCTTTGTACTAAATTGCCTATGTTGTTTGCCAGTTCTGAGTTTATTCGGCTGATCATGTTTTTCTTACTAAAGTTGCCATCCTGGCCAAAACTTGCTTCCCTGAGGAGAAAATAGCGTAGTTGATCAACACCAAACTCTTGAGCGAGGCCGATTGGATCTATGACATTACCAAGGGACTTGGATATTTTTTCTCCCTCGTTCAACCACCAACCATGAACTGCAATTTGTTTTGGCAGTGGCAAATCTGCTGCAAGGAGAATCGCTGGCCAATATACAGCGTGAAAGCGTAATATGTCTTTGCCGATTACATGAACGTTGGAAGAGCTGTCACTTGCCCAAAACTTCTTATATCCTTCATCTTCTGTGCTAGGGAAACCTATTGATGTAAGATAATTGGTTAATGCATCTATCCAGACATAGATTACGTGTTTGTCATTACCTGGTACTTTTATTCCCCAGTTAAAACTAGTACGAGAGATTGAAAGATCAGTGAGTCCTGATCTTACAAACGATACCACTTCATTTTTTCTGCTCTCAGGAAAGATAAAATTTGGCTGATTTTTATAGAGTTCCAGTAATTTGTTTTGCCAGTTTGACAAGCGAAAAAAGTAGCTCTCTTCTTTTACCCACTCAACCTCAGCACCTGTTGGTGCTTTGCCATCTATCAGTTCTGATTCCTGATAAAATGCTTCATCACGAACTGAATACCAACCCGAATAGGAATCCAAATATATTTGTCCTCTCTCTTCAAGTCTATTCCATAAAGCTATAACTGCTTTTTTGTGACGCTCCTCCGTAGTGCGAATAAAATCGTCATACTCAAAATTCATAAACATAGCCAATTCTTTAAATGAAACGCTCACTTCATCTGTAAATTCTTTTGGCTGCATTTCCTTTGCTTTAGCTGCTTTTTCTATTTTTTGTCCATGTTCATCTGTACCGGTGGTAAATTTGACATTTTTTCCAGCTAGTTTCATGAACCTTGCCACAACATCACACAAAAGAGAAGTGTATGCATGACCGATATGCGGCTTATCGTTTACGTAATATATTGGCGTGGTGATGTAAAAGTTCTCGAATTGCTTCATTATCCAGTGCTTAAAGCTTTATCGTATCTGTGCTAATAATAAAAATCAATATGTAGTACACTATGTATAACTATACAAACGTTTGTTTTAGAAAGCAATCCGCACAGCAGATGGTGTCATGAAAGTAGCTGACACTGATTTCCATCCAAAAGGGTGTCAAGGAATTTTTGCATTTCTATGAGCTACTTAGATGACAAAAGAAGAAATACTAGACCTTATACCTTTTGCACTCAAATTCACATAAATCATGAATTATACACGTTTCACACGAAGGTTTCTGTGCTTTGCAAACATATCTACCATGCAAAACTAGCCAGTGATGAGCATAAAGCAAGTATTCTCTTGGAACTACATTTAAAAGAGATTGCTCTGTTTTAAACACATCTTTTTCTTTCACAAGTCCAACTCTATTGCTCACCCTAAAAACATGAGTATCAACCGCCAATGTTGGAATGCCAAGTCCCGAATTTAAGAACACATTAGCGCTCTTTCTCCCAACCCCTGGTAAAGACACCAAATCATCGAAATCAGTAGGCATTTTGCTATTGTACCGCTCAATCAATATTTTGCTGAGCCCGATTATGTTTTTTGCTTTGGAATTATATAAACCAATACTGCTTATGCATTTTTTCAGCTCATTTTGTCCCAAGCTCAGCATTTTTTCTGGCGTATTAGCGATATTAAATAGTTCTCTTGTAATTTTATTAACACTTACATCGGTTGTCCGTGCTGATAAAACTATCGCAATCAGTAACGTAAAATGATTGGTATAATTTAGCTCTATTTTTGGCGTAGGATTTGATTGCTGAAATTTTTCAAATATCAATTCTACTTTTTTTGAGTCCATTTCATTTACCACACCTCTTTTAAATATTTAAACGAAGAACCCCTCTTTCCCATCATACAAATACAATTTGTCCATTCTCACCACATCAAAGCTATTTTCTTCGAGTTTGATTAGCAAGTTATTTACATCACTATTTGTAATAGCTTGCTTTTCATTATTTGCGATAAACCTACAGGTTATTTGGTCACTTGAAGGTTTTGAGTTTCCTGGCCAAATCGCAAGTCCTTTTGAGTATATTGCTATAATTTGCGGATTACTCGATTCAAATAATCCTACTATTTGATCAACATTACTGGATTTGTCCCAAGCGAGAGTTATATCACTACCCACTAGCTTTTTAACTTTGTAATCTTGTTCGTAATTGTCTTGTACTTTATTTATTTTACTATCCGAACCACTGCCAATTATAAGCTCAGGTAATATTCCAGGTTTCTTTCCTAGATTATCTATAACAGCTTCTGCAAATTCTTTTGTACCAACTTTCTGTTTACTCCTTCTCTCCTTATATAAATCGGCAGTGTGTATTCCATCCTCCAAAGTCTTGAGCCATGCATCGTAAACCAGTTTTGCAGTACTCACTTGACCTATGTAAATTAGCATATGCACTGCAGCATTTAAAAGACCAGAAGGATTGGCTATGTTTTTTCCTGCAATATCAGGAGCAGAACCATGCACTGCTTCGAACATCGCATATTCGTTGCCAATGTTACTACTTCCGGCAAGCCCTACAGACCCTGAAGTTTGTGCCACAATGTCCGATAATATATCGCCATATAGATTTTCAGTTACTATAACATCGAAATTCTCCGGTTCTGTGGCAACACGTGCCATTCCAATATCAACTATATAATGTTCTGCCTTTATGTCCTGGTATTCCTTTGCAATGCGATCAAACGCTGCATGGAAAGTTCCGTCAGTCATTTTCATTATGTTATCTTTAGTCAGGCAAGTTACTTTTTTTCTGTTGTGTTTTTTCGCGTATTCAAAAGCGTACCTGCATATCTTCTCTGAGCCAGATCTAGTAATAATTTTAGTGCATTGGTAAAAGTCACCAGTGAGCCTATGCTCTATTCCAGTGTAAACATCCTCTTCATTTTCACGTATTACTACGATATCAAACTTATCGAATTTATTTTCTATAACAGGATGATATGAAACGCATGGTCTGATATTTGCATATAACCCTAGGTTCTTTCTGAGTGCTACATTTAAGCTTTTGTGGCCTTTACCTTGAGGAGTTGTTGTCGGAGATTTTAATAATATTTTTGTCCTTTCAATTGATTCCCAACCACTTGGAGAAATTCCTTGAGACCATTCTTTATTATAAACACGCTCCCCTATTTCAATAATATCCATTGAGATTTTTGCTTCCGCTTTGCGCAATATCGACAGCACCGCTTCCATGATTTCTGGTCCGATACCATCACCATATGCAACTGTGATTGGTGTTGACATAACTTCCCTAGTTATAAATGATTTAATGTTAATTCAAATAATAGAGTGGCACAAGCAGCTAGTATTATCCAAATTAGTATATTTACGGTTATTTAATAACATATTTTCATACTAGTTATGTCACAGTAGAACATGGGCAGAGTATGGATACTAAAGTAAGTTATGCAGGGATTACAAGACGTATTTTTGCATTTGCAATCGATTATGTTTTAGCACAGGGAATGGGGTTTGTTATCGGATTTATCATTGGATTTACTTTAGCATATTCTCTATCACTCAATGTAACTGAAATGATTTTAGATAAAGCAGTAACTATACAAGTAATAGGGTTGATATTGGAATTAATATTTTATGTATTTACGATAATAGAATTTGGTGGTACTCCAGGACAATTGTTACTTCGCATGCGTGTAAAAGACGAAAATACACTTGAAAAAATCACTCTAATACAAGCAATAAGCAGAACAGCAGTTTTTGGAGTATTATATTTTATAATCTGCTACACACTATTCAATATTTCTAGTCTATTCATAGTTGTATCAATCTTAATCATATTATTTGCAATCCTTGACCAGCGTAAACAATTTCTTCACGACAAAATTGCAAAAACAGTAGTAATAGACTATAAACCTAGTTGATATTTTTCTTTAGCTGTCTGCCACCAATGGTGTTATTCCAGCGCATGACGTTAGTTAGAATCCAAAAACCATGAGAGCTACAAAAACTTACTTGACAAACTCCGCCAGCCCCCTTATTGTAGTATTAAGGGTATTTATGACTCATTGTTTTTGACCTGCAGGCTCAATGACAAAATTCAGTAAAAAACTCAGGGTATTTATTGGCGGATTACATAAAATTATAGCGGCTGCATGTCTTTTTTATTTTTTCTACATTCAGCCAAATCGCGCTTAAACTAAGCGTCAGCAAATTATTACAGCGCCAATTTAAAGGTATCCGTTCAGCCAATGGCGTCAACTTAAGGGAAAATATCAGTGATTGTGTATAAAACTTCTCTCTAAATTTTTTACCATTAAATTACCCAAAAGCTGCAATAAACAGCACTTTTGTTTCTGTTTTATTTCAACAAAGAAGTCTAAAATATGTCCTTTTTAGGTGAAACATGCAAAAAGGAAAAAATCTTATTCTACAAATTAAAAATATAATATACTCGAAAGCTTTTCAGAGAATCCATTGTGTTGAGTTTTACACGAACAAGAAAACTTCCTTTTACGACAGTATTTTCTATGATTTTAAAGTTAATTAAGAAAAGTTTAGGAAATAGAATGTGAGCTCATTAAGTTCCACCCTCAAAGCAAGCTTTTTCTAAAGCAAGATATAAATACAGGTCTTAAAGAATTTAAGCATCCAAACAGCCTATTGAGCAAACGTTAGCAGAAACCTGAAGTCGTTACTCAAATGCGTTCATTAAATCAAATTATTTATCTACGACCGTCTTCATTAAAATTTATTCAGCAGCATTATGAATTGAAAGTAGACTTTATTTTTCGCTTGCAAAAAAGAAATTATAGCAAGCTATGGTTCATCTGGTGAATTAGATTTTGTGCTAGAAAATAAAACGAAAAGCCAAAAAGTAAGAGTAATAGTGCTTACATTAGCCAATGGGGAAACAGAGTTTTTGACCGAGACTTTGGAGCAAAGCTTATGTGTTAAGGTGGCATATAGAAGAGTGCTATAAACGACTCAAAATAGGTGCAGAGTTAGAGAATTTTTCTGGCGTAAATTTAGAGGCTGTATTACAAGAATTTTGGGCAAACTTAGTCATGTGTAATATATTGTCGCTTCATATCACAAGGGCCTTGGAATCCAGATAAAATTGCTGATAAATTTTTCAGTTTTATTTGGTGTAATGAGGCAGAAACTCTATCAGGTACTTATTGCGCCAAAAAACTTTCAAGCCCTTTTTGATAGAGCAAGTATACGCGCTAAAGTTAAAATCCGACCAGGACAGCTGCAATAAGGTAGATAAGCCCAAACGCCATCATGTCTTTAGGAGAGTTTGCTAATGAAAGTTCTTAAGTTGACGCCATTGTCTGTTCAGGGGCATCGCAAATATTGAAGCAAAAGTGGTGTCATCCAAGTAGCCTCCTTCTCCTGTCATCCCAGTGCTTGATACTGGGATCCAGATTGGACACTGAGTTGGTGAGTATAAAAGTATAGCTAACGCGAGCTCTACGTCATACCGTGATTTATTCACGGTATCTCTAACGCTAACTATGGATTAGCCGGTAAAGAAAGTGCTGGAAATAGAAGGTTTTTTCCGTTTTAGGGAATATGAAATAAGCGTGGAAAAAATGTGAACTAACAGGAGATCTATGGCGAGTATGTTCAATTTCCAATCTATTTTTTAGGTAACCAAAGACCGTTTCGATAATCGATCTCTTCCGTAACAAAATCTTCTCTTTCAGAGGAATTAATGCATTTTTCATACCTTTTTTCACCTTGGTAACAAGCTTTAGATTTCTATCAAAAAAATAGATCTTTTTTAATATAACCTTTATCTCCAAATAATAAACCTGCTAACTTTTTAGTCAGGTCTGGAACTGGTTTCCTATCGTCAACGTTACCCTTTGTCAAAATAACCCCTTACCTATTTCATTGATTACCATATGTAATTTAAAGCCATAAAACCAGCCAGTAGTGTTTTTCCCTATTTTTGCAATTCTAGCAAAGACTTTGTGTTTTTAGATTCTTTTTTTATGACATACTGCAATTGAAGTTGAATCAATATAGGAAATGCCTGTGGTTTTTGCTTAACCACTGTAGCAACATTGCTAAATACCACAAAACTCGTGGTTTTAACGCAATAAACCTATCATATGAAGGTAGTGTTGGAAAGTCCGACTTATGTAACAACTTTAAGTAATATAGATAAAATGATTTAAAATTTTCGTATCTAGATTGCTGGTATAGTAGAATTATTGTGATAATTTCAGAATACGTTATTTCTGGCACTCTGGTAGGTTTTTTACCATTAGACAACAGTCTGTTGGCAAAATTTTCATCTATTATTTTACAATAATCATCTACAAAACAGAACAATTCTGTTATATTCTTATTCATTGGGTAACCTCCTATTTCTTGCTAAAATACTGGAGTTTACCCTCTTTTTCCCTCCTCTCTTACTATTTTTCTAATCCATAGTTAGCGTGCATGGTAGACGATGTTCGTATAGTTGTAGCAGTGTAGTTTGGATAAGACACAAAGCCTAATGGAAAAAACTGCGAACGCCAGTGAAAAACATAGCAATTTTATTTTCATTTGCAGCTTTTATCACATCTTGATCTTTTAGCGAGCCACCTGGCTGAATTATAGCTGTAATCCCATGTTTTGTACTTTCTACTATGCTATCTGGGAATGGGAAAAATGCATCTGAAGCAAGCACCGCACCTTTACATTTTTCACCTGCTTTTTTCACTGCAATGTTAACACTATCTATTCTGCTTGTTTGTCCTGCACCGATGCCAATAGCACAACCGTCTTTTGCTATAACTATTGCGTTGGATTTTACATGTTTACATATTTTCCAGGCAAAAATAAGATCTTTTTTTTCTTTGTCTGTTGCAGTGTGCTCTGTTACTTGGCTCATTTCTTCTGCTTTTATTGTGTGGTTATTATTTTCTTGCACCAAAAACCCACCAACAACATTTTTAATTTGGTATTTCACATTTTGTTGGAAAGATTTATGAATAATCACTCTTAAATTTTTCTTTTTTTGTAAAATTTTTAGTGCCTCATTGCTGACTGACGGTGTTATCACTACTTCCAAAAATATCTCGTTTAATTTTTCTGCTAGCTTTAAATCTATCTCCCGATTTAAGGCGACTATTCCGCCAAAACTGCTTACTTCATCACACGATAGAGCTTTTTCATATGCCTCCAAAGCATTATCACCAACAGCAACGCCACATGGGTTATTGTGCTTGATTATCACTGCTGCAGGCTCTTTAAACTCAGAAATTATGTTAAGTGCGGATTCTATATCTACTATGTTATTATAACTCAGCTCTTTTCCATGTATTTTTTCCAACGGATATTTTGTAAATTGATTACTATAAAATGCAGCTTTTTGATGGGGATTTTCACCATACCTTAATACTTGTGCTTTATGCCCGTATAGAGCACAAAACTCTGGTAACTCATTATTTTTACTCTGGGATAAAAACCAACTGTGAATATTAGAATCGTAGTGTGCAGTGAGAGCAAATGCTTTGGTTGCTAAATGTTTTCTATATTCCAATGTTGTTTTATTGTTATTTTCTATCATCTCAGCTTTCAGTGCTTCATAGTCTTGAATGCTGGAAATTACTGAAGTAAAATGAAAATTTTTTGCTGCAGCTCTGATTAACGCCACTCCACCAATATCAATTTGTTCTATGATTTGCTCTTCATTTGAGCCGCTACTTACTGTCTCCCAAAATGGGTATAGGTTAGTTATAAGCAGGTCTATTGGCTCAACACCTAGATTTTGCATTTCCATTTTGTGCTTTTCTCGATCACAAAGTATTCCTCCATGAATTTTAGGGTGTAAAGTTTTCACTCTACCACCCAGTATCTCTGGAAATTGTGTGTAATCTGAGACCTCTTGTGTTTTTATTCCTGCACTAGATAGCACTTTATAAGTATTTCCCGTTGAAAGAATTTCTATTTGTTGCTGCGTTAAAAACGATGCAAGATCAATTATATTCGTTTTATCGTATACTGATATTAAAGCTCTTTGTATTTTCATTTTTGTACAGAAAGTTTTATAGGATTATATCTAAGAAAAGGAAATTTAGCTATTACATTTCTACACTAAGCTCTTCTTTAAAGTAGTCTATTCTATAAATTTTTTTACCATGCTTGATTTCAAGCCACGAATAAAATCTTCAATACTGCAAGGATTTCTCCCTTCCATTTGTACAACTTTAGGAATTAAAGTGCCACCTTTTAAACTTATGTGCATATTATCATTAACGATCTTACCTTGTTCTGAAGCGAGAGCTTCAAAGTCAGCATCAAGTATCCTGATACGTTTATTCTCTATCTTGATGAACGCTTTTGGGTAAAATGCTTTAACCTTTCTATAAGCAACTTCACAAGCATCACTTGCATAAATTTTATAGTCTTCCACTTTGTCAGCGTAACATGCATCATTATCGTTCTGTTTTAAGGGAACCTGTTTTTCAATTTCGTTTAGCACTTTCAGCAGTAAATCACTGCCTAGCTTAGATAATTTATCATGCAATGTCTTGTAATTATCGTTCTTTTCGATAAGAAATTTTTCCTGTTTTAAAATAGGGCCGGAATCTAATCCTTCATCCAATTGCATAATGCTAACCCCGGTTTCTTGATCTCCTGCTAAAATTGTGTGCTGTATCGGAGCTGCACCACGCCACCTTGGTAATAATGAAGGATGAATATTAATACAACCATATTTTGGAATATTCAAAATTTCTCTTGGGAGTATCAATCCATACGCAGCTACAACTGCAACGTCTGGTTTGAAATTTCTAAATTTTTCCTGCTCTGCCAAAAACTTTAGAGAGATAGGAGTACATACCTCTATGTTACTTTCTTCAGCGATAACATGTACTGGAGATTTCGTTGGCTTCTGTCCACGCCCTGAAGGTTTTGGAGCCTTGGTGTATACTGCTACTATTTCATTCTGTGATTTCAATAGTAAGTTTAGCGTACTAACAGCGAATTCCGGTGACCCCATGAAAATAATTCTCACGCTTTCAAGTGTTTTTGCTTTAAGAATTCTCCGCTAATTTACCACTTACAGCTTCTACTAATTTGGCAAAATCATCCTTATAATTAACGGCCATCTCAGCAAGAATTTTTCTATTTAAATCAATTCCAGCAAGTGTAAGACCATGCATAAACCTACCATAAGTAAGCCCATGCTCTCTTGCTGCTGCATTAATACGTATTATCCATAAGCTACGGAAATCACGTTTACGGGTTCTTCTGTCTCTGTAAGCATATTGCAGTGCTTTTTCAACTCTTTGTAATGCAATTCTATAACAACTTTTTGCGCGTCCTCTATAACCCTTTGCCAGTTTCAATATTTTTTTATGACGAGCGTGAGTAGTGACTCCACGTTTTACCCGAGCCATTTTATTTTACCTCCATTTTGTTAAATACCATAAGGCATATAAAGCTTAACTATACGCGAGTCAGATTTACCAAGAATCGTTGTACCGCGCTGATTACGAATATTAGATTTACTTCTCTTTATCATGCCATGCCTTTTGCCTGATTGAGTAGAAATGACTTTACCCTTAGCTGTAAGGTGAAAGCGCTTTTTAACAGAAGATTTGGTTTTTAATTTTATTTTCTTCATATTCCAAATAAATTTACAAATACTACTATTGAGTTCTTTAATAGTAATTAAGTAGTAGTATAAATAATTTTATTAAAGAATCAAATTAAAATTGTATATTAAAGGAGCTTAAATGTAATTACGCCCAATATATGTGTTATACCTTCTTTATTCCCAAGTGGCAACAATACTTGCCTCATTTTAACACTTTCACTTTCTTCCTCTTCGTTGATTGGACATTTACTCTCTATTACAGTATCAAGTTTATCAATAACTGCATCTATTTTATATAGTCGCAAAAATGGTGCATCAATTGCATACTTATTATCAATGCGCGTCTTGTTTTCAAAACCATAGAATTCAACGGCCTTTTCTCCTGCATTTTCACAAATATAACCTTGATCTTTGACTTCAATGATAAAACAATGCTGCCATGACTCCATTATTTCTGCAGTGTCTATTTCATGCCTTTCTGGCCAATCTCTGTCTGATCCTTTTATGTCACTCCAGTGCTCAGTTACCACATTTGCTATTCTTTTTTCTTTGCCTACATAAATTTCCATTCTAATTTCCACATATAAAACACAGATATGAGGTAAATTTATCGTGAATGTATTGATTTTTTCTTACCACAAGGTGCATATCACTAGAAGTTCTTGTACCGATTCCTGTTTATAGAATAAACAATACGGGAAACAAGATTATACAAGGTAAATATAGCTAGTTGGTTTAGGGTAGCATTAACACCAAAATTATTAAATGAAAAAGTTGTGGATTTAGTAAAGGAAATATTAAAACAGGATATACAATTCTATTGATTTATTAAAGAATCCTGTATGTGAATTTAGGGGATGTTTAAAAAACATCCCCTAGTTTGGACAAGTGCTAATATTCGGTGCTAATTTGAGAAGATAGATGCGCTACTGATGTGGCATTGCTTACTCTGCTGGACAAAGATCCTCTTTCCTCTGTTTTTGGTGTAGCTCTGGAATGCTCAAGTTGAGTTTGATCACTGTTCTCAGAACCTGTTTAAAATCTCAAAGAGATGAGCTAAAGTAGGAACAGGTAAATAATGAGGTATATAAATGAGTCAAAGGTATCCAAGCGACATAAGTCGTGAGCAATTTGAAAAAATCAAACCAATTTTAGAAAGTAGGAAAAAGAAAACAAGACCAAGATTAATTGATATATACAAAGTATTTTGTGGAGTGTTATACGTGCTAAAAAGTGGTTGTCAGTGGAGAATGTTGCCAAAAGAGTTTCCAAGGTGGGAAAACATATATTACTATTTTCAAATGTGGAGTAAAAAGAAAGGAAAGGAGCCAAGCTTGTTGGTTAAAAAAAATTGGTTGCGACAAAACAGTGGTCGGAAAGAGAAAACCAGTTTCTGCATAATTGATGCTCGAAGCGTCAAAAACGCAGATACTGCTGAAAGAAAGGGCTATGATGCAGGTGAAAAGATTTCAGGGTCATATCGCAGTTGATACACAACACATGCAATTCATATAACAACGGCAGAAGCAACTGATCGTAGCAGTGCTGTGAAAATGGTGGAAAATGCTAAAGAAAACCTCTCTGAAGTCAAAAATATACTCGTTGATGCTGGCTATACAGGAGAAAATTTTGCAACACAAATAAAAGCAACTATTGGTGCAACTGTTGAGGTAGTAAAACGAAGCGAATTACATACCTTTGCTGTATTGCCAAAAAGATGGGTTGTCGAGCGGTCTTTTGCTTGGTTGGAAAAATGTAGACGGTTATGGAAAAATTGCGAGCGTAAACTCAACACAAGTTTACAAATGGTTGTTCTTTCCTTTATTTCTCTTCTATTGAGGAGATTTTAAACAGGTTCTAAGGGAGGGGATAGTAGTAATACTGTCTCCTTACCTAACCAAGTTGCTAAAACTAAAGAATTTGAAAAACGTGCTCAATACTATGCTGCTAAAGCTTACTCAAGGCAAGCTGATAAAGGTGACCAGTATCATAACCTTAAGGAAATTATCTTCATTGCTATAGCAGATTGTGTACTGTTTCCTAATAAATCTGAGTACAAATCAAAGCATACTATTCGAGATGAAGACACTAATGAGCATGATCTAAAAGATTTCTATTTTATATTTATTGAGTTGCCAAAATTTCCAAAGAATAAGGAAGATCAGTTGGAAAATATAGTTAAAAAATGGGTTTATTTTTTTCGATATGCAGATGAGACTAGTGAAGAAGAGCTGGAAAAAATAATAGGTAGTGATGTAATAATTAAAAAGGCCTATGAAGAGCTAAATAGATTTAACTGGTCAGAAAAAGAATTTATTGCCTATGAACAGAAAATAAAACGTATTCTTGATGAACAGGCTGTCCTTGCTCAAAAGCTTGATGATGCTACTGAAAAAGGCATCAAAATTGGTAAAGAGAAAGGTAGGAAAGAAGGGAGAGAGGAAGGCAAAATTGAAGTCGCAAAAGCAATGCTGGCTAATAATGTTGATGTCAACACTATTGTTAAGTTTACTGGACTTTCCATTAAAGAAATTGCAGAATTAAGGTCAAGTTAAGAAGAAGTAGCATTAGAAAGGACTATTTTAAAATTAAACAATAAAGTTAGTGGGTTTTCTAAAAAAATTGTTTTGCTCTACTTTCCTAAAAAATAAATGTAACAAATAAGATGTCTATTTTAAGCATTGCTTATTTGCCAATATTCCCTTAACTTGACGCTTATGCACAGTCCACGGTATCACTCCAGTGCGTGACACTTGTATCTAGTTCTTATTATACAACCACCTAGTGTACTCGTTTCTAATTGAGTTTTCTGGATCCAAGTAGTCACGCTACTTGGATGACACCAATGAGTGATAGAAAGTTTTGCAAGAAGTCACTAATTGCAAAAATTTAATGTAAGTGGTAAAGTAGAACCACTGAATAAAAAACATATGTTAATTAATACAACGTCGGAGCTGGAGGACATATGTGAGGGGTTGATAGCAAAAAAGCCGAAATTTATAGCAGTTGACACGGAGTTCATTAGAAATAATTTAATCTACTACCCAAAATTATCGTTAATTCAAATTTCTTGCGGAGAGAAGAGTTTTATTGTAGACGCATTAGTGCCAGAAATTGATTTATCATTCATTAAGAAAATAATGCTAAATCAGGGGATAACCAAAGTGTTTCATAGCTGCCGGCAGGATATAGAATCCTTACTCACTGTGTTTAAATGTATTCCCACTCCCATTTTTGATACCCAAGTTGCCGCTATGTTTTGTCATTATTATCATGACTTTATTGGTTACTCAAAAGTAGTGGAGCAATATCAAGGAATAGCACTGGATAAAATTAAAGCTAAAAATTCAGACTGGTTAAGAAGGCCGTTATCCGAGGATCAGTTAGATTATGCAGTAAACGACGTGATACACCTATATGGCCTATACCAAATATTGTGCGATAAACTTGAAGAAAATAATAGGATGGGTTGGTTTCAAGAAGAGATGGAATCAATAGTTGATATAAATAAGTATTTACATAATCCAAAAGATGCATGGAAGAGGATTAAATTTAATTATGAAGTAAATCCAAGATTGATACTAACTGTTAAAGCAGTTAGTGAGTGGCAAGAGACCTTAGCACAGCGCTATAATATGAATCGTAATAAAGTAATTAATAATGCTGTAATAGCTGGTTTTATTGAAAAAAATGTAGAGCATGTTGATGAGATTTTAGATGATCTCAAGAGGAATGCAAAAAATATAAGAGATGCAGATTTACTAGAGTTTGTGAATATTTTTAATGAAAATGAGAGAAATTGGATGCAGCAAAACAACACCTTCCCGAATAATTATGACAAATCTGTATTCGATATACTCTCAATTATTTTAGATAGTAAATGTAAAGAAAGTAACATATCAAGGAAATTAGTTTCTTCAAAAGATGAGTTAACTGGGTCAATATCTAGGCAGACAGATAAACTATTCAAGGGGTGGAGATATGATTTTTTTGGCAGGTCAGTTGAATCATTTTTGAACACAAGCTCAAAATTTGAGATTTTAGCAGTGAAATCCGCAAATAATACAACTAAAATTCGGAGTAATTTGGTGGAAGCAGATTGTGAATTGAAATCAACTGCTGAGATTTAACGAGTCCACTATATCTTTTACTTGAGAAAAAACATACTCTTTGCTTACACTGGTATCGATAATAAAGTCACTCATCTTCCTTTTCTCCTCAATAGATAACTGAACATTGGAGATTAAATTTAGCTTTTCTTTATCTATGTTGCGTTCGTTAAGTCTTTGAGCTTGCACAACGCTATCTGCATGGACGAAAACAATAAGGTTGCAATATAAATAAAATTTTGTTTCTAATAGAAGTGGCACATCTAAAACTAAAAGTTTTCTATCGATCTTTATTTCCTTAGCAATAAAAAGTTCTAGTTCATTTCGCACAACGGCATGAACCAAAGATTGAAATTGTTTCCAATTTTCATCGTAGGCTAAGAAATATTTAGACAGTACTGTTCTATCTATTTCACCATTTACTACCACTCCAGGAAAATTTTTTTCTGCATAGCTTATTATGCTTTTATCCACTTTATAAAGTTGGTGTACAACAGAATCAGCATCAAATACAGCAGCACCAAACTCTTGAAAGCAATTAGCTACAAAGCTCTTTCCTACACCAATTCCGCCTGTTAGACCTATGATCATATAGCAAAATACATCAGACTCTTTTCGAAACTATAGCTAAGGTTTCTCTATATATATTAACTAGATTTTCTAGATCCCAGTGGGCTTTGTTGCATAGCAACTGAAAAAATCTGGTGGCTACTGACAAAATTCATTATAAAATAGCCATTTAACCTTTGAAGAAAAAATATGCCACAGAAAATGAAAGTCAGTAACCAAAACGAATATAACAAATTCCTTGAAAAAAGGGAAAATTTTTTCCTATTCGTTCAATGTATCCCTCTAAAAATCCCACTCAAACCTATTCTGAATAGATGGGTTGTTATATGTATCAAAATCACCACTTTATCACTATAAATATAGTTGCCGCTGCATTTTTGGCCCAATTTCATACCAATTTTCGATAGCTTCATCAATGTAACGAAAAATATTTCCCCTTTTTTCAAGGAATTTGTTATATTCGTTTTGGTTACTGACTTTCATTTTCTGTGGCATATTTTTTCTTCAAAGGTTAAATGGCTATTTTATAATGAATTTTGTCAGTAGCCACCAGATTTTTTCAGTTGCTATGCAACAAAGCCCACTGGGATCCAGGTGTAAAAGTATTTGCAAATTATGCAATGGACAGCTGACTCTAGGGGTATATGTCAAAACAATGTTCGTAAGCTGGATTCCAGTGTCACGCACTGGAATGACATCAATCGTTAACGTCTTACATTTATTCTATTGCCTTATGGAACATTTGAATAATCACGCTTGGATTTGGATGACAAAAGGTCTGATGAATGATTAAAGTTACTTTTTCAACCGAACAAAAAGTAAAAGAATACAGTGGTAAAGTCACTGGCTTTGATATATTACAACCGGATGCTTTGAAAGAAGTAGTTGTATTGAAAGTAAATGGTGAGTTATATGATCTCTCACGTGAAATTGAATCTGATACAGAGATAGAGGTGATACAACTGAGTGACGAAGCGGGTTTAGATATAATAAGGCATGATGCTGCTCATATAATGGCGCAGGCAGTGAAAGAGCTATTTCCTAATACTCAGATTACTATCGGTCCAACAATTCAGGATGGTTTTTACTATGATTTTGCTACAGATCGTACCTTCACTACGGATGATCTTGCTGCAATAGAAAAGAAAATGAAAGAGATTGTAAAAAGTAATCACAGATTTGTTCGAGAGGTTTGGACTCGCAAGCAGGCAGTTGATTTCTTTAGTGGTATAGGCGAAAAATATAAGGTTGAAATTATATCCTCTATATCAGAGAGTGAAAACCTAACTGTTTATAGACAAGGCGATTTTGTAGACCTATGCCGTGGTCCGCACTCACCATCAACCGGCAGAGTTAAAGCGTTTAAACTTATGAAAGTAGCGGGTGCATACTGGCGAGGTGATGCAAAGGGCCCAATGTTGCAGCGAATATATGGCACAGCATGGAGAAATAAGGATGAATTAAACGCTTATCTCGAGTGTCTCAAAGAAGCAGAGAAACGTGATCACCGCAAAATTGCCAAGGATATGGATTTATTTCACATCCAAGAGGAAGCTGTCGGGCAGGTTTTTTGGCATGAACAAGGATATATTTTATATAATGTTCTTGAGTCTTACATCAGAAAGAAGTTAATAAATAATGGCTATTTTGAGGTAAAAACCCCTATTTTAGTAGGCAAAGAGCTGTGGGAAAAATCTGGACATTGGGATAAGTTTCGTGAAAATATGTTTACTGTTGACGAGTCTGAAAGTAAAAAGCTAGCAATAAAACCCATGAATTGCCCCTGTCATGTGCAGATTTTTAATTCTCACACCAGAAGCTATCGTGATTTACCGATACGTATGGCAGAGTTTGGCATATGCCATAGAAATGAAAGCTCAGGCTCATTGCATGGACTGATGCGAGTGCGTGGTTTTACGCAAGACGATGCACACATTTTTTGTATGGAAAAACAAGTGAATTCTGAGACTATAAAGTTTTGTGACCTTTTAAAAGAAGTATATTCAGAGCTTGGATTTAATGAAATTTCTGTGAAATTTTCAGACCGTCCAGATATTAGAGCAGGTAATGATGAAGTGTGGGATAGAGCTGAAAAAGCGCTGCTTGAAGCCGTTCAAGAAGCGGGCTTGAGTTATAAACTTAACCCTGGTGAAGGTGCATTTTATGGTCCAAAGTTAGAGTTCGTTTTGAAAGACGCAATAGGCAGAAATTGGCAATGTGGAACATTACAAGTTGATTTCATTTTACCAGAACGTCTGGGAGCTTTTTATATAGGGGCAGATGGACACAAGCATCACCCTGTCATGTTACATAGGGCAATTCTTGGGACTTTTGAGCGTTTTATTGGAATTTTGATAGAAAATTATGCAGGAAAATTTCCAGTTTGGCTTGCTCCAACGCAACTTGCTATTCTGACCATTACAAATGAGGCTGACAGTTACGCCACAGAAATCAGCAATGTCTTAAAAAAACAAGGTATGAGAGTCAAGACTGATTTGACCAATGAGAAAATTAGTTATAAGATACGTTTGCATAGTTCAAACAAGGTTCCTATATTATGGATTATAGGCAAAAATGAAGTTACAAGTAAAACTGTGTCAGTGAGAAATTTAGGATCAGAAAGACAGGAGTCTTTTTCTTTGGAAAAGGCTACTGAATCGCTGTTAAAAAGTATTAATTTGAATTAAGGGAGTTAAAGTTTGCAAGTTAAAAAGAACAATAAAAACAGAATTAATGGATTCATCACAGCTAAGGAGGTACGCTTAGTTGATCATAGTGGTGAAATGGTCGGAATCGTGCCAATAGAACGAGCTTTGGAATTTGCACAGGGTGTTGGTTTAGACTTGGTAGAAATTGCACCTGATTCAACTCCTCCAGTATGTAAAGTTCTGGATTATAGCAAACAAAAGTATGATATAAAAAAGAAGGCAAGTGAAGCAAAAAAGAAACAAAAAACATTAACTATAAAAGAAATTAAACTGGGCCCCAATATTGGTGATCACGATTACGAAACAAAATTGCGTCAAGCAAGAGACTTACTTGCCCACGGACATAAAATCAAAGTTACAATGAGATTTAAGGGCAGAGAGCTTATAAACACTGAAGTCGGACTGGAAAAATTAGAACGGCTAATTAGAGACACTGAAGATATTGCAAAGGTAGAATTGGCACCTAAAAGGGAAGGGAATCAATATTTTTTAGCTCTGGTTGCTAAGTAGCAAAACGGCTTAAGAAGTATAAGTAGAGTTAAACTATCGCTCTCTCTTTGATAACATGGCGAAAATGTCTTATTAATCCTTGAATCGGCCAAGCTGCAGCATCACCAAGCGCGCAAATTGTATGTCCTTCTATTTGAGTTGTAAGGTCAAGCAGCTTATCTATTTCATCAGGCTTAATATCTCCTGCCACCATCCTCTTCATAATCCTCCACATCCATCCAGTACCTTCACGGCATGGTGTGCATTGTCCACAGGACTCATGCATGTAAAAGTGTGATAACCTCTCTATTGCAGCTATTATATCAGTTGATTTATCCATCACTATTACAGCAGCAGTACCAAGCCCTGATTGTGCGGTTCTTAATGAATCAAAATCCATTTCAATAATATCGCATATAGATTTTGGAATTAATGGCACTGAAGACCCACCAGGTATTACAGCAAGTAAATTATCCCAACCCCCTCGCACTCCACCTGCGTATTTTTCAATCAATTCACGTAGTGGAATTCCGAGCTCTTCTTCAACATTACACGGGTTGTTTACGTGTCCTGAAATACAAAAGACCTTGGTACCAGTATTATTTGGTTTACCAAGAGATGCAAACCATTCTCCTCCGCGATTCAGAATATCTGGAACCATGGCTATAGTTTCAACGTTGTTTATTGTGGTTGGGCAGCCAAAAAGTCCAACACCTGCGGGAAATGGAGGTTTCATGCGAGGAAAGCCCTTTTTTCCTTCAATTGATTCGAGTTGAGCTGTTTCTTCCCCACATATGTAAGCTCCTGCACCCCTATGGATAAACACATCAAGATCATAACCTGATTTGCAGGCATTTTTTCCAATTAAGTTTTCTTTATAGGCTTCCTCAAGTGCTTTTTTTAGAACTAAATATTCATTATAAAATTCACCCCTGATATAAATATACGCAACTGATGCGCTGATCGCTTTGCCGGCTAGGAGAATTCCCTCAAGTAACTTATGTGGCTCATATCGCAATATATCTCTATCTTTACATGTACCAGGTTCTGACTCATCTGCATTGACTACTAAATATGCTTTTGGGAGATTTTTGGGCATAAAGCTCCACTTAAGGCCGGTGGAAAATCCTGCACCCCCTCGACCTCTCAAACCAGATTTCTTTACTTCATCAATGATCTTTTCTGATCCTAAATCTAGTAACTCCTTTGTTTTTTGCCAGCTACCACGTTTTTTTGCACCCTCAAGTAGTGGAGTTTCTTTACCATTTAAGTTTGTAAATATTTTGTCCTGTTCCTTCAGCATGCTTTTTAAGATTCTAAGTGATCCCGACGCGATTCGAACGCGTGACCCACTGATTAAAAGTCAGTTGCTCTACCGGCTGAGCTACGGGATCATTTCATTTTTTAGCTATACTAAACAGTAATATAGTTTTTATCCGTTTTAATCAAACTAAAATTTTCATGTGTGGTTAAATAAATTATATAATATACTGCGTTAGTGATAATTTAGTTCAAAAATCTATGGATAATTTAAAAAAATTTCCAAAGGAAAACTTCTTGTTAATTTTCGGTTCACAGATTCATTTGGCAAAGCTTATAGTGTGATGTACAAATCTGAAAAGACAAAAAGATAGAGAATTGTACATAACTGCAGAATTTGTGCACTATTTAGCAATAGCCTAACAGATAAATATTTCTTGCATTTCAGCCTGAGTGATTTATGCTTTAAGCAAGAATTACCTGGGGGTATAGCTCAGCTGGTAGAGCATCTGTTTTGCACGCAGAAGGTCAGCGGTTCGATCCCGCTTGCCTCCACCAATATAGGTTCTAGCATATCATAAAGTCAGCTTATTTTAGCTCATGAGTATTTTACACTAGTTCCCTAAAAAATCCCTATTTCTTTTCGTAACTTTTCTCTACACAAGTAATGTTTGTTATTATAATTCTGATATATACTAACTTAACAATAAATTAATCAATAAATGTTAGAATACTAACAATTAATTTATTAGTAATGCCCATGAGTGGAAAAAAGCATGTTTTTAAGATGGTGCCTGGACAAGGGGTATTTAACGAGACTAGAATGCGGATATTTCAAGGTTCCGTAGATGGTGAAGAGTTAACTTGGAATAATTTTAATAAAATTTGGTTTATTCCACTGGATGATGAAGACGATAGAGTACTAGACTTACCTATAAAATTTTGCAACGCTGCAAGTGATGGTCCTTTTATACCTGTTGTATGCATAAAGGAGAATGGGAAAGATTTGAAAAAAACATCTTACCGTTGTGATAAAGAAGAAGGTCTAATCACAAATTGTAAATTTCCAGTCGTGCCATTTAGAAACGCTAAACTCGGTTATGAACATAACTCGCATTCTTTTGTATATCTCAATGAAAAATTAATGAAGATATCAATTGACTACGAAGTATCCCATCCTTATGCTAATTATGATAATATAACAAGATATACGCACCTTCTTAAGGCGCAACCAGCGGAATATAAATATTTAACATGGGAAGAGTCAGGTGATACCTACAAATATTATTTCTCGGATGATCAAGGAAATATTATTGACTCACCTGACAATGAGGCACTCCAATATATTGAACGGCACGTCAAGGAAGAAGTAATACAAGATATAGTATCATCTAAAATACCAGAGGATATAATACTATCAAAGGCGTTTGCCAAAATTTTTGTTGAGAACCTAACAGAAAATCAGTTAGAGACTCTTGCCAATACTCTTAATAATGAGCAACTACAGGCCTTGGCAGAGAACTTAACAGACAACCAATTCCGAGCTTTAGTGGATCATCTAACCGACCACCAATTACACACTCTCGCTCAAGAATTAAATCCAGAAAAATTACAAATAATTGTTCCTATTTTAAATTATGCTCAGCTTGAAGCTCTAGTGAGAGAGTTAAATCCAGAGCAAGTAAAAGAAATTTTACCTCACTTAAAAATGGATCAGTTCGCAGTACTTATTCCAACTTTAAGTAACAAGCAACTTACAGCGCTTGCAGAAGGCTTGGCTGAGCACCACTTGACAATACTCTCCAAAGCATTAGAAGGTGATCAGTTGAAAGCTTTAGTAAATAATCTGCGAAAAGAACAACTGGAAGACTTAGTTAATAAGCTTGATCATGATAAACTTGGCATAATTGCTCAGGATTTAACTGATTCTAATAAGATTAAGATTATCATTAAGTCTTTAGTTGATAATCCAGAGAAACTTCAAGCTTTTGCTCACAATATGTCTAATGAGCAGTTTAAAGAACTTTTGGATAACGTAGGCGCAGAAGAGCTTAAAGACATCATTCACAAACTGCCTTATGAGAAAGTAACAGCTGTGATTGGTGATCTCAGCAATCAAGATCAGTCTAAAGCTATTATTGATGCATTAAAAGGGGAACTTGAAGAGCAGAGTAAACAGAACAAGGAAATGATTGAGATGCTCAAACAAATCAAGGACGATATGCCAGACATTGGACAGGCTCCAGACTTTACAATAGTAGACATTAATAATGACTCACTGTTATTTGTATAGTAGTGATTTATAAAGATAAGTAGTTTTTTTATAGGAGGTAACTATTATGAATAAAAATATAAAATTATATTCTAGTGAAGAAGTTGAATCAAATAATACATTACAACTTTCGAAGCCGAAGTTTGATAAACCAAGCTTTGAAAAGCCAGTAATAAAGAAGATTGTCAGTGGTAAAACAAAGGAAGAATTTGATATAACTAAAGATATGACACAAGAAGAGATTGATAAGATGCCACAAATTACATTGACCATAAAGCACCTTAAAAATTTTTATGATGGCTTGATAAACAGCATTAATAAGTATGACGAAAATATGGATAGTGCAATTCAAAGTGGTATAATAACACAATTATCATCAACCATAGATAGTATAGGCAGCAAGACAAGTAGTATAGACAGTGAACTTGCAGATCTTAGGAATTCGATTCCAGATATTGGAGAAGCTCCTCCATTACTCCATATTACTGGTGAAGAGAACGGATTGCTTTAATAAAAAAGGTAATAGCCTGATATCAGGCTGTTGCTTTCTTTCACATACCATTTCAAGGTAACTAGTTAGTTTTAAAATTATAATTTTTTATAGGAGTTAATATGAGTAATTACAGTATGAAAGAAAGCGAAGACGACTTTGAAGTGAAAAGCGGAATGAGCGGTACTAACCATAGAATAATAAATGACATAGAGGTCAAAATTAAACCTAAATCTTTTGAAAGCGATAAAGAAAAGAATGCACAGGTCAAGTATGTCCACACAATTCTAGATAAACTAATCGCAGATTTAAACGACACATTTGTTCCTAAATTGAATGACGTGTTGAAAGGTCATCAAGATTATATGGATGAATTGTATGATAAAATTGACGAATTAAAAACAGGAACTATTGGTGGTGATAATATAGATGAATGGGAAGCACCAACTCACTCTGATATATTGTAAGTAGTTAGGAAAGTAACAGCTTGCTAGCAGGCTGTTACTCTCTCTACATACTATTTCAATACAGCTGGGTTAAGGAATCTGTTTGAAAACTTTCGGCATATAGTTCTCATCATGTTTTGCAAACACCGTATCTGCAAGAAAGGTACTGTTATCAGACATTTTACCTTGCACAACAACACCACTTTTTTCTGAAAACATTGGTGGAAGTATCCCTTGGTATTTTACCACAACGCTTTTGTTAAAATCTGTCATTTGAAAAACTACTTCACTTTCGCTCCGTATCACACTATCTTCAACAACCATTCCACCAACACGGATTGGCTTTTGACTATTTGGTAAAACTATTGCCTCACTTACTGTATAGAAAAATGAGATATTTTCTTTGAGTGTCGTTAAAATAAAAAAGACTATGCAGCTTAAAAAGCAGAAAATTCCTGAAGTTATAAGTAATCGCTTATGTTTCTTCTTCATTATTATCTTTCAGGCTTTCTAGAATTTTTTTACTTTTAGTATAGCAAGAAATGGTGAAAATTAGCTCTCCAGCAATCAGCGTGAAACTAATAAGGTAAGCAAAAATTACATACGTATTCATAATGCACTGCCAATAAATAACTCACCTGCATCAAAATAAATTAAGCTTCCATCCTTTTGCTGCAACACCAATTTACCACTTTTATCTATATCAGCAAAAATTCCTTCATACAATTTGTCAGCTAACTTTACACTGATTTGCTCGTTCATCTTGAATGCTCTTGTGAGCCACATTTTTCTTATAGCATAAAACCCATCAAATAGCCATTGCTTTCTTAGCTTGTTAAAATTTATTATTAATTTTTTTAGTAGATCTATGTTAGACACAGAATCACCGTAATTGCTAATGCATGTTGTTCCTGGAAGTGGTGCATAATTGACATTAATTCCGATTCCTATAATGAGCCAATTCGAATTGGATCTTTTTTCAAGCAATATTCCACTTATTTTCTTGCCATCAATAAGGACATCATTTGGCCACTTATACTGGAGATTTAGACCATTTATAAATGACAGTATAGCATTTCCAACAGCAAGAGCAGTAACAAAAGTCAATTCTGTTAATTTGCTAACTTGATTCATTAAACCTCTTTCTATCATCCCAGTATTTTCCCCAGTGCTTGACACATAACTATGCGAACATTGCAATTTGCAGGTGGTATGTGGTGTCATTCCAGTGCGTGACACTGGAATCCAGTTCTTATTACACAGTTGCCTGATGTGCCCATTTGTAATTAAGTTTTCTGGATCCCAGTGTCTGGGCACTGGGATGACATCATCCTTGGTGGGAATACCACAACGTTTGTACAGTTGTGTGCTTGACCATTCTTCTTTTTTTCTAGATTCCAGCGTCACGCGCTGGAATGACACCGAAAACTGATTTTCACTTAGATAATCGTTAAAGAGGTTTACTATCAAACTTGCATAGAAATTACCTTCTGGAGAAACCCAACTTTTTCCAGTACGCCCTCTACCTTCTGTTTGTTTATCGGCAATAATAATAGTTTCATTTGATATTCCTCTCCCAATTAAATCCAACGCTTCTTTATTAGTGCTTGAAACTTCTTTGTAATGATGAATATGAAAACCCTCAGGGATCACTTTGTCAGCCCTTTAGTTCAATGAGTGAGTAAAACGTACAAGAAAAGAACGAGGTTGATCAGTGAAGCCACTGAAGTGATAATGAATAGACCCCTAGAATAAGCAACCTTATTACCACTAGCTTTATCAAAATACATAACTTTCATGATATTTAAATAATAGTAGCATGATATCACACTCGCTATTACAAGGATCAAAGACAGGCTGATAAAGCCAGAATTTATTAAGCTTTTGAATATAAAAAACTTAGCGATAAAACCTGCAAGTGGAGGTATTCCCGACATCGAGAGTAACAGCACAGAAAGATGAAATGCTACAATTGGGCGTTTCTTCCCTATACCAGATAAATTTGCAATATCACAATCGTCATCGTCAATTTGTACGAGATATGAGAATAGCCCTATGCTTGTGATGATATATATCACCAGATACATTAAGGCACTATCTGTTCCTGCTTGTGTAAAAATAGAAAGTGAAGCAAATATAAAACCAATGTGACCAATTGAACTGTAAGCAAGCAGCCTTTTTAAGTTTTGCTGACGCAAGGCCCCAAAAGCTGAGATAAGCACAGACAATGCTGAAACGTATAAGAAAATAGGCTGAACATAACTTTTTACATTTACTAACTCTTCATTCATCAATCGAATTAAAAATGTTACAAGTGCAGCTTTTGGAGCTGTAGAAAAAAACGCAGTTACTATGGTAGGTGCACCTTGATAGACATCTGGAGCCCACATATGAAAAGGAGCAATAGCAAGCTTGAAACACAAACCAATTAGGACAAAGACTAACCCAAAAACTATTCCATAAGTTATCTGATGGTTTTGCAAGAATGAACTTAACTCAGAAAAATTGACTTGTCCTGTATATCCATAAAGCAATGACATACCATACAGCATAATGCAGGAAGATAATGCACTAAGTGTAAAATATTTCACTCCTGCTTCACATGAATAAGCTGAATCTTTATTAAAGCTCGCAAGAACATATAAAGATATACTCATCAATTCAAAAGCTAAGTAAAAAGAAATCAGACTATTTGCTGAAACTAAAGTTATCATGCCAAATAGCGCAAAAAGAATCAGTATTGAAAATTCATATTTATAGTCATATTTTGATAAATTCAGCATCAAAAGTATTAAAATTCCTGTGCTGAGAATTAACCCTTGGACTGACCTGATGTATAAATTGAGTTTTAACAACGAATTAAAGAGAAAAATTTCATTGTTTTCTGCCGAAATAATTAAAATAATCAAAGTTATCACTGTGCAGCCAAGTGCTAATAAGTTGATAGTTCGGCGGTTAAATATAATTCCAAGCAGTAGCAACACTAACGAGGAGATAATAGAGAACGTTTCCGGCAATATCTGTATATAATTCATAGCGCATTATATTTGACTAACAAATTTGCCATACATGGCTTCAAATAATTCAGTGCAAGGGTTGGGTAGAATCCAAGCAAAATAACAAACACTGCAAGCAGAATTAAGACAGAAAATTCTATGCTATCCAAGCGGTTATTTAATAATTTAGAATAGCTAACCCCCCATATTATTTGCTTACATAAATTCAGCATATAAACTGCGCTTAAAATAGTGCCAAGTGCGATAAATCCTGTAAAAAACCCTATGCTCTTAAACATTCCAACCATAGCCAAAAACTCACCTATGAATCCAGATGTTCCAGGTAGCCCTATTGAAGCCATTGAAAATAAAATGAACATAAAACCAAATTTTGGCATTGTGTTTACTATGCCAAAATATTTTGCAATCTCCAAAGTTCCAGTTCGAGTATATAGCATTCCAACACATAAAAATAAAGCAGCAGAAATAAGGCCATGACTAATCATTTGAAATATAGCGCCGAGTACTCCTTCCTCACAAAATGAAAAGAGTCCAGCAGTAACGATCCCCATATGTGCTATTGAAGAATAAGCTATTAACTTCTTTATATCATCTTGAGCAAACGCAACTAGCGAAGCGTATATTACTGCAATAATGCTCAGCACAACAACGAAATTTGAAAAATACAAACTTGCCTGAGGAAGCATTGGAATAGAAAACCTTAAAAATCCATATCCCCCCATTTTAATAAGCAAGCCAGCTAAAATCACAGATCCAGAAGTTGGTGATTGCACATGCGCATCAGGAAGCCAAGTGTGAAACGGAAACATTGGAACTTTTATTGCAAAAGAAATAAAAAATGCAATCCACAGCAATGACTGCACTTTAAGATCAAGGCTTGGCACTAATGTAGCTAATTTTTGTATATTAAACGTTCCAAAAATGTTATAGATGTACACCAATCCAAGTAGGAATAATAATGAGCCAGTTAATGTATAAAGAAACAACTTAAACGTCGCATATACCCTTTGCTTCCCTCCCCAAACGCCAATAATAAAGAACATTGGTATTAAAACAGCTTCAAAAAATACATAAAAGCTTATAGCATTCAGTGAAATAAAGAAACCGACTACAAAACTCTCAAGCAGCAGAAACAATGCCATATATGGCTTGAGGGTCGTATAACTCATTTTGCAATTGTAGAGCATACAAATAACAAACAAGAAAGTTGTCAGCAGAAGGAAAAGCAACGATATGCCATCTACCCCTATTCCAACATTTCTAATTGGATAGCTGACAAACTGAAAGTCTGTATTGTTATAATCAAACTCTACAAGAGTTACAACACTAAGCAAAAATGGAAGTACAGCAAAAAATAGGGCAAGGAATCTTAGGTGTATAGATTGATGATTAATCCTGATTAAAGATAAAATCAACGCTCCTATCAGTGGAAGCAAGAATATACTAAGTAACAACACCTTCTATTTAATTCCAAATAATATACAAAGCACCGATTATTAGAGTAACAAACATAATAAGCGCATAATCAAATATATAACCAGTTTGTAACTTTATAGAACTTTTTGAACATTCATTAACCAACCTTACAACACCACCTGGTCCAAATGAATCAATAGCCCTAACATCAAACTTCCATAGAAGCCTAGATATAAGCCTTATCGGTACAATTACAACAAAATCATATACCTCATCAAAGTACCATTTATCCTGCAAAAATTTAAGTAAAAATTTACTCTTAATTTGCTTAAATTTTTGATAGTGGTAAATCAGATATGCAAGTGCTATTCCACTTAGGCTCGCTAAGGTCGGTAGTAATTTTATAAAGAAATTATGAACTCCATGCTCATCAACAACTACTAAACTTGATTTCCAAAACGCATTACTAGTTATGTTCAAAATATTTGCTCCCCACACTCCAGAAAATACCGAACCAAAAGCAAGTATCAGTAATGGTATAAGCATAATCTTTGGTGCCTCATGTATATTAATTTTACTTTGTTTTTGGCTATGGAACACAAGAAGCAATAACCTCCAAGAGTAAAACGCTGTGAAGAATGCAACAACTAAGCTTATTACAAAAGCAAAGCTATCCGTGCTATAAGCATGTTCAATTATCAAGTCTTTTGAGTAAAAACCTGCAAATGGAAATATTCCAGAAAGTGCAAGAGACCCAATCCACATGAGAGTGTAAGTGCAAGGGATTTTCTTCCAGCAATTTCCCATTTTCTGAATATTTTGCTCATGATGCATTGCATGAATCACATTGCCAGCACCAAGGAATAGTAAAGCTTTAAAAAAAGCGTGTGTCATTAAATGAAAAATAGCAACATTGTAAGCAGAAAGCCCACATGCCATGAACATATAACCAAGTTGACTGCAGGTTGAATAAGCAATTATTTTCTTTATATCGTTCTGAGTAATCGCAACGGTGGCTGCAAAAAAAGCAGTAAGTGCACCAACAATAACTATTAATTCTCGTGCCACATTTGATAACTCAAACAATGGAGAACATTTTGCTATTAAAAATATACCGGCTGTTACCATCGTTGCTGCGTGAATGAGTGCAGAAACAGGGGTTGGCCCTTCCATTGCATCTGGCAACCAAACATGTAAACCAAGCTGTGCAGATTTACCCATACAGCCAATAAAAAGTAATATGCATATTATATGAATTACTTTGAATTCACAGCAGAATGCCCTAATGTTCTGCGCGCCAAGAAGATCAGCTGTGTCAAAAACTTCAGTAAATTTCAAAGAGTGAAATGTATAATAAATAAGAAAGATTCCAATTAATAGTGCAAAGTCTCCTACCCTATTTACAACAAATGCTTTAATTGCTGCATTATTTGCAGAATATTTTTGGAACCAAAATCCTATGAGTAAATAAGAACACAGGCCAACTCCTTCCCAGCCAAAGAAAAGCTGCACGAAATTATCGCTTACAACCAGCACAATCATGCAAAATGTGAACAGCGATAGGTAAGAAAAAAACCTCGACTTCCCTTTATCATGCTCCATATAACCGATAGAATAGAGGTGGACTACTAGTGAAACGGTGGTAATAACAATAAGCATTAAGGATGAGAGAGCATCCACACTAATTGCCCAATTTACTTTTAATACACTTAATGAAAATAAAGGAAATAAACTCAAGTGATAATTTTCAGAGAAGGTGAGAAAAATATACCAAGATAAAACTGCAGATATTCCAATCCCTGCCGTTGTAACTAACTGACTAAAAACATCTCTTCTAAAAAGTGCTGCAAATAGCGAACCAAATAGTGGCAAAAATACTATTAATTTCAGTATATCCATCATACTTTCATTCTTTCATTAAGTTCGCTTGTTCAACATCTATATTGCCACGGCTTCTATAATATACAACCAATATTGCAAGCCCAACTCCTGACTCTGCTGCCGCAACAGTCAACACAAACATCACAAAAATTTGCCCAACTATATCATTCATAAAGGCAGAAAAAGCAACTAGATTGATGTTAATCGCCAGCAATAATATTTCTATTGACAACAGTATGTTGATTATGCTCTTACGGTTGATGAAAATACCGCATACTCCAATAGTGAACAAAATAGCAGCAACTATCAGAAAATGATTTAATCCTATTTCCATTCCACTCCTTTTCCAAATTTAGCCTTAACCAATTTTACAGATGAAGATTGTGTCAATTGCTTTAATACATTCTGTTTTTTAACTCCTTTTTTCTTGTCCTGCAAAGTAAGAGCAATTGCACCGACAATTGCAACAAGCAGCAGAATACCAGAAAGATGAAAAGCGTACATGTAGTCGGTATACAGCAAATTACCAATAGCTTTCACATTATTGGTATTATAGTTTATAACATTGCTTATATTCGGTGCTGAGCTGCGGATTACAAAGCTGATGACTAGAAAAAACACAACACACAACATAGCACCAAGAGTGCAATGCTTTGCAAAACCCTGGCGCAACCTTATGTAGTCAATATCGAGCATCATAACTACAAAGAGGAACAACACCGCAACCGCACCGATGTATACTATCAGCACCATCATAGCAATGAATTCAGCTCCAAGGAGAATGAAAAGAACTGCAGAGTTAACGAAGGTGAAAATTAAAAATAATACTGCATGCACAGGATTTCTTACGCTAATTACGCATACAGCAGATAAAATGCTGAGAATTGCAAAAAAATAAAAGAAAAAAGGCATTGATACTTTAACTGCAACAATAGTTACTAATTTAAAGCAACTATCGTTGTAAAGTCAATATTAAATGCCTACCTTATGGATGAACTTGCGATTGTGATGTTAAACACTCAGGGGTAAGGACATTCTTAATTGCAGTACACATACTCATATCAGGATCATTTTGCTTCTCTTCACTGACTTTTTCACAAAATTTTCCAATACCATAACCCACCAGTGCACCAACAACAGTGGCTGCAATAAATACTGCAACAGCAACAACAGGAGTTAAAGCAGCAGCTCCTGCAAGATATGCTATAGCTGCTCCAATAATTGCACCACCACTTAAAGCACAATAAGTTTTATAGATACTTGCCTTGATCTTCACTTCTGTTTGTGGATTTGGCACTCCCTTCTGCTGTTTTACATCAGGTGCAGACTGTACTCCCTGTTCCTTTTTATTAGTGTCACCTTGGTTTTGATTGTTGGCTTTATTAATTAATCTGCCACCACTTAAATCGGTACTCGCTGATAAATCCCTTTGATTCCGCACGTCAAGTTTTGAAGCTTCTTCTATCCGTTCAAGTTTTCTTGCAAGTACAAGTCTAACCATCTCCGCACCATATGAACTATCACATTTCTCCAAAATCTTCGAAATATATTCTACATAGCTCCCAATAGATTTTATATACCCTCTTAATATGTCTATCTTACCTTCATTGACATATTTTTCAATAGTATCAGGGGTAAGTTCATCAAGTATTAGCAAATAGCGGATTTCTATTCCCTTAATTGCTTTAATAAATCGCTCAGAAGGTTTCCCTACACATTCAATATACTTATCTATGATATCGGTATTTTCTTTAGATAACTCTGCAACACCTCGTCCTGATTCATATCCTTTTAATTTGTATTTGTCTCCACAACACAACATGTTCACAACAGCACTTTCCAATTCTTTAAGCGATATTTTTCCTTGGTCATCAGAGTTAGTAGGCATATTTTCTCCTATTTACTATACTTAACATACAATAATTTTAACTAATATTTTCACAATTGTCAAATTTAGGCGTCTATTTTTCTTAAAGTTCAAAGTACACAACAAAAACTTTACAGAGTGCAAGTAGTAAAATTCTTGACAACTTTAATTTATTAACGCATAATATATGTATGTTAGTAATTAATGGCGGCTTAAAATGTACAACATATTTGGTTATTTTCAAAGTAATAACACTTGTAATACACAAAGTGGTAAATTAAATAGAGAAAGTTATCAGTACACTACAAGAGATTATGTGACAATTTACTTTAATAACACACCAGCCAGTTTAGGTAGATCATTGAGAGAATTTAAAGAAAAAGCGTATGGATTTATGTATGATATCGGAACTTGGTTGAAAGAAACATATGAAAATCTCACTGAACGACCTGCAACGCATAATCGCTATACCCCAAAAGAAAAACCCCTTGTTGAAGTTGAAGAAATAGAAATGAAGGAACTAAATTGTACATATAAGCCATTCCAAACTTCACCTATCCACCCAACAACTGGTGCCAATGACTTAAATCAAGTTGTTGTTACTCAGCATACACTTGAAACTACCCCAACAAGATAGATCTACGTTTAAATATGTAGTACTTGAGTGAAGCATTCTTTAACTGTTCTATTCAATAAAACCTTTACAATATTTCAATCATAGGTTTAACTTTACGAAGTTATAATCTATAGGGCTACGATGAACGATTATCTCTCACTGCTAAATCCAGAACAACAATCAGCTGTAACTAACATAGATGGACCAGTTTTGATACTGGCAGGAGCCGGAACCGGAAAAACAAGAACGATTACTTCAAGAATAGCGCACATCATTAGGAACGGTCACGCTTATTCTGATGAAATATTAGCTGTTACATTCACAAACAAAGCAGCAAATGAGATGGTATCAAGGGTACTTGAGCTAACGGGCACAAACATACCATGGCTTGGCACTTTCCATGCAATTGCAGCAAAAATTTTGCGCCTGCATGCAGAAATTGTGGGCTTAAACCCCAATTTTACAATCATTGGTGTGGATGACCAATTACAGGTAATAAAAAACATCATGAATGAAATAAGCCCTGATTACCTATCAGAAAAATGTAAGACCATTATGAATATTATTCAGCAATGGAAAGAGAAGTGCTTATTGCCATCTGAAGTGGAAGATATTCAATCATTTAGGCCAGTATATGTAACTGCACTCAAGGTCTATCACCAGTATCAGGAAAGGTTGAAATTCCTTAATTCTGTCGATTTTGGTGACTTATTGCTATATAACATACAGCTCTTTAATCAAAAGACCGAAGTTCTGTCCTACTACCAAAACAAGTTTAAATATGTCATGGTAGATGAATATCAAGATACAAATGCGATACAATATCTTTGGCTAAAATACCTTGCAAAAGAGCACTCAAATATTTGCTGTGTAGGAGATGATGACCAGTCGATATATAGTTGGCGTGGTGCAGAAGTTGAAAATATTTTGAAGTTTTCTGATGATTTTAAAAATGCAAAAACCGTTAAACTAGAGTGTAACTACAGGTCAACATCCCACATACTTGCAACTGCGTCATATGTTATCAATCACAATAAGACTCGCTTAGAAAAAAAATTGTGGACAACAAACATTGAAGGGGAAAAGGTAAATCTAATAAAATTATGGGATGGGAAAGCTGAAGCAAGGTTCATAAGCGAACAGATATTAAAGCTCAATAAATACAGATTTAGTGACATTGCAGTGCTGGTAAGGGCCACTTTTCAAACTAGAGTTCTGGAAGAGTATTTTATAAAATATTCAATTCCCTACAAGATTATAAGTGGCGTAAAATTCTACGAACGTCAGGAAGTCAGGGATATAATTGCATATTTAAGACTTGTTACAAACAATAACGATGACTTAGCTTTCGAAAGGATAGTAAATCGGCCAAAAAGAAGCATAGGAGCTACAACTCTAAAGAAAATATACACGACTGCTCAGGATAACAAAATTTCTTTTTTTGAGGCAGCAAAAATATTAGTTAATAGTAATCAGGTAACCGAAAGAATTAAACTCTCACTCAACGATTTTTTAAATAAAATTAAAGCTTGGGAAGAAATAGTAAGCGTAAAACCGCTGCATGAATTCGTTAAAATCGTAGCAAACCAATCAGGGTATATTGAAATGCTTGAAAATGAGGAGGTAACAGGCTTAGCACGAATAGAAAATGTCAAGGAGCTCATCTCATCTTTAAAAAATTTCGATAATGCCACAACTTTCTTGGAGCATATAAGTCTGGTGATGGAAGTGGATAATATGAATAACGATGACACCGTATATGTTATGACTCTTCATGCAGCCAAAGGACTTGAATTCCCGTGCGTGTTTCTACCTGGTTGGGAAGAGGGATTATTTCCTCATCAAAGATCTTTTGATGATAAAAGTGGTAAAGCTTTAGAAGAAGAAAGGAGACTTGCATATGTTGGCATAACCAGGGCAAAGGAAAAGTTAATCATTTCATGTGCAGATAGGAGAGAAATTAATAATCAGTGGCAACCAATGCGCACTTCTCGATTCATTAAAGAATTGCCAAGAGAAAATGTTGAGGTAATTAAAAGCAACATTGCTTACTGTTGAAGCTATAATTGCAGCCCTTACTACAAACACATCTTGCAAACCTGAATTACTTCAATTATATGTTTCTCCTGGCAAAAAGGGAGTGTTAAATAAACCATACGCGTCAAGTTAAGGAAATATCGCCCAATATAGCACCATTTAAACTTGTTTGTTACATTTATTTTTTTGGAAATTTTGATCTAAAATAAGATAATTCTTTTAGAAGAGTCTATAAATTACTAGCTTTATTGCTTAATATCTAAAATGATTTTTACCACTTTTCTTTTTCCTTATGCTACTTTCCCTTAACTTGACGCGTATGGTTTATTTAACACTCCCAAACGTTGAAAGAACGTTTGCTTGGCTCTCCAATTTTAGGCGCATGAGCAAAGATTATGAGCATTCTCCTCTTACTTCAAAAAACAATATCTTCTTTAATATGATCACTATTATGCTTCACAAATTAGCTCATTTTTGAGTTTGAAGACAGGCTCTTAGAAAGTGGGATTACGCTATTCCTTTCTATCCGCTTTCTTGGGCAATCCACCTCCACATCTAACACACATCTCAGTGATTATAATATCCAATTTTTGATCATGTTTTTCTACAGGTAAATTTTTACAATATTGTTTCTCATAGGCTACACCTATAAATATTTTTCCAAGCGGCCGCAGTTTTTCTATCATTGTATCATACCAACCACCGCCAAAACCTAATCTATTAAAATGATCATCAAAAGCAACAACAGGAGTAATGATTGTATCGGGAATTACATCTTCATTTGTTTCGTTCCATCCCTCAAATCTTAGTAACTGATTTTTATCAGGAATTGCTACTTTATAACCTAAATAGAGCAAACGACACATCAAAGGGACAACATTTATTTCCCCATCCATTGGAATGTAAGCCGCAATTGTTTTGCCTTTAACGTAACTTAAGTTCTGATTAAAGAGATTAATAAGGGAATTTGCCGCATAACTGGAATAACTTTCATCAATATCTTTTCTTATAGTTCTATATTGCTCTCTTATTTCCTTTTTGTGCTGTTTAATATCTTTGAACATGATCTATCCATTTTGCAGTGAGTTTTTCTTGTAAACTATTTTGCTTCAAGCGCTCACTTAAAAAGTCAAAGTCAATAAATTCCATATCCTGGTCTTGATTACTGCAGCTATAAACAAAACTCCTTTCTCCTGTTTCCGTATTTATATGTTGCTGCACACACTGAGCACAGATTTCTTTCATCATACACTGCATAGGAGAATTAACTGATGATATTGCTATGTGGCCTGATTTCAGATATGGCTTTAAAATTGTTTTTCTAGCTTCATTCACAGCTTTCATCATTTTATCAGAACCAATAGTGATAATTTTATCTATAGCGTTCAAATTAATACCTAATCTTCCTTGTTGATAAGAGACTATTGCATCAACTATATTACCATGAAAGGATTTATCTTGATCTCTGCTTGTTTCTATCAATCCTTCTTCACATGCCCAAACTACTGCATTTGATGCACGTTCTATCAGTGCTCGTTTAAATACATCACTTAACTTCTTATAGCCAGCAAAGTACAAAACCTTGTTATTATTTTCAAGACATGCCTTCCCTATCGAAAATAACACTGCATTTCCAACTCCACCACCAATTAGCATTATATTCTTCATGTGCTATTTTAACTATATTTGTTCAAATTTTTTGAAATTTTATAGAACAAAGTAATTTTCGCACACAAAGACAGAGACAAGGACACTCTCTGACTTCAACTATACCGATAACTGACAGCTGCATTTTTACGCATATCATCTAATAACAAGTTGCTTTGTATCATAATCTTTTGTTGGTACATCTGCTGTTTAATTGCTTCTATACCCGCTACATTACTCTTGATATCACACAACATCATTAACTTTGCAGTGCCATTTTCTCTCAATTCTACTATTTCATTCACACTTGTTTTACTAAATAAAATCTGTAAATCAGGATTTAAATCTCGCATTTTTATTTCAAATTCTTTTGCGTTTGGCAGCTTAAAATTATCTGCCAATTTATCAAAATTTAAACAATTAACTTTTTGCTCCTTTAAACTATCTAATAAACTTTCTGAACCTTCAACCACAATCTGTTTTAATTTTAAAGTGCTTTCCAGCAGTGCATGATTAAGTTGTACTTTATCTATTACTTTTATAACAGAGTAACCTTCACTGAAACTAACTGGACCTGCTATATCGCTGATTTCTAATCCTTCTAAAACGCCCTTGAGTTTGCCTTTCAGCTGACTTAAATTAACTGTTGCTTTACGTATCTTTATTGGAGATTCTGGAATAAAGTCATCATTACTATTACGTAATTTTTTTACTAAATCTTCAGCTATACCATAAACATCCTTGTTTTTTTGATCAGGAATTATAAACTCTTGGAACGTGATAAGATAATCCGGCTTTTCTGTTTGCCTTTTTACATCATCTACTTCTTTATCGCTTATATTAATAAATGGCACAATTCTTACTTCAATAATTTTGCCCCACAGTAACTGACATTTTATTTGTTTTCTTAAAATACCAAGATCTATATTATGCTTCTCTATGTATTGATCAACTTCATTAGCCTTAAGTTTAAAACTTTGGGTTAAAAATAACATGATAGCATTATCTAACTCCTCGTTGCTCAATTTTATATTCAGCCTCTGCGCTTCATTGATAATGATAATTTCGTCTATTAGCTCCCTAAGAATTTGAGGCTTTGCTTCTTTTTGATTAACACTTTGAGTGCCAAACAATGAATTTATAAAGTTGATGCGTTTTTCGATGTCCAAATTTGAAATTGGCTCGCCATTTACATCTGCAATAATTTCAATCTCGGTTGCAAGCAACCTAAGTGGCAACACTATCAACAGTAAAATTAGTATTTTATGCATATAAGTAAGGTTAATAACCAATTCTATAATAAATACTGAGTCAATGCTAGCCAACTTTTTAATAGTGATCTCAGTGACAATGGAAATAAAAACCATTGCAACAAAATCAGGTACGCTGGTAAATAGGCTAAAAACATGCTAATATAGCGAATTTAGACCGTGCTCAAAACAGTATACGGAAGGAGAGGGATTCGAACCCTCGATACGACTTTTCAATCGTATAACGGTTTAGCAAACCGCCGCCTTCAGCCGCTCGGCCACCCTTCCAAATTTAGAACCTAAAGATTATATAATACCAAGACCTCTACCACCTGTCTAATGCTTTTAACAGCAACATTTTTCCGAACAACTGTAATTTTTAGATCTGTGGTACAAAAATCTATAGCTAACCCAAGAAAGGTTTCCCTACGTCATACCGCGATTCATTCCACAACTGTACAAACGTTGTCTAGCAGGAGGCCAGCGCCCCTATGATGTCATCCCAGTGCTCCTTTTTTGTCATCCCAGTGCTTGACACTGGGATCTAGCCTTTATTATGCAGTCACTTGGTTGAAATTAAGTCTTCTGGATCCCAGTGTTAGCTACTTTCATGACATCATCATAAAGTAAACCAGTGTCAAGCACTGGGATGACAGAAGAAGGAGGCGCTGCCGTCTTGGATGAAAAAGCTGGATTCCAGTGTCAAGCACTGGAATGACACCATTTGCTGTGCAGTTTACCTTCAAGAATGAATGTTCGTACAGTTGTGCGCGGTATCTCAGCATAGATTCCGCTAACGAGTAGCGGAATGACGAATTTGTTGTTTTTCAAATTGTAGGCAAACCTAAGCCGCTTTAGCTATAAATCAATAAAAACTAATTTCTGCTTTTTTCAATAATTTTCTTTGCTTCTTCTACACCAACCCATTCTCCAACTGCTACTGTTTTTCCCTTTTCTAGATCTTTATAATGAGAAAAGAAATGAGCAATTTTATCTAGTAGGTTTTTAGATAAGTCAGAATAGTCCTTTATATTGTCATAATAGCTATCAACACTGGAAACAGGCACCGCTAATATCTTTTCATCTTCTCCTTTTTCATCTTTAGTGAGTAATGCGCCTATTGGACGCACCGATATTAAAACATTAGATGCTAAGGGAAATTGAGTTAGCACCAAAACATCCACAGGGTCACCATCACCTGCGCAGGTATTTGGTATAAACCCATAATTGCAAGGATAAGTCATTGAGGTAGACAAAAATCTGTCAACTTGTAACAACCCAAGCTCTTTATTAAATTCATACTTTACAGGCTCAGCATTTGCACTTATTTCAATTACCACATTCACCGCATTTGGTCCCGCTGTTATTTTACTTAAATCCATAAATTACCTCTTAACTTAAGAATAAGCATTATACAATATGTGCTTTTAAGTTGCTACATTTATGTAGTTCTAAGCTTGTTTTGCATGGAGCTGTTCAAATTTTCATTCGTCATCTTATTGACTGTTGAAAGTGGTGGTTTCTGTGATAATTGAAATAAAGCATATACTATTACAATAGTAAGCACCGCACCAACTATCAGGTTAGTAAGGTTATCTTGTGGCAAAACATTTTTTATTGAGTTGAGCAATTTTTGCTCCATAAGGAAATAATCAGCAACATATAACCCAACAGATAATACAAACATACCCAAAATAAGTTTACAGACTGTGTTTTTATGGTCTTTTTCTTTTTTCTTGCTGACAATGAAATTTGGCCTACATTTATTCTCTTCTTGTGGCACTGAGTAGTATATATTTTTAGGGCTCGTTACTAATTGTTCAAATTCATCACTATTTTGGTTTTTTAACAGTTGCTCTAGGGTGTTTTTTGTATTTATAGGATATATTAATCCATCCATTTTTAATTCTTTCTCTTGTCGATCCACATTCTCATGGTTGATTGTATATTTGATGGTTCCATCTCTACTTGATAATCCGATCATGTGTAGTTTGCCAGCCAAGAACATTATATAGCTCTCTATTAACTGATTCTCACATATCTCTAATACTTCTCTTTTTACTGTTTTGTTAGATGACGCAAGTTCTTTATAGTGACCACCCAAAGAAAAGAACAATGCTATATCTTTATCTGCTTTTATGTCATGAATGGAATAATAGCTGCTGATAACGCACTTATTTAATGCAAATTCTCTGTCATATTTGTTTAATGTATTTCCTTCACTTAGTAACTTTCTAAGACCAATGAGTACTTTATTTTCAAAATCTTCTTCTGTTTTAAATATTGGTTCTCTCTTTGGACTTGCTAAGATGTTAAGTAAATCTAATTTACTTCCATCTACTACTTCATTTATATCTCTATTTAACTCAGACCCTTTAATAACTTCATATATTTTATCTATGACATCTTTAGTATTCAGGTTATTGTTTTCACTAAGTATCTTATAAGCTTGAGCATAAATTAAAAACAGCCCTTGTAGACTAAACTTTAAGTTAAAATATTCATCTAATGGCTCCACCTCTTTTTTAATGAATGCAGACAATCCAAAATGATTTCTGTGGTCCATACTACAATCTAAGTCAGCGTGTTGAAAGCTACCTAAAAAAATAAATAACGTCTCTAATAAATTACCCTTGCCAACAATTTTTATTAATTCTTCAACTTCTTTAACCATTGCTAAAACCTATAATGTTCTACTTTATAGTATAAGGGATATATGGCAAAATAGCAATAAATGTTATTAGACTTCTTGCATAACCCAAACTAAGTAGAAAAAGGTATAGCTATACCGCCGCGGTATCTCTAGATCCCGCTAACAAGCAGCGGGATGACGGTTGTCAGCTTCCCCTGTCATCCCAGTAGCTCCTTCGGTATCATCCCAGTGCTTGACACTGGGATCCAGAAGACTTAATTTCAACCAAGTGGCTGCATAATAAAGGCTGGATTCCAGTGCCAAGCACTGGAATGACAGCAATCTACGTCATACCGTCACGGTATCTCTTAGCCGCTAACAAGTAGCGGTATGATGATTGTCAGCTTCTCCTGTCATCCCAGTGCCCTCTTCTTGTCATCCCAGTGCTTGACACTGGGATCCAGAAGACTTAATTTCAACCAAGTGGCTGCATAATAAAGGCTGGATTCCAGTGCCAAGCACTGGAATGACAGCAATCTACGTCATACCGTCACGGTATCTCTTAGCCGCTAACAAGTAGCGGGATACTTAACCATCATCTACACCGTCATACCGCCGCGGTATCTCTTAGCCGCTAACAAGTAGCGGTATGATGATTGTCAGCTTCCCCTGTCATCCCAGTAGCTCCTTCGGTGTCATTCCAGTGCTTGACACTGGAATCCAGACTTTAATTGTTATACTTGTAAATAAGTCTGGAACGTTCATCTCAAAATGCAGTATTTTTGTTGAAATAGCTCAACTGGATCCCAGTGTCAGCTACTTGGATGACACCATTTGTTGTGTTTAACAAAGTTCGTACTTAGCTTCATGTTAGCTACAAACGTTAAGAAATTTACCAAATAAAAAAAAAGGCAAAAGAAGCCCTGGGGTTATTATCCGCTTTAAAATATTGGCGTTTTTTATGTTTTAAACGCTTGACAAGCGAGATTCAGCTGCTTTTAATTGCAACTAACCTACGCTGCAAATGTTTAAGAAATTTACCAAGCAGAAAAAAAGACAAAGAATCCCCGAGTTAGCTAGTCTTTTACTATCTCTGTCGAGTATTGGCATTTTTTGATGTCTTGTAACGCTTTATAAGCGCGTTCAGCTTATTTAGATAAAAATCTAGATGTAGATGAAGTTTTGTAAAGACATACAGTATCTATATACTGCAAAAAATTGAACATAAGACGCCGATACATTAAGTAATCCTTACCTTTTAATCTGCAGATTGGCGAAAGCAAATACAATAGCTTCAGTTTCATGATAAGGGGGCTGGCGGAGTTTGTCAAGGAAGTTTTTTCGTTTCTATTCCCAATGTTATATGGTTATGCAAGAAGTCTATTGTATGTTTACACTCTGCATTAAAGCTTTTAGTTAAGAGCATATCCATCCGCCGCCAATAACTTGCTCATCTTTATACGCTACACAGGCTTGACCTGGACTGACGCCAAAGTAATCGTCGTTTAAAATGACACAGGCTTTATTTTTTTCGTCAGTTGAATGTATTGTTGCTAAACTTCCAGCATGTGATGATCTCAGCTTCACAGTTACTTCCATACCTTCCTTTGGTTGTTCTAACCAATTTAACTCCTTGATCAATATTTTTTTTTGCATTAATGCGTTGATCGGACCTACTATAACCTCATTATTTTCTGTATTAATTTTTATCACATAAAGAGGTTCATTGTGTGCGATACCCAAGCCCTTTCTTTGCCCCACTGTAAAATTTACTATGCCACTGTGCTCACCTAGCACTTTTCCATTTACATCCACAATTTTTCCTTTCTGTACGGATTGTGGAGCTAATTTAGCTATTGTTTTACTATAGCTTTCGGAAACAAAGCATATATCTTGACTGTCCGGCTTTTCAGAAATTTGTAAGCTGAAATACTTTGCTAATTTTCTTATATCATTTTTATAGAACCCACCTAGTGGAAATCGCAAAAGCTTTAACTGCTCCTTTGTTGTAGCAAACAGAAAATAGCTTTGATCTTTACTCTTATCAATGCTTCTGCACAACTTTACCTCACCATTTTTTTCTAACCTTCTCACGTAATGTCCTGTTACGAGTACATCCGCACCAAGATTTTTTGTAACTTGCAATAGATCACGAAATTTTACCGTTTGGTTACATCTCACGCATGGTATGGGAGTTTCCCCACGCATATAGGTACTCGCAAAATCCTCTATTACTTCCTTTTTGAATATTTCCTCATAGTTTAAAATATAGTGAGGAAAGCCAACACTTTCAGCCACGCGCTTAGCGTCATAAATATCCTGTCCAGCACAACATGCACCTTTTCTTGCGTTAGCATTACCGTCGGTGCCATAGAGTTGAAGAGTCACACCTATCACCTGGTACCCAAAGTTATATAGCAGTGCTGCAGCAACGGAGCTATCAACTCCACCGGACATTGCAACAACAGCCTTGGTCTGGTGCGGAGCTTTATCTTTTAGCAGAGGTTCTATTTCAAATTCTTTGAGCATGGTTATCCGAGTTTATTAAATATAGCTAGCACAGCCTACGTCATACCGCCGCGGTGCTAACAAGTAGCGGAATGACGAGTTTTACGCTTATCAAATTGCAGGTAAATCTAATTACTCTAGCTATAGATATTGTACAGGACAATATGAAAATTGAAAGAGTTAGTGCAATTTATGCACAATTTCACAATAAGAAATATTTCTTGAGAACCTTAAAATTGAAAAATTTCAACAACCAAAATCGTGATTAATCTTGCTTAAATAAAACATGACTGAAGTAGTCCATGTTTTCAAGCACTTTTCCACTACCCAAGGCAACACAACAAAGTGGGTCATCTGCAACACGAACCGGTAATTTTGTTGTTTCACTGATAACTTTACCTAGATTACGTAATAATCCACCACCACCGGATAAAACTATTCCTCTATCGACTATATCAGAAGAAAGTTCGGGGGGAGTGCTCTCCAATGCTGTTTTAATAGCAGAAATTATCTGATGCACAGGCTCTATTAAACTTTCTGCAACTTGATATTCTGATAAAAGCATTTCTTTTGGCATGCCACTCACTAAATCCCTGCCTTTAATTATCATTCCCTCTTTGTTATTTTCACCTGGCAGACTGGCTGAACCTATGCTTTTCTTAATTTTTTCAGCAGTTGTTTCACCGATTAATAACTTATGATTTTCACGAATATACGATTTTATTGCTTCATCCATAATATCGCCACCTACTCTGGCAGAACGTGAATAAACAATTCCGCCTAAAGAAATAATTGCAACTTCAGTTGTACCGCCTCCTATATCAACAATCATAGAACCTTCAGGTTCAGTAACCGGGAGCCCAGCTCCGATCGCTGCAGCCATTGGTTCTTCAATTAAAAACACTTCATTTGCACCAGCACTTTCTGCTGCATCTTGTATAGCACGCCTTTCAACTGGCGTGGATCCAGATGGAACGCATATGATAATATTAGGTTTATTAACAGTGAATTTTGTGTTTGCACTGCGTATGAAATATTTTAGCATTTCTTCCGCACTTTTAAAATCAGCAATGACTCCATCTTTTAAGGGCCTTATCGCCTCTATCTCTCCAGGCGTTTTTCCAAGCATCATTTTAGCTTTTTTACCAAAAGCATAAGGAACGTAGCTTCCTTTTTCTTTTATTCTTGCTACAACTGAAGGCTCATCAAGCACTATTCCCTGATTTTTCTGATAAACTAAAGTGTTTGCAGTACCAAGGTCTATGGCAATATCGCTAGCAAACAAACCTTTGAAAGTAAAAAGGCTATAAAACTTTCCGGTCAATTTTCGAACAAAATTCATACATAACTCAAGAAAACCATTTTATTGAGATAAATTATACTTTTCAGATAAGTAGCAAGTAACACACTCAACGTCTAAACCCTTACCTGTTACTTTTTTTAGCAGTTCCAAAAGGCTATACTTTGCACTGTATACATTTTGAGATAACCAACTGATAAGTAAACTAAAATCTCCTTTTATTATAGCACTTAATGATTCGTAATGATTCTTTTTAACGCAAGAGAAAATCTGCACAGCAGCAATTAAAGCAATAATTTTTATAGGAAAGTAGCCCATAACACCGCTTGCCCAATATTCATCTTGAAAATAAGTGTCCAGCTCATTTTTAGCTTTTACTGGAATTTTATAATGCTTCATACCTTCAAGCCATGCATCATGCAGATCTTTGATTTCTAACGTACCATTTATTAGATCTTGTTCTAACTTGGTTCTTAGCATAATGTGAGCCAATAAACTAAATTCATCTGCGTTCTTTAAAGAAGAGGAAAGGTTTATTTCATTGAAAACCAAGTGCAAATTTTCAACACTGCTATTAGTTTTGCCTTTTATAGCAAATTTCTCTTTTATGTGTGGTTGAATGAACTCAATAAATTCTCTGGATGTTCCAATCATCCTTTCCATAAATAACCCTTGAGTTTCATACATAACATGTCTCGTAATTGGGCTACTTATAGAATTTTGCGCTAAACATTTTTGATAAATTGCATAACCACTATGCCGTAAAAGTGAAAATAAACCATAACAAAAATCAGATTCATCATAATCTATAGGGTAGTAATAAGAAGTACGAATCTCATTTAGTGCAATACCCATTTGCTGTAAACATAACGAGCCAAGTTCAATCTGCTTCTGAGTAGCAACTTTTTGTATATTAGTAACCTTATCCTTTTTCTGCTTTTCAATTATTTTATCCACATTTTCGCTAAAAAATTTGCCTACCTTGGGGAATACTTCCCTTATATTCTTTTCTGTGATATCAGAGTCATAGTCAGCAAGCAGTGAGTCGTATTTTGAGCATTTTAATTGCTGCGATTTTATAGAAGCTACTTCGCGAATGAGTGTGATTAAATCAGTAAAACGTTCTTTTAGTTTTCCTAAGTTACTGGTTTCAGAATGAGATAGCTTCCATAAATTTTGGCATTCAACCTTAGCTTTGGATAAAGACTTTGCTAAATCAATAGGAACAGCACTGTTGCTTTTATGTATTCTCTCTATTAACTTTAGCTGCTGAGTATTTGCACTTTTTTTGTTACCAAGAGCATCTGCTAATGATTCCTTTATTGCGTCATGAGAGATAATTTCATGTCTGATTTCTTCTAGAAGACTCATTTGTTCAACTTTGTCCTCTATATTTAATTGGCTTTGGTTTAGTACTTTTAGCGTATTTTCGATATTCTTTACCCTATATAATACTTCCTCTAAAAACTTATAAGATTTCATAATTTGTTCATTATTTTAGAAAACATCTATTTAATATCGTAATAGATTAATAATAAAGTTAAAAGTATATTTGCTTAAAGTACAATAAAAAATTGTACTTCTTATTCCTTTATTGGATTTTTCTACTCAGAGTCCAGCATATTATAAGAAAATTAATTGTAAGGTTGTAGAAAAAGTATTTAGTACTTTATTTCTCTTGACTATATTACAATATGGAGAGATTATTAGCTACTGAAATTAAAGTTACGCACTATTTAAAATTTATGGAGGTTTAGTAATGTGGAGTAGACTGGTTATAATGTGCTGTTTTTGTTTACTACTTACTGGTGTAAGTTCTTGCCCAAAAAAAGGAGCAAATACAACAAATAAAATGAATTCTGTTGTTAAGCAGATAGGTGATAAAAGAGTTTTCTTTGGTTATGATGAATCTAGTGTTACTGAAGTAAGTGCAGATGCATTACTTGACGTAATGGAGGTGTTACAAGATAACCCTGACGCGAAGGTTATTTTAACTGGTCATACTGACAACCGTGGTTCTCATGAATATAATCTTGCGCTAGGCGCTAAAAGGGCAGATGCAGCTAAAAAATTTATGGTTAGTTGTACACCATACATAGAAAACAGAATAAAAACTGCTTCTAAGGGTGAAACTGAGCCTTTGGTTAATGTAAAAGATGATTCTAGAAATTCTAAATATGAAAAAGAGCATGCTAAAAATCGTAGAGTGGAATTTTCATTTTCTGGAATAAAGAAATAGATTAAAACCTGGATCCCAGTGTCAAGCACTGGGATGACATAAAGAAAGGGCACTGGGGTGGACAAAAAAGGACAAACTTGTCATATTTTGTTGCTTGTTAGCGGGATCTATATATACCACAAATAAGTCGCTGTATGACGTAGAGACTATCTGGCCATCAAGAGACATAATGGAATTAGAGTTATTATTTCAAAATATAGCTAATAGCTTTGCTTTCCATAATCAAATTGCAGTTGCAGTATCAGGTGGTGTAGATAGTATAGTCTTACTGCACTTAATGAATAACTGGGCAAAAAAAAACAAGCTTTCACTTCCTATAGCATTAACAGTAAATCATGGGTTACGTTCAGAGTCTCAAAAAGAAGCTGATTTTGTTGTAAGTTATGCAAAAGAACTTGGAGCAAAGGAATCGTTCATATTAAATTGGGAGAAGCAAAATATTAAAGGCAATATTCAGTTACAGGCACGAAAAGCACGGTATAAATTACTAGTAGAGTGGTGTAAAAACAATAATGTTAAATGTTTGCTCGTCGCTCATCACAAAGATGATCAAGCAGAAACGTTCTTATTAAGATTAGAGCGAGGTAGCGGCGTAGATGGATTATCATCAATGGACTACAAGTCTTTCCTAAATGGTATTTATATATTTAGGCCATTGTTAAATTTTAGTCGTAGTGAAATAGAAAAGTACGCTAAGCTTCACCAGTTAAAATGGATCGAAGATAGAAGCAACTATAACCTAAAATACAGGCGAACTTTATACCGTAACTTACTTAAAGCAAGTAACAATCAAGAGATTTTAACAGAGAGAATATGCCTCACAGCCCTTCATATGAAAAGAGCTGCAAAAGCGTTGATGCACTACACATGCCTTACATTTAATGACTGTGTTAATGTTCATGATCTTGGTTATATTGAAATTAAACTAAGTGAATTTTATCAATTACCAGAGGAAATAGCCTTGAGGCTTCTTCTTTACTCTATAATGGCAATTGCCAGTAAACATTATAAACCAAGGTACAACAGTCTTATCGTAATATTTAATAAAATATTGCAAAAGGATAGTAATGTTAACTGTACACTTTCTGGGTGCAAAATAAGAAAATATGGAGAAAATATCTTAATAATTAGAGAATCGTCAAGGATACAAGAAATTACCGTAAACCTACCTTTAAATGAACCTATTGAATGGGATAACAGATTTAGCTGCACAATACTCGGAAATCAAGAGTGTTCAGTTATTATCGCTCCATTAAAAAAAACACAAAAAGTTCCTGAATTTCTGAAGGATTACAACTGCTGCCCTGAAGTTTTCTATTCTTTGCCTGTAGTGCTAAAAGATGGAAAGGTGCTTGCTTATCCTGATGTAAATTATAACGGAAAAAATACCAATGACGATAAGGTTCAATGCATTATTGATAGCACGATAAAACAAAATTTGGTAAGCTTGATGGGTATTTAGTTAAAAATAGAAATGAAAAAATTTTTAGAAGGCTTATTGATCTGGTTAGTAATTATTGTTCTTATTTCAGTTGCTTATATTCAGTTCAGCGGAAATGTAGGTAAAAGTAAAACAATTATACCTTTTTCGGAATTTTTAACTAGACTAGAAGACAATGATGTAGAAAATATTGTCATAAAAAATCAGAGCATTGAAGGCAAGTTCAGGGATGGTTCAAGTTTCAACTCAAGCGGTGTTATATATAGCGACCTAATAAAAAATTTACATGATAGAAAAGTGAGATTCTCCTTTTCAACTGGAGATTCTGCCATGAACGTAATTGGTGGATTACTTATCTCATGGGTCCCAACATTTATCTTTATTGGCTTTTTGCTATTCTTTCTTAAACAAACACAAGCGGGAGGCAACAGAACTATAAGCTTTGGCAAGTCAAGGGCTAGACTCATGACTAGTGGAAAAAAAGTAACATTTGATGATGTTGCCGGAATTGATGAAGCAAAAGAAGAGCTGGTAGAGATCGTTGATTTCCTTAAACAAAGGCAAAAATTTCAAATATTAGGTGGAAAAATACCAAAAGGGTGCCTTTTAATTGGCTCTCCTGGAACTGGTAAAACTTTACTTGCTCGTGCAATTGCAGGTGAAGCTAATGTGCCATTCTTTAGCATTTCCGGATCTGATTTTGTTGAAATGTTTGTGGGTGTTGGTGCAAGTCGTGTTCGTGATATGTTTGATCAAGGCAAGAAAAATGCTCCTTGCATAATTTTCATAGATGAAATAGATGCGGTGGGTAGACATCGTGGCATTGGTCTTGGTGGCGGCAACGACGAAAGAGAGCAAACATTAAATCAGTTATTAGTTGAGATGGATGGCTTTGAGTCTAATGAAGGTGTGATAATAATCGCTGCAACTAACCGCCCAGACGTTTTAGATCCAGCACTGCTTAGACCTGGTCGTTTTGACCGACAGGTTACTATTTCTTTACCCGATATAAATGGGCGTGAAAAGATATTAAATACGCATATAAAGAAAATATCAATGGCTCCCGATGTAAATGTGAGAACAGTTGCAAGAGGAACACCAGGCTTTTCTGGAGCTGATTTAGCAAATTTAGTGAACGAATCTGCACTTATCGCTGCAAGAAGAAACAAGAAGATTGTTACCATGGATGATTTTGAATATGCACGTGATAAAGTGATGATGGGCGTAGAAAGGCGATCTCTCATTATGACAGAAGAGGAAAAGAGACTGACTGCATACCATGAAGCTGGTCATGCGATGATTGCTGTTAATATGTCTGCTTCTGATCCTATACACAAGGCAACAATTATTCCACGCGGTAGGGCACTCGGTTTAGTTATGAGACTACCAGAGACAGATAGAGTGTCCCTCACAAGAGAAAAGATGCTAGCAGATATAACTGTTGCAATGGGTGGACGTGTGGCAGAAGAGCTAATTTTTGGCTACGATAAAGTTACAAGCGGTGCATCTTCAGATATAAAATTAGCATCAGATTTATCACGTTCTATGGTAACAAAATGGGGAATGAGCGACAAAATAGGCCCGATCTATCACAATCGCGAACAAACCATACATGGTTCTGACATAATTTCTGAAGATACGTTAAAACTTATAGATGAAGAAGTGAAGGAAGTTGTGTCTTCTTGCTATGAAAAAGCAAAAGAGATTTTGACCAAGCATAAGAAAGGCTTAGATCTCATTGCTGAAAATCTACTGGAGTTTGAAACTTTAACAGGAGATGAAATAAAAGACATATTAAATGGAAAAAAAATTGTTAGAGAGGAAAATGAGAAGAATGAGAAAATAAAAAAATCCTCTCTCTATTAAATTTGGCCTTGTTTAACTGTTAAAATGAAAGTTTTTAGTTGTAGTAATTGACCAATGGTGTCATCAGGTAGCTATCTGACCCACAGAAACGGAGCTAAAATTACTTGACACCCTTCGCCAGCCCCCTTATCATGAAACTGAAGCTATTGTATTTGCTTTCGCCAATCTGCAGATTAAAAGGTAAAGATTACTTAATGTATCGGCGTCTTATGTTCAATTTTTTGCAGTATATAGATACTGTATGTCTTTACAAAACTTCATCTACATCTAGATTTTTATCTAAATAAGCTGAACGCGCTTATAAAGCGTTACAAGACATCAAAAAATGCCAATACTCGACAGAGATAGTAAAAGACTAGCTAACTCGGGGATTCTTTGTCTTTTTTTCTGCTTGGTAAATTTCTTAAACATTTGCAGCGTAAGTTAGTTGCAATTAAAAGCAGCTGAATTTCGCTTGTCAAGCGTTTAAAACATAAAAAACGCCAATATTTTAAAGCGGATAATAACCACGGGGCTTCTTTTGCCTTTTTTTTATTTGGTAAATTTCTTAACGTTTGTAGCTAACATGAAGCTAAGTACGAACTTTGTTAAACACAACAAATGATGTCATCCCAGTGCTCCTTTTTTTGTCATCCCAGTGCCCAGACACTGGGATCCAGGAAAGTTTGCTTGTGAGCAAGCAAACTATCATAGAAAGTGGTTACAACGTTTTCGATGAGATTGCAGAAAGGCTGGATCCCAGTGTCTGGGCACTGGGATGACACCGTCTTGGATGGAAATCAGTGTCGGAGCACTGGGATGACACCCTGACAATCGTCATCCCGCTACGTGTTAGCGGGATCTATGCTTTGAGATACCGCGAATGAATCGCGGTATGACGGTGTAGATGATGGTTAAGTATCCCGCTACGTGTTAGCGGGATCTAGAGATACCGTGACGGTATGACAAGGGAGAACAGTTGCTACGTGTTAGCGGCCGAGATACCGCGGCGGTATGACGTAGGACTGCTGTCATGCAAGTAGCTGACACTGAAATGACAAGAGAAAGAGGCTACTGGGATGACAGGAGAGGATGCTGGGATGATAGGAGAAGGGGCTACTTAGATGACAGAAGAATGGGACGACAGGAACGGAGACCCTTTCCTGACGGACTTAAATCACAATTATCAGCTGTTACAAAAAACGCCAAAAATAATTGCCTTTTAATTTAGGTTATGCAAGAAGTCTAATAATTTCACTATATACTTGATTGTTGTCTTTAGCTTCAATTTCAGTGATAACACTGCACCTAACGGGCTCTTCTATGGCTATTTCCTGAAACCCTTTTCTGACCTTATTGTAAAAATTAACATCCATTTCTTCATATTTATTCTTGTCTTTTGCTCTATTTAACCCAACTTTAACATCAATATCTAGAATGAATGTAATATCTGGATATTTAATTTTCACTAGCTTATGTAAGTCCCTTATTAGCCCTAAGTCAACTCCAAACCCATATCCTTGGTATGCAATAGTTGAATCAATAAACCGATCACAAATCACTATTTTTCCTTCTGCAAGAGCTGGTAATATTAATTTTTTCATATGTTCGCGCCTCATCGAGATAAGTAGCAAGAGTTCAGAAATAGGATCAATATTATTTGTTAACAACACTCCTCTTATCTTTTCTGCAAAATCAGTGCCACCTGGTTCTCGAGTCAATACTACGTTATTTTCGCCTTGAATTTGCTTAAAATGATTTGCAAGTAGCTTAGATTGTGTTGTTTTACCAGAGCCGTCTATTCCTTCGAAAGTTATGAACATAAGTTTTATAATTATAATACTAAAAAAGAATATGCAAACAGTATACATAGAAACCGTTTGACATTTAAATAATAAGACCGTAAATTACATATGGTATAATAATAGTCTATGGTTGCTCTGAATACTCCTAAAGTCGATTTTAGTTTTACTGCAAAAGATTTTAATCTTTTGGGAGTAGACAATAAATACTATACATTAAGTGACTGTTGTGGAAAAAATGGTCTTATTGTAATGTTTATATGCAATCACTGTCCTTACGTTCAGTCAATTATTAGCAATTTGGTAAGCGATGTTGATCAATTGAAAAAAGATTATCAGGTAAACACCATTGCAATAATGCCAAATGATGTAAATGAATATCCAGAAGATTCCTTTGAAAATATGATTAATTTTGCCAAGGAAAATAAGTTTACATTTCCATATTTAATTGATAGTACACAGAAAATAGCTAAAGAATACGGGGCTGTTTGCACTCCTGACTTTTTTGGCTTTAATTCCAATTTAAACCTTTGCTATCGTGGACGTTTTAACGACACAAAAAAAGAAAAGGTTCAAAGCTATGAAGTAGGAAGTAGTGACTTATCTCAAGCTATGAAATTTATTGCAGAAACTGGTAATTCTCCAATTGACCAAAAATCAAGTATTGGCTGCTCAATTAAATGGTCTAATTCTACAGGTTAAATATCATGCACAGTGGCTCTCAGCATTTGTTTGATATTATAATTTTACTTTCTGCTGCTGTGTTTATAGTCATAGCGTTTTGGAAAATGAATATTAGTCCAGTGCTTGGTTACTTCGTTGCAGGTGCAGTTATTGGTTCTCATGGATTTAATCTGATACACTCAGCTGAAGCAATGGATAATCTTGCAGAATTTGGTGTAGTTTTTCTATTATTCATTATAGGCCTTGAATTGACATTTGAACGCCTGATCGCTATGCGTATTCATGTATTTGGGTTCGGTTCTCTTCAAGTTATAGTTACCATGGTAGCAATATGGTGCATCGCTCTTGCTTTCGGAGTGAATACGAATATAGCGACAGTTATTGGTGGTGGGCTTGCGCTATCCTCAACAGCAATAGTGTTGCAGGTTCTGCAAGAAAAAGGTTCTCAAGCAAGTCAGGTTGGTAGGTTGTCGATAGCAGTGCTATTAATGCAAGATTTTGCAGTGGTACCATTAATAGTATTGGTACCTTTACTTGCTGGCAATTCTGAGCACAGCCTGATAAGCTCATTGGCAGGCTCATTAGTGCAAGCAGCTATTGCATTAGTGCTGATATTTATAACTGGTAGATTATTGCTTAGACCTTTATTTTCGGTTATTGCTAAAATGGAAAGTAATGAGATCTTTATATCAACAACGCTTTTAATAGTATTAGGAGCAGCATTTATTACTGAGCAATTTCATTTATCGTTGGCATTAGGTGCATTTGTCGCTGGATTGTTAGTTGCAGAAACAGAATATAGACACTCAGTGGAGCACGCAGTATTACCATTTAAAGATTTGTTTCTTGGCTTATTTTTCATGACTGTTGGTATGTCCATCAATACCGAACTTTTACTCAATAAGTTACCACTAATTACTTTATTATCGATTATCCTTATCGTTTTAAAAACATCTATCATATATATATTGTGTAGATTTTTTGGGTTTAAGAGTGCACCTGCTATACAAGCTGGGTTACTACTTTCACAAGGCGGTGAATTTGCGTTTATTTTATTTCGCTTAGCAAATGAACTAAATGTGCTACCAAGTGAAATCGCTCAAGTACTTATGATGGTAACTACAGTAACCATGGCTTTCACTCCTCTTTTATCGGGGCTTGGAGATTGGATAGCAAACTCATTTAGCACTGAGAAAACAATATTGGATGATGAAGCTGTTGAAACAGATACACAAGATCTTTATAACCATGTGATAGTTGCTGGATTTGGTAGAGTGGGATATATGGTAACAAAAATGCTTACGGCAGAGCATTTAAGTTACGTTGTTGTAGATATTCAATCGAAAATAGTCAAAGAAGGAAAAAGTGATAGTTTTCCTATATATCTTGGAGATGTTACAAGATGTGAAATTTTAAAATCGGTAGGAATAGAAAGAGCTCAAGCTCTCGTGGTTTCAATAAAGAATGAAGTTACTATAAAAAAAGTTGTTTCTTTAGTTGCTGCAAATTTTCCGCATGTAAATATTGTAATACGCTTACCAGATCTGAGTAATGTGGAGGTTTATAGAGATCTAGGAGCTAGTAAAATTATTCCTGAAACATCTGAGATAGGATTGCAGCTAGGTGGAGCTGCACTGAGCCTCAGTGGTATTAGCGAAAGTGGAGTTACGTCTTTAAAAAGTAGATTTAGAAAAGGCAATTATAGTATGTTAAAAGACCTTGGTAGTGATAAAGATGAATAACTACTTCTCTAATTTTATGTACAGAAAGCTTCAAGCTTTGTTGAGGTCAGATGCATGGCTAATGCTGAAACAAAAATTCCAGTGCTCCCTTTCTTGTCATCCCAGTGCGTGACACTGGGATCCAGATTGGGCACTAAGTTGGTAAACACGAAAGCGCTTTACAACGTTTTTGATGGAACTGTGCAAAAGGACTGGATGCCAGTGTCACGCACTGGGATGACACCCATTTGTTCCTATAGTTGTCTTTTTTCGTCTACCTTATTTTGCCACCCTGCTGAACAGATACATTGAGGTTTTGCCTATAGTAAATTACGCACATAATCAACCAAGTTAAGGAAAGTGCAAACCAAGTGATTGCATATTCCAAATGCTTCATTGGCTGTATAGCTACTTTGCTGCCAAAATTGTTCGGCCACAATACACACTTCTCTAGCTTAATACCTAACTCATTGGAAATTTCCTCTGTACTCAGGGTAAACCATGTATTCGAAGCAGTATCGTTTTTGATGAACCAATTTTTGCTTTTATTGCTATCGCAATATAAAGTTCCATCTGCAACTACTTTTTCAATTTTTACTTTTTTCTCCTTTTTTTCTCTGACTATTCCTTTATTCACCAACATGTAACGTCCAGTGGTGAGCAACATAGGAGACAGCACGTGATAGCCGTGTTGCCCTGCAAAAACATATAGTTCTATGTCACTTAGAATCCCATCGATCTTGACATGCCTATAGTTAAATTTTTCAAGGTCGTTATTGGGCAATAGATGAACAACTGGAAGACTCATACTTTTAATAATATTATTCTTCCAGTTCAATCTGAATACTTGCCATAATCCTAATAAAAAAAGAAGCAAGCAAGGTATAATTAAAATAAATACTGTTTTTTTTAACACTCTATATTTGTGTTCTTAAATAGTTTTCAACACCCATTAGTTCAATAAGGTCAATCTGTTTCTCAATCCAATGGAAGTGCTCTTCTTCATTTTTTAACATCTCTTCTAATAACATTACACTAACAAAATCTTTTTCTTTCTCAGCGATAGAAATCGTTTCTTTGATATCCTTAATACCTTTTCCCTCTAATTTCAAATTAGCTTCTAAGATTTTCCGTATTGTGTCTTTTGTAAACTTTCCATCATGCTTTGATATTTCGTTTGTATCCTGAAAATTTGGAACTCCTTTGAATAACAAAATTCTTTCTGCCAACTTGTTTGCATGTTCAAGTTCTTCGTTAAGCTCATTTTTTACCTTTTCTGCAAGTCTATTAATTCCATTGTTTTTGAGAACCGCAAAATGCAAAAGATACTGACGTACAGAAGTCAGCTCATTGGTCAATAATTTGTTCAAATGTTTTACTATCTCTTCATTCATAATCTTCCCTTAGTTCAATTTATCAGCATAATTTATATGATAACGATGATTATAGCAACTCATTTAATAGTTCCTTTGATAACAACCGTATTAAATAGCATGTCGTGGTATGTCTGTTTCTTTTTAGAAAAACAAGCAACTAGATACCAGCAGAGAGTGAGCAGCACTATCATTACTTTCAATGCACTCAAGACATTCACTAATACCTCCTGATCTTGCAAAAATTCAGTAAGGACAACTACTACACTGTTTAACAAAGGAAGAAAAAACTGGGAAGTGCTTCTGTCAAACGCTAAATTCAAGTCTATTTTAGAATTATCTAAATTGATAGTACATATATTCATTAACCGTTGACCTGGAGTTGCTTGGGCCTTTGAAGATATAAAATATGTGAAGTAACTACAATTTACACACATGTATGATAGATGTAAGATCAACGAAGAATCCTCTAATAGCAGTATAATTAATAAAGTTGGAATTAATAAAATTGCTACATCTATTAAATATGCGCAAAAGCGCCTTTTTATGCTGGCAATCTCTGTCATTACCTATCTTCCAAATATTTTATTATGAAATCTCTAAGTTTATCAAAATGTTGAAAACATAACAAATCTTTGTAACCGCTTATTGATTGACCGTATATAATAGGCAAACAATTGGCATTTTGTGCACACAGAACATCTGTGATGCTATCACCAACGAAAAACACATTTTCTCTATTTATAGGCAACGTACTCTCTTCTAGTGCAAATAGCAGTGGGGTTGCAGATGGTTTATCTTCTGCAGTATCGCATGACCCAACTACTCTTTCAAAGTAAGAATCTAGTTTAAAATAGGTAACTTCTTCACGTAAATTAGTATTTTTCTTATTACTTACTATTGCTAGATAAATATTGTAGCTTTTCAGTGTCTGCAACATTTCCTCTACTCCTTGATTCAGAGCAATGTTTTGCAATAGTGCATCATCTAAATATTGTTGATATATCTGATTTGCTTTTTTCCACTGATCGCCAAATAAATTGACCATATAGCTCTTTCTCGACTCATGGGAATTTCTATCAGCAGCTTTATTACTATACCCCATTGAGTTTATGGTATGTTTAATAGCATTAAAAATGTTATCTTGAGTGTCAACTAAGGTATTATCCCAATCGAATACTACTGCTAACGGGCTGTTTTTCATTTCTATATTGTTATATATTTTAAGTTAATAAGTAAATAGCATTTTAATAAAAAAAATATAAAGAGGACGCTCTTGATAAACACTCTTTACCACAAGTTATGTTAACTGTTTTTTATATAATTAGCTAATATACTGGTTATATGATATATTTTAATAGGTAATAGGTATGGCTCAGACATCTAAAGAAAGTGTTGAAAAAAAGTTTAAAGATGTTTTTGAACGTTCTCCAGGTGCTTTTCCAGAAGGTACCTCATTAGAAGAGAAGGTTAATTATATCGCAAAAGGAACAGAGGCTCTAAAAGCTGTGAACAGTAAGGAGCTTGAGAACAAAATGAAAAACGTTGCAGAATTGAATCAGAAATTTGAAAGTCAAAAAGGACGTGCAGATGAAAAAGTACGTCAAGATTTTGAAAGAATTGCTGAGCTTGACCAACAATATAAAGGGAAGGGCATCTTCACAAGTGAAAAAGTTGCAGAATTAAAAAATGACAAAAAATTTCAAGAAGCAGCTAACACTCTTAGAGAAACTACAACAGAAGGTAAAAGTGTTGAACAGAGTGGACAAAAAAAGACTTCTGAGGCTTCTGTACAAACAGATACACAGCCATCAAGAGTTGGAGGGTTACGTAATCCAGAATTTCAAGAAGCAGCTAACACTCTTAGAGAAACTACAGCAAAAGATAAAAGCATTGAACAGAGTGGACAAAAAAAGACTACTGAAGCTTCTGTGCAAACAGATACACAGCCATCAAAGCACGATTCACAAACCGTTAGTCCTTCAGTGAGCAAGAGTTCTGTAAAAGAGAAGCTCAACAATAAAAAGCCTGAACAGAACAAAAAAGATAACATGCCTCAACCACAAGAAAATCAAAAAGAAGAAGGGTTTTTGAGTCTTCTGAAGCGCTTTGTTAAGAAAATGTTAGAAAAACTTTTGGGTGAGGATGAAAAGAGTGTGGAGAATACTCATGACATGAGAGAAGCGGCTCAAAAAAATACATCAAATAATGAAATGCAACAAAAAAGTATGGATCAGAGCTCTTTCATAAATATAAATGGAAAAGAGTTCAATTTAGAACCGGAAAAGGCTTTTAATTATCAGGATAAAGCTCTCAACATTAATATTACATACAATAGTCCTGAGACAAAGCAAAATCTGCAGCAAGATACAACTTCTCCCAATATTGCTAATGCGGTTAACTTAAATATTAATGGTAAGGAATATAGTGTCCAACCTGGTGAGTCTTTCAATCATAAAAGTCCCGGCTTAGAAATTAGCGTGGTGAATGGTCATCAACAAAGTAAAAACTTTGACAAGATTTTAGATCAAGATCGGAGCATAAGTGAAGGTTTAAAGCAAGCAACACAACTTGAAAACCCAATGATAACGCCTATTCATACTCCTAAAGTGAATGAAGTAAACACAGGTCGTGAAAGGTGATCCGCTTTCAAGCTTCATTAGTTTAAAAAAGTATTTAATTATACAATAATCCCAGTCGTCTAAGTGAGGAAAGTCACCTCTCCCCACTAGACTTCAAAACCGGACTTGTGGTAGAGTGGGCAGCCAGCGAGTTACTTGTTAAGTACTTTTCCAACAGCCCCTCTCCGAACCTTACTATTACCCATAAATCTATAAATGGTGAAAAAGCTGCTATTTTACTAATTCAACTTTCTACTATAAATAGATCTGACCTTACCCAGAAAAAGTAGAGAGAAAGTTAAGACGTTTTTGGAGTAAAATAAAACGTTTTTTCAAAGAGGTGTAATATGACAAATAGAAGAGAATATACAGCAGAATTTAAATTGGAAGCTGTTAAGCTGGTTAAAGAAACAGGTCAAACAAGTACAAAAATAGCAAAAGATCTAGGTATAGATGGCAGTATGTTAAGTAAATGGGTAAGAAAATATGATGGAAAAATGTCTGGAGCATACGCATTTCCAGGCAAAGGAAAACTAGCTCCTTATGACAAAGAAAGATTTGATCTAAAAAAAGAGTTAGCAAGAGTAAGAAGAGAAAGAGACATTTTAAAAAAAGCCCTGGGATATTTTGCCAAAGAAAAAGAGTAAAATATTCTTTTATAAAAGAGCATAGAAATTGCTATAAAATACAGGAACTATGCAGGGTTTTGTGCTGGTGGTTATTATAAATGGATTGCTAAAGAAAAAAGCAATAAAGAATTAGCAAGGGAAGGACTTCTAGCAGAGATTCAAAAAAAGCATCTAAATGCAGATATGGAGCCCCTAAAATCCATAAAAGCTTTAGGCAAAAATTATAACATCAAAACAGTGCAAAATGTTATGCAGGAAAATGACATTATAGCCAAACTTAGACGAAGATTTAAAACTAAAAAACAACCAAATAATATGGTTATTGCTCCTAATATATTAGATCAAAATTTTATCACTGAGCAACCAAATAAAGTATGGGATTACTTATATAAAAACCAAGGAAGGTTGTTGGCAGCAATAATTCTCACGCATGGTAGTTAATGAGTCATACAATGACAAAACAATTAATTGTGGATTCTTTGCTTATGGCTGTTAACAAACGCAAACCCCCTGAAAATCTACTGTTACATAGCGATCAAGGGTCACAGTATACCTCTCAAAATTACCAATTTCTATTGAATACAAAAAACATCATTTCCAGCATGAGCCATAAGGGCTGTTGTTACGATAATTCTGTTGCAGAAAGCTTCTTCAGTTCACTCAAAAGGGAGCTGCTTATTGATATTTCTCAACATTCTGCTCAACAAACTAGAACTGCCATATTTGAATACATAGAAATCTTTTATAACAAACAACGTAGACATTCTACTATTAACTATTGCATTCCTGCACAATTTGATGCATCATTCTCATGACAAAATCGTCTTAACTTTCTCTCTACTTTTTCTGGGTAAGGTCAGTTAGAAATAGCTGTATGGGAAAAGGTGAAAGATGTACTAAAAAACCCAGAGATGATAAAAAAGGAATACCAACGTAGAGTATTAGAAAATAAAAATGATGAATCATCAGAGAAAAAGTTTGCAAGAAATGATGAATCATCAGAGAAAAAGTTTGCAAGAAGAGAAAATCAAATAAAAGAAGGTATCGAAAAATTAATGGAAGATTATTATAGTCAAGAAAATGCAGGAGAGAAAGGATATATAAGCGAGGAAGAATTTAAACAGACAATGAAAAAAATGAAGGAAGGCTTACAAGGGATAGAAGAAGAGAAAAAAAAGGTAGTTGATCAGAAGGCAGTAGAAAAAGGAAGAAGTCTTATTATAAATAGTATAAAGAATTTTTATTCTAGTGTAAAATCGAACCTGGAACAGCTAGATTGGCAAACTAAGCGCGGCATTATTAAAGCATTAATAGGACAAATTAACATTGGTCGTGATCAGGTAGAAGTAGGATTTCAGATCGAAGAACCAGAGCAGGATGGGGGAATTCTTAATTTGTATCATTGTACTACATATCATGATAAGGGGGCTGGTGAAGGGTGTCAAGTAAGTTTTTTGTTTCTGTGGGCTACCTGGATGACAGGATTGCTCTTGAATTTGTATAGCTACATTGTCGGTAAATCTAAATTGCTTTAGTTATAGAAATAAATTTCGAGTCAGATGTGTATAAATTCTATATAATTTTTATCCTACTACTAATTTAATAAGATGGATCACATAGATATTATAAAATCAAAATTATTATTATCTGAAATAGTAGGTAAAAAAGTCAGGCTAATAAAAAGAGGAGATAGTTTTGTTGGGCTCTGTCCATTTCATAACGAAAAAACCCCATCTTTTTCGGTAAGTAATACTAAAGGATTGTATTACTGTTTTGGTTGCTTAGCTAGTGGTGACGCATTTGAATTTATTTCACAAACTGAAGGATTAAGCTTTAAAGAAGCATTGGAAAGATTAGCACAAGTTACAGGTGTTGAGTTACCTAAAAACCTTAATGTTACCAAAGAAGACAATAAACTATTTTCAACACTAAGCTTAGCTGCAAATTGGTTTGCACAAAAAAATCAGGGCGTTGTAGATTATTTAAAGCAGCGCAAGATTTTACCTGAAATCATAGATAAATTTAAGATAGGTTATGCACCAAGCTCTGGTTTGAAAGAGTATTTAAACTCTTCAGGTATTGAAGACAAAATTTTAATTGATATTGGATTAGTAAACAAAAATTTTCATGATTATTTTTATGACCGGCTGATATTTCCTATATACAACATTGCAGGAAGAGTTATTGGTTTTGGCGGACGTGCGCTGAGTTCTGAGCAACAGCCGAAATATTTAAATAGCCCAGAGAGTCAGCTCTTCAAGAAGAGGGAGAATTTATACGGATTAAACTTTGCTTTAAGCGAAATACGTAAAAAACAGCACATATTTGTTGTTGAAGGATATATGGACACTATAGCGCTACATCAAGCGGGAATTAGTAATGCAGTTGCTCCACTTGGTACCGCAATTTCTGCAGAACAGATAAAAAATCTATGGAGATTTGCTAAAGAAATCTCCATCTGTATGGATGGCGATAGTGCTGGACGTCATGCTGCTACCCGAGTTGCAGAACTTGCTCTGCCAATATTAGAGCCTGGATACACGTTAAAGTTTGTGACTTTGCCGAGTAATAAAGATCCATACGATATATGTAACGAACTGGAATACAAGAAAGAAGACGTATTGACTGCTCTTGACCATTCAACAAAACTGCATTCTGAATATTTATGGCATCACATAATCGATAGCAATTTGCAAAATTATGAAAAACTTGCTCCGGAAAAATATTCAATTCTTGAGCACAAGTTCATGGAATATGTAAATACTATTAGCAACAGCAGTATTAGAAGGTATTACAGAGATTATTTTTACAATAAGGCTAGTGAACTAAGAAGTAGCTTCAAAAAACAGATTTTTAATAGTAAAGCTAGAGCAACAAAAGGTGAGTATCTTCATAGCAAATCTCCAGAGCTAATTGAAGCAGAGCAAAATCAGGCCGTAATTTTACGTATAGCCGTAGAATTTCCTGAAATCTTGAACCGTCCTATATTTTTTGAGCAATTTTCTCATTTTGAATTTACTAATGAGATGAAAAGATTACAACAGCGTATAATTGATGTAATAAGTAACAAAAGCAAACTTGGTAAAGAGGCTTTGTTACAAGAATTGAAACAGTTTAACGTTATAAAGTATGTATTTGAAAAAACTAGCATACTAAGTAGCCAACTGAACGAGAGAAAATCTGCAGAAATTGTGTGGAATAATATAGTGTTACTAAAAGAATTAAATGCATTACGAAAAGAAAGAACCGAAGCGAGGCTGAGCGGTAATCTTGACTTAGAAGAAAGGTTGATAGAACAAATAAAGCAAATAGAAAGTAGTATACAAGAAATGCAAATGAAGTTTATTGAAAAGTAGACTGCTACAGTTAATTATTTTTAGATTGTTTGTCATTCTGCTGCTTTTTAACGGAATTTATACTGCCTCTTAGCAATAAAAAACTTACTTATAGTAGAAAAATGACATATTCTTGTGTTTGTTCTCACATAAAACTATTTATGGAGTGACAATGGTGCATGTATTATACTTACGTTTCTGATTCGAAAATTTATGCAGTTGTTTCTAACAAGATTGGTCAACAAATTCTATTATTTAAAGGTGAGAAACAAAGCAATCATCCTTTCTAGTATTGCTTTTATTCTACTGTTTTTTATCAGCAGTGCATTTTTAAAAAAAGATCAGGCGGTTCATAGTGATAATGCAACTAGTAGCTTTTCAGTAAAAACTCAAGAATGTGCGCCGCAAAACCGCACTATATATTTAAATTTTTCTGGTACAGTAAATCCCTTACATAGAGCTAGCCTTGTCTCAAAAATAAGTGGTAAGATTATTGCTATTTATTTACCTGATGGTGAAAAGGTAAAAAGAGATGATGTAGTGTTAAAGATAGAAAATTATGACAGGATTGAGCAAGCTCAGAAAGCTAAAGCTTTATTAAAGCAGCGTGAAATTGAGTATGATTCCTCTCACAAACTGAATAAAAAAGGCTATGGAGCACAAATAAAAGTAGAAGCAGCTTTTACTGCGTTACAAAGTGCAAAAGCTGACCTAAAAAGGCTAGAATTGGATTTAGAAAACACTGCAGTCAAATCTCCTATAGATGGTTATATTGATAAAATCAATGCAAATGAAGGGGATTTTGTTAATGTTGGGCAAAAAATAGCTGACGTGGTTGATTTCGATCAAATTCTTGTAGTGTTATATGTTTCGGAAAATGAAGTAAGTAAAATAGAGCTAGGCAGCACAGCTCAAATTAATTTACTGGACGGAAAAGAATTGGCAGGTGAAGTAAGTTTTATTAGTAAAATTGCTGAGCCTAAAACTGGGTCTTATAGGGTAGAGGTAAAGGTAACTAATAATAAAATGATATCCTTGCAGGGACTAACTGCCAACGTAAGACTACCTTCAGGCGAAAGATTTGCATATAAAGTTCCTTCTTCAGCCCTGAGCTTAAGTGACGAGGGTGCTCTTGGAATAAAGATTATTGATGACAATAATTATGTAATATTTGCACCAATAGAAATTGTTGATCATGAGAGCGATGGGGTTTGGATAGTAGCAAATAACGAAGATAAACCCATAAAGTTAATAGTATTGGGCCACCTATTTGTTAAGTCTGGTGATAAGGTTTAAGACATAAGATACCGTCTTTATTGTCAACAAATTATTTAGCTACAAAGAATAAAAAATAATAAAAAGTTTTAATTTAGACTGATATCTTCTATAAATTAGTAACTCTGGATAAGTACTTTCAGTTTGTGTGGGCGTACTTATCCAGAGTTACACTAACTATAGTATTTCCCAAAACAAATGATAAAGGTATAATATGGAATTAATGAAATATGAGGTAAGTAATGGCATACAGTGTGGACTTAAGGGAGAAAGCTATCTCTTTGGTGGAAAGAGGGAAGTCAAAATCTGAAGTAGCAGATCTTCTAGAAATAGGAATTGCAACCTTGTACAGATGGCTGAAAAAGAAAGGAAACGGTGAGAGCCTGGAGGCAGGAAAGAATGGAAGTTTTATTCGAAAAATAGATCCAGAAGTACTCAAAGAATATGTCAAAAAACACCCAGCTAGCAGAAATGAAACAAAATCTAGGATTTGGAATAAATTCAATTTGGTATAGGTTAAAACAGCTAAAAATAACCTTAAAAAAAAGTCACAGAACGTAGTCAAGAAGATAGGCAGCGCTTTACCGATAAAATCTCAAAAATAGACCACTCTAGCATTTTATATATAGATGAAGCAGGAGTTGATAATAGATTATACCGAGAATATGGACGAGCTCCAAAAGGAGAAAAAATATATGCTCTGGAAAAAAGCGAGAGAGAGTAAGTATAATAGGCGGATGAGAAGTTCATTGCACCAATAACTTTCACGGGAGAAAGAAGTATTTAATGCGTGAGATATTACTGCCACAGTTAAAGCGTGATAGTTATGGATAATGCTATATTTCATAAGACTCCTAAAACAAAGTCATTAATAGAGTCTTTTGGCTGTCATTTGTTGTACCTTCCAGCATATTCACCAGATTTGAATCCTTACTTTTACCCACAAATATAAAAAGTGAGTAAGCTAAATAATTTAGGATCAAAATGATAGAAACAAGTACAAGCGTGCAATATACAGATGGCTTAGGGGATAAATGGCATAAGTGTTGAAAGTAACACAAAAAAGACATAAAGAACTATTATTGCAAGAAAAAGGAGGCAATAATGGATCAAATAGAAAGAGTACTAAATTTAATAAAAGATGAGGATTTAGAAAGGCTAGGAAAATTAAGTGAAGTAGATAAATGTAATACTAAATTGTTGGGCAAGATTATATTTAAAGGTCTAATGAAGTTAATATTAATGGGGCAAAAAACAAGCCTAAGAGCGCTAGAAATGGTAATAAACAGGTGTATAATGGATAAGAATAGCGATAAAAGTACAGTAACATACAGTGGTTTGTCAAAAAGGTTAAAAGTTATAAATCCAGAATATTTTAAGGGAGTATATATTGATTTGATGAGCAAGATTAAAAAGCTATTACCCCAAAAAACATCAAATAACTTACATAAGTTTGATTCGACGATCATAAATTTATCGGGATATCTCATAAAAGATGGGCTAAAAATAGGCGGTAAAAGTAACGACAGTCAAGTTAAAGTGAGTGTAGGATTAAAGGATCAATTGCCGACAAGTATAAGATTTTGTAAAGGACAAGAAGAAAGTAGTGAAGATATAGCATTAGTGAGAGCAATTAATGAAGCTAAAGTTGAAAAAGAGGATATTTTATTATTTGATAGAGGAATCAGAAAAGTTGGAACTTTTGCCGAATTTGATGAAAAGGAGTACAAATTTATCACAAGAGTTAAAGTAGGAAGAAAACATGATGTTATAAGCAGGAACAAAGTTATAAGAGAACAAAAATCGGATGGATCAGAGATTTTAGAAGATATAATAGTTAATCTTTATCGTGCACGAGGTAAAGTGGCAATGATCTACGGCTAATAAAAATCAGAAATAAAATTGGAGATGAAATATGGTTTTTGACAAACTTGTTTGAAATGCCAGCTTATGAAGTAACAGAGCTATATAGGCGCAGATGGGATATAGAAGTGTTCTTTAAATTTATAAAGCAAAATCTTGGATATAAGCACTTTTTAAGCCATACTATGAATGGCATGAAGGTGTATATTTACATGATCTGCTTTGTTATTTCTTGTTTATAAAATCAAAAATAATCTACATGGGTTCAAAATAGCATTACTGCAATTCACATTGGATCTAAATGACTCTTTTATACGTTCGATTGTTTTACTGTCGGGAGGTAATTTACATGCCGTTGATCATCTCATATCACGTTATTTTTGATACTTTCAACACTTATGCCATTTATCCCCTAAGCCATCTGTATATTGCACGCTTGTACTTATTTCTATCATTTTGATCCTAAATTATTTAGCTTACTCACTTTTTATATTTGTGGGTAAAAGTAAGATCTAAATCCGATAGAGCATTGTTGGCACACCATCAAAAGTCGCCTCAGACCTCTAATGCATCAATGTACAGACTTACACCTTTTAGTTGGTAATACCATTTTAGACGTTTATCATTCGTTTTAGAAAATACTATAGTTGTAGATGCTTTGTTGATGGCTGTTAATAAGCGTAAACCCGCTAAAGATCTACTGTTATATAGCGATCAAGGGTCACAATATACTTCAAAAAATTATCAATATCTATTGGATACAAAAAGTATCATATCTAGCATGAGTCACAAAGGTTGTTGTTACGATAATGCCGTTGCGGAGGGCTTTTTTAATTCACTGAAGAGGGAGTTACTTATTGATACTTCGCAACACTCTGCACAACAAACCAGAACTGCCATATTTGAGTATATAGAAATTTTTTATAATAAACAACGACGTCATTCTACTATTAACTATTGCATTCCTGAACTTTTTGATTCATCATTTTCATGACAAAATCGTCTTAACTTTCTCTCTACTTTTTCTGGGTAGGGCCAATGTTTACAGACCTAAATGTTCAAGCAGCATGGGAAATGGCGCGGGGTAAGTCACTATAGATCACTCAGTAATAACCTTAAGTGTTAATAATGATAAAGAGAAATTAAGGCTAGATATCTACATAGCTGAAAAGTGCAACATATCACGCAGTAAAGCTCAAAGATTGATACAAAATGAGCAGGTAAAATTACTTGGCACACCGATAATTAGTAATGACCACATAGTAAAACCAGGTGAAGAGTATATAGTACATCTCGTTCAACCTGACATATCCACATCAATTGAGCCTAATTATGACATAAAACTTGATATCGTCTATGAAGATGAGGACATTATAGTTCTGAGTAAACAAAGTGGATTAACAGTGCACCCAGGTGCTGGAACAAACAATGATACACTCTTGAACGCAGTTATCGCTCACCTTGATGTAAGACCAGGAATTGTTCATAGACTCGATAAAGATACCAGTGGGCTAATGGTAATTGCAAAAAATGAGGAAGCCCATAGTTTTTTGTCTGAATTACTGTCAAATCGTAAAATAAAGCGGGAATATTTAGCAGTAGTTTGGGGAATATTACCTTCTGACCAGGGAACGATAAAAACTAACATTGCTCCAAAGCGTGGTAATAAAGAAATGATGTGTGTTACAAAAACAACCGGAAAATTAGCAATCACTCATTACTCAGTAGAGAAAGTTATAGGACAAGTAAGCCTGGTTAAATGTACTTTAGAGACAGGTAGAACACACCAAATTAGAGTCCACATGAGCCACATAGGACATTCCATAGTTGGTGATCAAGTTTACGGAAAAAATAGTAGTAAAAGCACAAAATATGCTAAAAACTCTAGTTTTATTCGTAATTTCAATAGGCAAGCACTACATGCTTATACACTGGGCTTATATCACCCAAAAAGCAAGGAATACATGGAATTTGTCTCTGATTTACCGCAAGATATAAAAACTTTAATTGGTGAGTTTAACAACATATCTTAATAACATTCGTATTAACCTGTCAATATTATCATCCATGTTATCAGGAAGTTAATTAATGAAAGAAAAACTGCTGCACTACCTAGATCTTTCACCTTTTTTGAAAGTATGTGTTGTTCACTGGAAATACGCTCAATTGTCGTTTCAAAAGCAGTGTTAACAATTTCCACAATTAACACCAGGAATAGGCTGCTTATCATTACTGCACGTTCTAGATTACTTACATCCAAAACAAACAAAGTTGAAACACATACTATAAAAAGTAGTAACTCCTGTCTGAACGCAACTTCTGATATAAAAGCTGATTTTATTCCTTCACAAGAGTATTGAATTGCTTTTATTAGACGAATAATGCCCTTCTTCATTATTACTCACAAAACCCTTTAATCAAAATTTTAACTCATTTGGATTTGCTATACCCTATAGCATTTTATCATTTGTTCACCCTATTGGTTTTGAAATTAAGATTTACTGCAACTACAATAAGTACTCTTGTTATCACATTTTGGTGTTAAGTCAGGATAAAACGTAAGTATAGCATCATTCTTTCTTACAAACACTGATTGATAATTGTCATCCTCCATTTTATACAGGCACATTCCATCTTTTCCTAATTCCTTGAACACCTTAGTTGCAGAAATTAAAATATCATCGGCATGAAGGTTATATGCGTATCCATTTGAGCATTTAACTTTCATGATAAAGGGGCTGGCAAAATGTGTCAAGTAAGTTTTTTCGTTTCTGCGGGCTATCTGGTTTTCCTACTGAAATTTTGAAAAATGTAATCTACTTCTATATTCAAATATATCAAGCAGTAATTCAAAATCAGCCATTGCACCTTTTGCGTTATTATACGCGAGGTTGAGCAGCTCTCTGTCCTGATATAAATCAGCAAATTTAAATTCCATACATCCTGATTGTTTTGTGCCTAAGATATCTCCACTGCCTCTTAGCATCATGTCCCTTTCAGCAATGTAAAATCCGTCCTGTGACTCACACATGATCTTTAACTTTGAAGATGAGCTTTTACTTAAATTATCGTATAATAATACACAAAAAGATGGCTTGTTTCCTCGTCCTACTCTGCCTCTTAATTGGTGTAATTGCGATAACCCAAATTGCTCTGCATTTTCTATAATCATAATGGTTGCATCTGGTACATCTATACCAACTTCTATCACAGTGGTTGCAACAAGCAGAGAAAATTCATTTCTTTTGAAGGAAAACATAACTTGATCTTTCTGCTCCTGAGTCAATTTTCCGTGTATTATGCTAACTTTATCAAAAAATGTTTTTTGTAATTCCTGAAAACGCATCTCTGCTGCAGCAATATTGGTCTCTTCGTTTTCTTCTATGTATGGACAAATCCAATATGCTTTTTCGCCCCTGTTTATAGCACCTTTTAGCTTTTCAATAACATCTGGCACCCTACTAATGTTCATAGTTACAGTTTTTATTGGCAATCTGGATTTTGGTTTTTCTTTCAAAATTGAACATTCAACGTCACCATACATAGCTTGCTGCAAGGTTCTTGGAATGGGAGTTGCAGTAACGAAAAGTATATCGGCATTTTCTCCTTTTCCTACCAAGCGATTTCTCTGCATCACTCCAAATCGCTGTTGCTCGTCTATGACTGCAAGCCCTAAATTTTTAAATGTAACATTAGCTTGAAATAGTGCATGAGTGCCAATTACTATATTTAAAACACCACTTGCAAGTTCGTTCATGATAATCTTTCTTTCCTTGCGCGAAGTTTTACCAGTAAGCAGCGCAACTTTTATATCGGTACAGGATAAAACTTCCTCAATCCAATTATAATGTTGCTCCGCCAAGATAGTAGTCGGTGCCATTAGAGCTGCCTGCATGTTGTTTTCTACCACATTTAGCATCGCAAAAAGTGCAACTACGGTTTTGCCACTACCAACATCACCTTGCAGCAAGTTTATCATGCGGTACTTGGATTTTTGCCTCTCTGAAATTTCATCTATTGCACGAATTTGATCGTTTGTTAATTGAAACGATAATTCATTTAAAACTTGCTCTTTATATTTACTCAATACTATAAATTCTCTTCCCCTTTCTTTTACATGATTTTCTCTTGCAAGTTTCAGTGCTAGCTGATACGCAAACAATTCATCATAAGCAAGCCTTTTTCTACAAACCTCGGCTTCCGCCAATGAGCTTGGTCTGTGCAACTTTATGATGCTTTCCCTCCAACTTAGCCATTTTTTTTGCTTGATTAATGTATCATCTATCCACTCTGGCAAATCAGGCAATTCTTTCAGGTTAGAGCTTATTATGTTCCCAATGCTCTTATTAGTAATGCCACGGCATAATTGGTAGACTGGCTCTATGCGAGCTATTTCTTTAAATTGGTTGATGTCAAGCGACACGTAATCTGGGTGAGTAATCTGCCAATGCTCAGCAAATTTTTCGAGTTTGCCACTGATGATTACAGAAGCTCCAATTGGAAATAGTTTATATAAATACTTAACTGAGTAATTAAAAAAGACTATGAACATATACTGACTCTCACTTTCAACAACTATTTTATATGGTCTACCTCTCAAAGTGGGAGGCTGATGTTCATAAACTTTTGCCATGAAAGTTGTAAATTCTCCAACTTGAGCATCGGGCAGTGACTTACTTCTATCCACATAACTAAGTGGCCTATAAAATAGCAGGTCCACCACTTTGTCCCCACCACAAAGTTTAGGCAATATTGTGGAATGAAATTTAGGTATATTCTCCAGCCTGCTATTTAGAAAAATCTGATTGCTCATTGAGATTCATACATGTGTAAAACTGTTTATCAATAATAGAGTCTTTTTAAAATCCTGTCACCTTATGGTCAGGTATGCACTATAGCTAGCACAGCTCTCTAACGTCATACCGCCACGGTATCTTAGAATAGATTCCGCTAACACGTAGCGGAATGACGATTTGTCGTTTTTAAAATCATCGGTAAGCCTAAGTTACCCCTAACTATATTTGCTATCATAGGGCTTATAGCAGGTATTTTATTGACTTATTAATCATTTTTATGTATTATTATACTATCAGCAGTCTATATCAAGGCACTAATGATGAGTAGCTCTACACCAGAAGAAAAGGAAAATCCAATAGTTACACTAAGAGCTCAAGCAGAAAAATTTGATTATAGTAAGTTAAGAGCTGGTAAAGATAATGCTGAAGCGAACTCTGGTAATACAGCGTTCTGCGATCTTCGCAGAATGGATTTTGTTATTAATAAGAAAAGCACAAGTAGGGATTTTATTGCCAAGCTATACAAAGAACATGACAGTTTACTGCCAAAAAGTGAAGGTAAAAATGAAGACTACCGCCCATTTGCAAGAAAAGTTTTTAAGGAGATGTTCGAACATGCTGGAGCTAAAGTTCCAAGTGATCCTATTTTGGAAGAACTGGTTATCAATTGTAATCAAGCAGGGTACGTAGGTGCATTATACGATGAAGATAAACCTCTTTTCCATGTAATGAAGACACATGAGTTAGTTTTCAGTTCTAGTCATACAACACATATTAATTGTAGTGATCCAAGTCATGCAACAATCAGAATTGAAGAAAAAATTGCAGTTTGCACTTTAGCAAAACCAGAAGAAGAATTATGTAAATTGGATAGCTCACTAGAATTCACGCTTAAGTCTCAAGATGATAAAAATGTAACATACGAAAATGGTAGATTGTCTCTTACTATTCCTGACAGATTAAAGAATTATAGTGTAGACGATAAAAGCTTGTTTGGCATTATAAAAGAGTGTTTTCAGAAATTTTGTGAGAGGCTTGGATTTTTTAAAATAAAAATAGAGCATGATTTAGGTAATCCACTAGAAGTAAGCGACCATCTGGAAAATATGGAACCCCCTATTCATAGTAATGAGCACGGCCTGAATTAAAATATCTTGAGCTCATTTGCACAATCAATCACTTCAGCATTTGGAAATTGGTTTTTAAACCAGGTATACTGACGTTTCGCGTAGTGTCTTGTGTTTGTTTGAGCAATTTGTATTGCTTCGTCTAAAGTAATCTCACCTTTCAAGTACTTTATAATTTCTGGTACTCCATGTGCTTTCATAGCTGGCAAATGTGGGGCTAGGTTCATGCTAAGTAGCTTTTTTACTTCATCAATTGCTCCATTTTCAATCATTGTAATGAAACGAAAATTTATTTTTCGGTATACATCTTCACGTTTAGGCAGAATTGTATATATCTTAAAATTATTGAATAAAGGAGGCTGTCTATTTTCTTGCCATACAAAGATTGTCTTACCAGTTTCAGTGATAACTTCAAGTGCCCTTGAAAGGCGGTGCGAGTCATTCATGAACACTTTACCTTGAATCCTTGGATCTTTGCTTAGCGCTAATTTGTAAAACTCCTCTTTACTTAAATTTTTTCTTAATTCACTTACATTTCTCCTCACTTCCTGACTTATTTGTGGCATTGATGATAAGCCTTTGATTAAACTGCTGATGTAAAGCCCGCTTCCTCCAGTGATGATAGGTATTTGAGCATTTTCTAATGCGTGATTAACTTCTTTTTCTAAATCCTCTAACCATAGACCCACGGAATAATTTTCTTTTGCTGAGACATAACCATATAGTTTATAAAATACTTCTTGCTTTGGTGGTTGAGCAGTAATTATGGGAATTTCTTTGTATACCTGCTTTGAATCACAATTTATTATGCTGATATTATTATATTTTTTTATCAGGTTATCACACAATTCTGATTTACCTGAGGCCGTAATTCCTGTAATAATTACTATATTATTTTTCATTTATATTAATTTAATTAACATATGATAGAGTGTAGTAAAAATTTGGGTCCTACAATCTAAAGTTTGGAGATTTTTATGGCAGAAAACAACGACAATAATTCATTTATTAAGCGTTTCACAAACAGGACTCCTGGCGGTACAGGGGAAGGTTTTTCCAGCAAGTATTCGTCTCAAAACACCAAAGAACGTGCATTAGGGGAAAAAGGAAAAATTTCTGAATTAGCAGGCAAAAAAACCGAATCCAAGGAAGCTTTTTCTGAAAGTGGCGGCATAAAAAGTAAAAGCAGAACTGTCAATGAAAGATCTTTTGCTGATGCAACAAAAAGAAGTAGATCAGATCTCGTATATTTAGTGCGTGGTAAAGATCGTGGAAAATCAGCGTGGCATTATGTATTAGTTGATAAAGAGAGAAGAGAAATGTTTCTAGCAAAAAGCAGAACTGGCTCTATAGATGTTGCAGACTATGGAGAGATTTTATATTCAGGATGGGGAGAAGATCCACCACAGGAAATAGTTGACAAAGTCAATGAAGAGTTTGGGCTGTAGCAAATCTGCATAACAAATGGTAAGCTGCGTTGTATTATATTCACAAAAACTAGCAGTTACTATATAAGATACAATGCAACAAAACTGATCTAGTTGTTATGAACAAGTTTCTAGCTATATGGTATCTAAAATAATAAATGCAATACAGAACAACTTGTTAGTGTGTTTTCCAACAGAAACAGTGTATGCTCTTGCTTGTAATGCACTAGATAATGAATCTATAGGAAAAATATATCAGATAAAGAAACGCTCTCAGAATAAGCCACTCTCCATATTTGTTAGTGATATTTACAATTTGACAAAAATAGCAAAGCTAGAGAAAAAGTATATTGGTTTAGTAAATCACTTTTCTCCTGGACCAATTACCTACATTTTACCACTTAAAAACAACAACATATTGCCAAACGAATTCTTTAAAGATAGTATAGGCATCAGAATCCCTGAGCATCCTATTGCAATTTCAATATTAAATAAACTGAAAGTTCCAATAGTTGCAACTAGTATAAATATTTCAGGAGAAAAAAGTGTATGTAAGGCAGACGATATACCACAATCCATTAAGCAACATTTATCTGTAGTGATTGAAGATGACGAACTAGTTTCTGGTATAGAATCTACTATTATTGACTTAACCGAAGATAAGATTAAGGTTTTAAGGGAAGGTGCAATTTCATTACAAACAGTAAACAACGCATTTTCAAACTAAGATCTATAGGAACAAGAATGAAAAAAGTAATAGGTCACAACCAAGCCAAAAAAAAATTAATGAACAACTTGTCTGTTCAGTCTTGGCTGATCTGCGGTAAAAAAGGTATAGGGAAAGCAACATTTGCAAAATCCTTCTCCAATTGGTTTCTTACAAAAAACTATGACGTGGCAGCATTGGACTTACACATTGTTGAAGGTGATACTATCGGAATAGAAAAAGTCAGAGAAATGAAAAACTTTCTACACTTAAGTCCCATTCAATCAGAACACAAAATAGCTATAATAGATAGCTTAGAGGTAATGACTAATAACGCTAAAAACGCAATATTGAAAATATTAGAAGAGCCGCCAAAAAATTCTAAGATATTTATAATTAGCCATAAGCCATATGATATACAAACCACTATCCGGTATAGGTGCTTTCAGCTGAATTTACTCCCATTAACTTATGATGAAACAAAGCAAGTTGTTTCATCTCAATGTAAATTTGATGATCAAATATTTGATGAAATCATTACTTTATTTCCTGGAATGCCAGGAATGATAATAAATGCAATAAGTAGTGATGCTTATGAAGCATACAAGTGCTTTTATAAATTTCTTCATGATTTAAAGAATCCCAATATGATTAATAAAGTAATTAATAGCGAAATCGAACTAGAACTAGCATCATATATAATTCAGGCCTTCATTTTAGAAAGCATAAAGAGAGAGGTAAATGATGTTGAAATTCTGCTAAGTCAGTGGAAAAAAATAGATGAACTTTTTGTTGTTGCTAAGCAACTCCACTTAGATAAAAAGCATGTTTTAGCTAATGTAGTTAATATCATGACATAAGTTTACGAAATATAATACTTTTAACATAAATTCATGATAAAATCCTGTTAATTTAATACTTGAAGTATATAATTTGACTGATAATAAATTAACTGTATGGCAATCAATAGAAGTTTTGACAAAAGCCATACTGAACATGCAAAAAGAATTGAGTTCAATCAAGAATATAGCTTTAGACCAGGACGTCACCTTAGAAAAAGGAGAGGAGTTATTAAGTGGCATTTATGAAGCAAATTTTAAGCTAAACAAGGCAATCAATATAGCCACTTTGCCAAAAATTGGCTATCATATGCTCAATGGTGAGCTTGTTGTACGTAATCATATTACGGAAGAGGAAGTAAAGATTCCTAGAGATTTTCATTACCTTAAAGTCGTTAAATCCAATCATGATGATTATAAATTAACGTTTTGTAATTTTTTAGGTAACGAGTTTTTTGAATATAAAAAATATGATCCACAATATTCTGGTATTTCAGATGAATATAAATTTGTGAATTTTGGTAGTGTAAAAAAGACTCATAATCTAAAATTTAAGGAATATGTTGGTCATGCACCTAAATTTTTTGCTGCAGAAGGGCCTATTGAGCCTGGATCCCAAAACCATGTAATTGATCTATTTGAGCTAGTCAAAAGTGGTAAAGGTAGCAAAGTGGGAACCTTCGCTGATGAATTTGGTTATTTTGATGATCAAAATAAATTACATTATTATAATTATCACAAAAGTGCTGAAAGTAATACTTATGATCCTGAAAATTTTAGTGTAAAAATGATAAATATAGATGTGAGCAAAATCGATAAATTCTACCTTATTGCGGAACAAGGTGATATAATCATTCATCCTATTTTGGAAAATTTAGACATATTTTAAAGTTTTTTAGAGTATCTAATCTTATTGTTATTATAATTGGGTTTGGTAGCATTATGTTATGGAAGATAAATTGCTTGAATCAGTAAAAAACAAAAGTTATTTCAGTAAAGCAGTCGAATGGTACTGCCATAGGTATCTGTTTTGTGTAGCAGAAAGATCTTGGATGGCATTAATAGTATCGCTTCTCCTAGTATGCTTATGTTTATTAACATTAAACATATACCTGTTATTTCCTGTTAAAAAAGATTTAAATTTTGTGAAGTATATGAACCACACAGAAGATGAGTTCTCTGCAATGCATAAGCTTAGTTTCAGTAAAAAGGAAGATGAATACATTTCCACAGCGAGGTACTTAATAAGTAAATACATTGAAATATACGAGTCCATTAAGATCGTTGAACCGAAGTACCAAGAAAATTTTATAAGAAACAATTCTATACATAAAATCTATCAAGGCTTTCAGGAAAAAACGAATAATGAAGCTGGTAATTTGTCTCTATCTAAAAGAAAAATTGCCAACATAAATGTAATAACATTATCTATTGATCGATCGACCAAGGACTTAGTTACATTTGCTGGAAATGCTACTGTAGTTTTTACAACCGAGCAAAATAAGGAGGATACTGTGGAGATTAGCTTCACTTTGTCGAATATAAAAGCAACTCTGGCTGGTATAATACCATTTAAATTTATTGTTAATGGTTATAAATATAGATGATTACATTTAAAACATTATTTGGTAGCTAAAAAAAATAACTAAAGTGCATGTAGCAGTAATAACTGGAGGTAAAACTAGAAGAATTGGCGTTTTTTTAATAAAGTAATTCTGAGAAGGTTTTAAGAAAAAGGCATTGTAAATTATCGGTAAAAAGTACAGAGCGTTAAGTATAGTACTAACAATTAACACTAGAGTTACAAACACAGAAAGTATTACATTGCCAGAGTTGAAAACAGCTTGAAAAATGAGAAATTTACCCCAAAAAGTCGGAGCAGGCGGCACCCCTATCATAGACAATGCACCTATAGCAAATGCTGTCATGCTAATTGGCATACTGCGTCCTATACCGTGAATCTTATCTATATATTTCTCGCCTGTTTTCGTTATTATTGCTCCGGCAACGAAAAACAAAGTGATTTTTGCAAATGCGTGGCAAACCAATTGAAAAATTGCAACCTCCATGCTGAGCTCACTAAAAATTGAAGCAAATAATATAATATACGACAATTGAGAGATGGTAGAGTAAGCAAGCAATTTCTTTAATTCTTTTTGCTTTAGTGCAATCAATGATGCAGTAATAATAGTAAATCCAGCAGCGTACGGAAGCCACCCTCCAGCAAACCAATTTTGCTGCACAAAACGTTGCATGTTATCGACGCCGAAAGTGTATAATATAACTTTTATGATGATGAAAACTCCGGATTTCACAACAGCAACAGCATGTAATAGTGCACTCACAGGAGTTGGTGCAACCATTGCTTTTGGTAACCAAAAATGCATTGGCATTAATGCAGCTTTTCCTATTCCGTAAATCAGCATAGCAAAACACACTGCAATAAAAGTGATGAGTGAAGTATCAAATTTGAATATTCCACCACTTACAAAGTCTAAAGTATGAAATTCATTATATAAAAGGCCTATTGCAGGAAAAAATAATACCAAAGAAGAGAAAAATAGCACGCCAAAGTAATAGCGTCCTGCAATCATTGATTCATTTGTTGAGTTGTAAGTAATCAGAGGGTATGTACTAATAGTTAGAAGCTCATAAAAGACAAATGTAGTGAGCAAGTCTCCAGAAAAAGCAATAAACATTGCACAGCTAATCGATATTGAAAAAAAGCATAGAAAACTCGAGTGATTGCTATCAGCATAGTTATTCTGCATATAACATATTGCATATATACTGGTCAGTACCCATAAAAAAGATATTAATAAACTGAATATTACTCCGGTAGACTCTAGCTTTAAACTAATGTGCAAATTATTACCAAAATCCATGAGAATAAATTGAGAATGATCACCATATACCCAATATAAAGTGCACAGACACGTATACGTAAACAGAAGTACAGAAGAAGTGACAGTAATACTATTGTTCACTCTGGACCATTTACCAGTAAAAAAGGTAACAAAAGCACTTAAAAGCGGAATCAACGCAGTAATTAATAAATAATTCTCGGTAATTGAAAATGGTAAGGAAAGATACATTAAGATATAGTCCATTAAATTTTCTGCTTAGGTAAAGCTAGAATTATACTCAAATCATAGAAAAACTGCTATGTTTTTTTGGTAAACTAGTTGTTTGTGTATGCTATAGCTATACCGCCGCGGTATCTCTAGATCCCGCTAACTAGTAGCGGGATGACGAATTTGTCGTTACGTCATACCGCGATTCATTCGCGGTATCTCATCCGCTAACTAGTAGCGGGATGACGGTTGTCAGGGTGTAATCCCAGTGCCCCTATGATGTCATCCCAGTGCCCAGACACTGGGATCCAGAAAACTTAATTTCAACCAAGTGGCTGCATAATAAAGGCTGGATTCCAGTGCCAAGCACTGGAATGACAGCAATCTACGTCATACACCACGAACCGTCATACCGCCGCGGTATCTCAGCATAGATTCCGCTAACTAGTAGCGGAATGACGGTTTTTCAAATTGTCGGTAAATCTAAGTCAGCTTAGCTATATAGATAGCATAAAGTCAACTGCATAAATTGAAACAATATCTGCTAGACGCAAATTACAACAAATGCAGTAGCGTAATCTCCATCGTCACTCAGAGAAAGATGAATTTTGGAGATAAAATCCTTTCTGACAGCAAGATGTGGCTTGCCTCTTACATCATTGTATATTTCTATATCTTTCATTATAATGCCCTGACCACTGCCTAGTGCTTTAACAAAAGCCTCCTTTGCCGCAAAGCGCTTAGCAAAATACCTTGCTCGCATTTCTTGACTATTATACTTTCTACTTAGCTCTATTTCTTTTTCAGTGTAGATTCTATTGAGAAATTTTTCCCCGTATTTTTGTAATATTCTCAACACTCTTGGTATATATACTATGTCAGTGCCGATACCGTGTATCATTTTGTGCTAAAGTGATTTATTGCTTCTTCAATCTGCATTTCCTTTACCTCTCCAGTTGCTCTATTTTTTACTTCAACTATCTTTTCATCTATTGCCTTTTTTCCGACAATTATTTGCCACGGCAAGCCTATCAGATCCATTCTAGAAAATTTTACTCCTACACTCCCTTCCGTATCGTCGTAAAGCACTTCATCGCTTTTCAAAGCTTTGTATATTTTATCTGCAGCCTCCGTTACTTTCGTTTGTAAATTGATTAAACCAATTCTGAAAGGAGCCACCGATTCTGGCCAGATAATTCCTTTATCATCATGAAAAGCTTCTATTATCGCACCAACAAGTCTTGAAACCCCAATGCCATACGAACCCATATGTATATTGACATTTTTTCCATCTTGAGAAGTAACACTTGCCTTCATAAGCTTTGAGTATTTGTCGCCAAAATAAAAAATATGCCCTATTTCAATACCTTTACTAACATTTAACTGCTCTTGCGGCACAAGGCAAGTTTTAGGATCATGCATATCATCTGCAACTGCGTATATACTCTTTAAACTTTCAACATCTTCACTTTCTAGTAGTTCAGAAAATTTATTGTCATAATATAAAGTGCTCTCACCAGTGTTTGCCAATATATGAAACTCGTGGCTCAAATTTCCTCCAATTGGCCCCGTATCAGCTCGAACTCCAATTGGAGTAAGTCCCATGCGTTTGAAGATTTTTATGTAAGTTTTGTACATCAAATTATATGAATTCTGTGCACTTTCGTAATCCACATCAAAACTATACGCATCCTTCATCAAAAATTCCCTACCCCTCATAACACCATAACGTGGTCTTACCTCATCACGAAATTTCCATTGAATTTGGTATAAACAAAGTGGCAAATCTTTGTAACTTTTTACCACATCTCTAATTAAATCAGTTGCCACCTCCTCATGCGTTGGACCGAAAAGCATATCTTCCTCATGCCTATCCTTTATACGCAACATTTCCTTACCGTAATCATCGTAACGCCCTGATTCTCGCCAAAGATTTGCTGGTTGCACACAAGGCATTAACACTTCAATAGCGCCAGATTTATCCATTTCATCTCTGATGATGTCTTCAATATTTTTAAGCACGCGCAGACCAAGTGGTAACCACGTATAGATGCCAGATGCTATCTGCTTTATTAAACCTGCACGTAAAGAATATTGATGGGAGATAATTTTAGCATGAGCAGGCTTTTCCTTTAAAGTTGGTAGGTAATATTTAGGTAAACGCATATAATAGATCTGATTGTATTAAACAATCTTAATACAATCAGACTTGTAGGTAAACTTATTTTAAGAAGAGCGTGGAACACCTCCCTTTGAAGCAGAAAATTTTGCGTGGTCCTCGATAGGAGGAATAGATGAATCTTGCACCTTATTATCCACTGGGTTAACACTCTTTACTTGTGCTGCAGAAGGTGAATCAACACACGAACTTGGTGGCTCCTCTGTCTTTTGTTCAGAATATGACGGAGATGCGGCTCTAGATCCTATACCACTGTCAAGACCCCCGCTTCTTCCTTGCTTGATGGGGAATTTGTGTGTTTTGTCTGCTCCTCTTTTTCCTGCTCTGGCTCTATTTGTTCGTGTCCATCTTCATTACTTGTCCAGCTAGACTGCTCACTTTCACTATCTGAGGGTGCCATGACTGCTAATCTCTCCTCAAGTGCCTTTTTAAGATCTGAATCATTCCCATTCCTCTTCCTTCTCTTCTTGCAATTTATCAACTCTCGCATTATACTCTTCTTGTGTTTCTTTTTTGTCAGTGCCCTTATTACTTTGTACTGCATCCAATTCCTTAACATGCTTCAACTTAGGATCTTTTTTTATCTGTTTAAGCAGAGCATTTCCATGATCTGTTTTTAGATAAGGACTATCAGCTTTTCTTGGCAAAGGAGTTCCATTTGAATTTGGAGCAGGCGATGGAGGTGGTGGTGGTACTGCACCACTTGATAGAGATGAAGGGAATTGTGGTACACTATGTGGTACTTGAGAAGATGCTGTATCACGTATTTGCGGAGGCTGTGAAGGGGTAGGCACACTTGATTTATCCTGCGAACTAGTACCACTATCAACTTTTATCTGTGATCCACTATCTTGCTTAACAGGCTTATCAAATTCTTTTCTAATTGGCTTACTTTCCAGATTAGTACTATTTTCATGCACAAGTTTTTGTGGTTCTTGAGATGCAGTATGGCCGGATTCTTCTCCACTAAGATCTATTTTTTTCTTATCACCAGCTCTAGAAACGGCCAGTCTAATAAGACATATCACTGAAACCAGCGCAACAATCGCAGAAACAGCAAAAATTGCTAAAGGAACTGCTTCAATTGCACCAGAACCAGAAACTGCTGCAATAACATAAGGAAGATGTATATAAATTGCAACGGCAGATACACATAATGATAAAGCAGCAATTGAAATTTTAAGGTTAGATGTAGACATTTTTTACCTCATTAACCAATACAATAATAATAACTAGATTATCAACAGTGTCAATAATTAATTATGAAAATAAAGTTGCAATTTGAATAGATAAGCTATAAGCAATATACAACCAGCAATAACTATACAATAGACTTCTTGCATGACCCAAACTAAGTAGAAAGAAGATGAATCAACACACGAACTTGGTGGTACCGGTGGCTTCCCTGCCTTTGGCACAGAATGTGACGGAGATGTGGGTCCAGATCCTGCATCACCTTCCTTTTCTTTCTGCTCTGGCTCTTGTTGTTTGTCTTCATCTTCACTTATCTATGACTCTGCCCCCTTTTGCCTTTATAAGCCCATCCATTCTTGCAATATACCCTTCTTGTGTTTCGCCCTCAAAACGCTTCAACTTAGGACCTGCTTTTATCAGTTCAAGCATCTTTATTCTCTCAGCTCTTACTAGATTAGGATTATAAGTTTTTTCTTGCGAAGAAGTTCCATTTGAATTTGGAGGAGGAGGAGGTGGTGGTGGTACACTATCACGTGTTTGCGGAGACTGTGAAGGGGAAGTAAGCACACTTGATTTATGCTGCGAACTAGTACCACTATCAACTTTTATCTGTGATCCACTATCTTGCTTAACAGGCTTTTCTTGTGGTACATGAGAAACTGCTGTATCACGTGTTTGCGGAGGCTGTGAAGGAGAAGTAGGCACACTTGATTTATCCTGCGAACTAGTACCACTATCAACTTTTATCTGTGATCCACTATCTTGCTTAACAGGCTTATCAAATTCTTTTCTAATTGGCTTACTTTCCAGATTAGTACTATTTTCATGCACAAGTTTTTGTGGTTCTTGAGATGCAGTATGGCCGGATTCTTCTCCACTAAGATCTATTTTTTTCTCATCACCAGCTCTAGAAACGGCCAGTCTAATAAGACATATCACTGAAACCAGCGCAACAATCGCAGAAACAGCAAAAATTGCTAAAGGAACTGCTTCAATTGCACCAGAACCAGAAACTGCTGCAATAACATAAGGAAGATGTATATAAATTGCAACGGCAGATACACATAATGATAAAGCAGCAATTGAAATTTTAAGGTTAGATGTAGACATTTTTTACCTCATTAACCAATACAATAATAATAACTAGATTATCAACAGTGTCAATAATTAATTATGAAAATAAAGTTACAATTTGAATAGATAAGCTATAAGTAATATACGACCAGCAATAGCTATACAATAGACTTCTTGCATAACCCAAACTAAGTAGAAAAAAGGTATAGCTAACACGTCATACCGCCGCGGTATCTCTTAGCCGCTAACACGTAGCGGAATGACGGTTGTCAGGGTGTCATCCCAGCACCCCCTATGATGTCATCCCAGCGCCTCTATGATGTCATCCCAGTGCTCCTTTTTTTGTCATCCCAGTGCCCAGACACTGGGATCCAGGAAAGTTTGCTTGTTTACAAGCAAACTAGCATAGGAAGTGGTTACAACGTTTTCGATGAGATTATATGGAAAACTGGATTCCAGTGTCAAGCACTGGAATGACATCACAGGGGCACTGGAATGACACCTCTCTTGGGCTCTTTTAGCTATAAACATTAAGAAATTTACCAAATAAAAAAAAGGCAAAAGAAGCCCCGTGGTGCGAGTTTTGACCCTATAATAATTTAAACTGGCGCTGTAATAATGTGCTAACGCTTAAAATAAGCGCGATTTGGCTGAATGTAGAAAAAATAAAAAAGACATGCAGCCGCTATAATTTTATGTAATCCGCCAATAAATACCCTGAGTTTTTTACTGAATTTTGTCATTGAGCCTGCAGGTCAAAAACAAGTTTTGAGTCATAAATACCCTTATTGTCATAATAAGGGCGCTGGCGGAGCTTGTCAAGGAAGTTTTTTCGTTTCTACCAGCTACTTAAATGACGCCACATAAATTAATAAATAGGAAAATTACTACAAATCCTTTCAACTTTAGTTTTTACTGCTTTTTCGACACTTGAGCTATTTCCGCTAATTAATCCCTGAACCACTTCATTTATTAGACCAGCTATCTCTTTAAAATTTTCTGCCTCAAGTCCGCGTGTTGTTTCAGCAGCAGTGCCAAAACGGAGCCCTGAAGTGATGGTCGGCTTCTCTGTATCAAACGGTACAGAGTTTTTATTGCAGGTAATGCCAGCCCTCTCAAGGCTATCTACAACGTCTTTTCCAGTTAATTTCTGTGATCTTAAGTCAACTAGCACTATATGAGAGTCAGTGCCACCGGTTATAATGTCGAGTCCATGCTTTTGCAATTCTTGAGCTAGTACTTTCGCATTTTCCACGACTTTCTTGCTATAAGTTTTAAACTCTGGCGCTAATGCTTCTTTAAATGCAACAGCTTTTGCAGCTATCACATGCATAAGTGGCCCGCCCTGCAATCCTGGAAAAACTGCAGATTGAATTTTTTTGTGCAATGCTTCATCATTGGTCATCACTATTCCACCACGAGGACCACACAAAGTTTTGTGAGTTGTGGAAGTCATAACATGTGCATATTCAGCAGGAGACGGATATTCGCCTGCTGCAATAAGCCCCGCATAGTGAGCAATGTCTGCAAGCAAATAAGCACCAACTTTATCTGCAATTTCGCGAAAGCGTTTGAAGTCCATTTTTCTTGGATAAGCAGAAGCACCAGCTATGATCAATTTTGGTTTATGCTCCAGCGCCAGCTTTTCTATCTCATCCATATTGAGCAGATAAGTGTCTTTATTTACTGTATATTGAATCGACTTAAACCATTTACCAGAAAGGCTTGGCGCCGCACCGTGAGTTAGATGCCCACCACAATTCAGTGACAATCCAAGTATTGTATCACCTGGAGTAAGTAATGATGCAAAAACTGCTTGATTTGCCTGAGAACCAGAGTGAGGCTGAACATTTGCAAATTTTACACCAAACAACTTACAAAGTCTTTCTATAGCCAGACTTTCAACTTTGTCCACATGCTCACAACCACAGTAATACCTTTTGCCTGGATAACCTTCTGCGTATTTATTAGTCAGAAAAGAGCCTTGTGCCTCCATTACCGCTTTGCTTGCAAAATTTTCTGATGCAATTAATTGCAATTGTGATTTTTGGCGTTGCAATTCTTTTTCTATAGATTGATAAACCTCGTTATCAAAAGACTTTAAACTATTTTTAGAGCCACAGATTTTTTTTAAAATACTCATCATAGATCGAACCTCGCTTTAATTTTAAGATGCACAAGCAATTTTAAGACTGCTTGTCCTGCTTTTTTAACCATAAGAGCCCAAAAACAGCTATTAGCAAACATACAGGAATAATAGATGTTGCTTTTATCAGCAATTCAGCACTATACACAGGATTTCCTTGTATCACTGTCTTATCCCAACATAAATCTATTATCTTTGCGATTCCAGTGTGAAAAAAATAGCCAAAAACCATGACTATCATATTTGACACAGCTGTAGCCAAGCCTACCAAGTTATTATTCACATAACTTAGTGCTTTATAAATTGTAACTACTTGATATCCAGATGCGAAACCAATAATAAAAAGCGTAGGTAATACAACATACAAGCCACCAATCTGAGTAAAAAGTAATAAAAAACCGGCGATCATTGCAAAAGAACATGCAATAATTGTTTCATAATGTTTATTTGGATATTTCTCTAGAAAGTAAGCCAAAAAGAACGATCCAGCTCCCATGCCTACAAATATGAGAGAAGGAAGTAAAGATGCTAGATCTGCGGTCATTTGATATACTTCATACAAGAACGTTTTTGCCCAAGCATCAGCAAAACCCTGCAATGGACCAACCATCAAGCCACCAAAAAAGCCGATTAGAATGACATGTTTGTTGAAAAGTACAGTTTTTAAATCCTGAAACATATTATCATTTACACTCACTTTTTTCTGGTCATTACTGCTTGGCGTTATAAAGAATAACAGTAAGGCAAGTAAATAACCAAATGCTGAGAAAGTGTAAATAACATAGTCCCAACCAAATTTATCGAGTAAGAAGTCCAGGGGTAATCCACCACAAGTAGCTCCTAATAACCCTATTATTATAGATAAGCTGGCCATTCTTGCTGATTTTTCTTGCGAGAAATACATGCTTGCAACTTTAAAGATTCCAATTGCTGAAGCGGATGACCCAATTCCCACAATTATTCTTCCAATTATTGAATAACTCCACTCATCAAAGCATATAAGCGGTAATGTTCCGGTAAATGTCAAAATGGTACAAGCAGGCAAAACAAACTTTGGTCCAAATCTATCGAGGAAAAGACCAATAGGTATATGAGCTAGCGTATAGCCTACATAGTATAACCCGCCAAACTGGCCAACATCTGCAATACTTATGTTAAATTTTGTTATCAATTCAGGCGCAATTATGTTTGGGATTACACGTAATATATATTGGTATGCATAAAACAGTGACGCCAACAACCAGATTAAAAAATTCCTCTGCAACATGAATCTCATCTAAAATTTAGGATTATAGATACTTTAGTTATAAAAAACAAAATAAATATTTATCAAAATTTTATAAATACTTATTTCGATCTATTGAAATTTAATATAGATAACTAGCGTAAGCAACTATACATATTAACTAAATCTTCCAGATCCCAGATTGGTATGGCAGAGGGTAATGTAAAAAGTCTATTTTACTTTTGCAATTTTTAAAAGAGACTTTTTATTTTACTTACAATTTTTTCTACCATATCTACAACTGGCTCATGAATAAGGTATATGAAAAAAATTACACCACAAATGATAAGTACATTTATGATTTTGCCCTTATTCATCTTTATCTTGAGCTTCACTTTTTTTACAAGATCCATTTTATTTATGTTTTTATTTCATGCTGACAATTATATCTTAAATATCATAATTTTCAGTAAAATTTGACTTCAGAAGTACCCTATTAACTCAATATTAACCTTTCTACATGTAAAATAGTTAATATAACATTGAGGTAGGCTGATGAACATAAGCACAATAGATAATACACTGCAAAATTACATAACAAAATATATCGAACAAACATTCGCTACACACGTGCTAGGCAATAGATACGACAAATTGTACAGGAAACTTCTAAGTGGTATAGAAGAGATAATAAAACTCACTATAAACGAAGCAAAACATTATGACAAAAGTTTGGAAAATCTATATAACGATTCAAGATTTAATAAGAAATTTATTCAAGCTGTTGCTAAACATCAGGTGTCGGAATTTTTAAATACTCACCCGAAAAGAAAAGAAATTGTTGCAGAATTTTACAATGAACATCACATTAACGAAAGTGATTTAAAGACTCTGGAAAAGGGGAAAGATTTAGTAAATAAAATAAATAATATTAACCTACTGCAACGAAGTGAAAAAAATGAGGAATTCAATATTAGAAAGACACTTGCTCAATCAATAAAAATGCCTTCCATAGAAAAACACAAGTTAGAACATTCAAAATAACCTTAGCGAAGTATGGCAAAATATACAACTTATGGATAGTCTATTTCATTTTAACTCCTGGCACGCTTTAGTAATACTATCACATCCAATTTCTAATTGTTCCTGAGAAGTTGCATAAGAAATTCTGATAAAATTTTCTAGACCAAATGCAATTCCTGGAATTACAGCAACTAAATGATCTTCCAACAAGTATTCGGTAAAATCTAAATCATTATTTATTATCTTACCACTTTTTGTGCTTTTATTGAGCAATCCTTCACATGAGACAAATAAATAAAACGCACCTTGTGGAACAGATGCTGATAATCCCGGAGCAGAATTTAGCTTTTCCACCATAAAATCTCTACGACTCTTAAAAATCCTTGTTCTTTCTTTCAAAAAACTATGGTCACCGTTTAATGCTTCAACTGCTGCTGCTTGTGCTATCGAATTTGGATTAGAAGTGCTCTGAGACTGCAGCGTAGAGATAGCTTTTACCACATCACTCCTACCTGCAATATACCCTATCCTCCAGCCTGTCATTGCATAAGCTTTTGACACTCCATTGACCACAAAAACTCTGTCATAAAGCTTCGACTCAACCTGAGCGATAGTAAAAAATTTTCCGTCGTATATTATATGCTCATAAATATCATCTGTAACAATATTCACATGTGGATATTCAAGCAATATCTGTGATATATCTTTCAATTCGTCATACGTATACACAGCTCCTGCTGGATTATTTGGCGAGTTAAGAATTAACCATTTAGTCTTTTTAGTTATTTTGTTTTTCAATAATTCCGGTGTCAGTTTAAAATTTTGTTTGCACTCTACCACAACTGGCAGGCCGCCAAAAAGGTTTATCATATCAACATATGAAACCCAATAAGGAGCTGGAATAATAACTTCATCTCCAGAGTTAATTGTTGCCATGAACAAATTGAATAACACCTGCTTAGCACCTGTACCAACACAGATTTGGTTAAGCGTGTACTCGAGGTTATTATCCTTTCTTAACTTATTAATTATTGCTTCTTTCAGCTCACGCGTTCCATCAACAGTAGTATATTTAGTTTTACCTTCACTTATTGCTTGAATAGCTGCTTTTTTTATATGATCTGGAGTATCAAAATCTGGTTCTCCTGCAGCTAAAATACAGATCTTTTTTCCTTCATTTTTCAACTTATTTGCCTTATCAGTTACAGCAATCGTAGGTGATGGTTTTATTAGGGACATTCTTTTTGCAAGGTCTGACATATCTTACTGAAGCTAAATTCAAATGATAAACCCCGTACAACAAAAAAGCTAGGAATTTTGTGTATTGTATTAGTAGCTTTTTACCAGGTTTACCAACGCAGCAATATTTTCAACTGGAGTATCAGGGAGTACTCCATGTCCGAGATTAAATATGAAGGGTAAATCTCTAAAGCAATCTATTATACGTTTTGCTTCTTTGATTGCTTCCGTTTTATTATAGGCTAAAAGATTAGGATCAAGGTTTCCTTGTAGAGGGATTTTTAGATTCGCTTTTGCCCATTCTATTGGAACATTATAATCTATACTTACTGCAGATACACCTGTTTGTTCGCAGTAATCCTTATAAAGATTTCCAGCAGACCTTGGAAATCCTATTATTGGAAAATCAGAAAATCTATCCTTTATTGCCAAGATAATTCTCTTTGTTGGTTCGATAACATATTCTTTAAACAATGGTTCCGATAATGCACCAGCATTACTGTCAAATAGCTGAATAACATCTGCTCCAAATTCTATCTGTTTAATTAGATAAATAATCGTTGCTTCCGTTATTCGTTCAATTATTGCCTTCAAATACGAAGGATAAAAATTTAATACTTTGGAAAAAGTTTTGCTGCTCCCACCTTCTATGATGTATGAGGCTACTGTCCATGGTCCACCAGCAAATCCTATGAGAGATTTTTCTTTTGGTAATTGGCTTCTGACTTTTTTTATAGCGTTTAGAATTGGTAAGGTTTTAGTTTCAATGTCTTGTGGACTTTTCAATTCTTTAGGATTTTCTATAGGTTTTATTCTCGGGCCCACATTGCGCAGGAAATTCACGTCACAACCCAAAACATCAGCTATTACTAAAATGTCTGAAAAAATTATCGCCGCATCCACGTCAAATCTTGTCACCGGCTGTAATGTCAATTCTGTCACTAAATCTGTGTTGTAGCATATTTCCATAAAATTATTCATATTCTCTACTGCTTTGCGGTACTCAGGAAGAGACCTGCCAGCCTGACGCATTAGCCAAATAGGCACTCTTTCACTTGGCTCATTTCGTTTGATAACTTCTACTATTGTTATTTTACTGCTTTCCA